>JAGNIV010000059.1 GCA_018001015.1 Phenylobacterium sp. | reverse complement strand
GTTCACCAAGATCGAGGATGCGCAGGTGGCCGAGTGGTCTGAACGCTTCGGCGGCGCGGACGACATCGGTCTTGAAGGCGGTCCAAGGCGCCGCCTCCTGCAGATATTCATTGCCCAGCACCCAGACGGCGCGCAGGGCCACGGCCGCCTTGCGGAACTCCATGGCCTCGAACTGGGCCGTGGCCTCGGCGATGCCGGCGCGCAGGTCGGCTTCCAGCTTCGCCTCCAGCGGCCCGGGTTCGCCCGCGTCCGGCACGACGCCATCGAATTTGCTCTCGGCGAATTTGACGATGCGGTTGACGAAATTGCCCAGCACATCGGCCAGGTCCTTGTTGGTGGTCGACTGGAACTGCTCCCACGTGAAGGCCGCGTCCGAATGTTCCGGCCCATAGGCTGTCAGGTGCCAGCGCCAGTAGTCGGCGGGCAGCAGCTCCAGCGCCTGATCCATGAAGACGCCGCGCTTCTGGCTGGTCGAGAATTTCCCGCCGTACCAGTTCAACCAGTTGAAGGCCTTGAGCGTATCGACCGTCTTCCACGGCTCGCCCGAACCGAGAATGGTCGCCGGGAAGCTAACGGTGTGGAAGGCGACATTGTCCTTGCCCATGAACTGGACGTAGCGGACGTCGTCGGCGCCCTCGTCGGTCCGCCACCAGTCGCGCCAGGTGGTCCCGGTCGCATCGGCCCATTCCTCGGTCGCGCCGATGTATTCGATCGGGGCGTCGAACCAGACGTAGAAGACCTTGCCCTCCATGCCCGGCCGCGGCCCGCCGTCAGGACCGACCACCGGCACGCCCCACTTCAGGTCGCGGGTGATCCCGCGATCGATCAGCCCTTCGTCGAGGTGTTTCAGGGCGATCGATTTGGCCAGCGTCTGCCAGTCGGTCTTCGAGTTGATCCACGTCCGGATCCGGTCGGCGAGCTTCGTCTGCAGCAGATACAGGTGCCGGGTGTCCCGGACCTCGAGATTGCGCGAGCCCGAGACCGCCGAATACGGCTCGATCAGGTCGGTGGGGTCCAGCAGCCGCCCGCAGTTGTCGCACTGGTCGCCGCGCGCGCCGACATGGCCGCAGTGCGGACAGGTGCCCTCGACATAACGGTCGGGCAGGAAGCGGGCGTCGTCGACGGAATAGATCATCCGGTCGACCCGCTCCTCGATCAGGCCGTTCTTCTCGAGGACGTCGGCGAAATGCTGGGTCAGCCGCTGGTTGGGCGCATTCGAGGACCGGCCGAACCAGTCGTAGCTGAGGCCGAAGGCCTGCCCCGCCGCCTTCTGGACCTCATGCTGTTCGTCGCAATAGGTCCGCACGTCCTGACCGGCGGCCGCGGCGGCCAGCTCGGCCGGCGTGCCGTGTTCGTCGGTGGCGCAGATGTAGAGGACCTCATGGCCCTGGGCCCGCTTGAAACGGGCATAGACATCCGCCGGCAGCATCGACCCCGCCAGATTCCCCAGATGCTTGATGCCGTTGATGTACGGCAGGGCCGAGGTGATGAGGATGCGGGACATGGCTTCCGGGAAGGGACTAGGGATGAGGGAACAGGGATGACGGTTAGTGGCGAGTGCGGGGCCAGATCGCAACCCCGCCCCTCATCCCTGATCCCTAATCCCTCATCCCTGCTGCGGTAACCGTCGCGCCACCCGCACGAACCGCCCCGTCAGAAGCACGGACGACACGAGACTGGCGATGATCACCGCCCAGACAAGGCCGTTGACGCCGATCTCATGCGCGAACCACCACCCCAGCGGCATCATGATCAGGCTGTAGGCCACAAAATGCATGATGGTGGGCCACCAGACATCCCCCGCCGCGCGATTGGCCTGGGCCGCCACCACCTGAATCCCGTCCGCCACGAAGAACAGGGTGGCGAGCACCAGGGCGGGCGCGGCGATGGCCAGCAGCGCCGGATCACGGCTGTAGGCGCCCGCCATGACATAGGCGGTCGGCCAGACGATCAGGGCGACCATCAGGGTCAGGGCCGTCACCACCCCCACACCGACCAGCCCCGCGCGCAGGACGCCGCGCCCGTCGCCCGCGCCGTGCGCGCGTCCGACCAGAACGGCCGTGGCCGACGACAGGCCCATGGGAACCATGAAGACGATGGCGGAGACATTCAGCACGATGGCCCAGGCCGCCGTTTCATTGGCGCCCAGCTGACCCGCGAAGAAGGTCATGGCTGCGAAGGCGGCGACCTCGATGAAATAGGACGAACCCCCGCCGTAGCCGATCTTGCGCTGCTCGCGCGCTGCGGCGGGATCGGGCCGGGGCCGGTTGAAGACGCCCAGCGCCCGCGCCTCCGGCAGGCGAACGATATAGACCACGAGGAACACGGCCAGCGCCGCGCGCGCCCAGAACGTCGCCCAGCAGGACGCCGTCGCACCGTCCACGCCCAGTCCCAGCAGGTCCGGAACGAGCAGAAGATTGAGTGCCAAGTTCACGCCATTGGCCACCCACATGGCCACCATGCCGGGCTTGGGCCTGCCGAGGGCCTCCAGAAAGAACTGCGCCGCCACCGACACCAGATAGGCAGGCATCGAAAGAGCCAGCACGATCAGCGCCGGGCCCGCGCCCTCGGCCAGGCCTGCCTCCAGATTGATCTGCCGCAGCGCCCATGGCCCCACGAAGATCAGGGCAATACAGGCCGCCACGCCGAGCTGAAGCGCATAGGCGAGGCCTCGCCGCAGCACGGCACCGACCTCTTCGCGCCTGCCTTCGCCCAGCATGCGCGCGGTCATCACCTGCACGCCGAACAGCAGACCGACCGCCGTCACCACGATGATCGAATGCGGAGCCCAGGCCAGGGAGTGGAAGGCCAGCTCCCGGCTGGCGAAATTGCCCACCACGATGGCGTCGGTCAGCCCCATGGTCATGATGCCGACGCGCGCCAGCACCACCGGCCACGCGAGGTGTAGCAGGTCTTTCAGGCTGGCGCGGGTCTGGGTGTTGAGGGCGAACATGGGAGGCGGGACAGGCCACGGCGCAGGTTCGGCGTCAACTGGATTTGCTGGGTGGTGACATAAGGAGAATGCGTTCTCCCTCCCCCGAAGTGGGGAGGGACGGCGGAGCGAAGCGGAGCCCGGGTGGGGAACGGCAGATCATCCACGGTCCGGGACTGCGACCACACTCCCCCACCCGGACCGCTGCGCGGTCGTCCCTCCCCATAAAGGGGAGGGAGAACTTCCCCCTGCCCGCGAAGCCGCTTAAACCAGCCGCATGCCCAAGCTGACGTCCGCCATCGATCCGCACAGCCCCGCCTTCAAGGCGCTCGACGCCCACAACCGGGCGCTCCGCGACGAACTGCATGAGAAGGTCGCGAAGGCCGCGCGCGGCGGCTCCGACGCGAGCCGCGACCGCCACGTCTCGCGCGGCAAACTGCTGCCCCGCGACCGGGTCGAGCGGCTGCTGGACCCCGGCTCGCCCTTCCTTGAGATCGGTCAACTGGCCGCCAACGGCATGTATGGCGATGCGAAGGACCCCGACGGCGCGCCCGGCGCCGGGATGATCTGCGGCATCGGCCGGGTCTCGGGCCGCGAGGTCATGATCGTCGCCAACGACCCGACGGTGAAGGGCGGCGCCTATTTCCCGATGACGGTGAAGAAGCACCTGCGGGCCCAGGAGATCGCCGAACAGAACCGCCTGCCCTGCGTCTATCTGGTCGATTCCGGCGGCGCCAACCTGCCCCACCAGGCCGAGGTCTTCCCCGACCGCGATCATTTCGGCCGCATCTTCTTCAACCAGGCGCGGATGTCGGCCAAGGCCATCCCGCAGATCGCTTGCGTCATGGGCAGTTGCACCGCCGGCGGGGCCTATGTCCCGGCCATGTCGGACGAGAGCGTCATCGTCCGCAACCAGGGCACCATCTTCCTCGCCGGCCCGCCGCTGGTGAAGGCCGCCACCGGCGAGGTCATCTCGGCCGAGGAACTGGGCGGATCAGAGACCCACGGCCGCAAGTCCGGCGTGGTCGACTATGTCGCCGAGAACGACGAGCACGCGCTGGAGATCGTCCGCACCATTGTCGACAGCCTGAACACCGTGAAGACCGTCGAACTGGACGTCCGCGAGCCGCGCGCCCCCGCCTTCGACGCCGAAGAACTCTACGGCTTCATCCCCGACGACGTCCGCGCCCCCTATGACGTGCGCGAGGTCATCGCCCGCATGGTCGACGGCTCGGAGTTCGACGAGTTCAAGGCCCTGTACGGCACGACCCTGGTGTGCGGCTTCGCCCGCATCTGGGGCTATCCGGTCGCCATCCTCGCCAACAACGGCGTGCTGTTCTCGGAGAGCGCGCTCAAGGGCGCCCATTTCATCGAACTGGCCTGCAAGCGGAAGATCCCGCTGGTCTTCCTGCAGAACATCTCCGGCTTCATGGTCGGCGGCAAATACGAGGCCGAGGGCATCGCCAAGAACGGGGCCAAGCTGGTCACAGCCGTCTCCTCGGCCGAGGTGCCGAAATTCACCGTCCTGATCGGCGGCAGCTTCGGCGCCGGCAACTACGGCATGTGCGGCCGCGCCTTCGCCCCGCGCTTCCTGTTCACCTGGCCCAACAGCCGGATCAGCGTCATGGGCGGCGAACAGGCCGCCGCCGTCCTGGCCACCGTCCACCGCGACGCCGACAGCTGGACGCCGGACCAGGCCGAAGCCTTCAAGGCGCCGATCCGTCAGAAATACGAGGACGAGGGCAACCCGTACCATGCCACCGCCCGCCTCTGGGACGACGGCGTCATCGACCCGGTCCAGACGCGGGATGTGCTGGGGCTGGCGATCAGCGCATCACTGAATGCGCCGATACCGGAGACGACGTTCGGCGTGTTCCGGATGTAGTCAGGGCTGGCGCAGGATCTTCTCCATCGCCTTGCCCTTGCTCACCTCGTCGACCAGTTTGTCGAGGTGGCGGATCTCCCGCATGAAGGGGTCCTCGATCTCCTCGACCCGGTACCCGCAGATCATGCCGGTGATCAGGAAGCGGTTCGGGTTCATTGCCGGGGCCTCGACGAAGAAGGTCTCGAAGTCGGTCTTGGCCGCCAGCAGGGCCTCAAGCTGATCCTGGGAGTAGCCCGTCAGCCAGCGGATCACCTGATCCACCTCGGCTCGCGTCCTGCCCTTTCGTTCCGCCTTGGCGACGTAGTGTACGTGGACGCTGGCCACGCTCATCCGGCGGACGCGATCATTCGGACTGGTCGGCATTCAGAAGGTTATGGACGGTCTTACCGGTTCGTCCAGCGCCCAGCGATAGGAGCCGGGACCGAACGGCAGGTCGAACAGGCGCGGGGCGTCGCTGTCCGGGGTCGGATCCATATGCAGTTCGAAGGCCGAAAGCAGGGCGCGGCGGGTGCGTTCGGCGGCAGGTCCGTGAACGCCCTTCCGCTCAAGAATGCGGCCAATGACGACCTCGCGA
>JAGNIV010000004.1 GCA_018001015.1 Phenylobacterium sp. | reverse complement strand
GGTCTCGCCTCCATCATCCCCTCAAACGAGAGGCGCCCACGATGCCGTGGAATCCGTGCCCACCATCCCGTGGAATCGCTGCCCACCTTCCCGTGGAATCCGTGCCCACGATGGCGTGGAATACGCAACCGACCTCGGAAACGGCCGCTACCTGGCTCGGAAGGCGGCCTGACCGATGCGGCTTTCTTGAAAAAATCGTCGGCGCGTGCTATCTGACGATTAAGTGGACTGGGGTTTCTCGGTCGGCGCTGGGCTCCTGGGGCGACTCGGGGGCCTTTCTGCTATGGGGCCCAAGGGTTCATGGAAAGATCTTCAGACCCCCGTGAATGAGCTTGGGCTGCAAGACCTCGAAGGCGCGGTTCGGCTGTAAGGGCCGCAGCACCTTTAAGCCGATTGGCCTGGCCATCAGGTCGGCGAGCTGCAATCCGGAAGAATTGGACCGCTTGTCCACGAAGAGCGGCTCCCACTGCAGTTGCGTGAAGTCGGGTTGCCGATATCCCCAGTTCGCCTGATTGCTCGCAACGCGGCGAAAGAACAGCTCAAGCTCTCGGTCTTCCCGTCGGCCTCGCGCCTCGAACAACACGTGCACCAGCCTTCCCGTCTGTCCCAGGGCCACAAGGCGATCAAGTAGCGTCTCCAGGCAGAACTGAAGGCCGATCTCGTAGGGACTCCAGGGATGAGCGTATTTTTGCGCCAGCCGAACCTTATGGATGACCGCCGCCGCGACCGTGACTTCGGACAAGGCGACGAGGGGGCCGCGCGCGAGGCCATGTTTGGCCCCAGCGAGCAGGGCTCCCGTTCGTGTGGTTCGTGGTTCGATCCTTGTTTCCCGCGCGAGGTGAAGGCCACGGCTGATGGCCCCGACCGCCTTGCTCCGCCTTGACAGCCCGCCGTCGCTCCGTATATACACGTCATAACGGAGCCGTCCTCGTGACCATCGCCGACAGCAAGACCTTCCGATCCGGCAACAGCGAGGCCGTGCGCCTGCCCAAGGGCGTGGCCTTTGGCCGTGAGGTCGAGCTGACCATCATCCGCTCCGGCGACGTGCTGACCATCTATCCCAGCCGGCCGCCGATCGGCGATCTGGTCAAGGCGCTGGCGGCCCTGCCGGCGCCTCGCGAGATCGAGCTCCGCGATGTCGAGGAGTTGCCCGAGCGGCCGGGCCTCTGAGCCATGGCCGCCTTCCTGCTCGACACCAATGTGCTGATCGGCCTGCGCGACGGCGACCCGGAGATGACGGCCAGGGTCGCGGCCCTGGACGGCGCCATCCTGATGTCGATCATCAGCCGCGTGGAGCTGGAGGGCGGGGTGCATCGCGATCCGTCGCAGGCGGGCCTGCGCCGCCCCCGGCTCGACGCCCTCCTGGCGGCCCTGCCGGTCCTGGCCTTCGACGACACCGCCGCCGACGCCTATCGGGGGATCGTGGAAAGCGCCGGCTACTCCCGCCGCAAGCTGCTGGACCGGATGATCGCCGCCCAGGCCCTGGTCCACCGCGCCACCCTGGTGACCGCCAACCCGGCCGACTTCCAGGATGTTCCGGGACTCGACCTGCTAGCCTGGTGACCACCCCGCCGCCGCCAGCTCGAAGCCGGCGAAGTCGAACCCCGGAACCACCACGCAGGCCACCAGGGTCCAGCCGTCGGCGCTCGCCTGGGCCGCCTGCCATTGCCCCGGCGCCACCAGCTGCTGTGGGGTCTGGCCTGGGCCCACGCCCAGGGTCACCTCGGCCACCGGGCCCGCGTCGTCCCGCGCGGTGCGCAGGGCCAGCGGGGCGCCGGCCTGGAAGATCCACAGCTCGGACGCGTCGACGCGGTGCCAGTGGGAGGCCTGGCCGGCCTCCAGCAGGAAGAGGATGGCGGTGGCTGGGCTCCTGACACCGGTGTCAGAGGGCGCGCGCCAAGTCTCGCGGAACCAGCCGCCCTCCGGGTGCGGGGCCAGGTCCAGGCGGGCGATCAGGGCTGCGGCCGAGTCTGTGGTCATCGGGGGATGAGACACAAAAAACGCCGCCCTTGCGAGGCGGCGTTCTCGTCGGCGGGGCCGGGTTGGGCGGCTAGGTCCCGGCGCGGATCGCTTCGCGGGCCTGGGCCAGCAGTTCGTCCATCTTCATGCGGACGTCGCCCTCGCTGGTGTTGACGCCCGAGCCCTTGAGGTCCTCGAACACCTTGCGCAGCACGTCGTCGTCGCCCGGCAGCTCGAAGTCGGACTTGATCACCGCCTTGGCGTATTCGGCCACGCGGTCGCCCTCCAGGCCCATCAGGCCCGCGGCCCATTCGCCCAGCAGCCGGTTGCGGCGCGCGCCGGCCTTGAACTCCTGGTCCTGGTCCAGGGCGAACTTGTTCTCAAAACCGCGCTCGCGGTCGTTGAAGGTGGTCATGCGGTCTCCGGTATGCGGCCTTGTGCGGGTTGCATATCCCCTGGCGCGCGCGGTCGCAACGCAAAGGCGCGTGTGGGGGGCGATGGCCGTTTGCGAAGCCGGGTGTGATCGTCTATTTTTCGCCAGCCTCAGATCGGCGAGAGGCTTGGAGTCGGGATCGCGCGCGTTGGGACCAACGGCGCGCGTTTTTTGTTTCGGCGTCCGGCCAGAACCCTCGCCCCGTGGAGAAGGCTGCGTATGACCACCCGCCGCAAGAAGATCTTCGAAGGCAAGGGCAAGATTCTCTATGAGGGGCCGGAGCCCGGGACCCTCATCCAGTACTTCAAAGATGACACGACCGCCTTCAATTCGCAGAAGAAAGCGGTCCTGGAGGGGAAGGGCGTCATCAACAATCGCATCAGCGAATATGTGATGACCCGGCTCAATTCCATCGGGGTGCAGAACCACTTCATCCGGCGCCTGAACCTGCGCGAGCAGCTGATCCGCGAGCTGGAGATCATCCCGCTGGAGGTGGTCTGCCGCAATGTGGCGGCCGGCTCGCTGTCGCAGCGGTTCGGCCTGCCCGAGGGCCAGGCCCTGCCCCGCTCGATCATCGAGTTCTACCTCAAGGACGACAAGCTGGGCGACCCGATGGTCACCGAGGAGCACATCACCGCCTTCAACTGGGCCTCGACCCAGGAGATCGACGACATGATGGCGCTCACCCTGCGGGTGAACGACTTCCTGACCGGCACCTTCGGCGCGGTGGGCATCACTCTGGTGGACTTCAAGGTGGAGTTCGGCCGGCTGTGGGAGAACGACTTCGCCCGCGTCATCCTGGCCGACGAGATCAGCCCCGACAGCTGCCGGCTCTGGGACGCCCAGACCAACGAGAAGCTGGACAAGGACCGATTCCGCCGCGATCTGGGCGACGTGATCGAGAGCTATACCGAAGTCGCCCGGCGGCTGGGGATCATGAAAGAGATGCCCACCGTGATCCAAGGAGGCCTGCACTAGTGCGCGCGAAAGTTCATGTGTTCCTGAAACCCGGCGTGCTCGACGTCCAGGGCAAGGCGGTCGAGGCCGCCCTGCATGGCCTGGGCTGGGGCCATGTCGAGGGCGTCCGGGTCGGCAAGACCATCGAGTTCGACCTCAAGGGCAAGGACGCCGCCGAGACCGAAGCTGAGGTCAAGGACATGTGCGAAAAGCTGCTCGCCAACACCGTCATCGAGAGCTACCGGGTCGAGGTGGCGTGAGGCTCCGGGCGCTCCCGCTGATGGGGGCGCTGGCCGCCTGCGCGCCCGCCGAGCCGCCGCCCAGGCCGCCGCTGAAACTGGACTGCGCGCTGGGATACGAGGCGCTCAGCGCCGCCATCGTGGCTGAGCCTGGCATGAAGCCGGCGGTCAAGGAGCGGGGCGAGCCGTTCCGGTACTTCAACGCCGAGGGCGGCCAATCCTCGTTCATGATCACCGAGCCCGGCGCGCCGGGTCATCCGGCGATCCTCAAGCAGCAGGTGACCCCCGCCGGCGTCACCAATTCCGGCTGCGCTTACGGCGACGAGAAGGGCTACGCTGAGCTGGTCGCCTATCTTGAGGCGCTGGCCAGGGCGCGGGCTAAATGAGCCCGCCGGCCCTGGAAATCCCCGTCAAATCGGCCTAGGAACCGCGCCCATGAAAGCCGCCGTCATCGTCTTCCCGGGGTCCAACTGCGACCGCGACTGCAAGGTCGCCATCGAGCGCTCCACCGGCGCCAGCGTGGACATGGTCTGGCACGCTGACACCGCCCTGCCCCACGGGATCGACCTGATCGTCCTGCCGGGCGGCTTTTCTTACGGCGACTACCTGCGCTGCGGAGCCATGGCCGCCCTGTCGCCGATCATGAACGAGGTCAAGCTGGCGGCCGACCGCGGCGTGGCCACCGTCGGGATCTGCAACGGCTTCCAGGTGCTGTGCGAGGCCGGCATGCTGCCCGGCGCCCTGCTGCGCAACGAGGCGCTGAAGTACGTCTGCAAGCCGGTGGCGCTGGAGGTCACCAACGCCCAGACCCGCTTCACCGCCGGTTATGCCGGCCGCCGAGAGGTGACCATGACGGTGGGCAATGGGGAGGGGAACTTCTTCGCCGACGCCGACACCCTGGCCCGCATCGAGGGCGAGGGTCAGGTGGTGTTCCGCTACCAGGACAATCCCAACGGCTCGACCAACGCCATCGCCGGGGTGGTCAATGCGCGGGGCAATGTGCTGGGTCTAATGCCGCACCCCGACCGCGCCTTCGAGGCCGAGCTGGGCTCCGCCGACGGCGCCATCCTGTTCCAGAGCGCCCTGGCTTCAGCCTAGAGCCCTTTCCGCTCTGAATGAATCATTCAGAGCGGATGAAAAGGGCTCTAATTCAAAAAGTTAGAGCATTTTTCGACCCGATAGCCGTTTCACACTTATCGGAAAATGCTCTAGCGGGCGAACAGCGGCAGGCTGTCCACGGACGTCGCGCCCTCGATTTCCAGCAGCTTCAGTTTCGTCACCCCGCCGCCGGGCGCGGAGAAGCCGCCCAGCTTGCCGTCGGCGCCCTGCACGCGGTGGCAGGGTATGATGATCGGGAACGGGTTCCTGCCCATGGCCTCGCCGACGGCCCGTGACGCCGTGGGATCGCCCAGCCGCTTGGCCACCTCGCCATAGGTCAGGGTCTGGCCCGGCGGGATCGTCCGGCCGATCGCGTAGACGGCGCGCTGGAAATCGCTCAGCGATCCCATGTCCAGAACGATGTCGGCCAGGTCGTCCTTGGCGCCGGTGAGCAGACCCTGGATACGGGCGACGGCCCTGGCGATCTCCGGTGTCGGTTTGCGCGCCGCGATGCCGCGCTGCTCGAAGCGCGCCCGCGCCTTTTCGTCGGAGGCGTCCGGCAGGCGCACGGCCACAATGCCGGCCTCGCTCCAGGCCAGGCCGCAGCGGCCAATGGCGGTGTCGAAGAGGGTGTAGCCGAGCTCAGACATGCCGGCAGTTTACCAGAGCCAGAGAGTCGCGCTGGCGGGAATCGGCCCTGCTTGACTCGATCTGGGAGGCGCGTAGCTTCGGATAAAATTACAAGCGTAGTCCGATGAACATCACCGAGGCCGAGAGTCAGATCATGCAGGCGCTGTGGCGGAAGACGCCGCTGACCGCCGACGAGATCGTGGCCGATGTCCGCGCCCGCCAGCCCTGGGCCGAAGCGACGGTGAAGACCCTGATCAACCGCCTGCTGAAGAAGAAGGCCATCAAGTCCGAGCGGGTCGACGGCCGCCATCAGTACGTCGCCCTCGTGGACCGCGCCCACTACGTCCAGGACGAGAGTCAGGGCCTGCTGAACCGGCTGTTCGAGGGCCAGCTGGCGCCACTGGTGGCGCACTTCGCCCAGAACCGGAAGCTGAAACCCGAAGAGATCGCGCGCCTCAAAAAGCTGATCGCGGAGCTGGACGACGATGACTGAGCTGATCGCCGACCTGCTGCGGGCCAATCTGGCGGCCAGCCTGGCCATCGCCCTGGTGTTGGCCGTCCGCCTGCCGGCGCGGCGGATGTTTGGGGCCGAGATCGCCTACCGCCTGTGGCTGATCGTGCCGCTGGCCTTCGCCGCCAGCCTGATCCCGGCGGCCGAGGCGCCTACCGGAACCGCTGGCCCCTCGCTCCTATTGCCGATTCCCCTGACGCAGCCCGGCGCGGTGTCGTTCGCCGTCGAGACCTGGGTCGCGGGCGCCGTCGCCCTGCTGGCCCTGATGGCCCTGATGGCCTTCGGACAGTGGCGGTTTCTGCGGCGGGCCAAGGTCGGCGCGGCGGGTCCGGCTGTGGTGGGTGTGATCGCCCCGCGCATCGTCACCCCCGCTGACCACGAGGCGCGCTTCTCGACCGAGGAGCGCGCCCTGGTTCGCGCCCATGAGCGGGCCCATATCGACCGCGGGGACCCGAAGGCCAACGCCTGGGTCGCCCTGTTCCAGGCCGTGAACTGGTTCAACCCGCTGGCCCATGTCGCCGCCTATCACCTACGCCTGGATCAGGAGCTGGCCTGCGACGCGACGGTGATGGCGCGGCGGCCCTGCGACCGGCGCGCCTACGCCCAGACCATGCTGAAGACCCAGCTGGCGGCCACGCCCCTGCCCTTCGGCTGCTATTGGCCCGCCCCGTCGCGGCATCCGCTGGAGGATCGCGTCGCCATGCTGAAACAGGCACGTCCGTCGCGCGCGCGCGCGCAGGCGGGCTTCTGGATCGTCATGGCCCTCTCCGGCGCGGCGGGCTTCTCCGCCTGGGCGGCACAGCCGCCCTCCCCGCCCCACGTTCGTTGGCTGGACCAGCCCAACCAGGTCGCCAAGCGGCATGCGCCAGCCACCGTTGTGGTGATCTCCATGACGTCGGACCAGGTCGCGGCTTTGACGCGAGCGAGCCGTTAGGTCACCGCCCTATTCCGAGATCATCACCGTCGTCAGCGCCGCGTCCGCCGCGATCTCGGCGGCGGAGAAGGGCAGCCGATCCGCGCCTTGTCGGCGGGCGCCGCATGAGCGCCGTTGACGGCCAGCCCCGCAAGCACGGCCAGCACCGAAACCTTACCCGACATCACGCGTCCCTCCGGGGCGCCTAGGTCACGCCTTCACCGCGACGCAGAAAACGTCCTGCCCCGCAGGTCAGTCAACGTTCGGAGCGTGATCTGATTTCAAAGTCATAGGGTCGGATTCAGGCTTGGGGAGAAGCCGTCCGGCTCTAGGCGGCGCGCCGGCGATGGCCCGTCGTCGGCCCGGCGCGAGCGGCCCCGGTATGGAAGCCGCTGATCAGGCGGGTCAGTTCGCCCGCCTCGTTCTTCAGGCTGCTGGCGGCGGCGGTGGTCTCCTCCACCATGGCGGCGTTCTGCTGGGTCACCTGGTCCATCTGGTTCACCGCGGTGTTGACCTGGGCCAGTCCCACGGACTGTTCCTGGGCGGTGGCGGCGATCTCGCTGACCATGGTGTCAATCTCGGCGACGCGGTCGACGATGCGCTGTAGCGCATCGCCCGTCTGGCCCACCAGTTGCACCCCCGACCCAACCTGCTGGCTCGATGCCGAGATAAGGGTCTTGATCTCCTTGGCCGCTTCCGCCGACCGCTGCGCCAGGGCCCGGACTTCCGAGGCGACCACCGCGAAGCCGCGGCCAGCCTCGCCCGCGCGCGCCGCCTCGACCCCGGCGTTCAAGGCCAGCAGGTTGGTTTGGAAGGCGATCTCGTCGATGACGCCGATGATCTGGCTGATCTGGCTGGAGGACTGCTCAATCTGCGCCATGGCCGCGACGGCCTGCTGAACCACCTCGCCGCTGGTCTGGGCGTCCCCACGGGCGGCGAGCACCACCTCTGACGCGGCGCGAGCCCCTGCCGCCGTCTGGCGCACCGTGGCGGTGATCTCGTCCAGGGCCGCGGCGGTCTGCTCCAGGCTGGCGGCCTGATGCTCGGTACGACGCGACAGGTCGTCGGCCGCAGAGGAAATCTCGTCGGACCCGCCGTGCACGGCCGAGGTCGAGGTCGCGATGGCGCTCATGGCCACCTGAAGTCCCGAGATGGCCGTATTGAAGTCGTCCTTGATGGCCTGGAAGCGAGGCTCCACCGCGATCTCCACCTTCGCGGTGAGGTCGCCGCCCGCGACCCGCCGCAGGCCATCGGCCAGGGCCGCGACCATCTGATTCTGCTGCGCCTCGCTCTCGGCGCGTTCCCTCTCGGCCTCGACCCGTTTGGTTTCCAGGGCCTCGAGATAGACGGAGATGGCGAGGTCCATGTCGAGGAACGTCGCCTTGGTCAGGGCCCCCACCTCCGCGGCGACCGTCTTGACATCGGGCCCGCGCGCGCCAAAGCCGCCCTTCGGCCAGCGCGCCTCAAGAACCTTGGTCAGTACGGACTCGAGCACCAAGGCGTAGCCGCCGATATACCAGCTAGGCTCCAGGCCGATGCGGGCATGGATTTCACCGACCTTGGTCACTGCCTTGGCGTAGGTGTCGTCGAACTGGCCGCTGGAGATCATGTCCCAGTGGCCGAGCTGTCGGTCCTGGGCCGCCGTCATGTGCGCGTCGCCGGAGAAGTGAGCCCGCGTCTCCGGCGTCGCCCGCACCTGGTCGTAGAATCCGTCCAGGGCGGCGGGCAGCGCCTTCATGACCACCGGCTTCAGATTCCGCACATGGGTGCTGGCCGCGCCATCCAGCTTCATGAAACGGAGGCGGTCTTCGATTGTACGCGGCATGGCGGAAATGCACCCAGTCTGAGTAATAGGGAGAAGCTGGGCCTTGGGAGTTAAGAGCTCCTTAAGGATGCCGGGGCCGCGACAATCTGCCTGGCGCCAGGGTTCCGGAAGGAAGGGCCAGGTGACGAGAGGGGCGGATCGCTCTCATCATGGCGGCGTGGCGCGTTGACCATCGCCAACCCTATCGCATGCGCGCCCGAGTCCGGCTAGAACGCGCGCCATGAGCGCCCAGCCTGCGAAGACCCTGGCCGAGACGGCCGCCGAATACGGCCTGAAGCCCGAGGAATACGACCTCATCCTCCTGCGCCTGAACCGCGAGCCGACCCCCGTCGAGCTGGGCGTCTTCTCGGTGATGTGGAGCGAGCACTGCTCCTACAAGTCGAGCAAGATCCATCTGGGCAAGTTCCCCACCAAGGGCCCCCGGGTGATCTGCGGGCCGGGGGAGAACGCCGGCGTCATCGACATCGGCGACGGCCAGGCCTGCATCTTCAAGATGGAGAGCCATAACCACCCCTCCTATATCGAGCCTTACCAGGGCGCGGCGACGGGCGTCGGCGGCATCATGCGCGATGTCTTCACCATGGGCGCGCGCCCCATCGCCCTCTTGAACGCCCTGCGTTTCGGCGACCCCAGCCATCCCAAGACCAAGCGCCTGGTGGCCGGTGTGGTCAGCGGCATCGGCGGCTACGGCAACTGCGTGGGCGTGCCCACCGTGGCCGGGGAGACGAATTTCCATAAGGGCTACGACGGCAACATCCTGGTCAACGCCATGTGCGTGGGCCTGGCTGACGCCGACAAGATCTTCTACTCGGCCGCCCCGTCGCCGGGCCTGCCGGTGGTCTATTTCGGCTCCAAGACCGGGCGCGACGGCATCCACGGCGCCACCATGGCCAGCCAGGAATTCGACGACGCGTCGGATGAGAAGCGCCCCACCGTCCAGGTCGGCGACCCCTTCGCCGAGAAGCTGCTGATCGAGGCGACCCTGGAGCTGATGGCCTCGGGCGCCGTGGCCGCCATCCAGGACATGGGCGCCGCCGGCCTGACCTCCTCCTCGGTGGAAATGGCCGGCAAGGGCGGGGTGGGTATCGAGCTCAACCTCGACATGGTGCCCCAGCGCGAGGAGGGCATGAGCGCCTACGAGATGATGCTGTCGGAGAGCCAGGAGCGCATGCTGGCGGTCCTGAAGCCCGGCCGTGAACACGACGGCCACGCGATCTTCGAGAAGTGGGGCCTGGACGCCGCCGTCATCGGCTACACCACCGACACCGGCCACATGGTGCTCAAGCACAAGGGCGAGACCGTCTGCGACGTGCCGCTGGCCCCGCTGTTCGACGACGCCCCGCTCTATGACCGCCCCTGGGTCGCGCCTCCCGCGCACCCGCGGCTGGAGCCGTCGCAGGTGCCCGAGCCCGACAACTACGGCCACGCGATCCTGAAGCTGATGAGCGCCCCGGACATGGCGTCAAAAAGGTGGCTCTGGGAGCAGTACGACCGCCACGTCATGGCCGACACCCTGGAGGACAGCGCCACCGGCGCCGACGCCGGGATCGTGCGCGTGCACGGGACGAAGAAGGCGCTGGCCATGACGTCCGACGTCACCCCGCGCTACGTGCAGAACGACCCCTATGAGGGCGGCAAGCAGGCCGTCGCCGAGGCCTGGCGCAACCTCACCTGCGTGGGCGCCGACCCCGTCGCCATCACCGATAACCTGAACTTCGGAAACCCCGAGCGCCCAGAAATCATGGGCCAGATCGTCCGCGCCATCGACGGCATGGCAGAGGCCTGCCGGGTGCTGGACTTCCCGGTCGTGAGCGGCAATGTCAGCCTCTACAACGAGACCAATGGCGCGGCCATTCCCCCGACCCCCACTGTGGGCGGCGTGGGCATCCTGGCTGACTCCAGCAAGCGGGCCGACTTCTCCGGCATGAAGGCCGGCGACACCCTGGTGCTGCTGGGCGAGACCGTGGGTGAGCTGGGCGCCAGCATGTACCTGCGCGAGATCCTAGGCCGCGAGGACGGCGCCCCGCCGCCGGTGGACCTGGCCATGGAACGCCAGATCGGCGACTTCGTCCGCGCGCAGATCGTGGCCGGCCGCGTCACCGTGGCGCACGACCTCTCGGACGGCGGGCTGGTGGCCGCGGCCGCCGAGATGGCCCTGGCCTCGAATGTCGGCGTCACCCTGGAACTGCCGTCGAAGCTGCCCGACCATGCCCTGCTGTTCGGCGAGGACCAGGGTCGCTACCTGATCGCCATCGCCGACCCCCTGCCGCTGCTGAAGGCCGCCCACGCGGCGGGCATCGTGGCCGAGGTGGTGGGCCATGCCGACGGCAAGGCGCTGGCCACCGCGGGTATCTTCAGTGTCTCCCTCGACGATCTGCGCGCCAGCCACGAGGGCTGGATGCCGGGCTATATGGGCTAACCCTCCGAGAGGGAGCGCTCCAGCATCCGCAGCACGGCGGCGGCGAAGGCTTCCATATTGGCCTTGCGGTCGTCCGAGGCGGTCTCGATGGTCATGGCCATCTCGATGGGGCCGGAGATGGCGATGCAGGTGTGGCCAGAGGCGTCGCCGTAGCCATTTCCGGTCGGTCCCGCCGCGCCGGTTTCCGACACGCCCCAGGTGGCTCCGAACCGCTCGCGCACCGTGCGGGCCAGCAGCATGGCGTAGGGCTCGCTGGCCGAACGCATCCCGGCGACCGCCTCGCGCGGGAGGTCCATCAGCACCATGCGAGCCTTGCCGGTATAGACCACCCCGCCCCCCAGATAATAGGCCGAGGCCCCGCCGACGCTCAGCAGCGCCGCCGACACCAGTCCGCCCGAGGAGCTTTCGGCGACCGCCACCGTCTGCTTGGCCTCCTTCAGCTTGGCGCCGACGGTTTCGGCCAGATCGTAGAGCGCTTGCATCGGCGGTTCCTCTTTCCTTGTTCCCACCGTCATCGCGCGACGGGCCCCGGCGCGCAACCGCGTCAGGATTTCCTTGGCGGGTTCCGCCGCCGGGCTCATGATGCCGGCAATTAGAACAACTGCGATTTTCGGAGGATTATTTCATGGACGCGCATTCCCAGTGGACCGGGCTCGACGCCGGTCGGCTCGAACGCATCACCGACCATATCGAGCGCAACTATATCGGCCCGCAGAAGATCGCCGGCGCCCAGATCGCCGTCTCGCGGCACGGCCACCAGGCCTATCTGAAGTCCTTCGGGTCCATGGACCTGGAGCGCCAAAAGCCGATGATGGATGACGCCATCTTCCGCATCTATTCCATGACCAAGCCGATCACCTCGATCGCCCTGATGACCCTGTACGAAAAGGGCTATTTCCAGCTCAACGATCCGGTCAGCCGCTATGTCCCGTCTTGGAAGACCCACCGCGTCTGGGTGTCGGGCGAGGGCGACAGCATGGTCACCGAAGCGCCGCGCCGCGCGGTCACCTTCAAGGACGTGCTGTCTCACACAGGCGGCTTCACCTATGGCGGCGGCCTGCCCGGCGTCGGCGACCAGCATCCGGTGGACAAGATCTATCGTGGCCTGAAGGTGCGCAGCGCCGGCGGCGACGACACCATGATGGAGTTCCTGGACAAGCTCGGCCAGGTGCCGCTGCTCTATCACCCTGGCGAGCGCTGGATGTACTCGCTGGCCACCGACATCTGCGGCGCCCTGGTGGAGGTGATTTCCGGCAAGCCCTTCGCCCAGTACCTGCAGGAAGAGATCTTCGGTCCCCTGGGGATGAAGGATACCTCGTTCTTCGTGACCCCCGACAAGATCGACCGCTTCTGCGCCAACTATCAGCGCGGCCCCGACAAGAAGCTGAAGGTGATCGACGACCCGGTCACCAGCGCCTTCGCCAAGGAGCCCGGCTTCAAGTCCGGCGGCGGCGGCCTGACCGGCACCACCGCCGACTACATGCGCTTCTGCGAGATGCTGCGCCGGGGCGGCGAACTGGACGGCGCCCGCGTGATCGGTCCGCGCACCCTTGAGATGATGCACATGAACCACCTGGCGGGGGGCAAGGACCTGACCCAGATGGCCATCGGCGGCTTCTCCGAGACCGCCAACGAAGGCGTGGGCTTCGGCCTGGGCTTCGCCTCCACCATGAGCCAGACCCAGACCGCCTCGCTCGGGACCGGCGACTACTATTGGGGCGGCGCCGCCTCCACCATCTTCTGGGTGGATCCCAAGGAAGACCTGTCGGTGGTGTTCATGACCCAGCTGATGCCGTCCGGAACCTTCAATTTCCGCGGCCAGCTGAAGAGCCTGATCTACTCGGCCATCATCGACTGACGACCCCAGGGCCCCTCTCACGGCGAGAGGGGCCTACCGGTCCCCGTCGCGGATCCAGCGGACCGTACCGCCGGCCTCACCGGCCCCGCCGTCGAAGGCCCAGCCCTCGCTCAGCCGCACGGCGTTGCGCACCGCCGCCGGCGTCCGCGCCAGGCAGCCCGCCTCCTGGCCCTTGACGGGGTAGAGGCCCGCCAGCAGTCTGCGCCGCTTGGCCGTATCCGCGGCCGGTTTCGGTGCTTCGCATCGGGCGAACCAGAATCGGACATTGGTGATCCGCCCCTGCCCGTCGGACGCCATGGGCCGCAGGCCGTAGTAGAAGGCGCCTGGCTCCGGCGGAGTCTCAATCTGCACCACCACCGGATCGCCGGCCGCCAGCCGGTAGGTCTGAACGGGCGGCTCCGACTCCGACGGATCATCGTCGCGCTTGATGTCCATGAGGGTGCTGGGCCCCACGACCACGGCGCTGACGCACTTGGGCCAGGCGGCGGCGGGACTGCGCGGATTGAACTTGCAGGCCGGCTCGATGGCGACCCAAAGGCCCGGACGCAGCGTCGGCGCGCCGACGCTGTCGGCGGCGGTGAACAGCGGCCGTTCGGAGCTCACCACGGCGCAGGCTGATGTCCCAAGGGCCAGGCCAAGCGCGACGGCGATCCGCATCATGAAACCCTCCCACGATCCAAGGCTTGTTAAGCTTTCTAGCGCAGAAACGACGTTCTGAGAGGCGCGATTCCCATGCCCATGCCCATCGCCGATTTGGAGGCCTCGCTGCGCGAGGGCTTCCCCGACGCCGAGATCCAGGTCGAGGACCTGGCGGGTGACGGTGACCACTATCGCGCGCGCATTGTCTCGAAGGCCTTTTCAGGCCTCTCGCGGGTCAAGCAGCACCAGCTCGTCTACGCCGCCCTGAAGGGCAAGATGGGCGGTGAGCTGCATGCGCTCGCCCTCGAGACTCAGGTTCCGGGCTAGGCCGCCATGCGCTACCGGCCCTTCGGCGCGAGCGGCAAGGCGGTTTCGGCCATCAGCCTGCTGCTGCGTGAAGCTCCCAACATGACCACGCCCCACGCCTGGCGGACCCTGGTCTTCGGCGCCATGGAGAGCGGGGTCAACTGCTTCGAGATCACCGCCGGCTCCGAGGTCATGGCGCTGGGCTTCGGCGAGGCCCTGCGCGCGGTGGAACGGCGTTTGATCGCCATCGGCTGGCGCATCCACGGCGATCCCCGCAAGGTGCTGACCGCCGAGGCGATCTCCAACAGCGTGCGCGGCGGCCTGGCCAGGACCGGCGCCGGCTATTTCGACGTCCTGATGCTGGACGAGGCGGCCTTCGACACCCTGGCGCCCGACGCTCTTGGCTACCTCGCTGATCTGCGCGCCGCTGGCCTTGTTCTTCAGATGGGCGTGGTGGGCGACGGCGAAAGCATCGACGCATGCCTCGCGAGCGGCATCTTCGACGTCCTGGCCACCCCCTTCAGCCTGGTGTCGGACTGGAAGGCCCGCCGGCGGATCAAGGACGCCTCGGCCCGCGACATGACCATGATCGCCTATGACCCCTTCCCGGCCGCCCTGTGCCGCCCGGGCGGCGGGTCGATCCGCACCGGCCTCTTCAGGCGCGCCGAGCCCCTGGCGGGCGCCGGCACCTACGCCTTCCTCCACCAGACCCATGGCTGGTCGGCCGAGGAGGTGTGCCTGGCCTATGCGCTGACCGAACCCGCCTTCGCCACGGTCCAGGTGGAGCAGTTCCGCGCCGAGGCCATCGAACGTCTGGCGCTGATCACCGACAAGGACCTGCCCACTGGGGTCGCCGCCCAGATCGAGATGGCCCGTTTCAGCGCCGACAATCACGATCAGCGGCGCGCCTAAAGGGCGCAGGCGCTTGACCCGCGCCCCTCGGCTCCCTAGCTCTCAGACGAACGTACTGACGAAAGAGCCGTCCCCATGACCGACGCCGCCACCGCCAATCCCGTGCACGAATTCATCGCCCGCACCGTCACCGACAACCCGGTGGTGCTGTTCATGAAGGGCGTGCCGGAATCGCCGCAGTGCGGCTTCTCCGGCCTGGTGGTCCAGGTGCTCGACCACCTCGGGGTCGACTTCGTGGGTGTGAACGTCCTGCAGGACGCCTCGCTGCGCGACGGCATCAAGACCTTCAGCGACTGGCCCACCATTCCGCAGCTGTATGTGAAGGGCGAGTTCGTTGGCGGCGCCGACATCGTCAAGGAGATGTTCCAGTCGGGCGAACTGAAGCCCCTGCTGATCGAACAAGGCGTCCTCGCCGCCTAACCAGCGGTGGCTCAGCCCCTCGAACCTCCCGAAGGCCAGCAGGTCTTCGAGCAAAGCTTCACGCCGGAAGCCTCGGACATCGACGCCAATGGTCACGTGAACAACGTGGTCTATCTGCGCTGGATCCAGGACATGGCCACCTCCCACTGGGCCGCGCGCCAACCGCCTGCCGACCAGACCGGTTGGGCCTGGATCGTCCTGCGTCACGAGGTGGACTACCGCCGCGCCCTGCTGCTGGGCGAGACCGCCCGGGCCCGCACCTGGGTCGCGCCCAAGCCCGAGGGCCCACGCTTCGACCGCTATGTCCGGATCGACGGTCCCGACGGCGCCATGTGCGCCCAGGCGCGCACGGTCTGGTGCCTGATCGACTCCGCCACCGGCCGCCCCAAGCGCGTGCCCCAGGACATGGTCGACCGGTTCATCTGAAGGTTCACTCCCCCGGCCCGGTCCACGGATAGAAGGGGTTCAGCAGGAACAGTGGCGTGCGCCCCGCCACCCCCAGCTCGGCATAGGTGAAGGTCAGGTCGGTGTGGCCCATGGCGAAGGACCGGCACGGGTCCAGGCGCTTGCGGCCGAAGGCAAGGGTGACGGCCTCCCCCTTCTTCTCCACGAAGAAGGCGAAGTCCTCCTTCTTGGTGCAGCCGTTGGAGGCGACCCGGATGGTCAGGGCCGCGCGCCCGGCGCTGGCCGAATAGAGCGATTCCAGCTCTCCCAGCGACGACCCCGCAGGCGCGTGGACCGGCGGGGCGGTGGTGGCGCAGCCGGCGAGTAGGCCCAAGGCCCCGATCAGCAGAAGACGACGATTCATGGGCCTACTGCGCCACAGATCGGCCAAAAGCAAAAGGCCCCGGATCGCTCCGGGGCCTTCGCAAACTTGGTAAGTCGAAAGCGATCAGGACGAATAGAATTCGATGACCAGGTTCGGCTCCATCTTCACAGCGTAGGGAACTTCGCTGAATTCCGGCTGGCGGATGAACTTGGCGGTCATCGCCTTGGTGTCCAGCTCGATGTAGTCGGGGGTGTCGCGTTCGGCCGACTGGATGGCTTCCAGGACCAGCGCCATGTTCTTGGAGCGCTCGCGGACCGAGACGATGTCGCCCGGCTTCACGCGATAGGAGGCGATGTTGACGCGCTTGCCGTTCACCAGCACGTGGCCGTGGTTCACGAACTGACGGGCGGCGAACACGGTCGGCACGAACTTGGCGCGGTAGACGATGGCGTCCAGGCGCGATTCCAGCAGGCCGATGAGGTTTTCCGAGGTGTTGCCCTTGCGGCGATCAGCTTCCTCGTAGGTGCGGACGAACTGCTTCTCGGTGATGTTGCCGTAGAAGCCCTTCAGCTTCTGCTTGGCGCGCAGCTGCAGGCCGAAGTCGGAGACCTTCTGCTTGCGGCGCTGACCGTGCTGGCCGGGGCCGTACTGGCGGGTGTTCACCGGGGACTTCGGACGACCCCAGATGTTTTCGCCCATCCGGCGGTCGATTTTGTACTTCGCGGAATGCCGCTTGGACATAGGTGCTCTTTCAACACGATCCGGGCCGGCGCCTCCATCAGTGAAGGCGCGATTTCAACGGCGGCGTCCAGATCACCCGTCATAGGTGTTCACAGCCGCCAGGGTGACCCGGCGGCGCGAAGGGGCGGTTTATGGTGCGACGGACGCCGTAAGTCAATCCGGCTGGTCGGAGGGTCGCCCGACGGCTCAGCGCCGCGCTCTCGGCGTTGAACGCCGCCGAGCGCCGCGCCTCCTACAGTGGCGCGCCCAGGACAGCTCTGAGCGCGGTGAGGCGCCGCTGGTCGGCAGGGTGCGAGGAGAGCGCTTCTGGTGGAGCGCCCTGCGTTTCTCTGCGCTCGATCATCCGCTCCCAGAACCGCAGCGCCCCACGTGGCTCCATCCCGGCCTTCCGCATCAGGTCCACGCCCACGCGGTCGGCCTCTAACTCGTGGGTTCGGGAATAGGGCAGCAGGACGCCGTAGGTGGCGCCCAGGCCGAATATGCCGGCGACCAGTTGGGCGTTCTCGCCGTTCTCGCCTCCGAACGCTATCTGGGCCAAGGTCATCCCGACTTCAGCGGCCAACTGCTGGCTCACGCGCTCCGCGGGATGGCGCGCCAGCACGTGGGCGACTTCGTGTCCGACAACAGCGCCAAGCTCATCATCGGCCGCGGCGAACTCCATCATCCCTTTGAACACCGCCACCTTTCCATTCGGCAGCACGAACGCGTTCAATTCCGGAGAGTCTAAGACGACGAATTCCCACGTGAGATCGTCGCGCCCGGAGACCCTGGTGATCCGTGCAGCCACCCCGGCCAAGCGTTCCGCCATCGCCGGACTGTTGGAAACCGGCGTCTTGCTGAGCATCTCGGCCCAGGCTTGGTCGGCGAGGTCGACCAGCTGTGAATCGGGCACGAAGGCCATCTGGCGGCGTCCCGTTTGGACGTTCTCACTGCAGCTCGCCAGTGGAACGGCGAGAAGCCCCGTTAACAAGGCGCGGCGATCCAGAGCTGAACAAGAGAAACACATGTCTCAGCTAACGCCCCCCGCCTGGCCCCGCTCCCCCGGTCTGGCGCGTCCCACGAAGAGACTCACGCTGGAACCACCGGCGGCAAGCGGTAGCCGCCCTCCAGCAGTTCCGTCTTCGGCAGATAGGCCCGCATGAAGAGGGCGAAGGGACCGGCCGGGGCCGGCAGCCAGTTGGCGCTGCGCTCACCGCCGGGGTCGGCGTGCCCCATCCAGATGTCCAGCGAACCGTCGGGATTCGTGACCAGCCCCTGCGTCCGGTCACCGATGGCGTAGCGGGCCAGCGGGTTGTCGGTGAAAAAGAACTGCCCGTCCGGCGTCGCCTCATAGAGGCTGAGCGACCAGAAGGAATTGACCGGCAGGTGGCCGTCGGCCGGGAAATGCAGGCGCCAGGCCTTGGTCCCGTCGAACAGCGCGCCGTTCAGGTCGCCCTCGGCGCGCATGTACATGGCTTCGGCCGGCGGCAGGGCCGCCAGGCCCGAGACCGCCACCGAGGCGCGCAGGCCATAGTCCTGGGCGAAGTCGCCGAGTCGCGCCGACGGATAGGACCAGCCCTGGGTGAACCCCGCGCTGGAAAGTCCGCCCTTGCGCGCGGCGACCCGCGCCTCGGCGACGCCGGCCTCGATGGCGGCGGCCTCCTCGGAGGAGAACCGCGCGGCGTCGAAGTCAGCCAGGCCCAGAGGCGCCATTCCGGCGAGGAAGGCGCGATCCTCGACCCGGGGCGGGTTCAATGCCATCAGCTGGGACGCGGTCTCGAAATACTCCGCCCAGGGCGCGCCGCGGTGGGCGAAGGGACCCGGCGGCGTCGCGGCGGGGCCCTGCATGGACAGCCCATGCTGCACGGCCTTGGCGCCCTCCACGTCGTGCGGGCCGTCCACCAGGATGCGGGCCAGGGCCCAGACGTGGTTGGTGGGGGATCGGACGACATTGGGGCCTTCAGCGGCGTCGGTCGGCCCCACCAGGGTGAAGGTCCCACCGTCCGGCCCGGTGGTGCGGGTCCCCAGGATCGCGAAGTTGTTGGTGTAGGCGTCCATCAGGGCCAGCGAGAAATAGCGCGCGCCGGTAGCGGGCACATTGATCGTCACCGGGCCTTGCGACAGGTCCACCTGGGCGGTGGAGTAGAACGTGTCGTTGTTGGGCGTGGTCACCGCGCGCGCATTGTGGTCGGCCAGCCGGCGCATGTGGCCAAAGACATTCATGGGCGAGCCATTGGCCAGGCCACGGGCCCGGGTGGTGGCGATCTCCACCAGGGGCAAGGTGAACAGATAGGCGTCCCGCGCCGCAGTCTGCAGGGCCTCTAGGTCCTTGGCGGCCATGATGATCTCTCCCCTTGTTGGCCCCCACCCTTGTCCCGCAAGGTCAAGCTCCGCAAGCCTCAGAACTCGGGTGGGCCCTGCTTGGCCTTCTCACGCGCGAGCTTGTGCAGGGCCCGACCGCGACCCTTGGACAGGGCGGTGACCACGCCGCGGAAGGTGCGCACCTCCTGATCGGAGAACCGCGCGCGGCCCAGCGCCGAGCGCAGGTTCTGCATCATCGACGGCTTCTTCTCCGGCGGATGGAAGAAACCCGCCGCCTCCAGTTCGCTCTCGAAATGGTCGTAGAGCCCCTGCATGGCGGCGGCCTCGGCGGGCGGCGGGGCGTCGCGGAAGATGGCCGGCGCGCCGGTCTCCTGGGTCATCCGCCACTCATAGGCCAGGATGATCACCGCCTGGGCCAGGTTCAGCGACCGGAAGCGCGGATCGATGGGCAGGGTCACCACCGCCTGGCACAGCGCGATGTCGGCGGTCTCCAGCCCGGCGCGCTCGCCGCCGAACAGCAGGCCCACATTGCGGCCCTCGGCCACCTCGGCGATGAGGTTCGCCGCCGCCACGCGCGGGGTGAGGATCGGCAGCTGCAGCTCGCGCGGCCGGGCCGTGGTGGCATAGACCAGGTGCAGGTCGGCGATGGCCGCCTCGACGCTGTCATAGACCCGCGCGGCGTTCAGCGGCCACTCGGCGCCGGACGCCGAGGACCAGGCGCGCTCCTGGGGCCAGCCGTCGCGGGGATTGACCAGTCGCAGGTCGGCCAGACCGAAGTTGGCCATGGCGCGCGCCACGGCGCCGATGTTCTGGGCGAGTTGCGGCGCATTCAGGATGATGCAGGGCGGGGAACCTGTGGACATGGCGCGTTTTCAGTCCCTGCCCTCTTCATGGCAAGTGCGGCGTGCGAAGGTGACCCCATGAAACTCCCCGTTCTGTTCGCTTTCGCCGCTCTCGCCCTGGCTGCCTGCGGCTCCGGCTCCCCCCAGAGGGCGCCCGAGACCCCGCCCCTCAACCTGCCGCAGCTGACCACCGAGGTGTCGGCGATCGCCGAGCGCGCGCGGCCCGGCGTGCTGGGGGTCGGCCTGATGAACCTGGAGAGCGGCGAGACCTGGGACTTCAACGGCGAGCGCCGCTTCCCCATGCAGAGCGTGTTCAAGGCCCCGCTGGGGGCCGCCGTCCTGGCCGAGGTGGACGCCGGCCGCCTCAAGCTGGACGATACCCTCACCCTGGCCGAGGAGGACCTGTCCCCGCCGCTGAGCCCTATCGCCGACGCCTATCCCGGCCGGCGCGACTATACGGTGAGCGAGCTGCTGACAGCCGCCACCGGCGCCTCCGACAACACCGCCGCCGATGTGCTGATGAAAAGGATCGGCGGACCCGGCGCCGTCACCGCCTGGCTGGTGGGCAAGAAGGTCGATGAGATCCGGGTCGATCGCTATGAGCGCCAGCTCCAGCCCGACAGCGTCGGCATGGCCTCCTTCCGTCCGGCCTGGAAGGGGTCGCAGGCCTATATGGCCGCCTTCAACAGCGTGCCGCCGGCGGCACGGCGCAAGGCCGTGGCGGCCTATCTCTCCGATCCGCAGGACACCGCCACCCCGCGCGGGGCGCTCATCTTCCTCGACAAGCTGGACGACGGCGAACTGCTGGCGCCGGCCTCCAGGGCGCTGCTGCTGGAGATCATGACCCAGACCACCACCGGCCAGGACCGCCTGAAGGCCGGCTTCCCGCCCGGCTCCAGCCTCGCCCACAAGACCGGGACGGCGCGCACCGACCAGGGGATGAACCCGGCCTTCAACGACATGGGCATCGTCACCCTGGCCGACGGGCGACGCTATGCGGTGGCGGTTTTCCTGTCGGGCTCGACCCTGGGCGACGCGGCCAACGAGAAGGTGCTGGCCGACGTCGCGCGCGCCGTGACCCGGGGGGTGCGCTAGCCTTCGCAGAGCCGAGCCGGCGGCGCCCGCCTCACCTATTGGCGGCCGCGGATGGAAGACAAGGCCCTCCACGGACCGAGCCTCGCCCACCAACCCTTGCGGCGTCGGGTGTTGCGACCGCCACAGCAGGCCCACGAAGGCCGATAAGTGACCGTCAGGGTGTCGCGGAGTGCAGGGCCTAAGGGGGCGTCCAGCGCAGTTAATTGGTGTGCGCCCTTGCTTTCCCGGTCAAGCTCTCAGGACCGCATGTTCCACCGACCAAATCGGGCGCTCACAATTTTGGAGGTGTATCCATGTCCCGTTCCTGTGTTCGCATGGCCGCGTTCGCCGCCGTGATCGCAAACTTGATCGCGCTGCCGGCAAGCGCTGAAACTTGGGTCGCCGTCTCTGAGGACGGCTGGCGGTGGGTCAATACCGCGAGTTGTGAAGTCAAGGACGGGCTGACCTACTGCGCTGGCGCCGAAAGCAAGGAAAAGGGCATAGCGCCCGATGTGAGCGGCACGCTCATGGGCGAGGCGCCCGAAGTCAATATTTCCGTCGACTGCGCGGCGCGCGAAATGTTCGATCGCAATATGACGAACTTCGACGCGTGGTGGGCGTCCAACCGCACCGTGCCTAAACAGTACGAATGGCGGAAGGGCGTAAGGGACGAAACGGAATCCCGAGAGATCGTGCGCGTCGTATGCACGCGGTAGGAACACGGAATCTGGGCAAACTCAGGATGGTACGCGGGAATATGTGAGGGGCCGGCCCAGGACGGCCAAGGTGTGGGCGCCCCTACTTTCCGCGCGCCCTTTGCGTCGAGGCCGACGCCTAGTATACGGCCCCAAAGCCAATTTTACGCCCCGGAGCGCATCGCCCTCATGGCCAAGATCAAAGTCGCCAATCCTGTCGTCGATATCGATGGCGATGAAATGACCCGCATCATCTGGCAGTGGATCAAGGACAAGCTGATCCTGCCCAATCTCGATATCGACCTCGCCTATTACGACCTGGGCATGGAGAGCCGCGACGCCACCGACGACAAGATCACCGTCGAGTCGGCCGAAGCGATCCTGAAGTACGGCGTCGGCATCAAGTGCGCGACCATCACCCCCGACGAGGCCCGCGTCGAAGAGTTCAAGCTGAAGAAGATGTGGAAGTCGCCCAACGGCACGATCCGCAACATCCTCGGCGGCGTCGTCTTCCGCGAGCCGATCATCTGCAAGAACGTACCCCGGCTGATCCCCGGCTGGACCCAGCCGATCATCATCGGCCGGCACGCCTTCGGCGATCAGTACCGCGCCACCGACTTCAAGGTGCCGGGCCCCGGCAAGATGACCATCAAGTGGGAAGGCAAGGACGGCCAGGTCATCGAGCACGAGGTGTTCGACTACCCGGGCTCCGGCGTGGCCATGGCCATGTACAACCTGGACGACTCGATCCGCGACTTCGCCCACGCCTCCTTCGCCTACGCCCTGCAGCGCACCTATCCGCTGTACCTGTCGACCAAGAACACGATCCTCAAGGGCTATGACGGCCGCTTCAAGGACATCTTCGCCGAGATCTTCGCCGCCGAGTACGCCGCGCAGTTCAAGGAAGCCGGGATCACCTACGAGCACCGCCTGATCGACGACATGGTGGCCTCGGCGCTGAAGTGGTCCGGCGGCTTCATCTGGGCCTGCAAGAACTACGACGGCGACGTGCAGTCCGACCAGGTGGCCCAGGGCTTCGGTTCGCTGGGCCTGATGACCTCGGTGCTGATCACGCCCGACGGCAAGACCATGGAGGCCGAGGCCGCCCACGGCACCGTCACCCGCCACTATCGCCAGCACCAGAAGGGCGAGAGCACCTCGACCAACTCCATCGCCTCGATCTTCGCCTGGACGCGCGGCCTTGAGCACCGCGCCAAGCTGGACGGCAACGCCGAGCTGGACCGCTTCGCCCGCACCCTGGAACGGGTCTGCGTCGAGACCGTGGAAAGCGGCTCGATGACCAAGGACCTGGCCCTGCTGGTGGGCGACAGCCAGGGCTGGCTGACCACCGAAGGCTTCATCGACAAGGTCGCGGTGAACCTCGAAAAGGCCCTGGCCCAACCGGCCTGAGCCACCACCGCCCCTTCTCCGCTTGGAGAGACGACGTCATCCCGGACGGCCGCCAGGCCGATCCGGGACCTAGGGGCCGTGCGTACCGCCCCTCGATCCCGGCTCTCCGCTTCGCTGCGGCCGGGATGACGGGAGAGATTTACCGGAAAGCCCATCGCCCACGACCCTACGCCGCGGGGTCACCGGCAAGGGGAGCTTGAGGTCAGCGCCCCGTCTTCAACCGCTCCGGATGCGCCGGCGGGCTGATCAGCTCCGCCCGCTCCTGGGCGGTGATCGGCCGCCAGCGGCCCTCCGGCAGGTCCCCCAGCTTCAGTGAGCCGATCCGCACGCGCTGCAGGTCGACCACCCGCAGGTCCACCAGGTCGCACATGCGGCGGATCTGGCGGTTGCGGCCTTCCTTCAGCACGAAGCGCAGCATCTGGTCGCCGATCAGGGTGACCTTGGCGTGCCGCAGCTGCCGACGGTCCAGCTGCAGGCCGTGACGCAGCATGGCCAGCTTCTTGTCGGTGATCGTGCCGGTCACCTTGACCCGGTATTCCTTCTCCAGGTCCGACTCCGGCCCGATCACCGCCTTGGCCACCACCCCGTCCTCCGAGAGGATCAGCAGGCCGCGCGAGTCCATATCCAGGCGGCCGACCGGGGCCAGCCGGTTCTCCAGGCCGGGGATCACCGCGTCGGCGCCAAACAGCGCGCCGGCGGTCAGCAGCCGCACGGCCGGAATCTGGTTCGGTTCAGGGTGGGCTGAGACGATCCCCACCGGCTTGTTGATCACCACCGTCAGGGTGGATTCCAGCTTCGACTGCGCTGAGTCGCTCAGCACCAGGGTCTGGCCCGGTTCGATCTTGCGACCGGCGTCCTCCACCGTCTGGCCGTCGATACTCACCAGGCCCTGGAGGATCAGCCCCTCAGCCTCGCGCCGCGAGCACACCCCGCTCTGGGCCAGCCAGCGATTGACCCGCTGGGGCTCGGCTTCGTCATAGGTCTTGGTCCAGGCCATGGGTTCCTGCGCGCGGCGTGCCCGCGAACCCTTAGGCGGCTGCAGCGGCGGCGACAATCTCGCGCTTGACCCAGGTCAACGCGGCCCCGCCGCGTGAGGATCAGGCTCAGCCCCATGAGCACGCTCGTCCTGCACTCGATCGCCATGAGTCCCTATGGCTGGACCGCGGCCCTGACGGCGGCGGAAAAGGGCGTCGACTGCGACATCGTCCCGATCCCGGAAGCCGGCACGCCGGAGCGGCTGAAGCTGCACCCGTTCGGCAAGATGCCGGTGCTGCAGCATGGTGATGTGTTCGTCTACGAGACCCTGGCGATCACCCACTATATCGACCGCGCCTTCGCCGGCCCCGTCCTGCAGCCCCTCGAGGTGAAGCGCCAGACCGACATGCTCCGCTGGATCAGTATCGTGAGCGGCTACGTCTTCCCGCTGATGAACGGTCTGATCAAGGAACGCACGGCGGCCTTCTGGCGCGGCGACGCCCCCGACGAGGCGGCCCTGGAAGCGATGCGCGAACCCCTGGCCCATCAGTTCCGCCTGATCAACGACACCGTCTGGAAGCAGCCCTTCCTGGCCGGCGATCAACTGACCCTGGCCGACCTCTTCCTGGTCCCCCACCTGCATCTGGTCTCCACGACGCCGGAGGGCCAGGAGGCCCTGGCCCACGCGCCGGGCGCCATGGCCTGGCTGGAACGCCTGCGGGCCCGTCCCAGCTTCGAGGCCACCAATCCTCTGACCCTGCGGTTCGGCTAGCCGCCAGGGCCGCAAGGCGTCTTCCCTGACGCTGCGGCGGCGGGTTAGAGACCTCCCATGACCCAGTCCGACTCCATCGCGCTCACCGCCGTCTCCCCTGGCCGCTGGACCACCTTCGCCGGACCGGAATGGCAGAACCCCGGCGGCGGGCTGTGGGGCGGCTACGCCATCGGCCTGTTCATCCGGGTCCTGGAGGCCGAGCCCGACGCGGTGGGCGAGGCCCTGTCCCTGACCCTCACCTACGCCGCCGCCCTGCCCTCGGGCCAGGTGGACATCCGCACCCGCCGGCTGCGCCAGGGCGGATCGATCGGCGTCTGGGAGGTGGAGCTGCTGGGCGCCGGCGCCGACCAGGTCGCCGTGCACGGCATGGTGACCATGGCGCGGCGGCCCGAGACCCCGCCCTTCGCCTTCGCCGTCATGCCAGAGGCCCCGACGCCCGAGAGTCTCCCCAGTCCGGACCATCCCGGCACACCCCTGCACTACGGGGCTATGGCCTTCGAGCGCCGCGGCCAGGACAGCTTCCCGCCGCAGGTCAGCGGCGATTCCCGATCCCTGGTCTGGGTCCGCTCGCGCCGCGGGCCGTGGGACAAGGCCCTGCTGGGCATGGTCACCGACAATTCCGCTCCCCGCGCCATGTATGCGTTGGGCCGCACTATCAACAACACCACCCTGTCCCTGACCGTCTATCTGCACGCCAGCGTCGAGGACCTCGCCAAGGTCGGCGACGACTTCATCCTGATCGAGTGCGAAGGCCGGGTCGGCGGCGGCGGCGCCTCGGACGAACGCTCCAGCTACTGGAGCCGCGACGGCAAGCTGCTGGCCACCAGCGAGCAATTGACCTGGTACCGGCCGATACAGAGGCGCTCGCCGGAGTAGGCGGCCAGTCACGCTCCGCTCTCAGGCAAAACAACACGTCATCCCGGCCAAGGCCCATGAGGGCCGCAGAGCCGGGATCCAGGGGCCACCGCACGGGATCCACCCCTGGCTCCCGGGTCTCCGCTTCGCTGCGCCCGGGATGACGACTGAGATTTAGCGGCTGGGAAGCGCCGCACCCTTACTCCGCCGCCACCGGCGCGAGCTTGCGTCCGAAGAAGTCCAGGGTCGTGCGCATCCGGTGCAGCAGGTGGGCCTGGGTCCAGCCCGCCCGGTGCCGCAGTCCCGGATACATCATGGTCTCGAAGGTGGTCCCCTGGGCCTGCAGCGCCGCCATCAGCCGGGTGGAGTTGTCGAAGGTGACATTGTCGTCGGCCATGCCGTGCATCAGCAGCAGGCTTCCCGACTTCAGCCGGGCGACGCGGTTGAGCACGTCGGAGTCGGCGTAGCTGGCCGGATCGGTCGCGGGCGTGCCCATGTAGCGCTCGGTGTAATGGGTGTCGTACAGCGTCCACTCGGTCGGCGGCGCGCCGGCCACGGTGGCGGCGTAGGGGCTGCCCTCCGCCGTCATCAGCAGCAGGCTCATGTATCCGCCATAGGACCATCCGGTGACCCCGATCCGCGCGGGGTCCACGTAAGGCAGCGACTTCAGATAGGCGACGCCGGCCATCTGGTCGTCCACCTCCAGCTTGCCCAGGCGCCGGTCGATGGCGGTCTTGAAGGCCACGGAGCGGTGGGGCGTGCCGCGGTTGTCGAGGGAGAACAGGATGTAGCCGGCCTCCAGGAACAGCTGGTCGGCGGGGTTGTGCCAGATCTTGCGCACCGTGGCGCTGCCTGGCCCGCCGTAGACCTGGACGATCACCGGATAGCGCTTGGCCGGATCGAAGCCGGGCGGGGTGCGCAGCGACCACCAGAGGTCCTGGCCATCGGCGGCCTTGACCGTCCCATAGGTCGGGGTCCGCAGGCGGGCCGCATAGGGCGCGTAGGGATGGTTCTGGTCGAGGCTGTTCTCCTCGATCCAGCGCACCAGGGTCCCGTCGGCCTTGTAGAGACCTGTGCGCGGCGGGGTGGCCGGGTCCTCGTAGGAGCCCACAAAGGCGCCCCCGGACTTGGCCATCTTCACCGTCCACCAGCCGCCGGCCGGGGTCAGGGCCTTGGGATCGCCGCCGCCCTTGAGCGGCGCCTCATACAGCCGCCGTTCGATGGGATTGTCCTTGAAGGCGGCGAAGGTCACCACCCCGCGCGCCTCGTCGACGCCGGCGATCTCGTCCACCGGCCAGTCGCCCTGGGTGATCGCGGTCATCGGCTGACCGTCAGCGGCGTGCCGGTATAGATGGCGGTATCCGCTCTTTTCCGACGACCACAGGAAGCCGCCGTCCTTCAGCGGCTTGAAGTCGTAGGTCAGCTCCACCCAGTGCGGGCTGGTCTCGCTCAGCAGGACGCGGGTCTTGCCGGTGGCCGGATCGGCGGCCAGCAGGTCCAGGCGCCGCTGGTCGCGGCTCTGGCGCTGGACGTAGAGGGTCTTGCCGTCCTTGGACCAATTGACCCGGGCCAGATAGATGTCGGTCTCCGCGCCGAGGTCGATCTTCACCCGCTTGGCGGTCGCGACATCGGCGACATAGAGGTCTGTCACCGAGTTGGGCCGGCCCACCCGGGGATAGCGCTGGTTGACAATGGTCGCGCCCGTCGCGCCGATATCCAGGCGCTCCACCACATCGACGCCGGTCTGGTCGACATGCAGCAGCGCGATGCGCGTCTCGTCGGGGCTCCACCAATAGCCGGTCTGCCGGGCCATCTCCTCCTGGGCGATGTAGTCGGCCGTGCCCCAGGACTTCAGCTCGCTCCCATCGGTGGTGAGCGCCCGCTCGGGGCCGCCCTGGGAGGGCAGGACGAAGAGGTTGTCGTCACGCACGAAGGAGACGAAGCCGCCCTTGGGCGAGACCTTGGCGTCGATCTCGTCGGCGGCGGAGTTGGTCAGGCGGCTGACCTTGCCGCCGGCCACGGTGTAGAGCCAGAGATCACCCTCCACCGGGACCAGGATGAACCGGCCCTCCTCGTCCCAGTCATAGGCCACCACGCCGCTGGTCTGGACGCCCTGCCGCTCACGGCGGCTCTTCTCGGCCTCGGAGAGTTCGCGGTCCTTGGGGATCAGGGCCCGCGCGTCCAGCAGCAGGCGCGGCTCGCCGCCCGCCACGTCGGCGGCCCACAGATCGGTCATCCGCACGTCGTCGGTCTTCGCCTTCAGATAGGTGACCATCGACCCGTCCGGCGACAGGGTCACGCCCCGCGCGCGGGGCCCGGTCAGGTCCGGCGCCGCATAGACGCGCTCAGCCGTCAGTCTCTCCGCATTCGCCGCACCGACCATCAGACCCGCCATCAGGATACCCGCCAGGACCTTCATTAGCCCCTCCATGAGGTCGGGGATGAAAGGCGGCGTCGGGGCGGTTGGCAAGAGGACGTGTCGACGTCGTCGAGGCTAGGCCTTGGGGCTCATCGGCTTGGCCGGATTGCCCACCACGGTCACCCCGTCGGGAACCTCCTTCAGCACCACGGCGCCGGCACCCACCGTCGCCCGCGCGCCGATCCGCAGCCAGCCCTTGATGGTGGCGCCGATGCCGATGAAGGCGCCCTCGCCCACCCGCACCCCACCGGCCAGGTGGGCGGCAGGGGCGATATTGACCCCGTCCTCCAGGACGTTGTCGTGGTCCACGGTGCAGGCGGTGTTGAGCGAGCAATAGCGGCCGACGACAGCGTCCATCTGAACCACGACCCCGGCGGAGATCACCGTGCCGGCCCCGATCTTCGCCGAGGCCGACACGATGGCGGCCGGGTGGATGACCGTGGCGATGCTCCCGCCGCGCGCCAGCACCGCCTCGCTGAGCGTCCGGCGGCGTCCGTCGCCGATGCCGACGAAGATGTCGTGGGCGGCGAGGAACGGTGCGTCGCTCAGCAGCTCTTCCCCGCCCAGGACGGGCAGGTCGGTCTTCAGCCGGTCGGCGTCTTCGCCCACCTCGATCAGGCCGGCGATGGGCCGGCCTGACGCGGCGCAGGCGTCGATGATGATGCGCGGCAGGGTTTCCCTCCGCGCCACCACGAGTGCGATCGGCTTCACGGCTGAAGACCTCTGGCTAGGTTCTCAGACCAGTTCGGACGGCTTGAGGTTCAGTTCCTTCAGCAGCGGCTCGGCATAGTCGACCCGGCCGGTGAGGGTCTTCGGGTCGCCGCTGGCCAGCTGGTAGACCGCCTCGGCGATGTACTCGATGGGCTGCACGCGGTCCTTGGACTGCTCGTTGATCAGGCCGTGCACCGCCACGCCAGGGGTGTCCACCAGGCCCGGCGACACCACGTTGACCGCGATGTTGTCGGCATAGACCTCCGAGGCCAGGCCGGTGGAGAAGCGTTCCAGCGCCGCCTTGCACAGGCCGTAGACCGTGCCGCCGCGGCCGCCGCGATAGGGCTTGGCCGGGTGGATGCCGGCGGGCGAGGAGATGTTGACGATGTGGCCGCTCTTGCGCTCGATCATCGAGGGCAGCACCAGCTGCGACAGGTGGAAGGGCGCATAGACCTGCACCTCCATCATCAGCTTGAAGCGCTTCTCGGTGAACTCCACCACCGGGGTGAAATAGGTGATGGCGGCGTTGTTGATCAGGATGTCGATCGGGCCGTAGGTGTCCACCGCCTCTTCCACCAGCCGCTCGCGCTCGATGGCCTGGGCCAGGTCGGCCTTGATGAAGGTGGCCTCGCCGCCGGCCTTCTTGATGCGCTCGACGGTCTCCATCAGCGTGCCCGGCAGGCGGCTCTCGCCGTCCTGGGCGGTGCGGGCCGAAACCACGACCTTGGCGCCCTCCATGGCCAGGCGGGCGGCGATGGCCTCGCCGATGCCGCGGCTGGCGCCGGTGACCAGGGCGACCTTGCCCTTCAGATTTCCATTGGGGTTGATGCTCGCGGACATGAAATCGCGCCCTCCCTGGGCTTTTTATGGTTCAAACAATCCGCAAACCTCGCGCTCTTGAGCGCCCGGCGCAAGCCTCCGGCTCGCCTTCTGGGAGGAACCTCTAGGAAGCTTGGCCGCTCATGTTAATCATTGTGCGACTTCAGCGAGGCTTCAGCCCATGTGGCGGACCATCTTCAACCTGATCCTGGTGCTGCTGCTGGGGGCCTGCGTGGCCTTCGTCGCCGCGCCCTGGTTCGCCTTCCGCGCGCTCAAGGCCAACGCCCGCGACGGCGACGCCCAGGGTCTCGCCGAACTGGTGGACTACGACGCCGTTCGGGGGACCCTGAAGGGCCAGCTCGGCCCCACGCCCAACGCCACCACGGCGCCGGCCCCGACCATCTGGACAGATCCCATCGGCGCCATGAAACGCGCCCTGGAGCCCCTGACCCCCCCGCCGCCGGCCGTGGAGCGCTATGTCAGCGTCGAGGGGCTGCACGCCCTGACCCGCGGCTACCAGCCCGGCAAGGCGCCCGCCGAGCCGCCCCTGCCCGATAACCTGCCCGATCAGGTGATCAGCGCGGTCAAGGAACCCTGGCCTTCGCTCCGCTACTGGGGCCCGAACCGCTCGCGGTTCGTGGTCCGCGCGCCGGACCAACCCGCCCGCCAGACGGTGTTCACCTTCCAGCGGCGTGGCTGGTTTGAGTGGAAGCTGGTGCAGATCGGCCTCCCCGCCGAGAACAAAGCTCAGCCATAGTTCTTGTTTTGTTCTTTCCGTCTGCTAGGCTGACCGCCAACCAGACAGGGAGAATTTCATGTCCATCGGATACGTCACCATCGGGGCGCTGGATGTCGCGGCCGCTCTGCCATTCTACGATGCGGTGCTCGGCGCCATCGGTTATCACCGCGCCTTCGTGGATGGCGGCTGGGCCGGCTACGGCCCCAAGGACGGCGAGGCCAACACCTTCATCTGCCCGCCCTTCGACGGGGAGGCCGCCCGCCCCGGCAACGGGATCATGGTGGCCTTCCTGGCTCCCTCCAAGGAGGCGGTTCACGCCGCCCACGCCGCGGCCCTCGCCAATGGCGGCGTCGATGAAGGCGCGCCGGGACCCAGGCCCGCCGACTCCACCAGCTTCTACGGCGCCTATGTCCGAGACCTGACCGGCAATAAGCTCTGCATCTTCACCAAGCCCTAGCTTGACCGGCGGCGAGGTCGGTCAGATCGTGCCGGCCCCGTCATCCGGAGCCAAGCCATGCGCGCCGCCACCCTCCTCGCCTGCGCCCTGATCGCCGCGCCGCTCACCGCCGAGGCGGGGGTCTGCAAGGCCTGGAGCGCACCGGTCCTGGCGGCCTCGATCCCGTCGAAACCCATCGACGAGGCCAGCGGCCTGGAAGCCTCCCGGGCCTATCCGGGGCGGCTCTATCATCACAATGACTCCGGCGATGACCTGCGCTTCTTCGTGACCGACATGGCCGGCGGCGACCTGAAGATCGTCAACCTCAAGGGCCCCAAGCCGGCGGATATCGAGGAACTGTCGCTAGGCCCCTGCGGCGCCAAGACCTGCCTCTATCTCGGCGATGTCGGCGACAACGCCGGCGCCCGCTCGGAGGTCAGCTTCACCATCCTGCCGGAAAAGAAGACCTATGCGGCGGTCGAGACGCCCCTGCGGGTTGTCCGCGCCCGCTATCCCGACGGCCCGCGCAATGTCGAGGCCTTCGCCCTGCACCCGAACGGCGACCTCTTCGTGGTCACCAAGCCGGTCGACAAGGAGATGACCAATCCCGGCCCTGCCTCTGTCTACCGCCTTTCGGCCAACCAGCTGCGCCAGACCGCCGGCGTCCAGGTCTTCAGCAAGCTGGGCCAGCTGGACCTGCCGAAACTGCTCTCCGACCTGCCCTTCCCGGGGTGGATCCCCACCGGCCTGGACATCAGCCGCGACGGCAAGCGCGCCGTGCTGCTGACCTATATGGCGGTGGTGGAGCTGGGCTTCGACCTGTCGAAGGGCATTCCGGCCAAGTTGACGCCGGGCGAGAACGTCTCGGTGTTCCGGGCCCCGCCCCTGGCCCAACAGGAGGCCATCACCCTGCTGCCCGACGACAGCGGGTTCCTCTACGACAGTGAGGCCGGCCGCAAGGCGGCGACTTTTCCGCTGAACAAGGTGACCTGCACCGCGCGGTAGGGGGAAGGTCGCGCGCGAACGACAGGAACAACACCTTTCGGCCGATGGTCCGCGTCCGGACTGGAGGCCAACGTCGCTATTCGACCGAGGCCGTGTGGAAACGCCGGCCGTGAGCTAGAATTCCGAGGTCACTTCTTCAGGATTCAGGAAAAGAGCGCTTCGGCGAGGTGTGGGTTGGGGATCGCCACGATGGGGTCGGAGAAACTTGAGCGCCGGAGCCGTGCGCACGAGGCGGCGGCGACAACCCTCGCGGCGCTCAGCGACGGCGACCTGACGGCCCTGTTGGACGCGGCAGACTGGCGGGTCAGCTTCCATGGCAGCGAGAGCGCGTTCTTGCGTTTCCGGGGCCAGAGGGTGTTCGCCAAGCGCATGGCATTGACCCGGCGCGAGCTCGACGCTGGGCCGGCGGGAAGCGTCACCGCTGATCTCTTCGGCCTGCCCAGCCTCTACCAATATGCCGTCGGCTCGGCGGGTTTCGCTGCGGGGCGGGAGCTGGCGGCCGCCCGGGTGACGAGCGGCTGGGCGCTCTCCGGAGCGTGCCCACACTTTCCGATCCTGCACCATGCGCGCGTGCTGCCGCGCACGGCCCCGAAACTCAGCGAGCAGCAGGAAGCCTGGCTGGCGCGGATTCCGACCTTCTGGTCGGGAAACGCGGCGATCATCGCCAGGGTAGATGAGGTGACCCGCGCACCGGCGAATATCGTCATGATCCAGGAATTCGTTGGCCGGGACCTGGAGGCCTGGCTGCAAGCGGCGCGGCCGACGGGCGCGAAGCTGGCAGCCGTGCACGATCAGTGGATGAGCGCCGTCGCCTTTATGAACAAGCAGGGCCTTTTCCACTTCGACCTGCACGCCCGCAACCTGTTGACCGACGGCGACGATCTCTATCTCGCCGACTTTGGCTATGCGCTTGGGTCAGGATTCGATCTCTCAGCGGAAGAGCGGGCGTTCCTGGTCGCCCACGCGGACTATGACAGCGCCTATGCCCGCTGGGCCTATGCTCGGTGGCTGGAGGCGGCGAAGCGGCGCCCCCCTGCCGTGCGGCCGATCCTCGCCCGCGCGGCGCCGGTGGCGGCGATCATGGACGCCTTCCTGCACACCTTACCTGGGACGAGGGAGGCGCCGGCGCCCGGATATCCGACGCAGGCGGTGGGGGCGGCGCTGGCCGGGTTAGGGGTGGCGTTAGGTGAGCGGCAGCTCACCGTGTGAGAGCGTTGAACGGCCGCTCGCCAACCGAAGGCGACATCCTGAGTGTCCACTTCTGAGCGGGGCGGTGTGAGACACCTACGATCCTGGGCCCGTGTCGGCGGACGCCACGCGCAGAGCCCGACTCCTAGATGCGGCGAGCGTGCCGGAGGGATCGGTGGGTCCCGCACTTTCGCCACGCGGGATGACCCCGTAGGCGAAGCCCACTGTTCGTGTCGTTCGTGAGGTTCGTGGTTCCTCCTTTGGAACCCTAGCCCAGCGCCGCCTTTACCGCCGCGACACCCTCGGCCGCCTTGGCGCCGTCCGGAGCGCCGCCCTGGGCGAAGTCGGGACGGCCGCCGGCGCCCTGGCCGCCCATGGCGATCACGGCGGCCTTGGCCAAGTCGGCGGCGTTGAACTTGCCCGCCGCCGAGCCCATCACCGCCACGGCGATGGCGGCCTTGCCGTCGGCCACGCCGACCATGGCGATGACGCCGTCGGGGACCTGCTTGCGGTATTCCTCGACGATCGGACGCAGATCCTTTCCGCCGACCCCGTCCATGACCCGGGCCATGAGCTTGGTCCCGGCGATGTCCTCGATGGCCGCGGCCTCGCCGCCCGAGCCGCCACCGCCCATGGCCAGCTGGCGCTTGGCCTCAGCCAGGTCCTTCTCCAGCCTGCGGCGCTGGGCGTCCAGGGCGTCGACCCGGGCCAGAACCTCGGCCACAGGGGTCTTGAACTGATCGGCCAGCGCCTTGGCGACGGCGGCCTGATCGTTGAGATAGCGGCGGGCTGACTCGCCGGTCAGCGCCTCGATCCGACGAATGCCGGCGGCCACGCCGGTCTCCGAGACGATCTTGAACAGGGCGATGTCGCCGGTGCGGGCCACGTGGGTGCCGCCGCAGAGTTCGACCGAATAGTCGCCGTCACCCTCCAGCGCCTTGCCGAGCGCCAGCACACGCACACTGTCGCCGTACTTTTCGCCGAACAGGGCCATGGCGCCGGCCTCGATGGCCTCTTCCGGGGCCATCTCCTTGGTGACGGCCGGCAGGTTCTGGCGGACCACCGCATTGACCTCGGCTTCGATGGCGTCGAGCTCGGCGCCGGTCAACGGGCCGCCGTGGCTGAAGTCGAAGCGCAGGCGCTCGCCGTCCACCATCTGGCCCTTTTGCGAGACGTGGGGACCCAGCACATTGCGCAGGGCAGCGTGCAGCAGGTGCGCGCCGGAGTGGTTGGAGCGCGTCGTCAGGCGCCGTTCGGCGTCCACCAGCAGGCGCACACGGGCTCCGGGGGTCAGCGTGCCCTCGGTGATCTCCAGCACATGGACGTGCAGGTCGCCGGCCTGTTTCTGGGTATCGATCACCCGGCCCTTGCCGCCGTCCCATTCGGCCTCGCCGGTGTCACCCGCCTGGCCGCCGCTCTCGGCGTAGAAGGGGGTGCGGTCAAACAGCGCCTGGACGGTCTGGCCGGCCTTGGCGCTGTCGATCTCAGCGCCGCCCTCCACCAGGACCAGCAGTTCTGCGGTGGTCTCGACGCTGTCGTAGCCGAGGAACACCGTGGCCCCCTGGCTCTCGCGGATGGCGAACCACTCGCCGGCCGCGGAGGCCTGGCCAGACCCGGTCCAGGCTTCACGGGCCTGGGCGCGCTGCTGGTTCATGGCGGCCTCGAAGCCCTCCATGTCCACCGTCATGCCCTTGCCGCGCACGGCGTCCTGGGTCAGGTCCACGGGGAAGCCGTAGGTGTCATAGAGCTTGAAGGCGGTCTCGCCGGGCAGCACGCCACCCTCGCTCATCTTGGCGGTGGCCTCGTCCAGCAGGGCCATGCCGCGGCCCAGCGTCCGGCGGAAGCGTTCCTCCTCCTGGCGCAAGGTCTCGACGATCACCGGCTCGGCGCGGCGCAGCTCCGGATAGGCGGTCCCCATCTCGGCGATCAGCACGGGCGCCAGGCGGTGCATCAGGGGTTCCTCGGCCCCCAGCAGGTGGGCGTGGCGCATGGCCCGGCGCATGATCCGCCGCAGGACGTAGCCGCGGCCTTCGTTGGACGGCGAGACGCCGTCGGCGATCAGGAAGCTGGTGGAGCGCAGGTGGTCGGCGATCACCCGGTGCGAGGGCCCATTGGAGCCGCCGGCCACCAGCGACTTGCTCGCCGCGATCAGGGTGCGGAACAGATCGATGTCGTAGTTGTCGTGCACGCCCTGCAGAACCGCAGCGATCCGCTCCAGGCCCATGCCGGTGTCGATCTGCGGCTTGGGCAGGGGCTTTCGCGTGCCGTCGGCGAACTGTTCGAACTGCATGAAGACCAGGTTCCAGATCTCCACGAACCGGTCGCCGTCCTCATCGGGGCTGCCGGGGGGGCCGCCTGGGATGTGGGCGCCGTGGTCGTAGAAGATCTCCGAGCACGGGCCGCAGGGGCCGGTGTCGCCCATGGACCAGAAATTGTCGCTGGTGGAGATGCGGATGATCTTCTCGTCGGGCAGGCCCGCGATCTTCTTCCACAGCTCGGCCGCCTCGGTGTCGGTGTGATAGACCGTGACCAGCAGCTTCTCCGCCGGAATCTTGAATTCCTTGGTGAGCAGGGTCCAGGCGTGCTCGATCGCGCCTTCCTTGAAATAGTCGCCGAAGGAGAAGTTCCCCAGCATTTCGAAGAAGGTGTGGTGGCGGGCCGTATAGCCCACATTGTCCAGGTCGTTGTGCTTGCCGCCGGCCCGGACCGACTTCTGGGACGAGGCCGCGCGCGGCGCGGGCGGGGTCTCGGCGCCGGTGAAGTAGTTCTTGAACGGCACCATGCCCGCATTGACGAACAACAGGGACGGGTCGTTCTGCGGCACCAGGGGAGCCGACGGAATGATCAGGTGATCATTCTTCTCGAAATAGCCCAGGAAGGCGCTGCGGATCTCGTTCAGGCTCGGCATGGCTCTAGACGCTAGACTTCAAAATGGGGCGCGTATTGCGCTGCGATATTGGGGTCCGTTTACGAGACTTGGAGGTCGCCGCAAAGAAAAAGGACGCCTGGACCGGAGTCCGAGCGCCCTTCTCCTGCGTGAACGACCGTGCGGGGTTCGGCCCTGCCCCGTCAGCCACGCGGTTTGCGGGGGCGCGGCGACGGGTTTCCGAGGGCCAAAGCGGCCGTCCACGTGAACGGTGGGAACCGGTCCGGCGGCGGGCCGAAGCCGCCGCCGGAGCCGCCTATTCCTCGTCTTCGCCCGCCGTGGGACCGACCAACAGTTCTTCCTCGATGACCTCCTTGGCCCCGCGAACCTGCTTTTCGATCGCGTCGGCGATATCGGGATTGGTCTTCAGGAATTCGCGGACATTGTCGCGGCCCTGACCGATGCGCTGGCTGTTCCAGGAGAACCAGGAGCCGGACTTCTCGATGACCCCGGCCTTGACCCCCAGGTCGATGATCTCGCCCAGCTTGGAGATGCCCTCGCCGTACATGATGTCGAACTCGACCTCGCGGAACGGCGGGGCCACCTTGTTCTTCACGACCTTAACGCGGACATTGTTGCCCATGATCTCGTCGCGGATCTTCACGGACCCGGTGCGGCGGATGTCCAGGCGCACCGAGGCGTAGAACTTGAGCGCGTTGCCGCCGGTGGTGGTTTCCGGGCTGCCGTACATCACCCCGATCTTCATGCGGATCTGGTTGATGAAGATCACCAGGGTGTGGGTCTTGGAGATCGAGGCGGTCAGCTTGCGCAGGGCCTGGCTCATCAGGCGGGCCTGCAGGCCGGGCAGGCTGTCGCCCATCTCGCCTTCGATTTCCGCCCGCGGCGTCAGGGCCGCCACGGAGTCGATGACGATGACGTCCACGGCGCCCGAACGCACCAGGGTGTCGGTGATCTCCAGGGCCTGTTCGCCGGTGTCCGGCTGGGAGACCAGCAGCTCATCCAGGTTCACGCCCAGCTTGTTGGCATAGGAAGGGTCCAGGGCGTGCTCGGCGTCCACGAAGGCCGCGGTGCCGCCGGCCTTCTGGACCTCGGCCACCACGTGCAGGGCCAGCGTCGTCTTGCCCGAACTCTCCGGGCCGTAGATCTCCACGATCCGCCCCTTGGGCAGGCCGCCGATGCCCAGCGCGATATCCAGGCCCAAGGAACCCGTGGAGACCGATTCGATCTCCATATGGCTCTTGTCGCCAAGCTTCATCACCGAGCCCTTGCCGAAGGCCCGATCGATCTGCGCCATCGCTGCTTCCAGCGCGCGCTGCTTGTCACCGTCTTCTCGTGCCACGAGCTTCAATGCCGTTTGAGACGCCATACCAAGCACTCCCTATCCCATGATTCCGCCAACCCGGTGGGGTAGATCGCTCTCCCCGCCGCCGGACTCAGGTGTACTTAGTTTGTTCTCCGTTCACAAGATGTTCTTTTCGGACCCTACGTCCGAAACTGACGCAATCAGGTTCAGGAAGCGGCGCCTTGTTCGCCCCGCATAACGCCTCTTAAGCTGCGGCGTCCGCTCCGGAGTTCCGCATGTCCCTGCTTGACGGCCGCACGCCTCTGACCGTCCGACGGCTGGTCTATGTGGGAACCGGCGCGCCCGCGTTCGAGAGGGCCTATGCCGCGCGCAATCCCGCCGCGGCCTTCGTGTCCGACACCCCTGACGGCGTCGTGATCGCCGACCTCGACAGCCTGAGCCTTGAGGACCTGAAGACCCACGCCCAGGCTCTCGCGGCGGACGGCGTCCTGGTGGCCGCTTCGCGCTCCGGGGCCCACGTCGCCGCCGCCCTTGAGGCCCTGGGCGACACCTTCCGGATCGCCAAGCTTCAGGCCCTGATCCCCGGCGACGATCACTTCGACGACTTCGCCCCTCGCCTGGCGCCGGCCCAACTCCCCCAGGTCGAGGACCGCGACCTGCTGCTGGTGGTTCAGAAGAGCGCGGCCGAACCCGCCCCCCTGCCCGTCCAGATCGCCGCATTTGCGCCTCGGCTGATGGACATCCGCACCCGGCTGCCGGCCCACGCCCTGCGCAGCGAGCCCGAGTTGACCGTGGCCTATGGCGGCGCGCCGTTCACCTTCCTGCCGCTTGGGCCCGAGTCCCCGAAGATCCTGGTGCTGCAACGCCCGCTCCTGCCCTCGGCCAAGGCCTGGTGCGTGGCGATGGCCGACGCCGTCCGGCGCGGCTGGCCTGTGGTGATGGAGATCGACGATCATCCGGCCATGATCGCCGCCGTCGCTGGGCGCAAGCTGGCGCCCGACGACTGGCTCACCTATGGCTTCACGCACGCGCTGCAGACCTCCACCGAGCGGTTGGGGCGGGCGTTTTCCAAGTACAATCCCGCGGTCAAGGTGTTCCCGAACGCCGTTTTCGACCTGCCTCCCCTTCCCCCCGCCCCGGCGCCCCGCCGGGTCTTCTACGGGGCCCTGTCGCGGGGCAAGTTCGCCGCACGGGTGGCGGCCTCGCTCGCGCCGGTGACCGAGGAATTTCCGGAGGTGGAATATGTGGTGGTGGGCGACCGGGCGGTGTTCGACGCCCTGCCGACGGCCAACAAGAGCTTCCACGACTACATGCCCTACGAGGCCTATCTCGACCTGATGGCCACCTGCGCGGTCTCGCTCTCGCCCGTGGAAGGGCGGCTCTACGAGGACACCAAGAGCGACGCCAAGTTCCTCGACGCCGCCGCCCGGGGCGTGGTCACCCTGGCCTCTCCCACCATCTATGCCGAGACCATCGTTCACGGGCAGACCGGCCTGATCGCCCACCGGCTGAAGGACTGGGCGCCGCGCCTCGCCGAGGCCCTGCGCGACGAGCCCGCGCGTCAAGTGATGGCCCGGCAGGCCTGGGACTATGTTCGTGACCACCGCATGTTCGCCCACCAGGCGGCCGCCCGCAGCGCCTGGTACCGCGAACTCTGGGAGCGTCGTGAGGAACTCACCGCCGGGGTCATCGGCCGGCTGCCGGGCCTGGCCCAGGCCCTGGCCTGAAACGGTTGACTTGGGGGGGCCTCGCCCGCCATTTCGGAACCGGCGCAGGAGAGCGACTTGGCGAACCTCATCAACCTTCCGGTGATCTCCGACCCGCGGGGCAATCTGTCCTTCATCGAGTCCGACGCCCACGTCCCCTTCAGCATCGCCCGCGTCTACTACCTCTATGACGTCCCCAGCGGATCTGTGCGGGCCGGCCATGCGCACAAGGCCCTGCACCAGCTGCTGATCGCCGTCTCCGGCAGCTTCGACGTGCGTCTGCACGACGGCGTCAGCGAGGAGCGGGTCACCCTCAACCGCCCGCATGTCGGGCTCCACATCGGACCCATGCAGTGGCGGGAGATCGACAACTTCTCCTCCGGCTCGGTCTGCTTGGTGCTGGCCTCGACCCCCTATGACGAGGCCGACTACATCCGCGATTTCGACGCCTTCCTGGCCCGCGCCAGGCCGTGAAGTTCTTCGACCTCAACCTGTCCGAGCCGGGCCTGAGGGGAGAGTTGGACCTGGCCTACGGCCGGGTGATGGACTCCGGCTGGATGATCCTCGGGCCGGAGCTGGCGGCCTTCGAGGCCGAGTTCGCCGCCTGGTGCGGCGCGGCCCGGTGCGTCGGCGTCGGCAATGGCCTGGACGCCCTGACCCTCACCCTGCGCGCGGCCGGCGTGGCGGCGGGCGCCGAGGTGATCGTGCCGGCCCATACCTTCGCCGCCACCTGGATGGCGGTGGAGGCGGTGGGCGCGGTCCCGGTTCCGGTGGAGGTCGACCCGCGCACCTACACCCTCGACGCGGCCGCCTGCGCCGCGGCGGTGACGGCCAGGACGGCCGCCATCGTGCCGGTCTCGCTCTACGGCCATCCCGTCGATCTTGAGCCGCTGATGGCGCTGGCCCAGCGACACGGCCTGTTCGTGCTGGAGGACGCCGCCCAGAGCCATGGCGCGAGCTATCACGGCCGCCGGACGGGCGGCGGCGCCCACGCCACCGCCTTCAGCTTCTATCCCACCAAGAACCTCGGCGCGCTCGGCGACGCCGGCGCGGTCACCACCAATGACGCCGGCCTGGCCGAGGCGGTCCGCCGCCTGCGCAACTATGGCTCCGACCAGAAGTACGTTCACCAGACGCTGGGAGCGAACTCCAGGCTGGATGAGCTCCAGGCCGCCTTCCTGCGGGTGTTATTGCCGCGCCTGGACGCCGCCAACGACCGGCGCCGGGCGCTGGCCGCCGCCTATGACACGGCCCTGGCCGGCTCGGACCTGACGACGCCCATCGAGGCCGAAGGGGCCCGCCACGTCTATCATCTCTATGTGGTCCGCAGTCCCGAGCGCGACGCCCTGCAGGCCAGGCTGAGGGCGGCCGGGATCGAGAGCCTGATCCACTATCCCATCGCCTGCCACCGCCAGGCCGCCTTCGCCCACTGCGGCTTCAAGCCCGGCGCCTTCCCCCTGGCCGAGGCCCTGGCCGACCAGGTGCTGTCCCTGCCGCTCTGGCCGGCGATGCCGTCGGAGAATGTGGGATTGGTGGCCAGCGCCCTTCGCGCCTAGGCTTGGCGCGTCTTCTTCTGCCGCGCGGTGTGCAGGGGGCCCGGCACGATCTGAACCTTGGCCGGCGCCTTGTAGCTGGCGAGCCTGGCCAGGCAGGCCTGTCGGATACGCTTCTTCAGCGCCTCGGCCGGCTCCGGAGCTTCCAGGACCACCTTGGCCACCACCATCTGGCCGAGGAAAGCGTGCGCCTCTCCAAACACGGCCACGTCGGCGACGTTCTCAAGCTCCAGGATCACGTCCTCCACCTCGGCCGGATAGACCTTCTGGCCCCCGATGTTGATGATGTCGGTGACACGGCCCAGAATCTTGAAATAGCTCCCATCGACCTCCACCTGGTCCTGGGTGTTGAACCAGCCCTCGGCGTCGAACTCGGAGGGCGCGTTCAGGTAGCCGACCATGGCGTAGTCGGACCGGATCCACAGCACGCCGTCCACCACCCTGGTCTCGAACCCCTCGCCCCCGACCCGCACCCAGAGCGAGCCGTCGTCTCGGGACTGCGAACGCAGCACGCCCACCTCCGACAGGCCATAGGTCTGCTGCAGCTCAACCCCCGGGAAGGCCGCGCGTAGGCGGTCGAGGGTCGATTGAGGCATGACCTCGGTGCCGTAGGTGATGCGCTTGAGTGAGCTGAGGTCGAAATCCCGGTGGAGGCCCGAGGCCATCAACATGGTCAGGAACGAGGGCGTGGCGGGCAGCAGCTCGACCCTGTGACGGGCGATGGCCGCGCAGATGCTGGCGCTCGACCGGTCGGCCACCGTGACCACCGTGCCCAGGCTGCTGGTGATGGCCAGGATGGTGTTCACCCCGCCGAAGTGATCGATCATCAGGAAGGGGATGGCCCGGGTCGCGGCCCGCGCCTTGCGGAACTTGTCGGCCACCCGGTCGAAGTCGTGCAGGATACCCTTGGGCTTGCCCGTCGAACCTGACGAGAAGAGCACCAGGCCGGGGCGGCCGTCGGCGATCAGGCCGGCGATGAGCGGGTTCTCCACCGCCACCACCCGGCGGGAAAACGCCACCTCTCCACCCTCCGCGTCGAACCTGGCCAGCCAGTCGCAGCCGCAGATGGCCAAGGCGGCTGCCTCCTCGACCACCGAGGCGGGACTGATGGGAATGATGATGTCGGCGTTCCGGGCCAGGGCCAGGATCAGGCAGAAGACCTCAGGCGAATAGTCCGCCAGGACCGCGACCCTCTCGCCGCGGGCCACCCCCTCGGCGGCGAGCCGGGCGCCGAAGGCCTCCACCATCCGCAACACCTGGCCATAGCTCACCACCCGATCCTCGTGGATGAAGGCGGGGGTCTCCGGCGCCGTGGCGAAGCGGTCGAGCAGCCACTGCATGGTCAGGCCGCCGTGAGCTCTTCGAGCACCAGCTTGATCAGGGCGTAGGAGGTGATGTTGGCCGCCTCTTCGTCCGGGATGGAGACGCCGAACTCCTCCTCCAAAGCCAGGACCAGATTCATGTGGCGCAGGGAATCCCAACTCTCGATCGTGTCGCTGTTGGAGTCGGCGGTGATAGCGGCGGCGTCCACGCCCAGCACGGCGGCGAGGATCTGCTTCAGGGCGGTTTCGTCAATCATCGACAAGGCAAATCCACGGGGTCGGCGGGAGGGTGAGGCCCTCTATCGCATGAGCATATCGCCCCGCGCCATCGGCCTCGCCCACCCGTATCAAGCCGAGCCGGTCGTAGTAGTCGGCGACCTGGGCGTTCTTGGCGCTTGGCCGGTAGTCGGCGGCGAGGGTCACGCAACCCCGCGCCGAGGCGGCCGCCAGCACCGGCGCCCATAGCGCGAACTCTACCCCGCGTCCCAGCACCCGGCAGCTCATCAGCAGGTTCTCGATCCTGACCTCCCCCGGCGCGTAGCGCGCCACGATGACCCCGGTCAGGCCCGCCTTGCCGAACCGGTCGGCGACCTCCACCGACCAGACGTCGGCGGCGTCACTCGCCATCAAGGCCTGGATTTCGGCGACGGCGTAGCGCCGGGTCGTCAGGTTGAACTGGTTGGACTTCTGGCTGAGCTCGCTGATCCGCGCGGCCTGGGCCGCATCATTGCGGGCGACCCGCACGGTCATCTGCAGGGAGGCGAGGTAGTCCTCGTGACTCTCGAAGGCCTGCTGCGCCTCCAGCGCCAGGGCGCGCTGGCGGTACTGGTCGGTCTTGGCCCGGCTCTCGTCGCTGACCCCACCGGCCAGGAACAGCGACCGGATATCCTCCATCACCCCCAGATAGGCCGGCAGGTTGGCCGGGGTCTGAAAGACCGACACCATCGGCAGCTGGCGGCGCACCGCCTCGCACTCGAAGTCGGAATCGTCGAGGAAGACCAGGCTGTCGAGACCGATGTTCAGGTCGGCGGCGATCTCCCTCAGGTTCTCGACCTTCTCGCGCCAATTGACCTTCTTCAGGATGATGTCGTCCGAGGTGAGCACCATGTCCGGGTGAGTGTCGAACATCTCCTCGACATCCTGCGGATTGTTCTTGCTGCACAGGCAGAGGAGCACGCCCTCGCGCCGCAGACCTGCGAACACCTGCTGAGCCCTCCAATAGACGGCGCCCGGATAGTCGTGCGGTCCGAGTTTCACGCCCGCGACCAGGTCTTCGCCCAGCACCCCGCCCCACAGGGTATTGTCGCAATCCAGCACCAGGGCCTTGCGGAACTGGGCGCCATAACCCCGCGACAGGGCGGTGACCTGCCGCGCCCAGGCGTCCAGCAGGGTGGCCGAATAGGGCGCCTTGTTGCGCAGGTAGAAGCGTGGATCGAAGGCGGCCGACCGCCCGACCTCGGCCACCAGGCCGCTCATGTCGATCCGCCGCACATTGGCGAAGGCCGCGGCCTCGTCACGCAAGGCGGCATTGAACCGGGCGAGGACCACGTCGGTGGCGTCGCCCCCCGGCGCGGGCGGGCCGAACCGATGGAAGTCGGCCAGGAAGATTGTGCGGAACCCCGACCCCTTCTGGAACGCCAGCCGATATCGGGCGCGAATCTCGGCCTCACGGGCGTCAATCAGCTCAGGACTCAACCGCCCCACCTGAGCCTCGAAGGCCGGCGCGAGAAGGTCGAAGAACGGGGCGATCAGCAGGTGCTCCACCCCCTGGGCCGCGAACCGCTCGGCGTCGCCGACGGGATCGTCGAACTGACCCTGGCTGACGCTCAGCCGGACACCGGCCAGCAGGGCGTGCTTGCGCAAAAACAGCCCCAGCAGATCGATCGTGGATCCCGCGCTGATGGCCAGGCTGGCGACCGTCGCGGGCGCTTCGGCCTCGATCTCCGCCACCAGCTTCATCGTCTGGGCCAGGGACAGGCCAGGCGCCGCCAGGGCGCTCAAGCGATCAGCGCCGAGGGTCATCGCATCGCCATGCCGCCATTGACCCCCAGGGTCTGACCGGTGACGAAAGCGGCGTCCTCGGACGCGAGGTAGGCCACAGCGCCGGCCACATCCCGCGGCGTCGCCAACCGCCGCAAGGGAGTTTGCCGGGCCGCCAGCATCTGGGCCTTTTCCGGCACCTCGCCCACGAGGCCGGCGTCGGTCAGGCCCGGCGCGACACAATTCACGGTCACGCCGCTCGGCCCCAACTCGGCGGCGAGATGGCGCGACATGGTCGCCAGGGCCGCCTTGGCCATGGCGTAGCCGGTCCAGGTCACGGTCGGCGCCCCTTCGGCGACGAGTGAGGTGATGTTGACGATCCGCCCCCAGCGGCGCTCCGCCATGGCCGGAGCCAAGGCCTGGGTCAGCAGGAAGGCGCCCTTCACCTGCACGTCCAGATGGGCCTGGATATCGGTCCAGTCGGTGGCCGCCAGGGCCTTGCCGCCGATACGCGGCGAGGCGTTGTTCACCAGGACATCGACCCCGCCGAACGCGCCCGTGGCCGCCGCCGCCAAGGCCGCGGCCCCTTCGGCCGTGGAGATGTCCGCCGACAGGGCGACGGCGCGGGCCGCGCCTTCCAGGGCGGCGATCTCGCGCACGAGGGCCTGGGCGCGTTCCGGCTGCGAGCGATAGTTGACCAGCACGTGGAAGCCGTCCCGCGCCAGGCGCAGGCAGATGGCTCTGCCGATGCCCCCGGCCCCGCCGGTGACCAGGGCCACCCTGGCCCGGCCAAGCTCGGCCACCGCCTGGGGCGCCGCCTTGGGCGCCAGCACCTTGACCTTGCCCTGTCCGGTCAGGACGCTCTGGCCGGCCTGGTTGACGATGGTGGTGGCAAGTTCCAGCAGCCGGTCGCGCTCATGCTTCTTCGTCACCGCGCAGGTCACGGTCAGGGTGTCCCCCAGCCTTACCGGCGCCAGGAATTCCAGGCTCTGGGCCACCCAGAGCGCGCCCGGTCCGGGCAGCTGCGTGCCGATCACGGTGGAGATAAAGGAGGCTCCCAGCATGCCGTGGACGACGATGTCCTTGAAGCTGGTGGTCTCCGCATAGGCGCGATCGACGTGGAGCGGATTGTCGTCGCCGGTCATCTCCACGAACCGCCGCACGTCGGCCTCGGTGATGGTCCGGGTCAGTGAGCGGGTGTCGCCGACCTTGATGGTGTCGAAATCGGAGAACATGGCTAGCGCCCCCCCCTGGGCATTTCCCAGCGCCAGACGCTGGCCCCGAAGTTGAAGCCGGCGCCCACCGCGGCCAGCACCACCAGGTCTCCGGCTTTCACCAGCCCCTTGCGCACCGCCTCGCTCAGCGCGATGGCGATGGACGCCGCCCCGGTGTTCCCGATCTCCTGCACGTTCGTATAGGTGCGCGTCAGATCAAAGCCCATCTTCCGGACGATGTAGTGGATCAGGTTGAAGTTGGCCTGATGGAAGACCAGGAAGTCCACCGCCTTCACCTCCACCGACGCCTTGGCGCAGGCCTTGCGGATGACGCTGGGCAGGTGGGTGATGGCCTGTTTCCAGGTGGCCAGGCCGTTCATTTCCATCAGGTCCACGGCCGGATCGAAGGCGCGGCCGGTATTAGGGAAGCTCGACCCGCCGCCCCGTAGCCGCACCGCTTCGTAGCTGGAGCTGTCGGTGAAGAAGCTGGAGGCCAGGATGCCATTGCCGGGGGTGGTGCGGCTCAGCACCGCCGCCCCGGCCCCGTCGGCCAGATAGATGGCGGTGTTCTCGTCTGTGCGGTCGATATAGCGCGAGCAGAAGTCGATCCCGATCACCAGGGCGTGGCGCACGCTCTCGTCCAGCATCATCCGATCGGCGGCTGTGGTCAGGCCGGCGACGAAGCCGGTGCAATTGGCCTGCAGGTCGAAGACCTGGGCCGAGGCGGCCTTCAGCTCACGCTGCACCTTGGCCGACAGCGGCGGGAACAGGTAGTCGGCCGAGAAGGTGGCGGCGATGATCAGGTCGATCTCGCCGGCGTCGATGCCCGCCATCTCAATGGCGGCGCGGGCGGCCTGGAGAGCGTAGTCCGACGCGGTGTCGCCGGGCGCCGCGATCCCGCGCTGCTTGATGCCGGTCTTCTCCAGGATCCACTCCGGCGTCACCGGCAAGGTCCGGCAAAGGGTCTCGTTGTCCTCGAAATAGGTCGGAAGATGGTGCCCGACTCCGGCGATCGCCACGCCAGGCCGGTCGACGGGACCGGCCATCAGTTCACCCCGCCCAGGAACACCGTCTGGGCGGTGACGTAGGAACTGCGCTCGGAGGCGAAGAAGTCGATGACGTTGAGGACGTCATCGTCGGTGGCAAAACGCGGGATGGGCAGGCCGGCCACCACCGCCTCGACCTTGTCGCGGGGAAGCTGGGCCAGCATGTCGGTCTCCAACGCGGTGATCGCCACGGTGTTGCAGGTCACGTTCAGCGCCGCGAACTCCTTGGCCATCACGTTGGCCAGGGTGCTGAGCCCGGCCTTGCTGGCCGCATAGATGCTGTCGCCCATCGGCTCCAGGCTGACGGCCATGGAGCTGATATTGATGATCCGCCCCCATTTGCGCTTGCGCATCAGCTTGGCGGCTTCCCGCGACACCATGAAGGGGCCCAGCAGGTTGACGTTGAGCATGGCCTGGGCGGCCGAGGGCGGCATGATCATGGCGTATTGCGAGGTCAGGACGGCCGCGTTGTTGATGACAATATCCAGGTGGGGGCTGAGCTTGCCGATGGTCAGGAAGGCCTGCTGCACGGCGCTGGCGTCCCCGACGTCCACATGCAGGTGATGATAGGCGTCATTAGCCAGGCCCGCCTCGCCGCGCGCCAGGCCGATGACCGTGGCGCCGTTGGCCAGAAAATGGCGGACGATGGTCAGGCCCACGCCGCGCGAGGCGCCGGTGACCAGGGCCACCTTGCCGGCGTAGAGCGCGGAACCGTCCGGATCTGGCGAGGTGTCGGTCACGGGTTCAGCCCTAGAGGACCACAAATGCCGCCGCAAGCGGGACGGGCGCACCGGCCCGGACGGGCTTATAGGCCGCGCCCAGGAACGCCTGTTCCAGGGCGAAGCCCGCGGCCTCCAGATGGGCCTGCACCTGTTCGGAGGTCCGGTAGAGATAGATGTGGTCGGCGTTGGCCGCGTCGAGGGCCGCGGTGATGAAGGCCCGTCCGCCCGGCGCCAGGGTCCGGCGCAGGGTCTGCAGGAAGGTGACCGGGTCCTCCAGGTGCTCCAGAACCTCCACGCAGACCAGCCAGGAGGCTGACGCCTCGGCCTCCTCGGCCACATCGCGTAGATGAACCTGATAGCGGTCGCCGAACCCGAATGCGGACAGGTGCCGGTTGGCGTAGGCCTGGGAGGCGGGGCTGATGTCCAGGCCGTGACCCGTCGCGCCGGGGAGCGCCTGCAAGAGGCGGCGCGAATATAGCCCGGTGCCGACGCCCACCTCAACGAACCGATCGCCGCCGGCGGCCCGCATCGGCGCGACGAACGCGGTGTCGAAGAACTCAAGCTGCCGGTAGTGGTGCGGCCACAGGAAATGCGACAGCAGCAGGCCTGGAAGATAGACGCCCATCATGTGGTCGTCGTTGAAATAGACTTCCCTGGCGGCCTCTTCATAGGTCTTGGCGGGATAGGCCAGGTCCTTCTCGAAGCGGGCCTGCCGCCGCATGGAATCCAGGGCGAAGGCGCTGTAGCCCTTCACCGCCAAGGCCAGGGCCTCATCGTCGGAAAACAACACCTGCAAGGTTTCCTCGGCCTCGTCGGCCCAGGGCTTACCGAACGCCATGGCGGCGCGGTCGACGAGGTCGCGGGAGAACCGGTATTGTTCGGCGAAGATGCCGCGCATCCGGGACAGACGGGGGTGGCCCTGAGCCGTGATCTCGAAGGTCTGGGTCACCAGGCGGACGTCCGGCCTCAGGCCGGCTTGGCGAGCAGCTCGCCGATATAGTCCACCAGGGCCTGAACGCTGGTGAAGGGCGAGACTTCGCGCTCCATGGCCTGGTCGTCCATCAGGCTGAAGGGGCGGCCGAACCGCTCGGCCAGCCCCGCCTCGACATCGACGATCACCGAGACGAGGGCCAGGGAATCCAGCTCCGCATCGGCGCCGAACAAGGCGGTCGTGGCGGCCACGGGGACCTGCTGGTCCGCCTCAAGTTCCTCGTTCAGGTTCTCCAAGGCGCGCAACACGATCGCCAGGACCTCGTCTTCGCCGGCCATTCGAACTCTCCAAATCCTATTGTGCGGCGCGGGCCGGCCGACCGGCCGCGATCAGGCCCAGCATACGCGGCCGCGCGACCGCCCGATAGTCGGAGGCGAGCAGGCCCAGCGCGATGGCGTCGATGAACCCGCCGTCCTTGAAATAGTGCCGGCGCAACCGCCCCTCCTCCTTCATGCCGAGAAACAGCTGCCACTTGAGCATGAGGTGATTGTCGGCCCCGATCAAACCGTGGATCCGCTCCAGGCCCAGGGTGTCGAAGGCCAGTTCGTAAACCAGCTTCATGGCCTCGACCGCCGCGGGGACGCCGCGCGCGGCCTGCGCCTCGCCGATCAGGAACCGCCCGGCTTCGGCCCGGCGATTGGCGGCGTCGATCTCCAGCAGGGCCACCATGCCGATGGGCGCGCCGTCCTTCAGCTCGATGATGAAGTTGTACTCGGCGGGGGGCCGGGCGGCGATCCAGCGCGCCTGGTCGGCCACCGTCGGCGCGGCCTTGTTCAGGTAGCGGGCGCGATCATCATGCCGCCAGCGGAAGGTCATCGCCGCATCGGCCACGGCCAGGGGGCGCAGCGTCACGAAGGCGCCGCTCAGCACGGTCTGCGCCGGGGTGGCGGCGGCGGTCATGGATCGGTCCTGTGGCACGCGCGACGAGTGGTTCGGTAACGGCGTGGCGTCAACCACCGCATTCCAATATCACTGCGCAAAATCATGCCGCGGAACCTGAACATGTCGTCCGATCACGCCCTCGAGAAGTTCGCTGAGTCTGTCTACCTGGAAGACACCACCGGCGAGAACTTCATCGAGAACGTCATCCACACCCAGAACCTGCCCTCCATCCTGGCCAAGCTGTCGCCCAGGGACCGGATCCTGGAGTTCGGCTATGGCGAGGGCACGATCACCGCGCCGCTGGTGGAGCGTGGCTACAGCGTCGAGATCGTCGAGGGCTCGGAGAAGCTCTGCGAGGCTGCCCGCGCGCGGTTCGGCGACAAGGTGGTGGTCCACCATTCGCTGTTCGAAGAGTTCAAACCCGCCCAGCCCTACGACGCGGCCCTGGCCCTGCATGTGCTGGAGCATGTCGACGAGCCCCGCGCGGCGATCGCGGCCATGGCCTCGTGCCTGACGCCGGAGGGCCGGATCGTCGGCGTGGTGCCCAACGCCCAGTCCCTGCACCGGCAACTGGCGGTGATGATCGGTCTACAGTCCAAGCCTGACGACCTGTCGCCCCGCGACCATGCGGTGGGACATCAGCGGGTCTACAGTCTCGACCAGTTCGCCAGCGACTTCGAAGCTTGCGGGCTCGAGATCGAGGAGCGCTTTGGCTACTTCGTGAAGATCGTGCCCAACAGCATGATGCGCGAATGGTCGCCTGACCTTCTGCGCGCCCTGACGGACATCTCCGGCGAGCTTCCGCCCCACCTGCTGGCCAATATCGGCGTGGTCGCCAGGCGGCGACGCCAAGCCTAGCTCTGGGGCGCGGGCGCGGGCCCGAGCGGCCGACCGGCGACATATTGCTCGAACCGATTGAGCTCGATCTGCACCGTCGCGCGATAGGCGGCGCTACGCATCGCGTCACGACGGCTCTCGGCGTCCGCGATCGCCGCGGGCATCTGGGCCGGATCATAGACCAGGGCCCAGCCCGACAGCGGGGAGGAGTACTGGACCAGAGGCCCCATCTCGGCCTCGCTCGGAGCGACGGCCGGTACGCCGGCGGCCAGGGCCTCAAGCGTCGCGCGCCCGCCGCCCTCCGGGTAGCTGGAGATATAGACATCGACCTGATGGTCGATCAGCGCCGTTTGCAGACTTGGCGTCAGTCCGGCGAAGACATAGCGCTCCGGATCAATCCCGGCGTCGGCCAGGCCCTGGCGGATATCCTGTTCGAAGGCCGCATCGGTCGGCCCGATGTGGATGAATTTGGAATTCGGCGTCCGCAAGGCGGGGATCACCCAATCAATCCATCGGTAGCGGCTGGCGCGCCCTTCCTGCCGGTATTTTCCGAGGTTGCCGCAGGTGCCGAAGACCAGCGGACCATCAGACTTTTCAGCGCCCTGCACGGCGGAAAGACCGGGAAGGGTCATGCCCGAATAGATCGGATTCAAACCGGCCGCCGCGCAGATCGGGTGGCAGGTGTAGGTCAGGTCCACATGCGCGGAATAGCCCACCGTCGCGCCAAGGCACGGCAGATGGTCGGCATGGTGGACGAATTCGGTGATGTCGCGGAACGGATAGGTGGCCGTCACCGCACAGACGTCCATGTGGTGCTGCAGCAGGAATATCCGCGTCGGCTTGATCGCGCACAGCAGACGATGCAGCTCGATAGTGCGGTCCAGAACGCTGGGCGCCTTGAGCGCCAGCAAGGCGCGGCAGTGATAGCCCCGCGCCTCCATGTCCTCGCCGATCAACCGGCGATAGGCGATGTTCCCATAGAGATCGGTGAGGATCAGGCTGACCTTCTCGCCGCCGATCAGGCGCGTGATGTCAGCCACCACCTTGCTGTGGCCGCCGACCCCATAGAGCTGGGTGGCGATGACGCAGACATTGTCGTTGCTCTTTTCGCCGTCGCGGTCATCCAGTCGCAGCACCCGGGCGATGTGCGGGATCGTGTCGTCCAGGTCTTTGACGAACAGTTTGTGGCCGCGCACAGTCGGCGCACCCAGGGCTGACGCGGATCTTGTGAGTTTGGTGAGGATGGGGTCCAGCGCCTCCGCGGTCCGGGCCGCCAGAATCTCAGCCGCCACGCCCGGGATCTCGAACTCAAACGGCAAGGGCGCCTCCCAGCTGCGGCATGACCTCAGATGCCACTCTTCAAAGCCTCACCGCAATGCCACCCACCGATCGTGCGCACAGCCAAGCTGATTAAGGTCCTGGTCACCGAGTCACCCGCAACTCCACGTTTTGGCGTTTCCAGTGACAGAGTTTCGATGAGGCCATCTCCTTCCCCCGCCTTCGACCACGGCGCCGCCTTGCGCGTGCCGCCGGCCCACGACGGCCGAAGCTGGACCAAGCTGCTCTACTGGCTGGGGGCCGATGGTCACGCCCTCGACGAGACCGGCCTGGTGCAGGTCTCCACCCCCAACGGCTGGATGGTGGCGCGGCCCGGCGACTGGATCGTGCTGTCGGTGGGCGGCCAGTTCCACGTCGCCCATGCCGGGCCCCGGACCCTGGACGCCTGACCATGCACACCGGGTCTTGCCTCTGCGGCGCGGTCCGGTTCGAGGTGTCCGGCGACCTGCCCGGCATCCAGGCCTGTCACTGCCGTTCCTGCCGCAAGGCCTCGGGAACCGCCTTCGTCGCCGTCCTGCCCATCGCCAAGGCCGACCTGAGGTTCACCTCCGGCGCGGACCTGCTCAGCGCGTTTGAATCCTCGCCGGGCAAGGAGCGGGTGTTCTGCAAGGTCTGCGGTTCCCCGATCCTCAGCCGCGCCACCGCCCTGCCCGACCGCGTGCGGCTACGCGCCGGGACCGTCGATGGCGACCTCGCCGTGAAGATCATCTCTCACGCCTTCACCGGCCAGGCGGCGGACTGGTGCGCCGTGGCCGACGACGCGCCGCACTTCACGGGCGCGCGTCCCGCCTAGAGCATTTTCCGATAAGTGTGAAACGGTTATCGGATCGAAAAATGCTCTAACTTTTTGAATTAGAGCCCTTTTCGTCCGCTCTGATTGATTCAATCAGAGCGGAAAGGGCTCTAGCTATTTCGCGGTCTTCGGGTTGAGCCGCGCCGTCCCGCCCCCCGGCAGATGCGCCTCATAGGGGCCAAATCGCGCATCCGGCTTCAGATAGTCCGTCGAGACGTACTGGGCGCCCGAGGCGAAGGCCGCGGTCTGTCGCGCCCGGTCATTGGCGCGCGCCTCCAGGGTGTCGGCGTCGGCCCGGGTGCGCACGATGAGGCCCCTCGCCAGGGCCGCCTCGATCCGCGCGCTCAGCGCCAGGGGCTCATTGAGGGTGACATAGCCCGCCGCCGGACCTTCGTCGGTGTTGATGAACATCACCCGCCCCTCCAGGGACGTCCGCGACCCGCGATAGAGGGCGGGCTTGGCGCCGCTCTCGTCCATGGCGAACATCACCTTGCCCCGCGCCGCTCCCAGCCTGGGCCAGCCTCCGGCCTTCACCGCCGCGGCCAGGGTCAGCGCCTTGCCCTGCACCCGGTCAGGCGTGATCAGGGCGCGCTCGGGGAAGACGGATCGGATATCGGCGTCGATCTGGTCCATCGCCTTGGCGTCGAAGGGCACGGTGGTCGCCGCGCCGGGCACGCCGGCCAGGTTGTCGTCCTTCAGGTTCATGATCACCAGGATCGGCACATGATCGGGGTGGGCCTTCGACCAGGCGCGAATCTGCTTCAGGCATCCCAGGAAGGTCGGGCAGTTGGACCGGTAGTCGATGTCCTGCACGTGCATCACCTTGAACCCCGGCGCCTTCAGGGGCGCGAAGTCGTAAGGCGCGGCGGCGGAGTCCTTGGCAATCCGCATCGCCAGGGGGTCGGCGTAGCGGCCGCCCTCCGGATCATTCAGCAGGTCGATCTCAAGCTGCCGGACGCCGGCGTCGAGCTGATCGGTAAGGGGCGCGTGGGCATAGTCCAGGGTGGCGGCCAGGTCAGCCTTGGCCATCCGCACCAGGGCCATCTCGGCCGGCGCGATGGCCTGCTTATAGCTGTTGTGGGTGCCGATCACCTGGATGGCGTTCATCGGCAGGGCGTCGACGGCGGCGCGCGTGCAGCCGTCGGCGCCGGAGGGGCGTTCCAGATCACAATCGGCGGCGACCGCGAGACCGGCGGCCAGAAGCAGCGAGATCATCGTCTCTCCCTAGAAGCGTTCAATGTCGGACCCCCAGCGGAGGTTATCCCCACTTTGGTGCGACGATTCCCGGAAAGCTTTGGCTTGCAAGGATTTTTCAAGGTTTGGCGTGTCATGCCTAACTCTCTGGTTACCACGCCGAAGGCACTGGGGGCGACATGGACGCGGTCACGTACCACACTTCGTCGGAGCTCGCCCGCCTGGACGCTGGGTCAAGGCCCAAGGCCGGCGCCGCCTACCGCGCCACCCTCGCCGCCCACTCCCTCGCCATCCTTCCCCGCCTGGCCTTTGGCGTCAGCGCCACGGCCCTGCTGGCCTATGCCGGCCGCCCGGATCTGGCCGTCGGTCTGGCCGGGGCCGGCGTGGTCGTCGCCGCTCTGGTGGGCCGCGCCACCCTGCGCGCCCGGACCGACTTCCTGGTCCGTCAGGACGAGAAGAACCGCCTGATCGCGACCCTCACCGAGGCGCGCGACGAGGCCATGCGCCAGGCCGGACAGGCCGAGGCCGCCCGCGAGGAGGCCCGCCGCGCCAGCCTGGCCAAGTCCACTTTCCTGGCCACCATGAGCCACGAGATCCGCACCCCCATGAACGGTGTCCTGGGCATGGCCCAGCTTCTTCAGCGGTCGGACCTTTCCGGGCTCCAGCGCAGCCAGGTCGACACCCTGATCAAGAGCGGCGAGCTGCTGATGGTCATCCTGGGCGACATCCTGGACCTGTCGAAGATCGACGCCGGTCAGATGGAGATCGCCAAGAGCCCCTGCGACCTGCGCGCCCTGCTGGCGGAGATGGAGACCTTCTGGGCCCCCACCGCCGCCGAGCGCGGCCTGACCCTGGCCGTCGAGGTCCACGACGCCGTGCCGCCCTTCGTGGCCCTGGATCCGCGCCGTGTCCGCCAGGTGCTGTTCAACCTGGTGGGCAACGCCCTGAAGTTCACCAAGGAGGGCGCCGTCACCGTCACGGTGAACCTTGACCGCGCGACGGACAGCTTGACCTTCGCCGTCTCTGATACCGGTGTCGGCATCGACGCCGCCGACCTGCCCCATCTCTTCCAGAAGTTCAGCCAGGGGGACGCCTCAGACGTCCGCCGGTTCGCTGGCGTCGGCCTTGGCCTGGCCATCTGCCGCGAGCTTTCGGCCCTGATGGGCGGCGACGTCGCCGCGGAGAGCGAACTCGGCGTCGGCTCGACCTTCCGGGTCAGGCTGCCGCTTGAGGAGACCGCCGCGCCGGCCGCCGAGGATCTGGCGGCCCAGGCGATCACCGACGACGAGGCGCCGGCGCTCTCCATCCTCTGCGCCGACGACAACCCCACCAATCTGCTGGTGCTGGAGCAGTTGCTGGGCGCCATGGGCTTCCGCATCCGGGTGGCGAACGGCGGCCGCGAGGCGCTCGAGGCCATGACCACCGAGACCTTCGACCTGGTTTTGATGGACATTCAGATGCCGGAGATGACCGGCATAGACGTGCTGCAAGCCCTGCGCGCCCAGGCCGGCCCAAACCGCGAGACCCCGCTGATCGCGGTCACCGCCGACGCCATGACGCTGGGCGCCGACCGTTATCGCGACCTGGGCTTCGCGGGCCTGGTCACCAAGCCGGTTCAGGTCCAGAGCCTGGTCTCGGCCATGATGGCCGCCGTCGCCAATCCCGACGAGGACGGCGGCGAGCTGGCCGCCACGGCCTAGACCTCGACGCTGATCTCCAGCGGCGTGGCGGGCAGTCGGCCCGCGACGATGTCTGGCAGCAGCTCGCGCAGGCGCTCGGGGTAGATCATCTCCTCGGCCGCGGCGATCTCCTCGATCTCCCACCAGCGGATGTCGTCCATCAGCACCACTTCGTGCGGCTCCCAGGCCGCGCGGCTGGGATCGCCGCCGGGGCAGCGGGCCACGAAATAGCTCTCCTTCAGGATCACGGTCTCACCATCGGCCAGGGTGAAGACGCTGGCCCGCTCCCAGACCACCGGCCCCAGCTCCACGGCGGTGAAGCCGGTCTCCTCGGCGACCTCGCGCAGGGCGCCGGCCTCCAGGGTTTCGCCGGGATCGACCCCGCCGCCCACCGTGAACCAAAAGCTCAGCTCGGCGTCCGGCGTGGCGCGGCCGCGCACCAGCAGAAGACGCCCCTGCGGATCGAACAACAGAACCCGGGCTGTTAGCCGCTCACGCACGAGACAATCGCTCCCCCTCACAAGACTTGTTCACCGCCAACGACAACTCGGCAGGTGTTGCTTGAGAAACGACACCCAGCGGGTTTCCCCGCGATTGTCGGATACCAGACCAAACACTATCCCCGAAAACCTGCGCCAGAAGGTCGCGGCTCGGCGCCCGACGAAGAACGTCGTTTTCACAAGGTGTTAAGCCGCACGGGCCCAGGATTTTCCCGGATCATAGGGACCAGCACCTTGGCTGTCGCAGCACACAGGTTACTCGGGTTCGCGTTCGCCAACGCCGACCTTCTGCTTGAGATCGCCACCGACGGCCAGATCGCCTTTGCGATCGGGGCCAGCGAAGCCTTGTCCGGATCGCGGGAAACCGCCCTGGTGGGACGCGGCTGGCGCGACTTCATCGACGCTCGGGACCGCGACATGGTCCAGGCCCTGATCGACGGCCTGACCGACGGCAAGCGCGGCGGCCCCCTGGTGGTCACCCTGGCCGGCAGCGGCGGGGTCGAACGCGCCGCGGCCATGTCGGTGTTCCGCCTGCCCGGTAACGACGGCGCCATCTCCTGCACCTTCAGCCGCGCGTCCCCCAACGTCAGCCACGGCCTGCATGACAAGGCGGGCCTTGAGGCCGTCACGGCGGCTCTGTTCGAGACCGGCAAGGCCACCGGCCTGGAGCTGGAACTGGCCTTCATTGAGATGGGCGGCCTCACCTCCCTGCGCAAAGTGCTGGGGCCCGAGGCGGCCAAGACCATGGAACGGCGCCTGGCCGGCGCCCTGCGCGCCCAGTCCCACGGCGGCGCGGCGGCCGCCGACCTCGGCGACGACCGCTACGCCCTGGTGCGGCACCAGGGCGAGAGCGGCGAGGCCCTGGCCCAGCGTCTGCTGCGCCTGCTGGCCATCGATCCCGCCCACGGGGTGGAGGCCATGGCCAAGACCCTGTCGCTGAAGGGCGAGGCCTCTCCGGCCCAACTCCTGCGCGCCATTCGCTATTCCCTCGACAACTTCATCAAGGACGGCCTCGACGCCGCCCCACCAGCCTCGCTCAATGAGGCGGTCAGCCGTTCGGTGCGCCGCACCCTGGTGGAGGTCGGCGCCCTGGGCCAGGCCGTCGCCGACCGCGCCTTCCGCCTCGTCTACCAGCCGGTGGTGGACCTGAAAAAGTCCTGCGCGGTCCACCATCACGAGGTCCTGGTCCGCTTTGGCGACAACGCCAGCCCCTTCCCCATGATCCGCATGGCCGAGGAGCTGGACCTGATCGAGCCCCTCGACATCGCCGTCGTGGAACGCACCATCGCCAAGCTGGTGGAGGACCCCAGCCTGAAGCTTGCGGCCAACATCTCCGGCCGCACGATCACCAGTCCCGCCTTCGTCGAGGCGGCCCGCACCCTGCTGGCCGACAATCCCAAGGCCCAGGGCCGCCTGCTGTTCGAGCTGACCGAGAGCGCCGCCATCGACGACCTGGCGCTCGCCGACCGTCACCTGCAGGCGCTGCGGTCCGAGGGCATCCTGATCTGCCTGGACGACTTCGGCGCCGGCGCCGCGTCGCTGGCCTATCTGCAGCAACTCTCGCTGGACATCGTGAAGATCGAGGGCCGCTACATTCGCGAGCTGCAGCACGGCGGCCGTGAGAGCACCTTCATCCGCCACCTGGTGACCATGTGCGGCGAACTCGGGGTCCGCACCCTGGCCGAGATGGTGGAGACGCCCCAGGCCGAGGAAGCCGTCCGTCGCGCCGGCGTCGACTATGCGCAGGGCTGGCTATACGGCGCGCCCATGGACAGCCCCTCCGTCGTCGCCGGCCTGGCCAACACCAACGTCAAGCCCGCCGCACGTCGCGTCGGCGCCGTGGACAGCTGGGGTTAGAGCCGGATGGCTTCTCTCGAAGCCTGAATCCGGCTCGATGACTTTGAACTTAGATCGCGCCCTCAGGACTGCGTCGCCAACCACTCCGCCATGTGGCGCTCCAGCACGACCATCGGCATGGAGCCCGAGAGCAGGGCCGCGTCGTGATAGGCCTTGAGATTGAACTTGGGCCCCAGCTTGGCCTTGGCGCCGTCGCGGATCGCCATCCAGCGGGTGTGGCCGACCTTGTAGCTGCAGGCCTGGCCCGGCGCGACGCAGTAGCGTTCCACCTCCCGCTGGGCGCGGCTCTTCGGATAGCCGGTGACGGCGACCATGTAGTCGGTGGCCTTCTCCCGGCTCCAGCCCTTGGAATGGAGGCCCGTGTCGATCACCAGCCGTGAGGCGCGGAACAGCAGGGATTGCAGGAAGCCCGCCTCCCCGAGCGGATCGCCCTTGTAGGATCCGGTCTCGGCCGCCAGCTGCTCGGCATAGAGCGCCCAACCCTCGGAGAAGGCCGAGAAGCTGCCGCCCGTCCGCCGGATGATCGGGATGCGGGTGCTCTCCTGGGCCAGCGCGATCTGCAGGTGATGGCCCGGCGCCGTCTCGTGATAGACCAGGGTCGGCAGGTTATATTTCGGCCATTCGTGGGTGTCCTTCAGGTTGATGAAGAACGCCGCGGGCCGCGAGCCATCGAGCGCCGCGCTCTGATAGTAGCCGTTGGACGCCCCGTCCTGGATGAAGGCGGGCACCCGCTTCACCTCCACCTTGGCCTTCGGCAGGGTGTCGAAAGCCAGCGGCAGGGTCTTGTAGACCTCGGCGATCTGCACGTTCAGCGCCGCGATCAGCTCGGCCCGGCCGGCGTCGGTGTTGGCGTAGAGCTGGCTCGGGTCGTTGTTCAGGCCGTTGAGGCGTTCGGCCACCGTGCCCTGGGTCATGCCCTGGCTCTTCAGGATGGTGTCCAGCCGGGCGGTGATGTCGGCCACCTGGTCGAGCCCCAGCTGGTGGATTTCCTGCGGCGTCATGGTGGTGGTGGTGGAGGCTTCGCAGGCGTCGGCATAGTACTGCGCCGCGTTCTTCAGCCGGCCGACGCCGGCCTCCGAGGTGGCGATGGCGCGGTTGGCCTGAACCGCGGCGATCTGGCGGTCGAGGGCGGGGTAGATCTCCTCGGCGACGATCTTCGCGGCGGGCGTCGCATAGTCGGCGGTCAGGCCCGCGGCCCTGGCCTTGGCGGCCAGGGAGGAGACCAGCACGGTCTTCTCGGGCGGCTGATCGCGCAGGGCCCTGAGCTGGGCGAGCGTCAGGTCGCAGATGAAGTCCGGCGGCACGACGCCGGCCGCCACGTCGGCCTTCATGCGGTCCAGGTCCTGGTCCAGCACCTTGCCGAAGGCGTGCAGGCGCGAGATCCAGGCGTCGGCGTCGGCGCTGGTGGCCACCCGGTGCTGGTTGTCGAGGAAGTCGGGGATGTCCTGATAGGCGCCGTTCTGCTGGCTGATCACATAGGGCGAGAACCGGCCGCCCACCGCGCCGAACCGGTAGGCCTCGCCGTTCGAGACGGCATGGCTGTTCTGGTAAAGCACCACGTCGAGGTCGACCTTGGAGGCTGGCGACAAGGCCTTGCGATCAATGGCGTTCAGCGCCGCGACCCGGGCCTTCACCTTGGCCAGCCGCGCCTCGCGCGCCGCCGCCGATCGCTCGTCGAGCTGGCTCTTCAGCGCCGCCCGCGCGCCCTTGTCGAGGCCCAGCCCGGTGGCCCGCTCGGGGCTGTCGTCCACCTGGTCCTCGAAGATCTTGTCCAGCAAGGTCCTGAGCTTGGCGTCCTCCGAGCCCTGGGCCAGGGCGGGCGCCGCCGTCATCAGGGCCGCGCCGGCCGTGGTGGCCAGGAAGCTGCGGCGATCAAGAACGGTCATGGGATCAAGCCCTGTTGCTGGCGATATAGGTGTCGATCACGGCTTCGAGCACCGTCAGCGGCATGGCGCCCGACAGCAGGCCCGCATCGTGGAACTTGCGGATGTCGAACCGCGACCCGAGCGCGGCCTGCGCCTTCTCCCGCAGCCGCAGCCAGGTGAGCTTGCCCACCATGTAGCTGCAGGCCTGGCCGGGCCAGACGGAATACCGCTCGATCTCGGTGGTGGCGGCGCTGGTGGGGGAGCCGTCGATCGAGGTCATGGTCTCGATGGCCTTCTCGCGGCTCCAGCCCATGGCGTGCATGCCGGTGTCCACCACCAGCCGGCCCGAGCGGAACAGGGAGGACTGCAGGTAGCCGATCTCGGCGATGGGGTCGTCGGCATAGACCCCCATCTCCTGGGCCAGCTTCTCGGCATAGAGCGCCCAGCCCTCGCCATAGGCCGACAGGAACGTGGCCCGCCGCAGCATGGGCAGGTCGGCCTCCTGCTGCAGGGTGAGCTGCAGATGGTGACCCGGAAGGCCCTCGTGATAGGTCAGGGTCGGCAGGCTCCAGCTCGGATACTCGGCGGTGTCGCGCAGGTTGATCCAGTAGATGCCGGGGCGCGAGCCATCCAGGGTCGCCTGATTGTAGTAGCCGCCCGGCGCGCCGGCCTCGATGAACTTGGGCACCCGCTTGATGTCCAGGGGCGCCTTGGGCAGGGTCCCGAAGTACTCCGGCAGCCGCTTGGCCATCGCCTGGACCTGCAGGTTCAGGTCGGCGATCAGCTTCTCCTTGCCGACGTCGGTGTTGGGATAGTGATACTTCTTGTCCTTGTAGAGCGCCTGGATCCGCGCGCCCACGCTGCCCTTGCTGTAGCCCTGCGCCTTCAGGATGGTGTCGGCCCGGGCCGATAGCTCCTTGGCCTGTTCCAGCCCGATCTGGTGGATCTCGGCGGCCGAGAGCGTGGTGGTGGTCGAGTTGCGCAGCGCCAGTGCGTAATAGGCCTCGCCGTCGGGCCGCCCGCCGATGCCGGCGTCGTGCGACGCCCTGGGCCGGATTTCCTTCATGAGGGCGATCTGCCGCTCCAGGGCGGGACGCACCTTCTGCAGGTAGATCTTCGAGGCGTAGGCGCCGTAGTCGCCGGCGATCTGCTTGTCCTTCACCTTGGCCTCAAGCTGGGTCACCAGCGGCGACCGGTCAGGCGAGGTGCGCAGGTTGTTCATCTGCACCAGAGCCCCGTCGATGGCGAAGTCCGGCGCGATCATGCCCAGCCCCACGTCGTGGCGGGTCCGCTCGGTCTCCTGGTCCATCTGGGTGGCGTAGGCCTCCAGGCGCGACAGATAGGCGTCGGCGTCGTCCTTGGTCTCGATGACGTGCTGGTTGCCCAGGAAGTCGGGGGTCGAGCGGTAGGAGCCGTTCAGCTGCGACAGGACATAGGGCTGACCCGCGCCCTCCGGACCGTACTTGAAGCGCCGGTTGGCCTCGTCGGTATTGGCCAGGCCGAAGATCACCGAGTCGTAGTTGATGGCGCTCATGCCGGTGAGCTGCGAGCGGTCGATGGCCTTCATCCGGGCCAGCTGGTCGGCGGTGCGGGCGCGGTCCTTCTCCAGGTCCGCGAGGGAGGCGTCCGACAGCCGGCGCTTGGCGTCGGCCCGCGGGCCCTTGTCCAGGCCGAGCTGGGTGACCAGTTCCGGCGTGTCGTCCAGCACCTCCTCGAAGAGCGCGTCCAGCAGCTTGGTGAGCTGGGCGTTGGCGTCGGGTCCTGGCGGCGGCAGCGGGGCCGGCGCGGGCGGCAGGGGCGCGGGGCGGGCGGTGGCGCATCCGGCCAGGGCCAGGGTGGCGCCGGCGGTGGATAGAAGTTGGCGGCGGCTGAGCATCGCGCCCTCCTCTGAGTTGTTACAATTGTTACGCCAACCGTAGGGGCCTCGCCCGCCAGGCGGAAGCCGTGCCGCGGGTTAATTCGCTGTAATCCGGCCGCCGGCCGGCGCCCGGTCTTGCTGGTCGGGAGGGTGGCGCGCATAGCACCCGCCATGAGCATCGAATTCCACCTGCGGCTCCATCCCCGCGAAGACCACCGGCGGTTCGAAACCACGCCGGTCTTCTGGTCCGACGCCCCGCCTCAGCGTCCGTGGGATGCGCCCATCAAGCCGACCGACCAGGCCTTCATGATCCGTGACGGCGCCGAGGGACTGGAAGCCGTGGCGCGTCGCTGGTGGATGGTGCCTGCCTTCCACAGGGGCCCGATCGCGGCCTGGAAGACGCTGTGCGCCAACGCCCCGATCGACGCGCTGGACACCTCGCCGATCTTCCGAGAGCCGTACGCCGCGCGCCGCGCCCTGGTCCCGCTGACCTCGTTCATCGCCTACGAGGAGCCGCCCGGCTGGCGCAAGGGCCAGCCCAAACGCCGCTGGGAGGCGGCCTGGACCCCCACCGGCCCCACCGACGAGGTCCGCTACTTCGCCGCCATCTGGGACCGGGCCGAGACCGTCGACGGGCCGCTGGAAAGCTTCGCCATCATCATCGGCCCACCCGGCGCCGACCTCGCCGGCCTGCAGGACAGCCAACCGGCCGTCCTCACCCTGGCGGAGGGCTTGGACTGGCTGCGGCTGGACGGGCCGGGCAAGGCGGGCCTAGTCACCCAGACGCCGGCCGGAACCTACGAGCTGAACGAGGCCCCCCGGGAACAGGTGATGTCGCGCGAACTGCGCCGGTCTCTTTAGCCCAGCGCGATCCAGCCCACCGGCAGGTTGGCAAGGCTTACGTTCACCAGCACCACGCGGTCGGTCCCGCCCAGGTCCACCACCGTATCGGCGCCTTCCTGGCGAAGCGAATAGGTCGGCGCGAAGTCGAGGATCAGCCGGTCGCCCTCGGCGTAGTTGAAGTCGGTGATCCGATCGAGGCCACCGCCCACAAAAGCGTGGAAGGTGTCGGCGCCTGTCCCACCCGCGACAGTGTCATCGCCCCGGTCGCCCCACATCAGGTCGTTACCAGCCCCGCCATCGAGGCTGTCATCGCCCTGGCCGCCGCGCACCCAGTCCTCGCCGTCGCCGCCGAACTGAGTGTCGTTGCCCAGGTTGCTGTAGACGATGTCGCCGCCGTTCTCACCAAACAGCATGTCGTTGGCCTGGCCGCCGACCACCCAGTCGAAGCCGTCGCCGCCGCGCAGGGTGTCGTCACCCTGGTTGCCGTTGATGTCGTCGAAATTGGCGCCGCCGACGATGCTGTCATTGCCCAGGTCGCCGCGCAGGTAGTTGGCGTCCGCGCCGCCCAGGATGTAGTCGTTCCCGTCGCCGCCGTTGACGATGTCGGCGCCGGCGCCGCCGTCCAGGGTGTCGTCGCCAGCCCCGCCGACCATGCTGTCGGCGCCGGCATAGGCCCGCAGGAGATCGTTCCAGGAGGAGCCGGTTAAGCTGTCGGCGCCGCCCAGGATGAAGTCCTTGAAAGCGGCGGTGTTATCGGTCGCCGCCCATTGGATGAAGTTCGCCATCGGGACATCGATATTGTTGATGTCGATGGACGTTCGTCCGTCATAGGTTTCGATGAACCGGCTCACGGTTCCGCCGGTCGGAAAGCCTTTGCCATTGTAGGTGAAGCTGCCGATGAAGTTCGACGTGAAGCGGTCACTCGACACGCTGAACTGGCTTGCGCTTGCGAAGCTGATGAACCCGTCGAGAATCCACTGGGCCGTCCGAACATCGAAATTGAACGGGAGATTTCCTGCCGTGACCGTCGCCATTCAATTCTCCAACCCTAGCTTGCGCCACACCTCTTAGGGTCGCCCTGAGCGCGCGTCTAGCCGCGGCCCGACATGGGCGCACCACTGCAAGCTCGACCATCAGGCGGTGAAGGATCGCGCCCTGAAAGCGCTTGGCGCTCCGGCTCTAGCCTTCGGCCTTGGCGTCGCGTTCGTAGCGGTCCACCACCTGGGCCAGGCCCTTCAGGATCACCTTTCGGGTCGCCTCGTCGGCGTCGGTCCGGTGCAGCAGGCGGAGCGAGGCCAGGTGGACCTGGACGCCCCGGTCGTCGCGGCGGCCGGCCTCGCCCGCGCGGTCCAGCAGTTCGCACAGCGACCGCGCCGCCGTGGCCAGGCTGTCGTCGGCGAAGGCCCCGCAGAAGGAGATCAGCCGCGAGGACTGCGCGTACATCGCCTCGGGGTCGAAGCCCGGGGTGGCGGCCAGGGCGTCCATCGTGGCCAGCGCCTCGTCCACCTCCGACAGGCAGGTCTCGCGGGACTCCTCCATCGCCGCGTCCCCACGCTTCAGCGCCTCGGGTACGTAGAGGCCGCCCGGAATCTTGATCAGCTGGGCCAGCCGGGGGGTGACATGAAACTTCCGGACGACGCTCATAGGGCGGCTTTCTGAGGGGCGATCATGTTGTTGAGTTCGTCTTGGGTCATGTTGTCGCCGGCCACCGCGCCCACCTCGGCGGGCTCGTCGTCGCGGCGGCGTCCGTCGGGGAATTCGGCGGGCATGCCGGCCTGTTTGAACCGGCGATCGGGGCCGATGAAGGTGTCGGTCTCGATGAACATCCGCCGGCCCTGCGAAACCCACAGGATCCGTTCCAGGATCACCTTGGGGGTGATCGGCTTGGTGATGATGAAGTTGGCGCCGCAATCGCGGGCCCGCATCACCTGGCTCTTGCGGGAGTGAGCGGTGACGACGATGGCCGGCACCAGCCGCCGTTCCTCGTCCTTCTGGTGCCGCACCCAATGGACGAAGTCATAGCCGTCCATGACCGGCATCTGGCCATCGGTCATGATCAGGTCGATCCGCCGCGACTTGACGATCTCCATCGCCTCCATCGCCGAGGCGGCGCGGGCGATGTCCTTCATGCCGAAACTGGAGAGCACGCTGGCCAGCAGATCCAACGCCTGGGCGTTGTCATCGACGACCAGGCCGGTGACATTCTCCAGGTTGATGCGGGTCGTGCTTTGCATGGCGCGCATAAGACGGGCCGATGTGTAAACGAGAGCTTTGCAAGCCTCTACTTACTCAATTTGAGTATTCGAAATCCGAGCGATAAGCCGCACTTGGACCTCCGCTCCGCGCCGGGCCGTCAATTGGCGGAACGGCGTCATGCGGAATGGCCGCGCGGGGGCGGGCGGGCGTGGACTAGCTAGCCCTTCGGCCCGGCGTTGGACTTGCTCTTCTTGAAGGGCTTCTTGAAGCCACCCTCCTTGGCCGGACCCTTGAAGTTCTCCGCCTTGCCCTTGTAGCCGCCACCCTCCTTGGGCGGGCCCTTGGGCTTGAAGTTCTCGGGCCTGCCCTTGTAGCCACCGCCCTCCTTGGGCGGACCTTTCCAGTCGGCCTTGCCCTTGTAGCCGCCCTCGGCGCGGGGCGCGCCGTCGCCCTTGCCCTTGTATTCGGGGCGGGGGCCGGTCTTGAAGGACCGGGCCGGACGCTCGCCGCCGGGGGCGTCGCGCGGCGGGGCAGTCTTCTGGCCCGAGGCCGGGGCCACGGTGGGCTCGATCTTGATCTCGTCGTTCATCGTCGCCTTCACGGCGGCGGCGAACTTGGCCTCGGCGTGCCTGGCGATCTCGAACTTGGTGTCCTGGTCGAAGATCTTGATGGAGCCGATCTCCGGCTTGGTCACGTGGCCCAGGCGGCAGATCATCGGGATCAGCCACTTGGGGTCAGCGTTCTTGGCGCGGCCGACATTGATGCGGAACCAGGTGACCTCGCTGGGATCCAGGCGCTCGGGACGCCCCACCGGGCCCTCGCGATCAGGGCTCCAGCGGTCGGCGCGCGGCGGCATGGGACTAGACGATGAGCCCTGGCCGTCGCGCGGATCAATGTGCAGGTCCTCGGCGGCCGGCAGGCGCGCGCGGTGCAGGCGGATCAGGGCCGCGGCCACCTCTTCAGGCGTGCGGGTGGCCAGCACCAGCTTGGCCAGGGCCATGTCCTCCTCCAGCAGCGGCTCGGTGAGGATCGGGTCCTCCAGCAGCCGGGTCTGGTCGCGTTCGCGGATCATTTCCGGGGTCGGCGGGCCTTGCCAGACCGCCTCGATATTGGCCGAGGCCAGCAGCTGCTCGGCCTTGCGGCGGCGGGTGTAGGAGACCAGCAGGACCGAGACGCCCTTCTTCCCCGCCCGGCCGGTGCGGCCCGAACGGTGCAGCAGGCCCGCCTTGTTCACCGGCAGGTCGGCGTGGATCACCAGGCCGAGGTCGGGCAGGTCCAGGCCGCGGGCGGCCACGTCGGTGGCGACGCAGACCCGGGCCTGGCCGTCGCGCAGCGCCTGCAGGGCGTCGGAACGCTCCCGCTGGCCCAGCTCGCCCGACAGGCCCACCACCGCGAAGCCGCGTTCGCGCAGCGAGGCGTGCATGTGCCGCACGCCCTCGCGGGTGTTGCAGAAGACGAGCGCCGAGGGGCTCTCGAAGTAACGCAGCACGTTGACGACGCCGTTCTCGACCTCGTTGGGGGCCACGCGGATGGCGCGATACTCAATGTCGCCGTGCGGCTCGTGGCGGTTGACGGTGTCGATCCGCAGCGCGTCGGTCTGATAGCGCTTGGCCAGCATCGCGATCTCTCGGGCGATGGTGGCGGAGAACAGCAGGGTGCGGCGGTCGGCCGGCGCTGAGTCCAGGATCTCTTCCAGGTCCTCGCGGAAGCCCATGTCGAGCATCTCGTCGGCCTCATCCAGCACGACGACGCGCAGGGCCGAGAGGTCGAGATTGCCGCGCTCCAGGTGGTCCTTCAGGCGGCCCGGCGTGCCCACCACGATGTGGACGCCATTGGCCAGGGCCCGCTGCTCGCGGCGCGGGTCCATGCCGCCGACGCAGGTTTCCACCCGCGCCCCGGTCTGGGAATAGAGCCAGGTCAGTTCGACGCTGACCTGCATGGCCAGTTCGCGGGTCGGCGCGATCACCAGGGCGAGCGGCGAACCCGCCGGCCCGAACTTGTCACCATCGCCCAGCAGGGTCGGTCCCGCCGCCAGGCCGAAGGCCACCGTCTTGCCCGAGCCGGTCTGGGCCGAGACCAGCAGGTCGCGGCCCGCCGCCTCCTCCGCCAGGACGGCGTCCTGAACAGGCGTGGGCTCGGCATAGCCTTGGGCCGCCAGAGCGCGCTCCAGGGCCGGATGGGTCGGGGGGAAGGGCATAGGGTCGATAGTCCAATCGGTCAGCCACGGCGTGGAAGAACGCCGGGGGGCGCGGCTAATGCAGCCTCGCGGCGGCTTATACAAGCCTCAAGCTAAGAAATCCCGTTCAATACGCGCGCTTTCAGGCGAAGTGGAAACCGGTTCGCCGCCCGCAAGCGCGCCACGAACAAACAGGAACGCGGCGCCTGGCCGCGGTCTTGCGACACAGTGGCGGATCGAAACCCAGGCTCAGCCGTTAGGGGACCATGGCATATACGCTGAAGAACGGTCGCACCCCCCCCACCACCACGGGCGAGGGCGAGTTGTCCTACAAGGGATTCAAGGGCCAGGTGGCCTATGAGATCATCGGCGCCCTGGCCGGCCTGCGCCAAGGCGGCGCCTCCCTGCGTGGCTCCTTCATGACCACTGAGGAAATCGCCGACAACGCCTTCAAGGCCTGCGACGGCCACCTGCGCCTGGCCGACGGCAAGGAATACCGCATCACCATGGTCGGCTACACGCCGGGCAGCGCCACCGGCTATTTCGAACTGAAGATCTAGGAACCGCCCCTAGACGCGCGGTTTCACGCGCAGACGAAGATGATGGCTGGCGGAAACAGGGCCCACAGGGGCGATTTCGGAAAAGCCAGCACGCCGACCGCGAATGTGCCGCCGAGGTACCAGCCGATGGTTCGAAGCAGCGCCACGTCTCCCGTCGCGATCGCGGTCAGCGCCACCTGCCCGAGCAGGGTCAGGAGCGGCCCCGCGATCACGAACCAGAACGCAAGGCGACGGGCGTCATTCAACTGGAAGGCGCCCACGAAGCCTTCGGCCATGATCTCGCCGAGCGGGCCGCGAAACCGGACCAGCCCGAACAGCACATGGCCGACGCCCAAGCCTATCAACATCCACGCGCCCACGGTCAGCATCTCAGTCTTCCATACCGTAAGGTATGGAAGACTGACGCCGGCGCCTTTCCTTGTCAATACCATCTGGTATGGTCCCGGCATGAAGGATCGACTGGGGCGCCAGAGCTGGCTCGACGCAGGCCTGGCCCGGCTCGGCTCGCACGGCCACGAAGGCCTGCGCGTCATGGCGATCGCCGAGACGCTCGGCGTCACCAAGGGGAGCTTCTACTGGCACTTTCGTGACCATCCCGAGTACCTCGCGGCGCTCCTGGACGAGTGGGAGCGGAGCCACACGCAGCAGGTCATCGATCAGGTGGAGTCGGCGGGCGGCGCCCCGGCCGCCAAGCTGCGCCAGTTGCTGGCGGTCACCCTGGCCGCGGATCCGAGTTCGACACAGGCGATCAGAGCCTGGGGGCGTGTCGACGCAACGGTCGCCAGTGCGGTCTGGCGCGTCGACGAGAAGCGCTTGGCCTACACGGCCGGACTGTTGGAGGCGCTCGGCTGGGCGCCCGACCAGGCCGCGACGCTGGCGAGCTGGTCGTACGCCGCCTTGATCGGACATTTCGCGCTGCGCGGCCCGGCGTTGAACGACGCCCAGATCGATCTGGTGTTGAGCACGATCACGGGCGCGCCGCGTGCCGGGCGTCCTCAGTGAGGCAGCGCCGTTCATTCTCGAACACGCCGCGCTCCAATCTTGCTTGAACCAGGAGGAATTGAGTGGCCGTGGCGCTAGAGCACTTTCCGATAAGTGTGAAACGGTTATCGGATCGAAAAATGCTCTAAAATTTTGAATTATAGCCCTTTTTACCAGATCTGATTGAGTCAATCAGATCGGAAAAGGCTCTAGGTCGTCAAGTCAGTTGGCTTTCACCATTTGATGGTGGCCTTGCCGCCCTTCCCGCTCAATCCCGGCCTCAGGCCCCAGTTTTCCTGCCTGGACGTGCAGTTTGGAGCATATCGAAGATACCCGCCAGCGCCGCCATCACCGCCATCATTGACATAACCAGGTCCCGTCCGGCCGGGACCGCCTCCAGCGCCGCCTGAGCCCCCCGGTCCGCCATTGCAGTTGGCCGCCGGGCCGCCGGCTTGGCCGGCCGTTCCCGACCAACTGTCGCCTGTGCCTGTGCCTGGCGCACCCCCGGGTCCGCCTCCGGTCAGGGTAGACCTCCCTCCCTTGCCCCCGGTTGCGCGGACAACCACGTCGCCAAGGGGCGACTTGACCTGGGTGGCCCCACCATCGGTGGGGGTCCATGAGCCGATGTCCATGCCGACGCCCCAGGAGCCGACTGTCACCAGGTAGCTTTGCTGATGGTTTGGAGGAATCCATACCTGGATGGTGGTCCTGCCATAGCCCCCGCCGCCGCCGCCGCCCCCGCCGCCGCGGCCGCCGACGCCGTCAGCCGTGCCGGCGCCCCCTCCGCCGCCACCGCCCCAAACCTCGAAAGTCACGGCAATCGGCTGACTGGGATCGCCGCTAAGGTCGCAGCCGCTTTTGCAGACGGTGAACGCGTGCTCGCCCGGCCCAAAGGTCCGTGACCCGTGCGGCGCCGGGGCGGTGAGGACCGCGCGGTTCTGCCTTTGCAGTTCAGAAGCTTCGCGCCGCACCTGGGCGGCAGCGGATGTCGCCGCAAGGCAAGACAGCAAGCCCAGGCCTATCAAGGCGCCCGAACGGACAGATTTCATCCGACATTCCCCAGATGGACGGCCAATCAGCCCCCCTTTGCGAGCAGCTTGCCCCCTCTCTTCACCATTGGCTAGCCTCGGGGTGATTGCCCTTACGAGCCAGCCCGCGTCCGGCAGCGCCGCCAGCTCGGCCAGGTGCTCGCGCTGCGCGTGGGTCAGCGCTGGCGGGCTTTGCAGGGTGTGACCAACCCTCTTCGACTTCATGGCGTGGCCTGCCTCGCGGCGTGGCCCGTCGCGCTGAAAGATGTGACCGCCCCATTCCGCTATGGTGCTCACCCCACCCCCTAAGCCGCCTTCTGCAACTCCTGCTTCACCCGCTCCGCCAACGTCTTGATGTCGATGGGCTTGGGCAGGAAGGAGACGTTGGTCTCGCCTTCCAGCAGGTTGGAGAACTCCGCCTCGGCATAGCCGGAGATGAACATCACCGGGGCGCCGGCCAGGTAGATGCGGGCCTGTTTCAAGAGATCGGGGCCCTGCATGCCGGGCATGACCACGTCGGAGATCATCAGGTCGATGGTCCCGGCGTGCTCTTCGGCCAGTTCCAGAGCTTCCTCGCCCGACGCCGCCTCGATCACCTCATAGCCGCGGGCCCGCAGCAGCTTGGCGGCGACGCCGCGCACGGCGTCCTCGTCCTCGACGAACAGGATGCGGCCGGCGCCGGAGAGATCGCGCGCGGCGGGGCGGGTGGCCTTGGGAACCAGCGGCTTGTCCAGCACGGCCGGGGCGGCGTGAACCGGCAGGAAGATGCGGAAGGCCGCGCCCTCGCCCGGCTTGGAGTCGACGCTGATCCAGCCATCCGACTGCTTGACGATGCCGTAGACGGTGGCCAGGCCCAGGCCCGTCCCTTCGCCCACCGGCTTGGTGGTGAAGAAGGGGTCGAAGATCTTGTCGACCACGTCGGACGCAATACCGGGGCCGTCGTCGGACACCTCGATCAGGGCCTGCTCGCCCTGGGCCGAGGGATAGCCCAGGGCATGGGCCTCGGCCTCGGTGACGCGGGCCGTGCGGATGGTGACGCGGGAGCCGCCGTTCATGCGGGTAGCGTCGCGGGCGTTGACCGCCAGGTTCATCACCGCGGTCTCCAGCTGGCCCCGGTCGGCCCGCACGTGGGGCAGATTGCGGCCGTACTCAGTCTCCAGCTTGACGTCTTCCTGCAGCACCCGGCGCAGCAGCACCTCGAACTCGCTGATCAGTTCGCCCAGGTCGAGAATCTCGCGCTGCACGGTCTGCTTGCGGGAAAAGGCCAGCAGCTTGCGCACCAGGTCGGCGGCCCGCGTCGAGGTGGAGCGGATCTCACTCAGCCCCTCATAGGAGGGGTCGCCCACCGGATGGCGCGTCGACAGCACGTCGAGCTGCATGAAGATGGCGGTGAGCAGGTTGTTGAAGTCGTGGGCCACGCCGCCGGCCAGTTGGCCGATGGCCTGCATCTTCTGGCTCTGGGCCAGTTGCAGCTCGATCTGCTTCTGCTCCGACACGTCCACGAGATAGGCGACCCAGCGGCCGTCGCTTTTGGACAGATAGAGGTGGGCGATCTTGGTGGGGTCCTTGGCCAGGCGCACTTCCAGCGCCCCGCCGCCCCCCGTGCCGTCCTTCAGGCGCTGGCTGGCGTCGGCGCGGCTGGCGGCCTCGATCAGGTCGCCGAAGGTGGAGCCCACGCCGCCATAGCCCGGCGCGGCGGCCAGGGTCGGGTTGGCTTCGACGATGGTGGACTCAAACGGGTCCTCCCCCTCCAGCAGGGCCGCGCCGAACGGCGAGGCCGCGGCGAAGGCGTCCAGCACCTTGGGCGGCGGCGGCATGGCGTTCGAGAAGGCGTTCAGCACCTCCATGGCCGCCGACGGCAGGGCCAGGGGCTCGGCGGGGCCGGCGTTCAGACGCACCAGGAAGCGGCGGGCGCCCAGCGGCGAGATGGTGGCGTTGTGCTCGGTCCCGTTGGTGCGGATCGAGGCCTGGGCGGTGTCGCCCCGGCGCGCAGCGGTGAGCGCCGAGAACAGGCTGGCCGCCGACGGCCCGCCCTTGGGCAGGCGCGGCGCCATGCCCAGCACGGTCTTCCAGGCGCCGTTGGCGGCATGGATGCGCCCGTCGGCGGCGGCGATGGCGGCGGGTTCGGACAGCGCCTCGATCAGCTTGTCGGCGCCCGGCTCGCTCTCGGCGGCGGCCTCCACCGAACCGCGCAGGGCGAAGAGGCCCAGGCAGGCCACGCCCGCCAGGCCGATCAGCAGCATCAGGCCGGCCAGGGTCGCGGGGCCGGCGTTGATGGCCGGGGCGGCGGCGAAGGCGACAGCCATGAGGAAGAACACCACCGCCGCGGCGGTCAGCGGATCAAACCGGCGTTTTGCGGTCGGCTCAGCCATGGGGTTTTCCAGGCGGGCGCCCTGAACGGGTTGGCCCGGCGAATCGGTGGTCAGCATACATGAAGCCTTGAGATTACGCGGCTTTACGGTGGATGGGCGCCCCGGCTGACATCATCCGGGAACCCGGACGCGGGTGGGGGCCATCTTCGGCTTGGGCTTGGGGGCGTCGGCCTTCTTCTCGTTCTGCATGATGAAGCCGATGATCTTGGCCACCGCCTCGTAGTGTTTCTGCGGAATGAACTCCTCGATCTCCACCGAGGCGTAGAGCGAGCGAGCCAGGGGCGGATCGACGATGACCGGAACCCCGGCGTCCTCGGCCACCTTGCGGATACGCAGGGCGATGGCGTCCATGCCCTTGGCCACGCACTGGGGCGCGCCCTCGCCGCCGGCCTCGTACTTCAGCGCCACGGCGTAGTGGGTCGGGTTCATGACCACGACGGTGGCGCCCGGCACGTTCTGCATCATCCGCTGGCGGGCGCGGACCATGCGCAACTGCTTCTGCTTGCCCTTGATGTGGGGGTCGCCCTCGGTCTGCTTGTACTCCTCCTTCAGGTCCTCCTTGCTCATCCGCTGGCGCTTCATGAAGCGCTGCCTCTGCCAGAACCAGTCCAGGCCGGCGATCAGCAGCAGGAAGCCGGCGATGGAGAAGGCCAGGTTGCGGATCAGCTTGGCGGCGAAGGGCAGGATGGCCAGGGGGTCCATGGCCGAGAGCTGGGTGAACTCGGCCATGTGCGGCTTGACCACGAGGTAGCCGATCCAGCCCACCAGGCAGATCTTCACCAGCGACTTGAAGAACTGCATCAGGGCGTCGAGCCCGAACATCCGCTTCAGCCCCGCCATCGGCGAGATCTTCTTGTAGTCGAACTTGAACACCTTGCTGGGGGTGAACATCAGCCCGGTCTGAACCAGGTTGCCGGCGGCGCCGGCGATGGCCGCGGCGAACATCACTCCCAGGATCAGCGGCGCACTGGCCTTCATCACGTACATGAGGACCTCCTGGCTGCCGCCGCCCTGGACGCTGATGGAGTCCGGGTGGGCGATGAAGGGCGTCATGGCCACCGCCAGGTTGCGCGACAGCGTGCCGCCGGCGAAGGCGATCACGCTGGCGGAGGCGGCGAAGGCGGCAAGGGTCGGCAGGTCCGGCGTCTTGGGGACGTCGCCCTGCTCCCTCGCCTTACTGAGTTTCCCCGCTGTGGGTTCTTCTGTTTTTGACTCGGGATCGCTGTCGTCCGCCATCTCAGCCGCCGAAGACCATGAGCAGGTCGCGGTAACGGCTGAGCCAGACGGAGCCGATGACACCGAGGCTGAGCGCCAGGATCGAGAGGCCGAAGATCACCATCAGCGGCGAGGCCACGAAGAACACCTGGAACTGCGGCATGACCCGGCCCACCAGGCCGATCGCCACATTGAAGACCAGCGAGAACACCAGCAGGGGCGCGGAGAGCTGCACCCCCAGCTTGAAGCAGTCGGCCACCGTCTGCACCGCCAGCGTCGCGGAGTCGGCCACCGGCAGGTCGCGGGTGAAGGGAAACAGCGTGTAGGACTTGACGATGGCGCTGAGGAACAGGTGGTGCAGGCCCGTCGACATGATCAGGGTCAGGCCGATCAGTCCCAGGAAGGTGCTGACCGTGGAGGAGCCGGGGGCGATGCCCGGCGCGGCGGTCTGGGCGAAGGACAGCGTCGTCTGGATGGAGATGATCTCTCCCGCCGTGGACAGCGCCATCAGGAAGATCCGCAGGATCGTGCCGATCATCAGGCCGATCAGCACCTCCTTGAGCAGGCCGCCGACCATGCTCCCCATCGCGGCAGGCACGGGGGGCAGGCTGGGGGCCACCACCGGCAGCAGCATCAGGGTCATCAGGAAGGCGAAGGACAGCCGGATGCGCGGCGGCACCGTGGAGTCCCCGACGCCCGGCATCAGCATCAGCAGGGCCGACAGCCGCGCGAAGATCAGTCCGCCGACATAGACCTGCTGGGCTGTGGCGTAGGACTCCACGCCGCTTACATCGCCGAGATGCGGGCGGCGATCTGGCGCATGAAGCCGCTCATCAGGGCGCCCATCAGCGGCAGGAACAGCAGTAGCGAGATGAAGATGGCCACGATCTTCGGGGCATAGACCAGGGTGGCTTCCTGGATCTGGGTCAGGGCCTGCATCAGGCCGACCCCCACCCCCACGATCAGGCCCACGATCAGCACCGGGGCGCACAGTTGCAGCGTCAGCCAGATGGCGTCGCGACCGACGTCCAGAACCTCGGCGCCGTTCATGAAGAGCCTCACGAAAACAGGGGAGAATACGTCTCCCCATCTCGCGCAGACATGGTTAACAAAGGGCTACCGGCGGCCAGGACTTAGCCATCTGGCTAACTCGAATAGGGGGTCGGAGAACCACTTCACGTGGCGCCCAAACTTCACTTCGAAAGCCCCCTCGCCGCCTCCGCCGGGCTGGCCTTGTCAGTGTCGCGGTCGACGCTGTAGTTGGCGCCCTGCATGGCGGCGACCGGGATCGAGCCCACCAGGGGCCGCAGCGCGGCGATCAGTCGCTGGTCGTCGGCGCGCGCCGGCGACACCAGGATCACCGCGTCATAGGGCGGCAGCGCCCCCTTGGGATCGGTGAGCACCACCAGCTTGTCGGCCGCGATCCGCCCGTCCGACGAGAAGGCCGAGATCACGTCGGCCTCGCCCCCCGACAGCGCCCGATACATGAAGGTCGGCTGGAACGACCGCCGGGCCTTGAAGCGGAAGCCGTAGGCGGCGTCGACCGCCTTCCACTCCGGCCGCGACAGGAACTCGATATCGGTCCCCAGGGTCAGCTTCGGCGCCTCGCGGGCCAGGTCGGCCAGGCTGACGATGCCCAGCGCCTTGGCGCGGTCGGCGTTCATGGCGAAGGCGTAGGCGTTCTCGAAGCCGAGCGAGCCCAGGACGGTGACCCCGTCCCTCGCCTTCAACTCGGTCGTCAGGCCGTCCAGCACCGCCTGGCGGCCCGGATTGTCCTGATGGTTCAGGACGTTGGTCCAGAGCGTGCCGGTGTAGTCGACATAGACGTCCAGTTCGCCGGCCGCCAGCGCCCGGTAGGCCACCGCCGAGCCCAGGTCCTCCTTGCGGCTCACCGTGCCGCCCGCATGCTCCAGCCGGTCGGCCATCAGCTCGGCCAGGATGTACTGCTCGGAGAAGTTCTTGGCGCCCACCACGTAGCTGGCCGGCTTGCCGAAGCTGGCCAGGGGCAGGACAGCGACCACGATCCCCACCAGCAGCCCCACCCCGCCGGCGATCATCAGCCGGCGATTGCGCCGGGCGGCGCCGGTCTCGATCAGGCCCAGCAGCTGGTCGGCGGTCATCGCCAGCACCGCCGAGGCGGCGCAGCCGAACAGGACGCTGACCCAGTTCTCGGTCTGCAGCCCGGCGAAAATGTAGTTGCCCAGGCTGGTCTGGCCCACCGGCGTGGAAAGGGTCGCCGCGCCGATCGTCCAGACCGCGGCGGTGCGGACACCGGCCATGATCACCGGCATGGCCAGCGGCAGCTCCACCTGAAGCAGCTTCTGCCGGGCCGTCATCCCCACCCCGTCGGCGGCCTCGCGCACGGCCGGATCGACCCCTAGGATGCCGGTGGTGGCGGTCCGCAGGATCGGCAGCATCGAGTAGAGCGTCAGCGCCAGCAGTGACGGCAGGAAGCCCAAGGCTGAGAATCCATAACCCGTCAGCGACAGGCTCAAGGCCGAGACCGCCAGCAACAGCGGATAGAACAGCGCCAGCAGGGCCAGGCTGGGAATGGTCTGGATCAGGCCGGCGAAGGCCAGGACCGGCCAGCGCAGGCGCGGACTTCGGCTGGCCGCCACGGCCAGCGGCAGGCTAATGATCAGGCCGAGCGCCAGCGCGCAGGCGCTCAGCAGCACGTGCCAGGCGAGGTAGTCCGGCAATAGGTCGAAGGCGGCGGCGAGTTGCGGGCTCACGCGGCGCTCTCCGAGAGGCGGGCGGCCAGACGTTCGGCCTGCCGTCTTGGCGCATCCATCAGCGCCCGCACATCCGGATCCAGGCTCTGTGCGCTGAGATGGCCCGGCGCGCCGTCGGCGACGATGACGCCGGCCTTCAGGACCACGATCCGGTCGGCCAGCAGCACGGCCTCGCTCATGTCGTGGGTGACCATTACGGTGGTCAGGCCCAGTTGCTCATGCAGGGCGCGGTAGTCGGTTCCAAGCTGGTCTCGGGTCACTGGATCGAGCGCGCCGAAGGGCTCGTCCATCAGCATGATCTTGGGCTCGGCGGCGAGCGCGCGGGCGACGCCGACCCTCTGCCTTTGGCCGCCCGACAGCGCCGACGGCAGACGATTGGCCATCTCGCGTGGCAGATCGACCAGGCCCAGCAGGCTGTCGATCCGCGCGGCGATCCGCGCGGGCTCCCAGCCCAGCAGCCTCGGTGTGATGGCGACATTCTCGGCCACCGTCAGATGCGGAAAGAGCCCGATCTCCTGAAACACATAGCCGATGCGACGGCGCAGGATGTGGACCGGGACCACGCCCGCGTCCTCCCCCAGCACCCGCACCGATCCAGCATCGGGGGCGACCAGTCCGTTGATGGTCTTGAGCAGGGTGGTCTTGCCCGATCCCGAGGGCCCCACCAGGGCCACGAACTCGCCGGGCGCGATGGAAAGGCTCACCCCCGCCAGGGCGGTGTGGGCGGCATAGCGCTTCTCGATGGCCGAAAGTTCGATCGCGGTCTGAGGCATGTCCGACCTTAGCGAACGAAGGTCAGATCGGCATACGCATGATTTCCTGATAGGCGCTGATCACCTGGTCGCGGACCGCCATCACGGTCTCCAGGCTGGCCTCGGCCGCCGAGATCGAGGTCACCACGTCGATCAGCTCGGCCTTGCCCGCGACATTGGCCTTGATCTGATTTTCCGCATGCTTGGAGGCCTGCATGGCGTCGGTCATGGCCGACTTCACCAGCGCCCCGAAGTCGAGGCCGCCCTCGGCGGCGGATGCGGCGGCCGGCTTGGCGCCCCCGATCCCTTGGGTGGAGGCGTAGGCTTGGGCGGCGGCGAGCGCGGTCATCATGGCCTAGGATCCTATCGCTTCAGCAGATCGAGGGTGCGCGTCTCCATGGCGCGCGCCGTCTCGATCACATTTAGGTTGGCTTCGTAGGCCCGCTGGGCCTCCTTCATGTCCAGGGCCTCGACCAGGGTGTTGACGTTAGGAGTCTTCACGTAGCCCTTGGCGTCAGCCGAAGGGTGGCCGGGGTCGTACTCGGTCTTGAAGTCGCTCATGTCCTGCTCGACCCGGCTCATCCGAACCCCCATGCCGCCGTCGATCTTGACCGCGGTGAAGACCGGGGCCTGGCGGCGATAGGGGTCGCCGCCGGCGACCTTCGAGGTGGAGCCGGCGTTGGCCATGTTCTCGGCGATAATCCGCATGCGGCCCTGCTGGGCGCGAAGGGCGGAGGTGGCGATCGCCTGGGCGACGCCGCTGACGGGCTTGATGTCGGGCATCTATCTCGCCTCTATTTCCCTGGCGCCCGCGCGGCCATCCGCAACAGGTTGAGGGACTTCTGGTAGAAGCCGACCGCCGCCTCGTAGCTCATGCGGGCGTCCGACATCTTCATCATCTCCTCCTCCAGGACGACGGAATTGCCGTCGAGCGTAGTCTCGGAGTCCTTGGCGACCTTGGACTTGAACGTGCTGGCATGTCCGTTGCGCTGGCTGACGGGCAGCATGTGGCCCGGCTGGGTCACCGCGATCCTGCCGGCGCCGCCGCCCGCGCTGGCGGCCTTCATCTGGGCGGCGAAATCGTAGGGCTTCAGGTCCTTGGGGGAGAAGCCCGGGGTGTCTGAGTTGGCGACATTCTGGGCGATCAGCTTCTGACGCTCGGACAGGTAACCCATCCGACCGCGCAGCATCGAGAACAGGGGGATGTCGCCGATATCCATGGGAAACATGGTGAATAAATAGGGTTAATCGCTCCTTAAGACCCTTGCGGCACTTCTGGCCCTGACCGGCGCTTTCGGCCGGCCGCCTCCTCACCGTCTCATCGCGATGGACCTCGCTAACTTCGCCCGGGCCGTGTTCGCCCTGGCCATCACCCTGGGACTCGTGGGCCTGGGCGCCGTGGCCCTGCGCCGCTTCGGACCCGAAGCCATGGCGCGCTTCACCGCCGCCACAGGCCGAAAGGAACGCCGGCTTGCGGTGGTGGAGAGCCTTGTGCTCGACCCCGCGCGGCGCCTGGTCTTGATCTCCTGCGATGGGGAGGAGCGACTTTTGCTGCTGGGCGAGGGCCAGGTCCTTCCGCCCGTGAAGAAGGGCCGCGCCTGATGGTCGCGATGCTGAAATCCATCACCGCCCTGCGCGCCGAGGACTGGCGCCGCGCCTTCCTGCTGTCGGCCCTGATCACCCTGGGCAGCCTGATCCTTCCCGCCACGGCCCTGGCCCAGGCGGTGAACATCAATCTGGGCACCGGGGCGGGGCTCACCGAGCGGGTCGTCCAGTTGATGGGCCTGCTGACGGTCCTGTCGTTGGCGCCCTCCATCGTCATCATGACCACCTCCTTCGTGCGGATCGTGGTGGTCCTGTCCCTGCTGCGCACGGCGCTGGGCCTGCAGCAGAGCCCGCCCAATGCGGTGATCATCAGCCTGGCCATCTTCCTCTCGGCCATCGTCATGGGCCCGACGATGCAGAAATCCTATGACGAGGGGATCAAGCCGTTGCTCGAGCAGCAGATCGAGCTGCCCCAGGCCTTCGACGCCGCCAGCGAACCCTTGAAGACCTTCATGCTCACCCAGGTGGATCGCGAGGATCTGGCCCTCTTCGTGCGGCTCTCCAAGATCGAGCGACCGCGGAACTTGCAGGAAATCCCCATCCGCGTGGTCACCCCCGCCTTCATGATCTCGGAGCTGAAACGCGCCTTCGAGATCGGCTTCTTGCTCTTCATCCCCTTCCTGGTGATCGACCTGGTGGTGGCCAGCGTGCTGATGAGCATGGGTATGATGATGCTGCCGCCGGTGGTGGTGTCCCTGCCCTTCAAGCTGATCTTCTTCGTCCTGGTGGACGGCTGGCGGCTGGTGGCGGGCAGTCTGGTGGAGAGTTTCCAGCGCGGGGCCGGCGGCGGCTAATTAGCCCTTCGGCGTGGCAGCCCCAGCCTGAGCCGTCTTGGCGGGTGTCGGCGCGGCGGCGGTGCGCAGGCCCACCGGCGCGGGACGCTCGCGGAACCTCACCTTCATCTTGGCCACCCAGCCGGCGAAGGCCTCGTTGTCGGCGCTGATGCGGCCAAAGTCGGCGACGCCGAGCCGCCCCTCCTGCACGCCTGACAGCGCAACGCGCAGGGCGTCGGGGTTGCGGGCCTGGTCAGCGAAGCCCTGGTAGCGTTCCCGCAGGCGCGACAGGGCGCCATCGTCACCCGCCAGACTGTAGGCGACGCCGGCACGGAGCAGCTTGCCCTCATCCTCGGCCGCGAGCGGACCTGGGTACTTCCAACGGTCGGCGAGGGATTTCTCGAACAGGATGCCGGCGCCGGCCCAGTCCTTCTTCTTCCAGACCACCTCGGCGCGCAGGTCCGCGCCCTCTCGCGAGGTGTCGCGCTCGATAACCTCCAGGGCCGCATCAAGGCGGCCGAGGTTCATCAGGGCGCGCGCCTCCACCAGGCGGCGCTCGACGTTCAGCGAGGTGGGCAGGATGGTGGTGCGCGAGCTGTTGATAGCCTGCAGCGCCTTCTCCGGTTTGCGGTCCATCAGGTAGATGACGGCCAGGTCTGTGGCCACCTGGGCGCGGGGCACCCCGTCCAGGCGATTGTCAGCCTGGTACTTCAGGAGATCGGCGGCTTGGTCCAGCAGATCGACGTCCACCAGCCGGCGGACCAGCTTGCGCACCATCTGGTCACCGTCGGCGCCCAGGGGCGTGAGTTCCTTGAAGTCGTAGAAGAGGGCGAGCGCCTGGATCGGCTCCAGGCCATCGGCGACGCCGCTGAGGAACAGGCCGCGGAAGGCGCCCGCCAGATCATTCTGCAGTTGCAGGGCTTCGGGTAGGTCCGGCAGCCGCTGGCCCGCCGACCGCAGCGCCTCCAGCGCCTCGCGGTAACGGCCCTGGTCCAGATAGAGCTGCCCAAGCGCTCGGATGGTCTCCAATTCGGTGGAGTCGCCACGCCAGCGATAGCGTAGGCCATCGAACACGTCGGCGGCCTGAACCGGGGTGATCTTTCCCGACGCCAGGCGGATTTGGGTGGCGCGCAACAGGGCGGGCGCCGAGAGTGACTCCACCGGCGCGCTGGTGACGGCGGCATAGATGCGCAGGGCCCGGTCCGGATGGCCCTGGGCTTCCACGACACGCGCCTGGACCAGCCGGGTCGCCAATTCCTCCAGCGGCGCGGTTCGATCCATCAGGGCCAGCTTGATGCGGGCGTCGGCGCCATCGATGTCGCCCAGCGCCAAGGCGGCCTCGGCGTCGGCGCGAGCGAACCGGGCCTTCCAGGTGGGGGAGAACTGATCGAAGGCCTCGGCCCCGGCGGCGAACTGGCTGCGCGCCTCGGGCCACTGCGCCAGTTGGGCGGCGATGTAGGAGCGCCATAGGGCGGCTGACGGATCGTCGGCCAGGATCGGAGCGGAGAAGTCAGCCTCCGCCTCCTTGTAGCGCCGGGCCATGACCCGGGCGATGCCGCGCAGGCCGCGGAACTCCGGATCATCCAGCAGATCCTGGTGCGTACGGGCGGTGTCGTTAAGCACCCCGATGGCCTCGAAGGAGAGTTCCGAGCCCACCAGGAAGCGGGCCAGGGCCATGCGCGCGGCCACAGGCGCGTCGCGGCCCTTGCCGGCCTCCTCCATGGAGGCGTTGAGCAGGGAATTGTAGCGGACCAGGAAGCCGCCGGGGCCGGTCTTGGGCCAGTTGGCGTAGTCGATCATGGCCGGCATCCCGGCCGGCTGCGGGGCCCCGAGATCGGCTTCTGCCCGCTCGACACCGGCCGAAGCCGGCGAGAGGGTCAGACCCGCCGGTCGGCCGATCTGCACCAGGTCGCCCTGGTGGCTGAGATTCAGGTCCTCGACATAGGATTCCAGCGCCAGCCCCTGAGCCGATGGCAGGACCGCCATCTGCACGTATTCGCGGCGGCTGGGCACGCCCTTGGCGGGGCCGAGCGCGGTCACCACCGACAGGGTATCCCCGACGATGGGGTCGCCCACCTGCAGCGTCCGGGTGGCGCCGGAGACCACGGCCTTCAGCGCCGCGGGTCCGCCGATATCGTCGCGGACGATGCGGACTTGGCTGCTCTGGTTCTGAGCGCCGGGGCCGATGGCCACAGTCCAGGTCGCGCCCTGCGCCGAGGCGAAGAAGGGCGTGCCCTTCGGCGCAGCGATGCGGACGGCCGAATAGTCCGCCCCCTTGAAGCTCTGCACCTTCGAAAACTGGCGAAGGCCCCGAGGGGCCTTGGAGACGTCGAGGTCGGCCGGCGCATCGAACACCACCCAGATCGCGTCACCCCGCCGGAACACCGCCGCGCCGTTCGGATTGGCCCAGGGGAAGGTCAGCAGGACCTGGCCGTTGACCAGCTTGGCGTCCATCGCCACGACCCCGCTGGCGGGCGTCGGATCAGGACGCGGCGGCTCGGGCGCGGTGATCGGCCCCGCGGTCTCGGCGAGGCTGGTCTCTGGCGGCGGCGGACGTTCGAAGAGGTTGATATAGGTGGCGCCATCGGCGTTCCCGACCTTCGCCTCGGCGTTCTCGTCCAGGGTCAGGATCAGTTCCAGCCCACCACCAGAGTGGCGCGCCTCGGCGGTCTTCAGCCACCTTGGAGGATCAACCCGCAGGCGGGTGATGTCGGGATTGGCGTCCCGGTTGAACTTCAGGGTCAGGACCTGGCCGTCGCGCTTGGTGATGGCCCGCGCGCCACCCGCCCATTGCAGTTCGATCCGCGAGAAGTCGCGGGACCGGGCGACACGCACGTCCAGCGGGCTCCGCGGCGCGACCTGAGGGGTCGTTGGCGCGGCCGCGCCCGCGGGCGCGATCACGCCGACGATGCAGATCGCCGCGACGCTGGAGTGAAGGGCCTGACGCAGGCTCAATGGACTAGCCGGCTGTCGGCGGAGCCGCCGCGGCCGGCGCGGCGGGCGACGGAGCGGGGGCTGCGGCGGCCTGCTTCACCGGCGCCTTCTTCGGTGCGGGCTTGCGGGCCGCCACCTTCTTCGGCGCGGCCTTTGCGGCCGGAGCCGGTTCGGCAGTGGGGTCGATCGAGGCCTGTTTCGGCGCTGCCGCATTGGCCGCGGCGTTGGACGCAGCCCCCTCGGCGGAGGCGGCGACCTTGCGGGCGTCGGCGAAGCGGCGCGACAGGCTTTCGGTCAGGCGCTTGGCCTCGGCCGGCGGCATGGCGGCCAGGATGGCCGACAGCGCGCGTTCCTTCATCTTTCCCGCGATGGGCAGGCGCACGGAGTCGTCCAGCATGACCATGCGGGGCGCGGCGTCCTTCGCCTTCATGCCCTCGAAGACCTTCACCAAGCGGTCAACCTCGGCCTGCTCCTTGCCATCGGCCTGGTTCAGCAGAGCCTGCATGTCGCCCTTCAGCCCGGTGAGGGTCTTCACCTTGGCGTCGAGCTTGGCCTCGGCGGCGGCCAGCAGGGCGAGCTGAACGTCCAGGTCCTCTTCGCGCTTGTCCAACTGCCCCCGGCGCGAGCCGAGGCTCTGCAGGATCTGCAGTTCGGCGGGCGACAGGCCGGCTTCCTTGGCCAGTTCGGCGGCGGTGGGGGCGCAGACGGCGGGCGGCGGCTTGGGCGCCAGCGACAGGGACGAAGCGTCGAGGGCCGAGCCGACAGCCGCGCCTTCGACGCCCACCGTGGCGTCCGGCGTCTTGGCGCCCTCACCCTCTGCGCTCTTGCCCTTCAGCGGCTTGGCGGCTTCCTCGGCGAAGGCCCTTGCACCGGAGAACATCTCGGGAAGCGACCTGGCGCCAGCCATGGCGTTGACCGCCAGGACCCCGGCGGCGGCGATGCCAACCAAGGGGAGTATGCGAGGGATATTCTTCATCGGCGGGCTCCACCGGCGGCCACGCGATCGGTGGGGCCGTCGAACAGGTCGTCTTCAAAGCGGGGACGTTGGCGCGTGGGGGCGATATCGGGACGGGCGAACCGCTCGGGTTCCGGACGGATGCGGGGCTCACGGGCCGCCGACAGCAGGGCGCCCAGGCGATGTGTGACGCGCGCCACGTCCTCCTCATCCACCTCGACCACCTCGCGGCGGAAGGGGATCGGCGCGCCGCGCTCGGCCCGCGCCATGCGCTCGGCCCGGTCCATGCGCTCAGAACGATCCATGCGTTCGGCGCGGTCGGAATGGGTCGGGGCTGCGGCGGGCGCGCCCTGCAGTTGGCGGTCCAGTTTGGCGGTCAGGGCGCGCGCCTTCTCGATGCGGTCGGCCAGGGCGTCGGTGGCTTCATCGGTGGCCGCGCGCAGGTCGGCGAGGCCCTGCTCGGCGCGGGCGGCGGCGACGTCCAGCTCGGCCACGGCCTTGGCGAAGCCATCATGGCTGTCGCGCAGGTGCTTGAGCCGACCGTTGAGGCGGAAGCCCATCATCAGGGCGGCGGCCAGCAGGCCAGCAAGCATCAGGTTCATCCCAAGGGCGATCAGGCTCATTTCAGACTCTGAATGGCGCGCCGCGCGTGGGGCGTCAGCGGCGCCTCCACACGAACGGCGATGTGATGATTGCGGCGGCCCATGCGGCCCCGGGTGAGTGGGATGGTTCCGGCCCGCAGCTCGATAAGGCTGTCGGGGGTGGCGTTGAGCATGATGGTCTGGCCGACCTCGAGGTTCAGCACCTCTTTCAGGCTGATCTGCTGCTCATCCAGGACGGCTCGGACTTCCATCTGGGTGGTCCAGAGCTCGGTGGCCAAGTGGCCTTCCCAGATGTTGTCGCGGCCGAACTTCTCACCCATGAACTGCTGCAGCAGCATCTTCCGGATCGGTTCGAGAGTGGCGTAGGGCAGCAGCAGTTCGATGCGGCCGCCGCGATCTTCCATGTCCACCCGCAGCTTGACCAGGATCGCGGCGTTCGGCGGTCGGGCGATGGCGGCGAAACGCGGGTTGGTCTCCAGGCGGTCCAGGGTGAAGGTCACCGGGGTCAGGGGCTCGAAGGCGAGTTTGGCGTCGGCCAGCACCACCTCGACCATCCGCTGCACGAGCACGCGTTCGATGGTGGTGTAGGGGCGGCCCTCGATGCGCATGGCCGCGGTGCCGCGACGTCCGCCCAGCAGCACGTCGACGATGGAATAGATCAGGTTGGAGTCGACGGTCAGCAGACCGTAGTTCTCCAACTCCTCCGCCTTGAACACCGACAGGATGGCCGGCAGGGGGATCGAATTCAGATAGTCGCCGAACCGGATCGAGGAGATGTTGTCGAGACTGACCTCGACGTTGTCGGAGGTGAAGTTCCGCAGGCTGGTCGTCATGTACCGCACCAGGCGGTCGAAGACGATTTCCAGCATCGGCAGGCGTTCGTACGAGACGAGCGCCGAGTTGATGATCGCGCGAATGCCCGAGCGCTCAGCCGCCTCCTCATCGGAGAGATCGAAGCCCAGCAGGCTGTCGATCTCATCCTGATTGAGGATGCGCTCAGAGCCGATCATGCTGTCGCCGGATTGCTCCGTGTCAGCCCAATCCTCGCCCTCGGCGGCGTTCTGGTTTTCGAGTTCTTCGTCCATGGGATACGTCGACCAGGGATAGGCCCTAGTTGATCAACATCTCCTCAATGAGGACGGCATTTACTTTTGACGGGGCGATCACAAGGTTTACCCGCCGCAGGATCTCCATCCGCAGCTGGTAGGACCCCTGGCTGCCCTGCAGATCTTCGGGGCGCAGCTCGCGCAGGAAGGTCTGGAACATGTCCTGGAGCCTCGGCATGTTGGGCTCCAGCAAGTCCACTGTCTCCTGGTCGGGGACTTCCAGGGTGAGCTTTAGCTTCAGGAAGGTGGCGCGACCGTCGGCCGTCTGCATGTTCACCACGACATTGGGCATGGTGTAGAACAGGACGCCCTCCGGCCCCTCGGCGACGGTGCCGATGGTCTTAACCTCCGCGCCCTTCTCGCCCTTTTTTTCCTTCTTCTTTTCCTTGCCGTGGGCGTCGGCCTTGCCGTGAGCTTCGTCGGGCTTGGGCTTCAGGAAGATCATGGCGGCGGTTCCGCCACCGCCCAGCACCAGAACCGCGGCCACGGCGCCGATGATGATCATCTTCATCGGCAGCTTCTTCTTGGCCGAAGCGCCTTCGCCGTCCTCGCCCTCGACGGCTTCGCCGGCCGGGACTTCCTTGACCTTGTCCTTGGCCACGTGCGCGGCTCCTTAGAATCTATCCCCTCTGTGTGCGGCCGACATGGTTAAGGACTGGTTTTTTTGGGGGTGACGAGCGCGGTCCAAGCCTGCCCGGCAAAATACGCCGAAAAGCTTTTGTTAACCTTCTTATCAATTGTTTTTATTGCCTTTTCAGACTGGCCCGAAGCTTGCAGTCATCCCTTCGACGAAAGTGTCGCAGGTTAAGGGTTCGAGCACGTCGATGGACAACGCTCTTTATGTCGGACTGTCGAGGCAGCTAACGCTGCGCCGCGAGCTCGACATCGTGGCCAACAATATCGCCAACGCCGACACCACCGGCTTCAAGGTCGAGAGTCTGATGGTGGAGACCGCGCCGCGGGCTCCGGCCATGACCCAGGGCGGGCCCAAGCCGATCAAGTTCGTGCTGGATTCCGGCGTCGCCCGCGACTTCACCCCCGGCTCCCTGCGCAAGACCGACGCGCCCTTCGACCTCGGTGTCGAGGGGATGGGTTTCTTCAAGATCGCCACGCCGGACGGCGAGCAATACACGCGCGACGGCCACTTCCGGATGGACGACACCGGTCGCGTCACCACGCAAGGCGGCCAGGCCGTCCTCGACGAGGGCGGCGGCGAGATCACGGTTGATCCCCAGAAGGGTCGGGTCACCATCGCCACCGACGGCACGATCAGCCAGGGCGCCGAGCGCATCGGCAAGGTCGCCGTGGTCCGCTTCGACACCCTCTCGGTCCTCGAGAAGACCGGGGACAACCTCTATCGCAACACCTCGAACGCCCAGCCCCAGCCCGCCCCGGACGCCCGCGTTCACCAGGGCATGCTGGAGAGCTCCAACGTCAAGACCGTCCTCGAGATCACGCGGATGATGGAAGTGACGCGGGCCTACGAGTCGATGGCCAAGATGATGGATTCCAACGCCGACCTGTCCCGCCGCTCGATCGAGCGCATGGGCAAGGCGCAGTAAGGAAAGTCTAAGAGATGCAAGCACTTCGCACCGCCGCCACCGGCATGGCTGCCCAGCAGCTCAATGTCGAGGTGATCTCCAACAACATCGCCAACATGAACACCGTCGGCTTCAAGCGCCAGCGGGCCGAGTTCCAGGACCTGCTCTACCAGACCCTGGAACGGGCCGGAGCGCAGTCGTCGGATCAGGGCACCATCGTCCCCACCGGCGTCCAGGTCGGCGGCGGCGTGAAGGCCGGCTCGGTCTACCGCATCACCGAGCAGGGCTCGATGACCGCCACCGGAAACCGCTATGACGTGGCCATCGACGGTCGCGGCTACCTCCAGGTGCTCAAGCCCTCCGGCGAGACCGCCTATACCCGCGCTGGCAACCTGTCGCTCAACGACCAGGGGCAGCTCGTCACCGAGGACGGCTACCAGTTACAGCCGGCCATCACGATCCCCGGCGACGCCACCGACGTGATCATCTCCAAGTCCGGCCAGGTGCAGGTGACCAAGGCCGGCGCCACCACCCCGGAAACCGTCGGCACCCTGGAGCTGGCCACCTTCGTCAACGAGGGCGGCCTGGAAGCCATCGGCGACAACCTGTTCATGGAGAGCGGCGCCTCGGGCGCGGCCAACACCGGCACGCCGGGCTCCACCGGCTTCGGCACCCTGCTGCAGGGCTATACCGAGGCCTCTAACGTCGACGCCGTCACCGAGATCACCTCGCTGATCGTGGCCCAGCGCGCCTATGAGATGAACTCCAAGGTCATCTCCTCGGCCGACCAGATGCTGCAGGCCGCCAACCAGTTGAAGGGCTAGGCTGATGCGCCCCCTGATCCTGGCCGCCGTCCTGTCCCTCGCCGCGGCCCCGGCCATCGCCGGCCAGGCCGTGACCCTGAAGTCCGAAACCCTCGACGGCGACGGCCTCATCACCCTGTCGGACCTGTTCGATGGCGCCGGCGCGTCCGGCAGGATCGCGGTGGCGACCCGGCCCGGAACCACCGCCGTCCTGGACGCCGGCGCAGTGCAGCTCGCCGCCCGCCGCGCCGGCCTCGACTGGGCCAACGCCGAGGGCATCCGCCGCATCGTCGTCCGCGCCGGAGCCGACGGCGGCTCCAGCCCCCTCGCGGTCCGGGGCAATGTCGAAGTCCTCACCTATGCCCGCAGCCTGTCCGCTGGCGAGATGGTCCAGCCGCAGGACGTGGTCTGGGCCAAGGCCGCCGCGGCGCCGATGGATGCGCCCCGCGACGCCGATGCCGTGATCGGCATGGCTGCCAAGCGTCCGCTCCGCGCCGGCGCCGCCGTCTCGGTACGGGACGTCTCCGCGCCGCAGGTGATCAGGGCCGGCGACGCCGTCATGGTGGTCTACGAGGCCGGCGGCGTCAGCCTGTCCCTTGAGGGCAAGGCGATGGGCGTTGCGGGCATCGGCGACACCGTCGCGGTGCAGAACACCGCGTCCAAGAAGATCATCCAGGCTACCGCCAGCGGCCCCGGTCAGGCCGTCGTCGGTCCCGCCGCCGGCCAGCTCAAGTCGCTGGGCCGCGCCCAGTACGCCCAGCGCTAGAAAGCACCCGTCCCATGCGTCTTTCCGCCCTCGCCCTCGCCGCCCTCATCCCGCTCGCCGCCTGCTCCACCGTCAAGGAAGCCGTGGTCGGCCCAACTCTCGCGCCGGTGGGCTATCCCTCCGCCTTGGTGGCGCAGGACCAGGTCTATATGGCCAGCAACCAGAGCCAACCCGCCTCGGCCAACTCCCTGTGGCGTTCGGGCGCGCGCGCCTTCTTCATCGACCAGCGCGCCGCGCGGGTCGGCGACATCCTCACGGTCCAGATCGACATCAACGATAGCGCCCAGACCTCGAACGCCTCCAACAGCCGCCGATCCTCAGGCATGGAGGCCGCCGCGCCATCGCTGTTTGGCCTGTCGGGCAGCCTCGGCCGCCTGCTGCCGCCGGGGACCGACCTGGCCGCCGGGATTGAGACCAACTCCGCGATGTCCAACACCGGGTCCGGCGCCGTGACCCGCTCGGAGAAGATCTCACTCACCATCGCCGCGGTGGTTTCCGCCGTGCTGCCCAACGGCAACCTGGTGATCCAGGGCACCCAGGAGGTGCGCACCAACGCCGAGCTGCGCCAGCTCACCGTCGCGGGCATCGTGCGGCCCGAGGACATATCGTCGTCCAACACCATCAAGCACACCCAGATCGCCGAGGCGCGCATCAGCTACGGCGGCCGTGGGGACATCAGCCGGGTGCAGAAAACGCCGGTCATGCAGTCGCTCGTGGAGCGCTTCCAGCCGTTCTGATCGACGTTGAAACCTTAAGCGCGCGGCGGCGTTTCCCCCTGGAAGGGAGCGTCCTGCTCATGAAACGCCGCGCGATCATCGGACTGGGCATTTCCTGCCTACTGGCGTCCTGCGCCCACCAGGGCCAGAGCGGCCTGCCGGGCATGGCCTGGTCCCTGGACCACGCCGAGGGCGAGGGCGCCAAGCTCGCCTACGGCCAGCCGCAGAGCGACAATGTCCTGATCATGATGACCTGCCAGCCCCGCTCGGGTCAGGTCCTGGTCTCCATGAACACCCCGATGGACGCGCCATCCGACGCCATCAACCTGGCTTCGAAGCACTACAACAGCCGCCTCGCCGCCGAGACCACCCCCGGCATGGGCGAAGGCGCGGTCTATGTTGAAGCCAAGGCTCCCGTGACAGACCCCACGCTCGCAAGCTTCGCCGCCAGCGGTGATTTGTCCGTCGTCGCCAACGGCCGCAAGACGCCCATGCCCGTTAGCGGCGCGGAACGCGGGACCGTGAACGACTTCTTCGCCTCCTGCCGCGCCTAGAGCATGCCCGAAGGCGGTGCTAGCTTGGCGCCATGAAGCTTGCTCTCGCCCTGCTGTTGCTGACCGCCACCGCCGCCCAGGCCCAGGACGGCCGTGCCTGGACCCTGTCCAACGACAAGACCCTGCCTGAGGTGGCCCTGATCTATGGCGCCCCCAATTCCGATGATGTGGTCGCCACCTTGCGCTGCCCGCGCGGGACTGGCCAGGTCACCGCCTCCTTCCCGGTCAGCGCCCGGCTCGCCGATCGGCTGGAGAGTGACGTCTGGGTGGACAGGATCGGCCGCCCGGCCCCCTGGCCCGCCAGCGTCACCCTCGCCTCCGGCCTGGCCTCGGCCACCCTGCGTGGGCAGGCCACCGCCGACGATCTCAACGGCGGCTCGCTGCTGTCGGCCGAGGTCGCCACCCGAGCCCCGGTGATCGCCGCCTTCAAGCAGACCGGCGCCATCACCCTGTCAGGGCTCGGTGAAACCAAGAGCGCGCCGCCGGTCCCGCTGAAGCAGGTCCGACCGTTCCTGAGCGCCTGCAAATAGACCTTTAGGCCCGGCGTCCTGCGCCGGCGGCGGAGACATTGTCCACGCCCATGGCGTTCAGAGCGCCCCGCACGATGCCCTCGGCGTCGAGGCCCGCCTGAGCATACATGATCTCAGGCTTGTCGTGGTCCTGGAAGATGTCGGGCAGCACCAGGGTGCGCACCTTCAGGCCGCGGTCCAGGGCGCCGTGCTCGGCGAGCGCCTGCAAGACAAAGGCGCCGAAGCCCCCCATGGAGCCCTCTTCAACCGTGATCAGTGCCTCATGCTCACGCGCCAGGCGCAGCAGCAATTCGATATCCAACGGCTTGGCGAAACGGGCGTCGGCCACCGTCGTGGAGAAGCCCCGTGCGCCCAGCAGGTCGGCCGCCTTCAGGCTCTCGGTAAGACGGGTGCCCAGCGACAGGATGGCGACCGTGGTTCCCTCGCGCACGACACGGCCCTTGCCGATCTCCAGGGGTGCGGCAAGGTCGGGGATGGCGACACCCACGCCCTCACCGCGCGGATAGCGGAAGGCCGAGGGACGGTCGTCGATGGCCACGGCGGTGGCGACAGCATGGGCCAGCTCGGCTTCGTCGGAGGGCGCCATCAGGATCATGCCCGGCAGCGCACCCATGAAGCCGATGTCGAAGGACCCCGCGTGGGTCGGGCCATCAGCCCCCACCAGACCCGCTCGGTCCATGGCGAACCGCACCGGCAGGCGCTGGATCGCCACGTCGTGGACCACCTGATCGTAGCCACGCTGCAGGAAGGTCGAATAGATGGCGCAGAAGGGTTTCATGCCATCGGCGGCAAGCCCTGCGGCGAAGGTCACCGCATGCTGCTCGGCGATGCCGACGTCGAAGGTGCGGTCGGGGAATTCCTTGCCGAACACGTCGAGCCCCGTGCCCGAGGGCATGGCGGCGTTGATGGCGATGATCTTCGGGTCGATCCGGGCGTGCTTGATCAGTTCCTGGGCGAAGACCTTGGTATATTGCGGGGCGATCGGGGCGGACTTGGCCTGCTGGCCGGTCACCACATCGAACTTAACCACCGCGTGCAGCTTGTCGTCGGCGCTCTCAGCCGGGGCGTAGCCCTTGCCCTTCTGGGTCACGACGTGGACCAGGACCGGGCGGTCCTTGATCTCGCGCGCATTTTTCAGGATCGGCACCAGGGCGTCCATGTCGTGGCCGTCGATGGGGCCGACATAATAGAAGCCCAGCTCCTCGAAGAAGGTGCCGCCGGTGACCATGCCACGGGCGTATTCCTCCGCCTTGCGGGCGGCTTCCTGCAGCGCCTTGGGCAGAACCCGGGCCATCGACTTGCCCAGGTGGCGCAGCGATTGGTAGCCGCCGCCTGACACCAGCCGCGCCATGTAGGCGCTCATTCCGCCGACCGGCGGTGCGATGGACATGTCGTTGTCGTTGAGGATGACGGTTAGCTGACCCGTCGTCTCGCAGGCGTTGTTCATCGCCTCATAGGCCATGCCGGCGCTCATCGAGCCGTCCCCGATCACCGCCACGACCCGATTGTCCCTGCCGTTCGCGTCGCGCGCCGCGCAGAAGCCAAGCGCCGCCGAGATCGAGGTGGCGGCGTGGGCCGCGCCGAAGGGATCGTATTCGCTCTCGGTCCGCTTGGTGAAACCCGACAACCCGCCGCCCTGGCGCAGGGTGCGGATACGGTCGCGGCGGCCGGTCAGGATCTTGTGCGGATAGGCCTGATGGCCGACGTCCCAGATCAGGATGTCGGCCGGGGTCTCGTAGACATGATGCAGGGCCACGGTCAGCTCCACCACGCCCAGGCCCGCGCCGAAATGCCCACCGGTTTGCGACACGACATCGATCATCTCGGCGCGCAGTTCATCTGCGAGCTGCTTCAGCTCCGAAGCATTGAACCCACGCGTGTCAGCGGGCGAGGCGATCTTGTCGAGCAGAGGCGTGCTTGGCGGCATGTTACGCGGACAAATCTCTTGAAATCAGTTTCGGCGCTCTAGCACGAAATCCACGCTGGCTCGCAGGAATTCAGCCCGCGGACCGAGGGGGTCGAGGTGCGCCTTGGTCTGCTCGATCAGCAGATTCAGCCGCTCCCGCGCAGCTTCGGCGCCGAGCAAGGTGACGTAGTTGGTCTTGCCCTTGGCGGCGTCCTTGCCGGCCTTCTTGCCCAGCACGGCGTCCTCGCCGTCGTGGTCCAGCAGGTCATCGACGATCTGGTAGGCCAGCCCCAGGTCCTGCGCGAACCCCATCAGGGCGTGGCGCTCGCCCTCGCCGGCATGGGCCATGATCAGCGGCAACTCGAAGGACACCGCGATCAGGGCGCCGGTCTTCAGGCGCTGCATGCGGGCCACGGCGCCCAGGTCGTCACGGACCCCCAGCAGGTCGATCATCTGGCCGCCGCACATGCCCCTGGCGCCCGAGGCCTGAGCCAGACGCAGCAGCATCTCGGAACGGACATTGCCGTCCTTGTGGGTGTCGGGGTGGGCGAGGATCTCGAAGGCCGCGGCCTGAAGGGCGTCACCGGCCAGGATGGCGGTGGCTTCGTCATAGGCCACATGCACCGTCGGACGGCCGCGTCGGGTGTCGTCGTCGTCCATGGCGGGCAGGTCGTCGTGGACCAGGCTATAGGCGTGGACACACTCCACCGCGCAGGCCGCGCGCAGCACCGGACGCTCGTCCAGGTCGAACATCTTGCCGGTTTCGATGGCGAAGAACGGGCGCAGGCGCTTGCCCGGTCCCAGCGCCGCATAACGCATGGCCTCGGTCAGCCGAGCCTCCGGGCCTTCGGCGCGGGGCAGGAGTTCATCCAGCGCGACGGTGACCAGGTCGGCGGCCTCGGTCACGCGGTGGGCCAGCTCGGGCATCAGTTGAATTCCGCCGCCTCGACCCCCGGCGCGCCGTCGGCGCCCATGACGATCTTTTCCACCCGCAGGCGTGCGGCCTCCAGGCGGGATTCGCAGTGCGCCTTCAGCTTGGCGCCGCGCTCATAGAGCTCGATGGATTGCTCAAGGGGCGCCTGGCCGGACTCAAGCTGGGCCACGATCTTCTCAAGCTCGGCCAGGGCCAGCTCGAACGAGAGCCCATCGATGTCTGCGGCGTCGGCCATGTCGGTTCCTGGAGGTGAGCGAGCAACCTAGAGAGGCCCGCCGCGCCCTGCAACGGGGCGCCTGAGGTTAGGCGGCGGACAACGCGCGAACGTGAGCCAGGGCCGAACGGCCCAGCGCCTCCAGGCCGTAGCCGCCCTCCAGGGAGGAGACGATCCGTCCCTGGCTGTGCTTTCGCGCCACCGAGGCGATGGCGCGCGTGGCCCAGTCGAAGTCCGCCGCCTCCAGGTTCTGGAAGGCGTCGCCGACCGGATCGTAGGCATGGGCGTCGAAGCCTGCCGATATCAGGACCAGGTCCGGGGCGAAGGCGTCGACATGGGGCATCAGGCTCTCGAAAGCCTTTCGCCATTCCTCAGCTGGCGCGCCGGGCGGGACCACGGCGTTCTTGATATTGTCTGGAACCAGCTCGTCCGGGTGCCCGGTGCCCGGCCACATCGGCCACTGCTGCACCGAGGCGAAGAACAGGTCCTCGTGGCCGGCGAAGGCCGCCTGGGTGCCGTTCCCATGATGGACGTCGAAGTCCACCACGGCGATGCGCTTCAGTCCGCGGGACTGGGCGACCCGCGCGGCGACCGCGATGTTGGAGAAGATGCAGAACCCCATCGGTCTGTGCGGCTCGGCATGGTGGCCCGGCGGGCGGACGGCGCAGAAGGCCCGTTGCTGCTGCCCGGCCGCCACATCCCGCACCGCCTGGACAACCGATCCGGCGGCGCGCCGCGCGGCGTTCAGGCTGCCCGGCGACATGTAGGTGTCTTCGTCCAGCATCAGCATCCCCTGGCGGGGAGCGGCGTCGAAGATGGCCTGCACATACATGGGCATGTGGACCCGGGCGAGGTCGCTCGGCGCCACCAGGGGCGCATCGCGCGGTTCGAGGTCGAGGTCGGAGGCGTCGCTCAGCGCGTCGATCACCGCGGTCAGCCGTTCGGGCCGCTCGGTGTGGTTGGCGCCCGGGCGATGGTCGAGCATGTCCGCATGGGTGTAGAGCGCGACAGTCATCAGAATCGATCCTAACCCCGAAATCGCTCCAAGCCGAATGACCGAGATCACCATCCGCCGCGCGGGCCCCGCCGACGCTCCCGTCCTCGCCGACCTCGCCGCCACGACCTTCAGCGAGACCTTCGCGCACCTCTATGATCCCGCCGACCTCGCCGCCTTCCTGCTGGAGGCCTATGCGGTCGAGGCGATGGCTGCGGATCTGGCCGATCCGGCCAAGGCGCTGTGGCTGGTGGAGGCCGGAGGCGAGGCGGTCGGCTACGCTCAGTGCGGCCCCTGCGAACTTCCGCATCCGGAGGTCACATCAAGCTGTCGCGAACTTAAGCGCTTCTACCTCCGGAAGGCCTTCCAGAACGGAGGCCTCGGCGGGCGGCTGTTTTCGGAGACCCTGGACTGGATGGAAGATGGCGAACCGCGCGATCTGTGGATCGGAGTCTGGTCGGAAAATCGTGGCGCTCAGCGATTCTATCGCCGGGCGGGTTTCGAAAAGGTCGGCGAGTACGGATTCAATGTCGGCTCGACGACAGACCTGGAGTTCATTCTGAGGCGGCCTGCGGATAGGTTTTCTAACAATTCCGCCGGAATGGCTGCTCGCATTGCGAGCAAAGCTAAGTGAGCGCCGATAATCGGAGAATTATTGCGGCGATTTAAGGTTCTACGCTTTGACGGAACCGCCAGCTTTTGCGAGTTTGGCGGCAATCATCGCAGTAGCTGAAAGCGACGGGTGGGATGTTGAGAATTGGATATGTCCGGCTGCGTGACGAACGGTCGCCGGACGATACGGCGACGTTGAAAGCAATCGGGTGTCATGTGGTCCGGGCTGAGGAGCCCGCCGGCCCGATGACCGACGAGTCCACGGTTCTGACCTCGATCCTCGACTTCATTGGCGAGGGCGACCAACTCGTCGTGACCCGGCTTGAACACCTGGCCGGATCCAGTCGCAATGTCCTCGACGTGATCGACAAGCTCGAGGAACGCGGCGCCAGTCTGTACATCGTCGAACCTGAAATCTGCAGTGAAGGCGAAGGCGGCCGCGCGCTGCGCGCAGCCCTCCAGGCCGTGCTGTCTGTGGAACCCATGGGCATGCACCGTCGGCCCCGCGGCCAATCGGCCATCGACGAAATACGCGCCCTCCAGGCGGCCGGCGTCGGCCCGGTCGAGATCGCCCGCAGGCTCGGCGTTTCGCGCATGACGGTTTGGCGCAAGCTTCGCGAAGTCGAGGCGCGCGCCACGGCCTGATCGGCCTTGCCGGCGAGCCCGGCCGGGAAGACGTGGCCGCCCGCGCCCCTAACCAGGCCGAAGCTCTTTATGCCTGCGCGGTCGCGCCATACTGGACAGACGGCGCGCGGGGCTCCATCTTCGCAGGATCAAACAATCGTTCGTCCCCCTATTAGGGAAGCCTGCCATGTTCATGCGCTTTTTCACCGAGCTTCGGGAAGCCAAGATCCCGGTGACGCTGAAAGAGTACCTCATGCTCATGGAGGCGCTCGACAAGGTGGTCATTGAGCGCTCGGTGGACGAGTTCTACTACCTGTCGCGCTCGGCCTTGGTGAAGGACGAGAAGAACCTCGACCGCTTCGACCAGGTTTTCAGCCATGTCTTCAAGGGCTTGGAGAAGGTCGAAGGGATCGGCGTCTCCGACATTCCGGCCGAATGGCTGAAGAAGCTCTCCGACCAGTTCCTCACCGATGAGGAGAAGGCGCAGATCGAGGCCATGGGCGGCTTCGAGGCGCTGATGGAAGAGCTGGCCAAGCGGATGAAGGACGCCAAGGAAGGCAAGGGTGAGGGCGACGAGGGCAAGGGCGGCATGGGCCCCAAGGGCGACTCGCCCTTCGGCGCCAATGGCTACCACCCGGAAGGCGTGCGCATCGGCCAGGACAAGGGCCGCCACGGCAAGGCGATCAAGGTCTGGGATAAGCGCGAGTACAAGAACCTCGACGACTCCGTCGAACTGGGCACCCGCAACATCAAGGTGGCCCTGCGCCGCCTCCGCCGCTGGGTCCGCGAGGGCGCTCAAGAAGAACTGGACATGAACGCTACGATCCGCGGCACCGCGGAGAAGGGCTATCTGGACATCAACATGCGCGCCGAGCGTCGCAACAAGATCAGCGTCCTGATCTTCTTCGACATCGGCGGCTCCATGGACAGCCACATCAAGGTCTGCGAGGAACTGTTCTCAGCGGCCCGCTCCGAATTCAAGAACATGGAGTTCTACTACTTCCACAACTGCCTCTATGAGAGCGTCTGGAAGGACAACCGCCGCCGCCACGCGGAGAAGCTGAACACCTGGGATATTCTCCATAAGTATTCCCACGACTACAAAGTCATCTTCGTCGGCGACGCCACCATGAGCCCCTACGAGATCACCTATCCCGGCGGTTCGGTGGAGCACTGGAACGAGGAAGCCGGCGCGGTCTGGATCGACCGCGTGGCTGGCATCTACGAGAACATGGTCTGGTTGAACCCCACCGCCGAACGCCACTGGGACTACACCCCCTCGATCGAGGTGATGAAGCAGCTGGTTGGCGACCGGATGTATCCGCTGACCATTGAAGGCCTGGATAAGGCGATGCGGGAACTCTCGCGCTAAAAAGGTCGCAGGCGGACAGTCGTTTGCGACACGCATTAGCCTGCTAAGCTGTTCGCGAACCTTGAGGATTCGCTTGTGACCGATGCGGCGCCGGCCAACGACCCTGATCCGCCGAACGAGGCCGCCACCAAGGCCGCGGTCTTCGCAGCCGCTGAGCGGTTGTTCGCCTTGCACGGCTTCCAGAATGTATCGGTACGCGACATCACCGCCGAGGCCGGGGTCAACCTCGCCTCGGTGAACTACCACTTCGGATCCAAGGACGCCCTGCTATTCGAGATCTTCCGGCGTCGCACGGGGGAGCTGAACCGCGAGCGGGCCCGCATGCTTCACGAGGCCCGCGACCGCCATAACGGCAAGCCGCCGGTGCGCGACATCCTGGCGGCACTGTTCACCCCGCCGCTGAAGTGGGCCTCCCCGGAGAACGACCGCCGCATCTCGGTGCAGTTCATCATCCGCTCGCGCAGCGAGGGGACGGCGGAAATGCGCGAGGCGCTCACCAACGACGTCTCCCACCTGGCCCGGTTCGCCGACGCCCTGATCGCGGCGCGCCCGGACCTGCCCCGCGAAAGCGTCTACTGGCGGCTGCATTTCTGCCTGGGCATGGTCCACAATAATCGCTTCGCCGAGTTCGACCGTCTGCACGTGCTGTCGGACGGCGCCACCCGCGAGAGCGATATCGACGGCCTGCTGAAGCGGATGCTCGACTTCGCCGAGGCCGGCTTCCTGGCCTAGCCCATGCCGGCCTTCGTCGGGCGGGTCTACCTGTTCAAGGCCCTCGACGCCTTCGTCCTGATCTATCCGCTCTACACGGTGATGTTCGTCGCCCACGGCCTGACGCCGGTCCAGGTCTCGGCGACCCTGATGGCCTGGTCGATCACCGCCTTCATCCTTCAGATCCCCTCCGGCGTCCTGGCCGACCGCTATTCGCGGCGCTGGATCCTGGCGGGCGCGCAGGTCCTGCGGGTGATCGGCTTCCTGGTCTGGATCGCGTCGCCCAGCTTCCTCAGCGCCGTTGTCGGCATGATGCTCTGGGGGGCCAAGAGCGCCTTCACCAACGGGGTGTTTGAGGCCTTGGTCTATGACGAACTTCACGGAGAGGGCCAGGCCGAGGACTACAGCCGGGTGATCGGGCGCGCCCAAGGGGTGGGGTTCGCCGCCGTGCTGGCTGCCTCGTTGAGCGCTTCTGTCTCGGTGCAGTTCGGCTATATCGCCATACTCTGGGCCAGCGTGGCGGTGGTGCTGGCCGCCGCGGGCGCCGCCATCGCCCTGCCCCGCGCGCGAAAGACCCTGCGGATCAACCGCCCCTACCTGGCTCTGCTCAAGCAGGGCTTCCACACCGTGGCCGGCGCACCGCTGATCCTCGGCTTTATCGCCTTCGCCGCACTCAGCAACGCCTTCGGTGGCGGGCTGGAAGGATTCTGGCCGATCTTCGGATCGGAGACCGGGCTGGCGGCCTCTCAGGTCGCCCTGTTCGTGGGCGCCATCAGCGCCGCCCAAGCCGCGGGCTCACTCACCGCGCACCGGCTGCGCGAAGCCGCCACCCCTGTCTTTTTCGTCCTGTTCGCCGTCATCGGCCTGCTGATCGCTGCCGCGGCCGCCAGTCTGCAGCCCTGGTCGGTGGCGCTGATCATCCCGGCCGCCGGCCTCTTCAAGGTGGTGGATGTCAATTTCGACGCCCGCCTGCACCACGCCATCCCAACGGAGACGAGGGCCACCATCGCTGCCGTGAAGAGCTTCGCGGGCCAGGTGACCATGACCGGCATGCTGATGATCTTCGGCGTCCTGGCGCAGGGCGTGTCCTACCGCGCGGCCTTCATGGGCTGTGGCGGCGCGATCGCGCTGATCGGGCTGGGCGCCTTGGTGCGAAACAGGCTCAGGGGGGGCGCTGGCTAGTATGGCGGATCTGAAGTTCGCCCTCTTGTTGGATCGAGCGCTGAGCGAACTTCAGACCCATAAACCGCACTAGGGCATAGGCGCCTCAGCGGCCGGAGCCGGTTCGGCGACAGGCGGCGCCGGCGCGTCCGCCGGCGTCTCGGCAGTCAGCGCTTCTTCCGGCAGGGTCCCGTCGGCCGGCAATTCGGGGATGGCCAGAGCGTCGGTTTCCACCGGAGGGCCTTCCACCAGCGGGGCCTTGGGAGCGTTGCGGTTGACCGCGTAGGTGGCGAACTCTTTCCAGATCTTGGCAGGCAGGCCGCCGCCGACCACGCCGTTCATCGAGGCGTTGTCGTCATTGCCCACCCAGACGCCGACCACCAGGTCGCCGACATAGCCCACGAACAGGGCGTCGCGGTAGTCCTGGGTGGTGCCGGTCTTGCCGAAGGCGCCGGGGATGGCGGCCTCGATGCCGGTGCCGCGCTGTGTGGCCGAGCGCAGCAGGTCGCGCATGCCGGCCAGCTCGGCCTTGCCCAGCTTGCGGACAGTCGTGGGCTTGCGGAAACTGGCCAGGCCGTGAGGGATAACCGGCGCCTCGCCCGCATCGATGGCGGCATAGGCGGCGGTGAGCTGAACCAGGCTCATGGGCCCGGTGCCCAGCGCGAGGGTCAGGTCGTTGGGGATCGGTTCGGTTATGCCCAGGTCGCGGGCGGTGCGGATGATGTCGTCGCGGCCGACCTCCTTGGCCAGGCGCACGGCGGCGACATTGGAAGATCCGGCGAAGGCGGTGATCAGCGGCACCATGCGGCCCGCGTACTTGACCTCGTGGTTCCTGGGCTTCCAGCCGGAGACCTCGACGGGAGCGTCAAGGATCGGGCTGGTGGGCGTCCAGCCCTCGCGCAGGGCGGCGAGGTAGACGAACAGCTTGAAGGCCGAACCCGGCTGGCGGGCGGCGTCGGCGCGGTTGAACTGGCTGACCTTGTAGTCGCGCCCCCCCACCATGGCGACGACGCGGCCGTCGGTGCGCATGGCCACGAGGGCGCCCTGCCCCACGTTCAGCGCCTTGCCGTCGCGGTCCAGGGCGCGGGCCAGAATCTTCTCGGCCTGGGCCTGGAGGTTGGTGTCCAGGGTGGTCTTGACCACGGTCTCGCCGTAGCTGGCCTCCATCGCCGCCTTGGCCTGGGGGATCACCCAGTCGGCGAAGTAGGAGCCGGTGGGGATCGGCTTGCGGCCGCCATAGGGGCGCACACCGCGGGCGGCGCGCCGCGCCTGGGCCTCGGTGATCAGGCCGGTGTAGGCCATGGCGCCCAGGACGACCCGCATCCGTTCGCGGGCGCCTTCCAGATTCTCGGTGGGGGCCAGGCGCGAGGGCGCCTTGACCAGGCCGGCCAGCATGGCCGCCTCCCCGATGGTGAGGCTCTCAGGCGGCTTGTCGAAATAGTGACGGGCCGCAGCCCGCAGCCCAAAGGCGCCGTCGCCGAAATAGACCGAGGACAGGTAGCGCGAGAGGATCTCGTCCTTGGAGAGGCGGGCTTCCAGATAGAGGGCGATGATCGCCTCCTGGGCCTTGCGACGCAGGGTGCGCTTGTTGGACAGGAAGGCGTTCTTGGCCAGCTGCTGGGTGATGGTGGAGCCACCCTCGGCCACGCCGCCCGCCTTGGCGTTGGCGTTCAGGGCGCGCGCGATCGCCTTGGGGTCGATGCCCATGTGGCTGTAGAAGCGCCGGTCCTCGATGGAGACGAAGGCGCCGGAGACATATTTCGGCAGCTTGGCGACCTCGACCGGCTCCTCCTTGTAGGAGCCGCGCTTGGCGATGGGCCGGCCGTCGGCGGCCACCAGAACCAGGGTCGGATTTTCCAGCGGCTCCAGGGCCTGGCCCAGCGGCAGGGACCCCACCAGCCAGACCATGAAGATGAGCAGCAGGGCCGCGACGCCGGCCCCGATCTGCCAGGGGCGGCGCATCCAGAGCGGGGTCGAGCCGTCAGCGGCGGCGGTCACCGGTCCGGCGGCGGACTCCGGCTCTGGGGTCGGCTGCGGCGCGATCTCCGGCTGAGGATCGGGATGAGCGTCGGGCTCGGGATCGGCCTGGGGTTCGATTTCCGGGTCCGGGTCGGACTCCAGCTCAGGCGTCACCTCAGGTTCGGGGATGTCTTCCGCCGCGCCGAGGTCAGAGAGGTCATCAGCCAGCGACGGCGCCTCGGGCTCCACAATGACCTCGGGCGGCAGAGGCTCGGCGGGCTCGGGCGGATCGACCTCGGGGTCGTTGTCGGACATGCAGGTCGCATTCAATCGGGCGCGGGCCCCGTGGAAGCGGCGTCCATACCACATGGGCGTGGGGCGCCAAGCGTGGCCGGAGGCGCGTCGGTCGTTGCAGCTTCACCCATTCCCAGTGAGCTCCCATGCGACTGATCCTGAACCTGGCGGCCCCGGAAGGCGCGAGAAGCGGCACCATCACGCCCTAACCGGAACCTCCGCCGGCTCCGCCCGTTCGTGGCGCACGATGGCCCGGCTGATTATCCGTCACGAGACCCGTTACCTCTATGAGCGGCCGGTGGGCTTTGGCCTGCACCGGCTGCTGCTGCGGCCGCGCGACAGCCATGCGACTCGGGTGGTCGGGGCCTCGATGAGCTTCTCGATGCCGGCCGCCACCCGCTGGGTCTATGACGCGCTGGGCAACTGCGTCTGCCTGATGAGCCCGGAGGGGCGGTCAGAGGCGCTGACCATCGTCAGTCAACTCACCATCGAACGTTTCCCCGCCCCGCTGGCGCCCCTGCGGATCGACAATCCGCACACCGCCATGCCCATCGTCTATGCCCGCGGCGACCGCACGATCCTTGATCCCTTCATCGATCCGGCGACCGACGACCCGAACGGCGTGCTGTTGGACTGGGTTCGGGCCCAGGCGGGCGGGGCCTATGAGCCGGCGCTGGACTTCCTGCAGCGGCTGAACCGCTATATCCACCAGCACTTCGACTATCGTGAGCGCGACGAGGAAGGCACACAGACGCCGGCCTTCACCGTGACCATGGGCTCGGGCACCTGCCGCGACTTCGCCTGGCTGATGGTGGAGGCCCTGCGGCGGCTGGGCTACGCCGCGCGCTTCGTCACCGGCTATCTCTACTCGCCGCGGCATTCGAGCGTGCGAGGAGCCGGCGCCACCCATGCCTGGTGCGAGGTGTTCCTGCCCGATCTGGGCTGGTTGGAGTTCGATCCCACCAACGGCCTGGCGGAGTCGGCCGACCTGATCCCGGTGGCGGTGAGCCGCACGCCCGAGGAAGCCACCCCGATCAGCGGCATGATCCTGGGCGATCCCGGCAAGCGCCGGCTCTCGATTCACGTAGATGTGCGCGCGGCCGACACACGGATGGAGCCGGCGTGAGCGATAGTGGAAGCGGGAGGAAGAGCCGATGACCAAGGGCTTCGATCAACAGGATCCATCCACCAACTTCAGCTTCCCCAAATCCGCGCCCAAGCCACAGCACGGCCAGGCCTTCGACCAGAAGACGGAGAAGGTAAAGGAGCAGCGGTCGTTCCAGCCGAGACCCGGGCATTAGCGCGCGCCACGAGCCGTCCGACTCTGCTTAAGCTTCGTCCCTGACGCCGTCCTGGCGCAGGGAGCCCGCCGGTTTTGACCGCCCGCCGCCAGCCATGAGCTTCACCCCGCGCCGGGCGGTGCTGACCCTGGGGGTGACCCAGACGATCGGCTATGCCTGCTCCAGCTACCTGCCGGCCACCCTGGCCAAGCCGATGGCGGCCGATGTGGGGATGTCGACTTCCGGCGTCTTCCTGGCCTTTTCCGCCGCCCTGCTGCTGCAGGCGGTGACCGGCCCTCGGGTGGGCCGACTGGTGGACCAGCGCGGCGGCCGCCCGCCGCTGACCGCCGCCAGCCTGTTGTTCGCCGCTGGCCTGGTCGGGCTGGCGATCTCACACACGCCGGCCGCCCTCATCGCCTCGTGGCTGATCATCGGCCTGGGCATGTCGGCAGGACTTTATGACATCGCCTTCGCCGGGCTGGTGGGCTGGTTCGGGGCCGATGCCCGGCGCTCGATCACCGGGGTGACCCTGATCGCCGGCTTCGCCAGCACCATCGGCTGGCCGCTGACCGCCTGGCTGGAGCATGAGATCGGCTGGCGGGGCGCCTGCCTGGTCTGGGCGGCGCTCAATGTGATGATCGCCCTGCCCCTGCATCTGACCCTGCCCCGCGCACCCGCGCTGAGGCCAGCCCCGGCCCACGACGCCCCGCCGGTTAGCGACGCGGCCGCGCCGGGCGACACCGGCAAGATGGTGCTAATGGCCACCGCCTTCGCGGTGCTGGCCGCCATCGGCTCAGCGATGTCGGCCCACCTGCCGCCGCTGCTGAACGCGCTCGGCGTCAGCCCCGCCGCCGCGGTCGGAGCCGCGGCCCTGGTGGGGCCGGCGCAGGTGGCCGCGCGGCTGGCGGAGTTCGCCCTGGTCCGCCGCATCCATCCCCTGGTCTCCGGCCGGGTGGCCGTTGCGATGTTCCCGATCGGGGCCGGGCTGCTGATCGCCTTCGGAGGCATCGCCGCCGCGCCCTTCACGATCCTGTACGGCGCGGGCAACGGGCTGTTCACCATCGTGCGCGGCGCCCTGCCCCTGGCCCTGTTCGGCGACCGCAACTACGGGCGCAGGCTCGGCGTGCTGAACGTGCCTGCCCGCCTGCTGCAGGCGGTGTCGCCCTTCGTCTTCGCCCTGATGCTGGACCGGTCGGCCAACCTGGCGCTGGGCATCATGGCGGTGGGTTCGGTCCTGGCGTTGGGCGCCCTGCTGGCGTTGCGGAAGCCCGAATAGCGCGGCCTCTCGTCACCGGGGGTTTCCCTCTCCGGGGACTCTGCTAGACCGGACGAATTGATTTATCCGTTTTTAAGAGGGAGAGCCTGCGCGGCTTTTTCAGATCCCCTGCGCGCGCGGGCCGGATGCCATTGGAAGATAAAAACACTAGGGACGAACTGGAGGCGGCCGGCGAAGCCGCCGCCCCGGAAGAGACGATGGCGGAGAAGGAAGCCGCCTACGAGAAATTCGTCTGGGACAATCTGAAGCGCAACTATATCGGCAACTATCTGCACGGCATGCTGGGCATGACCGGCTTCCGGCTGGTGAACGCGCCAACCTTTCTGCCCGCCTACCTGCACCTGATTTCGGGATCCAACGCCATTGTCGGCCTGGCCCTGGGCCTGCAGCAGCTGGGCAGCGTGATCTCGCCGGTGTTCGGCGCGACCCAGATCGAGCACCGCAAGAAAGTGATGCCCGCCGCCATCTGGATGGGCGGCCTGGCCCGGGTGCAGATCGTCGGCATGGCGCTGGCGGGCTGGTTCCTGCACGGCCAGCCGCTGATCATCGCCATGATGGTGCTGATGTTCCTGTTCGGCCTGTTCATGGGCACGCAGCGGGTGGTGTTCGGCGTCCTGATGGCCAAGGTCATCCCGCTCAGCCGCCGGGGCCGCCTTCAGGCCTGGCGCAACGCCACAGGGTCGCTGATCGCTGCGGCGCTCGCCTATGCGGCGGGCAAGTACATCATCAAGGCCGACCTGTTCGGCAATGGCTACTCCACCACCTTCGCGCTCTCGGCCTTCCTCACGACCTGCGGGCTCTGGGCCCTGCAGCTGCTGCTCAAGGAGCCCGAGCCGCCGAGCCTGCAGGCGCGATCGGGCTTCCGGGACCGGCTGAAAGACTTCCCCCGGCTGATCTTCGGCGACCGCAGCTATGCCTGGTTCCTGGTCATGCAGATGGCCGGCACGGCAGGCCGCGCGGCGACGCCGTTCTACGCCATCTATGTCACCCACCTGATGACGGTGAGCGGAGATGTGCATGGCGCGGTCGGCGCCGGCGCCTTCCTCGGCGTGCTGGGCCTCTGCTACATCGGCGCCGACGCGATCTCCAACCTGGTCTGGGGTTACCTGGGCGACAAGACCGGCTTCAAGCTGGTGCTGATCCTGTCGATCTCGCTGTCCATCGCCTCCACCATCCTGCTGATGACCGTGCATGAGCCCTGGGCGTTCTTCGTCGCCTTCTTCGGCCTGGGTGGTTCGCAGTCGGGCTACATGATGGCCGCCCAGACCATGATCCTGGAGTTCGGAAGCCGCGAGGAGATGCCGATGCGCATCGCGATCTCCTCCATGGCCGAAGGGATCATGGCCTCGATCGGGCCGCTCGCCGCCGGGGTCATGGCCGACCAGCTCGGCTACGGCTCAGTGTTCGGCGCCTCGATCGCGTTCCTGGGCATGGCCCTGGTGACCCTGCTGATGTTCGTCAAGGAACCCCGGACGGCGCGGTTGGCGTAGTCTTAGGCCGCGAGCTTGGCCCGGGCCGCCTCGGCGATGCGGGCTCGGGCCATCTCGTTGGCCACCTCGTGGGTCGGGCGGCGTTCGGCGATGGAGCGGGTCAGGACCTCGTCCAGGGTCTGGGTGAGGCGGTCGAGCTTGGCGGCCACCCAGGCGGCGTCGAAGCCGGTTCCGGCCTCAAGCGCCGCGATCTCGGCGGCGACGTTGATGATGCCGCCGCCGTTGATCACGTAGTCCGGCGCATAGAGCATGCCGCGCTCGAAGAGGGCGCGGCCCACCTCCGGCGTGGCCAGCTGGTTGTTGGCGCCGCCGGCGATGATCTTGGCCTGGATGCGCGGCAGGGTCTCGGCGTTGATCGCGCCGCCCAGGGCGCAGGGGGCGAAGACGTCGGCCTGGGCCTCGAAGATGTCGGCGGGGCTGACGATGCGGGCGCCGGTGCGGTCGGCGACGGCGCGCAGGGCCTCCGGGTTGGTGTCGGTGATGATCAGCCGGGCGCCGGCGGCGTGCAGCTTGTCGGCCAGGTAGGCGCCGACATGGCCGACCCCCTGGATGGCGACGGTGACGCCCGCCAGGTCGCGGTTCAGCGCCCGGCGCACACTGAGCGCCACGCCGCGGAAAACCCCCTCGGCGGTGACCGGGGACGGGTCACCGGAGGCGGCGGCATGACCCTCAAGACCCGCCACATAACGGGTTTCGCGGCGCGCGTGCATCAGGTCGGCCGGCGAGACGCCGACGTCCTCGGCGGTCCAGTAGCGGCCGCCGAGCGCGTCCACCGCGCGGCCGAAGGCCTCGAACAGGGCCGGCGTCTTCTGGGTGCGGCTGTCGCCGATGATCACCGCCTTGCCGCCGCCCAGCGGGATGTCGGCCATGGCGTTCTTGTAGGACATGGCCCGCGACAGGCGCAGGGCGTCCTCAAGCGCCAGGTCGGCGCTGGCATAGGGCCACATGCGGCAACCACCGGCCGCCGGCCCCAGTGCGGTGGAATGGACCGCGATGATGCACTTGAGGCCGGTTTTCTCATCGAAGAACGCGTTGACGCTCTCATGGCCCTCGAAGGCGGTGTGATCGAACAGGGTCATGCTGAGAACGGGCTCGAAGGGGGGAAGGATTTACCCGCCTCTACCCTCGCCCGGCCCATCTCACAACCCCGGAGCGGCGGCGGCCTGGGCGCTCTGGCGCCTGGGCCTCGGGATGGGCGGAGCGCCGGACGGCAGGGGCGCTGTGGGATCGCGGACATAGGTCAGGATGTCTTCCCAGACCTTGGGGCCCTGCTTGTCGCGGGTCATCAGGTGCCAGCCGTCGGCATAGTAGACGCTGCGGTCGCCGGGCTTCAGGCGGCTGGCGGCCTCGAAGGCCGGGCGCTTGGGGATGATCTCGTCGTGGGCGCCGTAGAGATAGAAGGCCGGAACCTTGATCTCGCCGGTGGACCGGTAGGCCCGCTCCATCATCGCCACCAGGCCATAGAGGGTGTCGGACCGCGCGCCCCAGACCATCAGCGGGTCGCGGCCCATGGCGATCAGTTCCTCGCGGTTGTCGGTGGGCGCCACGCGCTTGGTGAGCCATTCCGGAGGCGTATAGACCTTCGACCCCGTCAGCCGCGTGGCGAACCACAGGGTGGTCTTGTACGGCAGCGGCTGCGACGACCAGCCCCAGACGGCGGGCGACAACAGCACCACGCGGTCGGCGGCGGGCGGCCGGTCGGAGGCGAAGGCCTGGACAGTTACCGCGCCGCCCATGCTCTCGCCCGCCACCACGATCACCGCCTTGGGGTGCTTGGCGCGGACCACGGCGGTGAAGGTGCGCAGGTCCTCCACCATCAGCTCGTCACCGCCCCAGATGCCGCGATGGGGGGAACGGCCGAAGCCGCGCTGGTCATAGGCGTAGGTGGTGACGCCGTGGCTGGCCCAATAGGGCGCGGCCAGGTGGAAGGCGTTGGAATAGTCGTTCATGCCGTGGACGCCGATGATCACGGCCCAGGGTTCCGGCGTGTTGGCGTTCCAGGTGGTGAGGCCCAGGGGCGCGCCATCGAAGCTGATGAACCGCTCGCCCTCCAGGCGGGGACCGGAAAAGGCGGCGGGCGGCGTGCCGGCCTGCTGCACCATCAAGGGCGTGCAGGCGGTGAGCATCATGGCCGACAAGAGGACGAAGAGGCGCTTCACGGCTGTAGAATGGCTTGGACCCTTTGGCGAAGATAGGGCGTAACCTCGGCTTCGAACCAGGGGTTCCGTTTGAGCCAGGCGGTGTTGCGCCAGGAGGGGTGCGGCATGGGCAGGTGGTGCGGCAGGTAGTCCCGCCAGGCCCGAACCGTCTCCGTCATATTGGCTTTCGCACGATCCCCCAGGGCCCAGGCCTGGGCATAGCCGCCCACCAGCAGGGTGAGCTCCATGTCTGGCAGCACCTTGGTCAGGCGCGGCCGCCAGAGCTGGGCGCAACGCGGCGGGGGCGGATAGTCGCCGCCCTTGGGATTGGTCCCCGGATAGCAGAACGCCATGGCGGCGACGCCGATCTCCGGGCGGCCATAAAAGGTCGCCGCATCGATCCCCATCCAGGTCCGCAGGCGCTCGCCTGAGGGATCGGTGAAGGGCAGTCCGCTCTCATGCACCCGGCGGCCCGGCGCCTGGCCGACGATCAGCAGGCGGGTCCTGGGGCTCACCATCACCACCGGCCGCGGCGTGTGGGGCAGCTCGCCGGCGCAGGCCCGGCAGGCGGCGATATCGGCAAGGACGCTGTCGAGGGACATGGGACCTATGTGGGTTGCGCACCGGCGAGCAACCACCCCGATCCGCTCATCCCGGCGAAGGCCGGGACCCAGGTCGTAGAGCGCAGCGCTCTCGGAAGGGCCCGTTTTGGACAATCCGCAATCTCAGAGCCTTAGGATCTGGGTCCCGGCCTTCGCCGGGATGAGCGGGGTCCAAGCGCTAGGCTTCCCCCTCCTCCGGCGTTTCGACCACCGGCGCCTCGGCAGCCCTGGCCAGGGCGGCGGCGCGCTCGTCCTCGGTGGGCAGGCGCAGACGGTAGACGCCCTTGAAGGTGTCGGGGTCGGCGGGCTTGTTGTGGCGCAGGACGGTGATGCGCCCCTGGCGGGCCAGGCCGCGGGCGGTGGCGCGGACGTGGCCGGTGAGGCGCTGCCAGCGCTCGCTATCGGCGGCGCGGGCGATCTCCTCGGAGGAGGCGGACTTGCCGGCGGGCAGCTTGCCGACGATCTCGAGGATCACCGCCTCCATGTCGATGCTCATGGTCAGCCGCCGCGCTTGAGGGTTTCGCGGGCGATCACCACCTGCTGGATCTGGCTGGTGCCCTCGTAGATGCGGAAGATGCGGACGTCGCGATAGAAGCGCTCGATCCCGTAGTCGGCGACGTAGCCGGCCCCACCGAAGATCTGCACCGCCCGGTCGGCGACCCGTCCCACCATCTCGGAGGCGAAGTACTTGGCGGCGGCGGCCTCCATGGTGACGCTCTCACCGGCGTCGCGCTTGCGGGCGGTCTCCATGACCATGGCCTTCGCCACCAAGGTCTCGGTCTTGCAGTCGGCGATCATGCCCTGGATCAGCTGGAAGGCGGCGATGGGCTGGCCGAACTGCTTGCGCTCATTGGCGTAGGCCACGCAGTCGGTCAGCAGGCGCTCGGCCACGCCGACGCAGACCGCCGAGATGTGCAGCCGGCCGCGGTCGAGGACCTGCATGGCGACCTTGAACCCTTCGCCTTCCCGGCCCAGGCGGTTGGCGACCGGGACCCGGACATTGTCGAAGTTCACGTCGCAGATGTGGGCGCCCTGCTGGCCCATCTTCTTCTCGGGCTTGCCCACCGTCAGGCCCGGCAGGTTGCGCTCCACCAGGAAGGCGGAGACCCCGCCGGCGCCCGGCTTGCTCGCATCCGTCCGCGTCATGACCGTGAAGAGGTCGGCCTTGTTGGCGTTGGTGATGTAGCGCTTGGAGCCATTCAGGACGTAGTGGTCGCCGTCCAGCACCGCTCGGGTCTGGACCGCCGCGGAGTCCGACCCCGCCTCCGGCTCGGTGAGCGCGAAGGAGGTGATGATGTCCCCCGAGGCGATGCCGGGCAGGTACCTGGCCTTCTGCTCCTCGGTCCCGAACATCACCAGCCCCTGGCTGCCGATGCCGACATTCGTGCCGAAGGTGGAGCGGAAGGCCGGGCTGGTGCGGCCCAGCTCGACGGCCACCAGGCACTCGTCCTCCATGGAGAGATCGAGGCCGCCGTACTCGGCGGGGATGGAGAGGCCAAACAGGCCCAGCTCCTTCATCTCGTTCACCAGCTCGGGCGGCATGGCGTCGTCTTCGGAGACCTTGGCCTCCAGGGGGCGCAGGCGTTCGGACACGAAGCGGCGGACCGTGTCGATCAGCTGTTCGCGGGTTTCCAGGTCGAGGGCCATGATGTCTCTCTCGGCTCTATTTGCAGTTGATCTTGTCGTCGGGGACTTCGGCGATCCTCGACAGAGTGACGGCGATGATGGGGTCGGACCACATCTCGTAGTTCGTGCCGCCGCCCGGCACGGCGCAGACCTGGGCCTTGCGCTTGGCGAGCTTGCCGCCCCGGATCGCCGTGAGCTCGGCCTCGTAGCTGACCGCGTGGGCCAGGCCGTTCCAGATCTTCAGGAAGGACTGCTTCTTGGCGGCCGAACCGTCGACGGCGAAGGCCACCTTGCCAGGCGCGACCGGCTTGTAGGTGTCCGGGGTTCCGTCCGGAAGGGCCATGTCGACATGGCCGGTGTCGACGGCGTCGAGGGTCAGCTTGCCCTCGGCGACATCGAGCGTGGCGCGCTGGCCCGACATCACCTGGACGGCGTCGCCGATCAGCTTGGTGTGCGGGTCGAAGCCGGCGGCGATGAGGGCCTCCACCAGGGTGGGGGGCTTGGTGGGCCGGACCGCGGCAGGGCCACCGGCGAGCGGCGGAGCGGCCGCGGGCGCGGTCGTGACCGGCGCATCCTGGGCGAAGGCCGGAGGGGCCAGGGCGAGGACGGCTGAGAGGGCGACGAGCCGGATCATGCCTTGGCGAGCGCCAGGGCCGAGCCTTGCCCAACGCCGACGCACATGGTGGCCAGCGCCCGCTCGCCGCCGCTCATATGCAGGCTACGCGCGGCGGTCAGAGCCAGTCGGGCGCCGGACGCGCCCAGAGGGTGGCCGATAGCGATGGCGCCGCCGTGGGCGTTCACGTGCTCGGCGTCGTCGGCCAGGCCCCAGGCCCGGGTGCAGGCGAGCGCCTGGGCGGCGAAGGCCTCGTTCAGTTCGATGACGTTGAAGTCGCGGGGCGTGATGCCCAGGCGCGCGCAGAGCTTCTCCACCGCGGGCACCGGGCCCACGCCCATGACACGCGGCGCGACGCCGCCCGACGCGCCGCCCTCGATGCGCGCCAGGGGCTCCAGGCCCAGCTTCTGGACCATCTCGGCCGAGGCCAGCAGCAGGGCCGCGGCGCCGTCATTGACGCCGGAGGCGTTGCCGGCGGTGACCGTGCCGCCCTCGCGGACGATGGGCTTGAGGCCCTGCAGGGCGGCGAGCGTGGTGTCGGGACGCGGGTGCTCATCCTCGGAGACGACGATGTCGCCCTTGCGGTCCTTGATGGTGAGCGGCGCGATCTCGCCGTCGAAGAAGCCCTTGGCGCGGGCGGCGCCGACGCGGGCCTGGCTGCGCTGGGCGAAGGCGTCCTGGTCCTCGCGGTTGATCTGGTAGTCGGTGGCGACGTTCTCGGCCGTCTCCGGCATGGCGTCGACGCCGTACTCCTTCTTCATCTGCGGGTTCACGAACCGCCAGCCGATGGTGGTGTCGTACATCTCCGGCGTGCGGGAGAAGGCTGAGTCTGGCTTGGCCATCACGAAGGGAGCGCGGCTCATGCTCTCCACCCCGCCGGCGATGATCAGGTCGGCTTCCCCGGCGGCGATGGTCCGGGCCCCGGCGATCACCGCGTCCAGGCCCGAGGCGCAGAGGCGGTTGACGGTCAGACCCGGCACACTGGAGGGCAGACCCGCCAGCAGCAGGGCCATGCGGGCGACATTGCGGTTGTCCTCGCCGGCCTGATTGACGTTGCCATAGATCACCTCGTCCACCTGCTCCCAGTCCAGCTTGGGATAGGCGGCCATCAGGGCTTTCAGCGGATGGGCGGCGAGATCGTCGGCGCGGACCTTGGAGAGCGCCCCGGCGTAGCGGCCGATCGGGCTGCGCAGGCCCCCACACAGATAGACAGTCCGGCCTTGCATGATCTCTCTCCGCCACCTAGGTCGCCTTGCGGCGTCGTCTCTTCGGAGCGGCAAACTAGTGTTTGGATCGGCGGCGGGCAAACGCTTCCGGCGAGTTCGGGAGTGATCATGGACGGCACGGAAACCGAGACCGAGTCCTGGGTGCACCTCGTGGTGCAGGGCGGTGAGTGGGCCGGCTGGTCGATGTACGGCAACGACCCGTTCGAGGATCATGCCGGGCCCTTCTACTACCGCATCGACGACGATGGCCGCCCGGTCTGCGCCATGCGGCCCGAGCGCAAACACATGAACGGCGGCGGCTTCATGCATGGCGGGGCGCTGATGACCTTCGCCGACTACTGCCTGTTCGTGATCGCCCGCGACGCCCTGAAGGACAGCCGCAGCGTCACCGCCACCTTCAACAGCGAGTTCGTCGGCGCGGTGCCGGAAGGCTCGCTGCTGGAGTGCCGGGGCGAGGTGGTGAAGGCCGGCCGCAGCATGGTCTTTGTTCGCGGGATCATGACGGTCGAGGGCGACGCGGTGCTCAGCTTCTCCGCCGTGCTGAAGAAGACCGCGCCGAGAACCTGATGACCTACATCCTCTCGGTCCTCGACCTCTCGCCGGTCAGCGGCGACAACACCCAGGCCCAGGCGGTGCGCGAGAGCCTGGAGGTGGCCAAGGCCGCCGAGCGCCTGGGCTATCACCGGTTCTGGGTGGCCGAGCATCACAATATCGGCGGGCTAGGCTCGCCCGCGCCGGAGATCCTGATCGCGGCGGCGAGCCAGATCACCTCGACGATCCGGCTGGGGTCGGGCGGGGTGATGCTGGTGAACTACAGCCCCCTCAAGGTGGCCGAGGTGTTCATGGAGCTGGAGGCCCTGGCGCCCGGCCGCATCGACCTCGGCGTCGGCCGCGCGCTGGGGACCGACCAGAGGACCGGCGGCGCGCTGCGTTCGTCAGGTTCGGAAGCCTTCCCGCAGTACTTCGCCCTGCTCTCAGCCTGGCTGCTGGACGCCTCGGGGGTGGAGCCGATCACCGACGCCCATCCGGCCCGGGAGATCCACGCCAATCCGGCAGGCCCCTCTCACCCCGACCTGTTCCTTCTCTGCACCTCGGTGGAGAGCGCGATCTTCGCGGCCCAGGCCGGCGTGGGCATGGTGTTCGCCGAGTTCATCGCGCGGGCGGACGGCGGGCCGGCGGTCGCCGCCTACAAGGGGAACTTCCGGCCCTCGGTGTTCCGCGCCGAGCCCTGGGGTGGGATCGCCACCATTGCGTTGGCCGCCGAGACCGACGCCGAGGCTCAGCGGCTGGCCGCCCCGATGCGAGCAGGCAACCTCGCCACCCTGGACGGCGAGCGGCGGCGGTTCACCTCTATCCCCGAGGCCCAGGCCTTCCTGGCCGAGCGGGCGGAAGATCCGAGGCTGGCCGGCGTGATGGAACGCTCCATTGTGGGCGACCCGGCGACGGTGAAGGCGCGGCTGGATGGGAAGGCGCACAGCACCGGCGCGGACGAGGTGTTCGTGATGGCGGTTGGCCCCGATCTGCAGAGTCGCATCCGCTCGCTGGAGCTTATCAAGCAGGCCTAGTGCTGGTGGTCCATGGCCGGCGCCTTGGCGGGCGCATCGGCCGTGCGCGCCTCGATGCGAGCCAGGCCAAAGACTGAGCGCCAGCCCTTCTTGTCGCCGCTGGAGGCCACCCGCCAGGGAGCCTCCTTCTCGGGCAGGGGCTTGCCATCTACATGGTCGGCGAGGATCACCACGTCGTCGTGGAAGTCCTTGTCCAGTTCGGCGAGCGCGTAGAGCGCCTGGAACCCGTCCTTGCCGGTCATGACCACATAGGCGCGCAGCGGGTCGCCGTGCAGCTTGGGGCCCACCGGCAGGCCGCCGGCCCGCAGGACATAGGTCAGGATCGGGCCTTCATAGGTCTTGGCGCCGGTCTCCAGGGTCACTTTCACCTCGGCGCGGGGCAGGTCGGCGAGGTCGGCAGGCGTGAGGATCCTGGTTTGGCCATTGGGCGCGACCACCGTCAGGGACTGGGCGAAGGCGGCGACCGGCGCGACCGCCAGAGCCAGGGCGAGAACGAAAGCCCTCATTGGCCGAACAGTTCGCGGGGCATGGCGCCCACCACGGCGGCGGTCATGCAGGTGGCTAGGAAGCCGGCGACGAGCGCCTTCCAGACCATGCCGATGATCTCGTTGCGACGCTCGGGCATCAGCACGCCCATGCCCGAAACGGTGATCCCCACCGAGCCGACATTGGCGAAGCCGCACAGGGCGTAGGTCATGATCATCCGGGTGCGCTCGGTCATGTCGCCGGCCGGGATGGCGCCCAGCTGGATGAAAGCGATGAACTCGGTCAGCATCAGCTTCACGCCCAGCAGGTAGCCGGCCTTGAAAGCCTCGTCCCAGTGGATGCCGAGGGTCCAGGCCAGGGGCGCGAAGACCACGCCCAGGATGCGCTCGATGGTCAGGGGCGCCCCCATCACGTCGGGAAAGACTGAGAGCATGCCGTTGCCGATGGCCACGAAGGCCACGAAGACGATGAGGATTGCCGAGATGTTCAGCACCACGGTCAGGCCGTCCATGGTGCCCTTGGAGATGGCGTCTATGCCGCTGTCGTACTTCAGCAGCGAGTTGTAATCCGCGTAGAAGCCCCCCTGCCCCGGCTTCTCCGGCACCATGATGCGGGCCAGCAGGACGCCGGCCGGGGCCGAGATGATCGAGGCCACCAGGACGTGGGCGGCGGCGTTGGGCAGGGCCTCCTTCAGGATGGTGGCGTAGGCGACCATGGTGGAACCGGCGACGGTGGCCAGGCCCACCACGATCATCAGGAACAGCTCCGAGCGGGTCAGCTTGTCCAGGAAGGCGCGGATGACGATGGGGCTCTCGATCATGCCGAGGAAGATGTTGGCGGCCACGGCCAGGGCCGAGGCGCCGCCCAGGCCCATGGTCTTCTGGAAGACGAAGCCGAAGCCCCGGGTGATCCACTTGAGGATCTGCCAGTGCCAGAGCAGGGCCGACAGGGCCGAGATCACCAGGATCAGCGGCAGGACCTGGAAGGCGAAGACGAATAGGCCGCCGGGGTTGGTGACCGCGTAGGGCTGGGCGCCGCCGCCCATGTAGCCGAACACGAACTGGGTGCCCTGGGCGGTGGCGGCGGCCAGGCCGTCGACCCCGGCGTTCAGCGCCTCGATCACCCCCTGGGCGGCGGGCAGGCCAAACAGCAGCAGGACCAGGGCCACCTGGACGAAGATGGCCCCCAGGGCGAGCTTCCAGGGGAAGCGGCTGCGGTCCTCCGACATGGCCCAGCAGACAGCAAGGGTCAGGGCGACGCCGACCAGGCTCTGGGCGTTTTCGGGACGGAACATGCGGCTTGGGCCCCCGGCGTGGGCGGACTCAACCCCACAGGGGCAATTGAGGGGAAGGCGGAGGGCGAGGCAAGACGTGTCGGTGGCCGCGGATGGAAGAGACGCCCGTCTGCCCGGGTTGACACCAATTAGATTGTGTACAATATGATTGTCCATCATCCAACACGGAGACGACCCCATGTCCGCCCTCTATTCCACCCAGGCCCGCGCCGTCGGCGGCCGCGCCGGCCATGTCGAGACCACCGATGGCCTGCTGAAGGTCGATCTGGCCCTGCCCAAGGAAATGGGCGGCAAGGGCGGGGCGACCAATCCCGAGCAGCTGTTCGCCGCCGGCTACGCCGCCTGTTTCGAGAACGCCGTGCGGTTCCTGGCCAGCCAGCAGAAGATCGGCCTGACGGGCGCCGCGGTCACCAGCACGGTGGAACTGCACCCCCGCCCCGAAGGCGGGTTCCGCCTGGGCGTGGCGCTGGATGTGGAGACCCAGGGGTTGGAGCAGACCGTCGCCGAGACCCTGGTGGCCGCGGCGCACCAGGTCTGCCCCTATTCGAATGCGGTTCGCGGCAATGTCGATGTTGCGATAACCGTAAGGGCGCAATGAGTCCCAAGCCGACCGCCGACCGACGAACGCCGACAAGTGACCCTCAGGGTGTCGCGCAACAACTGCGTCTCGATAACCAGCTCTGCTTCGCCCTCTATGCGGCGACAGGGCTGGTGACCCGGGCCTACCGGCCGCTGCTGGAGCCGCTCGGCCTGACCTATCCTCAGTACCTGGCCATGATGGCCCTGTGGGAAAAGGCCCCGCGCACGGTGAGCGACCTGGGCGAGGCGCTGGGCCTTGATAGCGGCACGCTCACCCCGCTGCTCAAGCGGATGGAAGCCGCCGGCCTGGTCACCCGCACCCGCGACCGCGCCGACGAGCGGCGCGTGCAGATCGAGCTGACCGACAAGGGCCGACATTTGAAGGACGCCGCCGCCGGCGTGCCCTTCGCCCTGGCCTGCGCCCTGGACATGCCCGGCGAGGAGATCGCCTCGCTGCGCACCGCGCTTCAGGACATGGCGCGCAAGCTGCGCGGCCGCGAAGAATAGGCTTGCGCGGGCCCCGGCCCAGCTGACAAGCTTCACAGATGGGCTGGCCCGCGCGCCGCCCGTCACCTCAAGATTCCGGATCACAACCATGACGCCTTCCCAGGGGCCGCGCGACCGCGCGCGCCATGACAGCGGTTTGCTCGACATCGGCGGCGTCCCCCAATGGGTGATCCTGAGCGGCGAGGGCCCGCCGCTGCTGGTGCTGTCGGGGGCCGGCGTCGCCTTCAGCCGCATGCCCGCGCTGTTTGCGCCGTGGGAGGCGGCCTTCACCGTCGTCTAGTGGGACCAGCCCGGCGCCGGCGCGACCGGCCCGATGGCGCTGAGCCTGGACCGGCTCGCGGCCGACGGGGTGGCGGTGGCCGAGGCGGTGCGCGCGCGGCTGGGGGGTTCCAAGGTCGCCGTGCTGGGGGTGTCGGGCGGCTCGGTGGTGGGACTGAGGATGGCGGCGGCGGCCCCGGACCTGATCAGCGTCTATGCGGGAACGGGGCAGTTCGTGGACTGGGCGGCGCAGGACCAGCTGAGCTACGCCAAGGTGCTGGCCGCCGCGCGGAAGCGGGGCGACACCGCGGCGACCGCCGAGCTGGAGGCCCTGGGGCCGCCGCCCCATGCCGATGCGGCGGCCGACGCGGTGAGGTCGAAATACGCCGGGGCCCTGACCCCGGCCGAGGCGGCGGCGGTGGCTGACCCGGCCCTGTTCGCCCCACCGGAGGGGTCGGCGCCCCTCGACCATAGGGCCCTGGCGAGCGCGGCCCACGCGGCGCTGCGCGACGAGCTGATGGTGTTCGACGCCCGCGCCCTGGGGCCCATCGTCCCGCCGGTGGTGTTCCTGCAGGGAACGCTGGACGCCTATTCGGTGAGTTCTGAGGTCGAGGCCTATGCTCGGGAGATCGGGGCGGTCTACGCGCCCATCGAGGGCGGCGGACATTCGGCGATGTTCATGACGCGGAGGATGCTGGACCTGCTGGTCGCGCATGTGCGGCCGCTGGCGGCGGCGTCTTAAGGTTCGTGCGGCAAACGGCCGCGCGCAAGGCGCGCGCGCTTTTTGATCAGAAAGTAACCTTGCCCTGCGACCCTGCCAGCGCAGGGAGCAGAGCAGCCATGTCAGTCGAGCCTTCAGAGCAGGCCGTCACCTTCGCGGACGGAACGGCGCGCGCCTATCGCGTGACGCTGCAGGGGCTTCGCCAGCCCTGGCAGGTCTCAGCCCTCTTCCACGCGCTGTCGGCCGGGGCCGTGGCCCTGATCAGTCACTGGACCTACGCCGTCGCCTGGCTGGCGGCTTCGGTGTTCATCGAGGTCGTGCTCCAGCGGTTTTACGCCCGCTGGCTTCCCACCGCCGACGAGCGTGAGACCCCGGCGGGCCTCGCCAGCCTGGTGGTCTGTGTCGGCCTGCGGATGGCCATGTGGATGGCCGCCCCCGCCGGGGCGGTGATCCTGGCGCCGGGCCCGGCGGCCTATGTCTTCCTCGCCGTCACCACCGGCTCGCTGACGGTGATCGCCGCATCGCTGGGCTGGGCCTCGCGGGCGGTGTGGCTGGGCGGCGCCCTGCCGCCGATCCTGATCCCCGTGGCGATCGTCGCCGGGCGCCTAGACCTCAAGGGTGCGCTCGGCGTCACCCTGTCGCTGGTGGGGTTCGGACTCACCGCCCTTGCCATCTCGGTGGTCACCAAGCGGATGCTGACCGACGCGACCGAGGTTCGCGAAAAGACCGTGGCCGTCATGGCCGAACTGCAGGCCGCGCTCGCTCGCTCCGAGGCCGCCGAGCACCTGGCCGAGGCGGAACGGGACCGCGCCGCCCGCTCCGAACAGCGCCTGGAACTGGCGATGAAGATGGCCCAGATGCACGTCTGGGAGATGGATTACGAGCGCCGCGAGCTGATCAAGGTCGGCGCCGAGGACACGTTCTTCACCACGCCCAAGACCTTCGAAGGCCTTGAGGCCGACATCTACGCCGACGTGGATCCGCGCGACCTGGACATGGTGCGCGCCGCCTGGCGTCGTCATCTGAAAGAAGGCGTGCCGTTCCATCCCGAGTACCGGCTGCTGCGCGGCGACGGGACCGAGGTCTGGTCCGCCGTCAACCTGGCCCTGATTACCGACGATCAGCAGCGGCCCACCCGCCTGATCGGCGCCATGCAGAACATCACCGAGCGCAAGCGCGCCGAACAGCAACTGCTCAAGGCCAAGGAAGAGGCCGAGGCCGCCAACGTCGCCAAGAGCCAGTTCCTGGCCAATATGAGCCACGAGATCCGCACCCCCATGAACGGGGTGATCGGCATGAACGATCTGCTGCTGCGCACCAACCTGACGCCTGAACAGCGCAAGTTCGCCCAGGCGGTCCGCACCTCCGCCGACGCCCTGATGGGCTTGATCAACGACATTCTCGACCTCTCCAAGCTTGAGGCGGGAAAGGTCGAGCTGGAGGTGATCGATTTCCAGATGTCCTCCCTGCTGGAGGACGCGGTCGAACTCCTCGCCCCCAAGGCCGCCGAGAAGGGGCTGGAGATCGCCTACTACGCCGACTGCGGGGCGCAGGACGCCTACAAGGGCGACCCCACCCGCCTGCGCCAGGTGCTGCTGAACCTCGCCTCCAACGCCATCAAGTTCACCGAGACGGGCCACGTCAGCGTGCAGCTGTCGGCCAGCGAGCCGCGCGAGGGCGCCAGCCTGTTGCGGGTCGAGGTCCACGACACCGGCATCGGCCTGACCGATGAGCAGAAGGCCAAGCTGTTCCAGAAATTCCAGCAGGCCGACGGCTCGACCACCCGCAAGTACGGCGGCACCGGCCTTGGCCTTTCCATCTCCAAGCAACTGGTGGAGCTGATGGGCGGCCGCATCGGGGTCGCCGACCGTCCCGGCGGCGGCTCCATCTTCTGGTTCGAGTTCGAGGCGCCGCTGGGCGAGACGCCGGCGGCCGTGGCGCCCGTCGTCGCCCACAGCCTGGCCGGCGCGAAGATTCTCGTCGTCGACGACCTGGCGCTCAACCGCACCATCTTCCGCGAGCAGCTGGCCGCCGAGGGCGCGCATGTGACCGAGGCCGAGAGCGCCGCGACCGCCCTGGCGATCCTGGCCGCGGCAGCTGAGCAGGGCACGCCCTTCGAGCTGGTGCTGATGGACCACCAGATGCCGGGAGTCTCCGGGGAGGAGGCCATAGTCGAGATCCGCGAACGCCCTGAGCTCAGCCGGGTTCGGATCGTCATGGCGTCCTCGATGGGCGAGCCTCCGGCCGGCGCCGTGGGCTACGACCTGTTCATGTCCAAGCCAGTGCGGCGCGCCGCCCTGGTCTCGGCCCTGGGCGCCCTGCTTTCCGACGGCCCGGCGCAGGCCGAGCCCGACTCCTCGGCCGGGCCGCTGCAGCTGGAAGACGCTCCGGAAGCCCTGGTCCTGCTGGCCGAGGACAACGAGATCAACATCTTGCTGGCCACCGAGATCCTGCGTCAGGTGGGCCTCAGCGTGGACGTCGCGCGCACGGGCGTCGAGGCCCTGGCCGCCGTTCAGGCCCGCCCCTACGACCTGGTGCTGATGGACGTCCACATGCCTCAGATGGACGGCCTGGAAGCCACCCGCCGCATCCGCGCCCTGCCCGGGCCGGTCTCCGGCATCCCCATCATCGCCATGACCGCCAACGCCATGAAGAGCGACCGGGACGCCTGCCTGGACGCCGGCATGAACGACTTCGTGTCCAAGCCCTTCAAGGCCGGAGACTTCCTGGAGGCCCTGAACCGCGCGTTCGCGGCCGAAGCCGCCTGACGCGGCCGGCTGTCGGCCGCGGCCTCTTCCCGCGCGGGTCGAAGCGGGGCTAAGCCCCGGCTTGAGCCTTGGCCTTTTCCTTCGCCGCCATCTTGGCGATGAGTTCGCGGCGCTCGGCCAGGCCGCGATAGAGTTCCACCAGGGTGGCGGCGGCGTGCTCGTTCTTCTGGATAGCCGCCCAGTAGGCGGCGACCCTGGGCGAGGCCGGGATCGGGTCCTCGACGCCGACGGTGGGGATGACGTTCTCCACCAGGAACAGGGCCGGCACCAGGGTGCAGTCGGCCATGGTCAGGCGGCCGGAGACCGCGAAGCCGTCGGTCCCGATGTAGTGCTCCAGCGCCTTGATCCCGCGGATCACCTGCCCGCTCAGCAGTTTGACGATGTCGGCGCTGCGGGTGGAGGCGCGGCCCTGGCCCCCGAGCATGAACATGTTGTTCATCAGATAGATGTCGGCGATGCGCGACACCACGCGGATGGCGGCGGTCTCGCGCGCATTGGCGCCCAGCAGGCGGTGCTGCGGGTAGAGCTCCTCCAGATACTCGCTGATGACCTCGGATTCCGGGATGATGTCGCCATCGCCCAGGTCCAGGACCGGGATGCGGGCGAGCGGCGAGGTCTTGTGGAACTCGCCGGTCATGAAGCCCGGCGGCAGCTCGATGGCGATGTCGGAGAGGCCCTTGGCGTAGATCTGCATCCGCACCTTGGCGGAATAGGGCGAGAGGTCGCCGGAATAGAGCTTCATGAGATCGTCCTGGAAATGGCGGGCCGCGAACGGCTGTTTGAATATGCGCTACAGCTAACGTCGTTTCGGCAGGGGTTCAATGCGCGGCGCCGCAAAAGCCCCTTCCCCGCAAGGGGAAGGGGCGGAGCAGGGGCCGGCGCTATCCGTCAGACGTCGAAGGCCGGATGGAAGCGCACCTCGCCGCTTGGCCGCACGCCGCTGAGGGTCAGGTGCTGGAAGGCGGAGGGCGGGGCGCCGGTCGTCTCGTAAAGGCCGGGGTCGTGCTCAAAGCCGAACCGGCGGTAGTAGGCCGGGGCGCCGAGCAGGACGCAGCCGCCCGCGTCCAGGGCCTGGAGTTGGCGCAGGCCCTCGCGGATCAGCGCCTGGCCGACGCCCGCGCGCTGGCGGTCTGGCCAGACCGAGACCGGCCCGAGACCGTACCAGTCGCCCGCCTCGCCATTGATGGTGACCGGCGAGAAGGCGACGTGGCCCAGGATGTCGCCACCCTCCTCCGCCACCAGGGAAAGGGTCAGGGCGCCGGCCGCCCTCAGGCCGTCGATGACGCGGGCCTCGGTCTGGTCGCTGAAAGGCATGCCGGTGAAGGCCGCCTCGGTGAGGGCGTAGATGGTGGCGGCGTCCTGCGGACGCTCGTGTCGAATTTGCATGGGGAAGACCTTGTCGGAAACCTGGACGGCCACGTCCGTGCGGTCCGCGAACCTCGCGGCGCCGGCGGCGGCTGCGATGTGTCTCGTATTGGAGACGCTCGGCGGTTCAGACAGTCTCTGACATGACGCTGAAGGTGCGCGCGCGCGCCGCGGAAGGCAAGCCCGGGCGCCTCAGCATGACCTGCGAGGTAATGGCGCTGGCGCGCGGCCACACCGAGGATGGAGACGGACCCAACCTCAGGAAGAACCCCATGTCCCCTACCGACACCGTCCGCCAATTCATGACGCTGATGGAGCCCCTCGACTACGACGCGGCCCTGAAGCTGGTTTCGGACACCTGCGAATATACAAACCCCCCGCCGTTCGGCACGGTGCATGGCCCGGCCGCAATCCGCGCGGTGCTGGAACCGTTCTTCGCCCCCACCCGGGAGAATGAGTTCAAGATCCTGCGGGAGGCCGCGTCCGGCCCCGTCGTGCTGTTCGAGCGCCTCGACCGGCACCTGTTCGGCGACAAGTGGGTCGAGCTCCCGGTGACCGGCGTCTACGAAGTTCATGACGGCAAGATCACCTACTGGCGCGACTATTTCGACGCCGCGACGATCCTGTCGCAACTGCCGGCCGCTTGACCTGAACGCCGCCGTCGCGGCCTATCAACAGGTCCTGCACCTGGGCGCGGCAGGACACCCCGGGGGACCCATGGATGAGACCGAGGAGCTGATGCGGCTCTGCGTGCGCGCGCTGGTCGCCCAGATGTGCGACGTGCCGGGCGTCGAGATGCACCTGACGCCGACCGCCGTCCTGGGGCTGACCGGCGAGCCCTCCCCCGATTTCAACAGGCTGACCCTCGCCGACGGTCCCGACGGCGAGGAATTCCTCACTCGCTCGGTGGCGCGGGCGCGGGCGCGCGGGCTGCCGCTGGTGGCGGTGATGAGCCCCAAGGCCACGCAGACCCTGGGGCCGGTGGCGGCGAGGCTGGGCCTGGCGCCGGTGGGAACCTCGCCGCTGATGGTGCTGCGGGCGGCGACGCCAGTCACCCCCAGCCGTCCAGTGAAGATCACCCGCGCGCTGGGGCCCGAGCTGGTGGCCATCGCCGGCGACCTGGCGGCGGCCGCCTTCGACGAGCCGCGCGATGTGCTGGCCCGCTGCATCGATGTGATGGTCACCGAGACCGCCGGGGTGGAAACCTGGATCGCCTGGGACGGCGAGGCGCCCCGCAGCGCGGTCACCGTGACGCCCACCGGAAACACGGCGGGGATCTCGCTGATGGCCACGCCGCCCGAGCACCAGCGCCAGGGCATGGGCCGGGCCCTGCTGACCCAGGTTATGGCCGACTATCGAAGCCGCGGCGTGAGCCGCTTCCACCTCGGCGCCACACCGGCGGGCCGGCCGCTCTATGACAGCCTGGGCTTCGAGCTGGTCGCCGAGCTCTCGGCCTGGCTGCTGTCGGCCGAGGGCGCTCTGGCCGGGCGCCCGCGAGGCGAGCTGTCCTAGCCAAAAGAGACCGCCGCCTGTCGGAAGTCTTGCCCGGGGTTCGTCCTCGGGAGACCTTCAAGAGAGACGCCGCAGAGCAGACCGCCATGACGCCCACCCTCACCGCCTTCAAGGCCTCCCCCGACCGTGGCCGGGGCCTGGCCCGCGACATGCGCGTCCGCTGGGCGTTCGAGGAGGTGGGCCAGCCCTATGAGGTGCGGCTGGTGACCTTCGCGCAGATGAAGGAACCGGCGTACCTGGCGCTGCATCCCTTCGGCCAGATCCCGACCTATGAGGAGGGCGATCTGGCGATCTTCGAGTGCGGCGCCATCATCCTGCACATCGCCCAGCGCCACGCGGGCCTGCTGCCCGAGGATGCGGACGCCCGCGCGCGCGCGATCACCTGGCTGTTCGCCGCTCTGAGCACGATGGAGCCGCCGATCCTGGAGCGCGAGGCCGCCATGTTCACCGAGCGCGACAAGAGCTGGTTCGGTGAACGGCTGCCCGCCGTGGAGGACCGAATCCGAGTGCGGCTTTCCCAACTCGCCCAGCGCCTCGGCGACGCCGACTGGCTGGACGGGGACTTCAGCGCCGGCGACCTGATGATGGTGTCGGTGCTGCAGCGGCTCGGGAGTTCGGGTCTGGTGGGGGAGCACCCCAACCTGGCCGCCTATGTCGCCCGGGCCGAGGCGCGGCCGGCCTACCGGCGGGCCTTCGAGGCGCAGTATGCGGTGTTCCTGGCCGCCTCGCAGGGCTGAACCCACCCCTCGACAAAATCTCCGCGGCGTTGTCGGATCGGCGTTCTCTGAAACGTCCTGGAAGGGACGAGACAACGGAGGGGCGAGGCCATGACGGTTGAGGTGACCGACAAGTCGGCGGGCGTGCGATTGCGGCTGCAGAGCGTGGTGGCCCTGCTGGCGGGGTTCGCCGCGGTGGCGGTGCTGTCGCTGGCGGCGGACACGGTGTTTCAGATGCTGGGGGTCTATCCGGCGGGGCGTGAGCCGATGAACGAGGCGGGGGACAACGCCCTGGCCCTCTCCTACCGCCTGGTGTTCGGCGCCCTGGGCAGCTACATCGCCGCGCGCCTGACGCCGACCCGGCCGATGCGGCACGCCCTGATCCTGGGGGCGATCGGCACGGTCGTCGCCATCGCAGGCGTCGCGGCCACCTGGAACCTGGACCTGGGGCCGCGCTGGTACCCCATCGCCCTGGCGGTGACCGCCCTGCCCTGCGCCTGGATCGGCGGGGCGCTTCATCGCCCCAAAGCCGCGGCCTGATCGGCGGGGCGGCGGCGCAGACTTGGCGGCGCGCGCCTGAAATGGTAAGTTGACCAACTAACAGGTCAGGATACGCTTGTGACCAATATCAACCTCGCCGACGCCAAGGCCCATTTCAGCGAACTGATCGCCCAGGCCGAAGGTGGAGAGTCCGTCTGCATCACACGCCGCGGCAAGCCCGTCGCGCGGCTGAGCGCAGTGGTCACGCCCCGCAAGCCTATCCAGCTGGCCGCGCTGAAAAGCCTGACAGACGCCATGCCCGCGCAGAGCGAATTGGCTGGCGAGTTTGTCCGCAGGATGCGGGACCAAGACCGCTACTGATGCGCTACCTCGACACCTCGCTGCTCGTCGCCGCCCTGACCAACGAGGCCGGAACGGCGCGGATGCAGGCCTGGCTCGCGGCCCAGGACCCGGAGCAGCTCACCATCAGCGACTGGGTGACGACGGAGTTTTCCGCCGCCCTGTCGATCAAGCTGCGGACAGGACAGCTTCAGGCCAATCACCGGGCCGACGCCCTGGCCATGTTCACGCAGATGGCCGCGGACTCCCTGCTGAGCACACCGATCTCATCGGCGCACTTCCGGACCGCGGCGCGGTTCGCCGATCAGTACGCCCTGGGTCTTCGCGCCGGAGACGCCCTGCACCTGGCCATCGCCGTCGATCAGGGGGCGACGCTCTGCACCCTGGATCGACGGCTCGCCGAGGCTGGCCAGGCCCTCGGCCTGAAGGTCGAGCTTCTCTAGGCGTAGTTGGCCAGCGCGTTGCCCGAGGCGTCGCCGCAGCCGGAGCCGCCGTCGACGGGGATGATGGCGCCGTTGACGTACTTGGCCTGGTCCGATGAGAGGAACAGGCACATGTCGGCGATCTCGTCCTTGGTGCCGTAGCGGCGCATCGGGTTGCGGCTCTTCACGCGTTCCTCGGCCTCTTCGGTGGGCGCCAGGCGGGCCATGCCCTCGGTGTCGGCGATGGGGCCAGGCGAGATGGCGTTGACGCGGACGCCGCCCGGTCCCCACTCCAGCGCCAGGCACTTGGTCAGCATGTTGATGCCCGCCTTGGCGGCGCAGACGTGGGACTGGAACAGGCTGGCGCGCTCACCCTGGCCGGCGGTGATGGAGATCAGGGACGCGCCCGGACGCCGCAGGAACTCGAAGGAGGCGCGCAGGACGTTGAAGGTGCCGATCAGGTCGATATCCACCACGGTCTTGAAGCCGTTGGCGCTCATGCCCAGCGCCGGGGCCACGAAGTTGCCGGCCGCGCCGGAGAGCACGATGTCTATTTCACCAAACTCTGAGTGGGTTCGCCGAAGCGCGGCTTCGACGGCGGCGTAGTCGCGCACGTCGGCGGCGATGCCGATGCAGGGTTTGCCGAAGGTGGAGACCTCCTTGGCGGCGGCGGCGATCTTCTCCTCGCTGCGGCTGATGATGACGACATTGGCCCCGGCGGCGGCGAACCGCTTGGCGATGCCCAGATTGATGCCGCTGGAGGCGCCGGCGACGAAGCAGGTCTTGCCGACGAGTTGGGTGTCTTGGGCCATGGGGTTTCCTCTCGATTTCGTTGGGCCGAGCTTAGGGCGCGGCGGCGGGGTGAGAAAGGGTGACCCGGCGTCGGGGTGCATTGACCGCGCCGCGATCTCGACTAGCCTCGCCCCATGGCCTGACCCCGGACATCGGCGCCCTGAGCGCCCTCCCCCGCCCCCGACGCGGGCGCGTTCTCTCATGTCCAAAGGCTTTCCATGACCCTTCGCCGTATCGCCGCCGCCGACCTTGCGCAGGTCGCACGCTACCCCTTCACGCTCTCCATCACCGAACCGATGACCGAGCCTGCGAGGCTGGCCGAGACCTACGCCGCCACCGGCTTCTGGACGCAGGAGGCCGGCGCCATGGCCATCGAGTCAGATGGACGGCTGGTGGGGACCTGCCAGTTCTATCGCGCCGCGCCCTGCATCCACGGGTTCGAGCTGGGCTATATCCTGCACGATCCCGCCGACCGGGGACGCGGCCTGGCGGCGCCGGCGGTGCGGGCGTTCTCCGACCTGCTGTTCGCCGAGCGGCCGGGACTCTATCGCCAGCAGCTGATGATCGAGGCCTGGAACACCGCCTCCTGGAAGCTTGCCGAGCGCTGCGGCTTCACCCGCGAGGGGCTGCTGCGCAGCTCGGGTTTTGGCGCGGGCGACCCGGCCGACTGCCTGATCTATTCCCGCACCCGGAAGGACTGGCACGAGGAGGCCACGACCACGATGGGGGTTGCCGTCGGTGATTGACCGCACATAGGGTCTGCCTCCCAGCGCAAGACCGGAGGCCCAGAGATGGCCCGCTATCAGAACATCCTCGAAACCATCGGCCGCACCCCGGTGGTGCGGATCAACAAGCTGGGGCCCGCCGGCGTGAACCTGTGGGTCAAGGTCGAGGCCTTCAATCCGCTGGGCTCGGTGAAGGACCGGCTGGCGCTCGGCGTCATCGAGGCGGCGGAGAAGTCGGGCGCGCTCAAGCCCGGCCAGACGGTGATCGAGGCCACCAGCGGCAATACCGGCATCGGCCTGGCCATGGTCTGCGCCCAGAAGGGCTATCCCCTGGTGGTGACCATGGCCGAGAGCTTCTCGGTGGAGCGGCGCAAGCTGATGCGGTTCCTGGGCGCCAAGGTGGTCACGACTCCCGCAGCTTTGCGTGGGACCGGCATGGTGGCCAAGGCCGTGGAGCTGGCCGAGAAACACGGCTGGTTCCTGACCCGGCAGTTCGAGAACGAAGCCAATCCGGACATGCACTCGCGCACGACGGCCCAGGAGATCCTGGAGGACTTCGCGGGCGAGACCCTGGACTATTGGGTCACCGGCTACGGCACCGGCGGGACCCTGCGGGGGGTGAGCCGCGTGCTGGCGGAGAAGAGCCCCGCCACCAAGATCATCGTCTGCGAGCCCGAGGACGCCCAGCTGCTGGCCAGCGGCGCGGAGCAGGCGCGCAATCCCGACGGCTCGGCCTCGGCCGGCCACGCGGCCTGGAAGCCGCACCCCATGCAGGGCTGGACGCCGGACTTCATTCCCAAGCTGACCGGCGACGCGACCGCCGACATCGACCAGATCATCGCCATCCCCGGCCCCGAGGCCATGGCCATGAGCAAGAAGCTGGCCGACCAGGAGGGCATCTTCGTGGGCATCACCTCGGGCGCGACCTTCGCCGGGGCGCTGAAGGTGGCGGCGACCGCGCCCAAGGGCGCCAACATCCTCTGCATGCTGCCCGACACCGGGGAGCGCTACCTCTCGACCCCGCTGTTCGCCGACGTGCCGGTGGAGATGACCCCGGACGAGCAGGCGATCTATGACTCAACGCCGTTCGGGAAGGCGGCTTGACGGGGGCACCGGCGCATTCTGAGGCTCATGAGCTTTGGACGCCGCCAAGTTTCGAGTTGCGCGTCGCCGGTGGCGCCGGCGGCTGCCCTTGCTGCGGCGAAGGTGGAGCGGATCGTGGCGAAGGACGCTGGTTGGGTTAGGCGCCAAGTCGTCAATGTTCTCTTTTTGTTCTTGCACAATCGAGCGGACCAGCCCATAGTTCAGGTCGAACTCAGCGCCGCTGAGCAATCGTTCCCCTGAATTGAGGTGAGGATGCTCCATGGCTGAACGACAGCCAGCGCAACGACGCGCCGGTGTTTTAGACGATATCGGGGACTGGATGGCGCGACGGAACGCCGACGTCCATCATTTCGCACGGGACGCCGAGGCCACAGGGCGCAAGGCCTGGGAGCAAGCCACTCGGACTGGCGAAAACCTGGCTGCGATGCGGTCGAGCGATCTCGCGGTCTTGGGAGCCAAGATGCTGAAGGGCGGCGGACCGCCGTCTCACGCATGGACGCAGGCACGACCTCAGACGAAAAATCCTGCTGCGGTGTCGGCGCCAGACAATAGTGGACTGCGGGACTACGTCGGGAAGATCGCCGTCGGCATGGTCGCTCGTCCGACGGGTGCTGTCGTAGGCGCCGCGCGGGGCGTGAAGCATATTGCGGAAGACCTCGTCGAGAGCGTCAACTTTGCGTCACGCCTGCTAGATCCGCTGGATGCTCAGTACTCGCCAAGAGGTCAGGCTGCCTGGGATCAGGTGGCGAACGCTGGAGGCCGCACTTTTGAATATGTGAAGAACGGTGTCTCGAACCCCGGAGCCGTGGTGGGGGGCGTCGATAGTGCGCTTCACAAACTACGCGGCAAAATCAATCCATCCGCCACACCAATGGCCGGACCCTTGAAAGCCGCCTCGGGCGTTGGCGGTCTACAAGCAGGCGGCCTAGTTTACGATCAACTCGATGAGGAGGGGCCGCGGTGAAGGTGAGGCCTTGGGCGGAGTTTCGGACCGACCTTCCGAGTGATCAAGTCGAGGATGAGCACGACATCGTTCAGTTCGGCGGTCTCGGCGTAGCCGAGGCCATCGGGGGGTTACTGGCTGCCCACGGATATGAGATTTCACCGCCCGAGTACGCTGGCGAGCACGGCTGGGAGTTTGATTTCCACGCACTTGAGCGCCGGTTCTGGTGCCAGGTGACGGAAGTCGACAGGATCCAACTGCTGTGCATCGACATGACCAGTTCGCCGTTCGGTGACGTCTCACGTAAGCCGCCACATCCGGCCTATATTGAGGTTATGACTCTCTTGGACAGGGACCTGGTGGATGACCCACGGTTCCATGATCTGGCTTGGTACTTTGACGACGAAGTCGCTCGCGACTTGCCTGGATCCCTGTCGCCGATCTGCGAGACTGTCGCTGCGCGGGTGGGGTCCTGGGTGGAGTTCCGAGCCGATCTCTCTGAGGATATGGGCGAGCGGCAATCCGGCGATATCGGGCTGGGTCAAGGTTGCGCCGACGCCATTGTTGAACTGCTGAGCGGCCTTGGTCATCAGGTGTGGTCGCCGCTGCCGACGACCGACAAGGGATGGCGCTTCAGCTTCGGGCCCTCGGGACCACGCTTCACCTGTGATGTCCACAAGATGGGCGAGACCTATCGTGTGCTCGTTGAGGACAAGGGTCGAACCTTCGTCGACAAGCTTTTCAAGCGACCGCCGACGGCGCTCCACGGTGAGACCCTCAGCCGGTTGAACGCCGCTCTGGCGGAAGATCCGCGCTTCCGGGAGATCATCTGGCGACACCCTGACGAGAGGGGGCGTCCTGATAGGGACAGGGACAACCCATTGGACAATCCGGTGAGCAGCGGCTGAGCGGTGGCTCGCTCGCTGAGCTGCGGAGGAACAGGAGACGCACTCCCCTGGCCGTCATGGCCGGGCTTGTCCCGCCCCCCATGATCTCGGAGATTCAGCAAGCCGCCCTGGCGGCGGCCGCACACCCTACGGACAGACGGAGATCATGGATCCCCGGGACAAGCCCGGGGATGACGGTTGAGGGTGCAGTTACTTGCGGGTCAGTTCCTTCACGAGCGCCGTCTGGCCGTAGACCTTTTCCAGGGCCTCGGTGGCCGCGGAGGTCGCCACGACGACGGTGCGGTTGATCGTGCCGTCGTAGCCGTAGTTGCCGCCGAGGGAGTGGATGTTGCCGTCGAAGGCGGCGCCCAGGATCTCGGCCTTGGCGTTCAGCACCGGAGAGCCGGAATTGCCGCCGATGATGTCGTTGGTGGTGACGAAGTTGAACACTGTGTCCGGGTTCAGTTTGTCCTTGGCCGCCACCCAGCGGGGCGCGAGCTGGAAGGGCTCGGCGCCCGTCGCGCGGTCATAGAGGCCGGCGAAGGTGGTGAAGGGGGCGATGGCGGTCCCGCGATGGGTCCAGCCGGCGACCTTTCCGTAGGACAGGCGCAGGGTGAAGGTGGCGTCGGGATAGACCGCGTCGCCATAGGCGGCGAACCTGGCGCGGGCGATGCGCTCGGCGGCCCGGTCGGTGGGGCCGGAGACTTCGGTCTCCCAGGCGGTGCGGACGGCGCGGGCGGCGGGGTCGATGCGCAGGGCGAGCTGGATCATCGGATCGTCAGAGGCCGTGATGGCGGCCAAGCCGCCCTCCCAGAGGCGCTTGCGCTCGGCGGGGTCGGCCAGCTTGGTTCCGGCCACCAGACGGGCGGCCATGGCCTCGGGGCTCTCCTTGCCCAGCAGCTGCTTCACCGCGGCGTCGTCGACGGTGAGGTATTCTCGCGTCTTGGACAGCCAGAAGCCGAGATAGAGCTGCTCCAGGGCGGCGTCGACCGGCTGTTCGTCGAGGATCTGCTTGGCCATCAGGGCCAGGCCCGCGTCACCGTATTCCGGCAGGCGCTCGGCCGACGGCTTGGCGCGTTCCTCGCCAGCGCGGACCAACTCGCGAGCGTACATGAAGAGTTCCGAGAGCGAGCCGGCGCCGCTCTCCAGCTGGCGCAGGCGGAGATAGCGGTCGGCATAGGGGCCCTGGACCTTGGCGATCTCGCCCCAGGGGTCGCCGATGTCGGCGGCCAGCTTGGGATCGGCGGCGACCTTGGCGCGCAGGTCGGCCTCGGCGGCGCGCTTGTCGGCCATGAAGGCCGGGTCGTTGAGGGCGAACTGTCGGCCGTAGAAGACCTTGAAGCTGTTCTCGACGCCGAACAGGGGATCGGTGGCGATGCGCTTTGACTCCGCGTCGCGCTCCCCGAAGGCGATCAGCCGACCGCGCAGTTCGGAGCGCTGCAGCTGGCCGATGGGCAAGGCGAGGTCGCGCTGGGTCTCCAGCTGGGAGACCGTCAGCATGCGGTCGGTGCCGCCGGGGTTGCCGGAGACGAAGGTGACCTCACCGTCCTTGGGGGCGCGGCTCTGCCAGATCAGGTGCTGGGGCGAGGCGATGGGCTTGCCGTTCTCGTAGAGGCGCACGAAGGCGGCATCGAGATTGAAGCGCGGGAAGTTGAAATTGTCCGGGTCGCCGCCGAAGAAGGCGGTGGCCAGCTCGGGGGCGAAGACCAGGCGGACGTCGGAGTATTTCCGGTACTTGTAGAGCTTGTACTGGCCGCCCCGGTAGAGGGTGACCAGCTGGCAGCGGAGAGCCTGGTCCTTGCCGCAGGCGACGGTCTCGGCCGCGCCCTTGGCGGCGTCGCGCGCCTTGACGAAGTCGATCCCGGTCTTGCCGGCGGTGGCCTTGCCGATGTCGGCGGTGAGGTCGGTGATGGAGACCAGCACCTCGGCCTGCATGCCGGGACACTTCTTTTCCTCGGCGCGGGCGGCGGTCAGGAAGCCGTCCTTCACATAGTCGGTCTTGCCGTCCGACAGGCTCTGGGCGCAGTCGACGATGCAGTGGTGGTTGGTGAAGACCAGGCCGTCCTTGGAGACCAGCGAGGCCGAGCAGCCGCTGGTGAGGCGCACCGAGGCGGCCTGGACGCGGTCGAGCCACTTCTGGTCGGTCTTGACGCCATAGGCCTGGGCCACCTTGGCGGCGGGGAAGTTGTCGAAGGTCCACATGCCTTCATCGGCGCGGGCCGGGGCGGTGGAGAGGGCGATGACGGCGGCGAGGGCGCCGCCCAAGGTCTGTCGAAGCATGAACATCCCGATGAGGTTTCGCGCGCCGTGGGAGAGGCCGCGGGCGCCGATCCGTAACAATGTAACAGCGCCCTGGCTAGGGCCTTTAGCGATCAATGACTTAGTCGTCGCCGGGGCGGAAAGTTACTTATAATTCATGTGATTAGGGCCGGAAAAGCGCCGCCTTACGGCGTTTTAACTAGGCTCCCGACGGTCAGGCGCACACATGCTGCCCCCGTTGGAGGGACGCGATGTCACTGGCCTTGGCCACCCTGATCTATGAATGGCGCCGGTACATGGCCGCCGTGATCGCGCTGGCCTTTTCCGGCCTGCTGATCCTGGCCCAGGTCGGCATGTTCACCGGGATCGTGAAGGGCGCCACGGCCACCATCGACCGCTCGCGCGCCGACATCCTGGTGCTGGGCGCCAAGTCGGAGAGCCTGATCAATTCGGGTCCCTCGGGCCTGCCGCGCCGCATCCAGCCGCAGCTCTATCTGAACCCCGACGTGGTGGAGGTGGCCAGTTTCGACGGCGACGGCGCCCGCTGGACCAACCGCCCGCCGCCGGGGAAGAAGGCGGTCACCACCTTCGTCCAGGTCAACATGGTCGACACCCGCCCCGGCGCGGTGACCCTGCCCACCGACTATTCCGAGACCGTCCGCGTCGCCCTGCAGGAACCCTATGCGGTGGCCATCGACCGCAGCGCGCTCGCCCGTCTGGGGGTCAAGCCCGGCGACAGCGCCGCCCTGAACGGCAAGTCGGTGCATGTCCGCGCCATCCTGGAGGGCTATCCCGACATCAACCAGCCCTCGGTGGTGGTGTCACGCGACACCATGCGGCTGCTCGGGATGGGGGAGAAGGGCGACAAGACCGGCCCGCTGATGGTGCGCATCAAGGACCCAGCCCGCGCCGAAGAGGTGCGCGACACCCTGAACGCCAACGCCGACAAGGCCTATCGCGCCTGGACCCGCGACGAGCTGTCCAAGGCCAATGAAGGCGCCCTGATGAAGGAGCAGATCATCGGGGTGATGCTGGGCTTCTCGGTGTTCCTGGGCTTCCTGATCGGGGTGGGCATTACCTCCCAGACCCTTCGCGGCGCGATCCTGGCCAATATCAAGGAGTTCGCCAGCCTGCGGGCGCTGGGGGTCTCCATGGGTTCACTGCGGCTGATCGTGGTGGAGCTGTCCTTCTGGGTGGGGATCGTGGGCCTGGGCGCCACCGCCCTGCTGACCTTCGGCATCTCGCTGCTGGCCAAGAGCGCCGGCCTGCCCATGGGCTTCCCCATCGGCTGGATCACCGGGGTCGCCATCCTGCTGATGCTGATCTCCATGGCCTCGGGCCTGATGGCCATGGGCATCCTGAAGAAGAGCCAACCCGCGGACCTGCTGCGATGAGCCAGACCTCCGGTGTTCCCGGCGCCCACGCCCTGGTGGCCAAGGGCCTGACCAAGCGGTTCAAGACCGGCCGCACCCATATCGAGGTGCTGAAAGCCGTCGATTTCGACGCCCTGCACGGCGACGTGACCATGGTCATGGGCCCCTCGGGGTCCGGCAAGTCGACGCTGGTGGCCACCCTGTCAGGCCTGTTGAAGCCCGACGAGGGCTCGGTGAGCGCCATGGGCGAGGACCTGTGGACGCTGCGTCCCGGCCAGATCGACCGGTTCCGTCTGGATCACTGCGGCTTCATCTTCCAGGGTTTCAACCTGTTCGGCGCGCTGAGCGCTCTCCAGCAGGTGACCATCATCCTGAAATACAAGGGCTTCGCGCCGGCCGAGGCCCGCGCCCGAGCCGAGGTCGCGCTCGCCGAGGTGGGGCTTTCCAAGCGCATGCACCAGCGCCCCTCCGAACTCTCCGGCGGCGAGAAGCAGCGGGTGGCCATCGCCCGCGCGCTCGCTAAGGAGCCGCATCTGCTGTTCGCCGACGAGCCCACCAGCGCGCTGGACGGCGAGAACGGCCAGATCGTCATCCAGCTTCTGCAGCGGGCGGCCAAGAGCCATGGGGCGGCGGTGATCTGCGTCACCCACGACCCGCGGCTGGAAGCCTATGCCGACCGCATCATCCACATCGAGGACGGCCGTATCCTGGACGACCGGCGCACGACGCCGGATCCGGCCGCGGCCAAGACCCCTGAGCTCATCGGAGCCTAAGACCATGTTCGCCTTCCTCCGCCGCCACGTCGTCTGGGTCGTGGTTCTCGTGCTGGGTGTCGCCGTCGCCGGCGGCGTCGTGCTCAACAGCCAGGCCAAGGCCCAGAAGGCGCAGGCCGCCAAGGTCGCCGCCGCCAAGGCGCCCAAGAGCCCCTTCGTCGCCATCGCCAACGGCAAGGCCGATGTCGAGGGGGGCATGATCCAGGTCGCGGCCCGCCGGGCCGGGATCGTGCGCGAGGTGCTGGTGAGCGAGGGCGACCGCGTCACCCGGGGCCAGGTCCTGGCCCGCCAGGAGGACGACGAGCCGCGCTTGGCCGCCGCCCAGGCGCAGGCCGCCGTGCGTCAGGCGCGCGCCCAGATGGCGATGACCCAGGTGCAACTCACCACCGCCCAGCGCGAACGGGCCCGGCTGCAGGGCCTGGTGGCCACCAACTTCGTGGCCGGCCAGCGGCTGGACCAGGCGCAGGACAAGATCGCCGAGGCCCAGGCCACCCTGGAGGCCCAGCGCGCCTCCGTCGCCACCGCCCAGGCGGCTCTCGAAAAGGCCCGCTACGAGCAGGAGCTGACCATCATCCGCGCCCCGGCCGACGGCCGCATCGCGCGGCGCTACGCTAATCCGGGCGCCGGCGCCTCGACCCTGAACGTGTCGACCATGTTCGACCTGGAGCCGGTCGCTCCGCACATCGTGCGCGCCGAGATCGCCGAGGGCGCCTTGCCCTTCGTGACCATCGGCCAGGCGGTGCAGATCGCCCCGGAGAGCGACCCCACCAAGGTCTATCGCGGCACGGTGCTGCGCCAGGCCGCGGTGTTCGGCGCCCGCAAACTGGTCTCCGACGACCCCACCGAACGCACCGACGACCGGGTGGTGGAGGTGGTGGTGAGCGCCGACAACGCGCCGTTCCTGATCGGCCAGCGGGTGCTGGTGAAGTTCCTGCGCGGGACGGAGATGGCGGCGCGGTGACCTGCCGCCACCCCTTCACGGGAGGGTGGACTGGGGAACTCCGGGGCCTAGGCCGCCAACTCCTCGCCGTCGGCGTCGCGGCCGATCCAGCGGGCGAGGCAGTCGTTGAGGGCCTGGATGCTGATGGGCTTGCCGACGCTGTCGACCATGCCGGCTTCGCGCATCCTGGCGACCTGCTCGGGCAGGACATCGGCGCTCATGGCGATGATCGGGATCTTGCTGGCGCGGCCGCCGAGGGCCCGGATCGCCCGGGTGGCGGCGAGACCGTCGACCACGGGCATGTGGACATCCATCAGGATGGTGTCGTAGCGGCGGCCCTGGGCGAACGCGATCGCCTCACGGCCATCGCAGGCGACGTCGGCCGTGCAGCCCAGCAGGGTGAGGACGGTGATCCCCAGTTCGCGGTTCATGGGGTGGTCGTCCACCAGCAGGATATGGGCCGAGAGGCCCTGCTCCCCGCCCGCCGCGTCGCGGGCGGCGGCGGCGGCGGCACGGGCCAGGGGGATTTCAAGCCAGAAGGTCGAGCCCTGGCCGACGGCGGACTCGACGCCCACCTTGCCGCCCATCAACTCCACCAGCCCCTTGCAGATGGCCAGGCCCAGGCCCGTGCCGCCATGGGTGCGGCTGACCGATGAGTCCACCTGACTGAAGCGCTGGAACAGGCGTTCGGCGGCCTCCGGCGCGATGCCGGGGCCTGTGTCGGTGACGGCGATCCGGACGCGGTCGTGGTCACCTTCGGGCCTCATGGAGAGGGCCAGGGTGACGCCGCCGGCGTCGGTGAACTTGACCGCGTTGTTGAGCAGGTTGAGCAGCACCTGGCCCAGGCGATGATCGTCGCAGACGTGGGCGGCGGCGCCCTCCCCCTCGACGGTCATGGAGAGCGTCAGGCCTTTGCGCTCGGCGCTTTCGGCCATGATGGACAGCGCCGAATGGCAGGCGGTGGTCAGGTCCACGGGCATGGGGTTCAGGTCGATGCGCCCGGCCTCCACCTTGGAGAAGTCGAGGATGTCGTTGACCACGGTCAGCAGGGCGCCGCCCGACCGCTCGATCAGGCCGATCTGGTGGCGGCTGTCGGCGGGCAGGTCGTCGCGACGCTCCAGCACCTGGGCGAAGCCGATGATGGAATTGAGCGGCGTGCGGATCTCATGGCTCATGGCCGCCAGGAATTCAGTCTTGGCGACGGAGGCGGCCTGGGCCCTATCCCGCGCGCGCATGTAGCTGGCCGAACGGCGGGCCAGGATCTGCCGCAGCCGCTGCTGGTGGGTGGCCATCAGGGCCGCGATGAGGCCGGTCGCGAAGACCATGGCCAGGTAGACCTGGCTCAGGGTGATCCGGTGATTGAGGCTCTCACGGTCGCTCATCAGGCCCGGCGGGGCGTGCTGAATGCCGAGCGGGAGCATGACCATGCAGGTGAGCGCCATGGCGAAGATGACCGCGCGGGGGCCCATGCGCAGACCCACGAGGGTGATCGCCGGGAACGCGACGAACAGGGCCACGGCGCTGAAGGGGGTGAAGACCAGAGCCGCGAGGGCCGCCATCAGCAGGTAGGCCGACAGGCGCTGCCACAGGGCCGCCTGTATCAGGCCGGCCGCGCTGCTGTGTCCCAGCAGCAGGATGGCGGGTAGGACCAGGCCCATGCCCAGCAGCTTGGCCGGCAGACGGTTGGCCAGCATGGTGGTCTGGAAATCGCCGTGCAGTATCCAGGCGCCGATCCCCAGCAGGACCGAGCCGGCCAGCAGGACCGGCAGCAGGGCCAGGAAGATGAGACCGGCGAACCGGCTGGGCGTGGTGAGGCGCACAACCCGCAACCTGCGCGCCATCCAGACCACGGCCACGGCCTCCACGGTGTTCAGCACCGAGAAGCCGATCGCGTCGACCAGACCGACATGGAACATCAGGATGACGGCGACCTGGATGGCGAACCCGGTCGCCAGGGTCGGCGGGCCCCAGCGGGCCGGCAACAGCAGCAGGGCGCCGATGACGAAGGCGTTGGCCGTCCAGATGGTGTCGATACCGCCGGCCTGCTCGCGCAGCGCATTGGTCAGCCACAGGTTGGCGATGTAGCAGAGGCCAAGAACCACGGCCGTATAGGCGTCCCGGTTGCGACTGACGCGCTTGATCATGCCGACTTCCCGGTACTCAACATCTTGGGACAACCCTAGAATGGGGTCGCCAAGGAACCGTTAAGCAAACTCGAGATTCCGGCGACCGCCGCCTCAATGCCCCGAGCGCAGGCGGGCGACGGCACGGTGGGGAGGCTGGCGACCGCTTGACCTGCCTCCTCCCGCGCCGCACAAACCGCGCGAAATTCTGACCCTCTTTCTGGAGAGACTTCCATGGCGGACATCCGCTTCGACGGCAAAGTCGCGATCGTCACCGGCGCCGGCGGCGGCCTGGGCAAGCAGCATGCGCTGGAGCTGGCGCGCCGCGGGGCCAAGGTGGTGGTCAACGACCTGGGTGGCTCAATGGACGGTTCGGGGGGGTCGTCCGCCGCCGCCGACGCCGTGGTCGAAGAGATCAAGGCCATGGGTGGCGAGGCCATCTCCAACGGCTCGTCGGTCACCGACGACGCCGGCGTCGCCCACATGGTCAAGCAGACCATGGACCAGTGGGGCCGCATCGACGTGCTGATCGCCAACGCCGGCATCCTGCGCGACAAGAGCTTCGCCAAGATGACCATGGAAGACTTCGAGCTGGTGCTGAACGTCCACCTGATGGGCACGGTCAAGCCGACCAAGGCCGTCTGGGAAATCATGCGCGAGCAGAACTACGGCCGCATCGTCGTGACGACCTCGTCGTCGGGCATGTACGGCAACTTCGGTCAGTCCAACTACGGCGCCGCCAAGCTGGGCATCATCGGCTTCATGAACACCATCCGGCTGGAAGGTCAGAAGAACAACATCCACATCAACGCCATCAGCCCGGTCGCCGCCACGCGGATGACCGAGAACCTGATGCCCCCCGCCATCCTGGAAAAGCTGAAGCCGGAATATGTGACGCCGGGCGTCGTCTACCTGGCCTCCGAGGAAGCCCCCACCGGCGCGATCCTGACCGCCGGCGCCGGCGCCTTCGCGCTCACCCGCCTCTACGAAACCGAGGGCGTCTATCTCGGCGAGGGCGGCCTGTCGGTGGAGGAGGTCCGCGACAACTGGTCCAAGATCTCCGATCCCGCCGGCCAGCAGGCCTATCTCAACGGCGGCGAACAGAGCGGCAAGTTCTTCCGCAAGATGCAGGGCGGCTAGGCTCACCTCACACCAAGTTCGGCCAGGGGCGGCGCCGCGAGGCCCGCCCCTTTTTGTTGCGCTTTTGTTGCGCTGATTTCGCTTGCCCGGCCCCGGACTATCGAGCCTAACCTAGGGAGCAATATCGCCCGCGAGAGGCGTGACCCATCTGGAGCAGGAATACCCATGAGCGACTCTTCGACGGTGCAAGCCCGACGGCTTCCGCTGTCCACGGCCCTGGCCTTCGCGGCCACCAGCCTGCCGATCTCGGCGGTCGCCATCGCCATCTCCGTGTATCTGCCGCGCCACTATGCGAGCCACCTGGGCATCGACCTGGCCCTGGTGGGCGCGGCCTTTTTCATCGTCCGCATGATCGACATTCCCGTGGACGGCCTGCTGGGCTGGACCATGGACAAGACCCGCACCCGCTGGGGCCGCTACCGGCTCTGGACGATCCTGGGGGCGCCGGTGCTGATGGCCGGCATCTACTTCCTGTTCATGCCGCCGGAGGGGGTGGGGCGGACCTATCTGATCATCTGCCTGCTGGTGATGTACCTCGGCAATTCGATCCTGGCCCTGTCGCATGCGGCCTGGGCCGCGACGCTCGCGCCCCACTATGACGACCGCTCGCGGCTGTTCGGCATCATCACCGGCATCGGCGTGCTGGGGGCGGCCTCGATCCTGGCCATCCCGATCATCAACGAGGCGCGCGGCGCCTCGGACGCCGGCAACATCTCCACCATGGGCTGGTTCATCTTCGCCCTGACCCCGATCGCCGTGGCCCTGGTGATCTGGCGCACGCCAGAGAAGATCGCGCCGGAGATCCCGGGCCACGCCTTCCGCCTGCGCGACTACGGCGCCCTGATCACCCGCCCCTCGTTCCTGCGCATCCTGCTGGCCGACCTCTGCCTGTCGCTTGGCCCGGGCTGGATGAGCGCCCTGTACCTGTTCTTCTTCACCGACAGCCGTGGGTTCACCACCGGCCAGGCGAGCATCCTGCTGGCGATCTACATCCTTGCCGGGTTCGCCGGGGCGCCGCTGATGGGCCGCCTGGCCACCAAGATTTCCAAGCACCGCGCGGTCATGGTGGCCACCACCGTCTACTCCCTGGTGCTGATCTCGCTGATGGCCATCCCGCAGGGCAACATGCTGATCGGGGCCATCCCGATGTTCATGGCCGGCTTCATGGCCGCGGGCTTCAACGTCCTGACGCGGGCCATGACCGCCGACGTGGCCGACGAGGTGCGCCTGGAACAGGGCAAGGAACGCTCAGGCCTGCTCTACGCCATCACCGTGATGACCACCAAGATCGCCGGGGCCTTCTCCATCGGCCTGACCTTCTGGGTGCTGTCCAAGGTGGGATACCTGGCGGCCGACGGCGCGACCAACACCCCCGAAGCGATCCACAACCTGGAACTGGCCTATCTGATCGGGCCGGTGGTGTTCGTGATGCTCGGGGGCGCCTGCATGATCGGCTACAAGCTGGGCGCCGAGCGGCACGCCGAGATCCGGGCCGAACTGGACGCCCGCGACGCCCTCTATGATGAGGCGCCGATCATTGAAAGTGTGACCGGCGAAGCGGCCATCGTCACGCCTCCCGGAGATCGCTGACGCCATGTCGTCGCCCGGGTGCGATTCTCTCGCGCCTGGGCCTGCAAAACCGCTTGCTTCGCCGCAAGTGAACGCGCGTAACCTATCAGCCTGACTCAAGCCTCCGACAAGTGTGTGCTGAGTGTGCGCGGAGGATACGAGACTTGACCCAGGCCAACACGGCGAACCCTTCGGGACGCCTATCGCTCGGAACCATATTGGCGTTTGCGGGCACCAGCCTGCCGCTGTCGGCCCTGGCCATCGCCATCTCGGTCTATCTGCCCCGCTACTTCGCCAGCCACATCGGCGTGGAGCTGGCGGTGGTGGGCGCGGTCTTCGCCCTCGTGCGCGCCATCGACATTCCCCTGGACCCGGCGCTGGGCATGATCATGGACCGCACGCGGACCCGCTGGGGCCGCTACCGGATCTGGACGGTGGTCGGGGCGCCGATCCTGATGATCGCCCTGATCATGCTGTTCCAGGCCCCCGAAGGATCAGGCCAACTCTATCTGGGGGGCTGGCTGCTGATCATGTACCTGGGCACCTCGATCCTGGGCCTGTCGCACTCAGCCTGGGCCGCGACCCTGGCCACCAATTATCACGAGCGCTCGCGCATCTTCGCGGTGATGACCGCGGTGGGGGTTCTGGGGTCGGTCCTGGTGCTGGTGATCCCCATCGTCCTGGAGCAGCAGGGGCTGACCGACGCGCAGGGCGTCAAGGCCATGGGCTGGTTCATCATCGGCCTCACCCCGGTGGCGGTGGCCCTGGTGGTCTGGCGCACGCCGGAAAAGATCACCGTCGATGTGGGAAGCAAGCATTTCAACTTGGCAGACTACTGGGCGCTGATTTCCCGGCCCAACATGATCCGCATCCTGCTGGCCGACCTCTGCCTGTCGCTCGGTCCCGGCTGGATGGCCGCGCTCTACCTTTTCTATTTCAAGGACGCCCGGGGCTTCTCCACCTCAGAGGCCAATATCCTGCTGCTGGTCTACATCCTGGCGGGGTTCGCGGGCGCGCCGTCGGTCAGCTGGCTGGCCAACAGGATCAGCAAGCACCGGGCGGTGATGGTCACCACCACCGGCTACTCCCTGATGCTGATGCTGGTGGGCTTCCTGCCCAAGGGCAGCATGATGCTGGCCCTGCCGGCGATGTTCATGGCCGGCTTCCTGGCCGCGGGCTTCGGGGTCATGACCCGGGCGATCACCGCCGACATCGGCGACGAGGTGCGACTGGACGGCGGCAAGGAACGGATCGGCCTGATCTACGCCCTGACCGTACTGACCGGAAAGGTGGCCGGCGCCTTCTCGATCTTCCTGACCTTCACCGTGCTGGCTCGCGTCGGCTACAACGCCAAGGAAGGCGCCACCAACACCGCCGAGGCGATCCACAATCTGGAACTGGCCTATCTGATCGGTCCCATCGTCTTCGTCATGTTGGGTGGGGCCTGCTTCATCGGCTACAAGCTGGACGCTAAGAATCACGCCGAGGTCCGGCGCAAGCTCGAGGAACGAGACGCCCTCTATGACGAGGCGGCGATCATCGCGAGCGTGACGGCCGAGCCCGGCAATGTGGTCGTCGATTCTAAGATTTGAAGTCTTTTCCGCGCCCGTTCGGCGCACTCTGAATGTTTTAGAACAGGCGCGTTCAGCGCCGCCCCATTAGGAGGTCCTTCATGGCGGTTTCGCCGAGCACCCGCATATCCCTGCCGGTCGCCCTATCCTTCGCCTCGACAGCCTTGCCTATCGCAGCCATCGGCCTGGTGATGGGCGTCTACCTGCCCCGGTTCTTCGCCGGACACCTGGGTCTGTCCATGGTGGCGGTGGGCGCGGCGATCACCATCGTGCGCCTCATCGATCTGGCTGTGGACCCGTTGCTGGGCATGGCCATGGACCGGACCACGTCGCGCTGGGGCCGCTACCGCCCCTGGCTGGTGGTCGGCGCGCCGCTGGTGATGGCGGCGGTCTACATGCTGTTCATGGCCGATACGGGCGTCAGCGAAGGCTACGTCATCGGGTGGCTTCTGGTGCTGTACCTGGGGATCTCCATCGTCACCCTATCCCAGGCGGCCTGGGGCGCCGCCCTGGCCACCGACTATAACGACCGCAGCAGGGTCTACGGCGTGATCAGCGCGGTCGGCGTCATCGGCGCGGTTCTGATCCTGGTGGTGCAGCTGGCCGTGAAAGGCACCTTCGCCGAGAGCGTCCGCGCCATGGGCTGGTTCTGCATCGTCCTCTTGCCGATCACAGTCCTGCTCTGCATCTGGATCAGCCCCGAGCGGATCGCACCGAAGACCTCCGGCCAGCACGCCAGCTTCGCCGACTATTGGAAGCTCATCACGCGGCCTGAGATGATGCGGCTGATCCTCGCCGACTTCGTGATGGCGCTCGGCCCCGGCACGACGGCGGCCCTCTACCTGTTCTTCTTCCACGACGCCCGGGGCTACACCGGGCCCCAGACCTCGATCCTGCTGATGTTCTACATCGCCGCGGGCCTGGCCGGCGCGATCTTCTGGAGCTGGATGGCGCAGAAGCTGGGCAAACACCGCACCCTGATGCTGACCTCGGTCTGCTACGCCTTCACCCAGTCGGCCCTGATGATCATCCCCAAGGCGACCATGTCGCTCGCCATTCCGGCCATGTTCGCCGTCGGCTTCGTCGGATCGGCCTTCGTGCTGATCGTCCGCGCCATGGTCGCCGACGTCGCCGACGAGGTGAGGCTGGAAACCGGCGAGGAGCGCGCCGGCCTGCTCTATGCCCTGGTCACCACCACCCAGAAGATCGGCGGCGCCATCACCGTCGGCATCAGCTTCACCGTGCTGGGCATGGTCGGCTACAACGCCAGCGAAGGCGCCGTGAACACGCCTGAGGCGATCCGCGGCCTGGAGCTCTGCTACGTGTTCGCCCCGATCATCCTGGTGTTCGTCGGCGGGGCCTGCTTCATCGGCTGGAAGCTGGACGCCGCCCGCCACGGCGAGGTCCGCCGCCAGCTCGACCTTCGCGACGCCCTGGCCGCCGAGGCCGGCGTGCTGTCCACCAACTCCGGCGTCACCCTGCCCGACGCCAAGGCCTGACCGACCCTTGTCCCGGCCCCAGCGGGCCGGGACTCAGGGCTCCCCTACGGAAAGTTCTTGCACGCCGTCTCTGGCCACGCTCTGCTGATCGGATAAGCGCCTCAAGGGCGCACCGTTTATATTTGAGGAGACGCCCGTGGCTTCCAACACCGCCCCTTCGGCGGCCGGTCGGCTATCGACCCCAGTGATATTCGCGTTCGCCAGCGCCGGGATTCCGGGCGCCATGCTGGCCCTGATCCTGGGGACCTACCTGCCCCGGTTCTACGCCGGTCATATCGGCATCTCCCTGACCGCCGTGGCCGGGGCCGTCGCCCTGGTGCGGCTCATCGACCTGGGCTTCGACCTGGTGATCGGCGGCGCCATGGACCGCACCCGCACGCGGTTCGGCCGCTACCGGGTCTGGTACGCCGCGGGCATGCCGATCCTGATCCTGTCGATCTACAAGATCCTCAATCCGCCGGCCGACGCGGACGCCGGCTATCTGATCCTCTGGCTGCTGGTGACCTATGTGGGCACCTCGATCACCGGCCTGTCGCACGCCGCCTGGGCCGCGGCGCTGGCCACCGGCTACAACGAGCGCTCGCGGGTCTACGGGTGGATGCAGGCGGTGGCGGTGGTGGGATCGGTGACCCTGCTGCTGACCCCCCTGCTAACCCACGGAGCCATCAAGCCCGGCGAAGGCTCGAGCATGCAGGCCATCGGCTATCTGATCATCGGCCTGATGCCGTTCACCGCGGCGGCCAGCATCTTCTTCGCCCCGGAAAAGGTCTCGAGCGAGCGGCCTGAGCACGCCAAGTTCAAGGACTATATGCAGGTCTTCACCCAGCCCTCGATGGTGCGGCTGGTGATCGCCGACCTGTTCCTGGTGCTGGGTCCCGGCACGACGGGGCCGATCTATATCTTCTTCTTCCACGACGCGAAGGGCTTCCCGATCAGCCAGGTCAGCCTGCTGCTGATCCCCTATATCGGGGCGGGTCTGTTCGGCGCGCCGATCTGGGCGCGCATCGCCCAGAAGCTCGGCAAGCACCGCACCCTGCAGATGGCCTGCGTCTGCTACGCCGTGGCCCAGACCATCCTGATGGCGATCCCCAAGGGCCTGTTCGTCCCCACCGCCGTGGGCATGTTCGCCGTCGGCTTCTGCGCCAGCGCCTTCGTGCTGCTGGTGCGCGCCATGGTGGCCGACGTCGGCGACGAGCTGCGGCTGAGGACCGGCAAGGAGCAGACGGGCCTGCTCTACGCCCTAGTCACCATGACCCAGAAGTTCGGCTCCTCCATCACGGTGGCCATCGTGTTCCCGGTGCTGGCCTTCGTCGGCTACAACGCCAAGGACGGGGCCATCAACACCGAGGCGGCGATCCGCGGCCTGGAGATCTGCTACCTGTTCGCACCCATCGCCCTGGTGCTGGTCGGCGGCGCCTGCTTCTTCGGCTACAAGCTGGACCGGGACGCTCACGCCGACATCCGCCGGCAGCTGGACGAGCAGGAGGCGGGCTTCACCGAGGCCGTCGAGGACGAGCCCCTGGCGGGTGTGAGCTCAGGGCCCTCGCCGATCTCGCCGACGCGCTAGAGCCTGTATTTGGAGCGTGACGGGCGCCTAACCGGCATCCCCTTCAGGCTGTCACGCTTTAAAGCAGGGCCTTGGCGATCTGATTGAAGACGTTGGCCGCGGGGCTCGCAGGAGCCACCGCGGTCACCGGCCGGCCGTCATCGCAGGCCTGGCGCAGGGCCTGGTCCAGGGGAATCTCGCCCAGTAGCGGCAGGCCCAGTTTTTCAGCCTCCGCCTTACCGCCGCCCTCGCCGAAGATCGGAATGCGGGCGCCGGTGGCGGGGTCGGGGAAGTAGGACATGTTCTCCACGAACCCCAGGATCGGGGTGTTGGTCTTCTGGAACATGGCCACGGCTCGGCGGGCGTCGATCAGGGCGATCTCCTGGGGGGTGGACACGATGACCACCCCGTCCAGCTTGATCTTCTGAACCAGGGTCAGCTGGATGTCGCCGGTGCCCGGCGGCATGTCGACCACCAGGATATCGAGGGGCTCGGCCTGCGTCCCCCAGGCCACGTCGTTGGCCATCTGGCGCACGGCCGAGGAGGCCATCGGCCCGCGCCAGATCATCGGCGCGGCCTCGTCCACCAGGAAGCCGATCGACATCACCTTCATCCCCCAGGCCTCCAGGGGGATCAGTTTCTTGTCGGGACCAAATCCCGGATCGCCGTCGATGCCCAGCATGCGCGGCGCTGAAGGGCCATAGATGTCGGCGTCCAGCAGGCCGACCCGCAGGCCCATGGCGGCGAAGGCGGCGGCCAGGTTCACCGAGATGGTCGACTTGCCCACCCCACCCTTGCCACTGGCCACGGCGATGACCCGGCGGACATGGTCGGGACGCACGGCGTCCACCGGCGGCTTGGGGGCGGCGGTGGGGTCCTGGGTCACGCGGGCGCCCTTGACGACGCGAGTGACGCCGGGCGCCGGTGGCGGCGGCTGGTCGGCCTCGACGGTCAGCATCACCTTAGCTTCGGCCACACCGTCGACCTGCATCAAGGCGCGTTCAGCCTCGGCGCGGGTCGGCTCATAGAGTGGGATGTCGTTCGCGGCGACCTCCAGGACGAATCCCGCGCGGCCGGGCGCAAGGGTCAGGCCATGGACCCGGCGGGCGGCGACCAGACCCTTGCCGGTCTTGGGATCCAGCACCCGATCCAGGGCGGCCAGCACAACGGCGCGTTCGGGAGCGGTTTCGGCGTTCATGACACCCGTGTGTCTTGCTTTGCGAGCTTGCCCGCCTCATATCCGGCTGACAGCGCCGGTTTACAAGCCCGACGACAGGCGGCCTTTCGCCGCCGCGCCGAGACAAAGAAGCAGACGACGCGACCATGCCTTGGAACGACAATGCGAACCCCGGCCCCTGGGGCTCTCCGCCATCCGGCGAGGGCGGTGGCGGCGACAAGCAACCTCCGAAGAACACCGGACCTCAGCGCGGCGGTCCACGCCGTCCCGGCGGCGGCGGCCCCGGCGGCCCGGGCGGCCCGGGCGGACCAGACATCTCCGCGATCCTGGACCGGCTGATCGCCCAGCTGCGCGGCCTGTTCGGCGCCGGCGGCGGACCAGGCGACCAAATCCGACCCGGCGCGATCGCCGCAGTGGCGGGCGCGGGGTTCGCCCTCTGGGCCCTGTCGGGCATCTATATCGTCCAGCCCAACGAGGCGGCGGTGGTGACGACCTTCGGCGCCTATTCGCGCTCGGAGACGCCAGGCCTCCGCTATCACCTGCCCACGCCTATCGAGCGCGTGGAGAAGGTGGCCGTCACCAGCCTGAACCGCATCGACATTGGCGGCTCGGCCGGCACCGACGTGCCGGAAGAAAGCCTGATGCTGACCGGTGACGAGAACATCGTGAACCTGGACTTCAGCGTCACCTGGCGCGTGGCCGACGCCGCCAAGTACGTGTTCACGGTCCGCGACCAGGAAGACGCCGTCAAAGCCGTGGCCGAGAGCGCCATGCGCGAGGTGGTGGGCAAGACCACCCTGCAAGACATCCTCACCACCGGCCGCGGCCGGGTGCAGATCCAGTCGGCCGAGTTGATGCAGCGGACCCTGGACGGATGGGGCGCCGGCGTCAGCATCGTCGAGGTGCAGATCCGCAGCGCCAACCCGCCGCAGGAAGTCGTCGCCGCCTTCCGCGAAGTGGCCAACGCCGGTCAGGACGCCGAGAGCGCCGTCAACGAAGCCAACTCCTACCGCAACCGGGTGATCAACGAGGCCAAGGGTGACGCGGCCAAGCTGACCCAGTCGGCCCAGGGTTACCGCGAACAGTCTGTGCGGGAAGCCATCGGTGAAGCCTCCCGCTTCAGCCAGATCCTGACCGAGTACAAACGCGCGCCGGGCGTGACCCGCGACCGCCTCTATATCGAGACCATGCAGCGGGTGCTGTCGCGCTCCAACAAGGTGGTCATCGACGGCAAGGGCGCCAGCGCGCCCATCATTCTGCCGCCCGATGTCTTCCGCGCCAAGACACCCACAGCCCGCGTCGCACCTCAGGCCGAGGGCGGCGAAACCGTCATTCCCAGCCCCGGAGCTCCGCGATGAACCGCCGCCTCACCACCTGGGGCGTCATCGCGTTTGGCGTCCTGATCGTCCTGCTCAACACCCTGTTCGTCGTGGAGCAACGCCAGCAGGCCATCGTCGTGCGCTTCGGCGAACCCGTGCGCGTGATCAACGCGCCCGGCGAGAACGCACCGGGTCTGAAGATCAAGGCGCCGTTCCTTGAGAACGTCATCAAGCTCGACAAGCGCAACCTGAAGCTTGAAGCCGACCAGGAAGAAGTCATCGCCGCCGACCAGGAGCGCCTGGTGGTGGACGCCTTCGTCCGCTACCGCATCTCCAACCCGCTGCAGTACTACCGCACCTTGCGGGACGAGCGGACGGCCAATGACCGTATCGAGCGTTTGCTGAACTCGTCGCTGCGCCAGATCCTCGGCACGGCCAATTCCAGTGACATCATCTCGGGGCGTCGCGGCGCCTTGATGGCCCAGACCAAGGTGGATGTGGCCAAGCGGGCCAGCTCCTCGCGCCTGGGCATTGAGATCATCGACGTGCGCATCAAGCGCGCCGACCTGCCCGCCGCCAACCAAGCGGCCGTCTATCGCCGCATGCAGACCAGCCGCCAGCAGGAAGCCGCGCAGCGGCGAGCCGAGGGCGAACAGAAGAAGCGCGAGATCATCGCCGGCGCCGACAAGGAAGTGGCCATCACACTCGCCACCGCCACCGAGGAGGCCGAGACCACCCGAGGCGAGGGCGACGCCCAGCGCACCCGGATCTTCGCCCAGAGCTTCGGCCGCGATCCGAGCTTCGCGGCCTTCTACCGGTCGATGGCGGCGTACGAAGCCTCGCTTGGCCAGGGTGACACCACGATGGTGCTGTCGCCCGACAGCGCCTTCTTCAAGTACTTCGACCGCGGGCCGAACGCGCGGTAGATCCCTTGGCCCTCCCCCTCGATGGGGGAGGGTTGGGTGGGGGTGCGTCTGCTGAGCTGGGCTAAGGCCGAGGTCGGCGCCAAGCGTGTTTTTCTCCCCACCACCCTGCACTCACCCCCATCCCTGCCCTTCCCCCATCGAGGGGGAAGGAATCTGGAACAACCCCCGCACCTCGTGCAGATCCCGCGCGATACGGACGCACAGGCTGTGCATCTCCTCGGTGGGGTCCAGCAGGTCGGGGACCATGATGGTCATCATGCCGGCCGAGGACGCGGCGCGGACGCCGTTGTGGCTGTCTTCCAGGGCCAGGCAGAACTCCGGGGCGATCTGGAGCCGCTCGGCGGCCTTCAGGAAGGGATCGGGGTTGGGCTTGCCGTTGACATAGTCGCCGCGGGCCACCACCGCGTGGAAGCGCGGGATGATGCCGGACTTGCCCAGGTGGGCCTCCACCGCGCGGTGGCTGGAGGAGGTGGCGATGGCGCGGGGCAGCGCCAGCGCGTCGAGCGTATCCAGCAGTTCGATGACGCCGGCCTTAAGGTCGATACCCGCCTCGCAGGCCGCGTCGGCATGGACCATGACGCGGGCGTTGAAGGCCGCGATCGGGAAGTCCTCGCCGAAGTGATTGAGCAGCCGGCGGTCGCCCGTCGGGCTGGGGAGGCCGATCAGGCTTTTGAACAGCGACAGCGGCATGTCGTGGCCGTGCTCGGCGGCGGCGGCGAACATGGCGTCGCGGTAGACGACCTCGGTGTCGCACAGCAGGCCGTCCATGTCGAAGACGACGGCCTTGGGGATGCGGGGCAATGTCATGGCCCGGGCTTAGCCCAGGTCGCGACGAGACGGCCAATCAAGCCTGGCGTCAGTCTGTAACGAAGTCGGCCGCCGTATAGCCCTGGAAATAGAGCAAGGCCGTGAGGTCGGCGAAGTCCACCTTGGCGTCGGCCTCGGCGGCGACGATCGGTTTGGCGCGGTAGGCGACGCCGAGGCCCGCTTCGTTGATCATGGCCAAGTCATTGGCGCCGTCGCCGACGGCCAGCGCCTCGGCCGGAGTGAAGCCCGCGGCCGCAGTCTCCTCGCGCAAGGCGGCCAGCTTGGCCTCGCGGCCCAGGATGGGCGAGCCCACCTCGCCGGTCAGCAGGCCCGCGGCCTCGATCAGGGTATTGGCTCGGTTGGCCTGGAAGCCCGCAGCCTGGGCCACGCGGGCCGTGAAGAAGGTGAAGCCGCCTGAGACCAGGAAGGCGCCTGCCCCGTTGGCGACCATGGTGCGGACCAGGGTGCGGGCGCCGGGGTTCAGCTTCACACGCTCGTCGTAGCAGCGCTGCAGGACGTCCACCGACAGGCCCTTGAGCATGGCCACCCGCTCGCGCAGGGCGGACTCGAAGTCCAGTTCGCCGCGCATGGCCCGCTCGGTGATCTCGGAGACGCGGTCCTTCACGCCGGCGAAATCGGCCAGCTCGTCGATGCACTCGCAGCCGATGATGGTGGAGTCCATGTCGGCGATCAGCAGGCGCTTGCGGCGTCCGTTCCAGTGCTGAACGCAGGCGTCGATGGGCAGGCCCTCCAGCGCATTGGCCACGGCGATGCGCACCGGCGCGATAGCCTCGGCCTCGAGCGCGAGGTCGATGGCGCCGGGACCCAGGACGCGGGGCTCCTTGACGCGGGCGCGGGCGCCTGCGAGCGCTGTGGTGATCGGGCCGATGGCGGCTTGGGCGCCGTCTGGCGTGGGACTGAGGAGGGTAAGGGCGAGCTGCATGGAGCCCCGCATCTGGCTGATCGCCGGGCCCACCGCAAGCGGCAAGTCGGCCTTGGCCCTGCGTCTGGCCCTGGAAACCGGCGCCGAGATCGTCGGCGCCGACGCCCTGCAGATCTATCGCGACCTGCGCGTGGTGACCGCCCGCCCCTCCCGCGAGGAGGAGGGCTTGGTCCCACATCACCTGGTGGGAACCGTCGACGGCGCGGACGGCTGGTCGGTGGGGACCTGGTCGCGGGCGGCGACCCAGGAGATCGCCGAGATCATGGGGCGAGGTCGGGCTGTCGTCGTCGTCGGCGGCACGGGGCTCTATTTCCGCGCCCTCACCCACGGACTGGCGGAGATCCCGGCGACCCCGCCGGAGGTGCGCGATCAGGCGGCGGCCGACTATGAGACGATGGGCGAAGTCGCTTTCCGCCGGCGGCTGGCGGACGCTGATCCCGCCGCCGCCGCGCGGATCAGCCCCGGCGACCGGCAAAGGCTGGTGCGGGCCTGGGAGGTGTTCGCCGGCAGTGGCGTCTCGCTCACCGACTGGCAGGGGCGGACCGACCCTGCCCTCCCCGCCGGAAGCTATTCGTCCGCCGCCTTGGAGCCGGACCGAAAGGCGCTCTATGACCGCTGCGACTCCCGGCTGGAGTTGATGCTCGCCGCCGGGGCCCTGGAAGAGGTGGCCGAGTTGATGGCGCGGAACCTCGATCCCGCCCTGCCGATCATGAAGGCGGTGGGGGTGCGGGAACTGTCGGCCCAGCTGCGCGGCGAGATGAGCCCCGCCCGGGCGCTGGCCGCCGCCCAGCAGGAGACGCGTCGCTACGCCAAGCGTCAGTCCACCTGGCAGCGGGGGCAGATGGGGGATTGGCCCAGGATCACAGCATCGGACCCTGACGACCAGTGGAGGCAGTTTCTTGCGCTGAACCCCGGCTTGACGCCCTGACGGGGGCATGGCATCAGCAGGGACCTTCGTTTCTGGAGAATGCTCGTGCGCGAGATTCTTGTACTTGTACGGCGACCTGTCGCGGACTGACGATCACGTCAGTCTGAACAAGGTCGCTTGCACCGGGCCCCCAGAGGGCCTTTTTTATTGCCCCACACCAGGCTCCCCGAAATGACCGCCCACCAGACCACCATTGAAGCCGACATCGAAACCCTGACCGGCGCCGAGATCGTCGTCCGCGCCCTGATCGACCAGGGCGTCGAGGTGCTCTTCGGCTATCCGGGCGGCGCGGTGCTGCCGATCTATGACGCGCTGTTCGAGGAGCAGCGCCTGCAGCACGTCCTGGTCCGCCACGAGCAGGGGGCGACCCATGCCGCCGAGGGCTATGCCCGCTCCACCGGCAAGTGCGGCGTGGTCCTGGTCACCTCCGGCCCCGGCGCCACCAATGCGGTCACCGGCATCGTCGACGCCCTGATGGATTCCATCCCGATGGTGGTCATCACCGGCCAGGTCGCCACCCACCTGATCGGCACCGACGCCTTCCAGGAGTGCGACACGGTCGGCATCACGCGGTCGATCACCAAGCAGAACTATCTGGTGAAGTCGGTCGAAGAGCTGCCGCGCATCATGCACGAGGCCTTCCACATCGCGACCTCAGGCCGCCCCGGCCCGGTGGTCATCGACATCCCCAAGGACGTGCAGTTCTCCAAGGGCGCCTACCAGGGCCCCACGGCGGTGAAGCACAATCACGAGTACAGCCCGCGCACCAAGGGCGACGCCGGCAAGGTGGCCGAGGCCGCCGCCCTGATCGCGGGCGCGCGCAAGCCGATCCTCTACACCGGCGGCGGCGTCATCAATGCCGGCCCCAAGGCCGCCCAGCTGCTGCGCGACTTCGCCAAGCTGACCGGCGCGCCGGTGACCTCCACCCTGATGGGCCTGGGCGCCTTCCCGGCGTCTGATCCCCAGTGGCTTGGGATGCTGGGCATGCATGGCTCCTACGAAGCCAACCACGCCATGCACGACTGCGACGTCATGGTCTGCATCGGCGCCCGCTTCGACGACCGGGTCACCGGCCGGCTGGACGCCTTTTCGCCGGGCTCCAAGAAGATCCATATCGACATCGACCCGTCCTCGATCTCCAAGAACGTCAAGGCCGACATCGGCATCGTCGGTGACGCGGGCTCGGTGCTGGAGGATCTGATCGCGGTCTGGAAGAGCCGCAACCTCGCCACCGACAAGGGCGCCCTGAAATCCTGGTGGAGCGAGATCGACGCCTGGCGCGGCCGCAAGGGCTTCGCCTATGCGCCGGATAGCAAGCTGATCAAGCCGCAGTACGCCGTCGAGCGGCTGTACGAACTGACCAAGGACCGCGACACCTACATCACCACCGAGGTCGGCCAGCACCAGATGTGGGCGGCCCAGTACTATCACTTCGAGCAGCCCAACCGCTGGATGACCTCGGGCGGCCTGGGGACCATGGGCTACGGCCTGCCGGCCGCCGTGGGGGTGCAGATGGCGCACCCCGACGCGCTCGTTATCGACATCGCCGGCGACGCCAGCGTGCAGATGACCATGCAGGAGATCGCCACGGCCATTCAGTACGACCTGCCGATCAAGATCTTCATCCTCAACAACGAGTGGATGGGCATGGTCCGCCAGTGGCAGCAGCTGCTGCACGGCGAGCGCTACAGCCACTCCTATTCGGCCAGCCTGCCCGACTTCGTGAAGATGGCCGAGGCCTTCGGCGGGGTGGGCATCCGGGCGGAGACGCCCGATGAGTTGGACGACAAGATTCTGGAGATGATCTCGGTCCGCAAGCCCGTGCTGTTCGACTGCCGAGTGACCAAGGAAGAGAACTGCTTCCCGATGATCCCGTCCGGCAAGGCCCACAACGAGATGATCCTGGCCGACGACGGCCGCGACCTGGGCGGCGTCATCGACGATGCGGGCAAGCGCCTGGTCTAGGAGGCACCTTCCAGCGTGTTGACGTTTTGTTCTCGCTAAGCTTTGCTGCACCCTATGTGGGTGACAGGCGTCTGGGACGAAATCTATCTGGCTTGGGCGAAGTGGGGGTTTCTCCGGCGCATCCGTAAGTACGGCTGGACCGGGAACTACATCTCCGCGACCGACAGCGAGGCCAGCTTCGCCTATTCCATCGGCCGATGGGAACACCTGGACGCACCCGAGCTCATCGTTTTCGGGGCTGACGCCGAGGCTTCCCAGGGCCTAATCAAGCAAGCCCATGCTCTACTCAGGACGGGTCAACTCAAGCTGTCGGACAAGGCGCCTTGGGCGCTCGAGGGGAACGGGGGACGCCGGCTTGCCTGGCGTGCGGTCCACCCGAGCCAGATTCGTGCCAAGTACTTCAGCGTCGCGATCTGGTATCGCCAGCATCGAAAGATGGGGCGTGAGGGTTTCCAAGCCTTCCAGCTGGTCATCTCGGACGACAATGGGGTGATGCCTTGGGAAGACGGCTTCCAAGCCAACTCTCGACCGCACCAGCCAGAGCTTTACCTGCCATATTTTGGGGGGCCGGAAGGCGAAGAAAACGCGGCGGCCGGAGACCGCCGCGCCATCTTCACTAGTCGTCGAGGCGGGCCTCGGCGTAGCCGCTGAGCACTTCGACGCCGGCCTGGTTGGTGGTCTTGACGTCGAACTCGGCGATCTTGGCGCCGTCCTGTTCGCTGATCGCCTTCACCGTGGCGGTCGCCTCCAGGGTGTCGCCCGGCCAGACCTGGCTGGTGAAGCGCACGCCGTACTTGGTCAGCCGCGCGTCGCCGACATAGTCGGTGAGCATCTTGCCGGTCATGCCCATGGTCAGCATGCCGTGGGCGAAGACCGACGGGTAGCCGGCCACCTGGGTGGTGAAGATCTCGTCGGTGTGCAGCGGGTTGTAGTCGCCGGACGCGCCGGCGTACTGGACGATCTGGGTCCGCTTCAGGTCTTCCACCAGACGGGCGGTGTGGGCGTCGCCCACCTTCAGGGATTTCGCGCTGAGCGCCATGGGAGCCTCCTAGGCCTTCTCTGCGGGTTGTTCGACAGGGCGCTCGGTGCGGACACCGACGCCGCGGGCGGTGATCACCAGCTCGCCGTTCTGGTCGCGGTACTCAGTGACGCTCTCGGAGAAAACCAGCTTGCCCGAGCGCTTGCCTTCCTTCTCCCAGGTCTTGCCCGGCGTCGTGGTGGCGGTGAGCACGTCGCCGGCCTTGAGCGGGCGGTGATACTCGAAGTGCTGCTCGGCATGCAGGCCGCCACCGCCGCCCCCACCGCCGCCGCCACCGGGCGCGCGGGTGATGCCCGTGGCGTTCTTGCCCGAGCCGAACCAGGGCTGGCCGATCTTGGGCCGCAGGCCGTAGTCGGGGTCGAACTGGGCGCTGGCCTGGGCGAAGGTCGGCGGGGCGATGATGCCGCCGGCCTCGGTGGTCTTGGCGTATTCGGCGTCGGAATAGACGCGGTTACCGTCGCCCACCGATCGGGCGAACATGAGGATGTGCCCCGCTTCCACGGGGAATGTCTTCGTAGCCATTGGCGCTCCCTATCCTGTGCGGTCTGAGCCGCTCTGAAAATTCTAATCCGCCTACTCTAGGGCCAGCTAGCGCGCCGTCCACTCCGGCTGGCCGATCCGGCTCACGCGGATCAGGCGACCATGCAGCGCCACCTCTCGGAATTGATAGAGCCAGGCCGCCGTCGGCGGGTTGATCCAGTTGTCGTCGGCGAACATCCGCAGGATCGGCTCGCCGCCGTCGGGGTGGTCCTCGCTCCTCGGCGACCCCGGATGGTTGAGGCGTTCCACCGGCTCGAACCAGGCGCGGTCCACCTCGGTGGGGTCGGGATTGAGGCTGAGGGCCTCGTCGGTCCAGAACACCACCGGAGTCACCACGTGGCCGCCCAGGGTCTCGAAGTCGTCCAGCATCCCCAGGGCCTCGGCGGGGGTGATGGCGACCCCCAGCTCTTCGGAGGTCTCGCGGATGGCGGCGGTGACCGCGTCCTCGTCCGGCTCCGTATTGCCCCCGGGCAGGGCGTAGTTGCCGGCGCCGCGCCGCATGGTCAGCGCCCGCCGCGTCAGCAGATAGGTGAGCTCACCGTCCTTCATCGACAGCACGATGGCCACGGCCGCGCGCCGGCGCCCGGTTGGATCCAGGGTCCGGCGCGGAAAGGCCGCGAGGTTGGCGGCGATGGCGGCCCGGTCTGCGTGCATGTCGCCAAGCATGCCGACCTGGGCCGCCAGGGCAAGCCGCTTAAGACTTCAGGCGCAGGCCGCCCAGATAGTCACGCTTGCCGAGCGGCACGCCCTGCATGCGCAGGATGTCGTAGGCGGTGGTGGCGTGGAAATGCAGGTTGGGCAGGGAGAAGGACATCAGGAAGCCCTCCGCCGTGAACGGCATCCGCATCGAGCCCATGACGAAGGCCATGTCCTTGCCCTCGAAGCCGTTGACCTCGGCGGGGTCGAGCGCCTTCAGGGACGCCTGGGCGTCGGCCACCAGCTTCTGCAAGTCGGTGTAGCTCAGCGGCGGCGAGGCGCCGCCCGGCGAGAAGGTCCCGGCCCGCACGCCGTCGATGGCTTCGGACGAATGATGCACCACCGAGGAGATCTGGAACCAGAAGGGCAGCATGTCGGGGAACAGGCGGACGTCGACGATGCTGTTGGGATCGACATTGTTGTCGGTGAAATGGGACAGCCCCCGGTCCAGGAAGCCCGCGACGCCGTTCAGCGACTGCAGGAATGAAGTGACGCTGACGTCGTAGAGTGAAATCGCCATGGCCGGACGGGCCTCCCTTGTTTTGCGGTTGCGCTTGTTCTCCGCCATCGGCGCCAGGGAAGGCCAGCGATTTTCGGACATGCCCATCTCTTGCCCGGCGGTCGCGCTTGTGACACCTCCGTGCCGAAGCCTTTTGACGAGACCCGCATGTCCGACACCCAGCCCGCCTCCGTCTATGACCTGACGCCTTCGGAAGAGGCCGAGAGCCTGGCGACCTTCGCCATCCTGGTGGACAACGAGCCTGGAGTCCTGCACCGGCTGGTGGGGCTGTTCGCCGCGCGGGGCTACAATATCGAGAGCCTGACGGTGGCCGAGACCGACCGCCGCGCCCGCACCAGCCGGGTGACCATCGTGACGCGGGGCACCCCGCACGTGCTGATGCAGATCGAGGCTCAGCTCGAGAAGATGGTGGCCACGCGCCACGTGCAGGACATCACCCGCGACCCCAACGGCCTGGAGCGCGAGCTGGCCCTGGTGAAGGTGAAGGGCTCGGGCGGCGACCGGGTCGAGGCCCTGCGCATCGCCGACATCTTCCGCGCCAAGGTGCTGGACACCACCATCGACAGCTTCATCTTCGAACTGACCGGCGCCTCGTCGAAGATCGACAAGTTCGTCGATCTGATGCGGCCGCTGGGCTTGGTGGAGCTTTCGCGCACCGGGGTGCTGTCGATCACCCGGGGCGCCGAGGTCTTCTAGACCTTCGATACGCACGCCTTTGCGAATAACCGACCGCTCGGACGGTTTGTTTCTTGACGCCAGGTGAGTCCGGGTGTCTGTTTCCCGTCAACGACGCGGCTGATCGGCGCGTGCCCCTTGCCAGGGGCCCGCACCAGAACCGGCCCAGACGGGGATTTGGAAACAACAGGCGATCCATTTGTCGCCAGACTGCCTTTAGTTGATTGATAGATTTCGCAATTTTGCGCCCCAGCCCAATTTCGGGGTCGGGTCGCGCGAGTAGTTTTGACTTGGACGAATTTGACATTCAGACGGCTCGGCGCCGGCGGCTCTTCCAGGATGCCGCGGGCGCCATGGCTCACCTTCGGCGCCGGCGTCCGTGCGGTTTCGCATGGGCGCCGCGCTCCGATATCGGGCGCGGGAATTCACTGATCACCGAGGTCCTCCCAAGCGGTCGCAAAGATCGTCTGGGCACTGGCGCCGACGCGCGAGACGCGTCGGCGCCCTTTTTCTTCACCTTGCCACCCGTGGCGGAACAGCCGCAGGATGCCGCAGGGTTGGGAGGCCACTGACATGGGCGGCAAGGGCGACACTGTCCCCGAGGCGCGGCGCAGCCAGGCGGAGCGCACGGCCAGCATGCGCGCTCGGCTGATCGACGCCGCCGTCGACTGCCTGAACCGCCTCGGCTACTCGGCCACCACGCTCTCCACCATCGCCGAGGCCGCCGGAGTCAGCCGGGGCGGAATGCTGCACCAGTTCCCGTCCAAGGTGGACCTGATGCTGGCGGTCGTGGCCTACGCCTCGGGCGCCGACGAGCGGTCGCACCAGCCGCCGGCGCTCAACGACGACGACGACAAGCTGGCCTATTTCATGTCGCGCACCGAGACGACCTGGACGGTCCTGATCCAGGAGCCGGCCATGGCCAAGCTCGAGATCATGATGGCCGCCCGCTCCGACAAGGTGCTGGCCGCCAAGCTGCCCGACATGTTCAACAGCATCGAACAGAACCGCCGCCTGCGGATGTGGGAGTTGGCCCAGGAGATCGGGATCGAGGACCGCGACGCCATCGAGGCCATGGTCGGCCTGCACATGGCGGCCATGCGCGGCCTGGCCATGGAACTGCTGGTGACCGGCGACCGGGCTCAGGTGGAACGCTCCTTCGGCCTGCTGAAGAGCTATAAGGCCGCCTTGATCTCCGGCCTGATGGCCAAGGCCCAGGCCAGCCGCGCCAGCGCCTAGAGCGCGCCAGGGTTAAGTGGACCCCGGTCAACCCGCCCGGCGCGCTCTACGTCCTTAAATCTAGAGCCTTTAGGGTCAGATGATTCCATCTGACCCTAAAGGCTCTAGGCCGCCGCGCCTTCCGGAACCTCCCGCGCCGCCATGACCCGCCTGCGCACGACGGTGCGCATGGTCACGTACTGCACGGCGAACAGCCCGATCTTCGAGACCATGGGGAAGATCGCCATGAAGGCCACCCAATGATCGGTGAAGGTCACCGCCACCACTGCGTTGGCGATCCCGCTGGCGAACATCAGTCCCGCCCAGACGTAGCCGAACACCACCATGACGTCCTCGCCATGCCCCGCCGCGATGGGCGGCATGTAGCGCATCATCCAGCCGCGCTTCAGCATGAAGGCCCCGACCAGCAGGTAGATGATGCTCGGCTTGACCATCAGGAAGCGCATGTCGTGGGTCAGCAGACTGGCCGTGCCGAACACCAGGACCAGTCCCAGGCCCAGCCACTGCAGGGGCGCGATGGGCCGCTTCATGATCTTGAGGACCGCGACCTGCCCCACCCCGATGACGATGGCGACCCCCGCCGCGATGGCCGGATCCACCTTCAGGGCCACCAGGATAAGGAAGACGATGGTGGCCAGGAAATCCAGGACCAGGGGACGGGCGGCGTAGATCAGCGGGTGCATGGAAGAACTCTCGGGACGGCGCGAAACGTGATGCCCCAAGGCTAGGGGCGGACGCGGAGTTCCGCCAAACCCGCTCGCGAACATTCGGTGGCCGTCCACGTAACCGCCCGCCCGTTGGCGCATCGTGGATGGCGAGAGGCGTGTTTTTTCCATCGGTTCTTCAAATGTGAACCCATCGGGCCTATATGTCACAGGTCGGGTTTCGGCCCGACTATGAGGATAAACGCGCACGTAATAAGCGGACTGGACCCGGGTGCGATTCCCGGCGGCTCCACCAATCTTCCCCCGGTTATCGCGGGCAAGTGCGGGGCCGATCAGCATCGACAGACGTCTAAAGGTGTTGCTTTCTTCCGGCTTGGCCCACCGTTTCGGGCCTTTATCTAAATGCGAACGATAACTTCGCTGAAGAAGTCCGTTTGGCCGCGTAAGCGACCCGATAGATTTCGACCTAAACTCCTAGCGTCTTAGCAGCGCTAGGCGGGGCCCGGAGGGCGCCTTGCAACAGAAGCCCTCCACCTTTCCTCATCTCAGTTCGATCCGCCTATGCTCCGCTCATCCGGGCTCAGGGTTTCCTGATCTCAGTTGAAGTGCGCGGGTCTCGCCCCGGCGCAGACGGCCTCGCGCGCGGCGGGCAGGAAGACGACGTAGTCCGGCTTGACCTTCGCCATCACCCGCCAGTCGAAGGCGCAGCGGTTCTCGTGGACCCAGGCGACCTTGCCCACGAAGGGCGCGAAGTAGGGTGGCATCGGGTCGGCGGTGAAGCTGTCGCCCACGATCAGGACGGTGGGGCCGGGCTTGCGGGTGTCGATCAGGAAGGCCGGCGCTGCGCGCGTCTCCAGCCCCGGGATCGGCGCACGGGCGACGCCGGGCGGCAGGGATGTGCGGTCGTGGATCTCCACCCGTTCGATCGCCTGGGGCTGCCCGGCCAGGCGCGGCAGGTCGCCGTTTTCGAGGGAGACCACGCCCCATGAAAGGGCCTTGGGATCCATCCGCCAGCCGGGCTGACCCATGGCCCGGACGATCTCGCCATAGGCCATGAGCGACCCGCGCAGGGACCAATGACTGTCGAGCTGGCGGTAGACCTGTCCCTCCGCCCGGGCGGCCCGCAGGACCGGGCGCAGATCGACGCCTGTGACGCCACACCGCGCCAGTCCCTTCAGGATCAGGTCATATTCGGTTGGGGACTTGGCTGGACCCGCCCAGTCGGGCGCGAGGTCCGGCTCGATCTCGGCCGGCGACGGGGCGAGGCTGGCCACCACCTTGGCGCCGGGCAGCCTCCCCTTGGCCTCGCAGACGAAGGCCGCGTAGTCGGCGGCGCGCGCGGGATCTACTTCCTGGCCTGTGGAACGCAGCAGGCCGTCCACCAGGAACATCTGACCTTGCCGGCCGGTGACGGCCGCGGCGGCCGCCCCCTCCCCGCCCAGCTTGCGTTGCAGCCTGGCGGCGGCCTGCATCAGGGGATCGCGGAAGCCGAAGTGGTCGGCGAGCCAGGCGTCGAGAACGCGCGGCGCCTTGCGCCATTCGCTGAACGTGGTCGGCAGGGCGGGCGCTGGCGCCAGCCGCCGGTTCTCCTGCAGCGACACGGTCTTGAACGGCGTGAAGGGCATAGCGATCACGGGTGCGATCAGGACGGCCAGGACCACCAGGATCAGGTGTCGCCGGGGGCGGGTCATCAGCATGGCGTCCCCCTAGAACCGGAAATACAGGAAGGGGCTGTAGGCGCCCCAGGCGACCCTCAGCAGGCAGAGCGCCAGCAGCAAGGCGACCCCCGCCGCATCGGCCCAAGCCAGGCCGCGCACCTTGCGCAGCGCCTTGGGCAGACCGAACACCGCCAGCAGGCCTGCCAGAGGAACCAACCACAGGTGCAGAGGCTGCAGCGCGGCGTGGGTCTGGGCCTGCAGCCCGCCGACGCCATTCAGGCCGGCCATGCCGCTCCAGATATCCAGCACGCTGCCCATGTCGGCGGCCCGGAACAGCACCCAGCCCAGGGTCACGGCGGCCAGGGCGTAGGCCCAGCCGACCATGCGGGGCAGACGGGCCAGCACCCGCCCCAGCCCCGCCCGCTCCAGCACCAGGAAGACTCCGTGCCAGGCGCCCCACAGCACGAAGGTCCAGGCCGCGCCATGCCAGAGGCCGCAGAGCAGGAAGACGACGATCAGGTTGCGCCAAGTCTTCCAGACCGGGCCGCGATTGCCGCCCAGCGGGATGTAGAGATAGTCGCGAAACCAAGTGGACAGGCTGATGTGCCAGCGGCGCCAGAACTCGGTGATGGAGGCGCTGGCATAGGGCGTGCGGAAGTTGCGCGGCAGGGAGAAGCCGAAGATCACCGCCAGGCCGATGGCCATGGTCGAGTAGCCTGCGAAGTCGAAATAGATCTGCAGGGCGTAGGCGCCGGCCCCCAGCCAGGCCTCGATCATGCCGGGCGCCTTGGCGTGGTCGAAGACGGCGTCGGCCAGGGGGGCGATGGGGTCGGCGATCAGCAGCTTCTGCGCCAGGCCGATGATGAACAGCCGGATGCCCGCCGAGGCGCGTCCCAGGCTGTGGCGGCGATGGGCCAGCCGCCTGGCGATGGTCTTGTAGCGGACGATAGGTCCGGCGATCAGCTGAGGGAACAGCGCGATATAGAGCGCCACCTGGGTGACGTCGCGATTGGCCGGGAACCGGCGGCGGTAGGTGTCGATCAGGTAGGACAGGCAGTGGAAGGTGAAGAAGGATATCCCCAGCGGCAGGGGAATTTCCGGGTCGGGCAGGCCCAGGCTGACCGCGATCAGGCCGGCGTATTTGAACACGGTCAGGGCGCAGAGGTTGATCGCCACCGCCAGGGCCAGGGCGGCCTTGCGGCCCGCGCCGTCGCGGGCGTCGATGGCCAGGGCCGCGGCGTAGTTCACCAGGGTCATGGCCGCCATCAGCACCACGAAGACCGGCTCGCCCCAGGCGTAGAACACCAGTGAGGCGGCCAGCAGGACGGCGTTCTTCAGCTTCGTCGACGGACTGGCGAAATAGGCCGCGAGGCACAAAGGCAGGAAGACGAACAGGAAGGTCGGCGAAGCAAACAGCATGTCGGTGAAGTCGCCCCCCGGTCGGATTCCGCAATAAGGGCATCCGAGCGTCGCGCCAAGCACGTGGCGCCGGCGCCGCAACGCGGGTTTTGACTCGCTGCCGCCTTGCGCGCACGCCGGGAGACGTTACCCTTTGGGGACGCTGCCATCGCCCCTCGGAGACTCCATGGCTCAGGACCCGCCGGCCCAAGACCAGATGCACTACGAGGCGATGGCTCAGGAAGCGCTGCGTGGTGTGGTCAAGGCCGCCCTGAAGCGCGCCGCGGCGCCCGACGGCCTGCCTGGGGCGCACCATTTCTACATCACCTTCAAGAGCGAGGCGCCCGGCGTGTCCGGCCCCGCCGACCTGCTGGGCAAGTACCCGGACGAGATGACCATCGTCCTGCAGCACCAGTACTGGGACCTGGCCCCCGGCGAGACCTTCTTCTCCGTCACCCTGAAGTTCGGCGGCCAGCCCAAGCGGCTGTCGGTGCCCTATGCGGCGGTGACGCGGTTCTACGACCCCAGCGTCCAGTTCCTGCTTTCGTTCGAGACCGCGCCGGCCGCGGGTGAAGCCCCGGCGCCGGCCGCCGAAAAGGCCGCGCTCGCCACCGACGCCGCCGATGTCGATCCGGAGGCGGCCAACGTCGTCTCCCTGGACCAATTCCGCAAGAAGTGAGCCCCCGACCATGACCGACGTCGCAGCCCCGGAACCCGAGGCCCTGACCGACGAGGCGATCCTGGCGCGCTTCCTGCGCTCCAAGAACCAGCCCACCGGCTCCCAGACCCTGGGCTTCCGCATGGTGGCGGTCAGCCAGGCCGAGAAGTCGGTCGAGGTGGCCTTCGAGGCCAGGGCCGAGCTGCTGCTCAATCCAATGAAACAGATCCAGGGCGGCTATCTCTGCGCCATGCTGGACGAGGCCATGTCGACCGCCTGCATGGTGGCCTCGGGCATGACTCATGTGGCGCCCACCGCGGAGATGAAGACCACCTTCTACCGTCCGGCGATGCCCGGCGTGCTGAAGGGCATCGGCCGGGTGGCCAAGTGGGGGCGCACGATCGCCTTCACCGAGGGCGAGCTCTACGACGCCGACGGCCGACTGGTGGCCAAGGCCACGGGCACGGCGGTTCCCACCCCCTTCCAGCAATACAAGAAGTAGCATGGGCCTGCGCCGCGGTTTCCTCGGCGTCCTGACAGTCCTGCTGCTCGGCTGGACGGCCCCGGCGTTCGCCGCGACCGGTCCGTTTTCCGACTGGGCCGCCATCGTCGTGGCCGGCGACTGGCACGCCCATTCGGGCGGCCCCTCCGAAGCCTTCGACAACGCCCGGCGGGACGTTTCCCAGGAGCTGGAGCGGATCGGCTTCGACAAGGCCAACCTGCGGCAATTCTCCGTCCGGCCCGAGCGGTACAAGGGCGTGAAGGCCGGCAAGTCCAGCCCCAAGGCCATCTATGAGGCCCTGACCGAGGTGACGCCCAAGGCTCCGGGCGGCTGCCTGCTCTATGTCTCCTCGCACGGCGCGCCGCAGGGGGTGCTGGTGGATCAGGACATCCTGCCACCCCGCCTGCTGGGGGCGATCCTGGACCGCACCTGCGGCCAGCGGCCGACGGTTGTGGTGATCTCGGCCTGCTTCTCCGGCGTCTTCATCCCGGAGCTGGCCCAGCCGAACCGGATGATCCTGACCGCCGCGCGGCCCGACCGGACCTCCTTCGGCTGCGGAGAGTCCAATAAGTATCCCTTCTTCGACGAGTGCTTCCTGCAGTCGACCCCCGGCGCCCAGGACTTCCCCAGCCTGGGACGGGACGTCCAGGCCTGTGTCTCGGCCCGCGAGAGGAAGGAGGGCATGACGCCGCCCTCAGAGCCTCAGGTGTGGATCGGTCCGCAACTGCGCCCGATGCTGCCGCTCTATCCCTTCGCGCAGGGTCCGCCGCCCAAGGGCTAAGGTCCCCGCCGGCGCGGGGGTGACAACCTGTCTTCCCCTGGTGGCCGGCGGCGGGTTGAAGACCGCGCCCTTCACTCTACAAGGGGGTCTTGCGCCAGCCCTTCACCCGAAGCCGATCCGCCCGATGAATTCCGTCGCCAAAGCCGCCTTCGCCGCGCTTCTCCTGCTCCTGGCCGCACCGGCCGCCGCTCAGGCCCCGGCCCCAGCGAGCCCTGCCGTCAATCCTCAGGGGCCCGTGCCCTACGAGACCCTGAGACGGCCCACGAGGCCCGCCGTCCGAGCCATGCCCCGCCCCGCCGCGGCCAGGCCGGCCGCAACCGAGGCGCCGGCGGTCTCGGGCCTGACCGCCATTGCGCCGGCCGCGCCGCTGGCGGCGTCGGGCGCGCGCCTGGCGCCGGGCCAGGCCCTGCCGCCCGCCGAGCTTGAGGCCTATGTCGACGGCGTCGTGAAGGACGCCATGGACCGTGAGCACATCGCCGGCGTCACCGTGGCGGTGATCCAGGATGGCCAAGTGGTGCTGAAAAAGGGCTACGGCTTCGCCAGCCTGTCGCCCGCCCGCAAGGTCAATCCGGACACGACGCTCTTCCGCGTGGGTTCGATCTCCAAGACCTTCACCTGGATCGCCCTGATGAAGGAGGTGGAGGCAGACCGCATCCGCCTGAACCAGCCCATCAACCTCTATCTGCCCGAACAGCTTCAGGTCCGCGACCAGGGCTTCCACACCCCGATCCGGGTCAGAAACCTGCTGGACCACTCGGGGGGATTCGAGGACCGGGCCCTGGGCCAGCTGTTCGAAAAAAACCCCAGCCGCGAACGGCCGCTGGCGGCCTATCTGCGCCAGGAGCGGCCGCGCCGGGTGCATGCGCCCGGCTCAATCTCCAGCTACTCCAACTATGGCGCAGCCCTGGCCGGGCAGGCGGTGTCTTACGTCGCCGGCAAGCCATTCGAGCGGCTGATCGAGGAGGAAATCCTCCTGCCGCTCCAGATGAACCACACCACCTTCCGCGAGGCGCGACCCACCGAGGCGGGCCTCCCGGCTCCGATGCCCGAGGCCCTGCAGGACGATCTGTCGGAAGGCTATCGCTGGACGCCCACCGGCTACGCAGCGCGGCCCTACGAATATATCGGCCACATCGCCCCCGCCGGCTCGGCCTCGTCCACCGCCGGGGACATGGCGCGATACATGCAGATGCTGCTGAACCGCGGCAGTCTCGATGGGTCGGTGATCTACGGTCCCCGCGCCGCCAGGGCGTTCAACACCCCGTTGCGGCGCACCAAGCCGGGGATCAACGGCTGGCCACATGGTTTCGCGACCTACGACCTGCCCGGCGGTCACACGGGATTTGGCCATTCGGGCGGCACCCTGTCCTTCCTGTCCAACATGGTGGTGGCGCCGGACCTGAAGCTCGGCGTGTTCATCAGCACCAACACCGAGACCGGAGGCGATCTGGCCGCCCGTCTGCCCGCGCGTATCGTGGCGCAGTTCTATGCCCCGCCCCTGCCCTTTCCGCGCAAGGGCGTCCCGGCCCTGGTCGATAGCCGCGACGCCTATCAGGGCTACTATCTGGGCACCCGCCGCGCGTATCGCGGCCTGGAATCCTTTGTCGGAAAGGTGATCAACGGCGTCTCGGTCAGCGTTACGGACGACGGCCGCCTGGTCACCTCCGGCGGCATGGGCGCCGCGGCCCGCAGTTGGGTCCCCGAGGGCGATCCGATGAGCGGCCGCTTCATTTCCACCACCGGCGCCGAGCGGCTGAACTTCGACGTCCAGGACGGCAAGGCGGTGAGCTTCAACCGCGCCGAAGGCGCCTCGACCTTCGAACGCACCGGCTTCTGGAATCGGCCCGCCAACCTGCTGATCCTGTCGGGCCTGACCGCGCTCGCCGCCGCCGGGACTCTGGGCGGTGTGCTGCTGCGCAATCGCCGGGAGTTCCGCGAGACCGGCATCCAGAGCCAGGCCAGCCTGATCCAAAACATCCAGGCCGCCCTGTGGCTGACTTCCATGGTGCTGTTCCTGGTCTGGGTCTCCAAGACCAACGACCTGGCCAATGTCATGTACGGCTGGCCGGGCCCGACCCTGGTGATCGCCTCAGCCTGCGCCTTCGTCGCCGCCCTGATGACCGCCGGCACCCTGCTCATCGTGCCCGCGGTCTGGCGCGGCGGTCGCCGGGTCGACAGCTGGACCCAGGCGCGCAAGGCGGGCTTCACCTTCACGGTGCTGCTCTACACCGCCTTCTCTGTCGTCCTCGGCCTCTGGGGCGCCCTGGCGCCCTGGGGCGGTTGATCTTCCGGTGGCCCGGGCGCGCGACCACGCCGGGGCTGATGACCTGCCTGTCCTGCTGGACTTCGCCAGCCGGTCGCTGACCGCGCGCTTCCCCCTGGACGCCGGCTGGCATCCCGGCGACCTGGCCTGGGAGCTGAAGGACACACAGGGAAAACCGCAGGACATTCGGCTCTGGGAAGCCGCCGACGGTGTCGTCGCCGTGGCCTGGGAGATTGAACCCGGCGATCTCTGGTTCGAGGCGCTTCCCACCCATGACCACCTGATCGACGAAGCCCTTGACTGGGCCAGTGCCGAGCTCTGCAAGTCAGGCCGCCTGCGCGTGCGCTCCCTGGAGGGCGATGTGCGGCGGGCCGAAGCCCTGGAAGCTCGAGGCTATCGGTTGACCACGCCTGAGAGTGTGCGGCTCCGCCTGGACCTGAACGGTGAGATGCAAGCGCCGCCCCTGCCGCCCGGAATGGCTCTACGCGACTGCGTCGGAATCGACCCGGAGGCCCGCGCCGCTAGCCACCGCGACGCGTGGAGTCACCTGGCCCACATCGGGCTCCCCAAGGCTCGCTCGAGCTTCAGCGCGGAGACCTACCAGCGGCTCGTCGCCCTGCCCGGCTATGACCCGAGCCTCGACATCCTGGTGGAGGCCCCCGGCGGACGGCTGGCGGGCGGCAGTCTTTGCTGGGCCGACCCGGTCAGCGGCATGGGGACCTTCGAGCCCGTGGGGACCCATGTGGACTTCCGGGGCCTCGGCCTGGCCCGCGCCGCAACCCTGGAGGGCCTGCGCCGCCTGAAGGCCAGGGGCCTGCGCCACGCTCGGGTCAGCACGGCGCACTTTAACGCCCCGGCCATCGCCACCTACAGATCCGCCGGCTTCGAGGTCATCGACCGCATGGCCTGGTGGGAGCGATCCCCGCTCTGAACCTTCGCCTTGGGTGCGACACTGCGTCCCCGCTTCGGGGACGGCGACGCTGAGATGTAAACGCCTCATTTACCAAGCACTGGGTAAATCCTGCCTAGCGGGGCGCGCATTCTGTGACGGCTCCCCGCTTTGGAAACAGGGACGGCCTCGCGTTGAACAGTTTCGTCGCCGCCTTGCAACGCTTCGGCATCGGACGTGTCGCCGCCATGCTGGGCGTCGGCATCGGGGTGGTGGCCGCGATCGTCGCGCTGTCCATGAACCTCGGCCAGCCGAAGTCCCTGCTCTATTCCAACCTGGATCTGAAGGAAGCTGGCGCCATCACCGCCGCCCTCGACCAGGCCAATGTGAAGTACGAAATCAAGGGTGACGGCTCGACGATCCTGGTCGGCCGCGATGAGGTGGGCTCCACCCGCCTGCTGCTCTCGAGCAAGGGCCTGCCGACCTCGGGCTCGGTCGGATACGAGATCTTCGATAACGCCAACGCCATGGGCCAGACGGACTTCGTCCAGCAGCTCAACCGCCAGCGCGCCTTGGAAGGCGAACTGGCCCGCACCATCCAGGCCCTGGACGGCGTCACCTCCGCCCGCGTCCACCTCGTCCTGCCCAAGCGCGACCTGTTCGAGGAAGAAGCCGAGCAGCCGTCGGCCTCGATCAGCATCGGGGTCGGCGGGCGCCAGCCGAGCGCCGACCAGGTGCGCGCCATGCAGAACCTGGTGGCCGGCGCCGTCCCCAACCTGAAGCCCGACCGCGTCACCGTGGTGGACCAGCACGCCAAGACCCTGTCGGGCGGCGAGGCCGGCGACGCCATGGCCGCCGACGGCCGCAAGAGCGACGTCGAGCAACGCATCACCAAGACCATCAAGACCCTGGTGGAGGGCATGGTCGGCCCGGGCAAGGCGCGGGTGAACGTCACCGCCGATCTCGACCTGTCGCGGGTCACCATCGCCGAGGAAAAGTTCGATCCGGACGGCCAGGTGATCCGCTCCGAATCCACCACCGAGGAAACGGCCAAGGAGAACGGCCCGGCCACCAATGGCCAGGCCACGGCGGCCAACAACATCCCCGGCGGGACGGGCGCGGAGGGCGACAACAGCATCTCCAACAGCGGCAGCACCGAATCCACCACCAACTATGAGATCTCCAAGACCACCCGCACCGAGGTGAAGGAACCCGGCCAACTGAAGCGGATCTCCGTGGCCGTGGCCGTGGATGGCGTCACCGCGCCCGGCAAGGACGGCAAACCCGGCGCCTACACCGCCCGCACCGCCGAGGAGATGCAGCGCCTGGAGCAACTGGTCCGCACAGCCGTGGGCTACGATCAGGCCCGCGGCGACCAGGTGACCGTGGTCAATGTCCGCTTCCCTTCGACCATCGACGCCGACGGGACGACGGCGGCCAACCCACTGATGGGCTTCGACAAGAACGACATCATGCGCGCCGCCGAACTGGGGGTCATGGCGATCGTGGCCCTGGCCATGATGATCTTCGTGGTCCGCCCGATGTTGGGCGCCGGCGGCGGCGGTCGCGGCGGCGTGGTGGGCGGCGGTCTGCCCGCCCTCACCATGGCCAGCGCCCCGCAGATGACCCGCATCGTCACCACCGCGGACGGTCAGCCCATGCAGGTGGCCGTCGATCCGGCCACCGGCCAACCCCTGGCCCTGCCCGGCCCCGGCAACGAGCTGGAGCAGAGGATCGACATCGCCCGTATCGAGGGTCAGGTGAAGGCCTCGTCCGTCAAGCGCGTCGCCGAGTTCGTCGACAGCCATCCTGAAGAGTCGGTGTCGCTGCTGCGCACCTGGCTTCATGAGACCACCTGATGGCTGTGGCCTCCAAAGGTAAGGCGATCACCGATGCGTCCCGCCTCAGTGGGCCGGAGAAGGCCGCCGTGATCCTGCTGGCGCTCGGCGAGGACCACGGCACCATCTGGTCCCAGCTCGACGATGAGGAGATCAAGGAGATCTCCCAGGCCATGGCCGGCCTCGGCAACGTGGCGGCCTCGGTGGTCGAGCAACTGCTGGTGGACTTCATCTCCGGCATGTCCGGCGCCGGGGCGATCATGGGCTCCTTCGAGCAGACCCAGCGCCTGCTGGCGGCCTTCCTGCCCGCCGAGAAGGTCGACACCCTGATGGAGGAGATCCGCGGTCCGGCGGGTCGCACCATGTGGGACAAGCTGGGCAACGTGAACGAGGCGGTGCTCGCCAACTATCTGAAGAACGAATACCCGCAGACCGTCGCCGTGGTGTTGTCCAAGGTGAAGTCCGAACACGCCGCCCGCGTTCTGGCCGCCCTGCCGGAAGACTTCGCCCTGGAGTGCGTCACCCGCATGCTGCGCATGGAGCCGGTGCAGCGCGAGATCCTCGACAAGATCGAGCAGACCCTGCGGACCGAATTCATGTCGAACCTGGCGCGCACGTCCAAGCGCGACAGCCACGAGATGATGGCCGACATCTTCAACGCCTTCGATCGCCAGACCGAGGCCCGCTTCATCGCCGCCCTGGAAGAGCGCAACCGCGAGAGCGCCGAGCGTATCCGGGCCCTGATGTTCGTCTTCGAGGACCTGTCCAAGCTGGATCCGGGCGGGGTCCAGACCCTGCTGCGGGCGGTGGAGAAGGATCAGCTGGGCCTGGCGCTCAAGGGATCGTCGGACTCCCTGCGGGAAATGTTCTTCTCCAACATGTCCGAGCGCGCCGCCAAGATCATGCGCGAGGACATGGAGAGCATGGGCCCCGTGCGCCTGCGCGACGTCGATCAGGCCCAGATGGCCATGGTCCAGGTCGCCAAGGACCTGGCCGCCAAGGGCGAGATCATGCTGGCCGGCGCCGGCAGCGAAGATGAGCTGATCTACTGATGGCCAGCGACATCCCCCACGAAAAGTTCGGCTTCGACACCGTCTTCGACGGCGCGGGCGATGTCGCCTTCGCTCAGCCGCGGCCGAAACGCTCCTACACCGCCGAGGAGGTGGAGGCCGTGCGCCAGACCGCCTTCGCCGCCGGCGAGAGTCAGGGACTGGCCTCGGCGGCGGCCCTGCAGGCCCAGGCCCTGTCGCGCGTCGCTGACGCCGCACGCGCCGCCCTGCCGACCCTGGCCGAGGTCGCCCACGAACACCGGCTGGGCTCAGCCCATCTTGCGCTGGCCTGCGCCAAGGCCATCGCCGACGCTGCCTTGGCCCGCTTCCCGGAAGCCCCGATCCTGGCGGCCCTGGAGTCCCTGGCCCGGGAGATCGAAGCCGCCCCGCGCCTCGTGGTGTCGGCCTCCCCCGACCTCTCCGTCGTGCTGGAGCCGCTGCTGGCGGAAGTCGCCCAGGGCATCGGCTATGCCGGCGCCATTCACATCAAGGAGGGCGCCGGCCTCAGCGGCGCCGCCTTCACCCTCGACTTCGGCGACGGCGCGGCGGCCTTCGACCCCGCGGCCGCGGCCGAGCGCGTGGCGGTGGTCCTGGAAGCGGCGCTCGCCGCCGAGGGCCTTCACGCCGAACCTCTTATTCCTGGAAGTGAAGGCTAATCCCCATGGCCGAGAACGGACTTGAACTCGACGAATTCGCCCCCGGTGATCCCCTCGCCGACATGTCGATGGACATGGAGGACAAGACCGCCACCGACCTGGCGCCGGTCTTCGACGTCCCGGTCTCGATTTCCGCGGTGCTCGGCCGCGCCAGCATGTCGGTGGCCCAGTTGCTGCAGCTCAGCTCCGGCAGCGTGCTGGAGCTCGACCGCAAGGTCGGCGAGGCCATCGACATCTACGTCAACAACCGCCTGGTCGCCCGGGGCGAGGTCGTCATCGTCGACGAGCGCCTGGGCGTGACCATGACGGAAATCATCAAGGACGGCGACTCGGCGGCCTGACGGCCCCTGGAGTCTGAGGAGATTTGATATGCGGCTTCTGGTCGTCGGAAAATTGAACGGGCAACTGTCCACCGCCGTGAAGATGGCGATGTCGGCGGGCGCCAAGGTCAGCCACGTGGAGACGATCGCGGCCTGCACCCACGCCCTGCGCGCGGGTCAGGGCGCGGACCTGCTGCTGGTGGACTATGATCTCGACATCGCCGCCCTGATCGCGGCGAACGAGGCCGAGCGTATCCGGGTGCCGGTCGTGGCCTGCGGGGTCGACGCAGATCCCAAGCGGGCCGGCGACGCCATCCGCGCGGGCGCCAAGGAATTCATCCCCCTGCCCCCCGAGGCGGAGATGATCGCCGCGGTGCTGGCCGCCGTCTCCGACGACAACAAGCCGATGGTGGTGCGCGACGCCGCCATGCAGGCCGTGATCTCCCTGGCCGACCAGGTTGCGGGTTCGGAAGCCTCCATCCTGATCACCGGCGAGAGCGGGTCGGGCAAGGAAGTCATCGCCCGTTACGTTCATCAGAAGTCCCGCCGGTCATCCAAGCCGTTCATCTCGGTCAACTGCGCGGCCATCCCCGAGAACCTGCTGGAGAGCGAGCTGTTCGGCCACGAGAAGGGCGCTTTCACCGGCGCCCTGGCCCGCCGCATCGGCAAGTTCGAGGAAGCCAACGGCGGCACCCTGCTGCTGGACGAGATTTCCGAGATGGACGTCCGCCTGCAGGCCAAGCTGCTGCGCGCCATCCAGGAGCGCGAAATCGACCGGGTCGGCGGCTCCAAGCCGGTGAAGGTGGACATCCGCATCCTGGCCACGTCCAACCGCGACCTGGTCCAGGCCGTGAAGGACCAGACGTTCCGTGAAGACCTCCTCTACCGCCTCAACGTGGTGAACCTGCGCCTGCCGGCCCTGCGTGAGCGGCCCGGCGACGTGGTCGCGCTGGCGGAATTCTTCGTCAAGAAGTACGCCGCCGCCAACGGCGTGGCCGAGCGACCGCTGTCGGGGGAGGCCAAGCGTCGCCTGGCCGGCCACCGCTGGCCTGGCAACGTCCGCGAGCTGGAAAATGCGATGCATCGCGCCGTGCTCCTGGCTGTCGGCCCGGAGATTGACGAGGCCGCCATTCGCCTGCCCGATGGCCAGCCCCTGGCGGCCCCCGACCCCGGCTCGCGCGCAGCCTATGCTGCCGCCACCGCCGCGGAGTCGGCGACGCGGAACTTCGTGGGCCAGACCGTGGCGACCATGGAACAGCAGCTCATCATCGACACCCTGGAGCACTGCCTGGGTAACCGCACCCACGCGGCCAACATCCTGGGCATCTCCATCCGCACTCTTCGCAACAAGCTCAAGGAATACAGCGAGGCCGGCGTTTCGGTCCCCGCGCCGCAGGGCATGGGCGCCCACGCCGCCTGATCGTCTGACCTCCTCGCTTTCCGCCAGCCCTCTCCGCAGGGCCGGCGCCTCGGATTCCACCCATGGCTGACGTCCCCGCAGGTTACGGCACCAACCGCCCCTCCGCCGGAGAGGTGTGGAGCTGGATCGCGCGTGGCGAGGTGGCCCTGGCCATCGGCGTCATCGGCGTCATCGTCCTGCTGATCCTGCCGATCCCGGCCTTCGTGCTGGACGCCTTGCTGGCCCTATCGGTCACGAGCGCCGTGCTGATCCTGATGACCTCGCTGCTGATCACCCGGCCGCTGGAATTCACCGCCTTCCCGACGGTGCTGCTGGTCACCACCCTGTTCCGCCTGGCGCTGAACATCGCCTCGACCCGCCTGATCCTGGGCCACGGCCATGAAGGGGCGCACGGGGCCGGCAAGGTGATCGGAGCCTTCGGTGAGTTGATGACCGGAGGCAGTTTCGCCATCGGCCTGATCGTCTTCGCCATCCTGGTGCTGGTGAACTTCGTGGTCATCACCAAGGGTTCGGGTCGGATCGCCGAGGTGGCGGCCCGCTTCACCCTGGACTCCATGCCCGGCAAGCAGATGGCCATCGACGCCGACCTCTCGTCGGGCCTGATCGACGAGGATCTGGCCAAGAAGCGCCGCAAGGAGCTGGAGCAGGAATCGACCTTCTTCGGGGCCATGGACGGCGCCTCGAAGTTCGTGCGCGGTGACGCGGTCGCCGGCCTGGTGATCGTCGCCATCAACGTTATCGGCGGCATCCTGATCGGCGTGATCCAGCACAAGGTGCCGATCGGGCAAGCGGCCTCAACCTACACCATCATGACCATCGGCGACGGCCTGGTCAGTCAGATCCCGGCCCTGATCATCTCGATCGCCGCCGGCTTCCTGGTGTCCAAAGCCGGCGTCGACGGTTCGGCCGACAAGGCCCTGGTGACCCAGCTGGCCATGAACCCCATTGCGTTGGGCATGGTCTCGGCCACCGCCGGGGTCGTGGCCCTTATCCCCGGCATGCCGATCATCCCCTTCGCGGTGGTCTCCCTCGCCGCGGGCGGCTTGGCCTGGCGACGGGGCCACGCCAAGCCGGTCGCGCCGGAACAGAACTCGCTCACCGTGGCCGCTCCCACCGCCGAGGAGCAGGAGGAGCCGATCAGCCAGACCCTGGCCATCGACGAGATCAAGATCGAGCTGGGCTACGGCCTGCTGCCGCTGATCAACGACCTTGAGGGTCGCCGCCTGACCGACCAGATCAAGGCCCTGAGGCGGACGCTGGCCACCGACTACGGCTTCGTCATGCCGGCCGTGCGCATCCTCGACAACATGCGCCTGGCTTCCCAGGGCTACATGATCCGCATCAAGGAGATGGAGGCCGGCGGCGGCGAGGTGCGCCTGGGTTCGCTGATAGCCATGGACCCGCGCGGCGGCCAGGTCGACCTGCCCGGCGAGCACATCCGCGAACCGGCCTTCGGTCTGCCCGCCACCTGGGTGGACGACTCCCTGCGCGAGGAAGCCACCTTCCGCGGCTACACCATCGTCGATCCGGCCACGGTGCTGACCACCCACCTGACCGAGATTCTGAAAGAGAACATGCCCGACCTGCTCTCCTATGCGGAGTTGCAGAAGATGCTGAAGGACCTGCCGGCCGAGCAGAAGAAGCTGGTAGAGGACCTGGTGCCACAGGTGGTCTCGGCCACCACCATCCAGCGGGTCCTGCAGGCCCTGTTGAAGGAGCGGGTCTCGATCCGCGATCTACCGGCAATCCTGGAAGGCATCGGCGAAGCCGCGCCGCACACCCAGTCGATCACCCTGCTGGTGGAACAGGTGCGTGGCCGACTCGCCCGCCAGCTCTCCTTCGCCCATCGCGGCGACGATGGCGCCCTGCCGATCATCACAATGTCCGCCGAGTGGGAGAACGCCTTCGCCGACGCCCTGATCGGCTCCGGCGACGAGAAGCAGCTGGCGCTGGCGCCGTCGCGCCTGCAGGAGTTCATCCGCGGTGTCCGCGACAGCTTCGAGCGCGCGGCGCTGAATGGCGACTCGCCGGTGCTGCTCACCAGCCCCCAGGTCCGACCCTATGTCCGTTCCATCATCGAACGCTTCCGCGGCCAGACCCCGGTGATGAGTCAGAACGAGGTCCATCCCAAGGCCCGCCTGAAGACCGTCGGCACCATCTAGCCGCGAAAGACCGCGCTCAACGTGTGGGCCGTTGCAGGCGCGCTTTTCGACTGGTAGCGGTTTCGCCCACGGGGCGATTGTCAGCTCCGAGCTTGGAAATCGCATGCGACCCTCCAAACCCACACCCCGGCACGGCGCTGGCGCGAGCATGTTCTGGGACCTGCTCACCTTCGAGCGCCTGATGACGAACCAGGTCATCCACCTGATCTATTGGGCCGGCCTCGGGGTCATCGCCCTGATCGCCTTCGGGATCATCGGCACCGCGGTCGGCGTCGCCCTGCGCGAAGAGCTGTTCATGGGCATCCTGTTGGCGCTCAGCGTTCTGGTGGGCGGCTTCCTGGTGGTGGGCGCCCTGATTTTGCTGTGGCGCTCGTTCTGCGAGCTCTATGTGGCGATCTTCCGTCTCAGCGACGACCTGCACGCCATGCGCCAGGCCGTGGACGCCGAGAACTCGGTGCGTCCGCCGGCGCCCCAGCGCAAGGCCTAGCCTAGCCCCTGGACCCAGGCCGCCGCGGCGGGCTTGGGATTTCCATTGACGTCGAACAGCAACGGCGCGTCGGCGGCGTCCTCACGCTTGCGCCAGGACTCCAGGTCCCGGAGACCCCAGGTGGTGAAGGCGAACTGTTGGCGCTGCGGAAGGGCGGAGAAGGCTTCGGCCGCCTCCCGGTAAAGATCGGCCTGCCGGGCCAGGCGCTCGGTGCGGCTTCCGCCCTCCTGCAGGGAGACGTCCATTTCAGAGATGTGGATCGGCAGGCCCAGGGACGCCAGGTCGGCGATGGCCGCCTTGATCAGGCCCTTCTGGTCGCCCGCCGCCAGATGGGTCTGGGTGCCCAGCCCACCCAGGGGCGCGCCGGCCTTCAACAGGGTCTCGGCCAGTTTCAGGAACGTGGCCCGCTTCTTCGGTTGGGTCTCAAGGAAGAAATCGTTCAGGAACAGAACCGCATTGGGGTCGGCCTCGTGGGCATGCTGGAAGGCCAAGACCATGTGCTCAAGCTTGCCAAGCTTCCGGGCCCAGAGGCTGTCGCGCCAGCCGTCGCCGTTGTCGCCCACCGTCTCGTTGATCACGTCCCAGCCCACGGCCTGGCCGCGATAGCGTCCGACCACCGCCAGGATGTAGTTGCGATAGGCGTCGGCGAAGCTGACCCGGCTCTCGTCGAGCTTCTCGAACGCCGCCGGGGCCTGATCGTACCAGACCAGGGTATGTCCGAAGAGACGCAGGCCATGCGCCTTGGCGAAGGCCGCGATGGCGTCGGGTCCCTCAAATCGGAAGGAGCCGTCCGCCTGGGCGATGTATTCCATCTTCATCTCCCACTCAGGCGTGAGTTGGGAGACCTGCTCGATGAGCAGCCGGACCAGGCTCGGGTCCTGGAGGTGAACGGCCTGGATGCAGGCGCCGACCGGGAACGGGGCGATGGTCTTCAACGGCGGGATGTGGACCGGCGCGGCGTCGGCCTTGGGATTGCAGGCCGCCAAGGCGAGGGTCGAGCCGATGAACGCCCGGCGGTGGACGCCCGCGGTCATCGGCCGCCGACGGCCCGGCGCAGGCCCAGTTCGTCGAGAGCGGCGGTTTCCTGCTTGGCCACTTCCTTGCGGCGGGCGAGCGCGATGCCCTCGGCCACCTGCTCGTACTTCTTCTGCTCCTCGTAGGCCAAGGACAGCGCGTCACGGGCGCCGGCTTCCTCGTCGGCGATGCGATCAATCTCGATCTGGGTCGCAGCCTTGCGGACCCGCAGACCTTCCAGGAAGCCGACCTGGTACCAGCCATGCTCGGCGTCCTCACGGGCGCGCTGACTCTCGGCCTCGCCCTCGGCCTCCAGCAGAACCAGCTTCATCTCGGCGGCCATGCGCCGGTCGGCGATCTCGCCCAGGCGCTTCTGCAGAACCTCGACCTCATAGGTCGAGAGCTTGATCAGACTGTCAGCCCAACTCATGCGGCTTCACTCATCAGAATCTGGGCCAGGAGTTCGAAGCTCTCGTCGAGGCTGGTGACCTCGTCCTTGTCCTGGCCAAGGAAGGCTTCCAATTGCGGGTTGAGCGCGATGGCCCGGTCGACAGCGGGGTCGGCGCCGGTGCGATAGGCGCCGATGCGGATCAACTCCTCCATGTTGGCATAGGCCGAAAGGGTCTGGCGGGCATTGGTGACGATCTGGCGTTCGTGAGGTTCGTGGCAGCCTGGCATGGTCCGGCTGATGGACTTCAGCACGTTGATCGCCGGGAAGCGGCCGCGCTCGGCGATGGCCCGCTCCATGACAATGTGCCCGTCGAGGATACCGCGCACGGCGTCGGCGATGGGCTCGTTGTGGTCATCCCCATCCACCAGCACGGTGAAGATGCCGGTGATCGGCCCCGCCGTGGTGCCGTCGGGGCGCGTGGGTCCGGGCCCGGCGCGCTCCAGCAGCTTGGGCAGCTCGGTGAAGACGGTGGGGGTGTAGCCCTTGGTGGTGGGCGGCTCGCCGGCGGCCAGGCCGATCTCGCGCTGGGCCATGGCGAAGCGGGTGACGCTGTCCATCATGCACAGGACTTCCAGGTCCTGGTCGCGCAGGAACTCGGCGATCGCGAGGGTCATGTAGGCGGCCTGGCGTCGCTTGAGGGCCGGCTCGTCGGAGGTGGCCACCACGACGATGGCGCGCTTGAGGCCTTCCTCGCCCAGGGTTTCTTCGATGAACTCCCGGACCTCGCGGCCCCGTTCGCCGATCAGCCCCACCACGACAGCGTCGCAGTCGGCCTGTTTGGCCAGCATGGAGAGCAGCACCGACTTGCCAACGCCCGAGCCCGCGAAGACGCCCAGGCGCTGGCCACGGCAGCAGGTGGTGAAGACGTTCATGGACCGGACACCCAGATCCAGCCGCGCGCCGACGCGGCCGCGCGCGTGCGCCGCCGGCGGGGGGGCCCGCAGCGGATAGGCAGCCGGACCTTGAGGCAGGGGGCCGAGTCCGTCGATGGGCTCGCCGAAGGCGTCGATAACCCGGCCGAGCCAGGCGCGTGTCGGACGCACGGCCGAACCCATGGGGTCGATGCGGATTTCCGCGCCCGGCGCCACGCCCTCGACAGGGCCGAAGGGCATCAGCAGGGCGCGGGTTTCTCGGAAGCCGACCACCTCGGCCTGGAGGGGAGTATCGGCGCGTCGCTCGATCTCGGCGCGCGCGCCCACCGACAGACGGGTCAGCCCGCCGCGGGCTTCGATCAACAGACCGTTCACCGCCGCGACGCGGCCCGAAACGGTCAGCGGATCGATACGCTCGATGGCCGCGACGAGACTACGCAAGACGGGGGAACTCCGGGGGAACTTTTCAGCCCCTGAGAATCCGCCCGACGCTGTTAACCGGCGGTGAAGATCAGCCCAGCCGCCGCAGGCCTGCGGCGATACGTGCGGCGGCCTTCGGATAGCGCGCGGCAAGCTTGGCCGCGCCCAGGGGGCGGCGGGCGGCGGCCCGGGCCAGGGCGGGCCGGACCGTGTTCGCCAGAAGCGGCTTCGCGCTGCGCGCGATGGCGCCCCGTCCAGCGAAGGCCGCAATGGCGCCAATGGCCAGGCCGCCAAGGGCCATCGCCAGGACCGGATGGGCCTTGACGTGATCGCGGACCGTCAGCTTGGCCTTGGGGTGGCCGCCAGCCAGAGGATTGCCGGTGACGGCGTCATTAGCCGCGCCACCAAGGGGGGCGGAACCAGCCTCCAGGTCCCCGTTGAGGATCGGCGCAAGGTTGGCTCGGTCGTTGGTATAGGAGGTGGGCATGGGGTGGCCTTTCGACTTCAAGGGCTTCGACCCTCCAAACTCCCGAGGCCCCCGGCTGTTCCGTCCAAAATGGCGCTTGTAACCTTGGCGAGGGCGGGCGGCTCACTGATCAGGCCCATATGTCCCACTGCGGGCAGCATCGTAACCGCGACAGGGCGGGCGAGCCCCTCGAAAGCCTCGCGATAGCGTTCGGAATACATGATTTCGTCGCGGTCTCCGGCCAGCAGGATGACCGGTCCAGGAGCCAGCGCCGCGTCGGCGCGATAGGCCTGGGTGTCGGTCGCGCCGAGGCTGTCACGAACCGCGAAGTTCTGCATCAGGCGGAACGACCAGGTCCGGGGCTTGGCGCCTGCCGGTCCCGCGAAGGCCAGGGTTGGCAGGCCGTCGAAGGTGTGGATACCGAAGCGGTTGAGGATCGACAGGCCGATGATCCGTCCGGTGTAGGATGCCACCCAGCCACCGCTGGCCGGCCGCGACGTCGGCGCAGCGTAGCCAAGATAGGGCGCCAGCAGGACGAAGCGCTGGAAGAGCCGCCCCTGCGGCCCGCCGGCGATGCGCAGGACGAAGCCGCCGCCGGACGAGTGCCCAACCAGGACGAGATCTGCCCGCGGATAGCTGCTTCGGATCACCGCCACGAAATCGGCGAGGTCCTCCTCCAGCTGGCCCAGATGGCCGATGTCGCCCCAGGTCCCGCTGTCGCCGTGGCCGCGGATATCCGGCGCGAAGGCCGGTACGCCCCGGGCGGCCAGGGCCTGGCCCAGGATGTCCATGTCGGCGCTGGAGCCGCCCGAGCCGTGGATCAGCACAGCGACCTTTCCAGGCTGTCCCTGAGGCCCATAGCTTCGATAGGCGAGCGGCACGCCATCACGGGCGGCGAAGCGCTGCAAGGACGGCTGAGGCTGACGGGCAGCGGCGGCCACGGCGACTGCCGTGACGGCGGGCATGGGCGGCGGCGGCGCGGTTCCAAAGGCCACCAGAATGGCCACGACAGCCATGGGCAGCAGGATCAGGCCGATCAGCAGCCAGGGCAGGTGTTTCAGGGTCATGTGGGTCCTCTCAGGATCCCCACCTCGCTGGAGTGGCGCCCGGCCGCCAGCAGCCCTGCGTGAATGGGCGGACGGGTTCGCGAACGGACGGACGGGCCGCTTCGCCCGGCCCCGCCACCCGGCTATAGAGGCGCCATGGGCTGGGCGGATCTGAAGGGCTGGACGCGCGACGTCGCCGGGGCGGCGGCGGTCGGCCTGTTCGTCGGCGTCATCGGGCCCTTCGGCAGCTATTCCAACGGCTCGCCGGGGGTGCGCGTCGCCTACTGGGTTGTGGTGATGGCGCTGGGCGTCCTGATCTACGGAACCGCGCTGCGGCTGGCCCATCGCCTCGCCCGCATCTGGAGGCTTCCGGCGTGGGCCGGCTTCCTGGCCGCGGCCGTGGTCGCCGCCGCGCCGATGGCCGGGGTCTGCGTGCTGATGGCGGGCCAAGTCTGGCCGTTCCTGACGCTGTCGCCCCTGACCTGGTATCTGGAGTGCCTGGTGATGGGCCTGCCGCTGGCGGCGGGCTACGAGCTGCTGCTGCGTCGCGACGCCCGCCGGGCCAAGGCGAGGGGCGAACCACCGCGCCGTTTCGGCCGCGAGGTGATTTGCCTGCAGATGGAGGATCACTACGTCCGGGTCCACACCGCCCTCGGATCGGAATTAATCTTGATGCGGCTTTCGGACGCGGTCTCTCGCACCGGCCGCGAGGGCCTGCAGGTGCACCGGTCGTGGTGGGTGGCCAGGGACGCCGTCACCGGGCTCGTCCGCGACGGGCGCAACCTCAGACTCAAGCTATTGAACGGACTCGAAGTTCCGGTGGCCCGCCGCGCGGTCATACGCCTCAAGGACCTGGACCTGGACCTCGGCTGACGAACGCCCGCCGTATGGCCAAGCCTGTCCAATCACAAAAGATTCAACCGGCCCATGACTCCCCCGCCGATCGCGGCGCTTGCTGGCGATTCCAAAATCGAGTTAACGATTCGGGCAGAGGCCCTTCACCATTAACCGGTCTTAAATTAACTCGCTGGCAAGGTAGCCGCGAGAGACGACGTGGATTCCGAAGAATCCAATTTTAGGCGCGGGCGGTTCAGGAGAATTATATGCGCGTACTGTTGATCGAGGACGACAGCGCTACTGCGCAGAGCATCGAGTTGATGCTCAAGTCAGAAGGCTTCAACGTCTATACGACCGATCTCGGCGAAGAGGGCGTGGATCTGGGCAAGATCTACGATTACGACCTCATCCTGCTGGACCTGAACCTGCCCGACATGAGCGGCATGGACGTGCTCCGCACCCTGCGCGTCGGTAAGATCAACACCCCGATCATGATCCTGTCGGGCTCCGCCGAGATCGACACCAAGGTTAAGACCTTCGGGGCCGGCGGCGACGACTACATGACCAAGCCCTTCCACAAGGACGAGCTGGTCGCCCGCATCCACGCCGTGGTCCGCCGCTCCAAGGGCCACGCGCAATCGGTCATCAAGACCGGCGACATCACCGTCAACCTCGACGCCAAGACCGTCGAAGTGAATTCCAGCCGCGTCCACCTGACCGGCAAGGAATACCAAATGCTGGAGCTGCTCTCGCTCCGCAAGGGCACCACCTTGACCAAGGAAATGTTCCTCAACCACCTTTATGGCGGCATGGACGAGCCCGAGCTGAAGATCATCGACGTGTTCATCTGCAAGCTGCGCAAGAAGCTGGCGGCCGCCGCCGACGGCAAGCACCACATCGAAACCGTCTGGGGCCGTGGCTACGTGCTGCGCGACCCCCAAGAGAGCGCTGTCGCGGCCTAGACACCGCCAAGCGTTCCACGCCCAGGAATTCGGCAGAGCGCCCGCCCTCACCGGCGGGCGTTTCTGTTTGCGCCTCACGCGTGCCGGGGTTTGCGTCGCCGGGCTCATACCCGCTAACGTCCGCCGCCTGGGCTTGGGGAGCGTTGCGTTGAGAAAAGACATCCTTTTGGCCGCTGTCCTCGGGGTCGCCCTGATCGCGGCGGCCGTGGCGAACATGACGCCCCGGCCCCTCGGACTCGACGCGCCGGCAGGGGTGTTCTCCGCCAGCCGGGCCATGGTCGATGACCGAGTGATCGCCAGGGTCCCCCATCCCGTCGGCTCTCCCGCCAACTATGCGGTCCGCAACTATCTGACCGGGCGGATGACCCAGCTCGGCTTGTCGCCGCAGGTCCAGCGCATCGATGCTTTCCAGGAGCGTCCCGGCAAGGCGCCCCTGGTGATCGGCGGGGTCGTGGAGAACATCATCGGCGTCCTGCCCGGCAAGGACCGCAATGCGCCGGCCCTGGCCCTGATGGCGCACTATGACAGCGTGCCGGGCTCTCCCGGCGCCGCCGATGACGCCGCGGGCGTCTCGGCCGCTTTGGAGATCATGCGCATCCTGAAGTCCGAGGGCACGCCCGCCCGAGACGTGGTGCTGCTGCTTACCGACGGCGAGGAGGCCGGCCTGCTGGGCGCCACCGGATTCTTCCAGAACCATCCCCTGGCCGGGCGCATCGGCTTCGTCATCAACATGGAAAGCCGTGGCGGCGGCGGCCAGGCCAACATGTTCGAGACCGCGGCGGCAAACGGCGCTGTGATCGACATGTTCCGTAAGGTCTCGACCTCGCCCATCTCCAGCTCGCTGACCGTCTATCTCTACAAGCAGCTCCCCAACGACACCGACTTCACCGTGCCCCGCAAGGCCGGGATCGCGGGGTTGAACTACGCCTTCATCGCCCGCCAGTTCGACTATCACTCGCCGGTCTCCACCCCAGAGAACCTCAGCCAGGGCAGCCTGCAGCATCTGGGCGACCAGGTCCTGGCCACGGCCCGCGAGGCCGCCTTCGCCCCCGCCCTGCCCGGCAAGGCGCCCGACAAGGTCTACGCCAACAGCATCGGCCCTTACCTCCTGGCCTACCCGACCCTGGCCGGCTGGGGCGTGCTGGCCCTGACGTTGGCCCTCGCCGCGCTCGGGGTCTGGCGCGCTCGGCAGGCCGACGCGTTTTCCTGGGCGGACGTGGCGAAGGGGTTGGGTGCGGCGCTCTACCTCCTGCTGACCTCGGCCACACTGTTCATGCTGGCCCGCCGGGTCACCGGGGCCGGGTTCGGCTTCTATGAACAGGCCAAGCTGCTGGCCAATGTCCATCTCTGGGAACTGGCCTTGCTGGTGGTGGGGATCGGCGCCGCGCTCTACGCCGCCGCGGCGGTGGGACGAGGCCGCATGCGCCTGTCCGCCGCGGGCCTGGCGCTCTTGGCCGGCCTGCTTTGCACCGCCTTCTCGGGTTGGAACCTGATCGGCTTGGGGATAGGCGGCGCCGGCGCCGTGGTCGCCCTTTTGTCCTTCGGACGCCCCGCCGGCGTCGCCGGAGCCTGGACCGGGGTCCTGGCCTTGGCCTTCCTCGCGGCGCTGGCGCTACAGGTCTTGGCGCCAACCGCGGCCTTCCTGATCGCCTGGCCCCTGGCCTTCGCCGCCCTGGCCGGTGCCATCAGCGCCATGGGGACCTGGCGGCCGACGGCCGTCCCGGTCATCGTGGCGCTGATGGCCGCGCTCGCCTTGCAATGGGTGCTCAGCTTCGCCCACGGGGTCTTTATCGGCATCGACATGGTGGAGATCCAGGCCCTGTTCGTCTGGCTGGCCGCCCTGCTGCTCTGGCCGCTGATCCAGGCCGAGCCGGAAGAGACCCGTCCCCGCACGGTGGCCCTGATCGTGCTGCTGGTGGGCTTTGCTCTTGTCGGCCTGGTGCGGGTCATCCCGCCGTGGAGCGCCCGGCATCCGCAGCCCGCCATCGTCGCCTATGTGGTCCAGGGCGCCACTGGCCAGGCCAAACGCTTCAGTCTGGCCCCCAACCCGCCGGACTGGGCGCGCGAGGCCCTGAAGACCGATGGTGGCCATATCGTGAAGGACGAGCCTCCCGTCGGCTGGCGTGGGTCACCCGACAGCACCTTGTCGGCCTGGGCCAAGCCCGTGAACCCGACGCCCCCTGCCGTGATGCTCAACCGCGTGATCGACGGCTCACTTGAGATCAAGATCGGCGCCCCGCCCGGCGCGCGGGCCATGACCCTCGAGCTGCGCCCCACCGGCAAGCTGACGGACGCAACGGTCAATGGCCGGCCGGCCAAGATCCTCACCGAACCCGGCCAGTGGACCCGGGTCTACTGGCAGGGCGCACCCGAGGGCGTGGCCATCGGCTTCCGCGCCAAGGGCCCTGGCGTGATCGACACGCGCTACGCCACGATCACCGATCGCTGGCCCGTCGACGCCAAGCCCCTCGCCAAGATGCCAGCCAATGTGTCTGGAAACGCCATCTCCGGCTCCACCATCGTCACCGGCGAGCAGCGGTTCACCTGGTGAGGCGGAGGGTTCAAAAGGGTCCGATGAGCGATATCACCATCTATCACAACCCCGGCTGCGGCACCTCGCGCAACACGCTCGCCCTGCTGCGCGAGAAGGGGCTGGACCCCACGGTCGTCGAATATCTGAAGGTCGGCTGGACCCGCGATCAGCTCCACGACCTGACCCGGACCATGGGTGTCGGCGCCCACGATATCCTGCGCGTGCGCGGCACGGCGGCTGACGAGTTGGGGCTGAGCGATCCGGCCGCATCCGAAGAGGCCCTGTTCGCCGCCATGATCCTCGACCCAATCCTGGTGAATCGGCCTATTGTGGTGACGCCCAAGGGTGCCGCCCTGTGCCGACCGGCTGAACTCGTGCTTAGTCTTCTGTAGAGGAGGCGTCGATAAGCAAACCTGGCGACCAGATGTCGCCGCAATCCCGTTGGATGAACCACTCCCGTGACAAAACGACCAGTCCACGGTGGGGTCACTTACGGTTAACCAAGGGGGGCCACGATGGCCCGGCCTGCGTTTTGCTGGCTTACCTGCCAGATGCGCCATTTTGAACTGGCCAAGGTCAAGCTTGGTTAGTGCGATATTAGTAACGGGGGCACGATGCACGAGTTTGATCCGCGACGCCCGACCTTGCGTCTCGCCCCGCGTCTGCTCGTCGGCGTGGCCGGCTTCGCCGCCCTGGCCCTTGGCTGGAAGCTGACCGCCGCCGAGGCCACCGCGCCGACCCCACCGCCCCTCGACCCCGCCGCGATCAGCGCCCTGCAGCACACCGCCTTCACCCAGGCCGAGGCGCAGCCCGGATTCACGCGGCCCGAGAGCGTCGCGGTCAAGATTCGCCCGGGCGAGACTTTCGAAGCCGCCGTGCTGCGCGCCGGCGTCGGCCCCGACGACGCCCGTCAAGCCGTCCAGACCTTGGGCGAGGCCATGGACACCGTTCACATCAAGGCCGGCCTGGCGTTCGACGCCGCGATCGCCAAGCCCCGCGGGGAGCGCGGCCCGGCCCGCCTGATCGGCCTGTCGCTGCGCACCGGCCCCGCCACCGCCGTCACCGTTTCCCGCACCTTCGACGGCGCCCTGCGCCTGCGGGAGATGGAAGAGAAGATCCGCGACGAGACCACCGTCGCCCAGGGCGCCATCACCGGCTCGCTCTACGAGAGCGCCTCGCGCCTGGGGGCCACCTCATCGATCACCGCCCAGATGGTGAAACTGTTCTCCCACAAGGTGGACTTCGACCGCGACATCAAGCCGGGCGACAAGTTCGAACTGGTCTTTGACCGTAAGGTCACCGAGAGCGGCCGCACCGTCGAGACCGGTGACCTTGAATATGCCGAGATCAAGGGCATCCGCTTCTACCGCTTCGTCCTGCCCGGCGGCGACGTCGAGTACCTCGACGACAATGGCAAGAACATCAAGGGCTTCCTGCTCCGCACCCCGGTGGACGGCGCGAGGATGACCTCGACCTTCGGCATGCGCCGTCACCCGATCCTGGGCTTCAACCGCATGCACCAGGGTATCGACTTCGGCGCGGGCTCCGGCACCCCGGTGCTGGCGGCGGGCGACGGCGTCGTGGTGGAAGCCCGCCGCTGGGGCGGCTACGGTAACTGGCTGCGCATCCGCCACGCCGGCGGCTGGGAAACCGGCTATGCGCACCTGTCGCGCTACGCCAAGGGCCTGAAGCCCGGCCAGCGCGTCCGCCAGGGTCAGCTTGTGGCCTATGTCGGCTCCACCGGCGCCTCCACCGGCCCGCACCTTCACTATGAGACGTGGCTGAAGGGCAAGCGGGTCAGCCCGATCGGCGCCAAGGTGCCTACCGGCACCGTCCTGACTGGCGCCCAACTGGCCGCCTTCCGCGCCCAGAAAGCCCACATCGATCGCCTCGTCAGCCGTGGCGAAGCCGCTGACGCCGACAAGGGCGACACCCGAAAGCTCGCCTCGGCCGACCCGATCCAGGTCGCCGGTCTACGCCGCTAACGGCTGCTCCAGCACAGACTGGGCGTCTTGAGGCGCATCCCCAGGACGAACGAAGTCAGGCCAGACCGACACCTGTTCTGAAAGTGGCCGCGAGACGCCGACGCTTTTCGGGCGCACCCCGGCGCTCTAAGGTCAGGCTTAAGTCTCTGCCGGAGCAACGATTCCATGGCCACCGCCCAGCCCAAGGCCCGCGCCCGCTACGCGGCCAAGCGAGACGCGATCATGGCCGCGGCCACGGAAGTGTTCAAAGATCGTGGGGTGTCAGGCTTCACCCTGGCCGCGGTGGCCAAGATGATGGACCTGCACCCCGTCAGCCTGACCTACTACTTCAAGCGCAAGGAAGATCTGGCCGCCGCCGTCCTGCACGACACCATCCGCCGCTGGGACGCGATGCTGGACGAGGCCTTCCAGGAGACCGAGCCGCCCGCGCGCCTGCGCCGGTTCGTCGCCGCCTATTTCGAGGTCCGCCGACGCATCCAGCTGGGTGAGCAGCCTCCGCTGGCGCCGTTCAGCGAAATTCACCTGATCGAGGGCGACCAGCATCAGCCTTTGATGGAGGCCTTCCGCCAGCTCTATGTGCGGATCGGGCGCTTCGCCAAGAGCGACAGCCTGCCGTGGATGACGCGGCCCCGGCGCTCGGCCCTGGCCCGCCTGATCGTCGACCAGCTCGGCTGGGCAGACGCCTGGCTCGCCCTCTACCAGCCGGACGACTACGCCCGGGTGGCCGACAGGATCGCCGACACCATGCTGAACGGCCTGGCCGCGGCCGGTCAAGCCTGGCCCGATCTGCCGTTGCTGGCGCTCGGATCCCCAGTGGCCCAGAACGACGAGGTGACCCGCGAGCGGTTCCTGATCGCCGCCACCAACCTGATCAACCGCGAAGGCTATCGCGGTGCGTCGGTGGACAAGATCTCCGCCCAGCTCAAGGTCACCAAGGGCTCATTCTACCACCACAACACCGACAAGGATGAACTGGCCGCCGCCTGTTTCCAGCGCACCTTCGACCTGATCGACGAGGCCAAGGCCCGCGCCGCAGAACAGCCGGACGGCTGGCGGCGAATCTGGCTCTCGGTCTGCTCCCTGATCCTCCACCAGGCCTCGGGAGAGGCGGGCCGCATGCTGCGCCATCACGCCATGGCCGCCGTACCGGGCCCCATGCGCCGCAAGCTGCGTCTGCGCTTCCAGCAGATCGCCCACGCCTTCGCCGGCCAGATCAGCGACGGGATCGCCGACGGCTCGATCCGCCCGGTGGACGCCTTGCTGGCCGCCCAGATGCTGATGGTCGCCTTCAACAGCGCCAACTCCATGGACCCGGCCCGTCATCCGGGCTCCACCCTGAGGGTGATGGAGGACTATGCGCGGCCGGTCCTGATGGGCGTGTTCGCCCGGTAGCCCTTGGCGTTGCCATCATCCCATACCCGGGCGCAGAATAAGGCCAGGGGCCGATAGAGCCTCGCTCAGGAGGAACTCAGATGGCCGACGACATGGCGCCCGCGCCGCTTACCCGCACCTCGGTGGTCATGACCAGCAACGGCCCGGTCTGCGGCTATGTCGAGGATGGGCTGCAGGTCTTCAAGGGTCTGCGCTACGGCGCACCGCCGACCGGTGAGCATCGCTTCAAGCCTCCGCAGCCGCCTGTCGCCTGGACCGAGACCGCTGACGCCACGCGTTACGGCGCCCCGGCCATCCAGTCGGGCATGGCGCCCGGCGAGCGCGGCTCCTCAGCGGGCGATCCACCCGCGCCGGATGAGCCCGGCTCCTCCGAGGACTGCCTGTTCCTCAATGTCTGGACACCGGGCATGGACAGCGCCAAGCGCCCGGTGATGGTCTGGCTTCACGGCGGCGGCTTTGCCAACGGCTCGGGCGGAGCGGCCATGTACGACGGCGGCGCCCTGGCCCGGAAGGGCGACGTGGTGACCGTGACGGTGAACCACCGCCTCAATGTCTTTGGCTACCTGCACCTGGGGGACGTTTTCGGTCCGGACTACGCCCAGTCTGGGATCGCCGGCATGCTGGACATCGTTCAGGTGCTCGAATGGGTTCGTGACAACATCGAGGCGTTCGGCGGCGACGCCTCCAACGTCACCATCTTCGGCGAGAGCGGCGGCGGCTGGAAGGTCTCGCTGCTGATGGCCATGCCGGGCGCCAAGGGGCTGTTCCACAAGGCCATCGTCCAATCCGGCCCCGGCCTGCGCGGGGCGACCAAGGCCGACGCCGGCAAGATCGCCCAGGCCTATCTTGATGTGCTGGGCGTGAAGGACGCGGCGGGTCTCACAGCCCTGGATACCGAGACGCTAAGCCGCGCCAGTGTGAAGGTCGGCGACCGCATGCGCGGCTTCACCCCCGTGGTGGATGGAGTCGCCCTGCCCCGCGATCCCTTCGTCCCCGATGCGCCCGCCATCAGCGCCGACGTGCCCGTGCTGATCGGCACCAACAAGGACGAGAGCACGCTGTTCATGATCGGTGACCCGAAGTTCGGCGAGCTGACCGAGGAAGATCTGGCCAAGAGAGCCAAGGCGGCCGCCGGCGAAAAGGCCGAGGCCCTGGTGGCCGAGCTGCGCAAGGTCCACCCCGACTATTCCCCCACCTACCTGACCGCCGCGGTTCAGACGGCGACGGGCATGTGGCTAGGCTCCATCACCATCGCCGAGCGCAAAGCCGCCCAGAAGGCGGCGCCGGCCTATGTCTACATGCTGACCTGGGAGACACCGGTGTCACGCGGCCGACTGAAATCCCCCCACGCCCTGGAAATCCCCCTGGTGTTCGACAACGTCGAAAAGGCCCGCAATTTCGTGGGCCGGGGCGACGAGCCTCAGGCGGTGGCCGACCAGATGTCCAGCGCCTGGCTCGCCTTCGCGCGCAGCGGGGACCCGAACACCGAAGGCCTGCCCGCCTGGGCGCCCTATGACACCACCACCCGGGCCACGATGTTGTTCAATGTCGAGAGCCGGGTGGAGAACGACCTCAACGCGGGCGTCCGCAAGGTCCTGCAGTCCTAGAGCGCGCAGGGTTAAGTGGAAGCCGGTTAACCCGTCTGACGCGCTCTGACTCTTTGGATTAGAGCCTTTTTGAACGGATCAGATGATCCCATCTGATCCTAAAAGGCTCTAGGCGGCTTCTTTCTTCACGGGGTCCGGCGGGAGCGAGTCCAGCACCCGCCGGATCATCTCGGCGTCGGTGACGATCGGCGGCGGCTCACCGAACCGTTGCTCCCAGATATGGGCCAGGCGCAGCAGCTCGGGGTCGGACTCGTCGGCCATTTGGTTGCTCCTGAAGGGGTACCCGGACCTAACCCTTCGCGGCCCCTACGGTTTCCGACGCCCACGCCTTTATTTATGGAATACAGAAACTTAACCCTAGGGGCGAGGCGCGACCACGAAAAAGGCCCTCCCACAAGGGAGGGCCTTGGCTATTTCCGGAACGCCGAAGCGGTCAGTCGAACATAATGACGGAGCGGGCCAGGCCGCCCTTTTTCATATCGTCGAAGCCTTCGTTGACCTGCTCCAGCTTGATGCGCTGGGAGATCATCTCGTCGAGCTTCAGCTTGCCCGACATGTACATGTCGACCAGGCGCGGCATGTCGACGGGGAAGCGGTTGGAGCCCATCATCGAGCCCTGAAGCTTCTTCTCGCCCAGGAAGGCCGCACCCATCAGGGTGATGGTCTGGCCGACCGGGATCATGCCGATGATGTTGGCCGTGCCGCCGCGGCGGAGCATGTTGAAGGCCTGCTCGGCGGTCTTGCTGAGGCCGATGGCCTCGAAGGAGTGGTGCACGCCGCCCTTGGTCATTTCGAGCACTTCCTTGACCGCGTCGGTCTGCGAGGCGTCGATGAAGTCGGTGGCGCCGAACTGCATGGCGAGGTTGTGCTTGGAGCCGACATTGTCGATGGCGATGATCCGGCCGGCGCCGGCGATCGCCGCGCCGTTCACCGCCGCCAGACCCACGCCACCCAGGCCGATGACGGCCACGGTCTCGCCCGGACGGACGCTGGAGGTGTGGATCGCAGCGCCGACGCCGGTCATCACCGAGCACCCGATGAGGGCTGCGCGGTCGAGGGGCATGTCCTTGCGGATCGCGACGCAGGCATGCTCGTGGATCAGCATCTGCTCGGCGAAGGACGACAGGTTCAGATACTGGGCCATCGGGCCGTTGGCGGCGCTGAGGCGGGGCTCATCGTCCTTGTCGCGCTTGGTCTCCGGCGACACGCAGAGCGACAGGTGGCCCGTGAGGCACTGGTCGCAATGGCCGCAATAGGCCGACAGGCAGGTGATGACGTGGTCGCCCACCTTCACCGTCCGGACCTCGGAGCCCACCTGTTCGACGATGCCGGCGCTCTCATGGCCCAGAACCGTCGGCAGGACGGTCGGGTACGAGCCAAGCATGAAGTGCAGATCGGAGTGGCAAAGGCCCGCGGCCTTGGTGCGGATCAGGACCTCGTGGGGACCCGGCTTGTTGATCTGGACGTCTTCGATCTGAAGCGGCTTACCCACTTCGCGCAGCACTGCGGCTTTCATCCTGGCGTTCCCCGAACAGCGCCCGATTAATCCGGGCGGATTATCGAAGTCTGGGTATGCCCAAGACTTTCGAGAGACAAACCTTATCGCCGTTCAGATGGCGCGCGCCAAGGGAAATTGGCGACTCCCAGGTTCGGGCGCGAGCACCCTGTCCTGGGATGTGAGTCAACCCTACTTGCGGCCCGGAGAGCCCACCGACAGGTCGGCTTCCGTGGCGGAGGTATTGGTCCCGACGCCCGCCGCCCGCGAGGTGACGCCGGCCTAGGCGCCTGGGGCTGTACTCAACTGGTCACGCAGTTCGCGCTTGAGCACTTTTCCGGTCGGGCCGATGGGCAGGGCGTCGACGATCCGCACCTCATCCGGCGTCCACCACTTGGCGACCCGGGCGGCGACGTGGGCCTTCAGGTCTTCCGGGTCAGCAGCCTGGCCGGGGCGCAATGTGACCAGCAAGAGGGGCCGCTCGTCCCACTTGGGATGCGGCACGCCGATGGCCGCAGCCATGGCCACGGCGGGGTGGGACGAGACCGCATCCTCAAGATCTAGGGTGGAAATCCACTCACCGCCCGACTTGATGACGTCCTTGGCCCGGTCGGTGAGGCGCAGATAGCCCTCGGGATCGATCGTGGCGATGTCACCGGTGTCAAACCAGCCATCGTCGGTGAAGGCCTGGGCGCCCTCGTTCTTGAAGTAGGCCGATGAGACCCAGGGCCCACGCACCTGCAGGGCGCCGGGGCTGGCGCCGTCGCGGGGCTGGAGGCTGCCATCGTCGGCCACGATGCGCATCTCCACGCCCCAGAGGCCACGACCCTGCTTCAGCTTCCGCGCCGTCGCCGTGCCGGAGTCCTCGCCGGCATGGGCCGCCAAGGCGGTGTTGATCACCCCCATGGGGCTGGTCTCGGTCATGCCCCAGATCTGACGAACGGTGGCCCCCATCTGATCCTCGATGCGGCTGATCAGGGCCGCCGTCGGGGCCGACCCGCCCACAGCGACGGTGCGCACGCTGGTCAGCTTCTGGCGAGTGGCGTCCAGGTGATCCAGCACGCCGATCCAGATGGTGGGCACCCCCAGCAGGAAGGTCGCCTTCTCCGCCACCGCCAGCTCGCAGATCGACGGCCCGTCGAGATGGCGGCCCGGCAGGATAAGCTTGGCCCCCACCAGCGGGGCCCCGTAAGGCGTGCACCAGGCGTTGGCATGATACATCTGGGCGCAGGGCAGGACGGCGTCGCGGGCGCCCAGGTCGAAGGCGTCGGGCTGCACCATGGCCATGGCGTGCAGGACGGTGGCGCGGTGGGAATAGAGCACCCCCTTGGGGTTGCCCGTGGTGCCCGAGGTGTAGCAGAGGCCAGAAGCGGTCCGCTCGTCCAGCTCCGGCCAGGTGAAGTCGGGCGAATTGGCCTCGATCAGCTCCTCATAGACCAGGGTTCCGGCCGGCGACTCCTTGGGCAGGTGTTCGCGGTCGGTCAGGGCGATGAAGGTCTTCACCGTGGTCATCTTGGCCGCCAGGTCGCCTACCAGCTCGCCGAAGGTGATGTCGAACAGCAGGACGCTGTCCTCGGCATGGTTGGCCACCCAGGCCACCTGGTCGGGATGCAGGCGCGGATTGATGGTGTGCAGCACCGCCCCGATGCCGCTGACGGCGTAGTAGAGTTCGAAGTGGCGGTGGGTGCTCCAGGCCAGGGTCGCGACCCGGTCGCCGCGCTTCACGCCGAGCGCCGTCAGGGCCTTGGCCATCTGCTTGGCGCGGACCAGGGCGTCGGCATAGGTGTAGCGGTGGATCGGCCCCTCAACGGTGCGCGTCACCACCTCCCGGTCGCCGTGATAGGCTGCAGCGTATTCCAGGATGGACGGCAGGTTGAGAGCCCGGTCCATCATCAAGGCCAGCATCGCTGTCCCCTCCCCGATCAGTTGTTGGGATGAGGTTTAGGACGTTAGGCCGGTAGCGCGCTAGGCCTGGGCCGCCATCCGCGCCTTGAAGACGCCGTCGGGGAGTTTGGGGGCGCGGCTGGGGTGGACGAAGAAGTAGTCCTTCCAGGGCAGGTTCGGCACCACCGTGGTGCGCTCCTCCAGCCGGTCGCCGTTCAGGGCGAACATCCGATAGCCGCGCGAGCGGAACATATCGACCACCGCCTCCGCCGTGCCACCGAAGCGGGCTTCCAGCATGGCGGGATGGATCTCGAGGAGGACGTGCGGTCGATCACGATCGATGATCCCAAGCGCGCCGGCCAGCGCCTTCTGCTCCGCGCCTTCGATATCCATGCGGATAAAATCGACGCGGCCGATGCCGTTGGCCTCGCAGTAGCCGTCGAGGGTGACCACCGGGGTCGGCTGCAGCTCGACCCCGACGTCCTCCAGGTCGGGGCGCACCTTGCCCTCGGGCGCGGCGTCGGACACGAAGGCGTAGGCGCGGCCCATGCGACCCGAGGTCTTCTTCGGCGTCACCAGCAGCATCTCGCCCGGCGCATCAGAGACGGCCGCGTGGATTGGGGTGACCTGACGCGAAATACCGTGCCAGGCCAGGCAGTGCGTGAGCACCTGGAACGTGAAGGCCGACGGTTCAAAGGCGTAGATGCGAGCGTCGGGCGCCACCTGGGTCATGACGTAGGAATGGCGACCGTCGCTGGCGCCCACATGCAGGCACACCGGAGCGCCCGATAGCAGGTCCGCCAGATAGGGCGTTTCAGGCTCGTGCTTGGCCCACTTCATATTGCGCCGCCAAGCGCGGAAGGCGTGACTGAGCACGCGTATCGAAGCCATGGAAAGGTCCTTTGAACGGGCCGTGTTTACGACGCGTCGCGTGTAACAGTCATCATGTAGTTGATGTCGCAGTCGGAAGACCTGCACCAGCGCCCGTTCATCGGGTCGAAAGCCACGCCGAAGGGCCCCTGGACGTTCAGCTGCTCATCCTTGAGGAAGCCACGCAGTTCGTCTGGCTTGAGGAACTTGGTCCAGTCGTGGGTGCCCGCCGGCAACCAGCGCAGGACGTATTCGGCGCCGACCTTGGCCAGGGCGAAGGCCTTGAGGGTTCGGTTCAGGGTGGCGACGATCATCAGGCCGCCCGGCGCCAACAGGCGTGAACAGGCGCGCAGGTACTCGCCCGGATCGGCGACGTGCTCGATCACTTCCATATTAAGGATCAGGTCGTAGGGACCAGCGCCCTCGGCTTCGAGCCCTTCCGCGGTGCCGGCGCGGTAGTCGATGGTGAGCTTCTGTTCCGCCGCGTGAGCCTTGGCCGTGCCGATATTGCGCTCCGAAGCGTCGACGCCGGTGACCGAAAAGCCCAGGCGGGTCATAGGCTCGGACAGCAGTCCGCCGCCGCAGCCGATATCCAGCAGCCTCAGCCCCTCGAAGGGCTTGCGGGCCTGACTGTCGCGGCCGAACCGGATCAGGGCCTGCTCGCGGATGAAGGCCAGGCGCACGGGGTTGAACTTGTGCAGTGGCGCGAACTTGCCCTTCGGATCCCACCATTCGGCGGCGATGCGGGAGAAGCGTTCGACATCTTCGGGGACTATGCTGGAAGTGGCGGTCATGAACCTCCTTCTACGCGTGAACCGAGCCCGCGCGAAGCACGGCGTTGCCCCGGGGGCCGAGCGTCGCTAGAACGCGGCCCTTCCCTCTCCCCTCAAGGAGCTTGTGACCACGCCCATGTCCCGGCTGGTGATGAAATTCGGCGGCACGTCCGTCGCTGACCTGGAGCGCATCCGGCGCGTGGGTCGGCTGGTGGCCGCCGAGGTGGCCGCTGGCCACCAGGTGGCCGTGGTGGTCTCGGCCATGTCCGGCAAGACCAACGAGCTGGTGGCCTGGACCGATGGCGCCGGCGCCGCAAGCCCGGGCCTGACCCCCTCCGACGACGAATATGACGTGGTCGTCGCGTCCGGTGAGCAGGTGACCGCCGGCCTGCTGGCCATGACCCTGCGCAATATGGGCCTGCCCGCCCGCTCCTGGATGGGGTGGCAGATCCCGATCATCGCCGACGACGCCCATGGCCGCGCCCGCATCGACGACGTGCCGCCGGAAAACCTGATGGCCGCGATGGACTCCGGCGAGGTGGCGGTGATCGCCGGCTTCCAGGGCGTCACTCGCGACGGCCGGATCGCCACCCTGGGCCGCGGCGGCTCCGACACCAGCGCGGTGGCGATCGCCGCCGCGGTGAAGGCCATCCGCTGCGACATCTATACCGACGTCGACGGCGTCTACACCACCGACCCCCGGATCGAGAGCAAGGCGCGCAAGCTCAACAAGATCTCCTATGAGGAGATGCTGGAGATGGCGTCCCTGGGCGCCAAGGTGCTGCAGACCCGTTCCGTCGAACTCGCCATGGCCCAGAACGTGCCGGTGCGGGTGCTGTCCAGTTTTGTCGAGCCCGGCGAAGCGCCCGGCCAAGGCACCATCGTGTGCGACGAGGAAGAGATCATGGAAAAGCGCATCGTGAGCGGGGTCGCCTATAGCCGCGACGAGGCCAAGATCACGCTGTACGGCCTGCCCGACCATCCCGGGGTGTCCTCGGTGATCTTCGGAGCGCTGGCCGACGCCAACGTCAATGTGGACATGATCGTCCAGAGTCACGCCCGCACCGCCGACACCGCCAACATGGAGTTCACGGTGGGCAAGCGTGACGCGGCCCGCGCCGTGGAGATCGTCCGCGCCGCCCAGCCGAAGATCGGCTTCGAGGACGTGAAGGTGAACGAGGACGTCGCCAAGGTCTCGGTGATCGGGGTGGGCATGCGCAGCCACACCGGCGTCGCCAAGACCATGTTCGGCGCCCTGGCCGAGAAGGGCGTCAACATCCAGGTCATCTCCACCAGCGAGATCAAGATCAGCGTGCTGATCGACGCGGCCTATACCGAGCTGGCGGTTCGCGCCCTGCACGCGGCCTACGGCCTGGACCAGCTCTAGCGCAGCCGAGCCAGGCGCCGCGCGGTCCAGACGCCCGCCAGCGCCACCGGCAGGGCGGCGACGAAGACCCAGACGCCCGCCGACTTGGCGGTCGCCTCGCTGAGGCCGTGCGAGAAGCCCACCAGATTGGCGACGGCTCCGGCCATGGCCGCGCCGGCCGCGGAGCCGGTGAGGCGAACCGTGGTCATGGCCGCCGCGCCGATGGCCCGCTCCTCGTCCGGCAGATCCGCCAGGATCGCCTGGCTCATGAAGGCCCAGGAGAGGCCGAAGCCCGCGCCCAGGGCCGCCCCGGCCAGGATGATCCCCGGCACGGACCCCGTGGGGAAGACCAGCGCGCTGCCGCCCACGCCCAGGGTGGCGAGCACAGCGCCGGCCAGGATCATGCGCTTGGGCCAGCGGCCCGTGAGATGGGCGACGGCCAGACCGGCAAGGGTCCAGGCCGCCGCCTCTCCCGCGATCACATAGCCGGCGGTCAGGGCAGACAAACCGGCGAGCTGCTGCAGGATCGCAGGACCGTAGATGGCGTAGCCCATGGAGGCCGCCGTCAGCAGGAACATGCTGGCGTAGCCGGATCCCGGGATGGTGCGCAGTGAGCCTGAGCCCTTGGGCAGCAGGCGGACGACGGCGCGTTCGTCCAGCCAGACCATGGTCAGCAGCAAGCCCACCCCCACGGCGGTGAGCGCCGCCGAGCGCCCGAAGGTCCCGGCGACGTCGGCCGCGCCGATGGCCGCGACCCCGGCGGCGATCAGGCCGAGTTGACCCCAGGCGACGCCCTGGCCCCGCTGGCCGTCCTGGCCCCTGTGCAGCATGGCGAAGGCCGCGATGGCCACGGCGACCGCCTGGATGGCGAAGAACCAGAAGACGCCGCGCCAGTTACCGGCGTCGGCGAAGACGCCGCCGATCATGGGGCCGACGAGGCTGGCGATCCCCCAGACCCCGGTGATGGCGGCATAGACCCTGGGCAGCAGGCGGTTGGGGAACAGCAGGCCGATGGCCACCGAGCAGAAGCCGGTGACCCAGCCGCCACCGATCCCCTGCAGCAGACGGCCGATCAGGAAGCTGGCCATGTCGGGGCCCGCGGCGCTGAGGGCGCAGCCGAAGGCGTAGAGCAGGGCCGCGCAGGCCGTCGCGCGGCGCAGGCCGTAGCGCTGGGCCAGCAGGCCCGAGCTCGCGCCCGCCAGCACCGAGCCCAGCAGGTAGCCCGCGGTGGCCCAGCCGAAGTAGGCGTAGCCGCCGAGGTCGGCGCCGACGCTGGGCATGATGGTGGCGGTGACCAGGCTGTCAGCGGCGCCCAGCCAGACCCCCAGGCAGATCAGGGCGAACAGCGGCAGCCGGCCGTCGGCGACGACGTCGGCCCAGCTTCCGTCCTCGGCTTTGGCAGGCTGCATTTCGACAGGCTCAACAGGGCGAATGGCCATCTGACTAGACGGGGCGGATCAGATTTGCAATAGAATGATTGTCAAATGCGAAGCACGCCCGACGACCTGTTGTTCCAGATCAAGACCCGGGGTCCCAGCCGGACCCTGGAGCTGGCCGCCGCCCTCGCGATCAGCCGGCAGGCGGCGCTGCAATCCCTGGAGAAGCTGGCCGCCGAGGGGCTGGTGGAGCACGCCACGGCCCGCGCCGGAGTGGGGCGGCCCAGGCGGTCCTGGTCGCTGACGGCCAAGGGGCACGGCCGGTTCCCCGACACCCACGCCCAGATGACCGTGGACCTGATCGAGGCGGTGCGGACCGAGTTCGGGCCCGCCGTGCTGGAGCGGCTGATCGCCCGGCGCGAGCGGACGGTGGCGGAGGGCTACCGCGCCGCCCTGCCCGACGCGGACCTGGAGGCCAGGCTCGCAAAGCTGGCGCAGCTGCGGGCCGCCGAGGGCTACATGGCCGAGTGGAGGCGGGAGGCGGACGGCTCGTACCTGCTGATCGAGAACCACTGCCCGATCTGCGCGGCGGCGGCGGCCTGCCAGGGCTTCTGCCGCGCCGAGCTCTCCCTATTCCAAATGCTGCTAGCCCCGGCCAAGGTCGAGCGTCTGGAGCACATCCTGGCCGGCGCCCGGCGCTGCGCCTACCGGGTTGTCGGATAGCCGCCGAACCCTAAGCGCGTTGGCGCGTTGCCGTCTCCGAGGGATTGTTCCCGAGGATCACCCATGAAATTTGTTCTTATCGCCGCCGCCGCCAGTCTCGCCCTCGCCGCTCCCGCCTTCGCCGATCCCGGCGGACACGGCCAGGGGCACGACAAGGGTCACAAGAACAAGGGCGGCGAGCACTACGACCGCCACGGCGCGGGGACGCCCCCGGGCCTCGCCAAGAAGCCGGGCGGCATGCCGCCGGGCCACTACAAGAAAATGTACAACCGCGGCCAGCGCCTGCCGACCACCTATGTCACCCAGCGCTACTATGTGGCCAACCCGCAGGCCTATCGCCTGCGCACCCCGCCCGCCGGCTATCGCTGGGTGCAGGTCGATGACCAGTACTATCTGGCCCAGACCCGCACCGGCCTGATTTCCGAAGTGGTCTCCGCGCTCCTGCGCTAGAGCATTTTCCGATAGGTGTGAAACGGTTATCGGATCGAAAAATGCTCTAACTTTTTGAATTAGAGCCCTTTTCGTCCGCTCTGATTGATTCAATCAGAGCGGAAAGGGCTCTAGCCCAGGCTATCTCGACGCCGCCGCCCCCGGCAGCCGGAACTCCGGCGACCAGTGGGTGGCGGTGCCCGCCGTCACGTACCAGCAGATCACCATCGCGCAGATCAGGGCGCCGGGCACATAGCTGTTGGTGCGGCGGTAGGTGAAGGCGGCGATCACGCCGACCATGGCCAGCAGCGGCACGAACTGGATGGCGACGATGGTGTTCAGCGGCTGGGCCGGCACGGCCAGCAGGCCGGTGGCGAACAGGCTGCCGTACTGGATCGCCAGCAGGATCACGAAGCCCAGGCTCATGGCCAGCGCCGCGGTCAGGTAGGCCCGCCCCGCCCCCTCCCCGCGCACCGCCAGGTTGGCGTTGAGCGCCCGCAGCGACACCAGGAAAAAGGCGGTCCACAACGGCAAGTAGGCCAGGGCCATCAGGGCGTGGGGGCCGTCCAGGGGTTTGAGCCCCAGCACCCAGAACCGGTAGTCCACCTGCAACACCGCATCGACGGCGGCCAGCGACAGGTAGCCGACCGCCACCGTGGCCACCGCGATGGCGATCCCGCGCGGCAGGTCGTGGCTGAAGGCGCTCTTGCCCCCCTTGAGGAAGATCCCCAGCCCCAGGGTCAGCAGCCCGTTCAGCAGGGCCCAGACCAGCAGCTGGTTGGTGATGAACTGCGGGAACAGCTGCATGGGGAAGAACAGGTTGCCGATCTCCATGAAGGTGAAGAAGGTCGCGGCCGGGAGCACGGAGGTGAGCATGGCCGCCAGCCACCACTTGCCGGCCCGCTCCGTCCCCGCGGGCTCCGCCGGCCGCGCCAGCCCCGCCAACACCGGGACGCTGAGCAGCGCCTGGAAGGCGCCCAGCAGCAGCAGCGCAAAGCCCAGGAAGGCCGCGCCCGTGCCGACCTCCTTCCAGATCCAGATCTGGTCGCCCGGCGGCAGGGGCCGCGCCGCCCCCGACAGCCGGCTCTGGAACCAGTCCACCGCGTGGCCGACCCCGGCCGACGAGAAGTGCTCCCACGGGTGGGTGATGGGGGGATTGTGCAGCACCCGCGCGGTCCCGGCGGCGGGATCGCCATAGAGGCGGCCCTCCACCACCGGGCCGACCGAGCCGAACATCGCCTGCAGGGACTTCGACGTCTCCACGTCGCCGCCCTTGGCCACCTGCCACATCAGCGGGGCGAACTCGTCATACTGGCCAAACACGATGGCCAGGTTGCGAAGCGGCGCCTTGGCCCCGGCGCCGAACACCGCCCCGATGGCCGGCGTCGAGCCCTCCAGCACCACGGCCTTGTAGCCGTCCGGCGCCGACTCCGCGGCGGCCACCACCGGCCCGCCCCCCAGGCTGTGGCCCTCCAGGCCGATATTGGACGTGTCCACATAGGGCAGACCGCGCAGGTAGCGCAGGGCGGCCGGCCCGCCGAACCCCTGCTGGCCGACGGCGGCGCCCGAATTCCCATGCCCGGTCATGTCCATGGCCAGCACCACGAAGCCGCGCCGCGACAGCTCGATGGCGAAGGCGCTCTGCATCTCGCGGGTGTTGATATAGCCGTGACTGGCCAGGACGGCGGGCGCGGGCCTCGCGGCGGTGGCCGAGGCCGGCCGATAGAGCAGCCCGCTCATGACCACGCCCTTGTCGCCCGCGAACCGCACGTCGGTGACGGTGACTCCGTGGGTGGTCTGGACGTCATGGGCGAGGATCGAACCCGCCAGGATCAGGATCAGGCCAAGGGCCAGCAGCCCGTATTTGCGGATCATGGTCGCCTCCCCAGACGGTTGTTGGGGAGGACTATGGGGGGGAGTTGGTGGTGGGGGAAGTGGGGTTGGGTGGCTGGGAGCGCGGGCGGCTACGCGCCAACAGCTGACCTTGCCGACTAGGCCGGAAGCGGACCTTCGCCAAGCAAGGTCCCCTAGGTTCGCTATCGACCGATTGTGTTGAAAAAGGCCGGCGACACTCCAACACGCGCAAAATGGGTGCTCTCGGCGAAATCCCGCCTCAACGAAATCAATGATTTAGGATTTTCGGGCGGTGCCAATCTGGCCTGAAATTTCCGACTGCGGCCGGCCCTCGGCCTTTTTCAACACAATCGACCCATTGCTGCCGTTCGCTGCTGTCGGATTGCCGGCGGACTTCGCGACTGTTAGAAGTCGATAGTAGAATTTTATAATTCCGCACTCTTGCAGATTTAAATTCGAATTTCGTTTTTAATCCGCAAATTTGATGAGTCAGGGGAATTGGATTATAAATTAATAATTCCTCGTTCTTGATGATATAAGAGGGAATTCCCTATATAAGGCCTCAAGAGTGACGAGTTATGAGATTCACAAATTTCCTCACCGACGAAGCCGCGCTAAATGAGATTGGCGAGCGCATTGCGCGTCTGCGCTTAGAGCGGAATTGGACTCAAGCCGATCTCGCCGAAGCCGCTGGCGTCTCCAAGAGCACGATTGAGCGCCTTGAAAATGGATCTTCGACGCAGTTGAGCAACTTGTTGCGCGCCCTACGCGCGTTAGGAACGCTTGAGAATCTAGAGCGGACAATCCCGCCAAGCCAACCCAGCCCGATCGAACTCCTCGAACATCAAGGTAGAACGCGCCAGCGTGTCCGCAACTCGCTTGCTGCGACAAGCCTAATCGCAAAGCCTGCTTGGTCCTGGGGCGAGAGCTAATGCCGACGGTCGCAGAGGTTCGCCTCTGGGGAAGTCGAATTGGCGCCGTGTCGCTCCTTGATGGAGAAGGGGTCGCGAGCTTCCAGTATGATCGCCCGTTCCTGACGAGCGGCATCGAAGTCGCGCCTTTGATGATGCCGTTGGGGCCTCAGGTGTTCAGTTTTCCGTCACTGCCAAGGGAGAGCTTTCACGGGCTACCCGGCTTGCTCGCCGATGTCCTGCCGGATCGCTACGGCAACGCGCTCATTGACGCCTGGCTGGCGACGCAAGGACGCACCCCCGAGAGCTTCAACGCCGTCGAAAGGCTCAGCTACACCGGCGCGCGCGGTATGGGCGCTCTCGAATTCACGCCAGCGCTCGGACCACGGCCCCGCAAGGCGACCCGGATCAAGATCGACGCGCTCGTGGAACTGGCCTCGGAGGTGTTGGCCAATCGCAACAACCTGCAAGCTTCCTTCGCAGACGAGCACAAGGCCGAGGCCCTGCGCGACATCCTGCGCGTTGGCACGTCCGCGGGCGGCGCCCGCGCAAAGGCGGTGATCGCCTGGAACCCAGCAACAAACGAAGTGCGATCGGGCCAGGTGAAAGCCGACCCGGGCTTTGAATATTGGCTCCTCAAGTTCGATGGCGTGGAAAACAACAAAGATCGCGAGCTGGCCGACCCGGAAGGCTACAGCGCTGTGGAGTACGCCTATTCGCTGATGGCGAGAGCGGCCGGTATCCAAGTGCCGCAAACGCGGCTCATGGAAGAAGGCGGCCGCAGGCACTTCATGACCCGCCGCTTCGATCGGCTGGACGGTGGCGACAAACTGCATGTGCAGTCACTTGCCGCCCTTGCTCACTTCGATTTCAAGAACGCCGACGCCTATTCCTACGAACAAGCGATGCTCGTCATGCGGCAGCTCGACTTGCCCATGGCCCAGCTCGAAGAGCAGTTCCGCCGCATGGCCTTCAACATCGTGGCGCGCAATCAGGACGACCATGTCAAGAACATCGCCTATCTGATGGATAAGTCCGGGGTCTGGTCGCTGTCGCCGGCCTTCGACATCACTTGGTCCTATAACCCAAAGGGCAAGTGGACGTCACGCCATCAGATGGCGATGAACGGCAAGCGCGACGGCTTCGAACGTCGCGACTTCGACGCCTTCGCCGAAACTACATCCCTCAGTCGTTCTCGGGCGCGGGACATTCTCGACGAGGTCATCGCTACCGTCGCGAACTGGCCAAGCTATGCCGACGAGGCGAAGGTCGGAGAACATTGGACCCCGCAAATCCAAGCCTCGCTTCGGCTATTCGGCAGGTAGAACCCGACGGGCAGAAAAAACGCGCCAGGCACTAGGCGCGGACGTCGACGACTTCACACCCTTGTCCGCCTCGTTCTACAGGTTGGTGAGGGCATAGCCGCCCAGGGTTTCCAGTCCGTTCGCTCAGCGCCACACCCAGACTCTAATCCGATGCCGAAAAGCGGACAAAGCAGCAAGTGCCCCCTGCCGAGCGTTCGCGCCTCGCTCTCGCTATGACGTATATCGGGATCTGATGGATCTGCGCGGCAGCCCCTAAGGGGAAGATTTTAGCATCACGGTCGCGTTGAGCGTCGACAGGCCAATGGGCGTGGCGTCAATGAACGAGATCATCCCAGGGACTCCATCGTTTTCGAAGTCGTACGATGTGTAGTTCTGACCTGCCTCGCTCCAACGCTTCAGGAGCTTCGCTTGGAGAAGTTTCGACACGTAGTCGGATGTGACTGGGCCGTTGCTGGGCTCTGAAACCACTGTACAGAACGGAAACCCGCCGTCTTCCTCGGCCAAACGGCCAGCATTCACGACGTAGCCCTTGCCGTTCTCCTTGAAGACCCAGGTCTTCCATTTGGCACCGGCCTGAACCGGGGCGATGGACTTCAGCATGTCCGCGTCGGTGACCTCTTTCCATCTAGCGACTCTAGCGTGGGATTCGATGGTCGGCATCGCCTGTCCGCTAAGGACGCAAACCCCCATAAGAGTTTGCACGAAGATCAGATCCACCTCCGCCGGAGGAGCGGCGGATATCGGCACCTCACCATTGGGAGCGCTCTCAATGCCGGCGCTCTGGACTACGCGGGACTGCACGACCTCTTCGTCCTGAGATCGGATTTCACAGCCGACTAGGCCGAGGCTCGCGGTGACAGCAGCAAAACTCATAATCCACTTCATCGGCCTGACTTTGCAGGGCAAGGATCGCTTCCGTCTGCGGAGCTTCGTCCGGGGGGGCGAACCGGCGTAGCGCTGGACCCGGCCTGAGAGCGGACGTTCCCAACGTCCGAAACGAGCCCGACCCGGACGTTCAGCCCCCCTCACACCCCCGTGGTCGGCCCGATGCCCTGCCCGTCTTCGGGAAAACTGACCAGCTTCCCGGCCTCTTCGCTTTCCTGCATGCGCCGGATCAGGGCGTCGGCACGGGCCACCAGGTCGCGGGTGCGGGCTTCCAGGTCCTGCATCGGCGTCGGGCTGGCCGGGAGGTCCATGGTGGGCTGGTAGGCGTCGATCTCGTGCAGCAGGCGCCGGAACTCCGCGGCGTCCTCGGAGCCGGGCGCGGGGGCGTTTCGAGATAGGCGGAAACCGCCTCAAGGGCGGCTTCCAGCTCTTCGCGGTTGCCGATCATGGGCGGGTCTCCAAGCTACCGGGAGACTACAACGCCCGAACCTCAGGCCGGGTCCCCTGGCGCGACGGCGCGGCGGCGCTCGACGCGCCGTCCTTGACCCGCCGGGCCCCTGGCCCGATGCATCTGGATCGCCGTGGGCGGCGTAGAGCTATCAGGCGGGGGCCGGCGGCGGAGCGTCGCGGGCTTCCGCACCTCAAGAGCGCAGGAGCAGAGACCCGGTGAGTGAACCCCCGACCGACCAGCCGGTGTCCGCGAAGATCCGCGCGCGGCTGAGGAAATCCAAGAAGCGCTTCCACGCCAATGACAACATCTCGGCCTTCCTGGAGCCCGGCGAGCTGGAGGCCCTGCTGGCCGAGGTGGAGGGCAAGTTCAAGGGTGTGCTGGAGAGCCTGGTGATCGACACCGAGAGCGATCACAACACCCAGGAGACGGCGCGGCGGGTGGCCAAGATGTACCTGACCGAGGTGTTCCGGGGGCGCTATGCGGCGGCCCCGCCGGTCACCGAGTTTCCCAACGCCGAGTCGCTGAACGAGCTGATGATCGTCGGTCCGATCACCATCCGCAGCGCCTGCAGCCACCACTTCTGTCCGATCATGGGCAAGCTGTGGGTGGGGCTGATGCCCAACGAGCACTCCAACCTTATCGGCCTGTCGAAATACTCGCGGCTGGCCGAATGGGTGATGTCGCGGCCGCAGATTCAGGAAGAAGCCATCACCCAGATGGCCGACCTGCTGATGGAGAAGGTGCGGCCCGACGGCCTGGCCGTGGTGATGGAGGCCGACCACTTCTGCATGCACTGGCGCGGGGTGAAGGACAACGAGACCATGATGATCAACAGCGTCATGCGCGGCTCCTTCCTGAAGGACCACCACCTGCGCAGCGAGTTTCTCTCGCTGCTGAAGCACAGATCCTGAGGTCGAAATGCTCGTTCGCTGCCTATATGCCAGCCGCCCCGTCGCCGCCCTGCAGGGGGCGGCCATGGACCTGATCCTGGCCCAGTCGCGCAAGAACAACCCGGCCCTGGGGATCACCGGCCTGTTGTGCGTTTCGGAGAACCTGTTCATCCAGGTGATCGAGGGCGGGCGCGATGAGGTCTGCGACCTGTTCAACGCCATCGTCCGCGACGACCGCCACCAGAATGTCCGCCTGCTGACCTATGAGGAGATTTCCGAGCGGCGGTTCGGCAACTGGACCATGGGCCATGTCAGCATCGCCAAGCTCAACCCGGCCCTGCTGCTGAAGTACTTCAAGCGGGTGGAGCTGGACCCCTTCGACTGTTCGGGGGCCGCGACCATGGCCCTGCTGGGGGAACTGGTGGCCACGGCCGCGATCCTGAACCGGCCGGAATAGGCCAGGCGGGGGGCGCCCGCCCGGCCCGCGCCGGCTCAGGCCTCGGGCTCGGCCAGGCTCTCGCGGAACTCGGCGGCGGGGACGTAGGAGCAGCCCTCCTCGTCCAGCACCCAGACGCCGATGAGGGCCGGGTGGTCGGGGTCGAGGTCTTCCTCCAGCAGGTCGCCGTCATAGAGGGCGACATTGCTGTAGTCGAAATCCAGGGAGAGCTGGGCGGCGAGGCCCAGCATTTCGTCGGCCATGCGGCGCGAATAGCCCAGGGCTTCGGTCTCGCTGCCGAAGTCGTCGGTCAGGGTGTTGACCTCGGCGGCGTCGCTGTCCTGGGTCGCGCTGGTGGTGACGATGGTGAAGGCGGGCATGGGGATGTCTTTCAAGGCTTAAGCCCCTCCCTACCCCGTTCGCCGCCGGGCGCGGGGGATATTCTGCAAAAACATGGCGGGGGCGGGGATCTGCCTGACGCGAAGTTGATCCCGGCGCCCTGTCGCCGCCGCCCGCGCGTCCCTACATGTCCGCGCAAAGGGAGACTGACCTCACATGAAACGCGCGACCTCGATGCTGGGCATTGGCCTGGTCCTGGCCCTCACCCTGGCGGAGACCGCCGAGGCGAGACGGGGCGGCAGCTTCGGCAGCCGGGGCGCGCGCACCTATACCGCGCCGCGGCCCACCGCGACCGCGCCCCAGGCGACCGCGCCGATCCAGCGCTCCATGACCCCGACCAACAAGGCGGCCGCGGCTCCGCAGGCCCCGGCCGCGGCGGGCGCGGCGGGCCAAGCGCCCCGGCGCGGCGGCTTCCTGGGCGGCATGGGCGGCGGGATCCTCGGCGGCCTGGTGGCGGGCGGCCTGATCGGCGCCATGCTGGGTCACGGCTGGGGCGGCCTGGGCGCCGGGATGATGAACACCCTGATGCAGCTGGCCATCCTGGGCCTGGGCGTCGGCCTGATCGTGATGCTGTTCCGCCGCCGCCGCACGGCCACCGCCGCGCCGGCCGGCTTCGCGCGGGACAACGTCTCGCCGATCAACGGCGCGCGCGGCTTCGAACAGCCCGCGAGCGGCGGGTTCGGCGGGTTCGGCGGCGGCGCGGCGGTCCCGCCCGCCCCGGAGGTGGTGGAGACCTATGAGATCGGCGTCACCCAGGCCGACCGCGACCGGTTCGAGGAACTGCTGAGCGAGGTGCAGGCCGCCTTCGGCCGCGAGGACTACGCGGCTCTGCGCGAGCGGACCACGCCGGAGATCATGAGCTATCTGTCGGAGGAACTGAGCCAGAACGCCACCCAGGGCCGCCGCAACGAGGTGTCCGACGTGCGCCTGCTGCAGGCCGACGTGTCCGAAGCCTGGCGCGAGGGTGACACCGACTACGCCACCGCCGCCCTGCGCTATTCCAGCCTCGACGTGATGCGCGACCGCGCGAGCGGCGCGGTGCTGGAGGGCGACGCGACGACCCCCACCGAAACCACCGAGCACTGGACCTTCACCCGCCAGAACGCCGGGCCGTGGAAACTGGCGGCCATCCAGGAGAGCTGAGGCCGAAAGGTCGCCGCGCCCTACCTCCTGGGGCTGCGGACCACGGGGGCGGCGACCTCGTTGCGGCGCAGGAAGGATGGGGTCCACGGCGGGTCGTAGAACCAGGCCGTCGGCGTGCCCGCGACCTGCCAGCCCTGGCCGGACAAGGCCGCGGTGAGCTGGCGGGTGCGGCGCTCCACCGCCGGGCCGCCGCGCGCGCCGGAGAACCGCAGCACCGCGTAGTCCTGGGCCGGCAGCTCGACGATGGTCACCTGGTCGCTGGTGGGGACCGGCAGGGTGGCCGCGGTGTAGCGGGCCGGCATGATGAACTGCACCTTCCATGACCCGAGGCCGTCGGCGGTCTGCGCCACAGGCGCGGTCATGGCGATGGTCTGGCCCGCCGGGCTTTGGGCCACCGGCGCGGTCATGGCGATGGACGCCTTGGCGGTGTTGCCGCCGAAGATATAGCCGGCCACCGCCTCGAAACCCGCGCTGCGCGCCGCTGTCGCCGAGCCGGAGACGGTGGCCTCAGCCGCCAGCCGGGGCGCGTAGTGGCGGATCTCGATCGCGCCCAGGCGCTCGACGACGGTGTAGCGCGGCTGTTCGGTCCCCGCGCGGATCCCCACCAGGGCGCCGAGACCGCCCAGGATCGCCGCGCCCAATTCCCAAGCATTGGCCATCTGTTCGTCTCCTGCTGTTGCGAGCTACGGCTTGGCCGCCGCCGCGGATGCGCGCGCCTAGCTCTCCACCAGCTCACCGTAGGCCCGCCAGGTCGCCAGCCCCAGCCAGGGGAAGACGATCACCAGGGCCAGGAAGCCGGTGAGCACGGTGGAGAGGGTCAGAGCCGCGATCAGCAGGGCCCAGACGATCATCGGACCCAGATTGGCGGCCACCGCCCGGAAGCTGGTGATGGTGGCGACGAAGACGCTGGTCTGGCGGTCCAGCAGCATGGGCGCCGAAATCACCACCAGGCCATAGGTCAGGAAGGCGATGGCCCCGCCGATCAGGGAGCCGGCGAACAGCATGCGGTGGCCCTCCGGCGTGGTGAGCGCGAAGGCCGCCAGGGTCTCCACCGTGCGGTAGATGACCCAGGTCGACAGGCCGTAGACGATCTGGGCGATCTGCAGCCAGAAGAAGAAGATCATCAGCAGGGCCAGGCCCAGGATGGCCACGTCGGCGGAGATCGCGCGGCGGACCAGGACCATGCGGGCCAGGGTCGGCCGCTCACCCCGGGCCAGCAGGGCGGCGGCCTCGTAGAGCCCCATGGCCAGCATCGGGGCCACGAACACGAAGCCGCAGGTGAGCGCGAACACCCAGAAGGCGCCGCCGGTGGCCATGAAGCTGAGGCTGATCCAGAGGCTGAAGGCGCTCAGCGCCACGCCGTAGGCCAGCAGCGGCGGCCAGGCCCGCCAGAGGTCGCGCCAGGCGCCCCCGAGCCAGCGAAACGGCGCGCCCACGCTGATCTTCTTCACGCCCGGCAGCCCGCCCGATGACGCCATTCTTCCCTCCCTTGCGCCGCCGCGTCGTTGCGCGCCGGCGGCCGCAGGGTCTGGCGCGGCGCCCCCGTGCCGCATTGAGGCAGATCAAGTCGGGCGCGTGCGCCCAAACTTCCACCACCGCGACAATCGTGCACGTATCCTCCTCATTTCCGTCTCCGTTCCGACGTCCAAAGCTGCTAGGGAGCGGACAAGACGGTCGGACTGGCCGCGGGCGGTCCGGTGGGACGGTCGGTTTTGGGAGGGACGCGCGGACGATGGCCGCACCAGGCATCGCCATTCGGGGACAACGGAGTCTGCTGCGGCAGATCCGCGAGGCGCTGGCCGGCGGCGGGCCCGCGCAGTCACGCCTGGACATGGTGGTGCGCATCATCGCGCGCTCGATGGTGGCCGAGGTCTGCTCGCTCTACATGCGGGGCGGCTCCAACGACATGGAGCTGTTCGCCACCGAGGGCCTGGACCCCACCGCCGTCCACGTCACCCGCCTCAAGCCCGGCGAGGGCCTGGTGGGCGAGATCCTGCGCCTGGGCCGGCCGCTGAACCTGTCGGACGCCCCCAACCACCCGGCCTTCTCCTACCGCCCGGAAACCGGCGAAGACCCGTTCCACGCCTTCATGGGGGTGCCCCTGCTGCGCGGCGGCCGGGTGATCGGCGTGTTGGTGGTCCAGAACCGCACCGAGCGGGTCTATTCCGACGACGAGGTCGAGGACCTGCAGATCGTCGCCATGGTGCTGGCCGAGATGGTGGCCAGCAGCGAACTGGCCACGGAAGGCGCGCTGAAGAACGCCGAGCTGGTGCCGCACCGCCCCGAGCGGCTGAAGGGCGCCAAGTTCGCCGACGGCCTGGCCCTGGGGGTCGTCGTCCTGCACGAGCCGCCGGTGGCCACCTCCAAGCTGCTGAGCGACGACGTGGCGGCCGAGGAGATCCGGCTGGCCACCGCCATCGCCAGCCTGCAGGCGCAGATCGACGAGATGCTGGACGGCCAGCACGGGCTGGTCGAAGCCAGTTATGAGGTGCTCGACACCTACCGGATGTTCGCCCACGACCGTGGCTGGAACCGCAGCCTGGAGGACGCGGTGCGCAACGGCCTGACCGCCGAGGCCGCCGTGGAGCGGGTGCGGTCGGAACACCGGGCGCGGCTGGGCCAGGCCCGCGACCCCTATCTGCGCGAGCGGCTGCACGACCTGGAGGACCTCAACGACCGGCTGCTGCGGCACCTGTCCGGCGACGGCCACAAGGCCCGCGACCTGCCGCCCAACGCCATCCTGATCGCCCGCAACCTGGGCCCCGCCGACCTGCTGGAATACGACCGCACCAAGCTCAAGGGCCTGCTGCTGGAGGAAGGCTCGGCGGCGAGCCATGCGGCGATCGTGGCCCGCGCGCTCGACATCCCTTGCGTGGGGCGGCTGGCGGGCCTGCGCGACAAGGTGTCGGAGGGCGATCCTGTCATCGTCGACGCCGAGACCGGCGAGGCCTATCTGCGGCCGCGCCCCGACGTCATCAAGGCGCTGCAGGCCAGGCTCGAGGTGCGCACCCAGCGGCGGGCGGAGTTCGCCAAGCTGCGCGACACCCCGGCCTTCACCCGCGATGGAGCCAAGATCACCCTGCTGATGAACGCGGGCCTGGACGTCGACCTGGACATTCTGGCCGAGACTGGTGCGGAGGGCATCGGCCTGTTCCGCACCGAGTTCCAGTTCATGGTGGCCGAGGAGATGCCGCGCTTCAACGCCCAGACCGCCCTCTACGGCCGGGTGATGGACGCGGCCGGCGACATGGCGGTGACCTTCCGGACGCTCGATCTGGGGGGCGACAAGGTGCTGCCCTATCTGGAGGCCGAGCGCGAAGACAACCCGGCGCTCGGCTGGCGGGCCATCCGCATGGGCCTGGACCGGCCGGCCCTGCTGCGGCTGCAGCTGCGGGCGCTGATCGCCGCGGCGCGGGGACGGCCGCTGCGGATCATGTTCCCGCTGGTGGCCAATGTGGACGAGTTCCGGGCGGCGCGGTCCCTGGTGGACCACGAGATCGCCTGGGCGCTGCGGCGCGGCCGCGCCGAGCCGTCGCGGCTGGAGGTGGGGGCCATGATCGAGGCCCCGTCGCTGATCTGGCACCTGGACGCCCTGTTGCCGATGACCGACTTCGTCAGCGTCGGGACCAACGATCTGATGCAGTACCTGTTCGCCGCCGACCGGGGGAATCCCCGGGTGGCCGACCGTTACGACTTCCTGTCCCCGCCGGCCCTGCGCGCCCTGCAGCAGATCCAGCAGGCCTGCGCCGAGACCGGCACGCCCGTCTCGGTCTGCGGTGAGATGGCAGGCCGGCCGCTGGAGGCCTTCGTCCTGGTGGCGCTGGGCTTCGAGCGGCTGTCGATGCCGCCCGCCGGTCTGGGGCCGGTCAAGCAGATGGTGCTGTCCTGCGACCGCGAGGCCGCACGCCGTGGCGTCTCGGCCCTGATCAAGAGCTCAGCCGGCTCGATCCGCAACGAGATCGAGACCCTGGCGCGCAAGACCTCGGTCGCCATCTAAACGCCCAGCATAACGGGCCTTGGCCCAAGCCTCCAGTTGGAGGATGTCTTCGTGGCGGCAGAGAGCCGCTCGGGCGGCGCGGCCGCCGGCGGACGCACGCGCGGCGCACAGTCGGCCCCCTCCCCCATACGCCCCGGCGGTCGCGGCCGAAGCGGTTAGGGCACGGGCGGAGGCCCTGGCGGGGGCGCGAAGGCCAGCGGGGCCACGGCCTCGCCCGGGGTCCCCGCCACCACGCTCCGATAGATCGTGTCTCCGACCGGGCTGTAGGTGATCGCCTCCGTCGCCAGCAGGCACCCGACCATGGCGGCGACGCCCCAGAGCCAGGCGGGGTGAACCCGACCGCTGCGCCGCTTGTCGGACCACATGCCCACCAGAGGGAAGATCATGCAGACCACGAGGGTCGCCTCCCAGGCCCAGGGCGCGATCAGCGGCATGGGCAGCAACCGCCCAAAGCCTGGGCCCAGCAGGACCGACATCGCGCAGAAGTGCAGGCGCCGGTGCCAGTCGGTTTGCCGGCGCATCAGGATCGCGGCGGTGGTCAGGCCGGCGAAGGTGAGCAGAGATACCGGATCGAAGACCAGAAACTGCAGCGGCTTGAAGAAGAACGGCACCCCTCCGCGACGCACGATCGCGATCGTCACGGCGAATCCCAGGATCAGCATGGGCACGACCCAGACCGCGGCGACCCAGCCAAGACGGCGGTGCAGGCCCGTGCGGCCGGTGGCCACGAAAACGTTCTGCAAGAGATAGATCGCGACCCAACCCATGAACACGATCGCATGGGCGTGAACGAGCGGCGGGGCGGAGAAACTCGAGCGCCCCATCGCCAACTGCACCGAGAAGCCGGCGACGATCACCAAGGCCATGGCGAAGGCGCCGCGCAGGAAGAAGCTCTCGTCCCGGCCGGCCGGCGCGGGCATTCCGTCAGATACTGCAGCCATTTCATCCCCCCCGGGACTGTGACGCGGCCGATCAGCCCGGCCAGCCGCCGTGAATGTCGCAGCTTGTCGGTCTTCCGCCAAGTCTCCAACAGCTCAGCTCACGGCGACGATCTCCACCTCGGCGCCGGCCAGCATGGCGGTGTCGCCCACCGACTTGCCCATCAGGGCGCGGGCCAGGGGCGAGACGTGGGAAACGCTGCCGTGGGCCGGATCGGCCTCGTCCTCGCCCACGATGCGGAAGGTCTGGCGGCGGCCGTCCTCGCGGTCGATGGTGACCTCGCCGCCGAAGCGGACGGTCTGGGTGTCATCGCTGGGCTCGATGAGCTGGGCGTTGGCGCGGCGGGCGGAATAGTAGCGCAGGTCCCGCGTGGCGCGGGCCATGGCGGTGCGGTCGGCCTCGATGCCGCCGGCGCTCTGGGCCGCCGTATAGGCCGCGCGGGCCTCCGCCAAGGCCTGCTCGATGGCGGCCATGCCCTGCGGCGTCACCAGGTTCGGGTGCGGCGAGATCGGGCGGTCGGGGAGATCGGCGGCGGTGGCCTCCGCATCCCCTTCCTTGGTGAAGGCTACGCTCATGGAAATTCCTCGGACTACAGTCTTCTCACGGCCAACGCGTGAGAGGCCGAAGGAGTCGACGGATCGACCAATTCATCGGCGCACCCCCTACCGTCATCCCGGCCGTAGCGGAGCGGAGAGCCGGGACCCAGGGGCGGCGCGCACGGCCCCTGGGTCCCTGTGTATTGCGCTGTGTGTTGAGCCTTGGCTTGATGGGTGGCGGGCGTAGCTCGTTGGGTCCCTGGTTGAGAGACCGAGAGTCCGGCTAGGGCGCGTCCGCCAGTCAGCTTT
>JAGNIV010000019.1 GCA_018001015.1 Phenylobacterium sp. | reverse complement strand
TGCTACGGCAAGCCTCCAGGACCAAAGACCATGGCCAAGGGCTGGGAACGCTTCGCAGCAACACTCACCGGCTTCATCATCGCCAAGGCCGACGCAGTTGTGTGAATCCCGTAGCCCAGCGAGGGAGGAGTCTAGGTCTCCGACTTGTGACGCCAGGCCTTCTCTTCCAGGCCCGAGCGGCCTTCACGGCTTTCCAGCCAGGAGGCCACGTCGTCGAGCGTGACCCCGGACGCGGCCAGGACCACCAGGAAGTGGTACATCAGGTCGGCGCTCTCGGCGGCCAGGCCGTCCTTGTCCTTCTGGACGGCCGAGATCACCACCTCGACAGCTTCCTCGCCGAGCTTCTTGGCGGCGCGCTCGACGCCTTCGGCCAGCAGCTTGGCGGTGTAGGAGCTCTCGGGGCTTGCGCCCTTGCGCTCTTCGATGGTGGCGGCGAGGCGATCAAGGGTCTCGGAAAAACGGCTCATGCGGCGGTCTCCGTCAGGCGGACAGGAATATGGGCCTCGGCCATGGCGCGCTTGACCTCGCCGATGGACACTTCACCGAAGTGGAAGATCGAGGCGGCCAGGACGGCGTCGGCGCCGCCCTTGACCACGGCCTCGACCATGTGGGCCGCGCTCCCGGCGCCGCCGGAGGCGATGACGGGCACGTTCACCGCCGCGGTCATGGCCGCCAGCAGGTCGATGTCGTAGCCGGTCTTGGCGCCGTCGCGGTCCATCGAGGTCAGCAGGATCTCGCCGGCCCCGCGCTTCACCGCGTCGACGGCGTATTCCACCACGTCCAGCCCCGTCGCGGTGCGGCCACCGTAGGTATAGACCTCCCAGCCGTCGTTGCGGCCGCCGGAGCCGGCCCGCGCCGTGCCGTGCTTGGCGTCGATGGCCACCACCACGGCCTGGGAGCCGAAGGCGTCGGCGCAGGCGCTGATCAGGTCGCGGTTCTCGACGGCGGCGGTGTTGACGGAAATCTTGTCGGCTCCGGCCAGCAGCAGACGCCGGGCGTCCTCCACCTGGCGGATGCCGCCACCCACCGACAGCGGCATGAAGCAGACATCGGCGGTGCGGGCGATCACGTCGAGAATGGCGCCGCGCCGCTCGTGGCTGGCGGTGATGTCCAGGAACATCAGCTCGTCGGCGCCCGCGGCGTCATAGGCCCGCGCCTGTTCGACCGGATCGCCGGCGTCGCGCAGCGCCACGAAGTTCACGCCCTTCACCACGCGGCCGTCCTTGACGTCCAGGCAGGGGATGACGCGAACCTTCAGCATCAGGCGGCGACCTTGAGGGCCTCGGCCGGGCTGATGGCGCCGTTGTAGAGCGCGCGGCCGAGGACCGCGCCGGCGATCGGCACGCCCTTGCGGGCGCGCAGGCGGACGATGTCGTCGACGCTGGCCAGGCCGCCGGCGGCGATCACCGGGATATTGACCGCATCGGCGATGGCTCCGAAGGCCTCGACATTGAAGCCCATGACCGTGCCGTCGCGGTCGATGTCGGTGATGATCAGGGCGCCGACGCCGGCGTCCTCATAGCGCTTGGAGACGGTGACGGCGTCCAGGTCGGAGCTTTCGGTCCAGCCCTGGGTGGCCACCTTGCCCTTGCGCACGTCGACGCTGACGGCGATCTGCTCGGGCCACTCGCGGGCGGCGGCCTTGACGATCTCCGGCTCGGTGACGGCGATGGTGCCCAGGATCACGCGGGAGACGCCCGCCTCGATCCAGCGCTCGATGTCTTTCAGGGAGCGGATGCCGCCGCCGAGCTGGACCGGGATGGAGACGTTCTCGAGGATGGCCTCGACGGCCTTCTCATTGATCGCCCGGCCCTGGACGGCGCCGTTGAGGTCCACGACGTGCACCCAGTGGAATCCGCTCTCCACGAACTGGCGGGCCTGGTCGGCGGGGGAGGTGTTGAAGACCGTGGCGGTCGTCAGGTCGCCGTGCAGCACACGCACGCACTGGCCGTCCTTCAAGTCGATTGCGGGATAGAGGATCAAGGTCGCCACTCCAGGAAGCGCGCCAGGAGGGCAAGCCCGGCGCTCTGCGACTTTTCAGGGTGAAACTGTACGCCCGCGATGTTGCCTTTGGCGACAGCCGCCGGGAACCGCCCCCCGTGATCGACCCAGGCGGCGACGTCCTTGTCGTCGTCCGGGTAGAAGGCGAAGGAATGGGTGAAGTACATGGGTGCGTCGCCGATGGCGGCGATCATGTCGGGGCCGTGAGGGGACACCAGGGTGTTCCAGCCCATGTGCGGAATCTTGGCGGCGGGATCGCTGGGTTCGACGCGGCGCACATCGCCGCCGATCCAGTCCAGGCCCGGCGTCTCGCCGAACTCCAGGCCGCGGGTGGCCAGCAGCTGCATGCCGACGCAGATGCCCAAGAAGGGACGGCCCTTCGCCCGCACGGCTTGCGTCATCGCCTCGATCAGACCGGGGCGTTCGGAAAGCGCGGTCATGCAGGCCGAAAACGCCCCCACACCGGGCAGGACGATGCGGTCGGCGTCCGCCACGATCTGCGGATCGCAGGTGACCACGATTTCGGAACGGCCGTCGGCGGCCTTCACCAAGGCCTTTTCGGCCGAGCGAAGGTTGCCCGACCCGTAGTCGATCAGGGCGACACTCTGCATGGAACTGGTTCCTAGAGGACGCCCTTGGTCGACGGAGCGTGACCATGGGTCTTGGGGTCGAGTTCGACGGCGGTCCGCAGGGCGCGCGCCAGGGCCTTGAAGCCGCTCTCGGCGATGTGGTGGCTGTTGTCGCCATAGAGGGTTTCCAGGTGCACGCAGGCGCCCAGGTTCATGGCGAAGGCGTGGTGGAATTCCTTGAACAACTCGGTGTCGAACTCGCCGATCTTCGGGGTCTTGAAGGCGACGTTCCAGATCAGGTAGGGCCGGTTGCTCAGGTCGATGGCGCAGCGGGTCAGGGTCTCGTCCATCGGGATATAGGCGTGGCCGAAACGGCGAACGCCCTTGAAACCGTCCAGCGCCTTGTTGATCGCCTGACCGATGACGATTCCGGTATCTTCCACCGTGTGGTGAAAGTCGATGTGCAGATCACCCTCGGTGCGGACCGTAAGATCGATCCCCCCGTGACGGGCGAAGCTGTCGAGCATGTGGTCGAAGAAGCCGATGCCGGTCTGGACATCGGACACACTGGAGCCGTCCAGATCGACGCTGACGCTGATCTGGGTTTCCTTGGTGTTGCGGACGACTTCGGCCGTGCGGGCCATGAGTTTAAAGTCCTTTCGACGCCGCCAGGTCTTTCAGACTGACCAGGGGACGCGGGCCGTAGTGCGAGATCACTTCCGAGGCCGCCAGCGAGCCGAGCTGGCCGCAGACGTTCAGCGGCCGGCCCTTGGCGAGACCGAACATGAAACCGGCTGCGTATTGGTCGCCCGCGCCGGTCGTGTCCACGACTTTTTCCACAGGATAGGCCGAAACGTCGAAGCTCTGACCGGCCGCGACGATGGTGGAGCCGGCCGCGCCGCGGGTGACGGCGGCGATCTTCACCTTGCCGCGCATCTGCGCCATGGCGTCGTCGAAGTCAGTGGTCTCGAAGAGCGCCATCAGTTCGGTGTCGTTGGCGAACACCAGGTCGACCTGGCTCTCGATGAAGCCGAGCAGGGCCTCGCGGTGACGTTCCACCACAAAGCCGTCCGATAGCGTGATGGCCATCATTCGGCCCGCGCCGCGGGCCAGGCCCGCGGCCTTGGCGAAGGCGCGGCGCGCGGCCTCGGCGTCGAACAGATAGCCCTCGAGATAGACGATCTTGGCGCCCTCGATGATCGCGGCGTCGACGTCATCGGCGGCGAACTCGGTCGACGCGCCCAGATAGGTGCACATGGTGCGCTCGCCATCGGGGGTGACGTTGATCAGCGAGCGGGCCGTGGCCGGGCCGCCGATCAGCGGGGCGGTGTCGAAGTGGGCGCCGATGGCGCGCATGTCGTGGGCGAAGACGTCCCCCAGCTGGTCCTTGGCCACCTTGCCCAGATAGGCCGCCCGGCCGCCGAAACTGGCGACGCCGGCGATGGTGTTGCCGGCCGAACCGCCGGAGGCCTCGATGCCGGCCGCCATCTTGCCGTAGAGTTCCACGCCGCGCGCTTCGTCGATCAGCATCATGGCGCCCTTGTCGAGGGCGTTGGCGGAGAGGAAGTCGTCGGTCGCCGGGGCGATAACATCGACGATGGCGTTGCCGATCGCGGCGACGTCGTAGAGTTCGGTCATTGGGCTTTCCGGGAAACGTAGGCGGGCTGACTACAGGGAAAGCTGAGTTTGAGCAACGCGGGCGGGGCTTTGGACGGGGTTGGGCATGCGGCTTTTTCATTTCAGCGACAATCCGGGGATCGAATGCTTTGTCCCCAGGCCCGTGCGTGTCCCCTCGGCGCGCCCGCCAGGCCGCGACTGGCTGAACGGGCCCCTGGTCTGGGCGATCGATGAGACGACCCAGCCGCTCTACTTCTTCCCCCGCGACTGCCCGCGCATCCTGCTGTGGGCGACGCCCGCCACGACGGCCGGTGACCGCCAGGCATGGTTTGGACCCAGCACCGCCCGAATGATCGCCTACATCGAACAGGCCTGGTTCGATCGGCTCAGCCGCGAAACGATTTACCGCTACGAGCTGCCCATGGCCGGTTTCGAGGATCTGGCCGACGCCGGCATGTGGGTGTCGCGGCAGACGGTGACGCCGCGGGCCGTCGAGGCCTTGAGTGATCTGCCGGCCCGGCTTGAGCGCCACGGTGTCGAGCTGCGGCGGATGGAGAGCCTGGTCCCGCTGCGCGAGGTCTGGTCCACCACCCTGCATGCCAGCGGGGTGCGGCTGCGACATGCTCAAGGCTGGGCCGCAACCCCCGACGCGCCCGCACGTTAGGTCGGCACGGCGGGCCAACCGCTGCGCCTTTCAGGGTCAGATGCTTCGATCTGACCCGTCAAAAAAGGCTCCACTTTTGACGTTCCGAGCGCGCCGGTCGGGTTGACCGGCATCCCCTTAACCCTGGCGCGCTCTGAGTTTGGAGGACCTGCAGATGGGTATTCTCAATCAAGACAAGGCCGCCAGCCGCGCGGCCAGCGACAAGCAGAGCGTCAAGGACGCCGAGACGCCTCACGCCCGCAAGGTCGAGCCCCTGAAGGACAACGAAAAGCCCGATCAACTGGATCGCGAGGCCGAGGACCGTCAGGAGGCCCTTTTGGACGAGGCCCTCGAAGAGAGCTTCCCCGGCAGCGACCCGGTGAGCGTCAAGCGCATCACCTGAGTCATCATGGCTAAGGCCGGTCCATCGAAAAGACCGGCTTGGCCTGAGGCGACGGAGAAGCTTCACTGGGTCGCATGATCCGCAAGCTCTCCGCCGCCCTTTTCGCGTTTGGCCTCCTGGGCGCCGCTCCGGCCCCCGACTGGCGCCCCCTCGACCCTGAAAACCTGCTGGTGATCGACACCACCAAGGGGCGGATCATCGTGGAGATGGCGCCGGACATGGCGCCCCAGAGCGTGGCCCGGGTGAAGCTGCTGGCCCGGGAAGGCGTCTATGACGGCCTGCAGTTCCACCGGGTGATCGAGGGCTTCGTCAATCAGACCGGCAATCCGAACAACAAGGACGGCGGGGTTTCACGGCACCCTGATCTGCCGCTGGAGGCCACCTTCAAGCTGAAGATGGCCGAATACCGCGCCGTCGCCGCGCCGTCGGACGCCACCCTGGGGTTCGTGGGGTCGGTTCCTATCGCCACGGTGTCGGGCCGGGAGGCGCTGCGCGCCACCGACGGGACGATCCGCGCCTGGGGGGCCTATTGCCCCGGGGTCGCCGGCATGGGGCGGCAGGCGGCGCAGAACACCGGCAACAGCGAAATCTTCTTCATGCGTGGTTCGAGCCGACGGCTGGACCGCGACTATGCGGTGTGGGGCAAGATCGTGGTGGGCGGCGACATCAACGGCCTGATCGCCGTCGGCGAGCCGCCAGCCAAGCCCGACCTGATGCTGAAGGTGCGGGTGGCGGCCGATATCCCGGCGGCCGAGCGGCCCCGGCTCTCCATCCTGCGCGACGACAGCCCCGCCTTCCGGTCGCTGGCGCGGCGGGCCCGCGTGGCCAAGGGCGCGGACTTCTCGATCTGCGACCTTGAGGTCCCGGTCAGGGTCGAACCGTAGCGGCGGCGCCGACGAACAGGACCTTCGACGGGCAGAGGTCGTCGAGGGGGCAGTCCTCGCACTTGGGGCGACGCGCCACGCAGGTGTAGCGCCCGTGCAGGATCAGCCAGTGGTGGGCTCGGGTCAGATAGGGCTCGGGTACGATGGCCATCAGGTCGGCCTCCACCTGGTCAGGCGTCTTGCCCGCCGACAGCCTCAGCCTGTGGGAGACGCGGAAGACGTGGGTGTCGACGGCGATGGCCGGCTCGATGCGCAGCTCGTTCAGCACCACGCTGGCGGTCTTTCGGCCCACGCCCGGCAGGGCCATCAGGGCCTCGCGCTCCAGGGGCGCCTCGCCGCCATGCTGCTCCACCAGGATACGGGCCGTCGCGATGACATTCTTGGCCTTGGTGCGGAAGAGGCCGATGGAGGCGATATAGGGGATCAGCCCCTCCTCCCCCAGCTCGAGCATCTTTTGGGGCGTGTCGGCGACCGCGAACAGCTTCGCCGTCGCCTTGTTGACCGAGACGTCGGTGGCCTGGGCCGAGAGCGCCACGGCGGTCACCAGCTCATAGGGGCTGGCATAGTTGAGCTCGGTGCGCGGATCGTCGCTCAGCGCCAGGAAACGGTGAAAGATTTCCTCCACGCGGGCCTGCTCGGCGGGACTGACGCGTTTCGTTTTCGCCGGAGCTTGCTTGGCCATGGCCGACCATCGCCCGGCGGCGCCTGCTTCGCCAAGCCTCGACACACGTCGCACCTGTTTGAAGGTCCGCAAATCGCCTAACCTTGGCGGGTGATGGACGATCTGGTCTTCATGGACGCCGAAATACGGCCCAACCGGTCGCTCTCTCAGCGCGGCTTTGTCGTGCTGATCACGGTGCTGACCCTGCTCAACTGCGCCTCGGCGGCGATCTTCATGTCCATGGGCGCGGTCTTCGTGCCGATGTTCCTGGGCCTGGACCTGGTGGCCATCGTCGTGGCCTTCCTGGTCAGCTTCGCCGCCGCCAAGCAGATCGAGCGGGTGCTGGTCACCGCCCGCCGGGTGCAGGTGTTCCGCGAGACGCCGACCTGGAAGAAGCTGATGTGGGAAAGCCCCACGGCCTTCACCCGCGTCACCCTGCTCACCGAGGACGACCACGCCATCGACCTGCGGCTGGCGCTCTCGGGCAAGGAGGCGCCGGTCGCCCGCGCGCTCAGCCCTTCGGAACGGGCGGAATTCGCAAAAGCGCTGGAGGGCGCGATCTACAGCGCCCGCCGCGCGCGGTTCTGAACGCTAAAGAATGAACCGCGACAGGTCGGCGTCCTTGGCCAGGTCGCCGACATGGGCCTTCACATAGTCAGCGTCGATGCTCACGGCCTCGCCGGAGCGGTCGGAGGCGGTGAAGCTGATCTCCTCCAGCACCTTCTCCAGGATGGTCTGCAGCCGCCGCGCCCCGATGTTCTCCACCGAGCCGTTGACCGCCACCGCCGCGTCGGCCAGCGCATCGACGGCCTCGGCGGTGAAGGTCAGGGTCACGCCCTCGGTGGCCAGCAGGGCCTGATGCTGGGCGATGAGGTTGGCCTCAGGCTCGGTGAGGATGCGGCGCATGTCGTCGCGGCTCAGCGGCTTCAGCTCCACCCGGATCGGCAGGCGGCCCTGCAGTTCCGGCAGCAGGTCCGAGGGCTTGGCCACGTGGAAGGCGCCCGAGGCGATGAACAACACATGGTCGGTCTTCACCGGCCCGTGCTTGGTGGAGACGGTGGTCCCCTCGATCAGCGGCAGCAGGTCGCGTTGAACCCCCTCGCGGGAGATGTCGGCGCCCCCCGACCGCTCGCGGCTGGTGGCGACCTTGTCGATCTCGTCCAGGAAGACGATCCCCTGGTTCTCGGCCAGCTCGATGGCCTCCTGGGTCAGGGCCTCCTGGTCCAGCAGCTTGTCGCTCTCTTCGGCGATGAGCGGGGCATGGGCCGCGGCGACGGTGGTCCTGTGGGTCTTGGTCCGCCCCCCGAAGGCCTTGCCCATCATCTCGCCGAGATTGAGCATGCCCATATTGGGCTGGCCGGGAATCTCGAACATGCCCGGACCGCCGGTGTCGGCCAGGGTCAGCTCGACCTCCTTGTCGTCCAGCTCGCCGGCCCGCAGCTTCTTGCGGAAGCTCTCGCGGGCGGCGGTGGAGCCGGGGCCGGTCAGGGCGTCGAGGATGCGCTCCTCGGCGGCCGCCTCGGCCTTGGCGCGGACGGCGGCGCGGCGCTTGTCGCGCACCATGGACAGCGAGATCTCCACCAGGTCGCGCACGATCTGGTCGACGTCGCGGCCGACATAGCCGACCTCGGTGAACTTGGTGGCCTCCACCTTCAGGAACGGGGCCTGGGCCAGGCGCGCCAGCCTGCGCGCGATCTCGGTCTTGCCGACCCCGGTGGGGCCGATCAGCAGGATGTTCTTCGGCGTCACCTCGTCGCGCAGGGCCTCGGGCACGCGCCGGCGGCGCCAGCGGTTACGCAGGGCCACGGCCACGGCCTTCTTGGCCTCGGGGTGACCGACGATGAAGCGGTCGAGCTCGGAGACGATTTCGCGCGGTGAGAATTCGGTCATTGCGCCGTTAAATAGGTACGATTTGCGCTGTTCAAGGCGAAGCGTCGCGCCGGTGTCGGTTTCGGCGCGCACCCTTCGTCCTCTGGCCCGGAGCCACCTGGAGACACGAGATGCCGGCGCCCGCCGATACCGACGCCTACCTCGCCACCGTGCCCGAGCCGCAGCGCGAGGCGCTGCAGGTTCTGCGACGCCAACTTCTGGCCGCGGCGCCAGGCGCGACCGAGTGCGTCAGCTACGGCATGCCGGCGATCCGCAGGACGGGCGTGCTGGTCTGGTTCGCGGCGGGCAAGGCCCATTGCGCCCTCTATCCCAGCGGCCTGGTGGCGGAATTCGCCGACCGGCTCACCGGCTATCAGACCAGCAAGGGGGCGATCCGCTTCCAGCCGGAGAAACCTTTGCCGCCGCAGCTGATCGCCGACATCGTCGCGCGCCGTATCGAACAGGACGAAGCCGCCGCCGCGGCGCGGGCGGCTAAGCGCAAACGCTAGGCCTTCGGCGGCGAGGCCAGGATCATGTCGTAGGCCAGGCCCCAGCCCTTGGGACCCAGCTGCCAGATGCGGACATAGTGGCCCTGCCGCGCCTGGCCGTCGCGGACCCAGGCGGCGTCGCCATAGGTCCAGGCCAGGTCCCCGGCCAGGGAGACCTCGCCGCCCTGCGGCGGGCTGAAATCGAGGGTCTTGGTCCGGGTGGCCAGTTCGGCGGCCTGGGCCTGCGGCGTGTTCCCCGGCGCGGCGCGGGAGCCGGCGACGCGGGCGGCCGGGATCAGGACGGCCGTGTAGGCGCCCACGACATCAAGCCTGGCGGCGCTCGCCAGGGCCGCCTCGGCCTTGCGGACGTCGGCGAAGGCCGATTCCGGGTACTTGCCCTTGCGGGTCGAGACCGGGAGATAGGCGACCTGCGACCCCTGCGGCGCGGCGCCCACCGCGCTGGAGGGCGGGCCGCCGTCATAGACCCACTTCCAGCCGCCATCGGCCTGCTTCTTCCAGACGGTGAAATAGTAGCCGCGAAGCTGACCGTCATAGCTGTAGGGGCCGGTGGTGAAGCCCAGGTCGCCGGACCTGGCGATCCCCGCCCACAGCGGCCACCAGACCAGGGGCGGGCCGCCCTTGTCGGGGTCCTGTTTGGGGAAGAGCTCGTGTACCTTCTGCACGTCGGGCTGGAAGACGATGGCCTCGGGCGCCGAGTGCTTCAGGAAGGCGTCGCGCACGCCGAGCGCCAGGCCGTCGGCGGCGAAGGCCCGCTCGGCGGCCACCACGGGGGCCGGGTCGGCGGCCAGGGCGGGTGAGGCGGCGAAGGCCATCAGGGCGAAGAGGGCGGCTTTGGACACGAGACGGGCTCCCCGGCTTATCGCCGCGCAGCTAATCCCCGCCGCGCGCCCGCCTCAAGTGAAGGATTGGACAGAACCGCCACGTCATCCCGGCCAAGGCCCGCGAGGGCCGCAGAGCCGGGACCCAGAGGTGACCACACGGCATTGGCCCCTAGGTGGCTGCTTCGCGCCGCCGCTTCGCGGTCCCGGGTCTCCGCTTCGCGACGCCCGGGGTGACGATTCTAGAGCACTTCCACCGTCAGATTGCCGTTGGTGTAGACGCAGATCCTGGCGGCGATGGCCATGGCGTCGCGGGCCAGGGCCTCGGCGCTCTTGTCGGTCTCCATGAAGGCCAGGGCCGCGGCCAGCGCATAGTTGCCGCCCGAGCCGATGGCCGCGACCCCGGTCTCCGGCTCCAGCACGTCGCCGACCCCGGTGACGGTGAAAATGTTGTTCTTGTCGGCCACCAGCAGCATGGCCTCCAGCTTCCGCAGATAGCGGTCGGTGCGCCAGTCCTTGGCCAGTTCCACGCAGGCCCGCGCCAGCTGGTCGGGGTACTGCTCCAGCTTGGCTTCCAACCGCTCGATCAGGGTGAGCGCGTCGGCGGTGGCGCCCGCGAACCCGGCGATCACCTTGCCGCCGGCCAGGGTGCGCACCTTGCGGGCATTGCCCTTGACGATGGTCTGGCCCATCGACACCTGACCGTCCCCGGCGATGACGGTGCGCCCGTCCTTGCGCACGGCCAGGATGGTGGTGCCGTGCCAGTCGGGAAAGTTGCTAGGATTGCTCATGTCCGCCGATGTGAGCAGGCGAGGGGTCCAGGTCAAGGTCGATGAGTTTTTCCGACGACGAGGTCGAACGCTATGCCCGCCACCTGGTGCTGCGCGAGGTGGGCGGGCCGGGCCAGCAACGGCTGAAGGCCGCCCGGGTGCTGATCGTGGGGGCCGGAGGGCTGGGCGCGCCCGCCGCGCTCTATCTCGCCGCCGCCGGGGTCGGGACCCTGGTGCTGGCCGACGCGGACAAGGTCGATGTCTCCAACCTGCAGCGCCAGGTGATCTACACCCAGGACGACGTGGGCCGCGGCAAGGTGGAGGCCGCCGCCGACCGGCTGACCGCCCTGAACCCCCACGTCCACATCGAGCGGGTCCCGGTGCACCTGGAGGCGGCCAATGCGCGCGCCCTGGTGCGGGGCTGCGACCTGGTGCTGGACGGCACCGACGACTTCGCCACCCGCTTCACCGTCAACGCCGCCTGCGTCGCCGAGCATGTGACCCTGGTCTCAGGCGCCATCGGCCGCTGGACCGGCCAGGTGGGGGTGTTCCGCCGCGCCCCCTGCTACCGCTGCCTGGTGCCGGAGATCCCGCCCGAGGCCGAGACCTGCTCGGCGGTCGGCGTGGTGGGGGCCCTGGCCGGGGTCGTCGGTTCGATGATGGCGCTGGAGGCGATCAAGGTCCTCACCGGCGCCGGCGCCCCGCTGACCGGCCGCCTGCTGATCTATGACGGCCTCTCGGCCGAGACCCGCACGGTGCGCATCGGCCCCGACCCGGCGTGCGAGGTCTGCGGCGGGCGGGGCGGCTAGGCGAAGGCCTTGCCCAGGAAGTCCACGCAGCGCTTCAGGACGTCGAGTTCCATCTCCGGCTCCCAGCCGTTGTGGCCGGCGTCGCGCAGGGTCACCAGCTCCACCGACTTGCCGGCGCTCTTCATGGCCTGGGCCATCATCCGGGACTGGGCCACGGCCACCACGTCGTCGTCCAAACCGTGGATCAGCAGCACCGGGGCCTTGATCTCGGTCACCCGGCGTCGGGGCGAAGCCGCCGCCAGCCGGGCCGCGTCGGCCTTCGGATCCCCGATACGCCGTACCCACAGCTGGTAGACGGGGGAATCCAAGCCCTCCTGCCGTTCGTCCTCCATCATCTCCGGCAGATCACTGACGCCGGCGATGGAGATGACGCCGCGATAAAGCTCTGGCCGACGCACCGCCCCCATCAGGGCCGCATAGCCGCCATAGCTGGCGCCGCAGATCGCCACCCGCTTCAGGTCCGCGCGGCCGGAAGCCAGGACCTGGGCGACAGCGTCCTCCACGTCTTCCTGCATGCGGTCGCCCCAACGGCCTTCGCCGGCCTGGGCGAAGGCGCGGCCGTAGCCGCCGGAGCCGCGGAAATTGGGCTGCAGCACCAGCCAGCCCTGGGCCGCGAAAGCCTGGGCGTAATAGTCGAAGTCATAGCCGTCGCGGGTCTCGGGCCCCCCGTGCGGCATCACCACCAGGGGCCGGGGGCCCGAGGCGCGCGGGACTGTCAGATAGGCGCGGATCACCTGCCCATCGCGGGTCTTGACGTCCAGCGCCTCGACTGTGGCCAGTGACCCCTCGGTCAGCCAGGGCTTGCCCACCGACAGCGGGCTCAGCTTCTTGGCGGCCACGTCATAGAGGCAGTACAGCGAATGCATTCCTGGCCCGCTGGTGCGGATCAGTAGGCGATTGTGGTCACGGCTGATGTCCATGAGCGAGACGTTCTGCTTGCGACCCAGGAAGGCTTCGATCCCCCGGAAGTGGCCGGCCATGGCCGGGTCGGCGAAGACATAGGCGACGCGGTCCTCGACATAGCTGGCGGCCACGAACCGCCTCTGATCGTCGATCAGAGCGTCCTCGATGTCGCGGCCCGGCTGCTCGGCGACCGTGACTTCATAGGTCAGGGTGCGCATGTCGAACTCGCGCAGGGCGGCGGTCTGGCCCGTCTCACCCCGGGAGACGACGTAGAAGGCGCCCGGTTTTTCCGACGCCCCGACGATCTCGAAATCCGGCTTCTGCCACTCGGTCTTCAGGACCATCCGGCGCACGAATTTCCACGTGGTGTCCTGCGGTCCGCGCCAATAGAGCATGGCCGCCGTACCCCGGTTGTTGCTGTCCCAGCGCAGCACCGGCTTTCCGCCCTGGGTCATCCAGTGGTAGGTGCCGGTCGATCCCCGGTCCACCTGGATCCCCATGCCGCTGTAGATGTCCACCTGATAGAGGCAGAGGTTGTCCGATCCCGGCGGATAGAGGGCCATCAGGATGCTGCGGGGGTCGTCCGGCAGGAGGTCGATCACCCGGCCGCCGTCGTAGTTGTATTTCAGATAGCCCTTCTGGGCCGCGAACATCATCACGGGCTCTGCGGCGTCCAACCCCACTGACAGCAGGCGCCGGACGCTCATGTTCAGCTTGCGGCCCATGAAGCTGCCCGTGGGCGTGTAGTCCTCCTCGGCTTTCAGCACGACGGAGATCAACAGCCGCTCATTGTTGGCCCAGTGGATGCCGTAGACGTCCAGGTCGCCGATGATCAGGCGGCGGGGCGGCGCCTTGGGATCGGCCGCGCTGATCAGGTTGACATAGGCGGTCCGGGCTTCGCCCTCGCGCTGTTCCCGCAGGATGGCGATCTGCGCCCCGTCCGGCGACATGGCCGCCCCGATGGTGGTGGGCGGCCGCATCAGGGCCTCCAGGCTTGGCGGGACCGGGGCGTCGGCAGCGACGCTGCTGTGGGGCAGGACAAACGGCAGCATGCCGGCCGCAACGGCCGCTCGCCTGGTGATCATCTGACGCCCCCCCAACAACTCACGGTAGGCTGGCGGCCGCAAGCTTCACCGTCAAGCCCCGCCTCACCGAGCTTGACCGCCCCTGGGTCAGGCGCCGTTCCTTTCCGGAAACAGGGAGGTCCGACCCATGAAGGCGCTGCTGTACCAGGGGGCCCGCGACATCCGCTATGAGGGGTTTCCCGACCCCACCCTGGCCGATGACCGCGACGTGATCGTCAAGATGGAGCGCTGCGGAATCTGCGGCAGCGACCTGCACATCTATACGGGCCACGGCTTTTCCGCCGATCTCGGCTTCTGCGTCGGCCATGAGGCGGTGGGGGAGGTCGTCGAGGTGGGTCGGGGCGTCCAGCGCCTGAAGTCCGGCGACAAGGTGATGATCTCGGCCGCCGTCGGCTGCGGCGCCTGCGGGCCCTGCCTGGCCGGTGAGATCAACCTCTGCGCCAACAACGCCATGCAGTGCTACGGCCTCAGTCACCGGTTGGAGGGCTGCCAGGCCGAGGCCATCCGGGTGCCCGCCGCCGACTTCAACTGCGCCCCGATCCCCGAGGGCCTCACCGCCGACCAGGCCCTGATGCTCACTGACAACCTGCCCACCGCATGGCATGGCCTGCGCTATGCCGAGGTGGGTCCCGGCAAGACCGTGGTGGTGGTGGGCCTGGGCCCCATCGGCCTGATGGCGGTGGAGGGGGCCTTTGTCCTGGGCGCCAGCAGGGTCTTCGCCATCGACCGCGTGCCAGAGCGCCGGGCAATCGCCGAAAGCCTGGGGGCTCAGGCCTTTGGCGAGGACGCCATCGCCCAGATCGCGGCCGCCACCTCGGGCCGCATGGCCGACTGCGCGGTGGAGGCCGTCGGCGCCGACGAGACCATTGCTCTGGCTATGAAGGCCGTGGGCCGGATGGGGGTGGTCTCGGTGATCGGGGTCAACCAGAGCCGGGGCTTCGACTTCCCCATGGGGGTCTCGTTCATGAAGAACCTGACCTTCCGCATCGGCACCTGCTCGGTGCCCAAGTGGTGGCCGGAACTGATCCCCCTGATCCAGGGGGGCCGCCTGCGCCCGGAGCGCTACATCACCCATCAGATGCCGCTGTCGGAAGGCGCCGAAGCCTACCGCCTGTTCGACGCCCGCGAGGCCGGCGCCCTGAAGATGGTGCTGACGCCCTAGCGAACCTCATCGCGTGAGCCTAGCTGTCAGCGAACCCAAGGAGCGCCCCCATGAAGTACAACCAGCTTGGCCGGACCGGCCTGTTCGTCTCGGAAATCTGCCTGGGGACCATGACCTTCGGCGGGGACAACGACGCGGGCATCTGGAAGATGATCGGGGCCCTGGGTCAGGGCGAGGTGGACGGGATCGTCGGCAAGGCGCTCGCCGCCGGGGTCAACTTCATCGACACCGCCGACGTCTATGCCTACGGCCAGTCGGAAAAGCTGCTGGGCCAGTCCCTGAAGAACCTCGGCGTGGCCCGCAAGGACGTGGTCCTGGCCACCAAGGTGTTCGGCGAGATGGGGCCCGGCCCCAACGACAAGGGCGCCAGCCGCGGCCACATCATGGATTCGGTGCAGGGCAGTCTGGAGCGCCTGCAGACCGACCACATCGACCTCTACCAGATCCACGGCAACGACACGGTCACCCCCATCGAGGAGACCCTGCGCGCCCTGGACGACCTGACCCGCCAGGGTCTGGTGCGCTATGTGGGCGTCTCCAACTGGACGGCGTGGAAGATCGCCAAGGCGCTGGGGATCAGCGCGGCCAAGGACTATGCGCGGTTCGAGACCCTGCAGGCCTACTACTCCATCGCCGGCCGCGACCTGGAGCGCGAGCTGGCCCCCATGCTGACCGAGGAGAAGCTGGGCCTGATGGTCTGGTCGCCCCTGGCCGGCGGTCTCCTTTCGGGCAAGTTCGGCCCCGGCGCCCCGCCGGTGAACGGCGCGCGGCGCACCAGTTTCGACTTCCCGCCGGTCAATACCGACCGCGCCTGGCCGGTGGTGGCCGCCATGCGCGAGATCGGCGACGCCCACGGCGTCTCCGTCGCCCGCGTGGCCCTGGCCTGGCTGCTCTCCAAGCAACACGTCATGAGCGTGATCATCGGCGCCAAGACCCTCGAACAGCTGGACGACAACCTGGCGGCCGTGGACCTGGTCCTGACGGCCGACGAGATCACCAGGCTCGACGAGATCAGCGCCCTGCCGTCCGAATATCCCGGCTGGATGCTGGAACGTCAGGGCGGCGCGCGGCGGCCGAAGCCGTTTATGGCCAAGGCCTAGATGAATTTGGCGATGAATTTCGACGCCTGGGTCACCACCGTCGTCCAGGTGGAATCCTGCCAGCCACTGTGATCCTCGCCCTTCAGCAGGAGGTGTTCGCAACCCCTGCCGGCGGCGAACATGGCGTCGGCCATGATCTTCGACTGGCTGGGCGGCACGGTGCTGTCCTCCGTGCCATGCATCAGCAGGAGGGGCGCCTTGATCTCGGCCGCCCGCCGGGCCGGCGAGCTGCGGATCAGCATCTCCTGGTCGGTCCTGGGGTCGCCGATGGTTTTCAGCCAATAGGCGTACGACACCGAGTCGGCGCCGTCCTCCCGCCGCGTGGTGGCCATCATGGCGGGCAGATCGCTCACCCCGGCGATGGAGACCACCGCCTTGTAGAGGTCAGGCTTGCGGACCGCGCTCATCATGGCGGAATAGCCGCCATAGCTGGCGCCCAGGATCGCTATCCGCTTGGGATCGGCGCGGCCGAGGCCCACGACGTGGGCCACGGCGTCCTCGACATCCTCCTGCATCAGGTCGCCCCAGCGCTTTCGCCCGGCGTCCGCGAAGGCGCGGCCCAGACCGCCCGATCCGCGGAAGTTGGGCTGCAGCACCAGCCAGCCCTGGGCCGCGAAGGCCTGGGCCATGAAATCGTAGTCGTACTTATCGCGCAGCTCCGGTCCGCCGTGCGGCATGACCAGCATGGGTAGGGGGCCCGGCCCGGCGTTGATCGGGGTCGAGAGGTAGGCGGTAAGCGCGGCGGCGTCACGGGCCTTCAACTTCAGCGCCTCCATTCCCGCGAGACGCTCGGGCGGCAGCCAGGGGAAGCGTTCGCCGATGGCCTCCACCGCGCGCTTGCCGGTGTCATAAAGGTAGAAGGCGCCAGGATCCTTCGGTCCGGTGACATTGAGGATGAACCGCGTGTGGGCCAGGTTCATGTCGTAGAGTTGGACGTTGCACGTGTTGCCGAAATAGCTGTTCACCCCCCGCAGGTGCGCAGCCAGCTTGGGATCGACGAACTGATACTCGATGCGGTCCTCCCGGTAAGCGGTGGCCAGCAGCTTCAGGTCCTCGTCGATCAAGGCCAGTTCGATGTCCCGCGACGGATGTTGGGCCACCACCCCGCCGAACTGCATGGTGGCAAGGTCGAAGGTGCGAAGGACCCGCGCATCCTCCCCTTCGCGCACCTGCGACACGAGGAAGACGCCGGGGGTCGGGGTCGGGCCGGCGACATCGAAGTCCGGCAGCTTGTTGAGCTCGTCGCGCCGGGCCTTGCGGATCAGCTTCCAGGCCGTCTCGCCGGGAGCGCGCCCCTGGATGCTAACCGTGCCGCGGGTCGTGGAGTCGAAGCGCATCATCGGGACGCCGCGCTGGGTCATCCAGAAGTCGGTTGTGGTGACGCCCAGCTCCACCTGCTCGGCCTGGCCCGTGTGGACATCGACCTTCTGTAGGGACCAGGCCTCGCGCCGGCCGTCCCAGATCTGCATCAGGATGTGCTGAGGGTCGTCCCACATGTAATCCACCACCCGGGACACATCGAACTGCGACTTCAGAACCTTGGCTTGGTCGGCGAACAGCATCAGCGGATTGGAGCCGTCCAGCCCAACGGCGATGATCCGACGCAGCGGATAGGGCAGGAAGAAGCCGTAGAAATTGAAGCCGTAGGGCTCCCCCGACGCCGACTTCCACATGCTGAGCGTCACCAGCAGCCGGTCGTTGCTGGCCCATTCCACGGTCTTGACGTCGTGCTCGCCGATGACCACGCGGACCGGGGCGGCCGACCCGTCGACCCGGGTCAGCACCACGATGGCCTTTTCCTTCTTCCCCTCGGCCAGCTTGCGCAGGATGGCCACCCGCTCCCCATCGGGCGACAGGGCGGCGTCCAGCACGCTCGCGCCGCGCAGCAGCTCCTCGACGGTAGGCGGGGGTGGCGCGGCGGCCAGGGCCGCCGTCGTCGCGAGCCAAGGCAGGGCGGCGCCCGCCGCCAGCGCGATACGTCTCGTGATCACAGAAAGCCCCCGAACAACCCAGGATAGGGTTCAAGTCCGGGGCATGTCCGTCAAGGCCCTAAAGCATCGAGGTCAGGACCCGGTCCGGCGGCTTGTGGCCGTCCATCCAGGGTTGGTGATCGACTTCTGGCTCCGGGATCGAGCCCTACAGCATCGAGGTCAGGACCCGGTCCGGTGGCTTGTGGCCGTGCATCCAGGGTTGGTGATCGACTTCTGGCTCCGGGATCGAGCCCTAAAGCATTGAGGTCAGGACCCGGTCCGGTGGCTTGTGGCCGTCCATCCAGGGTTGGTGATCGACTTCTGGCTCCGGGATCGAGCCCTACAGCATCGAGGTCAGGACACGGTCCGGCGGCTTGTGGCCGTCCATCCAGGTCTTGATATTGATGATCACCTTCTCGCCCATCTCGGTGCGGGCCTCCACCGTGGCTGAGCCCAGGTGAGGCAGGAGGACGGCGTTGGGGAGTTTCAGCAGGCGGGGATTGATGGCCGGCTCGAACTCGAACACGTCGAGGCCCGCCCCGCCGATCTCGCCCTTGGCCAGCTGATCGGCCAGGGCGCCTTCGTCGATGATCTCGCCGCGGGCGGTGTTCACCAGGATGGCGTGGGGCTGCATCAGCTTCAGGCGCCGGGCCGACAGCAGGTGATAGGTGGCCGGCGTATGCGGGCAGTTGACCGAGATGATGTCCATCCGGGCCAGCATCTGGTCGAGGCTCTCCCAATAGGTGGCCTCCAGGTCCTCGGCGATGCGCGGACTGACCGGCTTGCGGTTGTGATAGTGGATCTGCATGCCGAAGGCCTTGGCCCGGCGCGCCACGGCCTGGCCGATGCGGCCCATGCCGATGATCCCCAGCCGCTTGCCGGAAATCCTGCGGCCCATCATCCAGGTGGGCGCCCAGCCGGTGAAACCGCCGGCCTGGGCGACATTGGCCCCCTCCACGATGCGGCGGGAGACCGCCATCATCAGGGCCAGGGTCAGGTCGGCGGTATCCTCGGTCAGCACGCCCGGCGTATTGGTGACGCTGATGCCGCGCGCGTTGGCGGCGGCGACGTCGATATGGTCCACGCCCGCCCCGAAATTGGCGATCAGCTTCAGCTGGTCCCCGGCGTGGCTGAGCAGTTCGGCGTCGATCTTGTCGGTGATGGTGGGGACCAGGACGGCGGCGGTCTGGACGGCGGCGACCAGGGCGGCGCGGTCCAAGGGCTCGTCGCTGAGGTTGAGCTGGGTGTCGAACAGCTCACGCATCCGGGTCTCCACCGGATCGGGGAGCCGGCGGGTGACGATGACTTTGGGTTTTCGGGTGGGCATGGGCGGTTTGCGAACTCGAAAAAGGGCGTGCGGCGCGGGGGTGACTGGCGCGTCGTGAGATGAACCTCTAGCAAAGGGCATATGAGCGGCCAAGGCGAGGCGGAAACGGCGATGAGCGCACGGGCGTGGGCGCCGATCTTTGCGGCGGTGCTGTTCTGGGGCCTGGGCGCGGTCGAGACGGCCGCCGCGGCGGACCGGCAGACCCCGTCCGGATTGCCGGTTCCGCGCTATGTGGCCCTGAAGTTCGGCGAGGTGAACGCCCGCGCCGGCCCCGGCGACGATCACAGGTTACTGTGGGTCTACCGGGTCAAGGGGCTGCCGGTTCAGGTGGTGGCGGAAAACACCGAGTGGCGGCGGATCTGCGATCCTGAGCGCGGCCTGGCCTGGGTCCACCGGCGCACCACCGACGGCCGCCGCATGGTGATGCGCACGCAAGGAACGCCGCTCGCCCTGCGCGGCGCGCCCAAGCCCACAGCCGCGACACACGCCTTTTTGAACGGCCGCGCCCTGGCCGCCCTGGTTCGCTGCGACAGCAAGGGCTGGTGCAAGCTGCGGGTGGACGGTGTTTCGGGATGGGCCCCGGCGTCTGAACTCTGGGGAACCGATGACAGACCCCAATGCCGTTGAGCGACGCGGCCGGCTCTGATAGGCCCTGACCCTCTTTGAAAGCCGGAAGGCCACCTGCATGACCATGGGCGTGAAAGCCAAGGACAACTACAGCTACGAAGATCTCATGGCCTGTGCGCGCGGTGAGATGTTCGGGCCGGGCAACGCCCAGCTTCCGGCCCCGCCGATGCTGTTGTTCGATCGCATGACCAAGATCACCGACGAGGGCGGCGAGCATGGCAAGGGCTTGATCGAGGCGGAGTTCGACATCAACCCGGACCTCTGGTTCTTCGATTGCCACTTCATCGGCGACCCCGTCATGCCCGGCAGCCTGGGCCTCGACGCCCTATGGCAGCTGGTCGGGTTCTATCTGGGCTGGATTGGCGGCAAGGGCCGTGGTCGCGCGCTCGGCTGTGGTGAAGTGAAGTTCGGCGGCGAAGTGACCCAGAACATCAAGAAGGTCACCTACAAGGTCCAGATGAAGCGGGTCATCAACCGCCGGCTGGTCATGGGCATCGGCGACGGTGTGCTGGAGGCCGACGGGGTTCCTATCTATTGGGCGCAGGATCTCCGCGTCGGCCTCTACCAACGGTAAAACGGAAAAAACCGTCCGGATCTGGGAGCAAACATGCGCCGCGTCGTCATTACGGGTATCGGTATCGTCTCCTCCATTGGCGTGGACGCCAACGAGGTCCTCGTCTCGCTGCGTGAGACCAAGTCGGGTATCCGGGCCGCCCCGGAATATGCCGAGCTCGGCTTCCGCAGCCAGGTTGAGGCCAAGCCGCAGCTGGACTGGGAGACCCTGGTGGACCGCCGCGCGGCCCGCTTCCTGGCCCAGGGCACCGGTTTCGCCCATATCGCCATGGAGCAGGCGATCGCCGATTCCGGCCTCGAGGAGTCCGAGGTCTCCAATGTGCGAACCGGCCTGATCGTCGGCTCGGGCGGCCCCTCGACCCGGGCGATCATCGAGTCGGCCGAGACCGCCAAGACCCGCGGCCCCAAGCGCGTCGGCCCCTTCGCGGTGCCCAAGGCCATGAGTTCGGGCCCGTCGGCCACCCTGGCCACCTGGTTCAAGATCAAGGGCCTGAACTTCTCCATCTCCTCGGCCTGCGCCACCTCCACCCACTGTATCGGCGTGGGATACGAGCAGATCCTGATGGGCAAGCAGGACGTGGTGTTCGCTGGCGGCACCGAAGAGCTCGACTGGACGCTGAGCGTGCTGTTCGACGCCATGGGCGCCATGAGCTCCAACTTCAACGCCACCCCGGCCGTGGCCAGCCGCGCCTACGACGCCGCCCGCGACGGCTTCGTCATCGCCGGGGGCGCGGGCCTGCTGGTGCTGGAGGAGTACGAGCACGCCAAGGCGCGCGGCGCCAAGATCTATGGCGAGATCGTCGGCTATGCCGCCAATTCCGACGGCTTCGACATGGTCGCCCCCTCCGGTGAAGGCGCGGCCCGCTGCATGAACCTGGCGATGGCCGACCTCGGCGGCCGCAGGATCGATTACCTGAACCCGCACGGCACCTCGACGCCGGTGGGGGACATGAAGGAGATGGAGGCCGTGCGCGCGGTCTTCGGGGACAAGGCGCCCTACATCTCCTCGACCAAGTCCCTGACCGGCCACAGCCTGGGGGCCGCGGGCGCTCAGGAGGCGATCTATTCGCTGCTGATGCTGGGCAACGGCTTCCTGGCCGAGAGCGCCCACATCGAAAACCTCGACCCGGCCTTCGCCGACCTGCCGATCCTGCGGAAACGTCTCGACCAGCAGGTGGAGACGGTGATGTCCAACAGCTTCGGCTTCGGCGGCACCAACGGCTGCCTGGTGATGGCCAAGGTCTAGGCGCTTGGCCGCGCCGGTCTTCCGCTCCGCCCGCCGCGAGGACGTGGCGAGGATCGTCGAACTGCTGGCCGACGACCCGCTGGGCGCCGGGCGGGAGCGGTTCGAAGACCCGTTGCCGGATAATTATTACGCGGCCTTTGATCGCATCGAGGCCAGCGACGGCAATGTTCTGACCGTGGCCGAACTCGACGGCGCCGTCGTGGCTTGCCTGCAGATGACCTTCATTCCCGGTCTTTCCAATCAAGGCGCCGACCTGGCCCTGATCGAGGGCGTGCGGGTCGACACCCGGCTGCGCAGCCAGGGGCTGGGCGCACAGCTCATTGAGTGGGCCCTCGAAACCGCCCGCGCCCGGGATTGCCAGGCCGTCGAACTCTTCACCCACAAGACTCGCACCGAGGCCCACCGGTTCTATGACCGCCTCGGTTTCGAGCAGAGCCATGTGGGCTACCGCATCAAACTTTCGGAGAACCAGCGTGGCTGACGACTACGACCTGCCCAGGGGCGACCTGATGAAGGGCAAGAAGGGCGTCGTGATCGGCGTCGCCAACCACCAGTCCATCGCCTGGGGCATCTCGGCCCAGCTGGCCGCCCAGGGCGCGGAACTGGCCTTCCTGCACCTGCCGGGCATGGAGCGCCGGGTGCAGCCCCTGGCCGACTCCCTCGGCGTGAAGACCGTCGTCGCGGTCGACGCCACCGACGACGCCCAGATGGACGCCGCCTTCGCCGCGATCGAGGCCAGTCTCGGGACCATCGACTTCTTCGTCCACTCGATCGCCTACGCCCCCCGCGACGAGATCAAGGGCTCCTTCGTGGAGAACACCACCCGGGCGGGCTTCCTCCAGGCCATGGACATCTCGGTGTTCAGCTTCGTCGACTGCGCCAAGCGCGCGGCCCGGCTGATGCCGAACGGCGGCTCGATCATCTGCATGACCTATCTGGGCTCGGAGCGGGTGATCCCCAACTACAACACCATGGGGGTGGCCAAGGCCGGCCTCGAGGCCGCCACGCGCTATGCCGCCCGCGACCTGGGACCGGCGAAGATCCGCGTCAACGCGATCTCCGCCGGCGCCATGCGCACCCTGTCCCTGGCCGGAATCGCCGGCGGCCGGGAGAAGCTGTCCCAGGGCCGGGCGATGTCGGCGCTGAAGGAGGACACCTCCATGGAAGGCGTGGCGGGCACGGCCCTGTGGCTGCTGTCGGACCTCGGCCGCTCCACCACCGGTGAGGTGGTGCACGTGGACGCCGGCTTCCACATGATCGGCCTGCCCGACGACTTCGGGGCCGATAGCTAGACGCTGTAGGCGCGCATGAACCGCCGCGAGGCCTCGATCGCGATGGCGTCGATCTGGGCGTCGGTCAGCTCCCGGTCCACCCCCAGCAGATCGGCAAGCTGGTAGGTGCCCACCACCATGCCGCCGAAGAACTCCGCGGCCATGGCCGGGTTGTCGACCGACAGGCGTCCATCGGCGGTCTCCCGCGCCAGGAAGGCGGCGAGGCGCGCGCGCGAGGCCTTGGGCCCGGCCTCGAACACCGCGCGGGCGACATCCGGGGCCTCGGCGGCGCCCTGGATGTAGAGGCGCATCATCGCCGTCGACCGGGGGCTGATGATCGCCTGGAGCATCGTGCGCGCGAAGTCGGCCAAGGCCTCCTCCGGATGCTCGTCGGCGCCGGGCATCTCCAGCGGCGCGGTGATGTCGGCCACCCGGCGGTCCACCAGGGCGCGGATCAGCTCGGCCTTGGAGCCGTAGTGATTATAAATTGTCTGTCTGGAGACCCCGGCGCGGCGCGCCACCTCCTCCATGGAGGCGCCCAGGCCGCGTTCGCCCAGCACCTCGACGGCGGCGTCGAGGATGGCCTCCCCCTTGGCGAGATCAATCTGTCCGGCCACCCGGGGCATCAGTGATCTCCGCCGGGCGGTGACGGCGCGGCGGCGGCGACGGGCCGGGCCAGCAGGGCCAGGACCACGGCCACGGCGCAGCCGGCCGACAGGAACATGAAGACGTCGGCGAAGGCCATCACCAGGGCCTGCCGGCGCAGCATCATCCCCATCATCTTGTACATGCCCCCCTGCGGATCCAGCGCCCCGGAGGCCTCCATCATCCCGGCCAGGCGGGTCATCATCGCCTGGGCCTCCATGCTGCCGCTGTTGACCGAGGCCGACAGGGCGCCGAGATGGACGGCGCTCATCCGCGACAGGATGGTGGTCACCATGGCCAGCCCCACTGCCCCGCCAACATTGCGGATCAGGTTCAGCAGTCCAGAGCCGTCCTTCATCATGCTGAGCGGCAGGGTGGAGATGCTCATCTGGGAGGCGGCGATCATGGCGATCATCGCCCCCAGGCCACGGCAGACCTGCAGCACCAGAAACTCGTTGAAGCCCCAGTCGGACCCGACATGGATCCCCTGGCCCAGGCCGACGCCCACCAGGGAAAAGCCCAGCACCATGCCGATTCGCAGGTCCATGGCCCGGATCACCCGGCCGGCGATGGGGGCGGCCAGGAACATGGCCAGCCCCGAGACCAGCATGGTGGTCCCGACCTGGCCGGGGGAATAGCCGCGCACCTGGGCCAGGTAGAGCGGCAGGACGAAGGTCCCGGAATAGAGGCTCATCCCGGACACGAAGTTCATCACCGTGCCGATCATGAAGTTTCGGTCGCCGAAGGGCGCCAGCGAGACGATGGGCTGGCGATAGGTCAGCTGACGCCAGACGAAAGCTGCGCCGGCCAGGGCCGCCAACAGGCTCAGGCCGAGGATCTTGTCATCCTTCAGCCAGCCCTCGCCGGACCCCTCCTCCAGCACGTACTGCATGCTGAGCAGGAAGACCGCCATGAAGACCAGGCCCGTCCAATCGATGCCGCGGGCCAGGCGCGGGTCGCCCTTGTCGAAGCCGGCGTAGCGGGCCACCAGGAACAGGGACAGCAGGCCCGGTAGCACGTTGATGTAGAACAGCCACCGCCAGCCAAACGCATCGGTGAGGTGGCCGCCCACGGTAGGGCCGATGGTGGGCGCCAGGGTGACGATCAGGCCCACCACCACGTTGGCGGTGATCCGGCGCTCCAGGGGGAAGACCGTCATGGCCGCGGCGAACACCTGGGGGATCATGGCGCCGCCGGCCAGGCCCTGCAGGGCGCGGGTGACGATCATCATCTCGAAGGTGGTGGAAAGCCCGGTCAGGATCGAGGCTGCGATGAACACCCCGGTGGCGGCCATGAAGAACGGCCGCGTCCCCCACATCTTCGAGAAATAGGCGGCCAGGGGGATCATCACCACCTCGGCCAGCAGGTAGATGGTTTGCACCCAGCTGATCTGATCGGCGCTGGCCCCCACGCCCGCCTGGATCTGGGCCAGGGAGGAGGCGACGATCTGGACGTCGAGGACGGCCATGAACTGGCCGATGACCATGCCCCCGAAGCCCAGGAACACCTTCATCCAGTCGATCTCGCCCGACCGGGTCAGATGGCCGCCCGGGGCTGCGGGCGGCTGGATGGCGGTGGTGTCGGCCACGGCGGTTTAGCGCGAGACGCCGCGGCGGGCGAGGTCGGCGGCGGGCGTGGCGTCGGCGAAGCCCCGGCCCGTGTCCTTGCGGACATCGACCTTCACCTCCACCGAAAGGCCCGGCCGTAGAGCTCCGGCCAAGGGCTCCTTGGGGTCGACGGCGATCTTCACCGGCAGACGCTGGGCGATCTTGGTGAAGTTGCCCACGGCGTTCTCCACCGGGATCAGGGCGAACTCCGAGCCCGTCGCCGGGGCGAACGAGTCGATATGGCCGCGGATGGTCTGCCTGCCGAAGGCGTCAGCGCGGATCTCCACGGGCTGGCCGATCCGCAGGCGCGAGACTTGGGTCTCCTTGAAGTTGGCCACCACATAGGCCTGGCCCAGCGGCACGATGCTCATCAGGTTCGTGCCGGGGCGGACGTACTGGCCCGGCCGAACGGCCTTGGCGCCCACCACACCGGCGACGGGGGCGCGGATCTCGGTGCGCGAGACGTCGATGCGAGCGGAGTCCACCGCCGCGTGGGCCGCCTGGGCCTGGGCGAAGGTCTGGGCTCGCGCCGAGCCAAGCGATTCCGCCGTCCGGCGTTCCGCTTCGAGGGCGGCCTGGGCCTGGGCGACCCCCGCCGTGGCGGTGCCGGCGGCGGCCTTGGCCGATTGGGCTCGCTGCGATGAAACCCATCCCTGCTTGGCCAGGACGCCGTAGCGATTGAGTTCGGCGGTGGCCATCTGGGCCTGGGCGTGGGCGGCCTCCACCCCGGCCGCCTTCTGGGCGATCATGGCGGTCTCCAGGGCCGATTTGTCATCGACGCCGCGCACGGCCGCATCGAGGGCGGCGGCGTTGGCGATGGCCTGGGCGAGCCTGGCCTGCAGGCTGGCGGCGTCCAGCCGCGCCACCACCTGGCCGGCGGCGACCCGCTGGTTGTCCTCCACCAGCACCTGGGCGACATAGCCGTCCACCTGGGGCGCCACGGCCACCTTGTCGGCGGCGATGAAGGCGTTGTCCGTGGCCTCGTACTTCTGCTTGTTGGCCCACCAGAGGCCGCCGCCGATGATCAGGGCCAGGCCGACCACGCCCCCAACGAGAATCGGAACCCGTCTGTCGCCCGCCATCCGCGCACTCCCCTACCGCCCGGCGCACCAACGAGACCGGTGAATCCAGGAAACATTCGTAGCGGAGGCTCTGCAACGGATAAATGGACGCGGGCGTCCAAAAATCACGTGATCCCGTCTGGGGCTGGACGCCCGCGCCGGTTCGTCGGCATATCGCGCCATGAGCGAGACCTTCGACGCCGACGTGATCATCGCCGGGGCCGGCATGGCCGGGGCGACCCTGGCGCTTGCCTTGAAGCAGGGCGGCCTGACCCCGATCCTGATCGACCCCATCGTCTTCGACGCCCAGTTGGCGCCGACCTTCGACGGACGGTCCTCGGCCATCGCCTTCGCCAGCTTCCGCCAGTGGCGCGCCCTAGGCCTGGCCGCCGACATCGAGCGCCACGCCCAGCGGATCGAGCAGATCCTGGTGACCGACGGCCGCAGTCCGGGCGCGTCGGCGGGGAATCCTTCACCGTTTTACCTGCGCTTCGATAGCGCCGAGATCGCCGACCGGTCCGAGGGCGAGCCCCTGGGCTACCTGCTGGAAAACCGGCGTTCCCGCGCGGCCCTGGCCAAGGCGGTGACCAAGGCCGGGATCACGGTGCTGGCCCCCGCCCGTGTCGCCTCTGTCGCGTTCGAGGCGTCCTGCGCCCGGGTGACCCTTGAGGACGGGCGGGTCCTGACCGCCCCGCTGGTGGTGGGCGCCGAGGGCCGCAGTTCGGTGGTTCGGGCGGCGGCGAAGATCAATGCCATCGGTTGGGCCTATTCGCAGACCGGGGTGGTGGCGACGGTGAAACTTTCACGGCCTCACCAGGGCGTGGCCCACGAATACTTCCTGCCCGGCGGGCCCTTCGCGATCCTGCCGCTCACCGATGATCGCGCCAGCCTGGTCTGGACCGAACCCACCGCCAAGGCCGCCGCGCTCAAGGCCGCCCGGCCCGAGATTTTCCATGCCCACCTGCGGCGCCGGTTCGGGGCCTTCCTGGGGGAGGCGACGGTCGAGGGGCCGGTCTTCACCTATCCGCTCTCCCTGCAGCTGGCCGAACGGCTCTGCGCGCCCCGCGCCGCCCTGCTGGGGGACGCCGCTCACGGGATTCACCCCATCGCCGGCCAGGGACTGAATCTGGGGCTGAAGGGCGCCGCGGCGCTGGCCGAAGTGCTGGTGGACGCCGCCCGCCTGGGCGAGGACATCGGTTCGGAACTGGTGCTGGAGCGTTACGCCCGCTGGCGGAGCTTCGACAACATCACGCTGGCGGCCGCCAGCGATCTCTTCGTGCGGCTGTTTTCCAACGACAATCCCCTGCTGCGCCTGGTGCGTGGGGCCGGCATGTCGATGGTCAACCGCATCGGCCCCGCCCGCCGCTTCTTCATGCACGACGCGGGCGGCGCCTCCGGCGACCTGCCCCGGTTGCTGAGGGGCGAGGCGCTTTAGACGTCCCCCAGCGCCATCCCAGGACGGCGGCTTTACCTAAGGGGCGAGGGGGAGAGTGCGCATGACCGCCCAGCGAATCCACATCGTCGGAGCCTCGGGCTCCGGGACCACGACCCTGGGCGCGGCCCTGGCCCAGGCCATGAATGCGCCCCACCAGGACAGCGACCACTTCTTCTGGCTGCCCACCGAACCGCCCTTCACCACCCAGCGGCGGCAGGACGAGCGGCTGGCGATGCTGAAGGTCGCCCTGCCGGCCGACGGCAGCTGGGCGATCTCCGGGTCGCTGCTGTCCTGGGGCCTGGAGGTCGCACCCTATTTCGACCTGGTGGTCTTCCTCTATCTCGACCCCAAGATCCGCATGGCCCGCAGCATCGCGCGTGAGGGCCTGCGCTACGGCGACCGGATCGCGCCGGGCGGCGATATGCACGAGGCCCATCAGAAGTTCATGACCTGGTCGCGGGGCTATGACGACGGGTCCAACGGCGGCCGCAGCCTGGCCACCCACAGGGCGTGGCTCTCGACCCTGACCTGCCCGGTCCTGGAGATCACCGGCACGCCCACCGTCGAGGAAAGCGTGGCGCGAGTCCTGATGGCTAGCTGAGCTCGCGAGCCTCTTCCGGCAGCATGATCGGCACGCCGTCGCGGATCGGATAGGCTAGATTGGCGCCCTTCGAGATCAGCTCGCCCTTGTCGCGATCATAGGTCAGCGGCCCGTGGGTCACCGGGCAAACCAGGATTTCCAGCAGGCGCGGATCGATCTCGACGGTGAGGGCAGGCGGGGGCTGGGTCATGGACGCCATCCCTACTGCATCGAGTGGCCGGCGTCATCGCCGTCTTCCAGGGCGTCGATCTCCATCAGGGTTGTGAGGGCGTCCACGCGCTCCACGAGGGTGGGGGCCTCCAGCAGGGCCTGTTTCTCCAGCGGCTCGAAGGGCAGCCCCATGGCCAGGCTGGTGACCAGGGTCTCCAGGGGCGCGGTCTCGGCGGTGTCCCAGTCGATGTCGAGGTCCCGGCGGTTGAGGTACTTCTTCAGGGCGACCGCGAAGCGCTTGCGGTCGAACTCATCGGGATCCACCTCCTCGTCGGCCAGATCGCCGAAGAAGGGCGCGAACCCGGTGCGCACCTGCCGATAGGGGGTCTTCACCGCCAGTTCCTCGCCGGCCTCGAAGCGGCACACGCCGGTGAGCGTGATCAGATAGGTCCCGTCGGAGGTCTCGTTAAAGCTGGTGATGCGGCCCGCGCAGCCCACATGGGCCAGGTTGGGGCGGGTGCGCTCGCCACCGGCCCTGGTCTGAACCATGCCGATCATGCGGTCGCCCGCCATCACGTCATCCACCAGGTTCAGGTAGCGCGGCTCGAAGATCCGCAGGGGCAGCTCGCCACCGGGCAACAGCAGGGCGCCGTCCAGCGGAAAGACCGGGATCACCTGCGGCAGGTCACCGGGGCTTTGATAGCCGCCCGGTATGGCCCGCTCGCCCTTCATGAGAACAGGATCGCCGACAGCCGCCGGCGGCCGCCGCGGGCCACATCGGAGCCGGGGCCGGCGGCCTCGAAGATGGTGATCAGCTGCTTGCGGGCGGCCTCGTCGTTCCAGGCGCGGTCGGCCTCGATGATCTTCAGCAGGTGATCGGACGCCGCCTCCCAGGCGCCGCGGCCCGCGAGGGCGGCGGCCAGTTCAAAGCGGGCCTGGTGATCGCCCGGGTCCGCGGCCAGGCGCTTTTCCAGGTCCGAGGTCTCCTCCGGCGCGGCGGCGGCCAAGGCCAGGGCCGCGCGGACGCTCTCAAGGTCGGCGTCCTTGCCGCCCTCCGGGGCCATGTCGGCGATCTCGCGGGCTTTCTCCGCGTCGCCGCCCTGCAGGTAGACGCGGGCCAGGCCGCCGATGGCCTTCAGGTTCTCAGGATCGGCCTGCAGCACCTGAGCATAGGCCTGGGCCGCGCCGCCCAGGTCGCCGAGGCCGAGGGACTCCTTGGCCATGGCCAGAAGCTCGTCGGTCTCGTTGGCGGGCGCCTGGCCGGCGATCCGGTCGACAAACTGCTTAACCTGGCTGTCGGGCAGGGCGCCCATGAAGCCGTCGATGGGCCGGCCTCCGGAAAAGGCGAAGACCGCCGGAATCGACTGGACGCGCAGCTGGCCCGCGAACTGCGGGTGCTGGTCGATGTCGATCTTCACCAGCTTGACCTTGCCCTTGGCGGCCAGGACGGCCTTCTCGATGGAGGGGCCGAGCTGCTTGCAGGGGCCGCACCAGGGCGCCCAGAAATCGACGATCACCGGGACGGTGCTGGAGGCCTCGATCACGTCGGCCATGAATCCGGCGTCGCTGCCGTCCTTGATGAGGTCGCCGATGGCGGAAGGCGCTGTTTCGCCGATCAGGGTCATGGCTGTGGTCTTTCCCATCTAAGCGGTTGGAACGTCCTGGCGGCTAAAATGGTCTCAAGCGGCGCGGTCTTCAACGGACGAAACCGTTCTCCACCACCGACAGGGTGGTGAAATCCACCACGAGGGGCGCCACCCCAAGCGCCGCAAAGAATTTCCGCAGGCCCGCCTGGCTCACCGTCGTGGTGGCGGTGTTGGTCAGGGGGTGAAAGTTTACCTGTCTTGCCTCGGCCAGCGCCCGGTCGAGGATGAAGGTCACGCGCCGATCGGAGTCGTTGATCATGGCGAAGGCGGTAACCGAGCCCGGCGTGACCCCAAGCGCGTCGGCCATCAATTCGGCGCTGCCGAAGGAGAGCCGGGCCGAACCTATCACTGAATGCAGGCGCTTGAGGTCGATCACCGTCGTGTCCTGGGCCGAAATCAGCCACAGGCGGCCCTTGGCGTCCTTCAGGAACAGGTTCTTGGTGTGGGCGCCCGGGATGCCGTGTTTGATCTCCTCGCCTTCCCCCACCCGGAACACCGCCTCGTGGTCGGCGGTGGCGTGGTCGATCCCGTGGGCGTCGAAAAAGGCGATCAGGTCGGGGCGCGTCTTCATGCCGCGATGATTAGCGAACTGGACGCGGGCGCGACAGGCTGGCTAGACCAGAGGTTCGTCACAGTTGAGGCCCCGCCATGGAACTTGAGTGCTATCCCACCGCCGAGCGCCCGCCCGAGATCGTGCCGGGCCGGCCCCAGCGCGCCTGGATGGACCATTTCGCCGAGCGCCACCCCTATCGGTGCCTGCCGCTGTCCATGGCCAACACCACCGGCTGGGAGATCCTCTGTCCCATGGCCTTCACCGCCGAGTGGACCGGCGGGGCGCACCAGGACGACATCAAGCTGAAGACCGACTATCCGCACCCCGACTTCCACAACTTCGCCAAGAGCCATTTCAGCCACGGCGTGGTCACCTTCCACCCCGGCTACCTGTTCCGCACCCCGCCCGGCTGGTCGATGATCGCCCAGGGACCACCCAACCACGTCAAGGACGGCATCCAGCCCCTGGCCGGCCTGGTGGAGACCGACTGGCTGCCCTTCCCCTTCACGATGAACTGGATCTTCACCCGCCCGGGCAAGGTGCGCTTCGAGAAGGGCGAGCCCTTCTGCTTCATCACCCTGACCCAGGACAAGCAACTCGCCCAGGTGCAGCCGGTGATCAAGTCGATGAGCCGGAACCCGGAACTGCGCGACCAGTACGACGTCTGGGAGAAACACCGGGCGGAGTTCAACGCCAGGATTTTCCGCCTGGACCCGGAGGCCACCAAGGAGGCCTGGCAGCGCTACTACTTCAAGGGCGAGTTTCCACCGGAGATCGAGAACGAGGCCCCGAAGGACCACGTCAACAAGCGCCGGCTCAAGGCTCCGCGCTTCATGGGCTGAGAAAGACGGGAAACTCACCAGCCCCGCTTGCCAAGCCCCGGACCCTCTGCCATAAGCCCGCTCTCGAATTTCGGGGCCAATCCTCACGGGGATCGGTTTCACGGAGTGCGGGCGTAGCTCAGTGGTAGAGCACAACCTTGCCAAGGTTGGGGTCGAGAGTTCGAATCTCTTCGCCCGCTCCAGAAATTCGATCGATCCCGCAGGCCCGGCGTACTTCCCCATCCGGGGGAAAAGACGGCGAACCGGAACCGGGCCCTGACTAGGAACTTTAAGACCGCATGTTCGAACCCAAAGGCATGAAGCACGCCGACCGGCAGGCCACCTCGGCCGCCGCGAAGAAGGCTCTCCTCGAGCGCTTCAAGCCCAAGCCCACGGTCACCGATCCCAATATGGAAGCCCGCAAGGCGGCCGAGGCCGCCGAGCTGGAACGCGTCCGCGCCGAGCGCAACGCCGAACGCGAGATCAAGCGCGCCGCCGCCGCCGAGGCCGAGCGCCTGCGCCTCGAAGACGAGGCCATCACCCAGGAAGCCCGCGACCTGGACCTGCGCGCCAAGCAGAAAGAAGCCCGCGACCTGCGCTACGCCGCCCGCAAGCAGAAGCGGAAGTAGGCGAAGGCCTCACCGCCGAGACGATCCGAACGCCCGCCGCCGCAAGGCCGCGGGCGTTTTCCGTTCAGGCCCGGATCTTGTTGTAGGGGTATTGGTCGCGGATTTCGCAGGCGAAGAACCGGCCCTTGGAGTCGGCGTCGACGAAGCTGCGATGCACCTCCCCCGGCACGCCCACATAGACGTACTCGTCGCCGTCCAGGAATCGCACGAACAGTTTGGCGCGGCCTTCGTCGTAGCGAATGTCGCTGATAGCGGCGGACTCCAGCTGCATCGGGAACCTCCAGACGTCTCCGTCGACGGACTAAAACGCCGCGAGAGGGGCGGGTGGTTCCCGCGGGCCTCGACGCGTGTCACCTTCACCAGGAACCGGCCGCGAACGGCGCCGGAGGAATGTCGGGGGAAATCATGCAACCGCACTACGAAGTCGCCATCGTCACCGTTATGGCCCTGCTCGTCTACGTCTGGATGGGTTTGAGGGTGGGCGGCGCCCGTAAAATTTCCGGCATCGCCGCGCCGGCCATGCACGGCGACCCTCACCTGGAGCGCAATATCAGGGTCCACTACAACACCCTGGAATGGCTGCCGATCTTCCTGGCCGGCCTGTGGTTGTTCGCCATCTACTGGGATGACCGAGTCGCCGCCGCCCTGGGCGTGGTGTGGATCCTCGGACGCATCCTCTATGCGCTGGGCTATGTGGCCGATCCCGGCAAGCGCGAGGCGGGCTTTGTGATCCAGATGCTGGCCGCGGCCATCCTGCTGCTCGGGGCGCTGGGGCGGGTTATCTGGGCCATGGTCCAGACCGGCGCGGTCTAGCCGAGGGCGTTGCGCCGGACAGCCACAGGGCCGTCCGGCGAATCGCGCGCCCGCCAAGCTTCCGAATCGCCCCGCTAGGCCAGCGCCGCGCAGCGAGGGCGCCTCGGGCGAGGTCGTGCAAATATCCCCGGATCGGGGATAATCTTCTCAAGTTTCAGCATCTTAGCGGTCGCACCTGTGCGGCCGGCTCGGACGCGACGCCTCAACCTCTACTTTAGAATTGTACAAGCGCGACAGTTTTAAGCCTCAGCCCTACCGCGGTATGGCCAGTGCCGCGCCCAGCAAGGGGCCGCGCTCAGGTAGTCAATTCGGGCAAAAGACCAAGGAGAAAATTCACCCACTAAGGCGACGAGCGGCCCAAACTCGCGCCATATGGAAGTAGTGCTGAACTGTATACTCTACTATCCTGGCATTGCATCAAGCATACGAGGTTTGGACATCCATTAACATCTTGGACAAACAAGGGCATTTTGTCGCAACCACTATCCAGACGGTGCGGTTTTGTTATCCCCTTTCGCCATTCAGCCCACAGGGCGAGGGGAGCGCTATGTCCATCCGATTCAAGAAACTGCTGCCGGCGGGGTCCATGATCCTGGCCCTGGCCGCGCCGATGGTCGGCCATGCCGATCCAGCCAAGGACCTGGCCGTGGCCGGGCGAGCCCTGACCTTCCTGGAGAACGGACCGACGGGCCGGGCGGTGCTTGGGGTCGTGTTCGATCCGGCCAAGCCGGGCTCGGTCGCTGAGAAGAACGCCATCATGGCGGCTCTCGGCGCGGGCTACGCGGCCGGCGCGGTCACCCTCACGGGCAAGGCCATCGAGGCCTCCGCCGTCGGCGGGGCCAGCGGCGTCGCCGCCCTCTATGTCACCACCGGCGTCAGCTACGGCCCGGTGGGCGCGGCGGGCAAGGCCAAGAAGCTGGTGACCATCGGCTCCGACCCCGCCTGCGTGAGCTCCGGCGCCTGCGTCATGGGCGTCTCCACCGACCCTAAGGTCGATATCACCGTCAACCGCGCGGCCGCCGCCGCCGTGGGCGCCACGTTCAAGGCTGCCTTCCGCATGATGATCAAGGAGGTCTGAGCCGAACCGGCTTGGAGCAACCACCCATGAAAAAGCAATTCCTTCTCGCCGGCGCCGCCGCCGGCTTGGCCCTCGCCGCCTCCTCCGCCCACGCCCAGTCCATGGACTACGGCTCGCTGCAGGAGCTGTTCGGCGAGGCCGTCACCACCTCGGCCACCGGATCGCCGCAGCGCTCCACCGAGGCGCCGGCCGACATGCAGATCATCTCCGCCGACGAGATCCGCCGCTCCGGCGAGACCAGCCTGCCGGGCATCCTGCAGCGGGTCGCCGGCATCGACGTGCTGAACCACGCGGCCGGCCAGTCGGACGTCAACGTCCGCGGCTACAATCAGGCCAGTTCACCGCGCCTGTTGGTGCTGGTCAACGGACGCCAGGTCTATCTGGACCACTACGGCGTCACCATCTGGGCGACGATTCCCGTCCAACTCGACGAGATCCGCCAGATCGAAGTCGTGAAAGGCCCCAACAGCGCCCTGTTCGGCTTCAACGCCGTCTCTGGCGTGGTCAACATCATCACCTACAACCCGAAGTTCGATGACACCGACGTGTTGACCGTGCGCGGCGGGACAAACGGCGCCGCCAGCGGTTCGCTGGTCAGCACCTTCAAGCTTGGCCAGGCGCTATCGGCTCGCCTGTCGCTGGGTGGCAGCCGCCAGGAGGAGTGGGCGCTTACGGCCCCCCTGCCGACCCGGCACGAAGTCCACGATCCTCACTCGGCCTCGGCCAATCTCGACGTCGTCGCCCAGCTGGCCGAGAAGACCGAGCTGCGGATGGAGGGATCCTGGTCCAATATTCAGGAGGACAGTCGCGCCGCGGGCGCCACCTACGCCGTCGTCAAGACGATCACGAGTTCCGGGAAGGCCACCATCACCTCCGACACCAATCTGGGCACCTTGCAGGCCCAGGTTTATCAGAACCAGCTCACCGCCAAATACTCCATCGCCGGCGGAATCTACTGGAAGAACACGATCACGGTCGCCAGCTTGCAAGACCTATTCAAGGTCGGCACCGCTCACACCTTCCGAGTCGGCGGAGAATATCGCCACAACACCCTGAACGTCGCTCCCGTCAACACTTCGGACGTCAGCTACGACGTGGCGGCGCTGTCGGGCATGTGGAACTGGGAGGTCAATGACAAGCTGACCACCACCACCGCCCTGCGCGTCGACCGGATGTCCCTGGAACGCACCGGGCCCTTCCTGCCTCGCGCTCCGAACGCCAACAACAAGCTCTGGGACAGGGACATCACCAAGACCAGCGCCAATGTGACCTTGGCCTGGCGGCCCACCGAGGCGGACGCCTTCCGGCTCTCCTACGGCCGCGGCGTGCAGGCCCCTAGCCTGATCGAACTCGGCGGTCTCGAACTTCCGATCGCCGCAGGGCCGATGACCCTCGACATCGTCGGCAACCCGAACCTGAAGCCGTCCATCGTCACCAATTATGAGCTGGCCTACGACCACGACTTCGCCCCGATCAAGGCTAAGCTCGGCGTGCGCCTCTTCAGCCAGGACTGGAAGGACATCAAGACCGGCATTAGCACCGCGACCTTGGACTTCTTCCCGACCGCGACGACCAATGGCGGGTTTACGCAGATCAACGGCTCGAATTCCAAACTGAAGGGCGTGGAGATCGTGGCGTCGGGAAGGGTCACGCCCGAATTGGGCTGGCGTGCGGACTACACTCTGACCGACGTCGAGGACGCGCCGTTCGCGGGGGTCAACACCGCCAGCCGGAGCATCGCCTTCCAGCAGACCACCCCCAAGGGCCGCGGCAATCTCGGCATGGACTGGGAGCACGGCGCCTGGGAGGCTGACGCCAACCTTCACTATGTTGGCGACTTCCAGTTCTACAACGCGGTCACCACCAAACTGACGCCGGTGAACGCCTTCGCCAGCCTGTCGGCGCGCCTGGGCTACAAGGCCCAAAATGGCGTCACCCTGGCCATCGCCGGCCAGAACCTGCTGCGGGAACGTCAGGACCAGACGAGCGGCCTCCAAGCGGAACGGCGGGTTCAGTTCACCGTCAGCAAGACCTGGTGATCTGAGGGCCGCCGCCCTCCTGGGCGGCCGACAGATCCCGGCTGGACGCGGCCGCCCCGCCGCGTCCCCAAGGCTCCAGGACGCCCCAGTCCTGGAGCCTTTTTGCGTGCGGTCGCTAGACGAAGAGCATCCAGGCCTGCCAGGCGGCGAGGCCGGTGACCAGGGCGCCCACCAGCCAGGTCAGGGCGCGGTGCGGCAGCACCTTGGTGGCCCATCCGGCGACGGGCGCGGCCACGACCCCGCCGGCGATCAGGCCCACCACCGACCACAGATGGTCGGTGAGGCCTGTGGTCTCCCAGTGGCCGGTGACCAGGGCGGTGAGGAAGGCCGCCGAGACGGCCACCGACATGAAGAACTCCGCGGTGTTGGTGGTGCCGATGGCCTGGCGCGGGTCGGCGCCGCCGCCCAGCAGGGTGGAGGTGACCACCGGCCCCCAGCCGCCGCCGCCGACGGCGTCGAAGAAGCCGCCGGTGAGGCCGAGCGGGAAGGGCAGCCGCCAGGAGAACAGCTTGGGCCGGGTCTGGCGCCAGGCGCGGTAGAGGATGATCAGGCCCATCAGCCCCAGCCATCCCACCACGTAGGGCTTGATCACGTCGCCATCGATGGAGGTCAGCAGGTAGGTTCCGCCGATCCCGCCCAGCACCCCGCCCAGGGCCAGCAGCAGCAGCAGGCGCCAGCCGACATTGCGGTGATAGATGTGGCTGATGGCCGAGGCCGCGCCGGTGAACACCTTGGCGGCGTGAACGCTGGCCGAGGCGTTGGCCGGGCTCACCCCAAGGGCCAGCAGCACCGTGGAGCAGATCACCCCATAGGCCATGCCCAGCGCCCCATCGACGAGCTGGGCCGCGAAGCCCACCGCCACGAACAGCCAGATTTCAGAGCTCATCAGGTCGCCCCTTTTGCACCGAACCCATGTGGTGGAAATTCCCCACCGGAACAATAGGGATTAACTCGGGTCTCGCGCAGGTTTTCTGAAGGGTCAGCCTAGCGCGGCCTGGGCGCGCCGGCCCTGCGGCCGCGAAGCCCGCGTATCCTATGGGGTGCGGTTGCGCAGCAACCCTTCGGCGCCTATCGCGGCGTGGTCGGACAGGCTAGCTCAGGTCTCACAGCCCCCTGACGCGCGAACCGCCCCCATGCCCGCCCTTCCCGTTGACCCGGCCCGCTACGCCACCTTCCTGGGGGTCATGGCGGTGATGGCGGTGACCCCGGGACCGGCCAATGTCTTCGCTATCGCCATCGGGGCCGAGCGCGGCAAGCGGGCGGCCCTGATCGCCGTGGCCGGCATGAACAGCGCCACCCTGGTCTGGTTCGGGGTGGCGGCCCTGGGGCTGGGGGCCGCGGTCCTGGCCTTTCCCCAGGTCTTCCACCTGATCGCCTACGCGGGCGCCGGCTATGTGGCCTGGCTAGGGCTCAAGAGCCTGCTGGCGGCGCGGATCGAGACGATGGGGGAGCTCAAGCCCGCCTCCATCCAGCCCGGCGCGCACGCCTGGCGCGACGGCTTCACGGTGCAGATCTCCAACCCCAAGGCGATCCTGTTCTTCACCGCCGTCCTGCCGCCTTTCCTGGACGCGGACCGCCCCCTGTCCCTGCAGCTGGCCTGTTTCGCCTGCGGTACGATCGCCTTCGATGTGATCTCCATGAGCGCCTATGGCCTGGGCGGAGCGGCCCTGGCCCGGCGGATGGCCGAGCCGCGCTTCCGCCGGGGGTTCCAGGTCGTTGTGGGGGTGTTGTTGATCACCGCGGCGGCCCTCATGGCCTTCCGCCGGTAGGTCGCAGCGCTCCGTCAGGGCGTGGAAGTCCTGGCTGAGCGTGCGCGCCTATGCCCGACCCGGGTTTCGGCCAGGGAAATCAGCACCTTAGAAGGTGCGACAAAGCGCCACCGTGGGGGGTGCGACAATAGGTTCCAAACCAGTAAGGTTAAGCTTGGGCGCCAGTCCTCAAGGCTGGCCCTACCGCGGTAGGGCCAAGGCTAAGCGAGGCCCCGGAAGCTTAAGTCCAGAGTTACTTGGGTGGCCCCCAGCGTACAAACTTATGTAATCCCGCAACAATGGATTAAAATCTCGGCCTAGTCTCGGGTATTACCGAGAGTAAGAACATGGCCTATACACAAGTAATGCCGCGCTAGACATGAACCAATAGCAAAACACAGTCTCAAATATCACGTTCTGACAATCAGCCTTAACCTCTATTTACCATTGAGGCGTTCAAACCTCCCCTCGTTCAGCCCGCGGTGGGCGAGGGAACCCAGATGTCGGAACGCACCAAACACCTGATCGCGATGAGGGCCCACAGCGGCCCCGTCGGCGACCACGCGGACAACGGCGTCACCCTGCCCCTGCCGGGCCAGTCCCTGCTTACCGAGCGGCGGCGCCTGACCCGCGGCTTCCAGACCACACCTCGCCGTCCTCTCCATCAGCGAGACCCGGTGAACCACTCAACACGCCCCGCGGCATGAGCCACGGGCCTCCTTCCATTCCTTCCCGAACCACCACCGACGCCAGAACGGCGCGGACCAACGACCAGAGGGGCTAAATGTCTATCTCCATGAAACAATTGCTGTCGGCGGGGGCCATGGCCCTTGTCCTGGCGACGCCGATGGTCGGTCACGCCGACCCGGCCAAGGACCTGGCCGTCGCCGGTCGGGCGCTGACCTTCCTGGAAAACGGGCCCACGGGCCGGGCTGTCCTGGGCGTTGTCTTTGATCCCGCGAAGCCGGGCTCGGTCGCTGAAAAGAACGCCATCATGGCGGCCCTCGGCGCGGGTTACGCGGCCGGCGCGGTCACCCTGATCGGCAAGCCTGTCGAAGCCTCCGCCGTTGGCGGGGTCAGCGGTGTCGCGGCGCTCTACATCACCGAAGGCGTCAACTACGGCGCCGTCGGTCCCGCCGCCAAGGCCAAGAAGCTGGTGACTGTCGGATCCGACCCGGCCTGCGTGAAGTCCGGCGCCTGCGTCATGGGCGTCGCCACCGAACCCAAGGTCGACATCACCGTCAACCGCGCGGCCGCCGCCGCCGTGGGCGCGACCTTCAAGGCCGCCTTCCGCATGATGATCAAGGAGATCTGAGCCCGAACGGCTTGGAAAAGACACTGATGAAAAAGCAAATCCTCCTCGCCGGCGCCGCCGCCGGCCTCGCGCTGGCCGCCTCCGCGGCCCAGGCCCAATCCATCGACTACGGCTCGCTCGAGCAGCTGTTCAACGAACCGGTCACCACCTCGGCCACCGGCTCGCCGCAGCGCTCCACCGAGGTGCCGGTGGACATGACCATCATCTCGTCCAGCGACATCAAGCGCTCGGGCGCCACCGACCTCCCCACCATCCTGTCGCGCGTGGCCGGCGTGGATGTGCTGAACTTCGCCGCCGGCCAGTCCGACGTCGGTATTCGGGGTTACAACCAGGCGCGCTCGCCGCGCCTGCTGGTGCTGATCAACGGCCGCCAAGTTTATCTCGACCACTTCGGCTATACCGACTGGACCGCCCTGCCCATCTCCCTGAGCGAAATCCGCCAGATCGAAGTGGTGCGCGGGCCCAACAGCGCGATCTTCGGCTTCAACGCCGTGTCGGGCGTGGTGAACATCATCACCTTCAACCCGAAGTTCGACGACGCCAACGCCATCGACCTGCGCACCGGCACCAGCGAGAGCAACTTCGTCTCGGTGGTGAAGACCATGCACCTGGGCGAAAAGGTCTCGGTCCGCATCTCGGCGGGCGGCGAGCACCAGAACGAGTGGAAGGACAACAGCGCGGCCGTCACCGCCGCGATGATCCACAACCCCACCACCCTGCACGCCAATCTCGACGCGGTCGCCGAGCTCGGCGCCAAGACCCAGCTGCGGGTCGAAGGGTCCTATTCGAACGGCCAAGCCTCCCAGGTCATCTCGACCTTCGCCTACGCCGCCCACCGCATCAAGACCAACTCCCTGAAGGCCACGGTCACCTCCGACACCAAGCTCGGCCTGATCCAGGTCCAGGGCTATCACAACGATCTGGACGCCTTGACGCCGGGCCGCCGCTACCTGAACGGCATCACCGTGGTCAGCGTCGAGGATCTGTTCAAGATCGGCGCGGCGCATACCGTGCGCGTGGGTCTGGAATACCGCGACAACCAGCTCGACACCGCCTCCTACTCGGGCGCCAAGATCAGCTACAAGGTCCTGGCCCCGTCGCTGATGTGGAACTGGGCGGTCAATCCCAAGCTGTCCCTCACCGCCGCCGCGCGCCTGGACAATCTGTCCCTGGAACGCACCGGGCCCTTCCCGGCCGGCGTGCCGCAGACCAGCAACGCGCTCTGGGATCGCGACATCAAGGAAACCAGCGTCAATCTCGGCGCGGTGTTCAAGGCCACCGACGCCGACACCCTGCGCGCCACCTACGCCCGTGGCGTCCAGGCTCCGACCCTGCTGGAACTGGGCGGCCTGATCATCCCGCCCGCCACCCCAGCGCCCGTGGGCTTCCTGATCGAGGGGAACCCGTTCCTGGATCCGGCCATCGTCACCAACTACCAGCTGACCTATGACCGCGACCTGCCCGCGCTGCGGGCCAAGGCCAGCCTGAAGGTCTTCATGCAGAAGACCGAAAGCGTGAAGGGCCAGTTCTCGACCGCGATCGTCAGCATCCCGGCCACCGCGACCACCTGGAACGCCTACCAGTACGCCAACACCGGCGACTCCGAGATGAAGGGCGCCGAGCTCGCCGCCTCGGGCAAGTTCGGGACGGGCTTCCACTGGTCCGCCGACACCACCTACACCAAGATCGAGGACAAGCCGGCGCTCACGCTGGCGGCCCTGATCCTGCGCAAGGTGGACTTTGAGGCCACGACGCCGAAGTACCGCAGCAACCTGGCCCTCGGCTGGGCCAACGCGCAGTGGGCGGTGGACGGCTACGTCCATCAGGTCAGCAAGTTCTCGTCCTACAACGGTAACCTGCTCGAGCCCGTCCCGGCCTACACCACCCTGGCCGGCCGGGTGTCCTACAAGCTCGAAAACGGCATCGTGATGGGTGTGGATGGGGTCAATCTGCTCCACGCCCGCGAATCGCAAGCCAAGGGCCCCAGCGGTCTGCAGGCCGAGCGTCGGGTGCAATTCACCCTCAGCAAGACCTGGTGAGCTAAGCCGACCCCGCCGCGCCGCGGCGGGGTCACGCTTTCCTTCGGAGATATGAGATGAAGACCTTCCGCCTCGCCGACCTCTCACTCGTCGTGAAGATGGCGTTCGCTCCCGCCTTCGCCGTCCTCGTGCTGGCCCTGGTGGCTGGCGGGGCCGTCTGGAGTCAGCAGCAGCAGTCCAAGGCCATCGAGCGCATCGTCGCCGAGGACATGGCCGTCAGCCTGGACCTGGCCCGCATCGCCAAGCGCATCACCGCGGTGCACGGCGACCTCTACCTGCTTATGACCCACACCGCCGCGACGCCCGGAACGGATTCGACGGCCCAGCTCCAGAAGCTGATGGCCGATGTCGACTCCATCAAGGCCGAGCTGACCAAGGTGAAGGGGAAGCTGCCCAAGGCCGAACAGAAGCGCCTCGACGCGCTGATGAAGGACCTGACCGACTATCGCGGCGGGATCGAGGTCGTGGGCTCCATGCTCGGCATCGACTTCGCCACGGCCGCGGCCTTCGTCGAGCCCTTCGAGGTCCAGTACGATCGGATGACCACCACCTTGGACGGGGCCACGGCCCTGGTTCAGCAGGAAGCCAAGGCCCACGCCAAGGCCAGCGCCGAGGAAGCCGCGCTCACCGGCAAGATCGCCGTGGGCGGCGCCCTCCTCACCCTTCTGGCGGTGGCGGGGATCTCCATCGCCACCATCCTGGGCGTCAAGCGCGCCATCGAGAGCATCGCCGGCGCCACCGAGAAGCTGGCCGCCGGGGACAACCAACAGGACCTCGACAAGATCGCCCGCGGCGATGAACTGGGCGCCATCGTCGGCTCCCTGGGCGTCTTCCGCGACAATCAGCTGCGCCTCACCGCCATGCGCGAGGAGCAGGAGGCCGCGGCCGCCCGGGAAGAAGCGACTCGCGCTCGGGTCGAGAAGGAACGGGCCGACGCCCAGGCCGCCCAGGCCGCCGTCGTCACCACCCTCGCCAACGGCCTGTCGCGCCTGTCCCAGGGCGATCTGACCCACGCCATCGAGCAGGCTTTCCCAGAGGAATATGAAGCCCTGCGGGCCGACTTCAACGCCGCCGTGGCCAAACTGCGGGACGCGATGCAGGTCATCGTCGCCACCAGCTCGCAGATCGGCTCCAGCGCCGAAGAGATCGCCGGCGCCTCCGACGACCTGTCGCGCCGCACCGAGCAACAGGCCGCCAGCCTGGAAGAGACCGCCGCCGCCCTGGACGAGATCACCGCCACGGTGAAGAAGTCCGCGGACGGAGCGAGCCATGCCCGGGCCGTGGTGCAGACCGCCAAGACCGGCGCGGCCGACGGGGGCGAGATCGTCCGTCAGGCCGTCCTGGCCATGGGCGAGATCGAGAAGTCCTCCACCCAGATCAGCCAGATCATCGGGGTGATCGACGAGATCGCCTTCCAGACCAACCTGCTGGCCCTCAACGCCGGGGTCGAGGCGGCGCGCGCCGGGGAGGCCGGCAAGGGCTTCGCCGTCGTCGCCTCCGAGGTGCGGGCCCTGGCCCAGCGCTCCGCGGAAGCCGCCAAGGAAATCAAGGCCCTGATCAGCGCCTCATCGACCCAGGTCGGCTCGGGCGTGCAGCTGGTGGGCAAGACCGGTCAGGCCCTGGAGATGCTGGTGGCCCAGGTGGACGAGATCGACGGCCTGGTCGGTGAGATCGCGGCCTCGGCCAAGGAGCAGGCCACCGGCCTCAACGAGGTCAACGCCGCCGTCAACAAGATGGACCAGGTCACCCAGCAGAACGCCGCCATGGTGGAGGAGTCGACAGCCGCGGCCCATGCCCTGAACGGCGAGGCGGTCGAGCTGCGCCGCCTGATGGGCGACTTCCGCACCGGCGCCGACACCGCCCCGCCGCGGGCCTCGCGCCCGCAGGCGGCCGGACCGGCGTCGCGGCCCGCGGCGTCCCCGCCACGCCGCATGGCTGAGAAGATCCGCGCCAATTTCGGCGGCGCGGCCACGCAGCAAAAGACCCAGGATTGGGAAGAGTTCTGACCCTGGAGCGCGTCAGGGTTCGGTGGAATCCGGTTAACCCGCCCGACGCGCGCCCACTTTGAACTGGAGCCTCAGGCCTCCAGTCTGACGAGATCCTGACCCGGCGCTCCCCAGCGCCGGGCGGGTTTCCTCCCCCGAGGACAAAACTGGCGCGCGTCCGATTCAAGACGGACGCGCGCCGATTTTTCCGCATTTCGACTTTGACATCAAATGCTTGGCGGCAACCAAAATTAAGCCCATGTGTTCGGCTGGTATGTTCCAGACGCTTCACTTGGGTAGCCAGACATGACCCGCCGATACGCCGCCCTCGCCGCCAGCGCCCTGCTTGTGGCCACGCTCGCGGCCTGCGCCACCGCCACCCCCTACCAGCCCAACATCCGCGGCCAGGCCACCTCCGGCGGCTTCTCCGAGGTGCGGCTGGAGGCCGACCGTTTCCGGGTGAACTTCGCCGGCAACAGCCTGACATCCCGCGAGACCGTGGAGGGCTATCTGCTCTACCGCGCCGCCGAGCTGACCGTGGCCCAGGGCTACGACTGGTTCGCGGTGGTGGACCGCCAGACCGACCGCGACGCGCGGACCTATGTCGAGCCCGATCCCTTCTACCGGCCCTGGTACGGGCCCTCGTACAACTTCTGGCGGCCGTCCTGGCGCTACTATGGCGGCGGCTACGGCTGGCGCTCCTGGGACCCCTTCTTCGGCGACCCCTTCTGGGGCGACCGCATGGACGTCCGCACGGTGGAGCGGTTCGAGGCCAGCGCCGAGATCGTCATGCACAGGGGCGCCAAGCCGCAAGCCGATACCCGCGCCTTCGACGCCCGCGCCGTCATGGACAACCTTGGCCCCCGGGTCCTGCGCCCCGCGCCCTAGGACGAGGGTTCGCACACAGAAACGCCCGCCTCCTGACCAGGAGGCGGGCGTTTTGCTGTCCGGTCGGGCTGGGTCTCAGCCCTTGACGCGCTTGTCCCGCTTGGCGGCGACCCGCAGGCGGAGCGCGTTGAGCTTGATGAAGCCCGAGGCGTCGTTGTGGTCGTAGGCGACCTTACCCTCCTCGAAGGTGACCAGGTCCTGGTCGTAGAGGGAGTAGGGGCTGGTGCGGCCGATGATGGTGACGTTGCCCTTGTAGAGCTTCACCCGCACCTGGCCGCAGACCATGGCCTGGCTGTGGTCGATGGCCGCCTGCAGCATCTCGCGCTCGGGCGTGAACCAGAAGCCGTTGTAGATGAGCTCCGCATAGCGCGGCATCAGCTCGTCCTTCAGGTGCATGGAGCCGCGGTCGAGGGTGATGCTCTCGATGCCCCGGTGGGCGGCCAGCAGGATCGTGCCGCCGGGCGTCTCATAGACGCCGCGCGACTTCATGCCGACATAGCGGTTCTCCACCAGGTCCAGCCGGCCCACGCCGTTGGCGTAGCCCAGTTCGTTGAGCTTGGTGAGCAGGGTGGCCGGGCTCATCGCCACGCCGTCGATGGCGATCGGGTCGCCCTTCTCGAAGTCCATGGTGAAGACCGTCGCCTTATCCGGCGCGTCCTCCGGCGCGATGGTGCGCATATAGACGAACTCGGGCGCCTCGACGGCCGGGTCCTCCAGCACCTTACCTTCGGAGGAGGAGTGCAGCAGGTTGGCGTCGACGCTGAAGGGGGCCTCGCCGCGCTTGTCCTTGGCGATCTGGATCTGGTGCTTCTCGGCGAAGTCCAGCAGGGCCTCGCGGCTCTTGAAGTCCCACTCGCGCCAGGGGGCGATCACGTGGATGTCCGGCTCCAGGGCGTAATAGGCCACCTCGTAGCGGACCTGGTCGTTGCCCTTGCCGGTGGAGCCGTGGCTGACGGCGTCGGCCCCCATCTTGCGGGCGATCTCGATCTGCTTCTGGGCGATCAACGGCCGGGCGATGGAGGTGCCGAGCAGGTACTGGCCCTCATAGACGGTGTTGGCGCGGAACATCGGGAAGACGAAGTCGCGCACGAACTCCTCGCGCACGTCCTCGATGAAGATGTTCTCGGGCTTGACGCCGGCGGCCAGGGCCTTGGCGCGGGCGGGTTCGAGCTCCTCGCCCTGGCCGAGGTCGGCGGTGAAGGTGATGACCTCCGCGCCATACTCGGTCTGCAGCCACTTCAGGATGATCGAGGTGTCCAGACCGCCGGAATAGGCCAGGACGACTTTCTTGATCGCGGGCTTGGACATGGCGGTGCGGACTTTCGGCAGGAAGTGGACGACGCGGGCGTATAGGGGCCAAAGGCCCGGCGTATCAAGGCTTGAGCGCGCCTTCGCTCTGCAGCTGGTCGAGGGCGGCCTTCAGCCAGCGCAGGTGGCCGACGGCGATCAGGGCCGCGGCGGTGGCCCGCACGCCGAACAGGATCACCGACTGCTCCATCGTCGCCCCGGCGTTGCGGTTGAAGGCCACCAGAGCCAGGCCCAGGAAGAAGGCCATCGTCGGGATGGCCAGCAGGGCGAGGTTGCGCTTGAGGCGGAAGGTCGGCTTGCCGTTCAGCGCGAACTGCAGCGGCACCTTGGTTTCCGGATCGATCCGCCCCCAGGCCCCTCGGGTGGTGGAGGCCATGATCGAGAGCGAGATGATCCACAGGGCGTCGCCCAGGAGAGACAGCAACATCAGACGGTCACCTGGGTTCCGAGCTCCACCACGCGGCCGGGAGGAATCTTGTAGAAGTCGGTGGGGTTGGCGGCGTTGCGCATCAGGAAGATGAACAGCTTGTCCTGCCAGAGCGGCATGCCCGACTGGGCCGAGGCCACCACCGAGCGGCGGCCCAGGAAGAAGCTGGTGGCCATGATGTCGAACTTCAGGCCGAGCTTGCGGCACAGACCCAGGGCCTTGGGCAGGTTGGGGCTCTCCATGAAGCCGTAGTTGATGGTGACCTTCTTGAAGTCGTCGTTGATCGGCTCGATCGTCACCCGATTGTCTTCCTTCACCCGTGGGGTCTCGGCGGTGTGGACGGTGAGGATGATGTTCTTCTCGTGCAGAACCTTGTTGTGCTTGAGGTTATGCATCAGCGCCACGGGCGCCACATCCGGATCGGAGGTCAGGAAGATCGCGGTGCCGTGGGCCCGGTGCGGGGCGCGGGCCTTGAGGATTTCCGACAGCTCCAGCAGGGGCACGGAGTCGCGCCGGGTCTTGTCGGTGAGGATCTGGGCGCCCCGGGTCCAGGTCCACATGATCACCACCAGAACCAGGCCCAGCACCAGCGGCAGCCAGGCGCCCTGCGGGATCTTCAGCAGGTTGGACGAAATGAAGGTGACGTCCAGCGCGCCGAAGCCGACCGCCGCCAGCCAGGCCTGCCAGGTCGGCCGTTTCCACATGTGCTTGATGATCACGAAGAACAGCAGGGTGTCGACGAACATGGCCCCAGTCACCGCGATGCCGTAGGCGGCCGCCAGGTTCGAGGAGTTGCGGAAGGTGAACAGCAACACCAGCACCCCGATCATCAGGATGGTGTTGACCTGCGGCACGTAGATCTGGCCCGCCTGGGTCTCGCTGGTGCGGCGGATGTCGATGCGCGGGAACAGGCCCAGCTGCACCGCCTGCTGGGTCATTGAGAAGGCGCCGGTGATCACCGCCTGGGAGGCGATGACCGTGGCCGCCGTGGCCAGCAGCAGCACCGGCCAGTAGATGACCTCCGGGATCATCTCGAAGAAGGGATTGGACCGCGCCGCCGGGTTGGATAGCACCAGGGCGCCCTGGCCCAGATAGTTCAGCAGCAGGGACGGCAGCACCAGGATCAGCCAGGCGGCCTGGATCGGCTTCTTTCCGAAATGGCCCATGTCGGCGTAGAGGGCCTCGGCCCCGGTCACCGCCAGGAAGACGCTGCCCAGGATGATGAAGCCCAGCAGGCCATTGTCCCACAGGAAGATCACGCCGTAGTGGGGCAGCAGGGCGCGGACGATCGAGAGGTCGTCGGCGATGTGATAGGCGCCCAGCCCGCCCAGGACCAGGAACCAAAGGGCGGTGATGGGGCCGAAGAAGCGGGCGATGCTGGTGGTGCCCTTGGCCTGGACCATGAACAGGGCCACCAGGATGCCGGCCGAGATCGGCACCACGAAGGCGTCCATCCGGTGGCCGATCCCCGGCGCTTCCTTAAGGCCCTCGATCGCCGAGAGCACCGAGACGGCCGGGGTGATGATGCCGTCGCCGTAGAACAGCGCCGCGCCGATCACGCCCAGGAAGAACACCGCCGTCGAGCGGCGACCGAGGGAGCGTTGGGCCAGGGCCATGAGGGCCAGGGTGCCGCCCTCGCCCTTGTTGTCGGCCCGCATCAGGAAGACCACGTACTTGATGGTGACGATCAGGATCAGCGCCCAGGTCACCAGGGACACCACGCCCAGCACCGCGATCTCGTTTGAGACCGTGTCGCGGGTGTGATGCAGGGCCTCGCGCATCGCATAGAGCGGGCTGGTGCCGATATCGCCGAACACCACGCCGATCGCGCCCAGCGCCAGGGCGCGGAAGCTATCGGTATGGGGGGCGTGCAGCGAATCCTCCGCCGCCTCGGGGGCGCCGCTGGCCGGATCAGCCATCCAAAGTCTCCGGGACCAAAAAGGTGGTTCCCTTGTTCGGCCCGAATGCCGTGTGCGGCGGGCGCGATACACCCTTTCCCACCGCCGTTCAATCGCAGCATGGCCATGCCTGCAGGCGTCTGGTCGCAGGCGCACCGCTCAGGAGACCGCCCGGGCCCGCCAAACCTTGCGCATTGCCTGTTCTCGCGCCACATCTGGCCCATGTTCATCCAGACCGAACCCACGCCGAACCCCGAGGTCCTGAAATTCCTGCCCGGACAGACCGTCCTTGCCGAAGGCTCGCGCGACTTCCGCAGCCCGCTGGAAGCCGAGGCCTCGCCGCTGGCCTCGGACCTGTTCGATATCGACGGTGTCGACCGGGTGTTCTTCGGCGCCGACTTCGTCACGGTGGGCAAGCATCCTGACCATGACTGGCCGCACCTGAAGGCGCCGGTTCTGGCCGCCATCATGGATCACTTCGCCTCGGGCCGGCCGCTGTTCGCCGCCGAGGCCGGCGCCGAAAGCGGCGGTCATGACGACGAGGCGGTCTACGACGCCGACACCGCCCAGGTGGTGGCCGAGATCAAGGACCTGCTGGACACCCGTATCCGCCCGGCCGTGGCCCAGGATGGCGGCGACATCCTGTTCAATCGCTTCGAGCCCGAGACCGGCGTCGTGTGGCTGCATATGCGCGGCGCCTGTTCCGGCTGCCCGTCGTCCTCGGCGACCCTGAAGGCCGGCGTCGAGAACATGCTCAAGCACTATGTGCCCGAGGTCACCCGGGTCGAGCAGACCCTCTGATCCTTCTCGCCATAGACACCTGCCTGGGAGCCTGCTCGGCCGCTGTCCTCGACGGTGGACGGGTGCTGGCGTCCCGGGCCGAGCCGATGGCCCGCGGCCACCAGGAACGCCTCGCCCCCCTGGTCGCGGAGCTGATGGCGGAGGCCGGCCTGGAATTCTCCCGGCTTGAACGGGTCGGGGTCACCGTCGGGCCCGGCTCCTTCACCGGCCTGCGGGTGGGCCTGGCATTCGCCAAGGGCCTGGGCGCCGCCCTGTCGATTCCGGTGATCGGAGTCGGCGTGCTGGAGGCCCTGGCCCAGCCGTTGACCAGAACCGTCTTCGCCGTCCTCGACGCCAAGCGTGACCAACTTTACCTGCAGGCCTTCGTCGACGGCGTGGCGGTCAGCGCCCCCGACGCCCTGCCCCCCGGAACCGCCGCCGCGCGCCTGGCCGAACTGGCGGGAGCGGGCGAAGTCACCCTGGTGGGTTCGGGCGCGGCCCTGCTCGCCGACATCCTGCCCGCCGCCCATGTGGTGATCGCCGACCATGCCGATCCCGTGGCGGTGGCCAAGATCGCCGCCCTGCGCCCGCCGGTTCCGCCCCGCCCGCTCTATCTCCGCGCCCCCGACGCCAAGCTGCCCGGCGGCCGCGACCTGCCCGCATGATCCTGCGCCCCGCCGTCGAGGCTGATCTGGAGGCCCTGTCGATCGTCCACCGCCGGGCCTTCACCCCCGGCTGGAGCGCCGACGAGATCGCCGACCTGGCCAGCGGCCCCGGCGCCTTCGGCCTGATCGTCGAGGCGGAAGGTCCGGTTGGCATGATCCTCTGCCGCGCCCTGGCCGGAGAGGCTGAGGTGCTGACCCTGGCGGTCGATCCCGACGCCCGGCGGCAGGGCGTGGCCCGCGCCCTGGTGGTGGCCGCCGCCGCCGCCGCCAAGGCCGCGGGGGCGGACGCCATGTTCCTGGAGGTGGCGGTGGACAATGATCCGGCCCTGGCCCTCTACGACGTGCAGGGCTTTGTTCGCGCCGGCCGTCGGCCCAGCTATTATGATCGCGGCGGCGGCATCTATGTGGACGCTGTCGTGATGCGTCTCGACCTTGGCGGCGCGGCCCTCTAGACCTGTCCTTACGGCATTTGGAAATCAGGAGTCGGTTCTTGGACCGGATCGAAAATCTCTGCGTCGAAAAGGGCATGCGCATGACCGAGCAGCGCCGCGTGATCGCGCGCGTGCTGTCGGCGGCCCATGACCACCCGGACGTGGAGGAACTGTACCGCCGCTCCCACCAGGTGGACCCCCACATCTCCATCGCCACGGTCTACCGGACGGTGCGGCTGTTCGAGGAGGCCGGCATCATCGCCCGCCACGACTTCCGCGACGGCCGTTCGCGCTACGAGGAGGCCACCGAGGTCCACCACGACCACCTGATCGACATGAAGTCGGGCAAGGTCATCGAGTTCGTCGATGACGAGATCGAGGCCCTGCAGGAGGCCATCGCCCGCAAGCTTGGCTACAGGCTGGTGGACCACCGCCTGGAACTCTACGGCGTTCCGGTCGAGGAGTAGTCGGCTGGTCGGCTTGCACCCTCCTGTCGCCAGCCGCATAAACCCCGCCATGTCCGAGCCCGCGCCCACCCGGCGTCTCTTCATCAAGACCTACGGCTGTCAGATGAACGTCTATGACAGCGAGCGGATGGCTGATGTGCTCAGCCCGCTGGGCTACGCCATGACCGAACGTCCCGAGGACGCCGACCTGGTGGTGCTCAACACCTGCCACATCCGCGAGAAGGCCACCGAGAAGGTCTATTCCGAGCTCGGCTACATCAAGCAGATGAAACTGGCCCGCCAGGCGGCCGGACAGTCGATGACCATCGCCGTGGCCGGCTGCGTCGCCCAGGCCGAGGGCAAGGAGATCATGCATCGCCAGCCGGCGGTGGACCTGGTGATCGGCCCCCAGGCCTATCACCAGCTGCCTGAACTGATCGCCCGGACTCACCGCGCCAAGGGTGAGCGGCTGTCGGCCGACTTCGCCCCGCAGGCCAAGTTCGATCGCCTGGGGTCTGACCGTCGTCCGTCCGGGGTCACCGCCTTCCTGACCATCCAGGAGGGCTGCGACAAGTTCTGCACCTTCTGCGTGGTGCCCTATACGCGGGGGGCGGAGTTCTCCCGGCCCGAGGAGGCCGTCCTGGCCGAGGCCCGCAGCCTCGCGGGACAGGGGGTGCGTGAGGTCACCCTGCTGGGCCAGAACGTCAACGCCTATGGCGGAGAGGGCGGCCTGGCGGGGCTCGTCCGCAGGCTGGCCCAGATCGAGGGGCTGGAGCGCATCCGCTACACCACCAGCCACCCCGCCGACATGGACGAGGCCCTGATCGAGGCCCACGGCGAGGTCGAGGCCCTGATGCCCTACCTGCACCTGCCGGTGCAGGCCGGCTCCGACAAGATCCTGCGGGCCATGAACCGCGCCCATACGGCCGAAAGCTATCTGCGGCTGGTGGAGAAGATCCGCCGCGCCCGGCCCGACATGGCGATGGCCGGCGATTTCATCGTCGGCTTCCCCGGCGAGCGGGATAGCGACTTCGAGGCCACCCTGCAGCTGGTGGCCGAGGTCGGCTATGCCGGCGCCTTCTCGTTCAAATATTCCCGACGCCCCGGAACGCCTGCCGCCGCCATGCCGGGCCAGGTGGCCGAAGAGGTGAAGGAAGAGCGGCTGGCCCGCCTCAACGCCCTGTTGGACGAACAGCAGAGCGCCTTCAACGAGAGCCAGGTCGGCAAGACCCTGCCGGTGCTGTTCGAGCGCGCCGGCCGCCATCCCGGCCAACTTTCCGGCCGCAGTCCCTATCTACAGGCGGTGCATGTGAGCGGCCCCGATCATCTGATCGGCCAGATCGTTCCGGTGCGCATCGAAAGCGCGGCCAAGATGAGCCTCGCCGGGTCCCTGGCATTGGAGGTCGCGTGAGTAAGGCGCCTGAGTTCATTCCCCTCTCCGACATCGCCGTCCGCGCGGTGGGCGGTGCGGCCGGCCGGCATGCGGCCCTCATCGAGGACGCCTTCGACGTGCTGATCGAAACCCCCGGCGGCGGGGTTTCGATCAATGGCGACTCCAAGGGCCGCGCCACCGCCAGACGGGTGGTGGAGCAGATCGCCGAGCGCGCCGACGCCGGCCTGGAGATCACCGAGGCCGACCTGCGGGTGGCGATTGGCCAGGTGCGTGTGGGCCGCGGCGGGGCGCCGGGCGCCCTGCCCACCGGCAAGCGCGGCCAGGTGGCGCCCAAGACGCCGGGCCAGGCCCGTTACCTCCAGGCGCTGGCCGCCTGCGAGCTGGTCTTCGGCTTAGGCCCCGCCGGCACCGGCAAGACCTTCCTGGCCGTGGCCCACGGCGCGGGCATGCTGCTGCGCGGCGAGGTGGAGCGTCTGATCGTCAGCCGCCCGGCGGTGGAGGCGGGCGAACGCCTCGGCTTCCTGCCCGGCGACCTGTCGGAAAAGGTCGATCCCTACATGGCCCCGGTCTGGGAGGCCCTGACCGACATCCTGGGCGCAGACCAGTTCAAACGCCGGCGCGAGAAGGGCGAGATCGAGGTCGCGCCCATCGCCTTCCTGCGCGGCCGCACGCTCAGCCACGCCTTCATCATCGTCGACGAGGCCCAGAACACCACCCGTCTGCAGATGAAGATGGTCCTGACGCGCCTGGGCGAGGGCTCGCGCATGGCGGTGACCGGCGATCCCAGCCAGATCGACCTGGTGAACGCCTCGGACTCCGGTCTGGCCCATGCCGTCGGCCTGCTGGAGGGCGTCAAGGGCGTCGGGGTCAACCGTTTCACCGTGGAGGACGTGGTCCGCCACCCGATGGTGGAGCGCATCGTGCGGGCCTATGACGCCGACGCCGCCAAGCGCGGGCGCTCCATTTGATCGACGTCGAGATCGAGGACGAGACCTGGGCGAGGGACCTTCCCGACGCCCCCGCCCTGGTGGTGGCCGCCGCCCAGGCGGCCCTAACCGCCGCCCAGCGCGAGGGCGCCGTGGTAGTTCTGCTGACCGACGACACCGGTGTCCAGGATCTCAACAGCCGGTTCCGCGGCAAGGACGCGGCCACCAATGTCCTGTCCTTCCCGGCCCCGCCGAACCCCGAGGATCACCTGGGGGACGTGGCCCTGGCCCACGGGGTCTGCGTTCGCGAGGCCGCCGAGCAGGGCAAGAGCCTCGCCCATCATCTGCAACACCTTGTGGCGCACGGGGTGCTGCATCTTGTAGGGTACGATCACGAAACCGACGACGACGCCGAGGACATGGAAGGTCTGGAGCGCGTGGTCATGGCCGGTCTGGGTGCGCCTGACCCCTACGGCGCCGAACAGGGAGACGATGGCTAGTTCTGAAGACCCGCCCGGGGTCGCGCGCAAGAGCCGCGGCATACGGGCCTTCCTGAGACGGCTGCGCGGCACGGGCGGGATGGAAATCCCCCCGACCCCGGTGGACCTGGTGGGCGACCGCATGGTCGACCAGGCCCAGGCCTTCCAGACGCTTCGGGTCGAGGACGTCATGACGCCGCGCGCCGACATCGTCGCCGTGGAGCTCACCACCCCCTTCGCCGGCGTCGTCGAACGGTTCGTGGAGGCTGAGCACAGCCGCATGCCGATCTATCGGGAAACCCTGGATGATCCGGTGGGCGTGGTCCACGTAAAGGACGTCTTCAAGCTGCTGGCCAACCCCAAGCCCAAGGGCGGCAAGCCTCCGGCGGCCACCGACGCCATCCTGCAGAAGGTGCGGCGCGACGCGCTCTATGTGCCGGCCTCCATGCGCGCCGCCGATCTGCTGCTGCGCATGCAGACCAGCCGCATCCACATGGCCCTGGTGATCGACGAGTTCGGCGGCACCGACGGCCTGGTCACCCTGGAAGACCTGGTGGAGGCGGTGGTCGGCGAGATCGACGATGAGCACGACGACGCCCAGACGGCCGGGGTCGTGGCTCGCCCGGGCGGCGTGTTCGATGTCGACGCCCGCGCGCCGCTGGAGGAACTGGAGGCCGCCGTGGGCGCCGAACTGGCCCCGCCGGACCTGGAGGAAGAGATCGACACGGTGGCCGGCCTGGTCACGGCGCTGGCCGGCCGTGTGCCGCAACGGGGCGAGGTGATCCCCCATTCGGGCGGCTTCGAGTTCCAGGTCACCGACGCCGATCCGCGCCGGGTGAAGCGGGTGCGGGTGCGCCGGCTCCCCGAGCCGGACGTCGTCATTTGAACCTGTCGCTGACGGCGGCCTGGCGGGGGCGCATCCTGGCGGTGGCCGCCGGTATTGGCGCGGCCCTTGCCCATCCGCCCTTCGGCCTGATCGTCGGCGTCGCGGCCTATGGCCTGATTATGTGGCTGGCGGAGACGGACGGCCCGCGCCCCCGGCGTTCGGCCTTCTTCCGGGGTTGGCTGGCCGGGGTCGGCTATTTCGCGGTGAGCACCCACTGGATCACCGAACCGTTCCTGGTGGACGCCGCCAACCAGGGCTGGATGGCCCCCATCGCCCTGCTGGCCATGTCCGGCGGTCTGGCCCTGTTCTGGGGCCTCGCGGCTCTGCTCTATCGCGCAGTCGACGTGAAGGGCCCGTGGCGGGTGTTGGTCTTCGCCGGCGCCCTGGCCCTGTGTGAATGGCTGCGCGGCCACGTGCTCACCGGCTTCCCCTGGGACCTGCCCGGCGAGAGCTGGCGGGCGGGCTCGGCCCCCTCCCAGGCCGCCTCGGTGGTGGGGAGCTACGGCCTGTCCTGGATCACGATCGTTCTGGGGGCTTCGATCGCCCTGCTGTGGCGGCGGGGCAGGACCCGGATCGTCGCCGGGATCGCTGTCATCGCCATCCTGGCGGGCCTCTACGGCTTCGGCGCCCTGCGGCTGGCGAGCGCGAAGGCGACCGCCCCCGACGCACCGCTGGTGCGACTGGTCCAGGCCAATATCGACCAGAAGGACAAGTGGAAGCCGGAGAACCTGGACATGGTGTTTTCCACCTATGTCCGCCTGACCACCCAGGCGTCGCCTGTCCGCCCCGACATCGTGATCTGGCCCGAGGGCGCCCTGCCGGCGGTGATTGACGATCTGCTGGCGCCCGGCAGCCCCTATGTGAGCCGCCTGACCGATGCTCTGGCGCCCGGCCAGACCTTGATGATGGGCGCCAACCGGGTCGGCCCCGGCGCGGCGGGCGGGGTCGACTATTTCAACAGCCTGGTGGTCCTGCACCGCGAGGCGCCCGGCCTGCGGGTGACGGGGTTCTACGACAAGCACCGGCTGGTGCCGTTCGGCGAGTTCCTGCCGCTGGGGGACCTGGCCACCAGGCTCGGCATCCGCAGCCTTGTTCACATGCCCGAGGACTTCACCGCGGGACCTCCGCCGCGTCCGATCCAGCCTGATGGCGTGCCGGCCCTCCAGCCGCTGATCTGCTATGAAGCCCTGTTCCCGGGTTTCGCGTCAGAGGCCGCCCGGCGCGGCGGTGGGCGGGCGAAGTGGCTGCTGAACGTGTCCAATGACGCCTGGTTCGGCGCCACCAGCGGGCCCTGGCAGCACCTCAACATCGCCGCCTACCGCGCTATCGAGGAGGGCCTGCCGATCGCGCGCGCCACCCCAACGGGCGTATCAACCATGATCGACGCCTATGGCCGCCCCATTTTGGGCGCCCGCCTAACCCTTGGCGAGGAAGGAAATATCGACGTTCGGCTGCCGTCGGCGCTCGCCCGTACGGTGTATTCGAGTTTCGGCGACGCGGGATTCGCCATCATGTTGCTCTTATCAGCGTCCATCGCAGTGGCGGGACGCATCCGGCGAGCACGTTGAGTTGACGCAGGCGTCATCATTTTTGACGACGGCGATCGACCTCGTCTATTGGGAAGCACATGGCTAAGGAATTCGACGTCGACCGATCCCCCAATCCGGTCGATCTGCACGTGGGACTGCGTATCCGACTCCGCCGCAAGGAACTGGGAGTCAGCCAGGAAAAGCTGGCGGACTCCATCGGTCTGACATTTCAGCAGGTTCAGAAGTATGAGCGCGCCGCCAACCGGGTGAGCGCCTCGAAGCTGTGGGACATGGCCCGCGCGCTTCAGACCTCGATCTCCTATTTCTTCGACGGCCTGCCCGACGCCGAACTCAATGCGCCCGTCTCCAGCGACGGCCCGCCCCCGGCCCACGCCTTCCTGATGACGCCCGAGGGCATGGAGCTGGCGGCGGTCTTCCCCAAGGTGCGCCGCGCCCGCGTGCGTCGGCGCATCCTCGACCTGGTCCGCGCCATGGTCGACGAGGACGACGGCGAGCCGGAACCGGCCGCGCCGCGCGAGCCCGCCCAAGTCGCCTGACCACATTTCCCCGACACTATCGCGGGCTTCGCGCTCGAGATCCCGTGTCGCCAGGACCTGTTCGCCGCTGCCGATCATCGCGGCGATGATCGGCAGCGGCTCCGTGGCCGCTTGCGGGACATAAAGATTTCTTTATAGGATTTCCGCGACGTTCCAGCTCGCCGCCTCTGCCTGCGGCGCTCGCGCCTTTTCCGGAGCCTTCTCTTGAGCCGTTCCTCCTATATCTTCACCTCGGAAAGCGTTTCCGAAGGCCACCCGGACAAGGTCGCCGACCGCATCTCCGACACCGTGGTCGACGCCTTCCTGGCCGCCGAGCCCGAGGCCCGGGTCGCCTGCGAGACCATGGTGACCACCAACCGTATCGTGCTGGCCGGTGAAGTCCGGGCCGGCAAGCCGGGCGCCTCCAAGGCGGAAAACAAGCAGATGACCAAGGATATCCTTGGCACGCTCGAGCCCCTGGTCCGCGCCGCGGTGAAGGACATCGGCTACGAGCAGAAGGGCTTCCACTGGCAGAAGGCGAAGTTCGCCAACTACCTCCACGCCCAGTCGGCCGACATCGCCCAGGGCGTCGACTCGTCCAACAAGAAGGACGAAGGCGCCGGCGACCAGGGCATCATGTTCGGCTACGCCTGCGACGAGACGCCGGAGCTGATGCCGGCCACCCTGCAGTACTCCCACAACATCCTCAGCAAGCTGGCCCAGGTGCGCCACGCCGGCGAGAAGGGCCTGGAGCCCGACGCCAAGAGCCAGGTGACCCTGCTGTACCAGGACGGCCGCCCGGTCGAGGTGATGCAGATCGTCGTCTCCACCCAGCACGCCAAGAAGATCGGCGAGAACAGCGCCTCGTCCAAGCGCATCCTCGAACTGATCAAGCCCCACGTCCTCTCCGTCTTCCCCGACGGCCTGGTGACCAAGAAGACCAAGTGGCACGTCAACCCGACCGGCAAGTTCCTGATCGGCGGGCCGGACGGCGACGCGGGCCTGACGGGCCGCAAGATCATCGTCGACACCTATGGCGGCGCGGCCCCGCACGGCGGCGGCGCCTTCTCCGGTAAGGACCCCACCAAGGTGGACCGCTCGGCGGCCTATCTGTGCCGCTACCTGGCCAAGAACGTGGTGGCCGCGGGCCTGGCCCGGAAGTGCACCATCCAGATCAGCTACGCCATCGGCGTGGCTCAGCCCCTCTCCTTCTATGTCGACCTGCACGGCACCGGTGAGGTCGACGCGGCCAAGCTGGAAAAGATCCTGCCCGAACTGGTGGGCGGCGCCACGCCGCGCGCCATCCGCGAGCACCTGGGCCTCAACAAGCCGATCTATGCCCGCACCGCCGCCTACGGCCACTTCGGCCGCACGCCGGACAAGGACGGCGGCTTCTCCTGGGAGAAGACCGATCTCGCGGAAAAGCTGCGAGCCGCCCTCTGATCGAGGCGCTACGGCGCTGGGCGTTCTCGCTGCGGCGGGACGCCCACGCCGTCTGGCTGGCGGCGCGTGACCCGCGCACGCCGGTCGCCGCCAAGCTGCTGGGTCTGGCCGTCGCGGCCTACGCCCTGTCGCCGATCGACCTCATCCCCGACTTCATCCCGGTGCTGGGGTATCTCGACGATCTGGTTCTGGTTCCGCTCGGCCTTTGGCTGGCGATCCGTATGATTCCGTCGCAGGTGATGGACACTCACCGCGCCGCCGCCGAAGCCGCCGCACGCCGTCCGGTGAGCATGATCGCGGCCGGCGCCGTGATCCTCATCTGGCTGGCCGTCATCATCGCAGGCGGTATGCTGCTGGCTCGCCACGCGCGGCTGGGCTAGAGCCGGGACAAATGGAAAGTCACCCGCCCCTCCGGTCCTTCGGCCGCCTGAAGTCACGGCCCATCAAGCCGCGCCAGGCCGCCCTGATGGACAGCCTGCTGCCGCAGGTCCGCGCGCCGCTGGAAGCCTTCGACCCCAAGACCCTGGCGCCCGCCGCCCGCGAGGTCTGGCTGGAGATCGGGTTCGGCGGCGGCGAGCACATGGCCGCCCAGGCCGCCCGCGCCCCCGACATCCTGATCCTCGGCGCGGAGCCCTTCCTGAACGGCGTCGCCAGCGCCCTGCGGCACATCGACGAGGCGGGGCTGCGGAACGTCCGCATCCACGACAATGACGTACGCGAGCTGATGGCGCGGATGCCCGACGCCTGTCTCGACCGCGTGTTCGTGCTGTTCCCCGATCCCTGGCCCAAGGCGCGGCACAACAAGCGCCGGCTGATCCAGGCCGAGACCCTGGCCGAACTCGCCCGCCTGCTGAAGCCGGGTGGAAAGCTCCGCTTCGCCACCGACTGGGCCGACTATGCCGACTGGACCCTGGAGCGGGTGCTGGCCGGCGGCCTGTTCGTCTGGCCGGCGGAACGCGCCGATGACTGGCGCGTCCCGCCCGCCGACCACATCACCACGCGCTACGAGGAAAAGCGCCTGGGCGACTGCGCGCCGGTGTTCCTGGACTTCGAAAAAACCAGAGTCTGACTACTTCAGTTGCTTGAGCTTGGCGGCGGCCTTCTCGGCCTCCACCTTGGTGTTCAGCTCGATGCCCTGGCGGATCAGCTCGCCGGTCTCTTCCGGATCGGCCCAGCGGACGATCTCCACCGACTTGCCCTTTTCCAGGTCCTTATAGTGCTGGAAGAAGTGGGCGATCTGCTCGGTGAGGATGGAGGGCAGGCCGCGCCAGCTGTCGAGCCCCGCATAGAAGGGGTGCAGCTTGTCCACCGGCACGGCCAGGATCTTCTCGTCGTTGCCGGCCTCGTCGACCATCATCAGGCAGCCGATCGGGCGGCAGCGGATGATCGCGCCGGGCACCACGGGGGTCGGCCCCACCACCAGGATGTCCATGGGGTCGCCGTCGCCCGAAAGGGTGTGGGGGACGAAGCCGTAATTGCCGGGATAGAACATCGCGGTGTGCAGGAAGCGGTCGACATAGATCGCGCCGCTTTCCTTATCGAGCTCGTACTTCACCGGTTCCCCGCCTTGCGGAATCTCGATGATGGCGTTGACGTCGTACGGCGGATTGAAGCCCACCGAGATCTTGGAAATGTCCATGGGGAGATGGCCTTTTCACACACAGGAAGAGTAGGCGCGGTCTTTGGACCATTCGCCGTCGCGGATAAAGGCCCTGCTTGACGCCGGCCCCGCTCGGGGCTCGGGTTTGCGTCCATGGCGCGCATCTTCCTCATCGGCCCGGGCGGGGTCGGCAAGACAACGGCAGGAGCCGAACTGGCCCGCCAGCTGGGCTGCGCCTTCGTCGATCTGGATCAGCAATTCATGGCCCGCGTCGGCCAAATCGACGCGGTGATTCGGGGGCAGGGTTATGCACGCTATGTCGAGCTGAACGCCGCGCTCTTCGCCACCCTGGCCAGCGAGTCGCCGGCGACCTGCGTCATGGCCCTGTCGTCGGGATTCCTGGCCCGCGATACGCCCGCCGAGCTGCTGGCGACCAACCAGGCGCGGGTGAGGGCGGCGGGAACCTCGATCCGGCTCCTGCCCAGCGAAGACCTGGGGGTTGCAACCCGGATCGTGGTGGCCCGGCAGATGCGCCGCGGCTTCAACCTCGACGAGGCCAGGGAAACCGCCAAGTTCGCCCGCCGGTTCGCCGATTATCTGGACCAGGGCGACATACGCATCTTCAGCGCCGCTCCGCCCGCGCGGATCGCCTCGGAGATGGCGGGCGCCCTGGGGCTGACAAGCCGGTAGCGGAGTGCTATAGAGGCGCTCACATCGTCCGTAAGCGCTGGATAGCGCCTATGAGCGGCAGGCTTCGGCCCGGCCGCTTTTTTGTTGCCGGAGAGCCGCCGAGCCTATGCGAGGCAAGACCGCAGAAGATAGATCGCTCCTGGAGCTGCTGGATCCCGTCGCCGAGGCCTCGGGATACGAGATCGTCCGCCTGCGCCTGATGGGCGGCGAGCATGCGCGCCGGCTGCAGATCATGGCCGAGACCCCGGACGGTGAGATGATCGTCGAGGATTGCGCCAAGCTGTCGCGCGCCATCTCCGAGGTGATGGACGCCGCCGACCCGATCAGCGGCGAATACACCCTGGAAGTCTCGTCCCCCGGCGTCGACCGGCCCCTGACCCGGATGAAGGACTTCGCCAACTACGAGGGCCATGAGGCCCGCCTTGAACTCGACCGCGTCGCCGACGGCCGCAAGCGCTTCCGCGGCATGCTGGCCGGGGTCGAGGACGACAATGTCGCCATCGATCTGGAGGGGGAGGCGGAGACCGCCCTGGTCCCCTTCGCCTGGATCGTCGAGGCCAAACTGATCCTGACCGACCAGCTGATGAAGCGCGGCGCCGATGAGCGCGCCGCACGGCTGGCCGACACCCCGCAACAGACGCCCGAGTAAGAGGATAAGATCATGAGCCTGACCGGCATTTCAGCCAACCGGCTTGAACTCCTGCAGATCGCCGAGGCCGTGGCCCGCGAGAAGTCGATCGACAAGGAAATCGTCATCGAGGCGATCGAGGAAGCGATCCAGAAGGGCGCCCGCTCGCGCTACGGCGCCGAGCACGACATCCGGGTCCACATCGATCCCAAGACCGGCGAGACCATCATCAAGCGCGTGATCACCGTGATCCCCGACGATCTGGTCTATGAAGCCGAGGACAGCGAGGACGGCCCCAGCGAGCCGATGGGTTCGCGCCGCCTGCGAGAGGCCCTCAGCGTCGACAAGGACGCCTTCGTCGGCAAGACCTACGAAGAAATCCTGCCGCCCTTCGAGTTCGGCCGGGTGCAGACCCAGATGGCCCGCCAGGTGGTGACCGGCAAGGTCCGCGAGGCCGAGCGCGAGCGCCAGCACGAAGAGTTCAAGGACCGCGTGGGCGAGATCGTCAACGGCGTGGTCAAGCGGGTCGAGTACGGCAACACCGTCGTCGACCTGGGCCGCGGCGAGGGCATCATGCGCCGCGACCAGTCGATCCCGCGCGAGAACTTCAACATCGGCGACCGTATCCGCTGCTACATCTACGACGTCCGCCGGGAGACCAAGGGCCCGCAGATCCTGCTCAGCCGCGCCCACGGCGGCTTCATGGCCAAGCTGTTCGCCCAGGAGGTCCCTGAAGTGTACGACGGCGTCATCGAAATCCGCGCCGTGGCCCGCGATCCGGGCAGCCGGGCCAAGATGGCCGTGGTCTCCAACGACAGCTCCATCGACCCGGTCGGCGCCTGCGTCGGCATGCGCGGTTCGCGCGTGCAGGCGGTGGTGGCCGAGCTGCAGGGCGAGAAGATCGACATCATTCAGTGGAGCCCGGACGAGGCGACCTTCATCGTCAACGGCCTGGCCCCCGCCGAAGTCTCCAAGGTCGTCATGGACGAGGAGGACGAGCGCGTCGAAGTCGTCGTTCCCGATGAGCAGCTCAGCCTGGCCATCGGCCGCCGTGGCCAGAACGTCCGTCTCGCCAGCCAGCTGACCGGCTGGCAGATCGACATCATGACCGAGAGCCAGGAGAGCGAGCGCCGTCAGCGGGAGTTCTCCGAGCGCACCACCCTGTTCCAGGAAGCCCTGGACGTCGACGAGGTCATCGCGCAGCTGCTGGTCACCGAAGGCTTCGCCAGCGTTGAAGACGTCGCCTATGTCGAGAACGCCGAAGTGGCCGCCATCGAGGGCTTCGACGAGGATACCGCCGAGGAAATCCAGGCCCGCGCCCGCGACTTCCTGGAAAAGGAAGCCGCCGAGCTGGACGGCAAGCGCCGCGACTACGGCGTCGAGGACGCCCTGCTGGAGATCGAGGGCGTCACCCTGCCGGTCGCCGTGGCCCTTGGCGCCGGCGACGTGAAGAGCATCGAGGATCTGGCCGGCCTGATCCCCGACGATCTGCGCGGCTGGTTCGAGAGCAAGGACGGCGAGCGGGTTCGCGAGCCGGGCATCCTGGAAGCCTTCAACATGGACGCGGCCGACGCCGAGGCCCTGATCATGCGGGCTCGCGTGGCCATGGGCTGGGTCGAGGCCCCGCCCGAGCCGGAGGCGCAAGAGGTGGCCGAGGTCGAGCTCTCGGAAGAAGAGCAGGTGTTCGGTGTCCGCGGCGCCCAAGCCGCGGCTCCGGCCCACGTCGAGGTTGAGACCGAAGCCCCCGCCGCCGACAGCGAGGAGGCGTAAGCCTCAGCGTGACCGCCTCCACCGTCCCCACCACCCTGGCTCAGGTCGCGCGCGAACGCCGCGACATCGTCACGGGCGAGGTGATGGCTGAGGACCGCCTGATCCGCTTTGTGGCGGGTCCGGGCGGGGTCGTGGTCCCCGACCTGGCGCGCAAGCTGCCGGGCCGCGGGATGTGGGTCGCCGCCGACCGCGCCTCGGTGGAGACCGCGGCGCGCAAGGGCCTGTTTTCCCGCTCCGCCAAGGCCAAGCTCACCGCCAGCCCCGATCTCGCCGACCAGGTGGACAGCCTGCTGCGTCGCCGGGTGCTGGACGGCCTGGGTCTTGCCAAGCGGGCGGGTGATCTTATCTCCGGATATGAAAAGGTCGCCTCGGCGTTGAACGCCGGTCGCGCGGCCTGGGTGATCGAGGCCGCCGACGGCGCGGCGGACGGTCGCCGCAAGATCCTCAATGTGGCCCGCAAGTCACCGCGGGCGCCCAAGCTTCTCGGACTCTATTCCAATGAGGAATTGGGTTTGGCCTTGGGCGGAGAGAATGTGATACACACCGGCTTCCTTGCGGGGCGCGGCGCCGATCAGTGGACATTCGACGTCCACCGACTCTCTGGCTTCCGCCCGCTCCTTCCCGAGAGTTGGCGCGAGGAGCCCTGAAGAGGCGGGCGGAACGAACTTCGTTCCGCGCGCCTAAAGCTATTGAACGTGGTCGGAACGCCCGGCCGGTATGTAAAGCGAGCGCATGAGCGACGAGAACGACAACGGCCGACCCCCCGCCCCTGGCGGACGCGCACCTCTCACCCTGAAGCCGCGTGGCGTCGCAGGGTCGGTGAGCGCGGGTACGGTGAAGCAGAGCTTCAGCCACGGCCGATCCAAGACCGTGGTCGTCGAGACCAAGCGCGCCCGCACCCATTCCGCGCCCCAGGGCAACCTGGCCGCGCCGTCTCCGGCCGAGAAGCGGGTCTTCACACCGCCGGCGCCGTCCGCGCCGCGTCCGGCCGGCGGACCGACCGCCGATGGTAATCTGTCGGCCGAGGAGCAACGCGCCCGTCAGCGCGCCATCGAACTCGCCCGCGAACATCAGGCCCGCCAGGCCGCTGAGCAGGCGGCCCGCGAGGCCAGCGCCCGCGCCGCGGCCGCCCAGGCCGCCGCGCCCAAGCCGGTGGAAGTCGCGCCGCCGGCCCCGGTCGCCGCACCGACCCCCGCCCCCGCTCCGGTGGCTGAAGCTCCGGCGGCCCCGGCCCCGGCTCCCACCCCTGTGGCCGCGACGCCCGCCGCCCCGGTGGCTCCGACCCCGGCGCCCGCCGCGCCGACCCCGCAGCAGCCGGTGGCTTCCGCCCCCGCGCCGCGTCCGGCCTCGCCGCAGGCTCCGGCCCAGCCGGGCCAGACCCGCACCTATGAGCCGTCCCGCGAACGCCGCGACGACCGGCCCTCGACCACCACCTATCGTCCCGAGCGGGCGCCCGGCCGGTTCGAGAACACCAATTTCGGCCAGCGCGCCCCGCGTCCCGGTCAGGATCGTCCCCAGGCCGACCGCCCCGCGGCCGGCGGCCGTCCCGGCGGCGAGCGTCCCCAGGGCGACCGCGGTCCGCGTCCCGCCGCCCCGCCCGCGGCCGGCGGAGACACCGTCCGTTATTCGGCCCTCGCGCCGCGTCCGGCTGCGCCGCGTGACGGGGCTCGCCCCGGCGGCGCGCGTCCCGGCGCCGGGCGTCCGACGCCCAACGCGCCGCCCGCCACGCCCGAGGTTCAGCGCGCCACCCGCCAGGCCCCGCGGCCCGGCGGCGGCGACACCATCGCCCGTCGTGACGATGAAGAGGATACGCGCCGCAAGGCCAATGCGGCCCCCACCAAGGCCATCTCCCGCGTCAAGGGCGCCCAGCAGCGCCGCGAAGGCCGTCTCACCATCCAGGCCGTGGCCGGGGATGACGAGAGCGCCGTCGAACGCATGCGCTCCCTGGCCTCGGTTCGCCGGGCCCGTGAGCGTGAACGCGAGAAGCGCAAGGGCGGCGGCCAGGAAGCCGCCCGCGCCGCGCGCGAAGTCATCATTCCCGACGTCATCACCGTGGCGGAACTCGCCAACCGGATGGCGACCCGCGGCGTGGAGATCATCAAGTTCCTGATGCGTCAGGGCGTGATGCTGAAGATCAACGACGTCATCGACAACGACACCGCCGAGCTGGTGGCCACCGAGTTCGGTCACACCGTCCGCCGCGTGTCGGAAGCCGACGTCGAAGAAGGCTTCATCGGCGACGAGGATCTCGACGATCACCTGGTGTCCCGGCCCCCGGTCGTGGCGGTCATGGGTCACGTCGACCACGGCAAGACCTCCCTGCTGGACGCCCTGCGCTCGGCCGACGTGGCCAAGGGCGAGCACGGCGGCATCACCCAGCACATCGGCGCCTATCAGGTGCGTCTGGAAAGCGGCCAGGCCGTCACCTTCCTCGACACCCCCGGCCACGCCGCCTTCTCGGCGATGCGGGCCCGTGGCGCCGACGTCACCGACATCGTCATCCTGGTGGTGGCCGCCGACGACGGCGTCATGCCCCAGACCATCGAGGCCATCCATCACGCCCGGGCTTCCGGCGCGCCGATCATCGTGGCCATCAACAAGATCGATAAGCCCGGCGCCGATCCGCAACGGGTGATCAACGAGCTGCTGCAGCACGAGATCGTCGTGGAAAGCCTCGGTGGCGACACCCAGGCCATCCAGGTCTCGGCGACCCAGAAGCTCGGCCTCGACGACCTGATCGAGGGTATCCTGCTGCAGGCCGAGGTCATGGACCTGAAGGCCAACCCCGACCGCACCGCCGACGGCACCGTCATCGAGGCCAAGCTGGATCGGGGCCGCGGCGCGGTCTCCACCGTGCTGGTCAAGCGCGGCACCCTGAAGCGCGGCGACATCGTCGTGGCCGGCTCCAGCTTCGGCCGGGTCCGCGCCCTGTTCAACGAACGCGACGAGCAACTCGACGCGGCGGGGCCCTCGGTGCCGGTGGAAATCCTCGGCCTCGACGGCACGCCCTCGCCGGGCGAGCCCTTCGCGGTGGTGGAGAGCGAGGCCCGCGCCCGCGAGCTGACCGCCTACCGGACCCGCGTGAAGCGTGAAAAGGCCGGTTCGCCGGTCGCCGGCGGCGTGACCATGGCCGACTTCATGGCCAAGCTGCAGGACAAGAAGATTTCCGAGCTGCCGGTCATCATCAAGGCCGACGTGCAAGGCTCGGCGGAGGCCATCGTGTCCTCGCTGGACAAGCTCGGCACCGACGAGGTCCGCGCGCGGATCATCCTGTCGGGCGCCGGCGCCATCAGCGAGAGCGACGTCATGCTGGCGAAGGGGGCGAACTCGCCGATCCTCGGCTTCAACGTCCGCGCCTCCAGCCAGGCCCGCCAGCTCGCCGAGCGTGAAGGCGTGGAGATCCGCTACTATTCGGTGATCTACGACCTGATCGACGACATCAAGGGCGTGCTCTCGGGCATGCTCGCACCGGAACAGCGCGAAACCTTCCTCGGCAACGCCGAAGTCCTGCAGGTCTTCGACATCACCAAGGTTGGCCGCGTCGCCGGTTGCCGCGTCACCGAGGGCACGGTCCGCAAGGGCGCCCGCGTCCGCATCATCCGGGCCGACATCGTGGTCCTCGAACTCGGCACCCTGCAGACGCTCAAGCGCTTCAAGGACGAGGTCAACGAGGTCAACGCCGGCCAGGAGTGCGGGATGTTCTTCCAGGGCTTCCAGGACATCAAGGAAGGCGACACCATCGAGTGCTTCAGCCTCGAAGAGGTCAAGCGCAGCCTCTAGCGCCGCCTTGGCCCGACCTTGAGAGTCATGAAGGCCTCCCTGGAAACGGGGAGGCCTTTTTGATGCCGGCGACGCGTTCGCGGCGTGGACCTTGGTCCCGCCGGGCGAATAGCCCCTCGCCAAGGTCTTCAAGACACCCCATTTTCGGGGCACTCGGCCCTGGGCCAAAGCGGAGACGATGATGCGCTTCTTTCTGGTGATCGCCCTGGCGATGGGCCTTTCAGGCTGCGCCACGGCCCAGCGGCTGGACGCGGCCGGCGATGTCCACGCCCTGCTGGTCTCCATCCGCGACGAGGATCAGGCCGCCTTCGAGGCCCATGTCGACCGTGACGCCCTGAAGCAGGAAATCGCCGCCCGCCTCACCGCCGAAGCCCGCAAACCGCAGGTGGAAAAGGGCTGGGGCGCCTTGGGCGCCATCCTCGCCCCGGCCTTGGCCGACATCGCTGGCGACGCGCTGGTTCAACCCAAGGTCTTCCACAAGGTCGCGGAATCCTACGGCTACAAGCCCGGCCAGCCGATCCCCAACCGGGTGGCCATCGCCGGCTCCCTGAAGGCGATGGACGATGGCCGGGTCTGTGCGACCAAGTCAAAGGACGGTCCCTGTGTCCTGGTCTTCAGCCAGGAGAACGGCGTCTGGAAGCTCTCCGGCTTCGAGGGCGATATTTCCACCCTGCGCATCAAGCTCTGATCGGGCTAGGCTGCTCCCAAGGGTGGGGGAAACGCCATGGGCTACGAGGCCGCGCTCAGCGACTACGAGAAGTTCGAGTTCGACGACGGCCATCGCAAACGCGACGTCTACAAGCGCGGCTCGGGACCCGCCGTCATCATCATCCATGAGATGCCGGGCCTGCACCCGCTGGTGATCGCCTTCGCCGACCGGGTGGCCGCGGCGGGGATGAGCGTCTACTGCCCCAACCTGTTTGGCCAGCCGGGCCGCCCGGCCAACCATCCGCTGGGCGTCCTGACCATGCTGGGCGGGATCTGCATCCGGCGCGAGTTCAATGTCTGGGCCACCGACAAGTCGAGCCCCATCGTCGATTGGCTGCGCGCGCTCGCCCGCCAGGCCCACACCGACTGCGGCGGCAAGGGGGTGGGGGCCGTGGGCATGTGCTTCACCGGCAACTTCGCGCTGGCCATGATGACCGAGCCCGCCGTGGTGGCGCCGGTGCTGTCGCAGCCGTCCCTGCCGTTGGCCGGCAAGAACCCCAGGCGCGGCGCCGGGATCGGGGTCTCGGCCAAGGAGATCGCCTGCGCCAGGCAGCGGTTCGAGGACGAGGACCTGTCGATGATCGGCCTGCGCTTCACCAGCGACGCCTTCGTCCCCGACGCCCGGTTCGACACCTTCCGCCGCGAGTTCGGCGATCGCTTCGAGGCCATCGAACTGTCGGACGCCGACGCCGCCCCGGCCCAGATGGCGCCCCACTCGGTCCTGACCCTGCACCTGAAGGAGGACGGCCCCACCAAGGCCGCCGAGCAGCGGGTGATCGCCTTTTTTAGGGAGCGTACCGGGGCGTAGGGCTGGACTTGCCCGCCCGGGTTCACTAGAAGCGCCGGCTTCCCTGAGACCCCCGTCCGATCCGTGGGCCAGGCCCGCGAAGGTCAAAGCCATGAAACGTCATTCCGCCGGAAAGCCCTCCGGCCCCAGCCAGCGCCAATTGCGCGCCGGCGAACTCACCCGCCACGCCCTTGTCGAGGTGATGCGCGATCACGAGATTCTCGATCCCGACCTGGCCGGCGTGCCGGTCACGCTCACCCAGGTGCGCATGAGCCCGGACCTGCGTCACGCCATCTGCTTCGTCGAGCCCCTGGGGGGCGAGAAGTTCTCGGTGGTGGTGGAGGCCCTCAACCGCCACGCCAAGTTCCTGCGCGGGCGGCTGGGCCGCACCATCGAGATGAAGTTCACGCCGGACCTGAAGTTCGTCCACGACGAGACCTTCAATGAGGCCAGCCGCATCAACGCGCTGTTCGACGATCCCAAGGTCGCCCAGGACCTCGCTTCCGACACGCACGAGGACTGATCACTCCCATGGCGCGACGCAAGAAGGGCGATCCGGTCTCGGGCTGGATCTGCCTCGACAAGCCCTATGACCTGACCTCCACCAGCGCGGTCGGCCGCGTGCGGCGGCTGTTCAACGCCCAGAAGGCGGGCCACGCCGGCACCCTCGATCCCCTGGCCACCGGCATCCTGCCCATCGCGCTCGGGGAAGCCACCAAGACCGTCCCCTTCCTGATGGACGCCGACAAGACCTACCGCTTCGTCATCGAATGGGGCCGCACCACCGCCAGCTTCGACCGAGAGGGCGAGACCACGGCGACCTCCGACGTGCGCCCCACCGTCGCCGAGGTGGAGGCGCGGCTGCCGGCCTTTGTGGGCCAGATCTCCCAGGTTCCGCCGATCTTCTCGGCCATCAAGGTGGACGGCGAGCGGGCCTATGACCTCGCCCGCGCCGGCATGGAGGTGGAGCTCGCGGCCCGTATCGTCACCATCCATTCCGCCTGGGTGGTGGACGCCCCTGACGCCGACCATGTCGAGATCGAGGTCAGCTGCGGCAAGGGCACCTATGTGCGCGCCATCGTCCGCGATCTGGCCGATATGCTGGGGGCCTGCGGCCATGTCAGCGCCCTGCGCCGCACCCGGGTCGGGGCCTTCTCCGAAGACCGGGCGATAACACTGGAATTGCTTGAGGATTTGGGGCATAAGCCCGGCCATCTGGAGGCATTGCTTCCGGTCGAGACCGCCCTGGACGACATCCCGGAGCTGGCCGTGACCGCCGAAGACGCCTTCAGACTTAAGCAGGGACGGCCCATCGTTCTCGTTCCCCGACAGGTTGAAGCCCTGAAAGCCCGGCTCACACTGGGTTCTCGAACCGTTTCAGTCTTATCGGAGGGCATGATGGTGGCGCTCTGCGAGATGCGCGCCGGCAAGCTCGAGCCGTCGCGAGTCTTTCATCTGTCAAAGAGCGGAGACTAACCGATGTCGATTACGATTGAACGTAAAGCCGAGCTCATCAAGACCCACGGCCGCTCCGAGGCGGACACGGGTGGCGCCGAGGTGCAGGTCTCGATCCTCACCGAGCGGATCGCGAACCTGACCGAGCACTTCAAGACGCACAAGAAAGACAACCACTCGCGCCGGGGCCTTCTGAAGATGGTTTCCCAGCGCCGCCGACTTCTCGACCACCTGAAGGCCACCGACACCGGCCGTTATCAGGCCATCATCGAGAAGCTGGGTCTGCGCCGCTAGGACACCAAGTCCCGCCCCCGCGAGAGCGGGGGCTTTGCGTATCAGGCTCTCTGTATTTCCCGCTTCCTCCGCGACAGGCCGGAGGATCAAAAGCGGTCCGGGCCGCCCCTTTCGGCGGGCGCCCAAACACGCCGAGGGTTCCAAAGTGATCCTCACCCCCGCCTGTTTGACTGGAGAGGATTTCGGGAACCCCCCGCCCTGTCCGCCCCCGCCGGGAATACGCCCGCGGGATGAGAAAGAAGCAAAATGTTCGATATCAAACGCAAGACCATCGAGTGGGGCGGCAAGACGCTGACCCTGGAAACCGGCCGCATGGCCCGCCAGGCCGACGGCGCCGTGCTGGCCACCTACGGTGAGACCATGGTGCTGGCCACCGCCGTCTTCGCCAAGAGCGCCAAGCCGGGCCAGGACTTCTTCCCGCTCACCGTGAACTATCAGGAGAAGTTCTACGCCGCGGGCAAGATCCCGGGCTCCTTCCCCCGCCGCGAGGGCGCGCCCAGCCAAAAAGAAACCCTGACCAGCCGCCTGATCGACCGTCCGATCCGCCCGCTGTTCGTCAAGGGCTTCAAGAATGAAGTCCAGGTGGTCTGCACCGTGCTGGCCCACGACCTGGAGAACGATCCCGACATCGTCGCCCTGGTGGCCGCCTCGGCCGCCCTGGTGATCTCCGGCGCGCCCTTCATGGGCCCGATCGGCGCGGCCCGCGTGGGTTACGTGGGCGGCGAGTACATCCTCAACCCGACTCTCGACGAGATGAAGGAATCGGCGATGGACCTCGTGGTCGCCTCGACCAACGAAGCCGTCATGATGGTTGAGTCCGAGATCCAGGAGCTCAGCGAAGACGAAGTGCTGAAGGGCGTCATGTTCGCCCACGCCGGCATCCAGCCGGTGATCGACGCGATCATCGAACTGGCCGAGCACTCCGCCAAGGAGCCCTTCGACTTCACCCCCGACGACACCGACGCCATCAAGGCCGACGTGAAGAAGCTGATCGGCAAGGACCTGGCCGCCGCCTACAAGATCGTGGCCAAGGGCGAACGCCAGGACGCGGTCGGCAAGGCCAAGGCCAAGGCGACGGAAAAGTTCGGCAAGTCCGACACCAATCCCGCCGGCATCGGCCCCGACAAGCTCGGCGGCGTGTTCAAGGAGCTGGAAGCCGACGTCGTGCGTCGCAACATCCTCGACACCGGCATCCGCATCGACGGCCGCACCGTCGACAAGGTCCGCCAGATCGTCTCGGAAGTGGGCGTCCTGCCCCGCGCCCACGGCTCGGCCCTGTTCACCCGCGGTGAAACCCAGGCCCTGGTCGTCGCCACCCTCGGGACCGGCGATGACGAGCAGCTGATCGACGCTCTCGAAGGCAAGTACTACGAGAAGTTCATGCTGCACTATAACTTCCCCCCCTTCTCGGTCGGGGAAACCGGCCGCATGGGGGCCCCTGGCCGTCGTGAAGTCGGCCACGGCAAGCTCGCCTGGCGCGCCATCCGTCCGATGCTGCCCAAGCAGGAAGACTTCCCCTACACCATCCGCCTGGTCTCCGAGATCACCGAGTCCAACGGCTCGTCCTCGATGGCCTCGGTCTGCGGCTCGTCGCTGGCCCTGATGGATGCGGGCGTGCCCCTGAAGAAGCCGGTCTCCGGCATCGCCATGGGCCTGATCCTGGAATCGGATGGCTTCGCGGTCCTGTCGGACATCCTGGGTGACGAAGACCACCTCGGCGACATGGACTTCAAGGTCGCCGGCACCGAGGACGGCATCACCTCCCTGCAGATGGACATCAAGATCGCCGGCATCACCGAGGCGATCATGAAGCAGGCGCTGGAGCAGGCGAAGGGTGGCCGCAAGCACATCCTCGCCGAGATGGCCAAGGCCATGGAAGCCCCGCGTCAGGAACTCGGCGAGTTCGCCCCGAAGATCGAGACCATGAAGGTCCCGGTCGACAAGATCCGTGAAGTGATCGGGACGGGCGGCAAGGTCATCCGCGAAATCGTGGAAAAGACCGGCGCCAAGGTGGACATCGAGGACGACGGCACCATCAAGGTCTCGGCCTCCGACCAGACCAAGATCGACGCCGCCAAGGAGTGGATCAAGTCGATCGTCTCCGAGCCCGAGCTGAACGCCATCTACACCGGCAAGGTCGTGAAGATCGTCGACTTCGGCGCCTTCGTGAACTTCTTCGGCGCCAAGGACGGCCTGGTTCACGTCAGCCAGATCTCCAGCGACCGCGTCGCCAAGGTCTCCGACGTCCTGACCGAGGGCCAGACCGTGAAGGTCAAGCTCCTGGGCTTCGACGATCGCGGCAAGACCCGCCTGTCCATGAAGGTCGTCGACCAGGAAACCGGCGAAGACCTCTCGGCCAAGCAGGGCGAAGACGCGTAGGCGCCACTAAGCTTCTGAACCTATCGAAGGGGCGGCCGCAGCGATGCGGCCGCCCTTTTTCTTTGGGCGTAGATGCTCCCCCGCTGGGGGAGCTCCCGGCCGAAGGCCGGGTGAGGGGGACTTTGACTCTTGTTTTACGGACGAAGAGGTCAACTACGTTGATCCCCCTCCGACCCGGACCTGCGGTCCGGCCCACCTCCCCCACATCGGCGCGACGCGCCTGGGGGAGGATCCCCAAAAGCGAAAGGCCCGCCGGGGGTGGCGGGCCTTCGTTTCAATCTCTGATTGGAAGGATGAAGCCTAGCTGCGCAGCTTGCGCAGCAGGGTGTCGAGATCGCGGGCCAACACGGGATCGTCGGCCTTCAGGGCCTCGATGCGGCGCACGGCGTGCAGCACGGTGGTGTGGTCGCGACCGCCGAACCGCCGGCCGATGTCCGGCAGGGAGCGGGTGGTGATCTGCTTGGCGATCCACATGGCCGCCTGGCGGGGCCGGGCGACCGCGCGGGCGCGGCGCTCGGAAATCATGTCGGCCTGCTTGAGGCCATAGTGCTCGGCCACGGCCTTTTGGATCTGGTCCACCGTCACCCGCTTCTCGGTGCAGGAGAGGTTGGGGCGCAGGATGGCCTGGGCCTCGTCCAGGGACAGGCGGGCGACTTCACCCCCGACCCGGGCCACGAGGGTGTTCAGGGCCCCCTCCAGCTCGCGCACGCTGTCGGTGAAGCGGTCGGCGAGGAATTCCAGCACCTCGGCCTTGGCCGAGGGCACGAAGCGGCCCTGGCCGGCCAGGGTGGCCAGCTTCCGCTCCAGGATGCCCAGCCGCAGGGTGCGGTCGGCGGGCTCGATGCCGCAGACCAGGCCGGCCTGCAGATGGCTGCGCAGGCGCGGCTCCATCTCGGAGAGTTCGGCCGGCGAGCGGTCGGCGGTCATCACCACGCGGCGGCCGTCCTCGATCAGGGCCATCAGGGTGTGGAACAGTTCTTCCTGGGTGGAGGTCTTGCCGGCCACGAACTGCACGTCGTCGATCAGCAGCAGATCGGCGTTGCGCAGCTCTTCCTTGAAGGCCGCGGTCTGGCGGTCCTGCACGGCCTTGACGAAGGTGGAGGTGAAGCGCTCGGCGGTCAGATAGACCACGCGCTTGCCCGGCGCCGTCCGCATGGCCTCCCAGGCCATGGCGTTCAGCAGGTGGGTCTTCCCGAAGCCGTAGGGGCCGTGGAAGAGCACGGGGTTGAAGTGACCGTCCGCCCACGAGGCCACCCGACGGGCGACCGCGAAGGCGAACTCATTGGCCGGGCCGGCGACGAAGGTGTCGAAGGAGAAGCGGTCCTGCAGGCCCTGCTGACGCGCGACCCGGGGCTGGCTGAGATCGACCTCGATTTCAATGACACCGGTTTCCGTGCTCGCGACGGCGACAGCCGCCACAGGGGCCGGGGCCGAGACCATGGGCGCCGCCGGGGCGGCCTGGTCGAATTCCATGCGCGACTTCAGGTCCAGGGCGCGACCCATCGGGTCATTCTGCGCCCACAGCTCGCCGATACGGCGCCAGGCATGTCGGCGGATCCAGTCCCGCGCCACGCCGGTGGCGGCCACAAGGCACACGTCCTCGCCGCGCTCGCGCAGGGCCGCCTGGCCCAGCCAGGATCCAAACGTGGCTTCGCCCAGCTCACGCTTCAGCGCCACGCACGTCTTCGTCCAGATCGCGCCGGCCGTCGTCTCGGCCAAGTTGCCCGCAATGCCCCCGGTCGTCATCGTCATCGCCAACCATCACCTGCCCGCCCGGTCTGAGGCCCCGCGCCTTACCGGATCTTTGTTCAACAAACACAAGTCCTTAGCCGGCGAGAAGATAGACTCCTCCCGCCGCTGTTTTTCATCCGAGATGGGATGGAAGAACGCGCTTAAGACCTGAACACTAGTCAGGGAGCCGGGGGGGTCAACGCAGATTCTTCGCAGCTCAAGTCGATATTTTCGTTGACTCAAATCGACCCCTCGCGCGGCAAGGGAATCCGGATTTCGACCTTCCGTTAACTGAGAAGATTCGTCGCAGGGGTGGGGATGAAATGCTGCAGCGCACGAAAACACCCGCCGGTCTTTCGACCAGCGGGTGTGTCAGAATATCGATATATTTCAGATGTTTAGCGGCCAGGCTAGACGCCTGGCGCCGCAGCCTTAGGCAGCGGCCATCTTCTTGAGTTGAGCGGCCAGGCGGGACACTTTCCGCGAGCCGGTGTTCTTGTGGACGACGCCCTTGGTGACGGCCCGCATCAGTTCCGACTGGGCCTCCACGAAGGCGGCCTTGGCGGCCGCCGCGTCGCCGGAGGTCAGGGCCTCTTCGAACTTGCGCAGATAGGTCCGGACGCGCGAGCGGCGGGCCTTGTTGACTTCGGTGCGGCGTTCGATCTTGCGAACGGCCTTCTTGGCGCCAGGCGTGTTGGCCATGCTTCAGCTCTCAAAACGGATCGCGCCCGAACCTGCGCTCGGGCGGGTAAATTGGAGGCGCGGATATACGGGAAGGTTCCTTGCGGGTCAATCCGGCTCGGACGCTATTCCGCGAGCTCTGTGAAGCGCCGCCAGGCCGGGTGGGCGGATACCAGGTCGGCCATCTGCTGGTAGCCCGCTGCGCCGGGGTGCGCCCCGTCCCAAGCGGCCGCTTCGGCCTGCCACAAGGCCCCGGCCACCAACGGCCGGAAGACATCGATGAAGGGGATCTGCAGCCGGGCGCACAGCGCCAGCAGGGCGGCGTTCAGCGCCTCTGTGCGGGCGCAGACCCCGGGATCGGCCACCGGCGGCGGACCGACCATCAGCACCGGCGCCAGGGCCCGAGCCCCGGTCAGCATGGCGCGCGCATTCTTCAAGGTCTGGGCCACCGCCACCCGGGGGGCGCCGTCCACCAGATGGCTGTCGTTGCAGCCGAAGGAGAAGACGATCCGCATGGGCTCATAGTCCACCAGCCGCAGGCGGGCCTCGGCCTCCCAGCGAAGGGCAAGCTGGTCGGAGGCCTCGCGTCGGATGCCCAGGTTATAGAGGCTGATCTCGCGACGCCCGGCGATCGCTCGGCCCACCCAGCCCAGATGGTCCGGATCCCCGGCCCCGACGACGAATGACTCGCCAAACGCGATCAGCCTCATTTGAAAGGCCGCTCGTCCCGGCGAAGGCCGGGATCCAGATTCATCCCGGGCGGGGGGTGATGATCCATCATTTCGGCCGTCGCCTTATCTGAAGCGGGGGTGGGCTTCACCTGGATCCCGGCCTTGGCTGATTCGCGCCGCCGAAGCTCGGTCGCCGGGATGAGCGGGTTTAAGGCTCAGGAACCCTTGAAACTGGGCTTCCGCTTGTCGATGAAGGCGGCCATGCCCTCCTTCTGGTCGTCGAAGGCGAACAGCGAGTGGAACAGGCGCCGCTCCAGGGCCACGCCGGTGGCGAGCGTGGTCTCGTAGGCCGCCTCCACCAGTTCCTTGTTCATCATCACCGCCAGGGGCGATTGGCCGGCGATCTTGGCGGCCGCGGCCATGGCCTCCTCGATCAGCTTGTCGGGGGCCACCACGCGGGAGACCAGGCCCGAGCGCTCGGCTTCTGCGGCGTCCATCATCCGGGCGGTCAGGATCATGTCCATGGCCTTGGACTTGCCGACGAAGCGGGTGAGGCGCTGGGTGCCGCCGATGCCGGGCGCGACGCCGAGATTGATCTCCGGCTGACCGAACTTGGCGGTCTCGGCGGCGATGATGAAGTCGCAGAGCATGGCCAGCTCGCAGCCGCCGCCCAGGGCATAGCCCGCCACCGCGGCGATCACCGGCTTGCGGAACTGCTCCATCCGCCGGGCGAAGGCGCCGAAGAAGTCGGAGGTGAACATCTGGGCGTAGGTCTTGTCCGACATCTCCTTGATGTCGGCGCCGGCGGCGAAGGCGCGCTCGGAGCCCGTCAGCACCAGGCAACGCACCCCATCGTCGGCCTCGGCGGCGTCCAGCGCGGCCGATAGCTCGCCGAGCAGCTGGCTGTTCAGGGCGTTCAGCGCCTCGGGCCGGTTCAGGCGGATCAGGGTGACGGCGTCCGTGGTCTCGACGATCAGGGTCTCATAGGCCATGGCCGGCTCCTGTTGCGTGTAGAGAGCCGGATTACGGCCCCTCGACGGAATAGCCAAGCGCCCGCAGCCGGGCCGGGGCCCCATCGGCGGTCAGCAGATGGCCGACCCCCACCACCACGACCGTGCGGCCCTTGCCCTTCAGGCGCTGGTCGAGGGTCCGGGTCCAGGCCGCGTTCCGGTCGCTCACCAGCCGGGCATAGAGCACCGGCGAGGCGGTCTTCAGCGGGGTCAGGGCGTCCTTGACCAGGGCGGCGGTGTCGGCGGTCATCCAGGCGGCGATCAGCCGGTCATAGGCGTCGGGATCTGAGTCCATCTGCGCCAGGCTTTCCTCCAGGGAGGCGACCTGGGCGGCCACCGGCGCCTCGTCGAAGAGGGCGATCTGCTGGGCGGGCGTCTCGAAGGCCATGCGCCGGGCGGTGGCCGGCGCGGTGGCGTTGACGGACTTCTCCACGCCGGAGTCCGTATTGGCCCCCTTGGCGCGGAACTCGGCTCCGGCCAGGGCCACCTCGGCGAACCAGGGCTCCAGCCGGTCCAGGAAGCCGGGGGTCAGGCCGTATCTCTGGCCGGCCTTGGCCAGCGCCTCGCCGCCGGCCGGCGAGAGCAGGGCGCTCAGCGTCTGGTCGTTGGGCAGGACGCCCTTGGACGCCGCCAGGCCCGCGATCTCGGTCTCCGTGGCCTGGCCCATGGGCAATTCGAACCACAGGTCCTCGGCCGCGCTCAGGGCCGCGTCCAGCTCGGCGGGCCGCCAGTCCAGGCCAGGCGGCAGGACGTGAACCGACCCGAAGATCACCATCTCGGAATCGGCGTCGCGCACGATCCAGACCGGCGGCTTGGCCAGGGCGGGGCCGGCGACCAGGAGCGCCGCCAGGGTGATGAGGCCAAGCTTGAACATGCGCGGAATCTAGGGGGCTTTCAGGCGCAGTGGAATGGCTCGCTGATCAACCCAACCTTCCGCTCGTCCCGGCGAAGGCCGGGATCCAGGTGAAGTCATGAGCTTTCCAAGGCGATCCGAGGCTCGGATTTCGGATGACCGTCAGGCGCTCCGGATGAATCTGGGTCCCCTGAGTTCTCAAACGAAGTGCAACACCTTGCGTTGGCGGAGGTGTTGTCATGGGACGGCTCTACGAGCAGCTCAGCCTTGAGGAGCGGTGCGAGATTTCCCGGCTACGT
>JAGNIV010000018.1 GCA_018001015.1 Phenylobacterium sp. | reverse complement strand
CGCCCGTCGGCTACGCGCTGCGCTACGCGAGGGCTCCGCGCTACGCCGCCGGGCGACTGCAACCCCCAGCGCCAGAGGGGTCAATCTTGGACGCCGATCGGGGGTCGCTTTTGCGCGCCGTTTGACATGCGAAGCCTATGTGCTCTCTCAGGCCGGTGAGGGCTGGGTCCCGATCAAGACCGCCTACGACGACGGTGGTTTCTCGGGCGGTTCGATCGAACGACCCGGCCTGAAGACGTTGCTGGCCGACATCGAGGCCGGCAGGATCGACGTGGTAGTGGTCTATAAGGTCGATAGGCTGACCCGATCGCTTACCGATTTTGCGAAGATCGTTGATCGCTTCGACGCCAAGGGCGTCTCGTTCGTCTCGGTGACCCAGGCCTTCAACACCACCAGCAGTATGGGCCGGCTGACCCTCAATGTGCTGCTGTCCTTCGCTCAGTTTGAGCGCGAGGTTACCGGCGAGCGGATCCGCGACAAGATCGCCGCCTCCAAGGCCAAGGGCATGTGGATGGGGGGCATGCTGTCGCTGGGCTATGACGCCGCCGGCCGGACCCTGACGGTCAATGAGCCAGAGGCCAGGATCGTGCGGCATATCTTCGAACGCTACCTAGAACTCGGATCGGTGAATATCCTTGCCCGCGAGCTTGAGCAGCAGGGTGTCAGGTCAAAGGCCTGGGTTTCTCTGGAGGGCAAGCCGATAGGCGGCTGCACCATCAGCCGCGGCTCGCTGTTTCATCTGCTGCGCAACCGCCTCTATCGTGGTGAGATCGTCCACAAGCAGATGATTTTCCCCGGCCTGCATCCACCGATCGTGTCGGCTGAATTGTTCGACGCGGTGGCCGCGAAGTTGGTCGAGAACCACCACCAGCATCGCGAGCGGCCGACCCGAGCCGGAGCGTCGGTCCTCACCGGCCTACTCTACGACGCGTCAGGCCAGCTCATGAGTCCTAGCTTTGGCTATGGCCGCCATGGTGGGCGCTATCGATATTACATCTCGATGCCGCTGCAGGTGGGGAAGGCCGCGCCTTCCGCCGATGTGATCCGCCGCGTCTCGGCGCCCGCCGTTGAGGGCTACATCGTCGCGCAGCTTTGCCGCCTTCTGGGACGTGATGAAATTGCGCCGGTTGATCTCAAGGCATGGATTCGGCGGGTCGAACTTAGGGCCACCGAAACCCACGTCGTCCTCGACGCCGATGAGCTGTTCGTCGGAGAGCACCCGGAACTTGCCCGCCAGGCCTTCGAGCGTCTGTTGCGCCCGGGCGAACAATTGCTCACCGAGCCTGCTTTAGCCAACGCGGTGCGCCTGGTCCTGCCACAACGACTTCAACTGCGGGGCGGCCGCACCTGGATCAACGGCTCCCAGGATCCCGCGCCTGCCCGTGCAAGTCCCGGCCTGCTGCAGGGCTTGAAGGCGGCGCACGCAGAACTCGTGAGCCTCAAGGCCTCGCCCATGACCCCCAAGGATCAACTGATCGAAGCCACAGCCCCAGCGAATCTGCATCAGCGCCAGCTGAGCCGCCTGGCGTTTCTGGCCCCGGATCTTCAGCAGCTTATTATGTGCGGAACGCAGCCCGCTCGGCTCAACCTGCGCACCATCCTGAAGTCCAAGGTGCCGCTCGCATGGGCCGATCAGCGCGAGTGGTTCAACGCATTCGGCCGGTCGTAGACACCGTCTTCTCGCGGCCTGATCCCATCCGGTATGGTCCCTGTTCCGCGGAAGTAATTCCCTGATCAGGTCGATTGATTTCCCTGCTCGATTCCGCGTTCGCAGACCTCTCGGGTCGGAATATTCCCAGAGAAACAGTGAGTTGCCGTAGCTCTAGCTCATCGGGCCTTGCCGCAGCCCATGGTGCCCCCCCTGTTATTTTCCCTGTTAGCAGGGAAACCGTCGCGATTTCTGACGCCCGGAGACGGGCGCGCGATTGGCGGGCGAAATGGCCTGGAATGGGCTCTGGACGCGGGTCCCCCGTGACGGATCAAGGCCTAGATAGGTGGGGGAATTCAGACAGCTGGACACCGCACCGTCCGAAAGAGACTGGTAGCGGAGACTGTGTGGCGGCCCGGGAGGGACTCGAACCCCCGACCTTCGCTTTAGGAAAGCGCTGCTCTATCCTGCTGAGCTACCGGGCCAGACCGGTGGGGTGATAGCGCAAGGGCGCATGGCGGCGAAAGGGAAGATGCGAATGGGGGCTCTGCGCCATTTCCGGCTGCTCTATGTTCAGGTGCTCATCGGCATCGCGCTTGGCGTGCTGGTGGGGTGGCTGTGGCCCGAGATCGGCGTGCAACTCAAGCCGCTGGGCGACGCCTTCATCAAGCTGATCAAGATGGCCATCGCCCCGGTGATTTTCTGCACCATCGCGGCGGGCATGGCGCGGATGAGCGACATCAAGGCCTTTGGCCGGCTGGGCGCGAAGACGCTGATCTACTTTGAGGTGGTCTCGACCATCGCCCTGGTTATCGGCCTGGTGGTGGGCAAGCTGGTTCAGCCGGGCGCCGGCTTCAATGTCGATCCGGCCAGCCTCGATCCGAAGATCGCCGCCGACTATGTCGAAAAGGCCCACCACAGCCCCGACATGGTCACCTACCTCCTGAACCTGATCCCCGACACCTTCTTCGGCGCCTTCGCCGACGGCCAGCTGCTGCAGGTTCTGGTGATCGCGGTGATCACCGGCCTGGCCTGCACCCGACTGGGCGAGTTCGGCGACAAGGTGGCCGGCGCCCTGGAGGACATCTCCAAGGTCTTCTTCTCCATCATCCAGATCGTGGTGAAGCTGGCGCCGATCGGCGCCTTCGGGGCCATGGGGTTCACCATCGGCAAGTACGGGATCGCCGCCCTGGTGAAGCTGGCGGCCCTGGTGGGGACCTTCTACCTCACCAGCCTGCTGTTCGTGCTGGTGGTCCTGGGTCTGATCGCCTGGATGTCCGGGTTCTCGATCCTGAAGTTCCTGGCCTATATCCGCGAGGAGCTGCTGATCGTGCTGGGGACCTCGTCCTCGGAATCGGTGCTGCCGCAGATGATCGACAAGATGCAGCGGCTCGGGGCGGGCAAGACCACCGCCGGCCTGGTGATCCCGGCGGGCTACAGCTTCAACCTCGACGGCACCAACATCTACATGACGTTGGCGACCCTGTTCCTGGCCCAGGCCACCAACACGCACATCACCCTGACCCAGGAATTGACCCTGCTGGGGGTCGCGATGCTGACCTCGAAGGGCGCCAGTGGGGTCACCGGGGCGGGCTTCATCACCCTGGCGGCCACCCTGGCGGTGATCCCCGACATTCCCATCGCCGCGCTCGCCCTGCTGGTGGGCGTCGATCGGTTCATGAGCGAGTGCCGGGCGCTGACCAATCTGGTGGGCAACGGCGTGGCCACGCTGGTGGTCGCCCGCTGGGACGGCGACCTCGACCGGGAGGTCCTGGCGGCGGAGCTGGAACGTGGTCCGCGAAGCCCCACCGCCGACCCCATCCCAGCGCCCGCCGACTAAAAGGGGGGCGGTCCCGTCCAGATCATACCCTGCGGACCACCGTCATGGCGCAGGGCCCCCGGTTCACGCGGGGAAGATTTCTAGGCGGCGCTGCTGGGGCGGGCCTTGACCCGCTCCATCCAGCCCTTGAGCCATTTGGCCTCGTCCGGGACCGGCTGGCCCACGGTCGCCCCGAAGGTCAGGAAGCCATAGAGCAGGATGTCGGCCAGGGTGAACCGGCCGCCGCAGACGAAATCGCCCTTCATCTGACCATCGAGCCAGAGCAGGCGATCCTTGGCGATGGCCTTCAGGTCGGCCGCGCCCTCAGGCCCCACCAGCTTCATGCGGCTTTCGAACAGCGCGCGCCCCTCGGAGGCGCGGAAGCCATTGGCCATGGGCTCGCAGATGTTGAGGTCGATACGTCGTGTCCACATGCGGGTCTCGGCCCGCTCCTCGGCGTTGGCGCCGATCAGGGGCGGGGAGGGCTGGACCTCTTCCAGGTATTCGCAGATCGGCAGGATCTCGCAGACCTTGTGGCCGTTATCCAGCTCCAGGGCCGGGATCTGACCGGCGGTGTTGACGGTCTCGTTGTAGGGGGGCTTGCGGTTCTCGCCGCCCATCAGGTCCACCTTCTGGGAGGGGATGGTCATACCCTTCTCGGCGATGAACATGCGCACCACGTGCGGATTGGGGCCGATCGAGTCGTAAAGTTTCATGGCGCATCTCCCTGAAGTCGTTGGCGCGACCTTTTGCGCGGGAGGCTGGCGCGTCAAGCACGACCCAACGTCAATCCAGCAGGGATTTGATCTGGCCCTTGATCAGGCGCCAGGCCGGAGCCGTGGGGTCGATCAGCTCGAAGTGGCCGGCGCCCTTGATGTTCATGACGGTGACCGGGTCCCCTGAGACCCTGGCCGCGGCGGCATAGGCTGCGCCGAACCGGGACGGGACGATTGGGTCGAGGTCGCCGGAGATCACGGCCTGCGGCACGCCCAGCGGTAGCATGGCGGCTGGCGACAGCCCGCCATAGAGGTCATGGGTCTTTCGGACCAGCGCCCCGGTCAGGGCGTCGATGGTGCCCGGTCCGCCACAGGCGTCGGGGCCGGTCTCGCGATAGGCGGCCAGGTCGACGATCCCGGCGAGGCTGACCGCGGCCCTCGGCAGGAAGGGTTGTTCCCCGCGCAACGGGCTGGCCTTGCTGGCCCACAGGGCCAGGTGGCCGCCCGCCGAATGTCCGGCGAACACCACATGCCTGAGATCCAGGGGATAGGTCTTGGCCAGCTCCCGGACATGGTCGGCCCCGGCCGCCACGTCCTGGAAGGTTCCGGGCCAACCGCCGCCCTCGTGGCCGATGCGGCGGTATTCCAGGTTCCAGACCGCGATCCCGTCGGCGCGCAGGTCCTCGGACACATAGTCCATCAGCTCGGTCCCCGGCAGGTCGGCCAGCCAGCAGCCGCCGTGGATCATCACCACCAGCGGATGCGGGCCGGGTCCTTGTGGCAGCCACAGGTCGCCGAACTGCAAATCCAGCCGACCGTAGGCGATCCGGGCGTCCGCCGCCTCGCGCGGCCGGGCCAGAAGGTCGCTGAAACCGATGGGTGCGCGCTCCGCCATGCTCACTCCTTGCCAGCCCGCGCCGCGAATGGCGACGGCCCAAACGAAAACGCCCGGCCTTTGCGGGCCGGGCGTCTCGCAGATCAGCGGAGATCGGCGCCCTAAGCGGCGACGGCCTTGATCAGGTTCTTGTTCAGAATGCCGATGGCGGCGTCGCGGTCGATCTGTTCGATGGCGGCGACTTCGCGGGCCATGCGGTCCAGGGCCGACTCATAGAGCTGGCGTTCGGAATAGGACTGCTCGGGCTGGTTCTCGGCGCGGTGCAGGTCGCGCACGACCTCGGCGATGGAGATCAGGTCGCCGGAATTGATCTTGGCTTCGTATTCCTGGGCGCGACGCGACCACATGGTGCGCTTCACGCGGGCGCGGCCCTTCAGGGTGGTGAGCGCCTGGCTGACGACATTGCCCTCGGCGAGCGAGCGCAGGCCGGCGGTGCGGGCCTTGGCGGTGGGAACGCGCAGGGTCATCTTCTCGTGGTCGAAGGTGATGACATAGACTTCGAGCGAGTAGCCGGCCACTTCCTGAGTTTCGATCCCCTGTACCTGACCCACCCCGTGGGCCGGATAGACGACGTGATCTCCAACCGAGAAATCCAGACCAGTCTTGCTCATTAGCTAAGTCCCTTCGACCTCGTCCAATCCCATCGACGCATCCAGGTTTTCCGAGAGCCCAAGGCGAAAGATGTCCGTCCGCAAAATCTGCGGCGAGCAACATTCTTGAGAACGGATTAGACCTCTAGGACACCCTTCGCCTGTTCAAGGCGTATGCGGCCGGGGACGGCTCTTCTGCAGAAACGACATGGCGGGCGCGAAACGCTTCTCGCCACGTCATTGTCACCCTAGCATAAAATTCAGCCCAAAGAAAGGCTTGCACCCCTTGGGCGAGGGGTTGGTCAGGAGCCTTGGCCGGGCTTTTCGCTGAAATACTTCTCGAACTTGCCCGTCTCGCGCTCGAAGGCCTCGGCGTCCGCCGGCGGTTCGCCCTTCACCGTGATGTTGGGCCAGATCTTGGCGTAGTCGGTGTTGATCTTCAGCCACTTGGAGTCGGGTGTGTCCTCGGTGTCGGGCTTGATGGCGTCCACCGGGCACTCGGGTTCGCAGACGCCGCAGTCGATGCATTCGTCCGGATTGATCGCCAGGAAGTTCTCGCCTTCGTAGAAGCAGTCCACCGGACACACCTCCACACAGTCCATGAACTTACATTTGATACAGGCGTCGGTGACGATGTAGGTCATCGCGGACTGGAACTCCGGCAGGTCTAGGTCGCGGGTTTTCCCGGTCAGGCCTCCAATTGTCAATGCCGCCGCCCCTCAGGATATCTGGGAGCGCCGATAGGCTCACGGCGCGGGCGTGAGCGAGATCACGGTTTCCGTCGCGGCCTCGACCGCCTTGCGTGAATAGGCGAGCGGCACGTACTCGCCCTTCACCCATTTCGGAAACAGGTCGCGGTAGTGCGGGCTCTCGGGGTTTCCGGACTGGCCCGGCGTGTTGATGGCCACGCTGTTGTCCCAGGCGCCGACGTCCAGGACCATGCGGAAGGACGCCCCGGCGATCACGCGGAAGTCGTCCGGCCGCCAGGTCGCGGCCATGGGTGAGAGGCTTGTCCCGCCCATCGGCGCTGGTCCGGCCGCCAGCAGGGGCTTGGTGGCCGCGTCAGCCAGGGGGGTCAGGGCATGCTCCAGCCGGGCATGATGCAGCCGACCCCAGGCCCAGGACTTCGGATCGGGGCCGAGTCGCGCGGCCACCTCGTCATAGGCGGCGATCAGGCTGGCCTTCAGCACCCCGTCCCGGGTTTCGGCGGGCAGGGTGGCGTCGGGGTGCTCCAGCAGATCCATGACGGCGGCCAGGTCACCATTGCCGATCACGCCGTGGACGGCTCCGGGCGTCGTCGCGGCGACCACGGCGCGGCCCAGGTGCTTACCGGTCCAGACTTCGAACAAGGCCGCGCCGGCGCTGTCCGTGGTGGTCCGGTGGTCCCAGCCGCGTAGCAGGGCCAGGGCGCTGGAGAGTTTTGGGTCGTCTGTCTTCAGGGCCGCCAGGACGGTGATCAGCCGCCGCGAGGTGATGTCGTAGGGGTCAGCCTGCAGGGCCATGGCGTCGGCCACGGTCAGTTTCGGCTTGTTGGCCAGCACCTCGTCGACCCGCAGGAAGCGCGCGGCGTTTGACCACTCGAAGCCGACCTTGCGCTCGGCGACCGGATAGTCGTCCGGCAGGTTCATCTGGTTGGCCGACGCGAACCAGCCCCGCTTGGGATCGGCCTCGCTGGGCAGGTCCTCAGGCTTGAGGAAACCCTTCCACTCATAGCGCCCGTCGCCCGGCACCGGCATCAGTCCGTCCCAGTTGGGCCGTGCCGGGATCATGCCGGCCGCCACCCAGCCGATGTGGCCGGAGGTGTCGGCATAGACCTGATTCTCACTCGGCGCGCCCCAGCCGGCCAGGGCCGCCTTGAAGCTCGGCCAGTCCTGGGCCTGCATGTAGCCGCTGGAGCCGAAATAGGCCGAGGTCCCCGGCTGACTCCAGACCGTGCGGATGGCGAAGGCCTTGTCGCTCGTCTCCCTCAGCACCGGCCCGTGGCGGGTGAAGCGCAGGGTGACCGTGCGAGGCGCCTCACCCTTCACGGGGATGGCCTCCTCGACCGTGGTCATGGCTTCCCAGCCGTCGCCGTAGCGGTACTGGTCGCCCTTGGTCTCGTAGACATAGAGGTCTTCCTGATCGACCGGGAAGATGGTCAGGCCAAAGGCGATCTTGCCGTTGTGGCCGATGGAGACGCCTGGCAGGGCCGGCTCGCCCGCGCCGATCACCGAAAAGCCCGGCGCGTTCAGGTGCACGATGTAGCGCAGGCCGGGCGCGCCATGCTCCCGGTGCGGATCGTTGGCCAGGATCGGCCGGCCGGTGGCGGTGCGCGAGCCCGCGACCGTCCAGTTGTTCGACCCGATGGCTTCGGGCGGAACCTCTATCGCCGCGCGCTGTTCGGGCGGCCCGCTGAACTTCACGCCGGCGCTGGCCAACTGGTAGTCGGCGAGGACATCGGCGGGGATGGAGCAGGGGTCGAGGCCGTCGGGGACCTTGGTGGTCCACTTGGGCTCGATGAAGCGATAGAGGCGGGCCGCCAGCAGCCCCGCCTTGCAGGCGATCTGGGCGCGGCCGACCTCGTTGGGGACATTGCGGGTCAGGCCATGGCTGCGGATGCGGACCACGTCCTCGGCGCTCCAGCGGTCGGGCGCAGAGCCGGCGATCCGGAACTCCAGGGGCAGGGGCCGCTGGCCGGCCGCAATCTCATCGACGAAGGCGTTCACGCCGGCCACCCAGGCCGTGGTGTTGTCCTGCGCCCCCGGCCCATAGGCCGCCCACTCCTTGGCCATGTCGCCGCGATAGAGGAACAGGCGCGCCGCCCGGTCCTGGGCCACATAGGTCGGCCCGAAGTCCTTCGACAGCAGACCAAGGCCGCGCTTGCGCCACAGGTCGATCTGCCACAGCCGGTCGCGGGCCACGTTGTAGCCCTGCAGGAAGAAGGCGTCGCGGATGCTGCCGGCGTAAACGTGGGCGATGCCCCAGGTGTCGACGCGGATTTCAGCCGGCGCGGCGAGGCCCGCGACGCTCCGGGTCTCGTGAGCCGGCGCGGCCAGGGCGGTCAGGCTGGCGAAGCTCAGCAGGGCCCCCAGGAGCGGGGCTGTGATCTTGGGCATGGGTTTCCTCCGGGGCCGGAGGCGAGGCTAGGGCAAGACGCGCAGAGATCGAAGAGGGTATCAGCTTCCCCCACCTGTGGGGGAAGTGGCCCGACAGCCTCTTGGCTGGAGGGTCGATGGGCGTGCGAGCCTGCCACCCTGCGCGCTTCAGATTCTGACCCCCATCATCACGCGGCTCGCTGCGCGAGCCTTATGACACTTCCCCCACAGTCGTGGGGAAAGCAGAGTGCGCCCTGGCATTCATTTGAATTGGGGAAGCCGTGAACAGCCACCGCATCTGGGCGGGCCTCACCGTCCTCACCGGCCTCGTCACCGTGGCCATCACCATCGCATTCCAGATGCTGCCGGAGGTGGCCGCCGCCGGAGCCTGTTGGGCGCCGGGTAAGGTGGTCGAGTTTGAGCTGGCCCGCACCCTGACGGAACTGCTCAAGGTGTTCGGCCCGGCGGCCGACACCTGCCGCGCCCCCATCGTCACGGCCATGGACGCGGTGAACCACTTCGATGTGAAGGCCTATATCCCCGCCTACACGGCCTTCGAGATCTGCGCAGCGATGTTTCTGGGCCTCCGCTTCCGGCGGCCTCTGGTGCTGGCCGCGATCGGCGTGGCCCTGGTCGCCCTGGCCGGCGACTATCTGGAAACCCTCACCCTGCTGCGGATCACCCGGAACCTGGAGGGTTCGGCTGACCTGCTGGCGTGGTCGAGCGCGGGGGCCTGGACCAAGTTCGCCGGCCTCGCGCTCCACGCCTTCCTGCTGTCGCGCATCTGCATGGCGCCCGAGACCCGTCGCCCGATCCTGGCCATGCTGCTCCTGCTGCCGATGGTGGGAACGGCCTTCGCGGCCATCGACAACAGCCGCGCCGCCCTGATGACCTACGCCCTGATCCTGAGCTGGACACCCGTGCTGCTGTTGGCGGCGAGGGATGTGATGCGGCGTTCCTCCCCGTAAACGGGGAGGAAGTTCTCACCCCAGCGTCGAATAGAGCCCCCGCGCCTCGGCAGGGGGCCCTCTGCGCTCGCCGAGCCCCTCCACCGCCACCGCGACCAGCTTGCCGCCGACCGCGAAGACCAGATGGTCGCCCACCTTCACCGGCCGCGCACACTTGTCGATGCGGGTCTCGGCGCCTGAGCGGGTCAGGCGGACCTTGCCCTCGTCCAGGAACTTGGCGGCCAGGGAGCGGGTCTTGAAGAACCGCGCCCGCCACAGCCAGACATCGGCGCGGCATCCCGTCTCGCTCATGGGGTCGCGCCCTTGGCCTTGCGGCGGCGGCGCGGACGCCGTGCCGGCGCAGGCTTGCCTTTCAGGGCGGCCAGCGCCGAGAACGGCGAGTTGGCGGAGGGCGTGCTGGCCTTGACCGTGGGCGCCTCACCGCGACGGCGCCAGACCATGTCCTCGCCGGCCTTCTCCTTGGTGGTCGGTGCGAAGCCCAGGGCCCGCAGGATTTCCTTGGTCTCCTGCGCGCTCCAGCCCAGCACCTCGCGGTCGGCGTCGGTGAGCTGGCCGGGCTTTCCCGCTCGCATCAGGTCGTCCATCCGCTCCAGGGCCTCGACGGGCGCCGCCAACCGGCCCACGGCGCGCAGGCCGAAGGCGGCGAGCGCCGTGGCGGTCGGCGCGGGATGGGGCAGGCGGCTGATCGCCTGGGTCGGCGGTCGCCAGGCGCGGTCGGTGAAACCCTGCACGAAGGTCAGAGCGTCGGGCCGCAGCATGGCGGGCAGGTAGAGGCTGAAATGTCCCAGCCGAATCCCCAGGCCCTTGAGCGCCCGGCGCTCCACCTGGCTCAACGCCTTGGCCTCGGCGCGGACCTGCATGCGGTCCATCACACCGCCGGCCTCGATCAGGCGATAGGCCAGACCGCGGGCCAGGCCCTTGATCTTCCCTTCGGCCATGGCGGTCTCAAGCCTGCGAAGCGCCCCCAACCGGCGCACGGCCTCAGAGGCGAGGAAAGCCTCCAGCCGCCGCGTGGCGCGCTCTCGGGCGGCGGGATTGCCCAGCTCACCCAGCAGGCGGACCCGCGGCGCGAAGGGCGAGCCGCCGGAGATGGCGCCCGCCGCCTGGCCGCGCCACAGGACCAGACCGTCCGGCGTCAGGCTGAAGGCGGAGTCCGGCTCGGCGGCGAGCTGGCCCAGGCGCTTGGCGATCTCGGGTCCCACGGCCATGGTCGCCGCCGCGCGCAGGGCCTTCTCCTCCAGGATAGAGGCGCCGTGCTCGGCCTCGAAAGTGACGCCCTGCAGCTTGCCGACATAGTGGCCCTCGACCGTGACGGTGCCGTCCTCGGCGACGCCCGCCAGCATGTCCTCCCGAACCCGCAGGCCGCGCATCAGGGCGCTGGTCCGGCGGTCCACGAAGCGGGCCATCAGCTTTTCGTGCAGGGTGTCGGAGAGCTTGTCCTCCAGCAATCGGGTCTTGGCCTGCCAGGTCGGCGCCTCGGCCAGCCAGTCGGGGCGGTTGGCGACATAGGCGAGGGTCCGCACGCTGGCCAGGCGCGCCGACAGGGTGTCGATCTCGCCATCGGTGCGGTCCAGGTGGCGGTACTGGCCGGCGATCCAGTCCTCGGGAATCTTGCGAGCCCGGCTGGTCAGGTGGTGGAAGAACTCCCGCGTCAGCCGCAGGTGCTCCTCGTGGCTCTGCTTGCGGAAATCCGGCGTCTGGCAGACGTCCCACAGCCGCATGAGCGAGGGGCGGTCGCGACAGCGGTCGGCGATGTCAGAGTCCCCGGCCAACTGGCGCAGGGTGATTTCGTCCAGGCTTTCGGCTGAGGCCTTCAGCACCTCGAAGGTGGGTGGAGCGGCCAGGGAGGCCATCAACTTGGGCAAGGACGTGAAGTCGAGCTTGGCGTTGCGCCACTCGGCGGAAGCCACGGGCTGGAACTGGTGCTCCTGCACCGCTTCAACGAGGTCGGCGTCCATGTCCTCGCACTCGCCGGTGACGCCGAAGGTGCCGTCGGTGCGGAAACGCCCCGCCCGGCCGGCGATCTGGCCCACCTCCTGGGGGTGCAGGAACCGGGTGCGCTTGCCGTCGAACTTGCGCAGGCCGGCAAATGCCACATGGTCGACGTCCATGTTCAGGCCCATGCCGATGGCGTCGGTGGCCACCAGGAAGTCCACCTCACCCGACTGATAGAGCGCCACCTGGGCGTTGCGGGTGCGGGGGCTGAGCGATCCCATCACCACGGCGGCCCCGCCGCGCTGGCGGCGGATCAGCTCGGCGATGGCGTAGACCTGGTCTGCGGAAAAGGCGACGACCGCCGAGCGGCGTGGCAGGCGGGTCAGCTTCTTGGGGCCGGCATAGGTCAGGCTGGAGAACCGCTCGCGGGTGACGATCTCGGCGTTTGGCAACAGTCGCCGGATCAGCGGCGCCATGGTGCCGGCGCCCATCAGCATGGTTTCGTAGGTCCCCCGCGCATGCAGCAGGCGGTGGGTGAAGACGTGGCCGCGCTCGGGGTCGGCGCAGAGCTGGATCTCGTCAACGGCCAGGAACTCGACCTCGCGGGAGAGGGGCATGGCTTCGACGGTGCAGACGAAATAGACGGCCCGCGGCGGGACGATCTTCTCCTCGCCGGTGATCAGGGCCACCGAGCGCGCGCCGCGCGCCTTGACGATGCGGTCGTAGATCTCCCGCGCCAGCAGCCGCAGCGGCAGGCCGATCATGCCCGAGGCGTGCCCCAGCATCCGCTCGACGGCGAGGTGGGTCTTGCCGGTGTTTGTCGGACCCAGCACCGCAACCAAGCGCGGTGGAGGCGCCCCGGTCGGGCGGTGACTCATGGGCTCAAATTGGGGTGGGAATCGTGACGGGGCAAGCGGCGCCGCAGGGTCTGCGACATGAAAGCCGTCCCTGCCTCGATCCTGCTCCCCTTGCGGGGTCGAGAGTCCCTGCAAGCAAACCCATTCACGTCATCCCGGCCGCAGCGAAGCGGAGAGCCGGGACCCAGGGGCCGCGATCAATCCCCTGGGTCCCGGGTCTCCCCTGCGGGTCGCCCGGGATGACGGAGGTTGTTGTTCTGAAAGCGGAGCGCGACCCCGCATCCGGCGCGCGCTCGCGCGCCACCTTCTCCCGCAAGGGGAGAAGGCCTCGAAGATCTAATCCAGGGTGCGCCGATATCGCGCCATGGCCAGGGCCGTGACCACGCACACAAAAGCGAGCAACGCCGCCAGCTCCCGCCACATATCGCCGAGCTCCTGCCCCTTCAGCAGGGCGCCGCGCACCACCCGCAGGAAGTGGGTGACCGGGATGATCTCTCCCAAGGCCTGGGCCCAGCCCGGCATGCCCCGGAACGGGAACATGAAGCCCGACAGCAGGATCGAGGGCAGGATGTAGAAGAAGCTCATCTGCATGGCCTGCAACTGCGACTGCGCCGCCGTGGAGATCAGGAAGCCCAGGGCCAGCGACCCCACGATGAACAGGCTGATCCCGAGGCTGAGACCGAGCCAGCCTCCCAGCATCGGCACCTGGAACAGCAGCTTGGCGATGGACAGGATGATCACCGTCTGGGCGACCCCCACCAGGACATAGGGCGCGAGCTTGCCGATCATCACCTCGATGGGCTCGACGGGCGTGGCCAGCAGGCTCTCCATGGTGCCGCGTTCGGTCTCGCGGGTGACGCTGAGCGAGGTCATCATCACCAGGGTCATGGAGAGGATCACGCCGAGCAGGCCCGGCACGATGTTGTAGGCGGTGACGGCCTCGGGATTGTAGCGGCGGTGGACCACCACCTCGAAGGGGGGGCTGGCCTGGAGCCTGGGCGCCAGCGCGCCCTTCAGGTCGCCGACAAGCGCCTGGGTCGGCAGGGCGGCCAGGGCCGCGACGGCGGGGCCGGTGGCCGAGGGATCGGTGGCGTCGGCCTCCACCAGGATCTGGGCCCTGTCGCCGCGAGCCACCCGTCGCGTGAAGTCGCCGGGGATGGTGATGGCGAACTGAACTTCACCGCGCCGGATCAGCGCGTCCAGCTCGGCAGGGCTGCGGGCCTGGGCCACGAGGTCGAAATAGGCGCTATTGCGCAAGGACGACAGGATTGAGCGGGCGAAGACACTGTCCTCCTGCACGAGGACGGCGGTGGGCAGGTGGCGGGGCTCGGAATTGATGGCGTAGCCGAACAGCAGCAGCTGGATCACCGGCAGGGCCAGGATCATGGCGTAGGTCAGGCGGTCGCGGGTGAGCTGCTTGAACTCCTTGATCAGCACCGCCCAGACCCGGGTGAGCGAGAAACCGTTCATCGGAAGTTGTCCTCCGACCCTTCCATCAGCTGGATGAAGACGTCCTCCAGGGTCGGCTCGACCTCGCTCCAGCTGTAGGGTTCCCGGCGGTAGGGGGCGATGGCGGCCTCCAGCGCCTTGCGGTCCGTGCCGCTGACATGGAGCGAGGCGCCGAAGGGGGCGGCCATCTCCACGCCGGGCCGCTTGGCCAGTTCCGCCGACAGCCGGTCGACGCCCTGGCCCTCACCATTGAAGGTCACGAGGTTGGAGCGGCCGATCACCTCCTCGGCCGTGCCCCGCGCGATCAGTTGGCCATAGGCGATGTACGCGATCTCGTGACAGCGCTCGGCCTCGTCCATGTAGTGGGTGGAGACCAGCACGGTCAGACCTTCGGCGGACAGGGCGTGGATCTCGTCCCAGAAGGTGCGGCGCGCCTTGGGATCGACCCCGGCGGTGGGCTCGTCCAGCAGCAGCAGCTTGGGCTCGTGCAGGGTGGCCGTCGCCAGGGCCAGCCGTTGCTTCCAGCCACCCGACAGCGTGCCCGCAAGTTGGCTGCGGCGCTCGATCAGGCCCAGGTGTTCCAGGGCGTGGGCGACACGCGCCTTGCGGTGGTCCAGATCGTGGACGCGGGCGGAGAACATCAGGTTCTCCTCCAGGGTCAGGTCCTCATACAGCGAGAACTTCTGGGTCATGTAGCCGGTCTGGCGCTTGATGGCGCCCGCCTCCCTGATGATGTCCAGGCCCAGGCAGGTCCCGTCGCCGCTGTCGGGGGTCAGCAGGCCGCACAGCATCCGCAGCGTCGTCGTCTTCCCCGAGCCGTTGGGCCCCAGGAATCCGCAGATCCGCCCGTGCTCCACCTGGATGGAGACGTCCTGCACCACGTGCTTGTCGCCGAAACTCTTGTTCAGGCCATGGACGTCGATGGCCAGGGTCACCGGTCCGGCCCCAGGGGCGTGACGTCCACCGGCTGGCCGGGATTGAGCCGGGCCGAGGGGCGGGCTTCCACCCTATAGACGAGCCGGTCGCGGGCCTCGCGGCTGTAGATGATCGGCGGAGTGAACTCCGGCCGCGGGCTGATGAAGGTGATCTTCGCCGACAAACCCTTGGCGCAGCCGTCGCAGGCGAAGCTGACCATGGACCCGACCCGGTAGGCCGCGAGACTTTGCTCGGGCACGAAGAACCGCAGCTTGATGCGATCATCCGGCAGCAGGGCCAGGATCGGCTGGTTGGCGATCGACCATTCGCCCGGTTGGAAGAAGACGTCCTCCACGCGGCCGGCGGACGGGGCGACGGGGGCGAGATCGGAGAGCCGGGCGTCTGCGGCCGAGAGGCCGGCCTGGGCCTGGGCCACCCGGCTGTCGGCGGCCTGGACCTGGCCTTCGCGGGCGCCCAGCGCCGCGGCGTCGCGCTGCCGGCGGGCGGCCACCACCTGGGCGTTGGCGGTCTGCAGGGCGGCGCGGACGTCATCCAGGCGGGCGGGCGCATAGATGCCCTTGCGCACCAGGGGCTGGACCCGGCGCATGTCGGCCGCGGCGTCGCGGGCGCGCGCTTCGGCCGCGGCGATGTTGGCGTCATAGACGGCGAGTTCGACGGGCCGCAGGCCCTTGCGGGCGTCCCGCGCCTGGGCTTCCGCGGCGCCCACCTCGGCCTGGGCCTGCTGGCGCTGAGCGTCCAGTTGCTTGGGATCGACGACAAAGAGCCGGTCGCCGGCCTGCACCCGGTCGCCGCGCTGGACATAGACCTGAGCCACGGCCCCCGACACCGGGGCGGCCAGATAGAGCGGCTCGCCCTCCACATAGCCGGTGAGCACATTGGAACGGTTCAGGCGTGGAACCAGGACCAGGGCCGCGATGAGGGCCGCGGCGGCCAGCAGCAGGGCGATGACGAGCAGGCGTTGTTTCATGGGACCATTCCCCGCAGCAGGGTCTCGACGTGTTGTTCCATCAGCGCCGGCAGGTCGAAGGGCTCGGCGCCGATGGGCGTGAAGGTCTCGCGCCAGATCACCCCCACCAACATCGGTGCGATCAGCGAGACGGCGTATTGGCGCGGGTCGCCCGGACGGATTTCGCCGCGCGCCTGGGCCGCGGCGATGGCGGCGGACAGGGCGCCGAGCGCCGGGAAGATCAGCCGATCGTGCCAGACCCGCGCCAGCTCCGGGAAGTTGCGCGCCTCGCCGATCACCATCTTCAGGATACCGCCCAGAGGGGTCGTGGAGGTGACCTGGGCCATGACCTTGGCGAAGGCGCGGATCAGGTCGGGGAAGGTCTGCGGATTGGCGGCGGTCAGCGCGGCCAGATTGTGCAGGTTGGGCGCGACGCCCTGTTCCACCACGGCCTGGAAGATGTCCTCCTTGGTGGCGAAGTAAAGATAGATCGCGCCCTTCGAGACTCCGGCCCGGGCGGCGATGTCGTCCAGCCGCGCGGCGGCGAATCCCTTTTCCCCGAACACCTCGAAAGCCGCCGCCACGATCTCGTCGGGACGATCGGCCTTGCGGCGTCGGAACTTCGGCTGGCCGGCGGGGAGGGACATGTGCGCTATAAATAACTGACTGGTCAGTTATCAGTAGGCCGCAAGCCTCGGCATGGCAAGCCGGGTCTATTGCATCAACCAGCCAAGCTTGTTGGTGCTCGCCGCCCGCCATGCGACCGTGAGGCGAGCTGGAGAGGGACCATCATGTTCGCCGGGGAAACAGAGCAGGGTCAGGCGTCACGACCCATCGCCATCGCCCGCGTCGCCATCGGGTTCGCCCAGGGCCTGGCGCTGTACGGCCTGAACGAGTGGGAGAAGCACGGCCTGATCGACGGCGTCTCCTCGCCGCTGTTCTGCGCCTGCGCGATGCTGATCCTGTTCCTGCCCGTTGTGCTGCTGGGCGGCCTTCGCACCCTCCGGACCCGGACCCTGATCGTCTGGGGCGCCATCGCCGCCCTCGTGGTGGCGGGGCTCGGCGCCTATCACGGGACCATAGCCATCCCCGACGCCGGCACGGAGCACTGGCCAGGTCCGCCCCTGGTGATCTTCACCGCCATCGGCCTGTTCATCGCCCACCATCTGGTGTCGGCGGCCGACGCCGACCGGCGCTGGATCGCCACCTATGATCGCTACTTCGACCAGACCTGGAAGGACGGCGTGCGGCTGGCCCTGGCCGTGCTGTTCGTCGGCGCCCTGTGGCTGCTGCTCTGGCTGGGCGCAGCGCTGTTCGACCTGATCGGCGTCAAGTGGGTGGGCGAGACCATCCAGAAGCCCTGGTTCGCCCTCCCCGCCATCACCACCTTTTTCGCCCTGGCCATCCACCTGACCGACGTCCGCGCCAGCCTGGTGCGCGGCATCCGCACCGTGGCGCTGACCCTGCTGTCTTGGCTGCTGCCAGTGATGGCGGTGATCGGAGCGGGCTTCCTGATGGCCCTGCCGTTCACCGGCCTCACCCTGCTCTGGGACACCAAGAGCGCGGCGGGCATCCTGCTTTCGGCCGCCGCGGCCCTCATCGTCCTGCTGAACGCCGCCTATCAGGAAGGCGAGGCGCAGGATCATCCGCCCTTGGCGCTGAAGTGGGCGGGCCGGGTCACCGGGCTCATCATCGCGCCGCTGGTGGCCATCGCCGCCTATGGCCTGATCTTACGCATCGGGCAGTACGGCCTGACCCCCGACCGCATCTATGGTGTCGCCTGCGCTATCGTGGCCGTGGTCTATGCGGCGGGCTACGCGGCCAGCGTCTTCTGGCCCGGTCCCTGGCTGAAGCGCCTGGAGGTGACCAACGTCATCGCCGCCTACCTGGTGGTGGCCGTCCTGCTGGCCCTGTTCTCGCCCCTGGCCAATCCCAGCCGGCTGTCGGTGAACGACCAGGTCGCCCGCCTCGACCGCGGCCTCGTGACGCCGGAGGAGTTCGACTACCTGTTCCTGCGCTTCGAGGCCGGCAAGCCGGGGATAGACGCCCTCAAGGCGCTCGCCGCCCGCAAGACGGGACCCCACGCCGCCGACATCGCCAAGCGCGCCGCCTCGGCGCTGGCCCGCAAGGCGCGCTACGGCGAAGCCTCGACCTCGGTGGTGGAGCGCAGGGAGCTCGTCACCCTGGCCGGCGGCGGCGCCTTCCCGGCGGGGTTCCTGGAGCAGACGTGGAAGAGCTTCGAAGACCCGCTCCAGAACTGCGAGCCTGGCCGTTTGTGCGACGCCGTCGTGGCTGACCTGGACGGCGACGCGACGCCCGAGGTGGTGATCTTCGCGATGGGAGATCGCCGGGTCTATCGCCAGGCCAATGGCGTATGGGCCCGCATCGGAACCCTGTCGGGCGCCTATTGCGAAACCGACGGTGCGGCCCTGAAGGCCGGGCGGTTCGCGGTGAACGCCGATCCTGAACCGATGGCGGACGTGGTGGTCGCCGGCCGCCGGCTGCGGGTCGTGCCCAGCGACGACAAGTGCCCGGAGATCAAGCCCGTCCGGCCGCCGGAGAGCGAGCGGCCCTAGAACTTCGCATTGATCCCCACGAACACTCGCCGGCCCAGAATGTCGAAGCTGGACGGGTCGGTGTTGGAGTTGGGGTAGCTGGTGAAGTAGGGCGAGTCCTTGTCTTCAAGGTTGTTGATCCCGGCGCGCAGGGTGACCCGATCATCGACCTTCCAGGAGCCCGCCAGGTCGTAGACATCGTAGTTGGGCGTGTTGACCGCCGTGGGGCTGAAGGTCGGCACGCTGCGGGCGTCGGTCATGGCCGCGATGTGGCGCCAGCGCAGGGTGGTGCGCACGCGACCTACCGCCCAGGTGGCCGACAGCACCGACTTCCACTCCGGCAGGGCGCCGCCCGAGAGGTCTGCCCCGATGGTCCCGGCATAGTCGATGAAGGCCGCGTTAGGCCGCGCCTGACGCTCGAAGCTGTCGAGCTTGGAGATCACCAGGTTGAAGGCCAGGGCGCCCGTGCTCTCCGGCAGTCCGAGGTCGGCGAGATCAAAGCCCCAGTCCACCTGGGCGTCGATGCCGGAGGTCTTTACCGAGGCCAGGTTCACCTGGGTCTGGGCGACGCCGGTAATCTGGCCCGAGCTTAGGCGGGTGAACTGCTGGCAGTAGAAGTTGGCGTTGGAGAAGCCGGGGTTGGACCCATCGGCGTTGAAGCAGGAGGCCAGGATGGTCGGGACCCCGATGGTCCCCACCACATCGGCCACCTCGATCTTGTAATAGTCCAGGCTGACGCTGAAGCGGCGCAGGAACGGCGCGTCCACCGCGGGCGTCCAGACCGCGCCGGCGGTGAAGCTGTCGGCGGTCTCCTCACTGAGGTTGCGATTGCCGCCGCCCGTGATCTCCACCTGGGTCGAGGCCTGGTTGAAGGTGTCGATGATCGCCGTGGGCACGCCCTGGGAGAGGCACAGACCGCGCACCGCCGCGGCGCTGGCGCCGGTGCGGAACGAGGAGCGTACATCGCAGGGGTCGCCCGCCGTGGTGCCGGCCCCGGGTGAGCCCATACCGACAAAGCCCAGGGACGCGGGCGAGAACAGTTCGGCGATGTTCGGTGCGCGGACCGCGCGCTGGTAGCCACCACGGATCAGCAGCTCTGATACGGGTTTCCAGGTGAGGTCGGCCTTGTAGGCGCTGACCTGACCTGTGGTGGAATAGTCGGCGATCCGGCCGCCCAGGGTGATGTCCAGGCTCTCGATCAGCGGCAGGTCGGCCAGCACCGGGACCAGCAGTTCGGCGTAGACCTCCTTGGAGGTGATGTCGCCGCTCACCGGGACCGCCGGATTGAAGCCGACGATGTCGGGGCCTTGCAGCAGCGGGTCGGGAGAATAGTCGAAGTCGTCCCTGCGGTACTGGGCGCCGGCCGAGAATTTCAGCGCGCCGGCGGGCAGGTTGAGCAGGCTGCCGGTGGCGTAGCCCTCCACCACGGATTGCTTGATGGTCGTCGCGTTGGTGACGTCGCGGGCGATATAGGCCGCGCAGCCGGGGCTGACCTTGCCGGCCCCGAAGATGTTGAACCCGCCGCAGATGGCCACCCCGCCGTCGGGGGCGAAGGTCAGCGTTCGCATCGCCGCGCGGCTGACATTCCCGAACTGGTGCTCGGTGTGGTCCATCTGGCCATAGCTGGCATAGAAGTCCCACTTCCAGTCCTTGATCGGCAGGGCTCCACGGAGGCCCGCCACCAGCTGCATCGTCTCATAGGTGTTGTTGGAGAGCCGGCCGCCCACCTCGTTGAAGGCGCGGCGGGGATAGAAGGCCGCGGTCGGATCTGTCCGCGAGGCCAGCAGGGTGCGCAGGTCTGGCGGGATAAAGGGATTGGTCACCGGGACCACGATGTCGGGGCCGGGGAAGGCGCCATCGCTGGCCGAGGCGGGGCCGAGCTGACGCGACACGTCATAGGTGGTGTAGCTGGCCGTGCCGTAGGCCTCGAGGCGGTAGCTCAGGTCGTAGCGGCCATTGGCATAGAGGCTCCAGCGCTCGAGCGGCAGGTTCAGGTAGCGATAGGCGGCGCTGTTGAAGGTGTAGCTCGACGCCGAGAAGCCTGCGTCGCGGACGCCCTTGTAGTTGTTCACCGGGGCGGTGGAGAACAGGCTGCCATCGGCGTTGAAGGAGAGGCTCGCGCCGCGGGCCACCGCGCCGGGCGAAAAGCCATAGGCGCCGAACACCATGTTCATCGCCGCTTGGCTGGGCAGGTTGGCCGCGCCCCCGGTGTTGGAGGCCGGATCGAACCGGCCGTCGGGAATGGTCGCCGCTCCGGAGGGCGTCAGGCCGGTGGCGAGAATCGAATAGCCCACCGCCGACCAGTCGCGGTCTGAAGCCAGCAGGCCCTCGCGCCTGTCATAGGTGGCGGCCACCGCAAGGGCGCCCCGCTCGAAGTCGTGACCCCAGCCCACCGAAGCGGTGAGTTGCCCAGCGTCGTTCTGTTCGGTGGCGCCGAACTGGACGTCCACCTGCAGGCCCTCGAAGTTGCGCTTAAGCTTGAAGTTCACGACGCCGGCGATGGCGTCGGAGCCATAGACCGCCGAGGCGCCGCCGGTGATGGTCTCCACCGTGTCCACCAGGAAGGTCGGCACGGTGTTCAGGTCGACGACCGCGTTAGGATTGCCCGCCACCACGCGGCGTCCGTCGATCAGCACCAGGGTGCGGGTGGGGCCCAGACCGCGCAGGTTGGCGTAGGCCTGGCCCGGCGTAGTGACGAAGTTGGTGGTGTTGGTCCCCGAGCCGTTGGAGGGCGTGAACTGCGGAAGTTGGTTCAGGGTGTTCTCGATCGTCACCATGCCCACGGCGGCGATCTGCTCCTGACCCACCGTGACGATGGGGCTCTCCGACACATAGTCCTTGCGAGCGATCCGGCTGCCGGTGACCACGATCTCGGAAACCTCGGCGTCCTGGGCCAGGACAGGGGTTGCGCTGAAGGCCAGGAGACCGGCCAGGGCGCTGGCGCAGAGCAGGTTCGCCGTCGTCATGTTCGAATTCCCCACCAAGATCTGAGTCGAATCCACCCACGCGGGTGATTTGCAGCCCAGGCTAGGGGAAGGCGAGCGCCCCGGCCACTGGCGCAGAATGGGCAGGTTAATGAAGAGGGGGAGGCGCCGGAACGTGGCCGCAACGAATCAGGACCGAATCGCTGACTCGGCCCGATTCGGGATTTGTTCCCTACAAGGTATTGTATCCCAAGGACTTGCGGACACAAGACGGTCGGGGCGCGGGCGGTTTGGCGCGCCGGCGGGAATGTGGGATGAAGCGGTGTGAAAGGCGGCTCCGCCTTGACGCCGCCGCTTACCTTCGACTATATCGCCCGCTCTCGCGCGGGTCCGCCCGCCGTCACTCTTTTCTCGCTTAGGTCTTAAGCCATGTCGCGTCGCTGCGAACTCACCGGTATCGGCCCCATGGTCGGCAACAATGTGAGCCACTCGAATATCAAGACCAAGCGCCGCTTCCTGCCGGCCCTGGCCCCTGCCAGCCTGCAGTCGGACGCGCTGGGTCAGACCTTCAAGCTGCGCATCTCCAACGCGGCCCGCCGCACCCTGGACTTCCGCGGCGGCCTGGACGTCTTCCTGGTCAAGGCCAAGGACGAGCAGCTCTCGCCCCGCGCCCTGAAGATCAAGCGCCAGCTGAAGGCCAAGCTCGCCGCGCAAGCGCCGGCCGCCGCCGCCTAAGCGCGGCGACAAACAGATTTGGAAAAGGCCGGCGGTGACGCCGGCCTTTTTCTTTGGGCCCTATTTCAGGACGCTGTCGAAGAGCGCGGTCAGTTCGCGCCAGTGGCGCTCCGCCCCGGCGGGGTTATGCACCGGCATGTCGGTGGGCACCCAGCCGTGCTTGCAGCCTTCCCAGATGGACACCTCGGCGTCGACCCCTGCCTCGCTGAGCGCCTTGGTCAGCAGTTCCTTCTGGGCGTCGTCGAAGCTGCGGTCCTCGATGGCGCCGGCCACCAGCACCTTGGCCTTGATCGCAGGCGCCAGCCGGTGGGGACTGCGCTCGTCGTCGGTGGCCATGTTGCCGCCGTGGAACGAGGCCGCCGCCCCGATCTGGTCCGGATAGGTCCCGGCCGCGCGCAGGGCGATGGAGCCGCCCATGCAGTAGCCGGTGATTCCCACCTTGCCCGGCTTGGCGGCCGGATCGGCGTCGATGAAGTCGAGGCAGGCCTTCACGTCGGTCATCTGGCGGCCGGCGCCGGTGCTGGCGCGCAGCTTGGCGAACAGCTCGCCGGCCTCCTTGTCGCCGGCACGGGCCGCGGCGATGTCCAGGGGCGGGTAGGGGCCAGCGCGCCAGAAGAGATCGGGCAGCAGGACATAGTAGCCGGCGGCGGCCAGGCGCTCGCCCATCTCGAACAGGGCCGGGCGGATGGCGGGCGCGTCCATGGCGATGATGGCGGCCGGCCAGGGGCCGGAACCTGAGTCGGGCTTGAACAGGAAGGCGCGCGCGTCGCCGTCAGGAGTGGGGAGGGCGACTTGGGTACGGCTCATAATGGCGCCTCGCTAATGCTTCGCGGGCTTCCAGTCGAAAGCCAGCAGGATGGTTTTCTGGGAATTGGAAAAGTTGTCGTCGGAAAGCAGGTAGAATCGGGTGGAGCCGTCCTTGTTGGGCACGGCTGAGACGCCTTCGATATTGTCGACGGTCAGGGGCCGGGAGATGTCCAGGCGCGCCACCTCGCCGGACGGGCCCATGATCTTCAGGGTGATGCGGCTGGCGCGCACCGGGTCCCAGGCGCGGAACAGCCAGGCGACATGGCCGTCCGGCAGCGGATTGACCGCCACCACGCCGAACTCGACGGGCTTCTCCAGGGTCGACCCCTTCACGCAGGGTGCGCTGACGCGGCAGGTCCAGGTCTCTCCGGAGTCCTCGCCGGCGGCGATGTAGCCGTCAGGGCCGACCTCGGGGGCGAAGGCCAGGGCCTCCATGCCGCCGTTGGGCGGGAAGCCGGCCGCCACGGGAGCGTTGACCACACGCGGGGCCCCACCCTTGGCTGGATAGAGCAGGATGCGGTCGATGGCCTCGAAGCTCACCAGTCGGTCGCCATTGGGCAGGACGGCCAAGCCCTCGGAATCGGCTTCCTTCTTGCCTTGCAGCGGCTTGCCGTCGGGGCCGGTCAGCACCGTCAACTTGCCGGGACCGACGCCGATCAGGCGACCGGCCTTGTCCAGGATGACCCTGGTCTCCAGCAGGTCGCCCTCGTCGCTGAGCGTGAGCAGCTTGCCATCCGCCGTGACCCGCAGGTCCGAGAGGCCATGCAGGCGAGCGGTCTGATCCGACGAGAGCTGCAGCCCGCCCGCATAGACGAAGTCGCCGATACGGTCCTGCTTGGCGTCTTGCGGATTGAGCGGAACGGGGACGGCGGTGATGGTGATCCCGGGCCCCGCGGCCATCGGGCCCTTGGGCAGGGCGGCCGGTTGGGCGCAGCCGGTGAGGGCGGCGAGCGCGGCTCCCAGGATCAATCGCTTCACGCCACGGCTCTCCGAACTTCCTTGAAGGTGGACCGCCGCGCCGCGCCGCCTTGGGGCCCCTGCGTGTTGGGCGGGGGCGCGAGCAGGCCCGCGGTCTTGCGGTTGGCCTTGCGCGGCTCCTCGTTGAACAGCTCGGCCAGCTGATCGACGATGGCGCCGGCCAACTGTTCTACATCGACGATGGTGACAGCCCGGCGATAGTAGCGCGTGACGTCGTGGCCGATGCCGATGGCGATCAGTTGCACGGGGCTCTTGTCCTGGATCTCGGCGATCACCTCGCGCAGGTGGCGCTCCAGGTAATGCCCGGAGTTCACCGACAGGGTCGAATCGTCCACCGGGGCGCCATCGGAGATCACCATTAGGATACGGCGAGCCTCGGTTCGGCCGATCAGCCGCTGGTGGGCCCACATCAGGGCCTCGCCGTCGATGTTCTCCTTCAGCAGCCCCTCGCGCATCATCAGGCCGAGATTGCGCTTGGCCCGGCGCCAGGGGGCGTCGGCCGACTTGTAGATGATGTGGCGCAGGTCGTTCAGGCGGCCGGGCTGGGCCGGCTTGCCGGCCTTCAACCAGTCCTCACGGCTCGTGCCGCCCTTCCAGGCCCGCGTGGTGAAGCCGAGGATCTCGGTCTTCACGCCGCAGCGCTCCAGGGTGCGGGCCAGGATGTCGGCGCAGACGGCGGCGACCATGATCGGCCGGCCGCGCATGGAGCCCGAATTGTCGATCAGGATGGTGACCACCGTGTCACGGAACTCGGTGTCTTCCTCTTCCTTGAACGCCAGGGAGGCCGTCGGGTCGGTGATCACGCGGGTCAGCCGGGCCACGTCGAGCAGGCCTTCCTCCAGGTCGAAGGTCCAGGAGCGGTTCTGCTGGGCCATCAGCTTGCGCTGAAGCTTGTTGGCCAGGCGCGCGACCACGCTCGACAGGCTGGCGAGCTGCTGGTCGAGATAGGCCCGCAGGCGGGTCAGCTCTTCAAGGTCGCACAGTTCCTCGGCGGCCACGATCTCGTCATTGGCGGTGGTGAAGACCTTGTAGGTCGGCGTCTTGGCGTCACCCTTGAGGTCCGGGCGCGCCGGCTGGTCGCCCTCGCCCATCTCCGGGGGCTCGTCGGTGTCCTCGGCGTTGGGATCATCCTCGGCCTGCATCATCTGGCTGTCGGCGTCCTCGCTTTCGCTATGGGTCGCCTCGCTGTCATCCATGGACGCCTGCTGCGGCGACTGGCCCTCGCCATCGCCCTCGTCGCCGTCCTCGGCGGCCTCAGCCTCGCCCTCGTCGCCGTCTTCCTCGTCCTGATCGGCCTGGTCGGGGGCGTCGGACAGATCGTCGCCCATGGACAGGTCGCGCAGGATGGTGCGGGCCATCTTGGCGTAGGCTTTCTGGTCGTCGAGCTTGTCGGCCAGCTTGTCGAGATCGGCGCCTGCCCGGGCCTCGATCTCGTCGCGGAACATGTCCACCAGCAGCTTGGCGTTGGGGGGCGACTCCACCCCGGTCAGCCGCTCGCGGGCCATCAGGGCCACGATCTCCGCCATCGGCGGATTGGCCTGGGCGTCGACGGGATTGAAGGGGCGCTTGGCCCAGGCCTGCTCATGCACGACCTTCAGGTTCTCACGCACCCCGCCGAGCGCATTGGACCCGATCGCCTCGATCCGCACCTGCTCCAGGGCGTCATAGGCTGGCGCGCCCAGCGCCGAGCCCGGCCGGGTCCTGGCGTGAATCTGCGCGTCATGGTGCGAGATCCGCAGCGCCATCTGGTCGGCCAGGCCCCGAATACGCGCGGCGTCCATCGGCGTCAGGTCGCGGGGTGGGTGCGGCAAGACCGCGCGATTGCCCGACAGCACCGGACCCTCGCCCGAATAGACGATCTCCAGATCAGGTGACTCAGCCAAGGAGCGCGCAGCGTTGGCGAGGGCGCGCTTAAAGGGTTCGAGCGGGCTTTCGGGGTTCTTGGCCATGCGAACGTCATAGCCTGACGGGGGGAAGCGAGGAAAGTCCTGCTTGGCGGATGGCCCGCAACTGGCGCCGGTGGGCGTGCGGATGCCGCCGCCGGAAGCATCCCCTCAAGGCGCCCTTGCGTGCGGCGTAATGGCGCGGGGCGGGATCAAGCTCGGCCATTGCTTGGCGTGTCTTTGCCTCCAATACTCTCCCTCAGGTAGTGCTGTAACAGAGAGACATCACGAGTTGTTACCCGCCGCGTGTCTGCGAATTCATGGCGAGGGCGCCTCAGGAGCGGCGACGCCCCAGGCGCGGGTCATGGGCCTGATCGATCGCTTCCTGGAGCGTCACTGGTCGCCGCCCCGCCGTTTCGCCCAGCTGACGGCCTGCGCCTTCCTGCTGACCGGACCGGGCGTGATGTCGTCGGAGGTCGCGGCCCTGGCGGCGCCGGTGGCCGCTCTGGAGCGCAGCCTGACCCAGCCCGCGGGCGCCAGCATCTCCCTGCTGCTGTTCGAGGGGCCCATGGAGGCGGTCCAGACCTTCGCGGCTCTCGACGCCGCTGCGGTCGACCGGGGTTTGAGCGACCCGACCCATCTGCCGCCGGGCGGCCGGCTGACGCGGGTGGCCGAGATCTCCATGCCGGCGCAGGCGCCCGCGCCGACGCCGCGGCCGAGTCTCAAGGCCGGCTTCCGGGGTATCTATTCCCTGGGCCGCAAGGCCTTTGTGGGGGACATGCCGTCCCTGACCCTGCCCGACGAGGACCATCCCCTGAGCCTCATGTGCGGAGTTTCGTCCCTACCTACATCGGGACAAGCGCTGGCCTTCGACACCGCATGCCTCGAAGCGGGCCTGAAGATCCTGGAGGCGCCCGGCTATGTCGGGGTGCTGTTCTTTCCGCTCTCCTACTGGGCGCTGATGGATGAGGGGGCGAGCAAGAGCTATGATCGCCTCCTGCGCGCCCTGCCCGCCGACCGCCGCAATCAGCTGGGAACCTCGGTCTATGGCGTGCCGCGGCAACCGAGCGTGCGAAGCATGCAGTGGCTATCAGCGACCCTGTCGGGCGTCTTCTCCAACATGGATCTGAGCACAGCCGAGCCCGACTTCGGTGTCGAGGTCCTGAGGGAGAGGATGTTCTCCAGCGTGACCTTCGTCCTGCCCGAGGGGAGCCAGGCCATACGCCGGGCCGCCTTGAGCCGGTGGGTGTCGCATCGTGACGCCTACAAGGAACGCCAACTCTGGGCGTCCGTCACCAACGTCCGGGAGGCCGCCGAAGTCGCCGCCTGCCTGGCCCTGAGGACGCCGTTCATCAGTGGCCCGGCGGTCAGCAGCCTCCTGGCCCAGCCCCTTGGGGGGCGGACCAGGACAATCGAGACCCTACCGGCCTGACGCAGTCCTGGAGCAGGATGCGCTTAGACGGACTCGTCTGAGCGTTGAATCGTGATCTGATTTCAAAGTCATAGAGCCGGGTTCAGGCTTCGGGAGAAGCCATCCGGCTCTACGCCACCCGCACCCGCGCCGTGGACTCCGGCAGGTCCTGGCCGAAGGCGCGCTGGAAGAACTCGGCCACGGTGCCGCGCTCCAGCTCGTCGCACTTGTTCAGGAAGGTCATCCGGAAGCCCAGCGCGATATCGCCGCCGAAGATCTCGGTGTTCTGCGCCCAGGTGATCACCGTCCGCGGGCTCATGACCGTGGAGATGTCGCCGTTCATGAAGGCGTTCCGCGTCATGTCGGCGACCCGGACCATGGCCGCGATCGTGCGCTTGCCCTCGGTGGTGTTGTAGTGCGGCGCCTTGGACAGCACGATCTCGGCTTCCACGTCGTGGGCCAGATAGTTCAGCGTCGTGACGATCGACCAGCGGTCCATCTGACCTTGGTTGATCTGCTGGGTGCCATGATACAGGCCGGTGGTGTCGCCCAGACCGATGGTGTTGGTGGTGGAGAACAGCCGGAAGAACGGGTTGGGCCGGATCACGCGGTTCTGGTCCAGCAGGGTCAGCTTGCCCTGGGCCTCCAGGATGCGCTGGATCACGAACATCACGTCCGGGCGGCCGGCGTCGTATTCGTCGAACACCAGGGCCACTGGCCGTTGGATCGACCAGGGCAGGATGCCCTCACGGAATTCGGTGACCTGCTTGCCGTCCTTCAGGACGATGGCGTCCTTGCCCACCAGGTCGATACGGCTGACGTGGCTGTCCAGGTTCACCCGGATCAGCGGCCAGTTGAGGCGCGCGGCCACCTGCTCGATGTGGGTCGACTTGCCGGTGCCGTGATAGCCCTGGACCATGACCCGGCGGTCGAAGGCGAAGCCCGCGCAGATCGCCCGGGTGGTCTCCGGATCAAACTTGTAGGACGGATCGAGGTCCGGCACGTGACTGTCGCGCTCGCTGAAGGCGGGCACGGTCATATCGATATCCACACCAAAGGCTTCGCGGACGGAAACCTTCTTGTCCGGAACCAGGGTGAGGAGCTTGTCGTCTTGATTTTCAGCGAACGAGGTCATGGTCCGGTCGATTACAGGCTTACGCGTGCGAAGCAAACGTGTGTTTGATGGGGCAGTCCCTGCGACCCATACCGGAATGACGAAGGGAGCGTCCACCCATGTTGAAGCAAGCCACACGGCCTTATCGCGCAATCCAGGTCTTCGCCTCGGAGGAGGGCTTCGGCGCCGAGATCGTCGGCGTTGATCTTTCCCGCCCGCTTTCCCCAGAGGCCCGTGAGGAAATCCGTGCCGCCTGGGCCCGCCATTCTGTGGTGAGTTTCCCCGATCAGCCGCTGAGCCTGGACGAGCTGGAGGCCTTCACCCTGCAGATGGGAAAGTTCGGGATCGATCCGTTCATCGCCCCCATGGCCGGTCACCCCAATGTCCTGGAGTTGCGGCGGGAGCCCGACGAGAAGGCCACGAACTTCGGCGCCGGCTGGCATTCCGACTGGAGCTTCCAGGAGAAGCCGCCCGCCGCCACCCTGCTGCATTCCAAGGTCACCCCGCCGGTAGGAGGCGACACCCTCTTCGCCGACTGCGCCAGCGCCTATGACGCCCTGTCGCCGGCCATGAAGGCGATGCTGGCTCCGCTGAAGGCCGTCCATTCCGCGGGTCGCGCCTATGGGACCAAGGGGGTCTTCGCCCGCGAGACGGAAAAGCGGACCATGGAGATCATCGTCTCCGAGGAAGCCGACCGGAGCCTGACCCACCCCTTGGTCCGCACCCACCCGGTCACCGGTCGCAAGGCGCTGTTCGTCAGCCCGGTCTATACCGTCGGCATCGAGGGATTCGAGGCCAAGGAGGCCCAGGCCATCCTCGGCTTCCTGTTCGGACACATCACCCAGGATCAGTTCATCTATCGCCACAAATGGCGGCCCAACATGCTGCTGATGTGGGACAACCGCTGCACGGTCCATCTGGCCGAGGGCGGCTACGATGGCCACCTGCGCCTGATGCACCGCACGACGGTGGCGGGCGATAAACCGATGTGACAGTCTCTCTCGAAGAACATGGTTCGGGGGGACCCTATGGACGTCACACCACGCCGGGCGCGCAGCCTGGCTGAATTCGGCGAGCTCGGCGGCAAGATGTTCGTCGGCGCGGAGATCGGGGCTTCAATCGCTTCCTACCGCCCGCGGGACACGGATGTGGTCATCACGCCCTTCGCCAAGTGCGGCACCACGTGGCTGCAGCAGATTTTCCATACCCTGCGCACCCGCGGCGACATGGATTTCGACGATATCTCCCGGGTCGTGCCCTGGATTGAGACGGCGATGGCGGTGGGTGTCGACCTCAACGCGCCGCAACGCGCCGAGCCGCGTGGCTTCAAGAGTCATCTGCCCTACACGGCCCTTCCAAGGGGGCCGCGCTACATCGTGGCCCTGCGCGATCCGCGCGACGCCTTGGTTTCATTCTACCGGTTCATGGAAGGATGGTTCCTGGAGCCGGGCGCGGTGTCCCTGGAGGAGATGGTCCGCATGCGGCTGGCGACCTCCAACGACCAGGATGGCTACTGGCGCCACCTGAACAGCTGGTGGGCTGAGCGGGACAATCCGCGCGTGCTGATCCTGTCCTACGAGCACATGACCGCCGACCCTGAAGGGACGATCCGCAAGGTCGCGGCGTTCTGCGGCATCCCGCTGGACGACGCCTTGTTGGCGCTCACGCTGGAACGGTCCTCCCTCGCCTACATGCTGGCCCACAAGGACCGCTTCGACGACGCCATGATGCGCCGCGCCTCGGAGGTTCGATGCAACCTGCCCCCGGGGGGCGACTCCGCCAAGGTGCGCAAGGGCGGCGCTTCCGGCCGCCAGGAGCTCAGCGCGGAGCTGGTGGCGGAGATCGACGCCAAGTGGGCCGAGTTGACGGCGCCGGCCGGCGGATTTCCCGACTACGCCGCCCTGGAGGCCGCGCTGCGGGCGCGGACCTAGAGCATTTTCCGATAAGTGTGAAATGCGGAAAGGGCTCTAGACCAGAGCCCGAACGGTCAGGCCATCTTCGCCTTGCGTAGCTGCTGGTAGGCCTTGATGACCCGCTGCAGCTTGTGCTCGGCGGAACGGTCGCCGCCGTTGCTGTCGGGATGGGTGCGCTTCACCAGCTCGATATAGCGGGCGCGGATGGTCGGGCCGTCGGCGTTCTCGTCGAGGTCGAGGTCGGCGAGCGCGTTGCGCTCCAGCTTGCCCATCTTGCGGCCGTCGGGCGCGTTGGCCGGCCGAGCCGCCCCGCCATTGCCGCTGCCGAACAGGTTGAACGGATCGCGATAGCCCTTGCCCTGGCCAAAGCCGTGAGCCGCCGCCGCGGCTTCGCGCGAAAATCGGCCGGCCTTGAAGTCCCAGGTCGGACGGTCGCCCTGGGCGCTCTGGGCCTGACGCTGCTTGATCTCGCCTTCGCTCATGCCGGCGAAGAAGTTCCAGTTGCGGTTATATTCCGCCGCGTGCGGCTGACAGAACCAGTAGTGCTCATTGAGCATGTCGCGGGATTTCGGCGCGCGCGCGCTACCGGCCAACCGGCATCCCGGATGGTCGCAAGCCCGTTCCCCGGGCTTCAGCGCATAGACGTCGTCGGTCTGCGCCGCCTCCCCGGGGGTCGGCGGGCGCACCCGGATATCGACGAACTTAGGCTTGTATTGAAACGCGCCGGCCATGCCCCAAGTATGATGCGGTCTGAGACCCTTTCAAGAATTGAAGATTATCCAAATGGGCGCCATATTTGAGGCCATCCAACATAAGCTCACCGAAGCGTTCTCGCCGACCCGTCTGGAAATCGTAGACGACTCCGATCGCCACGCGGGACATGCGGGGGCCGGCGACTCCGGCGAGAGCCATTTTAACGTCGTCATTCAAGCCCAGGCCTTCGAGGGCGCCCCAAAGGTGGCGCGGCAGCGAATGGTCTACCGGACATTGGCCGAGGAGCTGGCAGGTCCCCTGCATGCGCTTTCGGTGAAAGCCCTCGCCCCCGGCGAGGACTAATCTAACTTTCGAATAGGCGCCGCTGACCAAGGCGGCCCCGCGCTGGGGAGGCGTGCTTGAAGACGACCATCACCGTAAATGGGCAAGCGAGGTCGCTTGACCTCGACACCCGCACCAGCCTGCTCGACGCCCTGCGTGAGCATCTGAACCTCAAGGGCTCCAAGAAGGGCTGCGACCATGGGCAGTGCGGCGCCTGCACCGTCCTGGTGAATGGGGAGCGGATCAACGCCTGCCTCAGCCTGGCGGTCATGCACGACGGCCACGAGGTCACCACCATCGAGGGGATCGGCGGCGAGGAGAGCCTGCATCCGATGCAGCAGGCCTTCCTGACGCAGGACGCCTTCCAGTGCGGCTACTGCACGCCGGGTCAGATCTGCTCGGCCGTCGGCATGCTGAAGGAGGCCGCCGAGAACTGGCCCAGCTGGGTCACCGACGACCTGGACAGCGCCGTGGCGCTCTCAGACGCCGAGATCCGCGAGCGGATGAGCGGGAACATCTGCCGCTGCTCGGCCTATCCGCAGATCATCGCGGCGATCCGCGACGTGGTCGGAGACGTCGCATGAGGCCGTTCACCTACGAACGTCCCACCGACGTCGCCGCGGCGGTGAGGGCGGTGGCCGCCACGCCGGGCGCGAAATTCCTGGCCGGCGGCACCAACCTGCTGGACCTGATGAAGCTCGACATCGAGCAGCCGACCCACCTGGTGGACGTCAACCGCCTGCCGCTGTCGGGGATCGAGGATACGCCCCAGGGCGGCCTGCGGATCGGGTCGATGGTCAGCAACAGCCACCTGGCGGCCGACGCTCGCGTGCGCAGCCGCTACGCCGTCCTCACCCAGGCCATCGTGTCCGGCGGCTCGGGCCAGCTGCGCAACAAGGCCACGACCGGCGGAAATCTGCTGCAGCGGACCCGCTGCGCCTATTTCTATGACCCCTCCAAGCCCTGCAACAAGCGCCAGCCAGGCTCGGGCTGCAGCGCGATGGAAGGCCTGAACCGCAACAGCGCCATCCTCGGCGCCAGCGACGCCTGCATCGCCACCAATCCCTCGGACATGGCCGTGGCCCTGACGGCCCTGGGCGCGAGCCTTGAGGCCGTGACGGCCGACGGGGCGACCCGCACCCTGGCGGTGGCGGACCTGCATCGACTGCCGGGCGACACCCCGCACCTTGAGACCAACCTGGCGGCCGGCGACCTGATCACCGCCGTCATCCTTCCCCCGGCGCCGCCCGGCGGACAGATCTATCGCAAGGCCCGCGACCGGGCGTCCTACGCCGGCGGACTGGCCAGCGTCGCGGTGGTGGGACACCAGGTCGCCTTCGGCGCCGTGGCCCACAAGCCCTGGCGCGCGGAGAAGACCGAGGCCGCGCTCGCCGCCGGTGCGAGCGCCCTCGAGGCCGCCCATGCCGAACTGGCGGGCGCGCACGACAACGGCAAGAACGGCTTCAAGATCGCCCTGGTGGCCCGCATGACCGCGGACGCCCTGGAGCAGGCCAGCCAAGGGAGAGGCGCATGAGCTCGGTCAAGGATTGGGCCGCCCCGAACCCCGTCACGGAGAACCGCGGCGGAATCATCGGCAAGGGCGTCGACCGCTACGAAGGCAAGCTCAAGGTCACCGGCACGGCGGCCTACGCCTATGAAGTCGAGCCCCCGTCGCCGCCAGCCTATGGCTATCTGCTGGCCGCCACCATCGCCAAGGGCCGCATCACCGCCATCGACACCGCCGCGGCCGAGGCGTCCCCCGGCGTGAAACTGGTCTGGACGCACCTCAACGTGCCCAAGCAGGCGCGGCGGGGCGAACGGATCAATCCCCGCAGCCAGCGCCCCTCCAACCCGGCCCTGGCCGGCGATCGCATCGAGTTCTTCGGCCAGCCGGTGGCTTTCGTCGCCGCCGACACCTGGGAGAACGCGCGCGCCGCCGCAAACCTCATCCAGGTGAGCTATGCGGCCGAGCCCGCCGTCCTCGACTTCCGCGCCAGCCTGGAGCTGGCCGAGATGCCGCACGGCGAGGAGGATGTCCTGATCGGCGATTTCGAGGGCGCCTACGCCAAGGCCCCCGCGCAGATCGACGAGACCTATTTCAGCCCGCTGCAGAACCACGTGCAGATGGAGCCCTGCGCCACCACCGCCTGGTGGGAGGGCGACAAGGTCACGGTCCACACCTCGATCCAGATGGTGAAGGGTGGCCAGCATTCCCTGGCCGAGACCCTGGCCATCCCGTCGGAGAAGGTCCACCTGCTGACCCGCTATATCGGCGGCGGGTTCGGCGGCAAGGGCCAGGCCTATGACGACCTGGTGCTGGCCGCCCTGGGCGCCCAGGCGCTGGGGCAGCCGGTGAAGCTCGCCTACACCCGCCAGCAGATGTTCCAGGCCACCATCCACCGGCCCGCCGTCAGCATGCGCGTGCGGCTGGGGGCGGAGCCCGATGGACGCCTGAACGCCTTCGCCGTGGAGGCTGTCACCCACTGCGCGCGAAGCGCCCCCTTCGTGGAGCACGCGGCCAACTTCTCGCGGAACCTCTACGCCGCGCCGAACCGGCTCACCGGCCACCGGCTGGTGAAGATGGACATTCCCCACGCCGGCGCCATGCGGGCCCCGGGCGAGGCCCCGGGCATGCTCAGTCTGGAATGCGCCATGGACGAGCTGGCCGAGAAGCTGGGGATCGACCCCATCGAGCTGCGCCTGCGCAACGAGCCGGACGTCGATCCCGAGACCGGCAAGCCCTTCTCCATCCGCCAGCTCACCGAATGCCTGAACACCGGCGCCCAGCGCTTCGGCTGGAACCGTCGCAATCCCAAGCCGGGCCAGGTCCGCGACGGCCGTTGGCTGGTGGGCATGGGCATGGCTGCCGCCATCCGCGGCAACTTCCTGCTGCCGGCCAAGGCGGGCGTGCGGATCGACGGAACCGGGATCATCACCCTGCGCCAGGGCATGACCGACATCGGCACCGGCACCTATACGATCCTGGCCCAGATCACCGCCGAGACCATGGGCGTGACCATGGACCAGGTGAAGATCGAGCTGGGGGATTCAGAGTTCCCGCCGGCGCCCGGCTCCGGCGGCCAGTTCGGGGCGGCCACCGCCGGTTCGGCGGCCTTCGAGGCCAATATGAACCTGCGCAGGGCGCTGGCCGAGCTGGCCATCGGCGATCCCAACTCGCCGCTCTATGGCGGGGATCCGACCTATGTCACCTTCGGCAACGGCAATATCGCCATTGAGAACCGCTCTGAGAGCCTGGCGACCCTGGTCAGCCGCGCCGCGCCGGAGGGGGTCTATGTGGAGGGCGCCATCAGCCCGGCCGCCGACGCCCGCGACTATTCCCAGCACACCTATGGCGGCCACTTCGCCGAGGTGGGGGTGGACACGGTCACCGGCGAGGTGCGGATGCGCAGGATGTTCGGGGTGTTCGCCGCCGGCCGCATCCTCAACGCCAAGACCGCCAAGAGCCAGGTGACCGGCGGGATGATCTGGGGCGTCGGCACGGCTCTGACCGAGGCCAATGTGGTCGACAACCGCTACGGCTCCTTCATCAACCAGGACATGTCCGGCTATCTGGTGCCCACCCATGCCGACATCGTCGATCTGGACGCGATCTTCCTGGACGAGGCCGACGACAAGGCCAACCCGATGGGGATCAAGGGCGTCGGCGAGTTGGGCATCTGCGGGGCGGGCGCGGCGGTGGCCAACGCCATCTACAACGCCTGCGGCGTTCGCCTGCGCGACTTCCCGATGACCCCGGACAAGGTGCTGGAAGGCCTGATGGCCAAGGGGCTGTAGGCTAAGGACAATAACTCAGGTCATCCCGGACGGCCGGCAGGCCGATCCGGGACCCAGGGGCCGAGCGCTCCGCCCCTGGGTCCCGGCTCTCCGCTTCGCTGCGGCCGGGATGACGTGTTGGGTTATCGACCCCTCAAGGGGGAGAGGGGTGGGCGAAACTACTTGTTTCGCTTGAGATAGGTGACCGCCAGGGCCGCCGCGCAGCCCAGGAACAGGATGCCCGCGATGACCCGGATGGCGTCGATCAGGAAGCCCGCGATCGCCGCGGCCACCATGACCGCGAGGAAGATGCCCGCCCATTTCGCCATGGCGGTCTAACCGACCTTGGCGCGCAATTCGCCCAGGATGCGGGCGAGGTCGGCTTCGCGGAACGGCTTCTGCAGGACCGGCGATCCCTTGTCGATGGCGCGGAGCCCCGCATCGCCATAGCCGGTGGCGAAGGCGAAGGGCGCGCCCTTGGCCCGCAGGATATCGGCCAGGGGAAAGATGGGCTGCCCGCCCAGGTTCACATCGAGCACCGCGCAGTCGATCTGTTCGCTTTCAGTCAGGGCGACCGCCTCGTCCAGCCGGGCCGCGGGCCCAACGACGATGCAGCCGAGGTCGGTGAGCATGTCCTCGATCAGCATCGAGACCATCATCTCGTCCTCGACGACCAGGACGCGCAGGCCAGTGAGATCGGGGGCGCTCATCGCCAAGGCTCCAGCAGGTTCATGGCCCTACCCATAGGGCGCCCCGGACTCGGCTGACCATAGCCAAGTCGCCTGCAAGCCACCGCGTCCATGCCGATCATACGCCGCCCACCCCTCGCATCCGCGATTCCCTAGAACCCCTGAACGGGCAGGTGGTTCCAATGTCGGATTTACGACTCGAGCGCGTGCGCGTTGGCGTCCAGCGGGGCGGAGACGCGCAGGGTGGTGATCTGGTTGCGGACTCGCTTCACCACCTGGAACCGGTGGCGGTGGAAGATGAAGGTCTGGCCGATCTTGGGGATGGTCTGGGCCTCGTGGATCACCAGGCCGGCCACGGTGACGGCGTCGTCGTCGGGCAGGTCCCAGTCCATGGCGCGGTTCAGGTCGCGGATGGTCACCGAGCCGTCCACCACGACCGAGCCGTCGGGCTGGCGGCGCACCCCCTGGATGGCGCTGTCATGCTCGTCGTCGATCTCGCCGACGATCTCCTCCAGGATGTCCTCCAGGGTCACTAGGCCCTGCAGGGCGCCGTACTCGTCCACCACCAGGGCGAAGTGGCTCTGGCGCTTCAGGAAGGCGTTGAGCTGGTCCTTCAGATTGGTGGTGTCGGGGATGAACCAGGGCTCGCGCAGGATTTCGGCGATGTTCAGCTTGTCCATCTTGCCGCCGGAGTCGGCGATGGCCTGCAGCAGGTCCTTGGCGTGCAGCACGCCGACAATGTTCTCCGCGTCGCCACGGTAGAGGGGCACGCGGGTGTGGGCGCTGGCCAGCATGGCGGTCACCACCTCGGCCGGCGCCAGGTCGGCGTCGATCATCGAGATCGACATCCGGTGGACCATCACCTCGCTGACATCCATGTCGGACAGGTCCAGGACCCCGCCGAGCATGCGGCGGTCGCGCTCCTCCACCAGGCCTTCGGAGTGGTGGTACTCCACGGCGCCGCGAATCTCTTCGTGGGCGGCCAGGACGTCGGTCTCCATGGAGAGGTTGACGCCGAAGGGCCGCAGGGTCTGACGCACCACCCACTGGGCGCCGTTGGCCAGGGGGCCGAAGATGCGCACCACCCAGTAGGTCGGGATCGACAGCGACCGCGCCACGTCATCGGCGTGGGCGATGGCCAGGGACTTGGGCAGGATCTCGCTGAAGATGACGATCAGGACCGTCATGATCGCGGTGGCGATCAGCGCTCCAAGGGGGCCTGGGAACGCCGCCGAGAGGGCCAGGGTCGTGAGCGCCGAGGCGCCGATATTGATGACGTTGTTGGAGAGCAGGATGGCCCCGATCATCTTCTCCTGATCGCCCATCATGATGTTGATGCGCCGGGCCGCGCGGTCGCCTTCACGCTCCAGCTGGTGCATCCGGCCGCGGCTGGCCGCCGTCATCGAGGTCTCGGCCGCCGAGATCAGGCCCGAAAGGCTCAAGAGCGCGATCAGGATGGGGGCGAGACCCGCGAGGATCGCGATGACGCTCACGGCTGGGCTCCTTCGGAGATAAGGAAATCGCGCACCGCCTGGGCGCTCACGTCCTTGGCGACGAAGGCGTCGCCCAGGGCGCGGGCCAGGATAAAGGTCAGCTTGCCGCCCTGCGCCTTCTTGTCCTGGCCCATGTGGCGGACCAGCGCCTGGGCGGCGAAGGGGGTCGACGCCACGGCGTCCATGCGGGTGGGCAGTCCGGCGGCGGCGATGGCGGCCTCGGCGCGCACCGCGTCCTGGGTCGAGCACAACCCCTGTGACGCGGAGAACCGGAAGGCGATGGCCGATCCGGCGGCCACGGCCTCACCGTGCAGCAGGGCCTCGCCGTAGCCGGTCTCGGCCTCCAGGGCGTGGCCGAAGGTGTGGCCGAGATTGAGCAGGGCGCGGCGGCCCGCCTCCTTCTCGTCCTCGATGACGATTTCCGCCTTCATCTCCACCGAACGCGCGACGGCGTGGGACAGCGCCTCGGGTTCGCGCGCCAGGACGGCCGCGGCGTTGGCCTCCAGCCACTCAAAGAAGGTGAAGTCGCCCAGCAGGCCGTACTTGATCACCTCGGCATAGCCGGCCCGCATGTCGCGGTCGGTCAGGGTGCCGAGCACGTCGAGGTCGGCCAGCACCAGGCGCGGCTGGTGGAAGGCGCCCACCAGGTTCTTGCCGCGCGGCGTGTCGATGGCGGTCTTGCCGCCCACCGAGGAGTCCACCTGGGCCAGCAGGGTGGTGGGAATCTGCACGAAATCGATGCCGCGCTTGTAGATGGCGGCCGCGAACCCCGCGAGGTCGCCCACGACCCCGCCGCCGAACGCCACGATCAGGTCGCCGCGATCCAGCTCCAGGGCCAGCAGGCGGTCCGACAGGTCCGCCAGCCCCTCAAAGCTCTTGGTCTGCTCGCCCGGAGGCACGACAATGGCCGGGCAGGTGATGCCGGCGCCCTCAAGCGACGCCGTCAGCCGGGCGCCATGCAGGGCCCAGACGGTCTCGTCGCTGACGATGGCGACGCGCCTGTTCTTCAGGAACGGCGCGATCCTGGTTCCCGCCTCGTCCAGCAGACCCCGCCCGATCACCACCTCGTAGGAACGGTCGCCCAGGCCAACGGGGACGATGCGCGGGTTCACTGGGGAGGTTCCTCGGTCTTGGAAACGTGGGCCAACAGGGCCTGGATCACCTGATCGACGGTGACGTGGTGGGCGGCGTCGCCGGTCTCCACCATCACATCGGCCAGTTCGTAGATCGGATAGCGCAGGGCGGCCTGTTCCTGCAGCACGCTCATCGGGTCGCGGCCGGCGATCAGGGGGCGGTTGTCCTTGCGCGACACCCGCCGGGCCAGGACCTCAAGGTCGGCCTTCAGCCACACCGAGATCGAGCGCGCCTTGATCAGGGCGCGAGTCTCGTCGTTCATGAAGGCCCCGCCGCCGGTGGCCAGCACGTGGGGCGGTTCGTCGAGCAGGCGGGCGATCACCCGACGCTCGCCCTCGCGGAAGGCGGGCTCCCCCAGATCGGCGAAGATATCGGGAATGGAACGGCCGGCGGCGGCCTCCACCTCGGTGTCGGCGTCGCGGAACGGCAGTTCCAGAGCGTTGGCCAGGCGACGGCCTACGCTGGATTTGCCGACCCCCATCAGGCCGACGAGGGTGATGGTGCGGGCGCGTAGCGGTTTGTAACGGTCCATGAACGGCGCAGGTCTACATCAGGGCGAGCCCCCGCGCCAATGCCCGCGCTATGGGTTAGGATCAGACCATGACCGGTCGAAGCATTTCCCTGGCGGTTCTCGCCGCCTTTGCCCTTTCCACGCCAGCCCTGGCGCAGGACGTTCATGTCTCGCCCTTGGCGGCCCCGGACTTCTTCTCGACGGGCGCGCGGGAGACCGGGCTCGGCGCCGATCTGTGGCGCGGCGCGTCAGGCCTGACCGCCCGCACAGTGCTGCCGCTGCTGGCCGCCAAGCCCCTGTCCCCGGCGGCCCAGGCCCTGGCCCGGCGGGTTCTGGCCACGGGCGCGTCGGGCCCCGAGGGCGCGGGACAGGACCCCGGCGTGGCCGGCGCCCGTGTCGGCGCCCTGATCGCTCAGGGCGGGGTGAGGGACGCCGCCGTCATCCTGTCGCGCACCGCGGGGCTGGAGCAGAATCCGGTGCTCGCCCAGGCCGGCGCCGAGGCCGCCCTGCTGTCGGGGGAGGACGAAGCCGCCTGCGCCATCTCCGACCGGCTCGTGGCCGGTCGTGAGGAGGTCTACTGGCTGCGCCTGCGCGCCTATTGCCAGCTCAAGGCCGGAAACTCCGGCACCGCGCAACTGACCTTCGATCTGGCCCAGAGCCAGGCCCGCGACGCGATCTACGGACGCCTGATGGGCGCCAAGCTGGCGGGCGCGGGCGATCCCGGCGCGCCCTCCCTGCGTAACGGCCTCGACTATGCGCTCAGCCGCAACCTGGGCCTGCCGGTCACCGGCGCTGCCGCACCGGCCGTGGCCGCGGCCCTGGCCGGCAGCCCGGCGGCATCGGCCACCTGGACCGTGGAGGGCGGCCCCGGCCCGGTGAAGGCCGCCATGGCCGCGCTCGCCGCCGGTGACCTCGCCACGGCTCAGGCGATGCGAGCCGGTCTGACCTCCGACACCATCCCCGGCGCCACCATCACGGACCTCGCCCTGCTGGACGCCCTGCTCTCAGCGGCCTCGGGCAAGACCGATCCCCAGACCCTCGACCGCCTGATCGAGCGGGGCGCCGCCGCCGACGCAAAGACCCGGGTCCGGGCCCAGCAGGCCGCCCTGATCCTGGCGGCTCTGGGCGCGCCGATGAGCCCGCAGGCCCGCGGCCAGTTCGCAGGCTTCACGGCGGGCGACGCCAAAGCGCCCGTGGCCCGTGCCTTCGCCCTGGACATCGCCGGCGCGGAGAAACTGCAGGGCGAAACGGCGCTGCTGGCCCTGTGGATATCCGCCGACGCGGGCGCCGCCGGGCCCGCCGCCGGCGACCGGGCGAGGATCATTCGTGCGCTCAAGGCCGCGGGTCTTGAGGAGGACGCCCGCGCCTTCGCCCTCGAAGGCCTGCTGGCGCTCCGATGAGCGCCTCATCCGGCTGGGCCGAGGCCTTCCTGGAGATGATGGCCGTTGAGCGGGCGGCGGCCAAGAACACCATCACCGCCTACGGCAAGGACCTCGCCGACGCCTCGGGGTTCCTGGCCGGACGCGGCCGGGACCTGGGCGACGCTTCAGCCGAGGACATCGAGGCCTATTTCGCCGCACTTGGCGCACGCGGCCTGTCACCGGCCACCGCCTCGCGCCGTCGGGCTGCGGTCCGGCAGTTCTACAGGTTCGTGCTCGGGGAGGGCTGGCGCACTGACGACCCGTCGCGCCGGGTGGACGCCCCCAAGCGCGGCCGGCCCCTGCCCAAGGTGCTGAGCCGCGACGAGGTGGACGCCATCATCGCGGCGGCCTCCGCCAAGGACGGCGCCCAGGGCCTGCGGATCGGCTGCGTCGTGGAACTGATCTACGCCTCGGGCCTGCGGATCTCGGAACTGACCGCCCTGCCGCTCGCGGCGCTGGCCCGCGATCCGGCCTATCTGATGGTCACCGGCAAGGGCGGCAAGGATCGCCTCGCCCCCCTGAACGACGCCGCCCGGCGGGCGGTGAAGGCCTATCTGGAGGTGCGCAAGACCTTCCTGCCCAAGGGCGACCTGGCCAATCCCTGGCTGTTTCCCTCGCGCGGCAAGGCGGGCCGTATGACACCCCGCCGCTTCGCCCAGCTTCTCGACGAGGCCGCCGCCGACGCCGGGGTCGACCCGGCCCGGGTCAGCCCCCACGTGCTGCGCCACGCCTTCGCCACCCACCTGCTGGAGGGGGGCGCCGATCTGCGGGTCGTGCAGAAGCTGCTGGGCCATGCCGACATCGCCACCACCCAAATCTACACCCACGTGGCCGGCGACCGCCTGGCCCAGGTGGTGACCAGCAAGCATCCGCTGTCCCGCAAAAGCTGAGCGGAACGAGAAAAGCCGCCCGCGTGAGCGGACGGCTTCCTCAGAACCTCAGATCAGGCTGAAGGTCAGCCGGTGATCCGATAACGGCCCTGGCGGTCGGGGCAGACGCGGACGTAGCGCACGTCATTGCCGTAGTCGTCCACCGGCGCGGTGGCCAGGCGGCAGCGGTTACGGTTGTAGTAGGAATAGTCGTACTGGCCGTTGCGCTGGCCGCGGGCATAGCGGCTCTCGCGGTACGGCACGGTGTCGGCGTAGCTGTAGTAATAGCCGGCGCTGTCGCACTTGGCCTGGGCCGACTGTTTGCCGATCTGCGAGCCGGCGAAGCCGCCGACCACGGCGCCTAGCACCGCGCCCTCGGTCCGCGCATTGCGGGCCGCGACATTCGAGCCGATCGCCGCGCCGGCGAGCGCGCCGATCAGGCCGCCGGCCACCTGGCCGTTGTTGTTGGAGGAGCGGCAGGGGTCGGCATAGGACGAGCCCGAATAGGTCGTGTCACGGCCGTAGCGGTTGGCGTCATAGCGAGCCGAATCCCAGCTCGGGGCGGCGCCGTAGCTGCGAGCATAGGCCCCATAGCCGTAGCGGGCGTCATAGCGGGCGCGATCGCGTTCATAGCGCTCCCGCTTGGCGTCGTACTCGGCGCGGGCGCGGTCGTATTCGGCCCGGGTGGCCTGATAGTCGCGCTGGTCCTGCTCGTAGTTGCGCATGTCGCGCTGGTACTGCTGGGTCGGCTGATACTGGGCGAAGGCGGGGGCGGCCGTGGCCAGCATCGCCGTCGCCACCAAGGCGGTCTTAAGCGTCTTCATGGTGTGTTCTCCTGGAACGAACGACGGACCGCTCCCGTCCCGGCGGTCTCGTGAACAATGGGGCCGTTACGACCTCGGACTATCAACGTGGCGCTTGGGTCCGGGTTGCACGAACAGTGTTCGATTGCGCTCAGCCCTTGCGCGCGTCGCCCTTCAGCAACGCGATCAGCGCCTTGGCCAGGGCCTCGGTGGACTTCAGCTTGTCCTTCAAGCTCAAGGCGATCACCGGCCCCACGTCGGTCTTGTTGACGTCGACGATGTAGATGCGGCCGCTGGGCTGATCGCGCAGGACGTCCAGTCCGCCCCAGTCCATCCCCATGCGCGTGGCGAAGGCGGCGATCAGCGCCAGTTCCTCGGCGCTGTAGATGTCGGCGGGGTCGGCGCGGGTGACGGCGAGGTTGTGGATCGAGAAACGGCTGTCCGCTGGCTTGCGCTTGATCCAGACCACGGCGGGTTTGCCGCCGATGCAGGGGGTGCGCAAGTCGTGGATGAAGGGGCCGAGCGCGGTGTCCACCAGCCGTTGGTAAGTCTTGCCCGGCAGGCGCGGATGCGGGCAGGCGACGATGCGCCCGTCATGCACCCCGTTCAGCTCGCCCTTCTCCACGGCCTCGCCGACGAAGGTCTCCGGATCGAGGGCCAGGGGATAGCCGAACACCTCCTCGAAGACGGCGGCCACATGGCTCTTGGAGACATCCAGGCAGCCGAAGTTGAAGGCCCGCTCATGGGTGGGCGGAGCGCGCTGGCCCCAGGTCGCGTCCTCGAAACAGAAGCAGGCGTCAGCCGTATCGGGTGACCGGGCCATGCGGCAGCCGCTCCAGGCCATCGCCGCCCAGATCAGATACCAGGGCCGAGGCTTGTCGGGCGTGAACCAGATGGCGGGCCCGGGGGCCTGCGTCGCCGTCAGCCACCAGGACCGGGCCCGGACGATCAGGTGATAGCCGAACCAGGTGAGGCATTCCCCGATCAGGGTCGCGTCGAGGCGGATCCTCGTGCCGGTCTTGTGGACCGTGAGCCCGCCCGGATGAAATTCAAAGTCGCTGAACCAGCCGCCCTTGGGCGAGAGGCCCGGCAGTACGCCTTCGGGCGCGCGCGTCTGCAGTTCGCTCATGACAGCCTCAGGATCTTCAGGGACACCGGGCGTCCCCAGAGTGAACCCGCGTGGCGATACGCTCAAGCTGGGGCGGCGGCCTTCTCAAGCACCGCGCCCACCGCGGCGATGCGGTCGACCCGCCGGTAGGCCGGGTGCAGCAGCATGGCGCCGAACACGTCGGGGTCGATCTCACGGTAGCGCAGGGCGGCGCCTTGGCCGGCGGCGAGGCTTTCCAGCTCGGCTTTCAGCCGGTCGTGGCCCTCGACGATGGCGCTGCCGGTATAGAGCAGCAAGCGTCCGCCGGCCGACAGGCGCGCGAGCGCGGCCCTGGCCCAGTCCAGCGAGACTCGCGCCCCCAGCAGGTCCCCGCCGTCCCGATAGGCGCGGCCGCCGGACCCCAGCAGATAGGGTGGGTTGGCGATGGCCACATCGATGGGGCCGGTGACCGTCGCCAGGCCGTCGCTCTCCATCACCTCGGCGCTCACCACGGCGGCGGCGGCGTTGATTCGCGCCAGCCGCAGCGCCTGGGGGTTGATGTCGGCCAGCACGATGGCGGCCTGGGGGCAGACTCGCGAGGCGACAATCCCGCCCACGCCGGCGCCGGCGCCGATGTCCACCACACGATTGGCATGGCCCAGCTCGGCGCGGATGAAGTCGGCGAACCGGTAGCTGTCGGGGCCGAAGAACACGGAGTCCTTCGCCCGGGGCGGGTAGGCCGAGTGCAGGAAGAGGTCGTCGCCGAGGCTGGCGACCCGCAGGGTGCTGGAAAGCCGCAGCCCCTTCTGAGCCAGGATACCGGCCTCCCGCATCAGGGCCAGAATCTCGGGCTCGACATCACCGTCACGGAAGGGCCGGCTCCAGCCGAAGATGTCGCGCAGGGTGTGTCGCGACCCCTGCAACAGGCGCCACGAAACCAGGCGATGGGTGTCGTTGGTCGGCGTGATGAACCGGTAGCCGCGCGCCTTGAGGGCGGCGAGCAAGGCGACCAGCGCCTCGTCCTGCGCGGTCACCGGCGCCGCCCCTGGGTGGCGGTGGGACTGGGATGGAGCGTGATTGGCTGCATCGAGGGAGAGGGCACCGGTCGCGATTTCGTTCCCAACCCGGCGCCGAGCGCGCTGGCGCGACGCCACGTACTTGTTAGGCTGCGGGTTCCCGCCTAGTTTCCAGCGCTTCCGCCAACGGAAGGAAGAGTCCCCGCATGGTCGCGCACTATCTCGAGTTCGAGCGTCCGATCGCCGACCTCGAAGCCAAGATCGAAGAGCTTTCCAAGCTGTCGGAGACCACCGGGTCCGGGGCGATGGAAGGCGAGATCGAGGCGCTGCGGACCCGCGCCCAGACCCTGCGCCGCGAGGCCTACTCCAAGCTCGACGCCTGGCAGAAGACCCTGGTGGCCCGCCATCCGGACCGCCCCCATTTCGTCGACTACTGCGCGGGCCTCATCGAGGAGTTCGTGGAGTTGCGCGGGGACCGCAAGTTCGCCGACGACCAGGCGATCATGGGCGGCCTGGGTCGGTTCCGCGGCCAGCCCGTGGTGGTGCTCGGCAACGAGAAGGGCCGCGACACCGTCACCCGTGTGAAGCACAATTTCGGCTACGCCCGGCCGGAGGGCTACCGCAAGGCCATCCGCCTGCTGGAGATGGCCGAGCGCTTCCACCTGCCGGTGATCAGCTTTGTCGATACCGCCGCGGCCTATCCCGGTGTCGGCTCGGAAGAGCGCGGCGTGGCCGAGGCCATCGCGCGGGCCACTGAGAAGTCCCTGATGCTGGCCGTTCCCATGGTGGCCATCGTCACCGGCGAGGGCGGCTCGGGCGGCGCCATCGGCACGGCCTGCGGCAACCGCGTGCTGATGCTGGAGCACGCCATCTACACGGTGATCCCGCCTGAGGGCGCGAACTCGATTCTGTGGCGTGGCGCGCGCACCGCCGAGGAAGCCGCCAAGGCCCTGAAGATCACCGCCCAGGACCTGATCGGCATGAAGATCGTTGACCGGATCATCCCCGAGCCCCCCGGCGGCGCCCACTCCGATCCGGAAGGCACCATCGCCTCGGTGGGCGACGCGGTGGAGGAGGAACTGGCGATCCTGACCAAGATGACCGCGCCGGAACTGAAGAAGCAGCGGGCCGAACGCTTCTACGCCATCGGCCGGAGCGGCCTGCAGTGAAGCCCCTGCTGATCGCTGCGATGCTGGCGGCCAGCCTCCCGGTCGCCGTCTCGGCCGCGCCGAAACCCTCCGAGGTCGAGTCGCACCTCGACGACTGCCTGAGCGCGCCGACGGGCGCCAGCACGGCGGGCCAGATCGCGTGCGTCGAGGCGGACCTGAAGTTGCAGGACGGCCTGTTGAACCGCAACTACGCCGCGGCCATGACGCGGCTTAATGCCCGTCAGCAGGGCAAGCTGCGGGCCGCCCAGCGCGCCTGGATCGCCTATCGCGACGCCGAATGCCAGGCGCAGTACGATGAGGACTGGGGCACGCTCTCCCGGGTCAACGCCAATTTCTGCGTCCTGCGCATGACCTCCGCGCGCGCCTCCGAACTGGCCGAATATCCGGAACAGTGACGTCGGGGCACGGATTGCCGAGGCTGCCTTCAGGCGATTGCGTGGTCTCAAACAGGCAGATGGCCAGCGCCCGATAACCGGGGCGACTCCGGCGGGGTTCGTGTAAGCATGGAGTTCCCCCAAGCCTAGAGACGACTCCCGCCTTGCCGCCCGACCTGACGCCCAAAGCCAAGGCCAACGTCTCGATGGTGATCGAGACGATGTACGCCATCGCCGCCGAACCCGATAAGTGGGAGCAGATCGTCCAGGCCCTGGACGTGGAGGCGAGCGATGCGCCGCCCGAGGCCGCCGGCGCCGCGCGGCTGGCCACCCTGGCCGCCGACCGGGGCGAAGCCGCCCAGGTCGGCGTGGTGCTGATCAACGCCGCCGGCGGGGCCAGCGCCTGGAACGCGGCCGGCGAGGCCGTCTTCCACCAGCGCCTGGGGGTGATCGAGGCCCAGGGGTTGCGGTTCTTCAATCCGGCCAATCACGAGGCCCTGGACCAGGCCCGACGCCGCCTGCGGGGCACCCAGGGCCGCCAGGTCATCGTCAAGTTCAGCCAGTCGGACGACGAGGCGCCGCACTTCGCCTATGTGGTCCCGGCCAGCGGCCTGCCGCCGGCGCTCACCGCCGGCCTGGGGGGCGCCGTGACCACGGGGGAGGGGACCTGCGCCGTGGTCTTCCCGGCGGTGGAGGCCACCGACCGGCTGTGGGCCAACCTGCGGGAGAGCTTCGGCCTGACCCCGGCCGAGACCAGGCTGGCCGCGCGGCTCAAGGACGGCCTGACCCTGAAGGAGGCGGCCGGTGAGCTCAGCGTCAGCTTCAACACCGTGCGCAACCAGCTCCGCGCCATCTTCGAGAAGGTCGGCCTGTCGCGGCAGAGTGAACTGATCCGCACCCTGACCCAGCTTGGGTCGCTGGCCACCTCCTTCCACGAATCGTCTGGCCGCGGCCTGCTGGGCCCCCCCATCGCCGCGACCGAGCGCGGGGCGGTGGAGACCGCGCCGCCCATCCGCTTCATGACCCTGCCGGACGGCCGCCGGCTGGCCTGGCGCGGCTATGGCGATCCGAAGGGGAAGGCGGTGCTTGTGGTCCACCAGGGCCTGGGCTGCAGCGTCATGCCGCGCGGTTCCGACGCCCTGGCCCGCGACCTGGGCCTACGCCTGATCTGCCCGGAGCGGCCGGGCGCCGGACGCTCGGACGTGCGGCCGGACTTCAGCTTCGAGGGGGTGGGGCGCGACTTCGCCGACCTCTGCCGCGACCAGGGCCTGACGGAGGTCCAGGTGGCCGCCTTCATGTCCGGCGCCCCCTTCGCCCTGATGGCCGCCCGCGAACTGGGGCCCATCGCCAGCCGCGTGCTGCTGGCCTCGGCCCGACCCTCGGGACAGACCCTGGAGACCGAGCGCGACAAGGGCCACGCCGTCGTGCTGTTCCGCCGCCGGATCATGCGCAACGCTTGGCTGGCCGACATGGTCTTCGCGGTCATGCGCCTGCAGCTGACCCGCAAGCAGCTGGAGAAATTCGTTCGCGCGGCGGCCTCGTCTCCCGGCGACGCCGCCTACCTGCGGACCCATCCCGGCGTGCTGGAGTACATTGTCGACTACATCTCGGAGTCGCTGGCCCTCACCAGCCGGGGCATCGCCGATGAGATCAAGTGCGCGGCCCGTAGCCCCATCCTGGACCTCTCGCGGCTCAGCGCGCCGATCACGATCTGGCACGGTGAACAGGATCCGATGTCCAGCGCCGCCGACGTCTCCGCCTGGCTGGATGACCGCCAGGAGAGTGTCCGCACCTTCCCGGACGCCGGCCACTTCCTGGCCCACAAGCACTGGCCCGAGGTTTTGGCCTGGCTGGCTAACTGATCTTCTTGAGGGTCTCGCCCAGCTCGTCCACGGCCTCCGCCGTCGTGGCCCACGAGCACATGAAGCGCACCGAGCCGTCGATGAACCGGTAGACGAACCAGCCGGCGGCGTGCAGCCGCTGCAGGGTCGGCTCGTCCATCTCCACGAACACCGCATTGGCCTCCACCGGGTGGGCCAGCGGGAAGGGCATGAGGGCCGCCAGGCGCCTGGCCATGGCGTTGGCGTGGGCGGCGTGGCGCACGAAGGCGCCGCCCTCCAGCATGCCGATGAACGGGGCGGCGTAGAATCGGCCCTTGGAGGGAAGCTGCCCCGACTGCTTGAGCCGCGCGTCAAAGCGGTGGGCCAGGGCGGGATTGAAGATCACCACCGCCTCCGACGGCGTCATGCCGGACTTGGTCCCGCCCACCACCAGGATGTCGACCCCCAGCCCCTGGATGGCCTTCAGGTCGAAGCCGGCCGCCGCCGCATTGGCCAGCCGTGCGCCGTCGAAGTGGACCCGGTAGCCCTTGGCCTTTACCGGATCGATCAGGGCCTTCAGCTCAGCGACCGAATAGACCGTGCCGTACTCGGTGGCGTTGGTGACCGACAGGGCCGCCGGCGCCTGCCAGTGGGGCTGGTCCGGGGCGGCCAGCGGCGCGGCGAGGCCGGCGGGGTCGATCCGCCCCGAGGCGCCGGCCAGGGGGATCATCCCCAGCCCATGGCCGAAGAAGCCCGGCGCGCCGGTCTCGTCGGTGGCGATGTGGGAATGCTGATGGCACAGCACGCCCTCGAAGGGCTGGCAGAGGGTCGCCAGCGAGATGGCGTTGGCCGCCGTGCCCGAGGCCACGAACCGCACGCTGGCGTCGGTGTCCAACAGGGCGCGGACCGCGTCGGCCCCGGCCCGGCTGATGTGATCGGAGCCATAGCCGGAGGTGACGCCGGTATTGGCCGCCACCAGGGCGTTCATCGCCTCGGGCGTGGCCGGGGCGGTGTTGTCGGACGCGAAGTCGTATCTGGCCATACGCCGAATAGAACCGATCACGCCGGCTTGGAAACCGGTTTTCGGCCCCTCAAGCAAACCCCCTCCCGTCATCCCGGCCAAGCGCAGCGCAGAGCCGGGATCCAGGGGCGGTGCGCGCGGCCCCCGGATCCCGGATCGCCTATCGGCGTCCGGGATGACGGAGTGTGTGGTCTGAAGGGCCCGTTAAATGCCCTTTCCCCAGTCGCGCACGTCGGCGACGAAGAGGTCGGGCTCCTCCATGGCCGCGAAGTGCCCGCCCCGTGGCATCTCGGTCCAGCGGGTGATGTTGTAGGCGCGGTCGGCCCAGGAGCGCGGCGGGGCGGTGTAGAGCGGCTCGCCGGGGAAGTTGGCGAAGGCGGTCGGCGTCTCGCAGCGCTCGCCCTCCTGGAAGGCGATCCCGCCCTCTTCCAGCAGGCCACGATAGTACCAGGCCCCCGTCGCGAAGCTGCCCGTCATCACATAGATCATGATGTTGGTGAGCATCCGGTCCTTGGGGTGGACCTGGTCCAGGGGCTTTTCCCGCAGGTCCGACCAGTCGTGGAAGCGCTCGGCGATCCAGGCCGCCTGGCCCACCGGATTGCCGGCCCCCATCCAGGCCAGGGACTGGGGCTTGGAGGCCTGCAGCCGGAAATAGGCGCCCATGACGTCCATCATGGCGCCCTGACGGGTCAGCCAGGCGATCTCGTCGGGGGTCTTGGGGCCGCCGAACGGCCGGAAGGCCATCATGTTCAGGTGGATGGCGCGCACGCTCTGGCCGTGGTCGTGGCCCAGCCAGGAGGTCACCATCGCCCCCCAGTCGCCGCCCTGGGCGATGTAGCTGGGATAGCCCAGCACCTGGGTCATCAGGGTGTTGAACAGCCGCGCCGTGGTCCGCTGGCCGATAGGTTTCGTCGGCTTGGACGAGAAGCCGAAGCCGGGCAGGGAGGGGATCACCAAGTCGAAGGCGTCCTTCGGATCGCCCCCGAACCGCGACGGGAAGGCCAGCTTCTCGATGGCGCCCCAGAACTCGTAGTGCGAGCCGGGCCAGCCGTGGGTCAGCAGCAGGGGCCGCTTGCCGCCGGCCTCGCCGATCACGTGCAGGAAGTGCAGGTCATAGTCCTCGACCCGGGCCGTGAACTGCGGGAAGCGGTTCAGATCCGCCATGGCCGAGCGCCAGTCGTAACGCTCGGTCCAGTGCTCGCAGAGGTCCTTCAGATAGCCCGCGTCGCAGCCATAGGCCCAGCCGTCGGCGACCTGCGGGATCGGCGGCCAGGGATAGGCGCGCACCTGGTCCAGCACCGCCTGGACGTCCGTCTCGCGCCAGGCGATTTCGAAAGGTTGGATTTCGGCCACGTGCGCTTCCCCTGTTGTTGGGGCGAACCTCGGCCGGTGACGCGGCGGCGGTCAAGCCTTACGGACGCAGCCCCCGCGCCAGGGCGCCGTTCAGGTGGCGATGCAGTTCGCGCGCGGCGCCCGGCGGGATCTTGCCGGCCAGCTCCAGGCCCACGGCGCCGTGGGCCGCGGCCCAGAACATCTTGCCGATTTCTTCCGGGTCGCCCTGCAGCACGCCTTCGGCCACCAGGGTCTTCACGTACTGGGTCTGGGTCCCGTGGGCGCGATGCGCCGCCGCCACCAGGTCGGGATAGTTTTCCGCGTGCGGCTGATCCAGGTCGAACATCAGCTTGTAGGTCTGCGGGTGTTCGAAGGCGAAGTTCAGATAGGCCTCGCCCACCGCGGCGCCCTTGGCGCGCGCGCCCTGCGTCTTGGCGTAGGCGTCTTCCAGGGCCTGGGCGAAACGGTTGAAGCCGTTGGTCCGCACCGCCGCCAGGATGTCCTCCTTGTCGGCGAAGTAGCGGTAGGGGGTCATGGGGCTGACCCCCAGTTCGGAGGCCAGCTGGCGCATGGTCACCGCATCGGGCCCGCGTTCGGCGAACAGCTTCTCGGCCACCCCGCAAAGGCGCTCACGGAAGTCGGCGACATCGGTTTCGGACAGAACGCGGGGCATACCGGAAACTCTAGCAAACAAAATGCTTGCAAGGCGTTACCTCTTACGCAATAAATTTACAACGTAAGAAACGAATAGCGAAACCAAGGGGATGGAATCGATGGCGGCTTGGGACCTGCTTGTGGACCGCAAGGACCTGCGCAAGGCGCAGATTGTTCCCACGCAGGCGACCGCCCTGGCCGATGGCGAGGTCCGCCTGGAGGTCGAACGGTTCTCACTCACCGCCAACAACATCACCTACGGGATCATCGGCGACGCCTTCGGCTACTGGAAATTCTTCCCGGCGCCGGACGGACTGGGCCGCATTCCGGTCTGGGGCTTCGCCACGGTGACGGAGTCCAGGGTCGCCGACGCGCCCGTGGGTCTGCGGCTGTTCGGCTACCTGCCGATGTCCACCGGCTTCGTCATGCAGCTGGCCAAGGCCCGCAACGGCTTCATTGACCGTGCGCCGCACCGCGCCGAGCTGCCGCCGACCTATAACGCCTACAACGAGGCGCCCGCCGATCCCCTGGACGACCATCGCGCCCTGCTGCGGCCCCTGCTGATGACCAGCTTCCTGCTGGACGACTTCCTGGGCGAGGACGAGGCCCTGACCTCGCTGGTGCTCTCCAGCGCGTCGAGCAAGACCGCGCTCGGCCTGGCCTGGTTCGCCAAGGCCCGTGGCCGCGAGGTGATCGGGCTGAGCTCGCCGGCCAACGCCAAGCTGATCGCGGGGCTGGGTCTCTACGACAAGGTCCTGACCTATGACGACGTCGCCTCGCTGAAGACCAAGGGCGCCGCCGCCTTCGTGGACTTCGCGGGCGACCGGGCGGCCACCGCCAAGGTTCATGCCGCCGTGGGCGACAGCCTGGCCCGCAGCATCATCGTCGGCGCCACCCACTGGGAAGCCGGCGGCGGCCAGGTGGAGATTCCCGGCCCGACGCCCTCCCTGTTCTTCGCCCCCGACCAGATCCGCAAGCGCATGGCCGACTGGGGCCCGGGCGAGGTGGAGGCCCGTTTTGACAAGGGCCTGCGCGCCTTCGTCGCCGACAGCCCCTGGCTGAACCTGGTGCAGCACCAGGGCCAACAGGGCCTCACCGACGCCTATCACATGGTCCTGGAGGGTCGCGTGCGGCCCCAGGACGGACACATCATCCGGCCGGCCTGAACCGGTCACTCAAGGGAGACACGCCATGGACGGCGAGGTTCGCATCAATCCCTACCTGTCGGGCAACTTCGCCCCGGTCCGATCGGAGGACGACTTCGATCTGCCGGTCACCGGCGAGATCCCCGCGGGTCTGCGCGGGACGCTCTACCGCACCGGTCCCAACCCGCAGTTTCAGCCCAAGGACCCGAACTATCACTGGTTCACCGGCGACGGCATGCTGCACGCCTTCCGGGTCGAGGACGGCAAGGTCAGCTATCGCAACCGCTATGTCCGCACCCCCAAGTGGGAGCTGGAGCACGAGCACGGCCGCGCGCTGTTCGGCGGCTTCAATCCGATGCTCACCGACCCTGTCGCCGCCGGCAAGGATGGCGGCGTGGCCAACACCAACATCCTCTGGCACGCCGGCCGCCTGCTGGCCCTGGAAGAGGGCCACATGCCCTTCGAGGTCGCGCCGGGGACCATGGCCCCCAAGGGCTATGCGCAGCAGTATCAGGGCCGGGTCACCGCCCACCCGAAGATCGATCCCAAGACCGGCGAGATGGTCTGGTTCGGCTATGGCGTCGGCGAGGCGCCGCTGTCGGCCGGGATGAGCTACGGCGTCACCGATGCGAGCGGCGTGGTCACCCGGCGCTCGGATTTCCAGGCGCCCTATTCGTCGATGATCCACGACTTCCTGGTCACCGAGAACTACGTGCTGTTCCCGGTCCTGCCGCTCACCGGCAGCCTGGAGCGGGCGATGAAGGGCCTGCCGGCCTATGCCTGGGAGCCTGAGAAGGCGGGCTATGTCGGCGTCATGCGCCGCGACGCCGACGTCTCCACCATCCGCTGGTTCAACGTGCCGGCCTGCTATGTCTTCCACCCGATGAACGCCCATGAGGCGGACGGCAAGATCATCGCCGAGGTGGCCCGCTATGACGCCGCCCCGCTGTTCCCCATGGCCGACGGCTCGCCCGGCCTGCGCACCGCCGCGCGCCTGACCCGCTGGACCTTTGATCTCTCCGGCGCCAGCGACGCCATCAAGGAAGAGGCCATCGACGACCTCGACTGCGAATTCCCCCGCTTCGATGAACGCCTGGCCGGGAGCGCCTATCGCCACGGCTTCTATGCCGGCGACACCACCGACGCGAAGTCCATCAAGCTCAACGCCATCGCCCACCTCGACCTGGCCACCGGCAAGCGTCAGGTCCACGCCTTCACCGGCGGCGACATGACGTCGGAGCCGGTCTTCACCCCGCGTTCCGCCGACGCCCCCGAGGGCGATGGCTGGCTGACCGCGGTGGTCTATCGCGCCGCCGAGGACCGCAGCGACTTCGTGGTCTTCGACGCCCTGGACGTGGCCAAGGGTCCCATCGGCATGGCCCACATGCCGCGCCGCGTCCCCTTCGGCTTCCACGGCAACTGGGTCGCCGATTGACCTAACTCGTCATCCCGGACGGCCGCTAGGTCGAGCCGGGACCCAGGGGCCATACGCACCCCCCCTGGGTCCCGGCTCTCCGCATTGCTGCGGCCGGGATGACGTGATGGATGCTTGCCCCTCGGCCGGCTCGCCGCGATGGTCGCGCCATGAATCTCCTGGCGCGACCCGAGCCGCTTGCCCACCCCCGCCTGCGCGCCGCCCTGCGCTGGCTGCTGGCCTTGATCTACGTCGCCGTCGGGATCGTCCACCTGCGCAGCGCCCCGGGCTTCCTGGCCATCATGCCGGCCTGGGTTCCGTTCCCGCTGGAGGTGGTGCTGTTCACCGGGGTCTGCGAGATCCTGGGCGGGGTGGGGCTGTTGATCCCGCGTCTGCGATGGATATCGGGCGTGATGCTGGCGCTGTATGCGATCTGCGTCTATCCGGCCAACCTGCATCACGCCTTCGGTCATGTTGAGGTGAGCAGCCTGCCGTCGAGTTGGTGGTATCACGGCCCCAGGCTGGCCTTTCAGCCGGTCTTCGTCTGGTGGGCCCTGTTCGCCGGCGGGGTGATCAACTGGCCATTCAAGCAGGAGCCCAAGCCATGAAGGCCATCTGGTACGATCGCACCGGTCCCGCCCGCGAGGTCCTGGAATACGGCGACCGCCCCACGCCGGAGCCCGGCCACGGTCAGGCCCTGATCCGCATCAAGGCCTCGGGCGTGAACCCCTCTGACGTCGGCATGCGCGGCGGCCCCGCCGCCATGGCCTATCCCCGCATCACCCCCAACAGCGACGGCGCGGGCATCGTCGAGGCGGTGGGTCCAGGCGTCGCGGCGGCGTGGGTGGGCAAGCGGGTCTGGTTCTACAACGGCCAGCGCAATGGCCGCGCCTTCGGCTCGGCGGCCGAGTACATCGAGCTCGACACCGACCTCCTTATGGAGCTGCCCGACAGCGTGTCCTTCGCCGAGGGCGCGACCTTGGGCATCCCCTGCATGACCGCCCACCGCAGCCTGTTCGTCGCCGGTCCCATCCAGGGCCGCACCGTGCTGGTGACCGGCGGAGCTGGCGCCGTGGGTCACTACGCGGTCCAGCTCGCCAAGTGGGCCGGGGCCACGGTGATCGCCACGGTGAGCAGCGAAGACAAGGCCGAGCGCGCGCGGGCCGGCGGCGCCGACCACGTCATCGACTACCGCGAGGAAAAGGTGGCCAAGCGGGTCCGCGAACTGACGAACGGCGAGGGCGTCCACCACGTCGTTGATGTCGACTTCGGCGGCAATCTGGCCACCACCCTGCAGGTTGTCCGGGTCAACGGCTCGGTGGCCTTCTACGCCACCAAGGGCGCGCGGGAGCCGGCGGTTCCGGCCGGCGCCCTGATGGGCCTGAACCTCAATGTGCATGGCGTCCTGCTGCCGGTCTCGCCGCACGAGGCGCGCAAGCGGGCGCAGCAGGACGTCACCCGCTGGATCTCGACGGGCCAGCGCATCCTCTCGGTCGCCGGTCGCTTTCCCCTGGAGGACTGCGCGGGCGCTCACGAACTGGTGGAGTCCGGCGGCAAGGTGGGCACCGCGGTGGTGGAGCCGTGACGCCGGCCGAAACCGCCATCCGCGCCCGGCGCAAGCTGACCAACAAGCTGATCGCCAGCCACGAAGCCGCCCGCCTGCGGCCCTTCCTCGCGCCCGACATCAACCTGATCGCCGGGGACGGCAGCCTGATGGTGGGCGTCGACTCGGTTCTGGCCGCCTTCGAGAGCCAGTTCCGCGATGTGAGCTTCGTCACCTATCTGCGCACGACCGAGACGGTCCGCACCGACCAGGACGAGGCCCGCGCGGCCGAGACCGGAACCTGGGTGGCCACCTGGCGCGACGGGCCCACCCTCACGGGGACCTATCTGGCGGTCTGGAAGAAGGTCACCGGCCAGTGGGTGATCGAGAGCGAACTCTACGTCACGCTGACCGAGGCGGCCGCCTGACCCCATGCAATCCCACAGAGCGGCTCTGCGGGATTGACCCCTCCCGCAATGGCCACGCTCGCCCCATATGAGAGGTGTCGCCGCTCCCCCGGCGACCAACGATCCCTTGGAGAGACCCCGTGAAGATCCTGTGGCCGCTGCTCACGCTGGTCGTGACCCTCAGCATGGCGATGTCGACCTGGTCAGGTCACGCCTTCGGCTAGAGCCGGTTGGCTTCTCTCGAAGCCTCAATCCGGTTCTGGGATTTTGAAATCAGAGCACGACTCAACGCTCAGACGATTCCGTCTGAGCGCATCGTGATCTAGACGAGCGTCCCGTGGCAGTGCTTGAACTTCTTGCCTGAGCCGCAGGGGCAGGGTGAGTTGCGGCCGGTCTGTTGCCAGCCCTCCGGCAGCGCCGCGACCGGAAGAGCTTCGCGCTGCTCCACCGACAGGCCTTCGGGCAGAGCGCCCATCAGGGCGGCGTTCTCGCCGGTCAGCGGGTCGACGTGGACCTCGGTATAGTTGGAGAGCGGCGCGGGCTCTTCCGGCTCGGCGTAGCTGAACTCCACCGTCATCAGCCAGCGGGTCACGTTCTGGCGCAGGTCCACCAGCAGCTTCTCGAACAGCGAGAAGGCCTCGGTCTTGTACTCGTTCAGCGGATCGCGCTGGGCGTAGCCGCGCAGGCCGATGACGTTGCGCAGGTGGTCCAGATGCATCAGGTGCTCGCGCCACTGCAGATCGACCATCTGCAGCAGGAAGCTCTTCTCGATGTTGCGCATCTGCTCCGGACTGACGGCGGCCTCGCGCTCGGCGGCGCGGGCGTCGGCGGCCTTCTGGATGCGTTCCTGAATTTCCTCGTTGGCGATGCCATCCTCGGCCGCCCACTCGGCGATCGGCAGGTCCATGCCCAGCATGCCCACGACATGCTCGTGCAGGCCGGCCACATCCCACTGCTCGGCATAGGCCTTGGGAGGCAGGTGGCGGGTGACCAGGTCCTCGATGGTGTCCTGGCGCATCTCGTTGATGACGTCGGACAGGTCGGCGGCGTCCATGAACTCCGCGCGCTGTTCGAACACCGCCTTGCGCTGGTCGTTCACGACGTCGTCGTACTTCAGCAGGTTCTTGCGGATCTCATAGTTGCGCTGCTCGACGCGCTTCTGGGCCGTGGCGATGGCGCCGTTCAGCCACTTGTGGGTGATGGCCTCGCCTTCCTGGACGCCGAAGGTGCGCATGATCCCGTCCAGACGCTCGCCGGCGAAGATGCGCAGCAGGTCGTCCTCGCAGGACAGGAAGAACTTGGAGTGACCGGGGTCGCCCTGACGGCCGGTGCGGCCGCGCAGCTGGTTGTCGATCCGGCGGCTTTCGTGCCGCTCGGTGCCCAGCACGAACAGGCCGCCGGCGGCCAGCGCCTGGACCTTCAGGTCGGCGATCTCGGTCTCGATCTCGGCCTTGCGCTTGATGGCCATCTCGGGCGTGACCTCGATGCCCAGGCCCAGCTGCTCGTCACGCCACTTCAGCACCCGCATGTCGACGTTGCCGCCCAGCTGGATGTCGGTGCCGCGGCCGGCCATGTTGGTGGCGATGGTCACCGCGCCGGGAATGCCCGCGTCGGCCACGATCAGGGCTTCCTGCTCGTGATAGCGGGCGTTCAGCACGTTGTGCGGCACGCCCTTCACGGTCTTGCCGCTGGGGTCGGTGAACTTGTGGTCCTTCAGCAGGTCCGACAGGGTCTCCGACTTCTCGATGGAGACGGTGCCCACCAGGATCGGCTGGCCGCGCAGGTGGCAGTCCTCGATCTGCTTGAGGATGGCCAGGTTTTTCTCGGCCTCGGTGCGATAGACCTCGTCGTCGTCGTCGATCCGCGCCACCGGACGGTTCGTCGGGATTTCCAGGACGTCCATCTTGTAGATGTCGCCGAATTCCTGGGCCTCGGTGGTCGCCGTGCCGGTCATGCCCGACAGCTTCGAATAGAGGCGGAAATAGTTCTGGATGGTGACGGAGGCGAGCGTCTGGTTCTCGGGCTGGACGTGGGCGCCTTCCTTGGCCTCGATGGCCTGGTGCAGGCCCTCCGACAGGCGGCGGCCCTGCATCATGCGGCCGGTGAACTCGTCGATCAGGATCACCTCACCCGAGCGGACGATGTAGTCCTTCTCGCGGGTGTAGAGCACGTTGGCCCGCAGGGCCTGGTTCACATGGTGGACGATCGAGACGTTGGCGGCGTCATAGAGGCCCGCCGAGTCCTCGGCCAGATGACCGCCGGACATCAGGATGTCCTCGATCTTCTCGGCGCCTTCCTCGGTCAGGATGACCTGCTTCTGCTTCTCGTCATGATCGAAGGTGGTGGGGTCCTTGATCAGTTCCTTCACCAGCAGGTCGATGGTCTTGTAGAGCTCGCTGCGGTCCTCGGTGGGCCCGGAGATGATTAGGGGCGTGCGCGCCTCATCGATCAGGATGGAGTCCACCTCATCGACGATCACGAAGTGGTGGCCGCGCTGGACCATCTCGCTGGCGTCATAGACCAGGTTGTCGCGAAGGTAGTCGAAGCCGAATTCGTTGTTGGTGCCGTAGGTGATGTCGGCGTTGTAGGCCGCCTGGCGCTGGCCCTGGGACAGGCCATGCACGATGTTGCCGCTGGTCAGGCCCAGGAAGCTGTAGACCTGGCCCATCCAGTCGCCGTGAAGTTGGGCGAGATAGTCGTTGACGGTGATGACGTGGACGCCCTTGCCCGTCAGCGCGTTCAGATAGACCGGCGCCGTGGCGACCAGGGTCTTGCCTTCGCCGGTGCGCATCTCGGCGATGCCGCCCTGGTGCAGGACCATGCCCCCCACCAACTGCACGTCGAAGTGGCGTTGGCCCAGCACCCGGCGGGCGGCCTCGCGCACCACGGCGAAGGCCTCCTCCAGCAGCTGGTCCAGGGTCTCGCCCTTGGCCAGGCGCGCCTTGAACTCCGTCGTCTTGGCGCGCAGCGCCTCGTCGGACAGGGCCTGAATCTGAGGTTCGAGCGCGTTGATCTTCGCGACGCGGGCCGTCATGGCCTTGACCTTGCGGTCGTTGGAAGAGCCGAAGAACCGTTGGAAGAGCATGCGAGGGGGACGTCCGGATGATGCGGGGCGGCGGCGGCGGCCACACGGGACTCTTCGCCTGCCCGGAAATTCCGCTCTTTTCAGGGCGCGCGAGACTTAAGCAGCGCTCCACCAAGTGTCAACGCGGCTGGGGTGAGCAGGCTTAACGCTCAGGCTAGGGATTCGCCCAAAGAAAAGGCCCTCCCTGTGAGGGGAGGGCCGATCCGGTCGTTCAATTCGGGGGCTTAGTAGACTTCGAACAGGCCCGCCGCGCCCATGCCGCCGCCGATGCACATCGACACGACAGCCCACTTGGCGTTCCGGCGCTTGCCTTCCTGCAGGACGTGGCCGGCCAGACGGGCGCCGGTCATGCCGTAGGGGTGGCCGATGGCGATCGAACCGCCGTTGACGTTGTACTTCGCAGGATCGATGCCGAGCTTGTCGCGGGAATAGAGGCACTGGGAGGCGAAGGCCTCGTTCAGTTCCCACAGGTCGATGTCGTCGATCTTCAGGCCGTGACGTTCCAGCAGGCGCGGGATCGCGAACACCGGGCCGATGCCCATTTCGTCAGGCTCGCAACCGGCGACGGCCCAGCCCTTGAAGGCGCCCATCGGCGACAGGCCGGCCTTTTCGGCGGCCTTGGAGTCCATGATCACCACGGCGGCGGCGCCGTCCGACAGCTGGCTGGCGTTGCCGGCGGTGATGAACTTGTTGTCGCCCTCGCGGACCGGCTTCAGCTTGGCCAGGCCTTCCAGGGTGGTGTCGGGACGGTTGCACTCGTCCTTGTCGACCACGAAGTCGACGATGGACTCTTCCTTCGTCTCCTTGTTGACGACCTTCATCTTGGTCTTCAAGGGGACGATCTCGTCCTTGAACTTGCCGGCCTGTTGGGCGGCGGCCATGCGGAGTTGCGATTCCAGGCTGTACTCGTCCTGGGATTCGCGGCTGACCTTGTAGCGCTCGGCCACGATGTCGGCGGTGTCGATCATCGGCATGAAGACGCCGGGATACTGTTGGAACAGGGCCGGATCGTTGTTCTCGCGCGAACCGCCGCCGCCGGGGAAGGAGAGGCTTTCAACGCCGCCGGCCACGACCGCGTCGGCGCCGTCGTTGCGCACGTAGTTGGCGGCCGTCGCGATGGTGTTCAGCCCCGAGGAGCAGAAGCGGTTGACGGTGACGCCCGAGGTGGTGATGGGCATGCCGGCCAGCAGGGCCACCTGGCGGCCGAGGTTGCCGGCGCCATGCGCCACGTTGCCGATGATGCAGTCTTCGATCGCCGAGGCGTCGAGACCGGACTTGGCCACCGCGTGCTTCACCGCGTGGGCGCCCATGGTCATGGTGGGCGTCATGTTGAAGCCCCCGCGACCCGACTTGGCCAGGCCCGTGCGGGCATAGGAAACGATTACGGCTTCACGCGTCATGAAAATATATCCTCCCGGAAAATGGACCACGTCAGCCTGAATGGTTGGGCCGCGCAGGTTTAGATCGGCGGCGACCTTTGCATCCCGTGGCGTAAATGGCTAGAGCGGGACGGCTGGACCCCCGGCATTTCGACTTCGAGGTATGGTCTATGGCGCTGGGAAGTTTCACCCGCATTTCGCACCCGGTCCGCACGATGATTGTCGTGCTGGCCGCGACTCTGATACTCGCTTCCTGCGGGAAGGGCCCCGGCGCGGAACATCCTCCCGAACCGGGCGACGCCGCGGTGGCCAAGGTGGACGGCCGCACGGTCTGGGCCTCCGACGTCAAACGCGAGGCGGTGGCCCAGGGCCTGATCGGCGAGGGGGAGCCCTTGGATGTCTCTTCGGACCTGTTCCGCCGGGTGATGGACGAGGTGGTGGACCAGAAGCTGCTGGCCAGCGAGGCGCTCAAGCGCAAGCTGGACAAGGACCCCGCCGCCCAGCGCCGCCTGGCCGCCGCCCGCGAGCGTATCCTGGGCGACATGCTGGTGGAGAGCACCGTCTCCGACGCCGTCAACGAGAACGCCATCCGCGGCCTCTATCAGGAGCAGCTGAAGCTCGCCAAGCAGTCCGAGGAGCTCAAGGCCCGCCAGATCGTCCTGGCCAGCCTGGCCGAGGCCGACGCGGTCAAGAAGCTGCTGGCCACCGGCGCCTCCTTCGAGGCCCTGGCCATGGAGCGGTCCACCGACGCCGCCACCCGCTTCAACGGCGGCGATCTCGGCTACTTCACCACCGACGTCATGCCCGAGGCCTATGACGCCAACCTGAAGGTGGCCAAGCCCGGCCAGATCGTCGGCCCCTTCGAGGTGGACGGCGGCTGGGCCCTGGTCAAGGTCGAGGACCGGCGCCTGGAGCAACCCATAACCCTGGAGGCCGCCCGGCCGCAGATCGTCCGCTTCCTGACCTATGACCAGGTCCGCGACCTGCTGGAGAAACTGCGCGCCCGCTCCAAGATCCAGACCCTGATCCGCCCGCCCCAGGACGTGCCCGGCCAGCCCAAGGAGCCGGCCAACGCCCCGCCGGCCGCGCCCGGCGCGTCCGCCGTCCCGGCGACCCCACCGGTGGCCGGCGCCAAGCCCGCCGCCATCGCGCCCGCCGCCAAGGCTCCCGCCCAACCCGCAGCCCCGACGGCCAAGCCATGACCCGCCCGCCCGCCAAGCCTCCGGCCGCCAAGAAGCCCGCCGCCAAGCCCGCCGCCAAGACCCCCGCCGCCATCGCCATGGAGGTCGCCGCCAAGCCCGTGGAGGTGGTGGGTCAGACCATCGAGCGCGCCCGCGCCGCCCTCAAGCGCGCTGACAAGCAGCCCCAGGCCGCCGCCGCCGCCGCACCGGCCCCGGCCAAGGGCGCCCTGCCGGTCTCCCCCCTTGCCGTGCCCTTCCCGAAGATCCCGCCCATCGCCGGCGTACAGATCGCCACCGCCCGGGCCGGCTTCTACAAGCACGAGCGCGACGACCTGCTGGTGATGCGGTTCGCCAAGGGAACCTCGGCGGCCGGCGTCTTCACCCGCCACGGCATCGGCTCGGCGCCGGTGGACTGGTGCAAGAAGCATCTGGAGATGTCCAAGGGCGCCGATGCGCGCGCCCTGGTGGTCAACGCCGGCTGCGCCAACTCCTTCACCGGCAAGCCGGGCGCCGACGCGGTGCGCCGGGTGGCCTCGGCCGTGGCCAAGCGCTTCGACTGCCGGCAGCGCGACGTGATGGTGGCCTCCACCGGAGTCATCGGCGTGCTGCTGGACGACGCCAAGATCACCCAGCGCCTCTCCGACATCGAGACCCGGCTCACCGACGACAACTGGGCCGGCGCGGCGCGCGCCATCATGACCACCGACACCTTCGCCAAGGGCGCCTATGCCGAGGCGGTGATCGATGGCGAGAAGGTGAAGATCGCCGGCATCTGCAAGGGCTCGGGCATGATCGCCCCGGACATGGCCACCATGCTGGCCTTCGTGGCCACCGACGCCGCCATCTCGCCCGCCGCCCTGCAGACGCTCGCCAGCCTCTACACGCGCACCACCTTCAACTGCGTGACCGTGGACGGCGACCGTTCCACCAACGACACCCTGCTGCTGTTCGCCACCGGCCAGTCTTCTGCGCCCAATATCAGCCGCGCCGGCGACAAGCGCCTGGCCGACTTCCGTGAGAAGCTGGAGGCCGTGCTGCTGGACCTGGCGCTGCAACTGGTCCGCGACGGGGAGGGGGCCAGCAAGTTCGTCAAGATCAGCGTCACCGGCGCCGAGAGCCCGGCCTCGGCCCGCAAGATCGCCCGCACCATCGCCGAGAGCCCGCTGGTGAAGACCGCCTTCGCCGGCGAGGACGCCAACTGGGGCCGCATCGCCATGGCCATCGGCCGCGCCGACGAACCCATCGACCGTGACCGGGTGAAGATCCAGTTCGGGCCGCTGATCGCCGCCCAGGACGGCCTCATCTCGCCCACCTACGACGAGGCCAAGATGAGCGCCTACATGAAGAACCAGGAGCTGGAGGTCAGCGTCGACGTCGGCGTCGGTCGCGGCACGGCCACCGTCTGGACCTGCGACCTCACCAAGCAGTACGTCGCCATTAACGGCGACTACCGAAGCTAGCCGGTCGCGGCGAGGTCTGGGGCTTGGCCCCAGGCCGCCAGGAACGCGCGCAGATCGTCCAGGGGGACAGGACGGGAGATCAGATAGCCTTGGACGGCGTCGCAGCCGAGCAGGGCGAGCGCGGCCTGGACCTCGTGGGTCTCCACGCCCTCGGCGACGACGCTCATGCCCAGGCTGTGAGCCAGGTCGATGGTGGATTTCAGGATCAACCGGTCGCGCTGGCTCTCGGCCACGGCCACCACCAGCGACTTGTCGATCTTCAGTTCGTCGGCTTCGAGCATCTTCAGGTAGGAGAGCGACGACAGGCCGATCCCGTAGTCGTCGATGGACACCTTCAGGCCGGCCGCTCGGAAGGCGGCGATGGACGCCGTCGCCGCGGTCGGGTTCTCGATCACGGCCGTTTCGGTGATTTCCAGGCACAGGCCGTGGTCGCGGCCCGCCACCATGGCCTGGACATGGTCGCAGAAGCTGCGATCGGCCAGCAGACGCCCGGAAATGTTCACCGAGACGATCAGATCCTGGCCTGAGGCGCTCAGGGCCGCGCGATCGGCCAGCGCGCGCTCCAGGGTCCACTCTGTCAGCTCGCGGATGTTACCGGTTTCCTCGGCGACACCGATGAAGCTGTCGGGCGGGATGTTTCCCCGAACCGGATGCTTCCAGCGGATCAGGGCCTCCACACCATGCACGCCGCCGTCGGCGGTGGTCAGCTTCGGCTGGTAGTGCAGGCTGATCTCGCCTGCCTGCAATCCCCGACGCATCTCCGTCATCAGGGCGAGGTTCGACGTGGGGTCGGCGTAGGTCTCGGCCTCGAAGGTCACCACGCGCCAGTTCAAGCGGCGAGCTTCGTCCAGGGCGAGGGCGGCGTTTTCCAGCAGCCGCTCGGCCTCGTCCTCCTGGGAGGTCCGGTGCGAAACGCCCAGCTTGACGAAGGCGTCCACCGGGTGGCCCGCCACCTCGTGGCCAGGATCCAGGTCTTCGATCCGCTTCAGGTCGGCCAGCAAGGTTTCGGTGTCGGCGCGGCGCAGAACCAGGCCGATAACCGAGGTGGACAGGTGGGCGACCTGGACGTCGCCGCAGATGGCCTCGAGCCGGGCTGCGACGCCGCGCACGATCAGGTTGGATAGGCTGTAGCCGATGGCCCCGCGCATGGTGGGAAAGCGGTCGATGCCGATGGCCACGACGGCGACGGCGTCAGTCTGGTCGCCCTGCATGTGTGAACCGATATCCAGCAAGAGGGCCCGGCGGTTGGGCAGGCCGGTCTCGGGTTCGTGCATGGCTTGGTGCAGCAGGCCCGCCTCGCGCTCGGCGATGATCGACCGGGCGCGGCGCGCGAGCTCGGCTTGGGTCGCCCACAGCAGGCACAGCAGTTGGGCCGCCAGCAGCGGCGCCACCGAGAGACTTATCGGGGCCAAGTTCTGAAGCAGGATGGGCAGAGCCACCAGGCCGACCCCCACCGTCGCGTGGCGACGCGAAAGCCTGCGAAGCGAGGGCTCGCGGTCGGCCCGCAGAAAGAGGATCAGCAGACAGGCCAGGCCGTAGGTCATCCAGGCGGGCGGCGCCGTCAGGGCCCGCCCACTGGTCAGATTCTCGAACGCCAGGGCGTGAAGATAGACTCCATTGACCGTGCCGGCCGGAGGCGTCGCGAACTCGTCGCCGAGCTCCAGGGCGGTGGCCCCGATCAGGATGGACCGCCCGCGAACAAGTCTCGGGTCGAACCGGTTGCGGAAGACATCCTCGAAGCTCAGGTGATCGATCTCGCCAAGCTTGGCGCTATAGTCGATCAGAAAGCTGTCGCGCCGCTGCTGCGGGGCCTGCGCCAGAGACGCGCCCATCGAGGGGCGATAGGTCTCGTCGACACCAAAGCCGTAGGTGTAGCGCCGCACGCGGCCGTCGGAGTCGATGGGAACGTTGACGCTGGCCAGCAGGGCTTCGGTCGAGAGACCGCGCAGGGGTGAGGTTTCCACCAGGCGGACGCCGCCGTCCGGGCGCCGCTCGGGCTGGACGAAGGTCGGCAGGATGACCGAGCCGGGCCGGGCGCCGATGGCCTCGGCCAGGGCCTTGTCGGTGGCCGCGGTCGCGTTGGCGCTGAAGTCGACGTCGAAGGCCACCACCTTGGCGCCCGCGGCCTGCAGGTTGCCGATGGCGGTTGCGAACCGATCCCGGCCCCACGGCCAGCGCCCGGCGGCCCTTAGGCTGGGCACGTCGATCTCGACAACGGTGATCTGATGGCTGGGCGCCCGCTGTAGGGCCTTGAAGCGCAGGGTGGCCAGTCCATCCTCGATCGGCGTCAGCGCGCCGGTCATCATGGCGAGCCAGACCCCGGCCGCCACCGCCGCCAGGCCGACCTGCGGTCGAAGCCGCCACATCAGATCAGCAAGCCGGCTCACTTCGGACCGCGGCCCTTGCCGGCGCCTGTCACGCCCTCTGTCACGCCGCCCACGGTGGTCAGCAGGTCGCCAACCAGGCCGCCAGAGGCGCCGTTGCCGTTGCCGTTTCCGCTGTTCCCATTGCCGTTTCCGCTGGTCCCGGCGTTCCCGGTCTCGGTGGCGCCGTTGCCGTTACCGTTTCCGTTGTTCCCATTGCCGTTTCCGCTGGTCCCGGCGTTCCCGGTCTCGGTGGCGCCGCCGCCGTTGCCGTTGCCGTTTCCGTTGTTCCCATTGCCGTTTCCGCTGGTCCCGGCGTTCCCGGTCTCGGTGGCGCCGCCGCCGTTGCCGTTGCCGTTCCCGTTGTTCCCATTGCCGTTTCCGCTGGTCCCGGCGTTCCCGGTCTCGGTGGCGGCGCCGCCGTTGCCGTTGCCGTTCCCGTTGTTCCCATTGCCGTTTCCACTGGTCCCGGCGTTCCCGGTAGCGGCGCCGCCGTTGCCGTTGCCGTTGTTCCCATTGCCGTTTCCGCTGGTCCCGGGGTTCCCGGTCTCGGCGGCTCCGCCGCCGTTCCCGTTCCCGTTGTTGCCCGGGCTGGTCGTGGAGAGCGGGTTGGCGCCGCCGGCCTCCAGACCATTTCCGCCGCCGACCGCGGCCTCCGGCTGACGGTCGTTGCGGGCGACCTCCATGGCGAGCGCCGCGGGCGCCGCGGTGTTCGCGCCCGTGGGCATGCTGGCGGAAGCATTGCCCGAAGCCGCCGCGGCCATCTCGTTGGAAATCATGGCCGGCCCACCGGAGTCCACCAGACCGCCAGACACCGACTTGTAGTCCAAGGGCTCGATCTTCATGGCCACGGCTTCGCCGCTGGTGGGCGTCATCGCGCCGGAAACCTGGACCGATTGGGGCGCGTCGCGTGACACCGCGCCGCTTGAGCCTGCCGGCACATCGCTGCCGATGTCCGACCCGTTGGAGCGCACCTCCACCAGGCCTTCGGCCACGTTCACGGAGTCGGCCTGCGGGCCCACCACGACGGTGAAGGTTGTGCCCTTGACGACGGCGGCCAGCAGCGGGGTGTCGACGCGGAAGTGCGGCGCCTTCTGCTTGTCCACCTTGAACATCACCGCGCCGAGATCCTGCATCACCCGCGTGAAGCCGCCGGCTTCGGGCGCGACGGTCATGCGGCTGTTGGGGCCGACCACGATATGCTGCAGGCCATTGTCCAGGGCGGCCCGCGCACCCAGCGTCGTCGTGACGCTGGAGCCGGTCGGAATCGCCTGGTTCAACCGCGCTGGCATGGCCTCGGCGCCGGGAACCGCGATGCGGACCGTGCCGCTGACTTCAACCAGCCGCCACTCGGCGGCGTGCGCGGAACCGGCGGCCAGGGCGAAGGCCGAACAGGCGAGGAGCAGCGACTTGCAGCGCATGGGTAAACCCAATCTGTGGACCAGAAAAACTGGCGCGGTCGTCACAAATAGCGGCCCCGTGGCTAAGTCTTTGCTAAGGCGAGAGAAAAGTTCCTGGCGTTAGGGTGTCATTCACCATGTTCCGTCACGAAGGACCTCAGGTCTTTTAGGGCGGGCACGCGTTGGCGCGGTCAAGTTCAGCGGCGTGGCGCACGGCGGATTGGCCCGTCCGCCTCGCCATGATCGTCGCCGCGGGGATGTTCCTGTCCCTGCCGGTCTTCGCCTGGCCGCAGGACGAGCAGGCCCCGGAGGCGTCGTGCGCCAAGCCCGACGCAGGCTGCTTCCAGCTCAACGCCGTCAGCCTCGAAGGCCTGACAGCCTACAAGCCCGGCGAGCTCGCGCCGCTCTATCAAGCCTACCTCACGCGGGAGGTCAGCACGGCGGATCTGGTGACCATCGCCACCGCCATCACCGATAAGTACCGGGCGGACGGCTATTTCCTGTCCCGAGCCGTGGTCCCGCCTCAGACGCCCGGAACCGGCGTCGCCCGGATCCGAATCTACGAAGGCTATATCAGCGCCGTGGACCTGACCGGCATCGGAGCGCCGGCCGCTTCCCCCTATCTCAGGGGACTGTCCGACCTACGCCCGCTGCGCCTTGCCGAGCTTGAGCGGCGGCTCAGCCTGGCCGGCGACGAGCCAGGGATCCAGATCAAGACCCAGCTCGAACCGGTGCTGGACGACCCGGCGCGCCACAGGCTGGTGGCCGTCGCTGCGCTCAAGCCCCTGGCCGCCTCGGTCTATATCGACAACCGCGGCCCCAAGACCAGCGGGCCCTGGCAGGCCTATGGCCGGGCGGCGAAGAACTCCACCATCCTCCCCGGCGACCAGTTGGCCCTGGCTGTGCTCACCGTGCCCACCGATCCCGGCGCCTACACCTATGGCGAGGTCAGCTATTCGGCGCCCCTGGGTGGCGGCTCGCGCCTGCGCGGCTCGGTGGGGATCGCCAAGGCCCGCGACGGAGCCAATCCCCTCTCCACCGATGTCGGTAGCTCAAGTGTCGCCGCCAGCGTCAGCTATCTGAAGCCCTTGAAGCGGGACCGTCGGGCGAACGTCTGGACGCAGGCGACCGTACAGGCGCGGCACATCGAGCAGGACTGGACCGACACCGGCGGCTATGCCGATGACGTCGTGGTGCTGCGCGGCGCGGTCAACGCCGATCTCAACGCGCCGGGGCGCTCCAGCAATCTCTTCGCCCAGGTCTCCGCCGGCCAGCGCGGCAAGCCTGGGAGCCAGCCGGGCGAGGGCCTCTCCCGCGCCGACGCCTCGCGGCAGTTCGTGAAGCTTAATCTCCACGGCTCGCACTATCGCGACCTCGGGCCCTGGGCCGGTCTCTACCTCACCGCCGATGGTCAGTGGTCCCCGCACCAGCTGCTCTCGTCAGAGGAGTTCGTGGTCGGCGGGGCGCCTTACGGGCGGGGTTACAACTACGCGGAGATCGGCGGCGACCAGGGGGTGGCGGGCTCGGCCGAGCTCCGCGCGGGCTTCAGTCCCAAGCGCGGACCCTTCAGCTTCCTCCAAGGCTATGGCTTCTTCGACGTCGGCAAGATCTGGAACCTGAAACGGACCGGCGGCGACGCCGATCTGGCCTCCGCCGGGGTTGGCGTCCGCGCCCGGGTAGGCGATCGCGCCACCCTCACCGCCGAAGCCGCCCGGCCCCTGACCCACACCCCCTACGACCGCCGCAAGAAAAGCTGGCGTCCCTTCTTCTCGCTCTCCACTCGGTTCTAATTTCAAAGTCATAGAGCCGGATTCAGGCTTCGAGCGCCGCCGTCTGGCTAGAGCGCACAGCAAAACGCCCCGCGGGTGACCACGGGGCGTTTCGTATTCTTAGTCGTCCATCGACTAATCGATGGGGCTCCAGCGCTTGGCCGGGGCCGAGGCCACGGCGCTTTCGCGCTTGGGGCCTTTGAACTGGGCCTGGCTGATCGGGGTGGTGGAGGCCCGGTCGCCGCCCGTGCGGGCGCCGTGGGGGTGGCGATCACCGCCGCCGTTGCCGCCGCCGTGGCCCTTGGCGGGCCGGTTGCGCTGGGCGCGCAGGCCGCCCGGCAGGTCGCTGCGGTTCTGCGGCTTGCGGGCGCCGCCGGCGCCGTTGCGGTCGCCGCCGTGGTTCTTGCGGCCGGCCTCGGCCCGCTCGGCGGCCACTTCGGGCATGGCTTGCGTCATGACCATCAGGGCGCGGTCGCCGCGGCGTTCCTCGGTGGGGATGTTCTGGCGCGTCACCTTCTGGATGTCGCGCAGCAGGTTGCGTTCGTCGTCGGCGCAGAAGGCCACGGCCGAACCGCCGGCCCCGGCGCGGGCGGTGCGGCCGATCCGGTGGACGTAGCTTTCCGGCACGTTGGGCAGTTCGTACTGCACGACGTGGCTGACCGCGTCGACGTCGATGCCGCGGGCGGCGATGTCGGTGGCCACCAGGGCGCGGACTTCACCGGCCTTGAAGGCGGCCAGCGCGCGTTCCCGCTGGCCCTGGCTCTTGTCGCCATGGATGGCCGCGGCCTCGACGCCGGCGGCTTCCAGGGACTTGGCCACCCGGTCGGCGCCGCGCTTGGTGCGGGTGAAGACGATGACGCGCTTGAAGTTCTTCTCGGCGAACAGTTCGCAGAGCAGGGCGCGCTTGCGGGCGGTCTCGACGAAGATCACCTTCTGGTCGACCCGTTCCACGGTGGTGGCCTGCGGGGTGACCGAGACCTTCAGCGGGTTGGGGTTCAGCAGCTCGCCGGCCAGCTTGCCGATCTCGGTGGGCATGGTGGCGGAGAAGAACAGGTTCTGCCGTTCCTTGGGCAGGTACTTCACGATCCGGCGGATGGGCAGGATGAAGCCCATGTCCAGCATCTGGTCGGCCTCGTCGAGGACGAAGATCTCCACGCCGCCGAGCGTGATGGTCTTCTCGCCCAGGTGGTCGATCAGGCGGCCAGGCGTGGCCACCAGCACGTCGACGCCGCCGGCCAGCGCACGCATCTGGCCGCCGTACTTCACGCCGCCGAAGACGACGGCGACGGAGACGCCCAGGTGCTTGCCATAGGCCTTGAAGCTCTCGCCGATCTGGGTGGCGAGTTCGCGGGTGGGGGACAGAACCAGGACGCGGCAGCCGCGGCGCGGCGCGGGCTTACGGTCGGCGGCCAGGCGATGCAGGATCGGCAGGGCGAAGGCGGCGGTCTTGCCGGTGCCTGTCTGAGCGATGCCCAGCAGGTCCTTGCCGGTCATGACGCCGGGAATGGCCTGGGTCTGGATCGGGGTGGGGGTGGTGTAGCCTTCGTCGGCCAGGGCCTTCAGCAGGGGTTGGGCGAGGCCGAAGTCGGTGAACTTGGTCAAAACGTAAGTATCTTTCACATATGCGCCGAATGCGGCCGCCGGCCGGGTGGCCAGGGTCGCTGAGCGCGGGGTCATTTGTGGAAAGCCCCCGCGTGGCGGGGCGATCTATGCGATCTCTTTCGGCGCTCGACAGGCTGGGACCTTCGTAAATCCCATCACGCGGCTGGAGCGCCATAGCGCCGCGAATTGCTGCAGCGCGGGGGTCCTATGCGCCGCCGAACGGTCAAAGTCAACCGGAGACGGCCAAGCCCCTTCGCAGGTGCGGCGCCAGCGCCGCTAGCCGCGCGCCACCACGCCGGGGTCGTCCCCGGCCGCATAGGGCGCCATCTCGTAGTTCAGGACGTGAACCCCGGCTCCGATCTTGTAGCGCTCCAGGGTGTCGGGCCCGCAGCTGCCCGTGCCCAGCCCGCGCTGGCGGAGATCGAGGTTCAGCCAGGTCTCGGGCCGGGGCGCGAGGTCGGTGGTGTGGGTGGCGGCGAACAAGTCGGCGGGGGTGAAGTGGCTGGCCGAGCCTTCGCAAAGCGCGCCTGGCGTGAAGACCAGTCCGGCCTCCGGTCCCTCCACGGCGATCCACCGCAGGTCGGTTCTGTTCCCGTGCTCCTGGGGCAGGACATAGGGCACGTACTGATCGGCCACCGTCCCCTCGAACCGTCCGATCCAGCCGGCGGCCTTGCGGTCGGCATAGGTGTCGCCCGGCCCGCGCCCGAACCAGGCCACCCGCTCGAAGCCCTCCGGCAGGGCCATCGTCACCCCCAGGCGCGGCAGGTCGGGCAGCTCGGCGGCGACCTCGAAGCGGTTGCTCACCGCGACGCGGCCGTCTGGCGTGATCCTGAAGTCCTGGCGGTGGCTGATCGCCTCGGGGAGGTGGGCGCTGGCCCAGCTCTGCTGAACGGTGACGACGATCCCGCCCCCCGCCTCGGCGACCTCGACGTTCGGGCGGCCGGGGACCAGGGCGTCCAGGCCCGCCGCCAGCCATCGGCCCAGGGGCTTGGCGTCCTGGTCGGTCCAGCCCTTGATCCCGTCATTGTCGGTGGCCCCGCGCCAGACCTGCAGGCGGGGCCCCTCCAGGACCAGCGGATGGTTGCGCCAGAGATAGCGCTCCAGGGTTCCCGTCTTCTTCGAGAAGACGACCTCGAATCCGTCGCCGCCGACCCGCACCGTCTCCTCGGTCTCACCGAGCACCAGGGTCCCGGTCAGGCGCTCCGGCGGCGGGCTGGCCTTCACAGCCAGGCTGACGGGCAATTGGGCCCAGGCGACTTCGTGACCCGCCTGCGCCCACGGTGTCGCCTGCGCGAGACCGAACCGCACCCTCAGGAAGGCCTCCTGTCCCGCCTCGATCTCCGGCCTTGGCAGGTCGAGCGTGACGACCTCGGTGGCCCCCGGCTTCGTCGCCAGCGGCGGCAGCGAACCCTTCGCCACCACCCGCCCATCGACCTCCAGGACCCAGGTTCCGGCGAGGTCCTCCAACGTCGTGAAATCGCGCTTGTTGGTGATCGCCAGCCGGTCGCCGTCCCAGGCCACGCCCACCGGCTGGGCCAGGGTCTTGAACTCCCACAGCGCCGGGTGCGGAACCCGGTCGGCGCCGACGATGCCGTCGCAGCAGAAGTTGAGGTCGTTGGGCGTGTCCCCGAAGTCGCCGCCATAGGCCATGAACGGTCGTCCGTCGGCCGTCACTTGAGCGATGCCGTGGTCGACCCACTCCCAGATGAAGCCGCCCTGCAGGCCATGATGGCTCTCGAAGGCCTCCCAGTAGTCCGACAGGCTGCCGTTGGAATTGCCCATGGCGTGGGAATATTCGCAGAGGATCAGCGGCCGCCGGTCGGCCGGATCGTCGGCCTTGGCCCAGGCCACGATGTTCTCGGTGGGCGGATACATGGGGCAGACGATGTCGCTGGCCATCGCCCCCGGCGCCCCGCCCGCCTTCAGACCCCCTGCGGCCTGGATGTGCTGCAGGGCCGCCGTCGGATCCCAGCCCCAGATCGCCCCCTCATAGTGCAGCGGCCGCGAGGGATCGTACTGCCGGATCCAGCCGGCCATGGCGTCGTGGTTGGGGCCGTAGCCGCTCTCGTTGCCCAGCGACCAGAGGATGATGCTGGGATGGTTCTTGTCCCGCTCCACCATCCGCAGGCCGCGCTCCAGGAACTGGCTGGCATAGCGGGGATCGCGGCAGAGGCCGTGCAGGAAGTCGTGGCTCTCGATATCGGCCTCGTCCACCAGATAGAGGCCGTACGCGTCGCAGAGATCGTACCAGGCCTGGTGGTTCGGATAGTGGCTGGTGCGCACCGCGTTGACGTTGAATTGCTTCATCAGCAGCACGTCGGCCAGCATGTCCTCGCGCGTGATCGCCTTGCCCCGGACCGGATGATGCTCATGGCGGTTCATGCCGGCGATCAGCACGGGCTTGCCGTTGATCAGCAGCTCCCGGTCCCCCAACTCCACCCGCCGGAAGCCGACCCGGATGGACGTCGCCTCCACCGCCGCCGCGCCGCCGCGATGCAGGGTGACCACCAGGGTGTAGAGGTGGGGCGTCTCGCTCGACCACAGGCGCGGCGCCGGGACGGCGGTCTCCAGCGTCACCTGGCCCAGGGCCGGGCGGTAGGGACTGTGCCCCTTCACCGCCGACCAGACCTTCTTGCGCAGGGGCGTATCCAGCACCGGCACGTCGCCGTCATAGAGCTGCGCCTCCACCTCCCAGCCGTTGTCCGGGTCGCCAGGGAAGCCCAGCTTCACGGTGACGCTGAGCGTGCCGGTGGCGTAGTCGTCCTCGAGGCCCGCGCGGGCGAAGACGTCGGCGATGTGGGTGGGGGCCGTCGCGATCAGCTCCACGTCGCGGTGGATGCCGCCCATCCACCACTGGTCCTGATCCTCGATGTAAGAGGCGTCCGACCACTTCACGACGGCGCAGGCCAGCAGGTTCTCCTCGCCCGGCGTCACCAGTCCCGTGATGTCGAAGTCCTGCGGCAGGCGGCTGTCCTTGCCCATGCCGACCGCCAGGCCGTTGACCCAGACATAGAGCACGCTCTCGGCCGCCCCGATCCGCAGCACGATGCGCCGCCCGTCCCAGTCGGCGGGGACCTCGAAGGTGGTGCGATACAGGCCCGTGGGGTTCTCGTCGGGCACATTGGGCGCGGCCAGGGCGAAGGGCATCTGGACGTTGGTGTAGTGCGGCCTGTCGTGCCCGTGCATCGTCCAGTTCGAGGGCACGGGCAGCCGGCCCCAGCCGCCATCGTCGAAGCCGGCGCGGGCGAAGTCGGCGGGGATCGCCTCGGGGCGGTCCACCAGGGCGAACGTCCAGTCGCCGTTCAGCGAACGGACGAAGGGGGAGGGCCCTCGCGCCAGGGCGCTCTGCGCGTCCCCATAGGGCGTGAAGCTGGCGCGCGCCGGCAGGCGGCCGACCGACACGGTCTCGGGATGGACCCAGGTCCGGGTCGTCCCCTGAAACAGCAGCTCCCTCACAGGTCGAGACGGTAGATCTTGGTGGCCGTGGCGGAATAGAGCGCCGTCTTCTCCGCCGCCGAGGCGCCCTTGGTCAGGACCTTGAAGGCGTTCCACAGCACGTCGTAGTCGCAGCTGCCGATGTCGACCGGGAAGTTGCTCTCGAACATGCAGCGCTGCGGCCCGAACGCCTCGATGCAGGCCTCGATATAGGGCTTCCACTCCGCCGCCAGCGCCTCGGAGGATGCCGGCGGGAAGGCCATGAAGGACGCGAAGCCCGGGAACACCATGGCCAGGCCCCCCAGCTTCACCGCCACATTGGGCAGGGCCGCCAGCTTCAGGATGTTCGCCTTCCAGATCGGGAACCGTTCCTCCCGCTTGCCGGCATAGCTGGCGATGCCCAGCGGCGTGCCGACGTGATCCAGCACGATCTGGGTCTCGGGAAAGGCCTTGGCCAGGTCGATCAGGTCGGGAAGCTGCGGTTCCAGCATCCAGGCGTCGAAGGACAGCCCAAGCGGCGCCAGCTGTGCGAAGCCCTCGCGGAACTTGGCCGACATGTAGAGCCCGCCCTCCTGCCGGGCCAGCGGGCCCAGGACGTCCTTGTCGGGATCGGAAGAGGCGCTCTGGCGGATGCCGCGGAAGCGTCCGCCGCCGGCGGCGATGTGGGCCTCCAGCACGTCACGCACCGCCCCGCCGAGATTGCAGTCGGCGTGGCCGACGATGCCGGCGCAGGCCAGGACATCGCCATAGAGGCCGCTGGCCGACATGGCCGCGACGCCGTTGACGAACTCGGTCTCCCCCACCGGCCGCATCGCGGGACTGGCGCTGCGCCGGTACATGGAGCCGCACTCCATATAGACGGTGGCCTTGACGTTATGGCCGCTGGTCATGTCGGCCAGCAGTTCGGGAAACAGATAGCGCGGCACGCGGCGCGTCACCTGCTCGAACCCGTGCTTGGGCGGCGGCAGGGCGGCCATCAAGGCCGCGGGCCGATCCCACAGGTGATGGTGCGGATCGACGATCGGCAGGTCGGGCTCGAGGATGGTCTCGCGGCTCATGAATGCGCCTCCTGCAGGATGGCGTCGGCCATCAGGGTCTGGGTGGTGGCCTGGCAGGCCGGGGCGGTTTCCGACAGCAGTTGCACCATGCCGACGAAGATCAGGTCGTTGGCGGGATCGACCCAGAACCAGGTCCCCGCCGCCCCGTCCCAATGATAGGTCCCCAGCCCGGCGGGCACGCCGGCCTTGTCGGGATCGGTGAACACCACCCCGTTGTAGCCGAAGCCGAACCCGGGACGCAGCTGCTGCAGGCCGATGCCGTAACCCGCCTGCAGCATCTCGTCGGAGAGCTGGTTGGTCATCATCTGTTTCACGGCGGCCGTGCTGACGATGCGCTTGCCCGCGAACTCGCCGCCATTGGCCAGCATCTGGGCGAAGCGGGCATAGTCGCCCGCCGTCGAGATCAGGCCGCCCCCGCCCGAGGCCAGGGCCGGAACTCGGTCATGGTCCGGCAGCAGCGGGTTACCCTCGAGCGCCACCAGGCCCCGGCTCTTGCTGGTGCGGTAGAGAGTGGCCAGCCGACCCTTCTTCTCCGGCGGGGTGTGGAATGCGGTGTCGGCCATGCCCAGCGGGCCGAAGATCTTCTCCTGCATGAAGGCCGGCAGGGTCTGGCCGGAGAGTTTCTCGATGATCGCCCCCTGGACGTCCATGGCCAGCGAATAGATCCACTTCGTCCCCGGTTGATAGGCCAGCGGCAGGCCGCCCAGCTTGGCCGCCATCTCGGCGAGATCGGCCGAGCGCCAGACATCGGCCGCCTCATACAGCCTCTCCAGCCCGCCCATGGGCTCGCGGCCATAGGTCAGGCCGGCCGTATGGGTCAGCAGGTGGCGCAGGGTCGGGGGCTGATCGGCGGCCGTCAGGATCGGCTGGCCGTTCTCCCCCATCCCGCCGAACACCCTGGCGCCCGCGAAGGCCGGCAGGTGTTTTTCGATGGGGTCATCCGGCGACCACAGGCCCTGGTCGTGCAGGATCATCATCGCCACCGCCGTCACCGGCTTGGTCATCGAGAAGATGCGGAACATCGTGTCGGCCGCCATCGGCTCGCCCGACGCGATGTCCTTCTTGCCGATCGTGCTGACGTGGGCGACGCGGCCGTGGCGGGCGGCCAGCGTCACGTAGCCGGCGGCCCGTCCCTCATCCACCAGCCCCTGCAAATAGGCGTCGATGGCCGCCAGGCCGGCGCTCGACAGGCCCGCCTCGGCGGGGGTGGAGGGGGTAAGGTCACGGTTGGGCATCAGGCGCCTTCCTTCGCGGCCAGCACCGCGGCGCGGATCAGCGGCAGGCGGTCGTTGCCGAAGTACATGTCAGTCTTGTTCACGAAGAGGGTCGGCGAACCGAAGCCGCCGCGGGCCACCACCTCCTCGGTGTTGAGCCGCAGCTGGTCCTTCACCGCCGGCTCGGCGATCCCGGCCAGGAAGGCGGCGCGATCGACCCCCACGCCCTCGCAGACCGCCGCCAGCACCTCATCCTGGGAGATGTCGAGATTGTCGCTCCAATAGGCCTTGAACACCGCGTCGGCGAAGGCCACGAGCTTGCCCTGCGGCGCCAACCAGATGCAGCCGCGCATGGCCTTGACGCTGTTCACGGGGAAGACCTTGGGCGGGAAGGTGATGGCGATCCCCGAGTGCCGCGCCCAGTCCTCCAGGTCCTTCTTCATATAGCGCGCCTTGGCCGGCACCGGCGTCGCCCGCTGCTCATAGACCGAGGGGTTCACGGTGTTGAAGATGCCCCCCCACCAGGATCGGCCGCCAGCTGATCTCCTCGCCCAGCTCCGCCGCCAGGGGTCGCAGGTTGTGGAAGGCCAGGTAGGTCCAGGGGCTGGAGCAGTCGAAGAAGCACTCGATCATGTCGCGGCGATCCCGAAGAGGTTTTGCTTGGTCTGCGCGTCCATCTCGCCCGGCCGCGCCATCCGGCCCACGGCCGTGCCCGCCACGACGCCGGGACGCGCCCGAACCTCTGCGAACCAGCGCTTGATGTGGGGGTAGTCGTCCAGGGTGAGGCCCTGGGCCTTGTGGGTGATCAACCAGGGGAAGCAGGCCATGTCGGCGATGCTGTACTCGTCGCCGGCCACATAGGCCCCGGTCCGTCCAAGCTGCCCGTCCAGCACACCGTAGAGCCGGGCGGCCTCGCGCTCGTAGCGGTCGATGGCGTAGGCGATCTTCTCCGGGGCATAGAGCTTGAAGTGACCGTTCTGGCCCAGCATGGGGCCCAGGCCGCCCACCTGCCACATCAGCCACTGGACCACGTTTGAGCGACCCCGCAGGTCGGCGGGCAGGAAACGCCCGGTCTTCTCCGCCAGATAGATCAGGATGGCCCCGGTCTCGAAGATGCTGATCGGCGCGCCGCCGTCGGCGGGGTCCTGGTCGACGATGGCCGGGATGCGGTTGTTGGGGCTCAGCGCCAGGAAGTCCGGCGCGAACTGCTCGCCGCGCCCCAGGTTCACGGGATGGACGGTGTACGGCAGGCCGCACTCCTCCAGCATGATGCTGATCTTCCAGCCGTTGGGCGTGGCGGCATAGTAGAGGTCGATCACCGGCGTCTCCTGGGCCTCTCAGGGGGCCTTGCCGACAGACTACCCGGCCTGGGCCGCGACGCCACCGTCACCCCGCGTCATTCGGCACGCGCTGTTGCATTTCTCCTCCAGCCCCGCGATGCAGGCGCCATGGCCGATCCCAAACCCATGGTGCTTGTCGCCGCCGCCGCCCTGATCGACACCGACGGCCGCGTGCTGATCGCCCAGCGGCCGGAGGGCAAGTCGCTCGCCGGTCTCTGGGAGTTTCCGGGCGGCAAGCTGGAGCCCGGCGAGACCCCGGAGGCATGCCTCATCCGTGAGCTGGAGGAGGAGCTGGGCATACGCGTCACCAACGCCTGCCTGGCCCCCTTCGTCTTCGCCAGCCACAGTTACGAATCCTTTCACCTCATGATGCCACTCTACCTGTGCCGTCGATGGGATGGCGTGATCACGGCTCGGGAGCACGCGGCGCTCGCATGGGTGAAACCCTCAAAGCTCGGCGACTATCCGATGCCGCCGGCCGATGCGCCGCTGGTGGCCTGGCTGCGCGATCTTATCTGAGCCGCTTCCTGCGCGATGAGCGCGGGGCCACCATGGTGGAATACGCGGTGCTGGGCGGCGTCCTGGCCATGGGCGTCGTCGCCGCCATCGGGGCCTTCCAGACCGTGCTGTTCGACCTGATGAACAAGGCGGCTACCGCCATCGAGGCGGCGATCAGCTAATCCCCGCTCACCCCGGTGAAGGCCGGGGTGTGGACTCTCGTTCGAAGTGCAACACCCTGGAGAAGACCTCGGCTGGGGTCTGGAAGTCCAGGCATTGTCTTGGGGTGTGGTTGTAGGCCCTCGCGACGGCGATGACCTGCTCTG
>JAGNIV010000058.1 GCA_018001015.1 Phenylobacterium sp. | reverse complement strand
TTCCTGCGCCTCCCAATCCGTTCAAAGTGCTACGCGCCCAAGGTGGGGGACGGGCGTATTCACGCCATCCCCACCCCCTCCCACCTGAGCGATAATGCCCATGTCGCCTCCGCATGGAGGGCAGTCGCGATGTTCAACGGCGCGGGGGCGATGCGATCGAGCGGTCAGGTCCGTCGGAATGCTGCTTCGCAGCCAACGACAGGAGAAGTGCGTCCCGTCGAAAAGCGGGCGCTGTTCACAGGGGACCGGGCATGAACAGCCCGGCCTTTCCGCCGCCGGCCAGGGGTCCAAGAGGTGAAACACCTCTGTGATCCAGCTGGCGCGCAAACGATCGCGGGGACGCGGGATGTCGCGTTTCTCTCTTACTGCCGGCAGGCTGCACCAGCAGCCTGCCCAAGCCACGCGGGGCCATCCCGCGTCCCCAGCCCTCCTTGAGGGCCGAGCTAGAAGCATCCCGCAGGGCAAGCGCCCGTGCGATCGAGAGATTGCGCCCACCGGCTGTCATCCCGGAAGCGCGCAGCGCTATCCGGGACCCATCACGCCGGCACGACAGCTTTGGAATGGATCCCGGCTCTCCGCTTCGCTCCGGCCGGGATGACAGGCTTGTGGTCAGCCTTCGTGATGCGAAGCCACACTCACCGCCCACACCAACCAACAGGAAAACCCATGTTCAGAAAAAGTACCGACCACTACCGATGCATCGACAACGCCCGCCGCGCTGTCCGCGCAGGCAATCCCGCTGAAGCCGAACGATGGCTCCGCATCGCAGACCATCTCCTGTCGCTTCAGGAACGAAGGAACCGACTGCATCCCAGCGCCACCGCAGCAAAAGGCCCCGTCATGCTCGACCCAAGAGGCTTTTCGCCCGGCGGCACCCCCAACTGGGTTCTCAACCAGCAAAGGGTCGAACGCAGCCGGGACGGCCAACGGAATCCGCCGGCCCCGCCCAGAACCAGCCCCAAGCCGGGCTCCTGACGCCCAGCCGATGTTTCACGTGAAACATCGGCCAGGCCCCAAGCTCACTTCCCGACGCAGAACTGGGAGAAAATCCGATCCAGCAGGTCCTCGGCATCAATGGAGCCCGTAATCCGCCCCAGAGCCCTTGCCGCCAGCCGCAGGTCTTCCGACACCAGCTCGGCCCCGATCCCGATCCTTGCGGCTTCCAGGGCCCGCTCAACGGCAGCCAGAGCCTCTTCCACAAGGTCCCGATGCCTTGCCCGCGTAACAAGCGGTGCTTCGTCAGCGTCCAGACGCTCCCGAACGACCTGCGCCAGCCGCCTTTCCAGCCCGTCCAGGCCCGCTCCGGTCTGGGCCGAGACCACAAATACGTCCTCAGACCCCGCCAGAGGGGGGGCAGAGCCGATCAGATCGGCCTTGTTCAACACTTTCAGGTCGCCGGGCCGCACATCCCCCAAACGCGAACGCTTGGGCCCGCCCGATGTTTCACGTGAAACATCGCCGTCCGAGGCGTCCGACACCCAGATCCGCAGATCCGCCTCTTCGGCGCGGGCCAGCGCCCGGCGCACGCCCTCCGCCTCGATGGCGTCCGAAGCCTCACGCAGCCCCGCCGTATCCGCCACCCAGACCGGATACCCGGCCAGAACCAGCCGGACCTCGACCACGTCCCGGGTCGTTCCCGCAATCGGGGAAACAATCGCCGCCTCGCGTCGCGCCAGGCGATTCATCAGGCTGGATTTTCCGGCGTTCGGCGGCCCCAGAATGGCGATTCGGAACCCCTCCCGCACCGACTTTAACCGTCCCGCATCCCCGAGCGCCGCTTCCAGATCGGCCGCCAGGGCTTCGATCGGCTCCAGCGCAGTAAGGTTGATTTCCCCCGGAATGTCCGCCTCGTCCGGGAAGTCGATGGAGGCCTCGAGGGCGGCCATGGCCGACATCAGGAGACCCCGCCAGCCCTCGAAAGCCCGGGCAGCCTCGCCTTGGTAAAGCCGTCCCGCCTGCCGCCTCTGGCCATCCGTCTCGGCATCGATCAGGTCGGCGATCGCCTCGGCCTGCGTCAGGTCCATCCGGCCGGCGTCGAACGCCCGGCGGGTGAACTCACCCGGGTCTGCGATCCGGCACAGCCGGGATTTCACCGCCGAGGCGAGCACCGCCTCGATGATCGCCGGCCCGCCATGGACGTGGAATTCGACCACATCCTCGCCGGTGTAGGAGTTGGGCCCCGGCATCCAGAGCACCACGGCCTCGTCGATGAATTCGCCGGCCTCGTCGTGCAGCTCCCTGACCGCCGCCATACGGGGGTCGGGGGCCTTCCGTTTCGAAAAATGGCCCAGAACACCCGCCGCAGCGGGTCCGGACACCCGCACTACCGCCACACCGGCCCGGCCCGACCCCGATGCCAGCGCGATAATGGTGTCGGTAGTGCCGCGCATTCCGGCCATGAGTCCTCGGGTAGGGCCGCCGCGATCTGCTTGTTCGGGCGTGCGCGAGCACTACAACCCACCCAGCCAACAATCCAGAACCGGAGTTCGCCATGGGCCGCCGCGTGACCATTCAGGGCAAGGACGGATCGTTCAGCGCCTATGTCGCCGACGGTAAGACCCGGGATGGCCCGGCCATCGTCGTCATCCAGGAGATCTTCGGCGTGAACCGGGTGATGCGCGACATAGCCGATAGCCTCGCCGAAGAGGGCTATACCGCGGTCGTACCGGACCTCTTCTGGCGCATCGAACCCGGCATCGACATCACCGACCAGACCGATGCGGAATGGGAGAAAGCGTTCTCCTACTTCAAGGCGTTCAACGTCGACAAAGGCGTCGAAGATATCGCCGCCACGATCGCCTGGATGCGTGCACAGGGCCATCGGAAGGTCGGGGCGGAGGGCTACTGCCTCGGCGGATTGCTGGCCTATCTGACGGGCACGCGCACCGATATCGACGCCACGGTCGGGTATTACGGCGTCGGCATCGACAACTATCTGGGCGAAGCTGCGAAGGCGAAGAAGCCGGTGCTGCTCCACATCGCGGAGGAGGATGGCTTCGTCTCGAAGGACAGCCAGGCGAAGATGAAAGCCGGCCTCACCAACCCGAACTACCAGCTCTACTCATACCCCGGCCGCGACCACGCTTTCGCCCGCGATGGCGGCAAGCACTACCATCGCGGCGACGCCAACAAGGCGAACGACCGGACGATGGACTTCTTCGGCAAGCATCTGCGCTAGGAACTACCCTCCCCGAACCCCTCGGTAGGGCCGGTAGGGCCTCCCGAATCTTAACCCCCGGGTAACGGTCACACCGCTTTTCACGCCCGCCAGACGGGGCAGGGGAGGGGGTGATCGGCAGGCGTCAGAGACGATAGTTGAAGCTCACGCTCACCCGCGAACTCGCGGCGCGGTTCGGCGGAACTTCATGGCGCAGCCAGCTCTCCCAGAGCAGGAGGTCGCCGGCCTTCGGCGCGACATAGACAAACCGCCGATGCTGCTCATCCGCATCTTCGCGCGGCGCGGGAGCGGCCATCATCATCGGCAGCCGCGGGTCCTCGAACTTCAAAGACGATGCGCCGTCCGGCACGCGCACATAATAGGTGCCCGACAGAACGCAGTGCGGATGGATATGCCCGGTGTGCGATCCGCCGGGCTCGAGCACATTCACCCAGATGTTATCCAGCTTCAGCCGTTTCCCTCGCAGGTCCATCTGCAGCTGTCCGGCGAAGGCTTCGACATGCGGCTTCATCACCCGCACGAGCTGCTCGAAACACGTCGCCCGCTGCGGCAGGTCGTCGAGCGAGGCGTAGGACGTGTAGCCCTGATAGCCATGCTCCTTGCACCAGGCGCGGCCGGCCTTGTCCTCCTTCGCCAGCATCTTCGCGGCGTCCAGCAGATCAGCATTCAGCTCGCCGATGTCGGCAAGCGGCGCGCGGTAGAGTTCGGTGACGAAGAGACGGTTCGTTGTCATAAGGCCCAGCTACCACAGCCCTTTGCAAATGCCGCTAGCCCTCTCGCGAGAGGGGAGGCGGCTCGCGCGCCGGCGTGACAAAAACTTCAGCGCCCGCGACCCTTGTCGTCCTTCAGCGCATGCGCATCTGCACTGGTGAGGTCGAGGCCATAGACCTCGCGCAACTGCGCCGCCACCCGCAGCGTCTCTTTCGAGAACGGCGTCTTGTTGTCGAAGGCGTGCAGCATCACGCCCTCGACCAGTTCTCCGAGGCTCATGTTCCTGTAGTCGGCCAAGGCGCGCAAAACTTTCAGCACCGGCGTGGAAATCCGCACACCCGTTTGCGTGCGTTCTGTTTCGTAGTCGGCCATCTATTTCTACCTTGGTACCAAGTTACCATTTGTGTTTGGAGTTTGGTAACTCACCGCCACGATAGTCGGCTTGTGGGCGGAAGAAAAGGACAGCGGAAAAGAGAAACGACTCGAGAGCGTGCAAACCTACGAGCAGGCGTAAATCCCGGTTTGGCGGCCGGAAAGCGGAGTTCAGAATGCGGAGCGGGCGAACATTGTCGATCAGCGAAATGAGGGAGAGATTGGGCGTGGCGGAGATGGAGCCGCCGGCGCCGAGGCCAGAGACGCCGAAAGAGCCGGGTCCCAGGCCACGCATCGTGTGGCGGCGCGAGGAGAGCGCGCGGACGGCAGAGCCGATGATGGAATGAGCTAGAAAAGCAAAACCCCGCCCCCTGACGAGAGGGCGGGGTTTTTCATTGGAGTTAAAGCGGTAGGGCCGGGTAGGGCCTAGTTGTTCATCGCCTGGAAGAACTCGCTGTTCGTCTTGGTCTGCTTGATCTTGTCGAGCAGGAACTCGATCGCATCTTGCGCGCCCATCGGGTTGAGGATGCGGCGCAGGATATAGATCTTCTGCAGTTCCTTCGGATCGGTGAGCAATTCCTCTTTCCGCGTGCCCGACTTGAGAATGTCGATCGCCGGGAAGATGCGTTTGTCGGAGACCTTGCGGTCGAGGATGATCTCGGAGTTACCCGTACCTTTGAATTCCTCGAAGATGACCTCGTCCATGCGCGAGCCCGTTTCGATAAGGGCCGTCGCGATGATGGTCAGCGAGCCACCCTCTTCCAGGTTACGCGCGGCGCCGAAGAAGCGCTTTGGTTTCTGCAGGGCGTTGGCGTCGACACCGCCGGTGAGCACTTTACCGGAGGAGGGGACGACCGTGTTGTAGGCGCGGCCGAGGCGCGTGATCGAGTCGAGCAGGATCACGACATCGCGGCCGTGTTCAGCCAGACGCTTGGCCTTTTCGATCACCATCTCGGCGACGGCCACGTGGCGCGTTGCCGGTTCGTCGAAGGTGGAGGAGATGACCTCGCCTTTGACGGAGCGCTGCATGTCCGTGACTTCCTCGGGACGTTCGTCGATGAGGAGCACGATCAGGTAGCACTCGGGATGATTTTCCGCGACCGACTGCGCGATGTTCTGCAGGAGCACGGTCTTACCGGTACGTGGCGGCGCGACGATCAGCGCGCGCTGGCCCTTGCCGATCGGCGACACGATGTCGATGACACGGCCCGAGCGATCCTTTTTCGTCGGATCCTTGGGCTCCATGTGGAGACGTTCGTCCGGATAGAGCGGCGTGAGGTTGTCGAACGGAACCTTGTGGCGGGCGCGCTCCGGGTCCTCGAAGTTGACCGTCGAGACGCGGACGAGAGCGAAGTAGCGCTCGCCATCGCGGGGGCCGCGGATCGTGTCTTCGACGGTATCGCCCGTGCGCAGGCCCATTTTCCGGATCATCTGCGGCTGGACGTAGATATCGTCTGGGCCGGCCAGGTAGTTCGACTGCGGCGCGCGCATGAAGCCGAACCCGTCGGGCAGTACTTCAA
>JAGNIV010000037.1 GCA_018001015.1 Phenylobacterium sp. | reverse complement strand
CCGCGCCGACGTGCGCACATCCCCAGGGCCAAAGCCGTCCATACGATCCTCCATCCGATGGACCGTTGAATCAGCTCAGCTCAAATCAGGGAATCACTTCCGTGCATCCCGTAGCCCAGCGGGGGAGAAATTCAGAACGGCCACCAGCTCCAGAACCAGGTGACGATCCGCGCCCACAGGCCGTCGAAGGACTGACCCACGACCTTTTCCACCGGGGTCTTCGGCGGGGTCGGCACGAACCAGCTCGGCGCGGCCGGCGGGGCGCAGTTCATGCGCATGCCCACCCCCTTCAGATAGCCCCGGCGCACCTCGCCGGCGCGGATCGCGGCCTGGACCTTCTTGTCATGACGCGCCGCCCCGGTGAGCTTCCGCACCCAGCCGCGGAAGGGCAGCAGGCTGCGGCTCTCGCTGCGCACCTCCGCGATGCCCGCGTCCTTGATCGCCCCGCCCACCTTCTCGGCTCGCGTCCGGGTGTCGGGCGCCGGCGCCTCATCGAGGTCGGGACCCAGGGCGGCGTCCAGCCGGCCGATCTCCCCGGCGATAGGCTCGCAGCGCGACAGACCCTCCATGTCGTAGGGATCGGCCCGCGCCCGAAGCAGGACATCGGGAATGCCCTTCTGCTTGAGATTCAGGTCCTCCAGCGGGGCCAGGGCCGCGTCGCGCAGGGTGTCCTTGTCCTGCATGACGCCGCGATCGGCGGCCTGCGCCGCCCCGGCGGACAAAAGAGTGACGGTGAGGACGAAAGCCGCGGCGCGCATGGCGCCACCATAGTCGAGCTGACCGGCGCGCGCTAACCTCCCCCCTCATGATCCCAGCCCTCGACGTGCTCGCCGGCCGCGCGACGCCGCCCTTCCTCGCCCTGACCACGGCGCGTGACCGAGACTGGCGGCGGCTGGCGCTGATGATGGTGGCGGGGCCGGTGGCCACCATCGCCGCCGCCATCGCCGTCATCCTGGTGATGTTCGGGCTGGGCATGGTCCTGGGCGTTCCGCTCAATGTGATCGGCGGCGAGCTGGCCGACCTGCCCAGGTTGCTGAAGTCCAGCGTCTATATCTTCGAGGTGGGGATCGGCCTGGCGGCGGCGGCGGCGGGCCTGCTGCTGGCCGCGCGGCTGATCTTCCGCCGGCCCTTCCGCAGCTGGCTGACGGTGGCGCCGCGCTTCCGCTGGCGCATGCTCGCCTGGGGGGCCGCCGCCGGCGTCCTCGCCATCATGGTGCTGAACCTGATCTCGGTCTTCGCGCCGCAGGGCCCCGGCGAGGCGCCGATCCTTGACGCGGGCGAGCCCCTGACCCAGCGCCTGATCTATCTGGCGGCCTGCAGCCTGGGCTTCCTGATCGCCGCCTGGGCCGAGGAGGTGGTCTTCCGGGGATACCTGTTGCAGCAGGTCGGGGCGTTCACGCGCCGGATCTGGCTGGTCCTGCTGATCAACGGGGTGATCTTCGCCCTCTTCCACCTGGAGTTCGATCCGGGGGCGCTGGCGGCGCGGGCCCTGCTGGGGGCGGTCTTCGCCTGGGCGACCCTGCGGCTCGGCGGCCTGGAATTCGGCATCGGCGCCCACGCCGCCCAGAACCTCGGGGTCGCCCTGTTCGGCGAGGTGCTGCTGCCCGGCGGCCCGGAGGCCACGCTGGAGTTCAGCGATCTCGGCTATGAATTGATCCTGGCCATGGTGATCCTGGCCTGTGTCGAGGGACTGTACCGGCGCCGGACCCTGGCGGAGCGCGCTACTTGAGCAGCAGCTGGCCTTCCTTCTGGACCCGGCCCTTGATCTTGCCGGCCAGCAGGGCCAGCACATTGGGCAGGTTGATGGTCATCAGCACCGCGGCCTCCTGAACGTCCAGGTGCCCGGTGATCTGCTGACCCATGGCGGCCACCGAAAAGTCCATGCGGTCGCCGGTCCAGGTCTTGGTCAGCGCCTTGGCGGCGGCCTCGCCGAACTGCTGGCTGATCTTGCCGAACCCCTCCTCGATCCGCTGACGCGCGGCGGCCGCGCCCAGGTCGTGGGGGATGGAGATGGTGATCGGCTTGCTCATGTCTGATCCTTCGGCTTGGCCCCAGTAACGCCCTGGAGGGACTTCCGGTCCACCCGGAACCAAGCTCGCCCCTGTGGATTGTTTTAACAGAAACCCAAACCGGCGGGGCCCTCGTGGCGTCTGGACTGCGAAATCTCTGCGGACTGATCGGGGCGATGGCCCTGCTTGGCGTCACGGGCGCCAACGCCGGCACGGTCTGTCGCGGCTCGGCCCCGGGCGTCGGCGCGGAAATCCACGGTCCGGTGCTCCAGGTTCTCGACTCCGAACGCCTCTGCGTGGCCCTGGGCGCCAGCCCCGACCAATGGGTCGAGGTCGCCCTGGCTCCCGAACCTCTGCGCAAGACGTCCACCCATCCGGCCAATCGAGGCTCGCTGATGGCCGTGGCCTTCGCCCAGAACATCAGCTGCAGGATCCAAGGCGAGGCCGAGGGCCTGCCCATCGCCACCTGCCGGCTGGACGGCCAGTCGGTGCGGACCCTGACCCGCGAGCCCGCCGCCTATACCGCCGGCCAGGCCTGGCGCTAGCCGCTCGTCCCGGCGCTCCCGCCGCTCGTCCCAAACCGGCTTGCCACCGCGAGGTCTGACGCTTCCCCTAGGGCCCATGACCCGGCACGCCCTAATCCTGCTCACCACCGTCAGCCTGGCGGCCTGCTCCGCCCCCCACGTCGACCCGGCGCCGGACGCCGGCTGGTCCCACTACGGCGGCGACGCCGGCGGCCAGCGCTATTCCGTGGCGGCCCAGATCACCCCGGAGAATGTCACGCGCCTGAGGCCGGTCTGGCGCTTCTCCACCGGCGACATGGCCACCAAGGGCGCGGCCATGGAGCGCGCCTCTTTCCAGGTCACCCCGATCCTGGCGGCGGGCCGGCTCTATCTCTGCTCGCCCTTCAACGAAGCCAGCGCCATTGACCCGGCCACCGGCAAGGCCCTGTGGCGCTTCGACCCGAAGATCGCGACCGATGTCCGCTACCCCAACGACTATAACTGCCGGGGCCTGGCCTATTGGAAGAACCCGGCCGCGCCGCCGAACACGCCGTGTGCGCAGACCATCTTCATGAACACCAACGACCGGCGGCTGTTCGCCCTGGACGCCGCCACCGGTCGGGCCTGCCCCGGCTTTGGCCAGGACGGGGTGGTGGCGGCCATACCCGGCGTGAACCTCACCCGGCCCGGCGGCGCCCAGATCACCTCGCCCCCGGTGGTGACGCAGGGGCTGGTGATCGTCGGCTCTTCCCTCGACGACAACCAGAAGGTCGAGGAGACCTCCGGCGCGGTCCACGCCTTCGACGCGGTGACCGGGGTGCTGAAGTGGCGGTTCGATCCGCTGGACAGCGTCCGGCCCGCCGTGCGCGCGGGCGCCGCCAATGTCTGGGCGCCGATGTCGGTGGACGAGGCCCGTGGCCTGGTCTTCCTGCCCACCTCCAGCGCCAGTCCGGATTTCTACGGCGCGGCGCGGCCGGGGAATGGCGGCCACGCCAACTCGGTGGTGGCGCTGAAGGCCGCCACCGGCGAACTGGCCTGGGGCTTCCAGACCACCCACCACGACGTCTGGGACTATGACGTCCCGGCCCAGCCGACCCTGGCCACCGTCACCTATCGCGGCGTGACCTCGCCGGCCGTGATCCAGACCACCAAGCAGGGCCTGGTCTTCACCCTCAACCGGGACACCGGTGTTCCGGTGATCCCGGTGGAGGAGCGCCCCGTGCCGCAGGGCGGGGCGCTGGGGGAAACCCTGTCCCCCACCCAGCCCTTCCCGATCGCGCCCAAGTCCCTGGCGCCCAACCGGATATCGCCCGAGGACGCCTTCGGCCTGACACCCTGGGACCGCGCCGCCTGCCGCAGGCTGCTGGAGGGGGCCCGCAACGAGGGGCTCTACACTCCGCCCACCACCCGGGGCACGATCATCTATCCCTTCACCGGCGGCGGTTCGAACTGGGGCGGCATCGCCTTCGACCCCGCCCGGCAGGTGGTCTACGCCAACACCTCCAGCGCCCTGCACAAGGTGACCCTGATCCCGGCCGACGGGGTTAGGGCCGCCAAGGCCGCCCAGCCGGATGTCGAGATCAGCCCCAACGCCGGGGGCCGCTATGGCATGAAGCGCGAACTGCTGCGCTCGCCGCTCGGCCTGCCCTGCAATCCCCCGCCCTGGGGCGAGCTCTCGGCCATCGACATGCACGACGGGCGCGTGCTGTGGCGCGTTCCGCTGGGGACCACGCGGGACCTTGTCCCCGGCTCGCAGGTCCTGATGCGGGGGACCGGCACGCCCAATTTCGGCGGCCCCATCGTCACTGGCGCAGGCCTGGTGTTCATCGGCGCGGCCATGGACAACTATCTGCGCGCCTTCGACGCCCGCTCGGGCAAGGAACTCTGGAAGGGCCGCCTGCCGGCCGGGGGCCAGGCCACCCCCATGACCTATGTCTGGAAGGGTCGGCAGTATGTGGTGATCGCCGCCGGGGGCCATTCGAAATCCGACACCCGGCGGGGCGACCAGATCGTCGCCTTCGCCCTGCCCGAATAGGGAACCGGAGGGCTCGCGGCGGTTTTTTCGCTGGCGCGGACGCGCTGGCCCGGTGAACCTGCCCCATGACCCTGACGACCCGCGTCCTTCTCGGCCTGGTGGCCGGCCTCGCCCTCGGCGCCGCCGTCGCCGCCTTCACGCCCGCCTATGCGCCGCAGATCATCGCCGTCGCCGAGCCGGCCGGCGGAGTCTGGCTCGACGCCCTGCGGATGACCATCATCCCCCTGGTCTTCGCCCTGCTGGTGACCGGGGTGGCCCAGGCCGCCGACACCGCCCGGGCCGGCGGCGACGCGGCCAGGACGCTCGGCCTGTTCGCCGTGCTGCTGGTGCTGTCAGCCACTTTCGCCGCCATCGCCACCCCGGCCCTGCTGGCGATCTGGCCCGCCCCTGTGGAGGCCGCCCAGGCCCTGCGCGCGTCAGCCGACGCCGCCAACGGTGAAATCCCCCCCACCCCCACCATCCAGGAGATGGTCAAGAGCTTCATCCCCACCAATCCGGTGAAGGTGGCCGCCGACGGCGCCATGGCCCCCCTGGTGGTCTTCGCCCTGGTGTTCGGCCTGGCCGCCACCCGCATCGCCGCCGAGAAGCGCGCCTCGCTGTTCGGGTTCTTCGAGGCGGTGAAGGAGACCATGATGACCCTGGTCCACTGGGTGCTGTGGGCCGCGCCCTTCGGGGTCTTCGCCCTGGCGCTGGTGACCGGCGCGCGGACAGGCCTGGGGGCGGTGGGCGTCCTTGGCCACTATGTGATCATCGTCTCGATCATGTGCCTGAGCATGGCGGCCCTCGCCGTCCTCCTGGCCGTGGTGTTCGGCAAGGTCCCCTTGATGGCCTTCGTCCGCGCCATGATCCCGGTGGAGGCCGTCGCCATCTCCACCCAGTCGTCCCTGGCCTCCCTGCCCGCCATGCTCGACACCGCCCAGAAACTGGGCGTCCCCGACAAGGTGCGCGGCATGGTCCTGCCCATGGCCGTGGCCCTGTTCCGCATGACCAGCCCGGCCGGCAACATGGCCGTGGTGATCTATGTCGCCCACATCTACGGGGTGCATCTGAGCCCATTGGTGCTGGTGGTGGGCGTGCTGGTGGCCGCCACGGTCAGCCTGGCCGCCGTCGGCATCGCCAGCGCCGTGACCTTCTTCACCACGCTGGGCCCGATCTCCATGGCCATGGGGGTGCCGATGGAGCTGTTGCCCCTGCTGCTGGCGGTGGAGACCCTGCCCGACATCTCGCGGACTATCGGCAACGTCACCGCCGACGTCGCGGTCACCACCATCGCGGCCGAATGGAGTCTTGAGGAGGACGCGGAGGAGGAACTTCCGCGGACGGCGGGGATCTAGCCCCGCGGCCTGCGCTTCAGGGCCACATAGAGCGCGCCCTCGCCGCCGTGGTTGCGGTGGGCCTCGGAGATGCCGGCGACAACCTCACGCAGGGCCGGGCTCGACAGCCATTCCGGCGTCATCCGGCGCAACACCCCGCCGCCCCGCGCGCCCTTGCCGGTGATCACCAGCACGGCGCGATCGCCCCGGTTCCAGGCGGAGAGCACGAAGCCCTCAAGGGCGGACTTGGCCTGCATCTGGTCCATGCCGTGCAGGTCGATACGGCCGCCGATCTCCTCGCGCTCCTTGGCGATGCGATGCTTGCGGCGCGGCTCGATGTTGTCGGGGCCCAGCCAGGGATGCGGCGGGCGCTTGGGGGCGGGCTTTTCCGGGATCGGGATGCGGGCCGCCGGGGCGTTGTGGTCGATCTGGGCCGCCAGCGCCTCGCGCTCGGCCTTGGAGACGGTGCGGCCCGGCATCGGGTGGACCGTGGCCGCCACCATTGACCACAGGCGCGCCTCGTCGGGCCGGATCGGCCGTTTCACCGGCCTGGACCGACCCTGGGGACCAGGCGGTGCATCCGCAGGGTATGGCGCACCCGGCCCGCCTCGGCGCCGGCCCTTTGGCCCTGGCCCAGATAGAGGTCGGCGCGGACCTCGCCCTTGATGGCGCCCCCCACATCCAGGGCGGTGACCAGCCGCCGATAGGTGGGGAAGGCCCCGTTGAGGATCGGGGCGACCCCGTCGATCCAGAACAGTTCGCCGCTGGCATGTCGGCTTGGGTCCACCGCGATGGCGCGGCCGGTGGGCAGGGGGATGCCCGCCGAGCCCACGGGCGGGCGCCCGTCATCCGGGGCGGTGGTGAAGAAGACGTAGCGCGGGTTCAGCCGCATGATTGTGTCGGCCTCTCGGCCGCGATGATCGGCCAGCCACTGGCGGATCGCCTCGCCCGAGGTGTTGTTGGCCGCCAGCAGCCCCCGGTCGCGCATGGGGTTGGCAATGCCGGCGAAGGTCCGGCCGTTGGTGGCGGCGAACAGCACCTTGACCCGCTTGCCGTCCGGATAGGTGACCACGCCGGAGCCCTGGACCTGCAGGAAGAACAGCTCCTCGGGCCGCATCCAGGCCAGGACCTGGTCGGGCGGGGAGGTTTCAATGGCGGTGCGGTCGGGATAGGGGCCGAGCTTGCCGTCCGGGCCACGCTGCTGGGCGTCGCGGCCGCCCTGGCCGCTGGACACCAGGTCGGCGGGCTTGGGTCGGACCGGCGCGGAGAATTCGGCGTCGGGACGGGACCGGGCCTCATACTCCGGGGCGTAGTAGGCCGTCAGGATCCCCTCGCCCGGCAGCAGCTCGGGGCGGAAATTGTCCTCGAAGAAGGCGCGGGCCTCGCGGGGGTCCAGCGGGGAGCGCGACCGCGCCCGGCGGCAGATCTCCCCCATGGCCGCGTCGCGCGCCACGCCGCAGGTGGCGCGATAGGCCTCGAAGGCGCCGGCGTGATCCTCGGCGGCCCAGCCCGGCAGGTCGCTGAACTGCTCCGGCGTCGGGGCTGGCGCCGGCGCTGGGGTCGGGCGCGGACCGGGGGCCGGCGTGGGACCGGGTTTGGCCGTGGCGCAGGCCGCTAGGGTCAGGGCGCAGGCGCTGGCCAGGAGAATCTTCAACGGGGCCAAGACGGACTCCAGGCTGGCCGGGCGATAGCCCGAATGAGCGGGTGGTCCTACGCCTCGGCGGCGTCGACCCGGACAAGGGTCCAGTTGGGGTCGCGGCTCTTAAGATTGCGTTCGAAGGTCCACAGCTCGGCCGTTCGGCGGTCATCGACCCCCTCACCCTCGGGACCCTTGGTGCGGCTGCGGAACTCGGCCAGGAACCGGACGGTGACGCTGGCGGTGTCGCCCGCCACGTCGGCCTTTTCGAGGTCGGCGCGGGGCGGGTGGGCAAACTCGACGATCTCGGTTCGGCCTTCGCTCTCACGCCGGGCGATCTCGGCGTCGAAAGTGGCCAGGATGCCGGGCGCCAGCAGGTTGCGCAGGGTGTCGCGGTCGCCGGCCGCGAAGGCGGTGACGACCATCTCATAGGCGCCCTTGGCCCCGCCGAGGAACCGCGAAAGGTCGAAACTCGAGTCGCGGGCACGCACGGCGGCCAGACCCGACAGGGCCACGCCCTCGGCGGCCTCGGCGGCCTGGGGCTCCTCGCCCTCCAGCCGCGCAGGCTTGACCGTGGCCACGGCGGGATCGGCCGCATTGTCCTCAGGCTGACGCCCGACCCTCCGGCCCAGCACCGAATAGAGCTGGTACAGCACGACCACGGCGAGGCCCGCAAAGATGATCAGCTCTAAGATCGGCAAAACACTATCGCTTCGTTGGAGACGGAGGGTTGGCTTCAATATAGGACGTTGCAACGCCTCCGTCAGGGGCGACGTTGCATCGGCGAAAGTCGCATGATAGCAGCGCCGGTCCCAAACAGGGCGTGAATGGACGTCCTTAGAGCACGGAATCTTCGCCACCATGAGCGACACTGACGCGGCCGGCCAGGAAAATGGCGCCGATATCGGCCTGCCCGAGCCCGGAATCCGGATTCTCGCGCAATTCATCCGCGATCTCAGCTTCGAGAACCCGCGGGCGCCCGACAGCCTGCGCGCCGGCGCGAGCCAGCCTTCCATCGACATGGGCGTCGAAATGAACGCCCGGGGCCGCGACGACGGCTTCTTCGAGGTGGACCTCAAGCTCTCGGCCCGCGCGGCCCGCGAGGATGGCCCGGTCTTCCACGTCGAGCTGCTGTATGGCGGCGTCTTCGAGATCGTCGGCGTGCCGCAGGAAGAGCTTGAGCCGGTGCTGCTGGTGGAATGCCCGCGCTTCCTGTTCCCCTTCGCCCGCCGGGTGATCGCCGATGTGACCTCGGACGGCGGCTTCCCGCCCTTCATGCTCGATCCCATCGACTTCGCCGGCGTCTACGCCGCCCGCAAGGCCCAGGCCGACGGCGCGACCCAGGTCGGCAACGCGTAAGAGAATCCGATCATCCCGGCGAAGGCCGGGACCCAGATTCATCTACCGCTTCCAGGATATTGACCCCAGGTCGTGACCTCCGACCTGGGCCCCGGCCTTCGCCGGGGTGAGCGGCTGTATCTACAGCCCGAACCGGCCCCAGAGCTCTTCGTTCTTCAGGACGTCGCGGATGAAGGCGGCGTGGATCTCACGCTCGGCCTCGGTGGAGCGTGACCCCAGCGGCCGCGGCCGGGCGCCATAGGTGGAGGGGTTGGCCACCGCATAGGCGGCGGTGTCCATGGCCTGGGTGGTCAGTTCGAGCGAGCGCTCACGGCCGCCCTTCAGTTCCAGATAGACCGCGGCCAGCAGGCGGGCGTCGATCAGGGCGCCGTGCTTTTCCCGTTCCGACAGTGAAATCTTGAAGCGCTTGCAGAGCGCGTCCAGGGAATTGGCCATGCCCGGAAAGCGCTTGCGCGCCAGGGCCAGGGTGTCGATCCAGCGATGGTCCTCGACGATGTTGAGGCCGCAGACCCCCAGCTCGTGATTGATGAAGGCCCGGTCGAAGGTGGCGTTGTGGGCGATCAGCGGCGCGTCGCCGACGAACTCCAGGAAGGCCTGGCTGACCTCGGGATGGGCGAACTTCGGCTTGCCGCGCAGGAAGGACGACGACAGGCCGTGCACCCGCTCGGCGTCCGGCGGCATGTCGCGCTCGGGGTCGATATAGACGTGGAAATGCCGGCCCGTGGGCAGGAAGTCGTCAATCTCCAGGCAGGCGATTTCCACCAGCCGGTGGCCGAGGTGCGGCTCGAAGCCGGTGGTCTCGGTGTCCATGACGATTTCGCGGGCCATGGCTCTAGATGACGCGCTTCGACCCGCGCTTCAACCGGCCCTCAGGTCGCAGGCTTGGCTTTCTGGGGACGACGGGCCGGATCGCGCAGGGTGGCGATGATCTCATGGACCTGGGCGCGGGCGTGATCCAGGCCGTGGCCGGTCTCGACGATGAAGTGGGCCCGCTTGCGCTTTTCGCTGTCGTGCAGCTGGCGCTTGAGGATGTCGTCCAGGCGCTCGGCCGTCCAGCCGGGCCGGGCCAGCACCCTCTGGCGCTGCTGCTCTTCCGGCGCGGAGGCCACCACCACGGCGTCCATGTTGGCGTCGCCGCCGGTCTCGAACAGCAGCGGGATATCCATCACCACCATGTCGGCCTGGGCGGCCTGGGCGCGGGCGAAAAACGCGCTGCGGTCGACGCCCATCAGCGGGTGGACCACCGAATTCAGCTTGGCCATGGCCGCGTCATCCCCCAGCACCCGCTGGCGCAGGGCCTCGCGATCGACGGCGCCGTCCTTGGTGACGCCCGGAAAAGCCGCCTCCAGGGGTTCAACCGCCGCACCGCCCTTGAGATAGAGGTCGGCCACCACGGCGTCGGCGTCATAGACCGGCACGCCGGCCTCGCGGAACATGGCCGCGGTGGTGGACTTGCCCATTCCAATGGAGCCGGTGAGACCGATCATCAGCATTTTTCAGAGTCCCAGGGCTTGCTTGGCGAGAGTTCGGACATCGACGCTGGCGGGCGGCGCCTGGCCGTAGAAGGCGGCGAAGGACGGGACCGCCTGGCCGATCAGCATGGCCAGGCCATCGACCGTGGGACGGCCCAGCGCCTGGGCCTTCTCCAGGAACGGGGTGACCAGCGGCTTATAGACCATGTCCATCACCACCGCCGTGGGCGGCGTGGCCTCGATGGGTGCGTCAAGTCCGGCGCTGCCCGACAGCCCTGCCGAGGTGGCGTTGATCAGGGCTCCGACGCCCTCAAAGGCCTGGGCGGCTTGATCGAGGCCATAGGCGCGCACGGCGCCACCCAGATCGGCGGCGATCTCCTGCGCTCGGGCCACGGTGCGGTTGATCACCCGGATGTCGCTCGCCCCAGCGGTCAGGAAGGCCGCCGCCGCGCCGCGCGCCGCGCCGCGCGCGCCGAGGATCGCCACCGGCGCCACGGCGGGTTCGAAGCCCGGAGCCTGCTGCGCGAAGGCGGCCAGCAGGCCCAGCCCGTCGGTGTTGTCGGCCAGCACCCGGCCCCCCGCCTGGAACACCAGCACATTGGCCGCCTGGGCCAGACGGGCGCGGTCACTGACCGTGTCGGCCAATGCGAGCGCCTGGGTCTTGAAGGGGACCGTGACGTTCAGGCCGGAGACCGAGCCGCCCCGCAGGCCGTTCACGAAGGCCGCGAAGGCCTCAGGGGTCACCGCGAAGGGCACATAGACCCCGTCCAACCCCGTGGCGGCCAGCCAGGCATTGTGCAGGATCGGGCTCATGGAGTGGCTGATGGGCTGGCCCACCACGCCGGCCACCCGGGTGGCGCCGGTGATCGGGGTCATGCCGCCAGCGCCCCATGTTTGCGGAGCAGGTCCAGCAGGCCCAGCAGGGGCAGGCCGAGAATGGCGAAATAGTCGCCCTCGATCTTCGAGAACAGCTGCGCGCCGTGGCTCTCCAGCCGGTAGCAGCCCACCGAGCCCAGGGCCTCCTCGCCTTCGGCGATCAGGTAGGCCTCCAGGAAGTCGTCGGAGAAGTCGCGCATGGTGAGAGTGCAGGTGGCGACCTCGCGCCAGATCGGCTGACCATCCCTGGCCACCACCACCGCGGAGTGCAGCTGATGCGGCTTGCCCCGCAGCAGTTTCAGCCGCGCGCGCGCGGCCTCGACGGTCTCGGCCTTGTCATAGAGGCCGCCCTCGAACTCCAGGGTCTGGTCGGCGCCGATCACGAAGCCCGGCCGGCTCCGCGAGATCTTCACCGCCTTCAGTTCGGCCAGGGCGTCGGCGACATCGCGGGGCGTGCCGCCCTGGGCCAGCAGCGCGGTCTTCACCGCGTCCTCGTCCACGCCGGAGACATGGGTTTCGAAGGCCACGCCCGCGCCGGTCAAGACGGCGGTGCGCGCCGCGCTCTTCGAAGCCAGGATGATCGGGGCGCTCATCCCAGCACCTCCACCTGGCCGTGGCCGCCGTTCAGCAGGTTGAGCACCGCGGCGGCCGTCTCCTCGACGCTGCGGCGGGTGACGTCGATCACCGGCCATTCCATCCGCTCATACAGCCGCCGGGCCAGGACCGTCTCCTCGCGGACCGCCTCGATGTCGATATAGGTGGAGTCGCGATCTTCCTTCAGGCTCAGCAGCCGGTTGCGGCGGATCTGGATCAGCCGGTCGGGCGAAATGGTCAGGCCGACGATCAGGGCGTTCTTCAGGGTCAGCAGCTTCTCGGTCGGCGGTCGGCCCGGCACCAGGGGCACGTTGGCGGCCCGCACCCCGCGGTGGGCGAGGTAGATGCAGGTGGGTGTTTTCGAGGTGCGTGAGACGCCGACCAGGACGACGTCGGCCTGGTCCAGGTCCTGGCCGCCCTGGCCGTCGTCGTGGCCGATGGCGTAGTTCAGCGCGTCCATGCGGTTGAAATAGTCGTTGTCCAGGGCGTGCTGCACGCCCACCCGCCGGGTCAGGGCCGCGCCCAGATAGCGAGACAGGGCCGAGACCAGGGGGTCGAGGGCGGGGATGCAGGCCATGTCCAGCTTGCGGCAGCCTTCCTCCAGGGCCGCCCGCAGCTCATCGTCGACGATGGTGTGGATCACCACGCCCGGCGCGGCCTCGATATCGGTCAGGGCGCGCTCAAGCTGCCGGGGCGACCGCACCAGGGCATAGATGTGCTCGATGGGCAGGACGTTCTCGAACCGGGCGCAGACGGCGCGCGCCATCGCGTTCAGGGTCTCTCCGGTGGAGTCGGAGACCAGGTGCACATGGAAAAAGGTGGCGAAGCGCGTGGCTGAGGTCATGTGGTCCGGGGCGCCGTTGGCGGGTGCGTCGAAATATCTGGGGATAGAGGAGTCGATACCTTCTTAGCGAAGCCGCGCCCGCTTGGGGATAGCCGCGGCGAATTCGCGGGGCCCGGCGGGCGGCGGGGAATGGCGGGCGCCAATCAGCGAGTTTGAGTCGGTCGCGTCCGCCGACTGTCCCTGCGGCGGCGGGAACGGCTCCCCATTCCGGGGCGGGGGGCGGAAGACTCGAGTTCTTGCACGCCGAGCGGGGCCATGAGGTTAACGAATCGTTAAGGCTGATCAGCACGTTAAGACTTCATTAACACAATCCACAGCCGGGCCCGGCCGCCCGGGATGAAGCCGGTGCGGCCTGGGGAAATCAGGTTCAGGAGGGGGTGCGACAGCGGGCTTTGTCCCCGGTTTCGACAGGGCCAACCGCTACCTCTTCATCCAAGATTCTATTTCTTAGAAAGGTAGAAGGCAGGCGAGGAAGAAAGGGCGGGCTTGAGCCCGAGCCTCGAAGCCGGTTTAAGGCCTGCATGGCCAACAGTTCAGAACCCCGCCTGCTCCGGGCGCTCGCCGGAGAAACCCTGGGTCGCCCCCCGGTCTGGTTCATGCGCCAGGCGGGACGCTCCCTGCCTGAGTACCGGGAGCTGCGGACCCGGGCGAAGGACTTCATCGCCTTCTGCCACAATCCGGAGATGGCGGCCGAGGCCACGATGCAGCCGATGCGCCGCTTCCCCCTGGATGCGGCCATCGTCTTCGCCGACATCCTGCTGATCCCCCAGGCGCTGGGCCAGGAGGTCTGGTTCGAGGCCGGCGAAGGCCCCCGGCTCGGCGAGTTGCCCTCCATCGAGAGCATGACCGACCAGATCGAGGCCTCCACCGGCCGGCTGTCGGCCATCGGCGAGACCCTGGCCCGCGTGCGGGCCGAGCTGGAGCCCGACCGCGCCCTGATCGGCTTCGCCGGCGCCCCCTGGACCGTGGCCACCTACATGATCGAGGGCCGGGGCTCGGACCGCTCCGGCGCCCGGACCTATGCCTACCAGCATCCGGAACAGCTCGACCGCCTGCTGGAGGTGCTGGTGGAAAGCACCGCCCGCTACCTGGTGATGCAGGCCAAGTCCGGCGCCCAGGTGCTGAAGCTGTTCGAGAGCTGGGCCGAGGGCCTGGCCGAGGACGTCTTCGAACGCATCGTCATCAAGCCGCACACCGCCATCATCGAGAAGGTCCGCGCCGCCGGGATCGACACGCCCTTCATCGGCTTCCCGCGCGGGGCCGGGGCCCTGGTGGAGACCTATGCCGCCCGCGTGCCCGTTAACTGCGTCGCCCTCGACACCCAGGCCAGCGCGGTGCTGGGTCAGAGAATCCAGGACAGCGGCAAGACCATCCAGGGGGCGCTGGACAACCTGCTGCTGCGCGCCGGCGGCCCGGCGCTGGACGCCCGCGTCGACGCCCTGATCGAGCAGTGGAACTCCGGCCCCTACATCTTCAACCTCGGCCACGGCGTGCTGCCCGACACCCCCATCGAGCATATCGAACGCACGATCCGCCGGGTGACCGGCAAGTGAGCCGCGTCGCGGTCGTCCTCTTCAATCTCGGAGGGCCTGACGGTCCCGAGGCGGTGCGTCCGTTCCTCTACAACCTGTTCAAGGATCCGGCGATCATCAGCGTCCCGGCCCTGCTGCGCTATCCGCTGGCCGCCCTGATCTCCTCGCGGCGCGAGGCCTCGGCCCAGGCCAACTACAACATCATGGGCGGCGCCTCGCCCCTGCTGCCGGAAACCCGCGCCCAGGCCGACGCCCTGGACGCGGCCCTGGCGAAGGCCCGGCCGGACCTGACGGTGAAGTCCTTTATCGCCATGCGCTACTGGAAGCCCTTCGCCGACCAGACGGCCAGGGAGGTGGCGGCCTTCGCCCCCGACGAGATCGTGCTGCTGCCGCTCTACCCGCAGTTCTCCACCACCACAACGGCCTCGTCCCTGGCCGACTGGGCCAAGGCCTATAAGGGCCCGGGCCGCAGCCGCACCGTCTGCTGCTACCCCACCGTCGAAGGCCTGATCGCGGCCCATGCCGAGAAGATCCGCCAGACCTGGATCGCCGCCGGCCGCCCCGCCAAGGTCCGCCTGCTGTTCTCCGCCCACGGCCTGCCGGAAAAGGTGATCAAGGGCGGCGATCCCTACCAGGCCCAGATCGAGGCCACGGCGGCCGCGGTGGCGGCCCTCGTCCCCGAACTGCCCGACTGGCGTATCTGCTACCAGAGCCGTGTCGGACCGATGAAGTGGATCGGCCCTTCGACGGTCGACGAGATCCACGTGGCCGGCGAACAGGGGGTCGGCCTGCTGATCACCCCCATCGCCTTCGTCTCCGAACACATCGAGACCCTGGTGGAGCTGGACCACGAATATGCCGAGCTGGCCGAGCAGCACGGGGTGGCCCCCTATCTGCGGGCCCCGGCCCTGGGGGTGGAGCAGGGCTTCATCGACACCCTGGCCGCCACGGTGACCCGGTCCCTGGCCCGGGACGGCGGCGCCGCGCCCGAGGGGGCATGGCTTTGCCCCGCCGGCTATGGCAAATGCGGCCGGTCGCGGAACTAAAGGAAGCGGGCCTGCTTGGCTCGCGTGAGGGAGCTTAGGCGTGGACTACGATCTCTTCAGGGGCCTGCACATCATCTCGGTGATCGCCTGGATGGCCGGCATGATGTACCTGCCCCGCCTGTTCGCCTATCACGCCGAGGTCACACCCGGCGGGGAGATGGACAAGACCTTCCAGACCATGGAGCTCAAGCTCTACCGGATCATCATGGGTCCGGCGATGGTGGCGACCTGGATCTTCGGCCTGGGCCTGATCTACATCGACGGCTCACAGCGGCTCGGCTGGGCGTTCCTGCAAACCCCCTGGATGATCAGCAAGCTGGCGGGGATCGTTTTCCTGACGACTTGGCACCACGTGCTGGGCGCCGCCCGCAAGAAGTACGTCGCCGGGACCAATACGCGCACGGCGCGCTTCTGGAAGATGACCAACGAACTGCCCTTCATCGCCGCCATCATCATGGTCGTCGCGGTGACGACGGAGTTCGGGAGCTAGCCCAACCCCTCACGTCATCCCGGCCGCAGCGCAGCGGAAAGCCGGGACCGAGGGGCCCCGCGCACCGCCCCTGGATCCCGGCTCAGCGGCCCTCTCGGGCCTTGGCCGGGATGACGGTGGAAAAGCACAATCCTTGACCCGAACCACGCGATGTGGTTCCGCTGACCCCACATGGCGTCGCGCAATCGGCGAAGTCATGCCCCGCCCAATCTCCGGCGACGCGCGCTTCCCCAACCCTAGCTGCTGCGTCCCGGCCCCAGAACACCCCGGCGAGTCCCTGAGGCCCGCCCTAGACGTTTCAAGTTTGCTCCACGCCCAAGGACCATCTGTGTCCGGGGGCGATGAGCCGTATCAAGGCAAGACCCATGTCCGAAGATAACAACGCCCTCAACACCGAAGACACCGCCCTCGACCAGGCGATGGAAGCCCAGGTCACGGCCGCCCAGGAGACTAGCGATGACGATGACGACGGCGAGCTTTCCGCCGCCATCGCCGCGCTCGGCATCACCCGGATGTCGCTTCAGGAGCTGAAGGACAAGTCGCCCGTCGACCTGCTGGCCTTCGCCGAGAAGCTCGAGATCGAGAACGCCAACTCCATGCGCAAGCAGGATATGATGTTCGCCATCCTCAAGGTCCTGGCCGAGGAAGGTATCGAGATCTCCGGGTCCGGCACCCTGGAAGTGGTGTCCGACGGCTTCGGCTTCCTGCGCAGCCCCGAGGCCAACTACCTGCCCGGTCCCGACGACATCTATGTCAGCCCCTCGCAGATCCGGAAGTTCGGCCTGCGCACCGGCGACACCGTCGACGGCGCCATCCGCGCGCCCCGCGAGGGCGAGCGCTACTTCGCGCTTATCAAGGTGGATCTCACCAATTTCGAGAACCCCGAGAACGTCCGCCACAAGGTGCTGTTCGACAACCTGACCCCGCTCTATCCCGACGAGCGGCTGAAGATGGAGATCGAGGACCCGACCCTGAAGGACCGCTCGGGCCGGCTGATTGATATCGTCGCCCCGCTGGGCAAGGGTCAGCGCTGCCTGATCGTCGCCCCGCCGCGGGTGGGTAAGACCGTCATGCTGCAGAACATCGCCAAGTCGATCGCGGTGAACCACCCCGAGTGCTACCTGATCGTGCTGCTGATCGACGAGCGGCCCGAGGAAGTCACCGACATGCAGCGCACCGTGCGCGGCGAGGTGATCTCGTCGACCTTCGACGAACCCGCCACCCGCCACGTCCAGGTCGCCGAGATGGTGATCGAAAAGGCCAAGCGCCTGGTGGAACACAAGCGCGACGTCATCATCCTGCTCGACAGCGTCACCCGCCTGGGCCGGGCCTACAACACCGTGGTGCCGTCCTCTGGCAAGGTGCTGACCGGCGGTGTGGACGCCAACGCCCTGCAGCGCCCCAAGCGCTTCTTCGGCGCCGCCCGCAACATCGAGGAAGGCGGCTCTCTGACCATCATCTCCACCGCCCTGATCGACACCGGCAGCCGGATGGACGAGGTGATCTTCGAAGAGTTCAAGGGCACCGGTAACTCGGAAATCATCCTGGACCGCAAGGTCGCCGACAAGCGCATCTTCCCGGCCATCGACGTGCTGAAGTCCGGCACCCGCAAGGAGGAGCTGATCACGCCGAAGGACCAGCTGCAGAAAACCTACGTCCTGCGCCGCATCCTCAACCCCATGGGGGCCCAGGACGCCATCGAGTTCCTGCTCGACAAGCTGCGTCAGAACAAGAACAACGACGAGTTCTTCCAGTCGATGAACACCTAACCAGCGCATCCGCGCGACGAAGAGGGAGGCGGTGCTGTGGGCGAGAGCTACATCATCGCCGGCGGGACGGCCGGCGCCGCCAGGCTGTCGGTCCTGTCCCAGGCGATGGCCGAGGCGACGGGCTCCCTGCTCGACCGGGTCGGCATTCCCGCCGGGGCCCGCATCCTCGATGTCGGCTGCGGCGGGGGCGACGTGACCCGAGACCTCGCGCGGCGCACCTCCGGCCAGGTCGTCGGCCTGGACCTCGACGACATCAAGGTGTCCATGGCCGGCCAGGACGCGCCGGCCAACGCCAGCTTCCACGTGGGCGGCTATGAGCGCGCCGAGGCGCTGGGACCCTTCGACGTCATCTACGCCCGGTTCCTGCTCTCCCACCTGACGGACCCGGCCGGCGCGGTGGCGGTGTTCGAACGCGCCCTGGTCCCTGACGGCCTGCTGGTGGTGGAGGACGTGGAGTTCTCCGCCCATCTCTGCGAGCCGACCCGGGCCAGCTTCAGGCACTTCGTGCAGTGGTATGTCGCCTCGGCGCACAAGCGCGGCGCGGACCCCGAGATCGGCCCCAAGCTGCCGGGCCTTCTCGGTCGCGCCGGCTTCATCGGCATCGAGGCCCGGATGGTCCAGCCGGCCGGCCTGACGGGTCCCGTCAAGGCCATGGCCGCCCTGACTCTCGCCGGAATCTCCGAAGCTGTTGAATCCATGGGTGTTTCACGTGAAACCCTGGTGGATTACATCTCCGATCTGGTGAAGGCCCGCGACGATCCGTCGGTGTTCATGAGCTTGCCGCGGGTGACCCAGGCCTGGGGTTGGAAGCGGGAGGTCTAGTCCCTTCCCGCCCCACTGAGCCCTACGGAATCAGCAAACTCGCCCCGACCGTGTCGCGGCCCTCCATCGCCTCGTGGGCTCGCCGCGCGTCGGCAAGCGGGAAGGTCTGGCCGATGTCGATCTTCACCTTGCCGGACTGGATGACCGCAAACAGCGCCGCGGCGCTCTCGTCCAGCTCGGCGGTGGTCAGCAGGTAGTCGCCCATGGTGGGCCGGGTCAGGAACACCGAGCCGGCCAGCATCAGCCGGGCCGGCGCCAGGGGCGGCGGCGGGCCCGAGGCGTTGCCGAAGCTGACGAACAGGCCGCGCTTGGCCAGGCTGCCGAGGGTGCCTTCAAAGGTGGCCGCGCCGACGGAGTCATAGGCCACCGGCACGCCCTTGCCGCCCGTGATGCGGCGAACCTCGGCGGCGACGTCGGCGTCGCGGTAGAGGATGACGTGGTCGGCCCCGAGCGCCTTGGCCCGGTCGGCCTTGTCCTGGCTCCCGGCGGTGGCGATCACCACGGCGCCCAAGGCCTTGCCCCATTGCACCAGGATGGAGCCCACGCCGCCGGCCGCGGCGTGGACCAGGATGGGATCGCCGGGCTTCACCTCATAGCAGCGGCGCAGCAGGAACTCCGCCGTCATGCCCTTCAGCAGCGCGCCCGCCGCGACCTGGGCGTCGATCCCGGCAGGCGGCTTGACGGCCCGCTCGGCATTGACCGCATGCAGCTCGGCATAGGCGCCGATGGGTCCCGAGGCATAGGCGGCCAGATCGCCGACGGCGAAGCGGGTGACCCCCTCCCCCACCGCCTCGACAATGCCCGCGCCTTCCATGCCCAGGCCCGAGGGGAGCTTCAGGGGATAGAGGCCCGAGCGGTGATAGGTGTCGATGAAGTTCAGGCCGATGGCCTGGTTGCGGATCAGGATCTGGCCGGGCCCAGCCACCGGCGCCGGGATCTCCACCAGCTTCAGGACCTCGGGACCGCCGGTGGCGTCGATCTGGATGGCGCGCATCGCTTTGGCTCCTAGGCCAGGTGCTGTTGGAAGAAGGCCAGGCTACGACCGTTGGCGTGCCGGGCGGCGTCGGCGTCAAAGTGCTCACCGCCGTGGCGGGCGAAGGCGTGGTCACAGCCGGCATAGCTATGGACCGTGACCTGCTGGTGGTTCTTGAGAGCCTGGAGGATGATGGCCTGGGCCTCCTTGGGCACGAACTGGTCCTCTTCGGCGATGTGCAGCATCAGGGGACACTCCAGCTTCTCGGCCTCGCCGAGGCGGTTCTCGATGCCGACCCCGTAGTAGCCGACGCTGGCGTCCGCATCGGTATTGGTGGCGGTCAGGAAGGCCAGCAACCCCCCCAGGCAATAGCCGACCGCGCCGACCTTGCCCGAGCAGCCGGGATCGGCGCGGATGTGATCGATCACGGCGGCGATGTCCTTCACCCCGGCGTCGGGATCGAAGGCGTTGAACAGCTCGAAGGCCTTCTTCCATTCGGCTTCGGACTTGTCGGTGATGTCGATCCCCGGCTCGATCCGCCAGAACAGGTCGGGGCAGATGGCCAGGTAGCCTTGGTCGGCGAGGCCATCGGCGATCTCACGCATCACCGCGTTGACCCCGAAGATCTCCTGGATGACCACGATGGCCGGCGCCTTGGGCTTGGAGGGGCGGGCCACATAGGCGGTGAAGTCGCCGTCCTGCGTCGTGATCGTGATGGTTTCGCCGGCCATGCGGGATCTCCGTGAGCGTCAGATGGGTTTGGCTACTAGCGCGCGATGGCCAGTCGCGGCCATAACTATTGCTTGAAGGAAGGGCCACGCCATGAAGATGACCATCGAGATCGATTGCACCCCCGTCGAGGCGCGCAGCTTCATGGGTCTGCCGGACGTCACCGCCTTGAACGACAAGCTGGTGGAGGAAATGCAGAAGCGCATGGAGAGCAATATCAACATGCTCTCCCCCGATGAGCTGATGAAGAACTGGACCGCCTTCGGGGTCGGGGCCCAGGAACAGTTCCGCAAGCTGATGTCCACCGCCGTGGACATGGGCATGAGCGGCGGCATGGGCGGCGCCAACCGCCCGAAATGACCGACACCATCTATGCCGCCGCCACCGCCGCCGGCCGCGCGGCCGTGGCGGTCGTCCGGGTGTCCGGGCCCGCGGCGCGGGCGGCGGTGAAGACGCTGGCCGGCAGGCTCCCCCGCCCCCGGATGGCCGCGCTTCGGGTCCTCAACGCCGAGAGTGGTCCCATCGACCAGGCCTTGGTGCTCTGGTTCCCCGGCCCCGCCAGCTATACCGGCGAGGACAGCGCCGAGTTTCACGTGCATGGCGGCCCGGCCGTGATCTCCGCCCTGCTCGAAGCCTTGAGCGATTGCGGGCTTCGGTTGGCCCAGCCCGGCGAGTTCACCCGTCGCGCCTTCGAGAACGGCAAGCTGGACCTGGCCCAGGCCGAGGGGGTCGCCGACCTGATCGAGGCCGAGACAGAGGCTCAGGCCCGCCAGGCCCTGGCCCAGGTGGAGGGCGCCTTGGGACGCGCCCACCAGCGCTGGCGCGGCGAGCTGATCGAGGCCCTGGCCAATTTCGAGGCCGCCGTCGATTTCCCCGACGAGGAGGTTCCCGCCGAGGTGGCCGACCGCGCCCGGCCGCACCTGGAGCGGCTGATCGGCGACCTGCGCCTGGCCGTGGCCGATGTGGATCGGGGCGAGCGGGTCCGGGAGGGATTCCGCATCGCCCTGGTGGGCGCCCCCAACGCCGGCAAGTCGACCCTGCTCAATGGGCTGGCCGGTCGGGAGGCCGCCATCGTCACCGCCACGCCGGGCACGACGCGGGACGTGATCGAGGTTCCGATGCGGCTGGCCGGCTACAAGGTGCTGCTGGCCGACACCGCCGGCCTGCGCGACACCCACGACGAGATCGAGGCCGAAGGGGTGCGCCGCGCCCGGGCCTGGGCCGCGAGCGCCGATCTGAGGATCTGGATCGTGGACGGGTCGTCCTCGGCGATCGACCCGCCGCCGGAGGAGCTTCAGGCGGGCGACCTCTGCGTGATCAACAAGGCCGACCTGGCGCCCGGTGACGATACGGGGCGGGCGGTGGTGGAAGCCCGAGCCCTGGAGCTCGAACTGCACCGCATCAGCGCCCGCGAGACCGCTCACGTGGGCGCGATCCTGGCCGCCCTCACCGATCAGGTGGTGGGCCGGCTCTCCGGCGACGAACTGCCCACCGCCACCCGCCTGCGCCACAAGGACCTGCTGACCGAGGCCCTGGCGCGGCTTGAGCACGTCCTGGCGGTGGACGGCGCCCCCGAACTGGCCGCCGAGGATGTCCGCCTCGCCGGCCGCGCCCTGGATCGCATCACGGGCAGGATCGATCCCGAAGACGTCCTCGACCGCGTGTTCGCCACCTTTTGCATTGGAAAATAAGGTGTTTCACGTGAAACACCGCGGATAGACCGCAGCCCCCTCCGTCTCGGCTTCGCCGATCCACCTCCCCCGACCCGGCCTGAGGCCTGGGGGAGGAATTGGAGCGCTAAATTCCTCCCCCAGCGCGCAAGCGCGATGTGGGGGAGGTGTCGCGCGCCGAAGGCGGGTGACGGAGCAACCATGTTCAGGCTGCGGGTTGTCGGATCCAGGGCTGTTGTCTGCTGAGGACGAGGTTCGCGGCCTCGATGAGCTTTCTCATGACGGCGACGATGGCGATCTTTGCGGGTTTGCCTCG
>JAGNIV010000017.1 GCA_018001015.1 Phenylobacterium sp. | reverse complement strand
CGAGGCAAACCCGCAAAGATCGCCATCGTCGCCGTCATGAGAAAGCTCATCGAGGCCGCGAACCTCGTCCTCAGCAGACAACAGCCCTGGATCCGACAACCCGCAGCCTGAACATGGTTGCTCCGTCGCAGACCTGCGCGCCACCTCCTCCCGACCCCTCCACCGCTCATCCCGGCGAAGGCCGGGACCCAGATGCATCCGCCGCTTTCAGGATTCCATGCTCAAGTCGTGACCTACGACCTGGGTCCCGGCCTTCGCCGGGATGAGCGGGGTTTGGGGTGGCTGCGCTCGGCCGCCATGGCGCACGTGTGTGTCAGATATCCACGACGATCTTGCCGAAGTGGGTGTTGGAGGCCTGGTGGCGGAAGGCGTCGGCGAGGTTGGCGAGGGGGAAGTGCTTGTCCAGCACCGGGCGGTAGCCGGCGACGTCGATGGCGCGGATCAGGTCCAGCTGATGGCGGCGGCTGCCGACCGTCAGGCCCTGGACCTTCAGCTGCTTGCCCATGATGGCGACGGTGGGGATCGGGCCGGCATAGCCCGCCAGGACGCCGATCACGGCGATGTGGCCGCCGTTGCGGGTGGCGGTGATGGACTCCGGCATCGTGCCCGAGCCGCCGATCTCCAGGATGTGGTCGACGCCGCGGCCGCCGGTGAGCTTGGCCGCCGCCGCGCCCCAGGCGGGCTCTGACTTGTAGTTGATCAGGTGGTCGGCCCCCAGCGCCTTCAGACGCTCCAGCTTCTCATCGGAGGACGAGGTGGCGATGACGGTGCAGCCGAAGGCCTTGGCGATCTGCAGACCATAGATGGAGACCCCGCCGGTGCCCTGGACCAGCACGGTGTCGCCGCCCTTCAGGGCGCCGTCGACCACCAGGCCGCGCCAGGCGGTGACCCCGGCGCAGGTGACGGTGGCGGCCTCGGCGGCGGTCCAGCCCTTCGGCGCGTGGGTGAAGGAGGTGGCCGCCGTGGTGATCATCTCGCGGGCGTAGCCATCGGCGCCGTCGCCGGGCACGCCGGAGAAGCCGCCGTCCGGCGCGTCCACCCCGTCCAGCCAGGCGGGGAAGAAGGTGGAGACCACCAGGTCGCCGACCGCGAACTCGCGAACCCCCTCGCCCACCGCCGTGACCTCGCCGGCGCCGTCGGACATCGGGATGCGGCCCTCGGGCGTCGGGATCGCGCCCAGCACCACCATGTAGTCGTGATAGTTCAGCGAGCTGGCCCGCAGGCGGACGGTGATCTCGCCGGGGCCCGGCGGCTTGGCGTCGGCGATATCGGCATAGCGCAGGGTGTCGAGGCCGGTGGGGTGGACGGTCTGGATGGCCTTCATGGGTCGTCGCCTTGTGCTGGGGTGTGGCGGTCAGTGAGGCGCGGGTTTCGTGGGGGAACGCAAGGGCGTTGCACGGCGCGATCCACACGCGCCCCTTCTTCTCGCGGAAGAATATCGCTGGTCAGCGACCGGTCTGATGAGGATCACGCTCCCCTCACAGAACAACCAATCCCGTCATCCCGGACGCCGATAGGCGATCCGGGACCCAGGGGCGGAGCGCTCCGCCCCTGGATCCCGGCTCTCCGCTTCGCTGCGGCCGGGATGACGGAGTGGGAGTTGCTTGAGACGCCTGCGCAACCCCTCATCCGACCCTGCTCCGCAGGGCCACCTTCTCCCGCAAGGGGAGAAGGAAAGGCCCCCTACGCGATCGCCTCGTCGAACAGCAGCTGGCCCGCGAACCGGGCCGGGGGCGAGCCGTAGGAGAGGATGCCGTCGTGGTAGCGCTTGAGGGTGAAGGTCTTGCCCCACTTGGTTTCGGCCTTCTGGCGTAGGGCCTTGTGCTCCTCCCAGCCGACGAAATAGGTGGGCAGCTGGGCCTGGCTGAGTTGGGCGCGGACCCATTTGCCGGCGGCCTCGCGCTCCTGCTGGAAGGCCTGGACGGTCATCAGCTTCATGGCCTCGTCGCGGCTGATGTTGTCGACGTGGACGGCCTGGTCCAGCAGGGCGTTGGCGCAGACCCGCAGCTGGAGTTTCAGGTGGACCAGCAGGTAGAGGGGGTCGCCGCCCAGATAGCCCTCATCGGCCATGACATCCTCGGCGTAGCAGGCCCAGCCCTCCACGAAGGGGCCAGAGGACAGGACCGCGCGCAGCACCGAGGGATAGGCGTTGGCGTGGGCCAGCTGCAGGTAGTGGCCGGGCATGGCCTCGTGGACCGTGACCTCCTGGATGCCCAACAGATTGTATTCGCGCAGGAAGCTGTCGGCCTGGGCGTCGGTCCAGTCGTCGGGGATGGGCGAGATCTTGTAGTAGGTCTGCTGGCCCTTATCGAGCGGGCCGGGCGCATCGCAATAGGCCACGGCGACCCCGCGCTGGAACTCCGGCACCAGGCCGATCTTCACCGGATCGCTGGGCACGGTGACGATGTTCCGTTCACGGACGAAGGCGGTGGCCTGGACCAGGCTGGCCTCGGCGGCCTCCACCAGTTTGGTGCGCTCGGGCTTCCTGGCGTAGGCGAATTCCAGGGCGGCCTCGATGGCGGCCTGGCGTTGCGCGTCGGTGGGCGCGGCGGGGGTCGGCGGGGCGCCCGGCTTGCCGGCCAGGACCTTGGCCGAGATGGCGTACATGGTCGCCCGCAGCGAGGTCATCTCGGCCTGTGCGCGGGTCTTGATCTCGGCGCGGCTGAGCGGCGAGTTGAGCGCGAAGGCCAGCTTGGCGTCGTAGAGCTCGGCGCCCAGGCGGAAGTCGCCCTTGGCGGCGGGGACCAGCACGGTCTCCAGCCACCTCTGATGCGCGTCGATGGCGGCCTTACAGGTCTTGGCGGCGGCCTCCAGGCGGGCGCGGTCGGCGGGGGGCAACTTGCCGGCGTCGGCGACGATGCCGTCCACCAGGGAGTTGAGGCCCTTGTTCTGGCCCACCACGGTGTCGGCGTGGATCTTCGGCACGCGGGCCGGCACGAGGTCGGCGCGGGCCTGGGCCAGCAGGGCCGGCAGCTTCTCCATCCGCGCGGTGGCGCTGCGCAGGCGCACGTCGAGGGGGGCGAACTCGCGCGCGGTCAGGGTGTAGAGGGCGCCGCCGGCCACCGCGTTCCACACCAGCGGGTCCCAGGCGTAGGGCTGCAGGGTCTGGGTGGTCCAGAGGTCGCTGCGGACCTGGTTCTCCAGGATGGCGGCGTCCACCTGGTTGGCGCGCGACAGCTCGGCCCGCGGGGTGGCCTGTAGCGCCGCCAGGGTCTCGGTCGCCAGCTTGACCACCGCGGCGCGGCCCTTGGGGCCAAGGTCGTCGATCTCATGATCGAAGCGGTGGTCGCCCGTCTGGGTGGCGCCCACCGGGGACAGGCGCATGGCGGCGTCGACCCAGCCCTTGGCCAGGGTCTCGAACCGGGCGTCGGCCGGGGTGGCGGCCTGGGCCAGGGCCCCGAAGCTGAAGGGGGCTGCGGCGGTCATGCCGAGCATGGTGCGGCGGGAGAATTGGCTCATGAGGTGTCCTGCGGGCCCTGGGGGCGTCTGTTACGCGCAGTGTTACCAGGGGAGTCGTCGCCGAGACAGATGGCCGATAGGATGAAGGGCGAAGGACAGAGGGGCCCGGCCATGATCAAAGCGTCCTGCCATTGCGGCGCGGTGACCTATGAGGTCGACACCGCCCCGACCCAGGTGACCGACTGCAACTGCAGCCTGTGCCACAGGCTCGGCGTGCTTTGGGCCTACTACCAGCAGCCCCAGGTGCGGGTGACCGGCGCGACGGTGGCCTATCTGCAGGGCGACCGGACGCTCACCAGCCACCACTGCCCCACCTGCGGCTGCACCACCCACTGGGCAAGCGTGGACCCGGCCTATGGCCGCATGGCGGTGAACGCCCGGCTGATGGCGCCCGAGCTGCTGGAGGGCCTGCCGGTGAAGCGGCTGGATGGGGCGCATGACTTCAAGGTGCTGGGCGTCTACGCCTTTGGGACTTTGCCAACTGGCTAATTCATGGCAAAGGCGGTCAAGCTTCACCGGGACACGCCCATGCCGACCTATGCCTTCGTCACCCTCGACGTCTTCACCGACCGCAAGTTCGGCGGCAATCCCCTGGCGGTGTTCACCGACGCGCGCGGCATGACCGACGCCCAGATGCTGGCCCTGGCGGGCGAGATGAACCTGTCGGAGACTACCTTCATCCTGCCGCCGGAGGACCCGGCCCACACCGCCCGGGTGCGGATCTTCCACCGGTCGGGCGAGATGCCCTTCGCGGGCCACCCCAGCATCGGCACGGGCTATGTGCTGGCCACGATGGGCCATGAAGGCGCCCTGACCCTGGAGATGATCGCCGGCCTGGTGAAGGTGGACATCGACCGCGACGCCGCGGGCGCGCCCGTCGGCGCGCTGATCGCCGCGCCCCAGGCCCTGACGACGGGGGCCGAAATCCCCATCGACGAGGTGGCCGCCTGCGCGGGCATTGGTCCCCTCGACCTGGTGACGGCGACCCACAGCCCGGTGCTGGCCACGGTCGGCGTGCCCTTCATCCTGGCCGAGGTGACCGGCGACGCGCTGAGCCGCGCCGAGCCCGACGTGGCGGCGTTCCGCAGGGCCGAGAGGGCGCGGCCGGACCTGGCCGGGCGCTACTCCCTGCTGATCTACGCCCGCGACGGGCAGGATATCCGCGCCCGCATGTTCGCGCCGCTGGCGGGGACCCATGAGGACCCGGCCACCGGCAGCGCCAACGCCACCCTGGCGGCCCTGCTGGTGTCGCTGGCCGGCGTCGATCAGGCCGCCTTCACCATCAGCCAGGGGGTGGAGATGGGCCGGCCAAGCCTGCTGAAGGCCGCCGCGCGCCGTACCCCGGACGGGGTGCGGGCCACGGTGGGTGGCGGCTGCGCGCCGATGTTCCGGGGCGAGGTGACGCTCTGATTCGCGGGCCGCTCGTCTCGGCGAAGGCCGCGATCCAGGTAAAACCCGCAGGCGGCTCCTGTGCGTCCGAGTTCGCAATCGGCGGCCATGCGGCGTAGATAGTTGATGAATCTGGGTCCCGGCCTTCGCCGGGATGAGCGGTTGTCAGTGTGTCACGCTTGCGGCGCGGGGTGCGATACGCCAGATAGGCGACTGACTTGCAGGAGAGCGGCCCACCATGGCGCGGACACCCAACTACAGCTTCGAGCGGATGGAACGCGACAAGGCCAAGGCCGCCAAGGACGCCCAGAAGGCCGCCGCCAAGGCCGAGAAGAAGGCCGCCGCGGCCGCCGCGGCCGCCGAGAAGGCGCCCAAGGACTAGCGCCTCAAGCGGCCATCCGTCCGATGGCCCGGGTCAGGGCCTCTGCGACATCGGCGGGATTGCAGGGCTTGGCGACGAACTCCGACCGGGGCACGCCCTCCGACCGGGGCACGCCCTCCGAGGCGTACCGGGCGGAGGCGGCGCCGGAAATATAGACCACCGGGAGATCTGGAAACGCCGCCCGGGCCGCGCGGGCGATGTCGAATCCGTCGGGCCCTGGGCCAAGATCGATGTCGGTCACCAGGGCCAGCAGAGGCTGGCCTCCCACCAGCGCTTGCAAGGCCCCGGCCGCGTCGTAGAGGCTGATGACCTGATAGCCCAAATCCCGCAGGATGGACCCCGTCTCGAGGGCGCAGATGGCGTTGTCATCTACAAATAGAACCGCCGCGTCATCTATGAAGGCGGGAAGTATATTGGACATGGCGCGTCGCCTCTAGGAGGTGAGACAACCCGCGGAAGACCAATAGTTTCCCTCCTTTTTGGATTTATTTGTCGGCTACCCGCCACTTCGGGGCGTATTCGGAATTCAATTGACTGGCGTTCAGAATACTGACGCTCAAGCTTTCTCAGCCAGGAATGCGCACGGGCAGGTATTCATAGCCCTTCACGAAGTTGGAGGTCAGGCGGCGCGGCTCGCCCACCACCTCGATGAAGGGGAAGCGCTTCATCATCTCTTCCCAGACCACCCGCAGCTGCATCTCGGCCAGGCGCTGGCCGACACAGCGGTGGACCCCGAAGCCGAAGGCGACGTGCTGGCGGGGCCGCTCGCGGTCGATGATGAAGGCGTCGGGGTTGGCGATGGCCGAGGCGTCGCGGTTGCCCGAGACGTACCACATGATCACCTTCTCGCCCTTGCGGATGGTCTTGCCGCCGATCTGCGCGTCGGCCATGGCCGTGCGGCGCATGTGGGCCACGGGACTCTGATAGCGGATGATCTCGGGGACCATCGTGCCGATCAGGCCGGTGTCCTCCCGCAGCTTGGCGTACTGATCGGGGTTCTCGTTCAGGGCCAGCAGGCCGCCGGTGATGGAGTGACGGGTGGTGTCGCTGCCGGCGACGATCAGCAGCACCAGGTTGCCGACGAACTTGTAGGGGTCACCGCCGCCGTTGGTGGCCGGGTCATGGGCCAGCATGGAGATCAGGTCGTCGTTGCGGGGCTGAGCCGCCCGCTCGGCGAAGATCCCCACCAGCCGGCCGAAGGTGGCCATCAGCTCGGCCTGACGGGCCGGCTCCCCGGCCGGCGAGCCGCCGCCGAGGATGGGTGCGGCCAGCAGCAGGTCCGACGCGCGCGGCAGCAGGCGGCGCTCCTCGAAGGGGAAGTCCATCAGGGTGGCCAGCATCTGGGCGGTGAGTTCGACAGAGACCCGGTCGACGAAGTCGAAGGTCTCGCCCCGAGGCAACTCGTCGAGGATGGTGGCCGCCCGGCTGCGGATCAGCGGCTCCATGGCCGCCATGGCGCCGGAGGTGAACATCGGCGTCACCACCTTGCGCTGGGCCTCGTGGCGCGGGCTGTCCTGGCTGATGAAGCTGGCGCCTGCCGGGTCCTCGAAGGAGTCGCCCAGGGCGATGCCGCCATTCTCGGAGGACGAGGAGAAGGTGTTGTGGTCCCCATCAACGGCGACGATGTCGTCGAACTTGGTCACCGACCAGTAGGGGCCAAAGTCGCTGGCCTTGCAGTAGTGGACCGGGTCCTCGGCCCGCAGACGCTCGAACCACGGCCAGTGGGTGTCGGTGCGGAACAGCTCCGGGTCACCGACGTGGAAGTCCTCGAGCGGGGTGGAATAGGCCCGGTCGCGGGCCTCCGCAGCCATGCGCGCGCCGTCAGCCATCTCGGCCTCCCTTGAATCCTGCGGCCTGAGCTTGACCGTCCTTATCGAGATCAGAGACCATCCCCGCCGCACTGTCCATCGCGAGAGAGACCCATGCCGGGGCGCATCATCCTGCTGACCGGGCCGCCAGGCGCGGGCAAGACCACGGTGGCGCCCGCACTCTGCGCCAATGCGCCGGGTCCGCTGGCCGTCCACCTGGAGACCGACAGCTTCTATCGCAACATCAGGAAGGGTTGGCTGGCGCCCTGGACGCCGGAGTCCCACGGCCAGAACCAGGTGGTGGTCGCCGCCATGCTGGGCGCCGCCGTGACCTATGCCCGGGGCGGCTACGAGGTGATCACCGACGGGATCATCACCGACTGGGTCCGCCAAGTGTTTGTGGACGGCGCGCGAGAGGCGGGCGTCGTCCTCGACTTCATCGTGTTGCTCCCCGACCAGGAGATCGCGGCGCAACGCGCCAGGGCCCGGAGCGTCGACCCGATCCGCGACTATGGCCCCTATCTGGCGCTATACAGCCTGTTCGCCGCCGAGGACGCCGCCCACGCCGTGGACACGGGCGACGTGGCGCCAAAAGACCTCGCCCCGGCCCTGCGGGCGGGGATCGAGGCGGGGCGGTTCAGGTTGGCGGGCTAGTGGGATTGCCCAACCATCTGGATCTTTGAGAAGTCGCCGGCCCGGGCGTCGGCCTCGCGGATCCAGTAGTAGAGCCGACCACCGTCGCCCCATTTCGTCTTCAGGTCCGCGTCGGTGTCCACCTGCAGCAACAGGCGCCAGTCGGTGTCTCTCAGGCGGGTCGCCTTGGGCTCACGGCCTTCCAGTGCGGCCAGCATCTGTTCACACTCGAACTCCATGTTCAGGCCCTGGATCGCCGAGGCGTGACCGCCGATGCGATGCTCCGGCGTCGGCATATGAGCGCTCGGAAAGTCCGCCAGCCGGTCCAAGGCGTCGCTGTCGATGTCCAGCTCGCTCAGATCATCTACCAGCCATTCCAGGTCGGGATAGGAGGTAGCGGGGGTCATGGCGATCCGGCGCTCCACAAGGGGAAAGCCCTTGGGAAGGACTGGAACCGCGATCGGCGACTTCAGGCCATCGAGCACCGCGACATGCAGGGCCGCTCCCATCCAGGGTTCGGCGAAGAAGTACAGACGTCCCTGATCCGGCAGCCAGTCCGGACCGCCGGCTGCTCTTACCTCGCTGAGATCGAGCTGGGCGATGAAACCCATCGACGTCGTAATCTCCCGCTTGGGGAAGCGGCGCGTCACCTTGGACGTTGGCCAATTGGCGTGACGGTCGTCCAGGTCCGGCGCGCCACCGAACTTCGAGAAGACCGGCCGATCCGTTGGCAGGAGCAGCAGGGTCGGCCGGGCCAGCGCCTTCATTTTCCGATGAAGGCTGGCGGCAGCCCGACCCAAAGCGGGTCGAGGCGCGGACTTACGTGCTGGCCTACCTGATGAAAGCAAGCCAAGCGCCGCCTGTATACCCGCAGCTCCGAGCAGACCCACCGCGCCGAGGCCAATCAGCAGGCCTCCAGCATACAGCAACGCCCACCAGCCTGACATCAGACCCTCTCAACGCGCTCGTCATGCCCGAAGAGAAGTTCATATTATGTTCCAATCAGAGTCAAGCTAGCGACCACAGACTCACGAAGGCGCACCGGAACCGTGAAGCCGCCCCTGGGGTTGAATCGGCGACAGAAACCTCGAACCAGGAGCCTCCCCATGAGCATCGAGCCCAAGGACCAGGCCGCCGTCGAAACGCGTCTGTGGAACGAGATAGAGACGCACAATACCGGCATGCTGGGCGTGACCGGCGGTGCGGCGCACCACACCCAGCCGATGACCGCCTTCGTCGAGCGCAAGACCAACCAGATCTGGTTCTTCACCCGCACCGACACCGAGCTGGCCCGCGAGATCGCCGAGGGCAGGAGCGCGATGTTCGTCCACCAGCAGAAGGACTTCCAGGCATGTATCGCCGGTCAGCTGACGCTGCAGCACGACCCCGACCGTATCAACAGGTACTGGAACGCCGTGGTCGCCGCATGGTACCCCGGCGGCAAGGAAGACCCGAAGCTGACCATGCTGTGCCTGGACTGCGACGACGCCCAGGTGTGGATCAGCGAGAGCGGGCCGGTGAAGTTCGTCTGGGAGATCGCTAAGGCCAACGCCACCCACACCACGCCCAATGTCGGCAGTACCGCCAGCGTGACGTTCAACTAGGTTTTCGCCGCGTCCGAACGACTTCGCCCCGCCGCCTGTACGGCGGGGCTTTTCCGCACCCGGACCCTGTCTTGTCCCCAGGTTGGGGGGTGGCGAAGCCGTCAGCAAGATCACAACCGCCGCCTCAAATATTCTGAGGCAATTCCGGAAACGCCAGGTCAGAGAGTTCGCCACGGACGAATATATGTCTCAGGATCGCTACGGTTTTCACTGGAGATCGGCAATTTCATTTTGCGGACTGAGTTTTCGATTTGTGTCGAGTTCTCGACAGTCCCAATCGAGGCGCCTCGATAACTTGCAACCTTCGCTGTTCGGGGCCGTTACGGCCCCCTATGCAAAGGCACCTCCTCTCCTTGCAAAATCGTTTGCTCGCCGCCCTGCCCGCCGCCGACTATGGGCTCGTCGGGCCGTACCTCACTCACATCGAGCTTGAGCGTGGGCGCCTGCTCTACGATCCGGGCGACGCGGTCGACACGGTGTATTTCCCCTTGGATGGGGTCATCTCGCTGATGACCCTGATGGCGAACGGCGCCGCCATCGAGAGCGCCACCATCGGCCCGGAGGGGGCGCTGGGCCTGATGGCCGCGGTGTCGCCCCGCCAGTCGCTGTCGCGGGCCATCGTGCAGACGCCCTGCCGCGCGGTGCGGATCAGCGCGATGCAACTACACGAGGCCTGGGAGAAGAGTCCGGCCATCCGCCAGTTCGTGGACCGGCACACCGAGGCCCTGTTCGGCCACGCCATTCAGTCGGTGGCCTGCAACGCCCTGCACTCCGTGGAGGCGCGATTCTGCCGCTGGCTGCTGACCTGCCACGACCGCATCTCCACCAACACCGTGGCCCTGACCCAGGAATTCCTGGCCGACATGCTGGGCGTGCAACGCACCACGGTGACGGCGGTGGCGCGCGCGCTGCAGAAGCGCGACTACATCCGCTATCGGCGGGGGATCGTGGACATCATTGACCGGCCCGGCCTCGAGGCCATGACCTGCGAGTGCTACGGCGTCGTGCGGCGCAACTATGAACGCCTTCTGCCCACGACAAGTTTCTAAAGGGAGAAGACCAGCTTCGCCGTGCAGCTCGGCTGCGAGGTCAGGGTGAACTCGCCACGCACCTGAGCGGCCAGGCTGCGGACGAACCAGAGACCGAACCGCTCGCGGGCCCTGGCCGGATCGAAGCCCTGGCCGTCGTCGGACACCGTCAGGTCGTGTCGCCCGTCAGATGTCTGGGTGAGGCTGATCTCCACCAGGCCCGGACGATCGCCGGGATAGCCGTGAGCCAAGGCGTTGCCCACCAGTTCCTGCGCGATCAGGGCCAGGGTTGAGGCTGCGGTGTCCGGGGCGAAGACCGGGATCGCCGAGACCCTCACCTCGGCCTGGCGCGCGGAATGGCGGCGGCGCCAGACGGGGGCCATCTCAACAAGATAGGCTGTGAAATCCACGCCCTCGGAGGTGCGGTGACGCTCCAGGGCGCCGAGGGAGCCGATGGCATCGGCCAGCCAAAGCAGTTGGCGACGCGCCTCAACATCGCCGGACCGCTGGCTGCGCATGCGGCCGAGCGCCGACATCAGCTGGAAGATGTTGGCCATCCGGTGCCGCATCTCGGAGACGGCGCGGTCATCGGTGTTTTCGTCACTCATGCAACCCGCGGCCCCACGCGGTTGACGATCACCGCAAGTAAAAACGCGAGCGTCGGACCCGGTCCGCCGCTCGGCCGACAGACTACGCAAGAAATCAGGCGGCGCCCACGGAATCAGCGCCTTGCGACGAATCGCCAGCCCCTTGCGAGTCTCGGCGGCAGGTCTTTCGCCTGCCGACGCCCCGCGCCAAGCCTTCCCCGGTTCTACGCCCCGGGGAGAGCCTTCACTCCGCGCCCTTCCACTTGTGCTTCATCTTGGCGCGTCCGCTCTTGTGGCGGTTGATCCAGATGCGGCGGACCTCGGCGCGGGCCTGGGGGTCGTCCTTCAGATCCAGGTGGGCGAGTTCCCGCTGCAGCTTGCCGAAGCTCTTCCAGCGGCCCTCATCGAGGGTCCCGTCCTCCAAGGCGGCGCGGACCGCGCAGCCGGGCTCCGTGCGGTGGGCGCAGTCGTGGAAACGGCACTGGGCGGCGAGCGCCTCGATGTCGCCGAAGGCCGCGGCCACGCCGGCCTCGTTGTCCCACAGCCCCAGTTCCCGCATGCCCGGCGTGTCCAGCACCAGGCCCCCCGAGGGCAGCAGGATCAGCTCGCGGTGGGTGGTGGTGTGGCGGCCCCGCGCGCCCTCCTCGATGATGCCCTGGGTGGCCATCAGGGCCTGGCCGGCCAGGGCATTGACCAGGGTGGACTTGCCCACCCCTGAGGAGCCCAGCAGCACGGCGGTCTGGCCGGGACCCAACAGGGCGGAGAGCGCGTCGAGGCCCTGGCCGGTCACCGCCGAGACCGCGTGGACCGGGCAGCCGATGGCGATGGACTCCACCTCGGCTGTCAGGGCCTCGACGTCCCCGCAGGCGTCGGCCTTGGTGAGCACCACCACCGGCTGGGCGCCGCTCTCCCAGGCCACGGCGAGATAGCGCTCCAGCCTGCGCAGGCTGAGGTCGGCGTTGAGGGAGGCGGTCAGCAGGGCGATGTCGACATTGGCCGCCACCGTCTGCGGCGCGACGTTGGGGCCCGACGCCTTGCGCACGAAGACGCTCGACCGCGGCAGGACGGCGTGGATGGTGGCCGCCCCCTCGGCCGGCCGCGCGGCGCAGGCCACCCAGTCACCCGCCACGGGATAGCCGCCCTCGCCGGCCTCATGGGCGAGTTTTCCCGAGAGTTCGGCGGAGAGATCGCCATCGGGGGTGGCGAGGCGATAGAGGCCGCGCTGCTGCACGGTGACCCGGCCGGGCGTGAGGCCACGGTCGGCATAGGTTTGGAATTGAGTTTGGAGCGTGTCGCTCCAACCGTAGGACTTGAGCAATGGGATGATCCGTCGATCGGAAGTGCGTCTGAGCGCCCGGCCGACGGAGAGGTTAAGGTATCAGGATACCTGGTCGGCGGCGCGGCGAAGAAGGGGCTGGATGAGCACAGTCATGGCGAAACCCTCCTTTCGCGGCGTGTTGGCGACGGGATCAGGCTAGGCGCGCGGATGGGGACGGTCAAGCGGCCGGCAAACCCACCACGTCATCCCGGCCGCAGCGTAGCGGAGAGCCGGGATCCAGGGGCGGTGCGCTGGGCCCCTGGGTCCCGGCGCGGCCTGGCGGCCGTCCGGGATGACGCAGTTACAGCGGCAAGGCCGTGGTGAACTTGATCTGCTCCATGGCGAAGGAGGAGCTGACATCCCCCAGTTCCGCCGTGGCGATCAGGCGCTTGTAGAAGCGGTCATAGGCGCCGATGTCGCGCACCACCACCTTGAGCAGATAGTCGGTCTCCCCGCTCATCCGGTAGAACTCGACGACTTCGGGAAGGGCCGAGGCGCCCTTGGCGAAGGCCGCCAGCCAGGCCTCATCGTGGCGCGCGGTGCGGATGGACACGAAGACCACGAGGCCGAGGTCCAGCTTCTCGCGGTCCAGCAGGGCGACGCGGCGCTCGATGACGCCCTCGTCGGTGAGGCGCTTCACCCGCTTCCAGCAAGGCGTCTGGGAGAGGCCGACGATCTGCGCCAGATCGGCGATGGAAATCGTGGCGTCGGCCTGCAGTTCCCGCAGGATGCGGCGATCGATTGGGTCGAGAACGTCACTCATGTCAAATGCCGCCTAGGGAGAATATTTTTCTCTGTTATCGCGGAGTGACGGTGAAATCGACAATGCTCTTCTCCCGGCATCGACGCATCCTGTCTTCCACAGCAGGGGGCCGCCATGATCGAGCACTTCACCACCCATCCGCGTCAGGTCGGCGAGACCTATGGCCAGCACATGGAAGCCGCGGCCGGCTTCGGCGTGACCCTTATCGCGGCAGGGATCGCCTGCGTGATCCACGCGGTCTTCCCGTTCCTGTTCGAAAAGACCGCCAGCCACTGCGTCGCGCGGCTGCACGGAACCATGGCCCTGCGCGGGCGCCTGCCGCGCCGAGACGAGACCTTGGTGCAGATCTAGCCCTTGGGTTCGATCAGGTCCCAGCGGTTGCCGTAGAGGTCCTGGAAGACCACCACGGTCCCATAGGGCTCGGCGCGGGGCGCTTCGAGGAAGGTGACGCCGGACGCCGTCATGCGGGCGTGGTCGCGGGCGAAGTCGTCGGTGTGCAGGAAGCCCATCACCCGACCGCCGGTCTGATGCCCGACGCTGGCCACCTGGGCCGCGCCCGAGGCCCGGGCCAGCAGCAGGCCGGCGCCGCCGCCGGCGGGAGTCACCACGACCCAGCGCTTGCCGCCCCCCAGGTCGCTATCCTCGGTGAGGGTGAAGCCCAGGCCGTGGACGTAGAAGTCGAGGGCGTCGTCATAGTCGGCGACCACGAGGGTGGTGAGGGCGATCCGCATGGCCCCGCCTTAGCGTACAGTCGGGCCCGCGTCAGTCGGCGAAGCGCGGCGACAGCAGGAAGCCGAAGCCCGAAATCACCTTGGCCACCAGCCGGCCCGCCGCGCCAGGATCGTCGTCGCCCTGCATCAGCACCGCCGAGGCGATGCCGCGCCCCAGCACCCAGATGGTCAGGGACACCTCCTCCACCCGTTCGGGCGGCACCCGGTCGTCGCCCTCGAAGGAGCTCTGGAACACCGCGAAAGCCGCGCGCTCGGCGGCGCGCACCGCGTCGTTTGCGGCCAGGGCCTGCTCGGTCTGCATCAGGGCGTAGAGCTGGGGATTGCGGCGGATGAAGGTGAGGAAGGCCCGCGAGGCCGCGTCGATGCGGCGGGGGAATTTCCCGCTGCCCATGGCCTGCTCGATGGCGCGGGCCAGCTCCTCCCAGCCCTCGATGGCGAGCGCGGCCAGCAGGGCGTTCTTGTCGGCGAAGTGATGATAGAGGGTGGCCACGCCGCTGCGCACCTCGGCGGCGATGGCGCGCAGATGCAGGCCGTCGACCCCGCCCGCCGCCAGCAGCCCGCGCGCCGCGTCGAGGGCGCGGCGGCGCAGGGTCACGGGACCAGCGTTCAGCTTCAGCTCATCAGGCACGGCGTTCTCCCGCCGTCAGTCTGACCTAGAGCTTGGACGGAAGCACCACCTTCATGTCCTCATAGCCCTTCACGAAGATCGAGAAGGACCGCTTGGGCTCCTCCAGCAGCTTGATGTCCGGGAAGCGTTTCATGATCTCCTCCCAGATGATGGTCAGCTGCAGCTCGGCCAGGCGGTTGCCCACGCAGCGGTGGATACCGAAGCCGAAGGACATGTGCTGGCGCGGGCGCTCGCGGTCGATGATGTAGCTGTCGGGATTGGCGATCACCGTGTCGTCGCGGTTGCCCGAGACGTACCACATGGCCACCTTGTCGCCCTCGCGGATGGTCTTGCCCGAGAGCTCGAAGTCCTGGGTGGCGGTGCGCGCCATGTGGGCCAGCGGGGTCTGCCAGCGGATGGTCTCCGAGACCATCGAGGGGATCAGGGAGGGATTGGCGCGCAGCTTGGCGTACTGGTCAGGGTTCTGGTTCAGGGCCAGGACGGAGCCCGAGATGGTGTTCCGCGTCGTGTCGTTGCCGCCGATGATCAGCAGGGCCACGTTGGCGTGGAACTCCTGCTGGGTCATGTTCCGGGTCTCCGCCCCGTGGGCCAGCATGGAGATCAGGTCGCCCGCCGGCTCGGCGTTGACCCGCTGGTTCCACAGCTCGGTGAAATAGCCGAAGCACTCGGCCATCATCGCCCGCATCTCCATCAGGTCCGCTGCGGGACCAAAGCCCGGCGCCGTGGTCATCACGTCCGACCAGCGGGTCAGCTTGCGGCGCTCCTCGAAGGGGAAGTCGAACAGGGTGGCGAGCGTCATGGTGGTGAGCTCTTTGGAGACCAGGTCCACCCAGTCGAAAGGCTCGCTGATCGGCAGGCTGTCCAGGATCAGACCGGCCCGCTCGCGGATCACCGGCGCCATGATCGACAGCGCGTGGGGCGAGACCGCCGGGCTGACCGTCTTGCGCTGCACATCGTGGCGCGGCGGGTCCATGGCGATGAAGTTGGTGGCGGTGTTGTTGGGGTCGCGGAAGCCCTGGGCGGCCTTGGGCGAGAGCGTGATGCCCTTGGCCGAGGAGAACACCTGGTGGTTGGAGTCCACCGCCAGGATGTCGTTGTACTTGGTGATGGACCAATAGGCCCCGTAGTTGCTGTCGGCCGTGTAGTGGACCGGGTCTTCCTTCCGCAGCCGCTCGAACATCGGCCACATGGCGTCGTCGCGGAACAGCGAGGCGCGCGCCGGGTTCAGCTCCTCGATCGGGGTCTCGTAGGCGGACTTGCGGGCCGCCGCGCGCTTGTCGTTCAGGATGTCCACGGCGCCGTCAGCCATACTCGTCTCCTACCAGGGGGCGTGTGATCCACGCGCATTTCCCCCATCGAGACCTTCCGAACAGAGTTCGACAAGTGCTGCGTTGGGCGGGAAGCTACTTCGCCGCCTTGGCCTTCGCCTTGGCCAGCGCGTCCTCGAAGCCCTTCTGCTGGGCGTCGATGACCTTGAGGTAGCCGGCGCGGTCGATGAAGGGGTTGGGGCCGGGCTGAGAGAGGCGGGCCTGCTTGGCGGGCGCGTCGAAGAACTCCGAATGCGGGGCCAGGAAGACGTCGCCGGGGATGGCGCGGGCGGTGGCGAAGGTGTGGCGGTAGTCGGCGACGATGCCGGGATACTGCTCGGGGACCAGGCTGTTGGCCGCCACGCTGGCGCTGCAGAAATAGAGCGCGGTGTGGGCGCCGCCGTCCCGGTCCTTCACCGGCCAGGTCCAGGTGGTGCAGCCCTGTGTGTGGCCGGGCGTCAGGTGGGCGGTGAGCGTCAGCCCGCCCAATTCCACGGTGTCGCCGTCCTTCACCACGCGGTCCACCTTCACCGGCGGGAAGTTCATGGCCTTGTTGCTCTCCGAGCCCGGATAGACCCCCTTCTCCAGGGCGTAGCGGTCGCCCTGCGCGGCGATCATGGTCGCGCCCGTATCGGCCTTCAGCCTGGCCAGGCCGCCGGCATGGTCGAAGTGGCCGTGGCTGGTGAGCAGGATCTTCACGTCGCTGAGCTTGAAGCCCAGGCTCTGGATATTCTTCTCCACCATGCCCGCGTACTGCGGCATGCCGGTGTCCAGCAGCACCGCACCCTTGGGGGTGACGATCAACAGCGCCGTCAGCCCCGCCGAGCCCACCGAATAGGTGTTGTCGATGACGCGATAGGGCTTGGCCGGCAGCAGCCAATTGGCCTGGGCCAGGGCCGGCGCGGCGGTCAGCGCCAGGGCGGCGGCGAGGAGGGGGGGCTTCATGGGGAAGTCTCGCTGGAAGATTAATTTGCGCGCGAACTCAACGGACGCGGGTATTGTGGGCCTTATACAAAAATGGCTGCTGGGACCTAGATATCTCGACGCCAACGGGGGGACTATGAAGGGCATTCTCAGCATCATCTTTTACGCGGCGATCATGATCGCCGCCTGCATTCCAATTCTTACCATTCCGCTCGTTGCGATAGTCCTCGCCCTCACCTTCTTGGGCGAGGCCGGGCGGGCGCAGAAAGCCGAGGCTTTGGTCGCGACAACGTTGATGGAAGGCGAACAAGTCACTGCCCAGGCGCTTCAGTTTCGAGCGTTCGCACTCTTCAACCGACGCGCGGTGATAGCGATTACTGACAGCCGCGTCCTCGTGGTTCGGCGCGGCCTCCTGGGCGGGTTCACGATGTCCGACATCCAGTGGAAGGACCTCAAGGACGTAAAGGTTGAGCAAAACGTCCTACCAGAATTGTGTGGATCAAACTTGGCGTTCCTCCATCTGAACGCCGCAACGCCACAAATTTTCGTCAATGGCATCGCCAGTCAAACAGCTTCCACAATCTACAGCCGCGCCCAGCGTGAGGAGCAGTCCTGGGAGGAGAAGCGGCGGGTTCGGGCGATGGAAGAGGTCAGAGCTGCGGCCGGTGGCGTGGTCGTCCATGCTGGATCGGGCCAGCCGGCAGCCGCTCCAGCAGGCAACCGCATGGTCGCGGAAATCCAGCAAGCCAAAGACCTCCTCGATGCAGGCACAATCAGCGACGCTGAGTTCCAAGAAATGAAGTCGAAGATTCTGTCAGGCACCTAGGCGTGCAGAGAAGGTCCCTGGCAGCCAAACTTCGTTGGATCTTCAACCGCAACGTCAACCGCAACGCGCTCTCGAAGGATAGACTTCGCGGATGGACGAGGTGCACAAGTGATTAGCAAACACGAATCGTTCACATGGCCAGAGACACCGGACCAGAAGCTTTGGCGCTACATGGACCTCGCCAAATTCCTGTCAGCTTTGCAAACTGAGAGCTTCTGGCTGACCCGGTCCGATATGCTAGGTGACCCTTTTGAGGGCTCGATACCTAGGGCTACGGTGGAGGAGGAGGCGCGGACCCTCCGGGAACATGGGATCGACATCGCTGCCGCTGGGATTGCCGAGGGACGTAGATGGTTCCTGACCCAGGTTCACGTGTCCTGCTGGCATCTCAGCGATCACGAGTCGGCAGCAATGTGGCGCCTCTACTCTCAGGCGAACGAGGCGATCTGCGTACAGAGCACCTTCGACCGCATCGCTCGGAACCTCCCATCGAGCATGTATGCAGGGCTAGTCTCCTACATCGACTACGAGACAGGCGTTATTCCGACTGACAATCTCTTCTACGCTTTCACGCACAAACGAAAATCTTTCGAGCACGAGAGAGAATTGAGGTTTATCGCGTGGACGCAGCTTGCGGCTGAATTGGGCGGGGACGAACTGCGCAAATGGTCAACTGACGCGGGCATCGCTTGGCCTCTCCGGCCCTCCGACTACATAGAGGCCGTATACATCAGCCCACTCGCGCCACCTTGGTTTACAGCCGTCGTTCAGCGCATCGTCGCTGACGCTGGCCTCGACATTCCGGTTCGACAATCAGCCCTCAACCAGAAGCCTCTGTACTGACGCTGAAACGGAGGCGAACAAAGGCTGCAAAACCGCCCACCCAAAAGTGAGCTAAGTGTTGGAGCGGGCGATGGGATTCGAACCCACGACATTCAGCTTGGGAAGCTGACGCTCTACCCCTGAGCTACGCCCGCGAAGGCCTTAGCGGGTAAGGCTTGCAGTGGGGGCTCTCTAGCGGGTCTGGCCGACCCACTCAAGCGCCTAACCGGTGATGACCCACTCGGCGACATAGGCCTGGGCCTTGCGGGCCAGGCTGGAGGGGCCGGAGAAATAGAACTCGCTGCCGAACATCGTGCGGCGCTCGCGCCAGGCCAGGGGCTTGGTGTCCTCGGTCTGGAGGATCTGCCGCAGGCGGTCGCGCTTGGCGGTGGGTACGAACGCTATGTAGGTCGCGTCAGACATGGCGGCTTTCCTGGCCCCTCACGTTCCAGGAAACGGTGAGTCGAACTTAAATATGGTTAACGCGATCAACAGCTTGGTTGTGGCGGCCTGCCGCATGGGGTGCAATGACACTCCGCTCATCCCGGCGAAGGCCGGGACCCAGGTTCATCCGTAGCCGCACAAGATGGCCCTCCCGCGGCATTCCCAGCCCACTTGAAATCAGAGTGGGTTTCACCTGGGTCCCGGCCTTCGCCGGGAGGAGCGGTTGGGATCAGAGTTGGCCGCTGAACAGCACCGCGACGAGATACCAGGCCACGCCTACCGCGGTGAACAAGGCGAACGGAGCGCCGATGAGCATCGGCCAAGACCATCGACCGTAGCGTAGGGCGGCATAGCAAGCGACCCCGCACCATCCCAGGAACGACACCGTCCCGATCCAACCGGCGTAATCTTCCAATACCTCATAGTAGGGCGCGTTCAGGCGTAGGCGCGTCACGCCGAAATTGATGGCCGCCAACACGTAGGTGGCAAGGATCAACCACCATCGGCGGGTCAGCCCCAGCCGCTTGGCCTCGGCCTCCACTAGAGGTTCGCCGTCCAGCGCTGGAAGTGCTTGGAGAGCTTCAGGCCCTGGCGCTGGTAGTGGCTGCCCTGGTCGCCGTAGAGCCGCGAGGGCTTGGCGGTGAGCGGCTCATAGACCAGGCGGGCGACGGTCTGGCCGTCCTCCAGCAGGAAGGGGGTCTCGTGGCTGCGGACCTCCAGCACGCCCTTGGAGCCCACGCCCTGCGCCTCCTCGGTCCCGAAGCCGGGGTCGAAGAAGCCGGCATAGTGGACGCGGAACTCGCCCACCGAGGGGTCGATGGGGGTCATCTCGGCGGCCTGCAGCACCGGGATCTCGATCGCCTCCTTCGACGCCAGGATGTAGAATTCGCCGGGATCGAGCAGCAGTTCGCCGTTCCGCGGGATCAGCGGCTCCCAGTAGTTGCGCGGGTCGTGGCCGTCGACATGGTCCATGTCGATGACGCCGGCGTGGCGGCGCGCGCGGAAGCCCGCCACCCCGTCGGAGAGATCGACCCCGACGCTCTTGGTCAGCAGCTTGGCCGGGCTGCCGCGCTTGAGGCGCAGCTGGTTCAGCCGGGTGCCGGCGCGGACCAGGATGGAAAAGGTCTGGGGCGCGATCTCGATATAGGTGGGGCCGTCATAGCCCTCGCTCACGTCGTCGAAGGCCGGCTGGTTGTCCGACAGCAGCCGCACGAAGACGTCGACCCGGCCGGTGGAGCTCTTCGGATTGGCCCGCGCCGAGACGCCGGGCGGCAGGTGCAGGCGCTCCTGCAGCTCGGCGATATAGACGCAGCCCTTTTCCAGGACCGCGCCCTTGGAGAGATCCAGCTCGTGCATGGCCACGTCGGCGATGCGGCTGGCCACCGTGCGGCCCAGCCGGGGCAGGAAGCTCGCGCGAACCCGCCAGCAGCGGGCGGCCAGGCGCAGGTCGAGGCTGGCGGGCTGCACCTGATCAGCGTCGAAGGGCGTCGCCGAAGCGATGGCGCCCTGAGCGATCAGGTCATCGATGGATTGGCAGGGGAGAATCCCCGCGCGCGTCGCGTCGGTCATCGGCGCGACACTCGCCGGGAGGGCGCCGGTTGGCAAGTGCGGCGTGTCGGTCGGCTGCACTGGCGACAGCCCCGTCATCCCGGACGACCACCGGGCCGGTCAGGGACCCAGGGGTGGCGCGCACGGCCCTGGGTCCCGGCTCTCCGCTACGCTGCGGCCGGGTGACGTGACGATATCGGGGGCTCTCCTCCCCCGCCCTCGCCCTGCGTCTAGTGCTTCTTCCCGACCTTGCCGGCGATCTCGGCGAGCATGGCGACGGCGGCGCCCACCCCGAACAGGGCGAGCGCCTCACCGAAGGTGGCGGCCGGCCGCAGCACCGCCGGAACCCAGCTTTGCAGGTGGTCCGACAGCGCCAGGATCACGAGATTCAGCGCCCCGAAGAAGGTCAGGATCAGGCTGAAGACCCGGATCGCGAAATTGACCGGCACGGGAACCCTAGTAGCTCTTGGCGGGACGCTTGGCGGCGATCTCGGCCAGCAGGTAGATCATGGCGCCGAGCCCCAGCAGGCTCACCGACTGGGCGAAGCCTTCCACCAGCATCAGTTGCTTGGGGATGGAGGCCAGCACCGAGGCTGGCAGGAAGCCGATGGCGACGTTGATCAGGCCCAGCACAACCAGGATCAGGCCGAGAAGGCGAAACAGCATATTGAGCGGCATTAGGTACAGTCCTCCCTATAGTTAAGCTGAGGTTGCTCCGTTTTTGTGCAGGTCGGAAGTCGATTCAGCCAGACGGCGAATGCTCAAGCTTGACCGGGGGCCGCGCGGTGAGGTTCATGCGGCCCTCCCTGAAGGCTTTCGCAGGAAAACTGGATTCCGGTTTGGCGTGCGAGGGCGCTTTCTGCGGACCTCTTAAAAGGAGCGCCCATGGCCGAAGATCCGAACACCTGGCAACAAGAGACCAAGCTGGTGCGCGGCGGCATGGCCCGCTCCCCCTATGGCGAAATCTCCGAGGCGCTCTTCCTGACGCAGAGCTTCGCCTATGAGAGCGCCGGCGACGCCGACAAGCGGTTCTCCGGCGAGGAGCCGGGCTTCATCTACCAGCGCTTCGGCAACCCCACGACCCAGATGTTCGAGGACCGCCTGGCGCTTCTCGAGGGCGCTGAGCAGTGCCGGGCGACGGCCTCGGGCATGGCTGCCGTACACGTGGCCCTGCAAGGCCTGGTGCGGGCCGGCGACCACATCGTGGCGGGCCGCGCCCTGTTCGGCTCCTGCCGCTGGATCCTGTCGGAACTGATGCCGCGCTACGGGGTGGACGTGACCTTCGTCGACGCCACCGACATCGAGGCGTGGAAGAACGCGGTGCGTCCCAACACCAAGGCCTTCCTGGTGGAGACCCCGGCCAATCCGTTGCTGGAGATCACCGCCATCGGCGCCGTGGCCGACGTGGCCCATGCGGCCGGCGCCAAGCTGGTGGTGGACAATGTCTTCGCCACCCCGCTGTTCCAGAAGCCGCTGGCGCTGGGCGCCGACATCGTCGTCTATTCGGCCACCAAGCATATCGACGGCCAGGGCCGGGTGCTGGGCGGTGCGATCCTGGGCGGCGCCGAGCTGATGACCGAAAGCTACAAGGACATCCTGCGCCACACGGGCCCGGCGCTGTCGCCGTTCAATTCCTGGGTGCTGCTGAAGGCCCTGGAGACCCTGGAGCTGCGGGTCACCCGCCAGACCCAGAACGCCGCCAGGGTGGCCGACGCCATCGGCGCCCACGCCAAGTGCAGGCAGGTGATCTATCCCGGCCGTCCCGACCACCCGCAAGCCGCCATCATCGCCAACCAGATGTCGGGCGGCGGCAGCGTCGTGGCCTTCGACCTGGGCAGCCGCGAGGCCGCCTGGCGGTTCCTCGACACCCTCGCCATCGTCGATATCTCCAACAACCTGGGCGACGCCAAGTCGATGGCCACCCACCCGTCCACCACCACCCACCGCTCCATGCCCGAGGCCGAGCGCCTGAGCATCGGCCTCACCGAGGGCTGGGTGCGGATGAGCGTCGGGCTGGAAGGGTCCGGCGACCTGGTGCGCGACGTGGAGCGGGCGCTGGACGCGGCGTAGGAACGGCGCCCCTTACATATATAGCCGTCATCCCGGGCGACCCGCAGGGGAGACCCGGGAGCCAGGGGGATTGATCGCGGCCCCTGGGTCCAGGCGCTCCGCTTCGCTGCGGCCGGGATGACGTGGGACTTTGGGAGACAGGCCGAACGCCCCCACGATGTGCGGTTGTGCCCTACGCCGCCGCCGTCAGCCGCGCCGGGTCCACGGAATAGGTGCTGGAGCAGTACTCGCAGGTCACCTTGATCAGGCCGTCGTCCTCCACCATGTCGGCGCGCTCTTCGGGCGAGAAGGAGGTCAGCACGCTCTCGATGCGGTCCTTAGAGCATCGGCAGAAGGCCTTGAGCGGCTGGGCGTCGAAGACACGGACACCGTCCTCGTGGAACAGGCGGAACAGCAGAGTTTCGGCCGAGATGGTGGGGTCGAGCAGCTCGTCCTCGCCGATGGTCTCGAAGAAGGCCTGGGTGCGGACCCAGGCCTCGGCGGTGGGCCCGCGGTTCTCGTCCTCGGCGATGTTCTGGATCAGCATGCCGCCGGCCCGCCAGGCCAGGCCGTCGCCGAGATCGGCCTGCCCCACGGCCAGGCGCACCCGCGTGGGGGTCTGTTCCGACTGGGCGAAGTATTGCTCGGCGCACAGCGCCAGGGTCTCGCCCTCGATGGTGGTGATGCCCTGGTAGCGGTCCATGTCGGCGCCCTGGTCGACGGTCATGATGAACACGCCTTCTCCCAGCAGGGTCTTGGCGCCCGGCCGCACGAAGCCCTGGGCGGCGGCGGCCACGGCGTCGGGATCATAGCGGCAATAGCCGCGCAGGGCGCCGTCGGTGTCGTAGTCCACCACCACATAGCGGACCGGGCCGTCGCCCTGGGCCTGGACGATTAGCCGCCCGTCGAACTTCAGGTTGGAGCCCACCAGGGCGGCCAGCGCGCAGGCCTCCCCCAGCAGGTTGGCCACGGCCTCCGGATAGTCGTGGGCCGCCAGGATCTCGTCCACGGCCGAACCCAGGCGCGCCAGGCGGCCGCGCACGGGCTCACCCTCGATCTGGAACGGGGCGACGAGATCGTCGGGGGCGGTGGTGGTTTCAGTGCTCATGGGCGGGCCATATAGGGGGACTGGGGCGAGGTTGCGAGCCTGGCGATCGAGGATCGTTGCTTCCCTCGCTTGCGGGGGAAGTGGCCTGACGGCGAGAGCCGGAAGGTCGATGGGGGTACGAATCTGGCGCGCCGGGGGTTTCAGTCACGCACCCCCATCGACCCTCCAGCCAAGAGGCTGTCGGCCCACTTCCCCCATAAATGGGGGAAGCCGCGTCAGCCGATCTTGCCGAAGCACCAGGCCAGGATCGACTTTTGGGCGTGGATGCGGTTCTCGGCCTCATCCCAGGCCAGCGAGCGGGGACCGTCGAGCACCTCAGCCGTCACTTCCTCGCCGCGGTGGGCGGGCAGGTCGTGCATGAAGACGGCGCCGGGATTGGCCTTTTCCATCAGCGCCTCGGTGACCTGGTAGGGGCCCAGAGCCGCCAGCCGGTCGTCGCGGTCGGTGTCGCCCATGGAGACCCAGGTGTCGGTGATCACGCAGTCGGCGCCGGCCACGGCCTCGAGCGGGTTTTCGCTCACCGTGATCCGGCCCTGCAGGTCGGCGGCGCGGGCGAGATCAACGCGGTCGGGGTGGTACTTGGCCGGGCTGGCGATGTTCAGCTTGAACCCGAACACCGGGGCGGCATGGATGAAGGTCGAGCAGACATTGTTGCCGTCGCCTATCCACGCAAGAGTCTTGCCCTCCACCGAGCCACAACGCTCCTCAAAGGCCAGCAGGTCGGCGATGATCTGGCAGGGGTGGCTCTTGTCCGACAGGCCGTTGATCAGCGGCACCTTGGACACCGCCGCGAAGGTCTCCAGGTCGGCGTGGCGGTTGGCGCGGATCATCACCGCGTCCACCATGCGTGACAGCACCATGGCGGTGTCCTCGATGGTCTCGCCACGGCCCAGCTGCATGTCGTTGGCCGTGGAGATGATCACGTCGCCCCCCAGCTGGCGCATGGCCGCGTCGAAGGAGAAGCGGGTGCGGGTGGAGTTCTTCTCGAAGATCATGGCCAGGGTCCGCTCGGCGCCGGGCGCGTCGGCGTCCACGCGGCCTTGCGTCCAGCCCTTGCGCGCGGCCTTGCGGGCCTTGGCGTCGGCCAGGATGGCGCGCAGGTCGGCGGGGGGAATCCGCCAGAGATCGAGGAAGTGTCTGACTTGGGTCATTGGGATCCCCCAATTCCCGCTCACCCCGGCGAAGGCCGGGGCCCAGGTTCACCCTGGAGAGCGAGGAGTCCTAATCTAAAGTCCCGGCCTTCGCCGGGAGGAGCGGAGTTAACTAGGCCGCGGCTTTCGCCTGGGTTCGCGCCGCCTCACAGGCCGCCTCGAGCTTGGCCATGGCTTCCTGGGCTTCTTCCAGGGTGAGGTTCAGCGGCGGCAGCAGGCGCACGCAGTTGTCGCCGCCGCCGGCGATCAGCATGTGCTGGTCGCGGGCATGCTGCATGAACTCGCGGTTGGGGGTCTTCAACTTGATGCCGATCAGCAGGCCCTTGCCGCGGATGTCGGCCACCACGTCGGGGAAGCGTTCCTGCAGGCCCGAGAGCTGCTGGGTGAAGTAGCCGGCCACCTCGCGGACGTGGGCCAGCAGGGCCTCGCTGTTGAGCTCCTCCATGGCCGCCAGGCCCACGGCCATGGCCAGGGGGTTGCCGCCGTAGGTGGAACCGTGGCTGCCGACCGTCATGCCTTGGCCGGCCTCGGCCGTGGCCAGGCAGGCGCCGACCGGGAAACCGCCGCCCAGGGCCTTGGCGACGGCCATGATGTCGGGAGCGGCGTCGCCGGCCCACTCATGGGCGAACAGCTTGCCGGTGCGTCCCAGGCCGCACTGGATCTCGTCATAGATCAGCAGGATGCCGTGTTCGTCACACAGCTGGCGCAGGCCGCGCATGCAGACGTCGGGCAGGGCGCGGGCGCCGCCCTCCCCCTGCACGGGCTCGATGAGGATGGCCGCGGTGGTCGGGCCGATGGCCGCCTTCAGCGCCTCGTGGTCGCCATAGGGCAGGTGGACGAAGCCCGGCATCGGCGGACCGAAGCCCTCCAGGTAGGACTTGTTGCCCGAGGCGTTGACGGCGGCCAGGGTGCGGCCGTGGAATGAGCCCTCGAAGCCGATGATGTCGATGCGCTCGGGGTGACCCTTGGCCCAGTGATACTTGCGCGCTGTCTTGATGGCGCACTCGATGGCCTCGGCGCCGGAGTTGGTGAAGAACACCTCGTCGGCGAAGGTGGCGTCGGTCAGCACCTTGGCGAGCTTTTCCTGGCCCGGGATCGTGAAGATGTTGGACACGTGCCACAGCTTCTCGGCCTGGTCCTTCACCGCCTGCACGAGCCTGGGGTTGGCGTGGCCCAGCGCGTTCACCGCGATGCCGGCCATGCAGTCGAGATAGGCGTCCCCGTCGGTGGTGAAGAGTCGCGCGCCCTCACCTCGCTCGAACGCCAGCGGGGTGCGGTTGTACACGCCCATGATGTGATCGCTGGGAACGGGCGCGGCTTGCGTCGCGGTCTTTTCAGTCACAGGGGATACCTCCCAAAAGAGAACCGTCCCCGGCGCGTGGCGACGGGGACAGGAAGGCTCGACGTTTTCGTCTTCGAACCCCGCTCTGTCAATATTGTTGGGCGGCGACGGGGGTGTGACGCGCTCAGGTCTTGAGCTTGTAGCCGGTCTCGAACATCCACAGGCAGATGCAGGAGAAGGCGATCACCAGGCCGGCGGTCATGCCCATGCCGGCGATCAGCGAGCCCTCGGCGTGGCCGATGAAGCCGTAGCGGAAGCCGTCGATCAGATAGAAGAACGGGTTGTAGTGGCTGGCTGAGCGGAACGGCTCGGGCAGGCGCTCCACCAGGTAGAAGGTGCCCGACAGGAAGGTCATCGGCATGATGACGAAGTTGGTCACCGCCGACATGTGGTCGAACTTCTCCGACCACAGGCCGGCCATCACGCCGAGCAGCCCCAGGATCATCGAGGCGCCGACCCCGAAATAGAGGATCGCCCAGAGGTGGGTGACCGGCAGGTGGGCGAAGGGCAGGACGGCGACCCAGGTCACCGCGCCCACCACGATGCCGCGGGTGGCGGCGCCCAGGGCGAAGCCGGCCACGTGCTCCAGCGGGGTCAGGGGCGGGGTGAGGAAGTCGCCGGTCAGGCCGTTCATCTTGGCCTGCAGCAGGCTTGAGGACGAGTTGGCGAAGGCGTTGTTGAGAATCTGCATCATGATCAGGCCGGGCGCCACGAAGGTGGCGAAGGCCACGCCGTGGACGGGGACCCGTGCGCCCTGGGCGGCCACCACGAAGACCATCATATAGAGCAGGGCCGTGACCACCGGGGCGGCCAGGGTCTGCATGCCCACCTTCCAGAACCGGCGGATCTCTCGGATGTAGAGGGTCCTGAGACCGGCCCAATTGACCCCGTGATAGTCGCGGGGCTGGGGCGGCATAACGGCTGCGGCGTCGGGCATATCCTTCATGAGGGCTCATGTGCGCCCAGGCCGCGCCAAGTGCAAGGGTGCGGCCTTCCGACGCTATATGTGGTTCCTGTGGATGAAGGGAGGGGCGCCTATTGTGGCTCTTAAGGATCTGTTTACGATATCTGGTAGTTGGTGATGTCGTGAGTAGCGCGCTGCCACAACATATTGATCCTGGGTCTGCCGCGCGGGGCTGATGGAACCAGGACACGCGGAGCAAGACCATGGGTTGGACAGACGAACGCGTCGAAAATCTGAAGAAGCTCTGGCAGGACGGCCTGTCCGCCAGCCAGATCGCCAAGCAGCTTGGCGGCGTCACCCGCAATGCGGTCATTGGCAAGGTTCACCGGCTTGGCCTCTCGGGCCGCGCCGCCCCTTCCAAGCCCGCCCGCCCGGTCTTCAAGGCCCCGCGTCCGCAACGCGCCGTGGCCCAGCCCGCCGCTCCGCGCCGCATCGCCGAGCCCCTGGTGGCTCAGGCCCCCGTGCCGGCGCCGGTGCGCTACATCGACGAAGCTCCCGGCTCGGCCACCGTGCTGACCCTGGGCGCCCACATGTGCAAGTGGCCGATCGGCGATCCCTCCACCGACGGCTTCACCTTCTGCGGCCGCCGCCAGGATGACGGTCCCTATTGCGCCGAACATGCCCGGGTCGCCTATCAGCCGGCCCAGACCAAGAAGCGCTCGGGCCCCAATGAGCTGGCCCGTTCGCTGCGCCGCTACATCTAGATTTAGACGCCTGGAGAGCGCGCGAGGGTTTGGGTTTCGACCCGGCCCTCGCTAATCTTCCTAAATGACCGACCTCGTGGCGGAGTCGACCGACTCCAACGCCAAAGCCTATTCCGTCTCCGAACTCGCGTTCGCGCTCAAGCGCACGCTTGAGGACGCCTACGGCTTCGTCCGCCTTCGCGCCGAGCTCTCCAAGGTCACCTTTCACGGCAACGGCCACGTCTATCTGACGCTGAAGGACGAGCGCGCCGCCATCGACGGGGTGGTGTGGAAAGGCTCGGTGAAGAACCTGTCGGTCCGGCCCGAGCAGGGGCTGGAGGTGATCGTCACCGGCAAGATCACCACCTATCCCGCCGGCTCCCGCTACCAGATCGTCATCGAGACCATGGAGGCCGCGGGCGTCGGCGCCCTGCTGGCCCAGCTGGAGCGCCTGAAGGCCAAGATGCAGGCCGAGGGGCTGTTCGAGGCCTCGCGCAAGCGCCCCCTGCCCGCCATGCCGATGGTGGTGGGGGTGATCACCAGCCCCACGGGCGCGGTGATCCGCGACATCCTGCACCGCATCCGCGACCGCTGGCCCTGCCGGGTGATCGTCTGGCCCTGCGTGGTCCAGGGCGACGCCGCCGCCGGCCAGGTGGGTGAGGCCATCGCGCGGTTCAACGCCATGACGCCGGACGGCACCGTACCCCGCCCCGACGTGCTGATCGTCGCCCGCGGCGGCGGCTCGGTGGAGGACCTCTGGGCCTTCAACGACGAGGGTCTGGCCCGCATCGTGGCGGCGGGAACCATTCCGCTGATCTCGGCCGTGGGCCACGAGACCGACACCACCCTGATCGACTTCGTCTCCGATCGCCGCGCGCCGACCCCCACCGCCGCCGCCGAGTTGGCGACCCCGGTGATCGCGGAACTGCGCGCCGCCACCCTCGACCTCTCCTCCCGCCTGCACCGCCAGGGCGGTCGGATGTTGGAGGATCGTCGACAGCGTGTGGCCAATGTCGGTCGGTCGCTGACCCGCGCCCGCGACCTGGTGGAAATGGCCGCCCAGCGCTTCGGCCTGGCGGCCAACCGGCTGGCCGCCGCCCTGAACCGCAACGTCTCCATCCACGACAACCAACTGGTTCGGGTCGCCGGCCGCCTCACCCCCGCCCTGCTCCAGCGCCCGCAGCAGCTGCAGGCCGAGCGGCTGTCAGGGGTGGCGTCGCGGTTGTCTGTCAGCCTGGAGCGAAACGTCGCCGTCCACCGCACCGAACTTGGCCGCCTCACCGCCCGCCTGGTCCCGGCCCTGTTGCAGCGGCCACAGGACCAGCAGTTCCAGGCGCTGGCGCGAACCTCGATCCGCCTTCACCCGGCCCTGACCCGAGGCCTTGAGCGGATGACCGAGCGGCTGACCAGCCTGTCGAAGCTGCACGCCTCGGTGGACCCCAGCGCGCCGCTGAAGCGCGGTTTCGCACGGGTGCATCGGGCAAACGGCTCCCTGGTCCGCGAGGGCGCCTCTCTTCGCAGCGGCGAAGGCGTGTCCCTGGTCTTCGCCGACACCGCCCGCGAGGCCACCATCGACGGGACGCCCTCCGCCGCGCCGGAGCCCCCGCCGACGCCCCCACGTCCGGTCCGCGCGCCCAAGCCGCCCTCGACACCTTCCGCGCAGGGCGACCTGTTCTGAGCGGGCGGCCTCGTCTAAGATGGCGCCCATGAACGCCCATGACCTTTCCGGATCCACCGCCGACCTGGCCGTGGTCCACTATGGCGACGGCGAGTTCGTCGTCCTGAAGCCGGGCCGCTACGTGGTCTGCGCCGTCTCCGGCGTGAAGGTGCCGCTGGAGGCCCTTCGCTACTGGAGCGCCCCGCTGCAGGAAGCCTATGCCGGCCCGGCCGAAAGCCTGGCCCGCTGGCAGGCGACGAACCGCTGAACCGGCGCGGCGCACTTCTGGGCCTGGGCGCCCTGGCGCTCGCCGCCCCCGCGCGCGCCGCGACGCCGGGCCTCTCGCTCACCGGCCGCTACCAGCAGGGCGGCAGCGTCATCGGCCGCACCACCCCCAGGGCCCAGGTCTTCGTGGACGGCCAGCCCGAGGGTGAGGCGTCGGAGACCGGCTTCTTCGTGGTGGGGTTTGATCGGGACGCCGGGCCGCAGGCGGTCATCCGCGTGGTCAATGGCGACGGCGAGGCCAGCCATACGGCCCAGATCGCGCCGGGCGGCTTTGACATCCAGCGGATCGACGGCCTGGCCCCCAACCAGGTGAACCCCACCGGCGAGGCCCTGCTGGCCCGCATCAGGGCCGAGGCGGCGCGCAAGGCCCAGGGCTTCGCCAGCCGGGCCGACCTCGACGGCTTCAAGGGCGGCTTTATCGCCCCCCTGGCCAAGTACCGCCAGACCACCCGCTTCGGCGGCCAGCGCATCCTGAACGGTGAGCCGCGCACCCCGCACTTCGGCGCCGACCTCGCGGCCCCTACCGGAACCCCGATCCACGCGCCCGCCCCCGGCGTCGTCGCCTTCGCCGAGACCGGCCTGCACTTCGAGGGCGGCCTGACCATGATCGACCACGGCCAGGGCCTGATCAGCCTCTACCTGCACCAGTCCCGCGTCGACGTCCGCAAGGGCCAGATGGTGGAGCGCGGCCAGGTGATCGGCGCCGTGGGCAAGGAGGGCCGCGCCACCGGCCCCCACCTCTGCTGGCGCATGAAATGGCACGGCCGCAACCTGGACCCCATGCTGTTGATCGGCGTGAAGACGCCGGCCTAGAGGGCCGCGATCCAGTCGCAGACCGCCGCGATGGCGGTTGGGTCGAGAGTCGTCTCGATGTCCCCGTACTCCGACGGCGCGCCGGTGATCACCGGCTGCAGGAAGTGGTTGAGGCCCGACAGGGTGACGATCCTCGCCAAGGGATTGCCCGCAACCGCCGCGGTGATCTCCGCCTGATGGACGCGGGGCGAAGTCGCAAGATCATCCTCCGCGAAAACCACCAGGGTCGGGCAGGTCAACCGCCGCAGGCTGGCGGTATGGTCATAGGTCGCCCAGTAGCGGCGCCAGGGCGAGGCGGCCCCGGCGGCATACTGCTCGATCCGCACGGCGGGAACGCCCTCAGGCTCCAGGGCCCCTCGAACCCGGGCGAGGATTTCATCACGGCTTGCAGCCTTGGGGGCCTGGCTCAGCGCGCGGCTGATGCGGATACTCCGCTGGCGGTCGAGGGGCCGCCCACCCACCGCCTCGGCGACGTGAAACAGTTCCGTCTCCGGGATGTCCTCGTCGGGGACCCCCGTGGGCGTCATCAGGACGCAGAAGGTGATGGCCGGGTCGGCCGCCGCCACATCGGCGGAGATGTGGCCGCCCTCACTGTGACCCAACAGGCCGATCGCGCCGATGTCGGACCGATCGCGCAGCATCGCCACGGAGCAGGCCAGATCAGCCGCGAAGTCGCCCGTGCTCGCGCCCTCGAAGCATCCCTCCGACCCACCGCTTCCGCGCTTGTCGAAGCGCAGCGTCGCAAGGCCGCGCCGGGTCAGCTCATCGGCCCAGATGGCGAAGGGCCGGTGGCCGGCCACCAGCTGGTCCCGTCCGGTCTGGCCAAACCAGTTGGAGAGCACGACGGCGGGGTGCGGACCCTCGCCCGGCGGCCGGGTCAGGGTTCCCGACAGTTGCGAACCGTCGGCGCCGGCGAAGGCGATCTGCTCCACCTCATAGGAGAAGGGCGGCCTGGGGGTCTGGGGGCGCGCGGCATGGACGACCGCCGGCGCCAAGCCGCGTTCGAAGGTCACCGGAAAGGCGATGCCGCTCTGGCAGCAAGTCCCCTCCAGCCGGCCAGCCACCGGGGTAAGGTCAAGGGCGATGTTGAAGCGCTCGGCCTCAAACGCCAGCCTTCCGCCTAAGACCGTGAGCGGAAGGGCCACAACGCCCTCTGTTCGCGTGTTGAGCCAGGCCGTCGCCCCGTCGAGCCGGAAGCCGAGCTTCACCTTTACCGAGCCGTTGTTGAGCACGCCGTGCCAGTCGCCGGAGATGTCATGGGTCATGGCCGGAAACTCGGCGAGACCTGGAGCGCGATCAAACCACGATAGGTTGGCTTGATCCGGGCTTCACCGCCTGCCACCCTGGCACGGTCGAAGGAGCTGGAAGGCCTAGGCCCCGCTCATTTCCGTGACCGCTTATAGATCTCGTTGGGCCAGCGCTTGTGGACCCAGAACCATTCGGTGGGCCGGTCGCGGACGCGGTCCTCGATGAAGGCGTTCACCTTGCGCACGCCCGCGGCGATATCCTCATTTCGGTTCCCGGTGTTCACCAGCCGGATGGGGTCGTGGACCACCACCTGGAAGCGGGCCTTGTGGGTGCGCCGCACCGACATCGGCTGTAGCGGAACATCGAAGCGCAGGGCGAAGCTGGAGGGGCCCGGCGCGGTGTAGCAGGTGACGCCGAACAGCGGCGCGGCCACCCCGCCGTTGAACTTCTGGTCGTTCATCAGGGCCACGCATTCGCCGCGCGCCAGGGCGCGGATCAGCTCGCGCGCGCTCTCGGTCCCCTTGGGCGCGAACAGCCGGACGCCATAGCGGAAGCGCGAGCGGCGGAAGCTCTCGTCCACATAGGGATTGTTCATCGCCCGATAGGTGATCTGGCAGGTGATCCCGGCATGGACGATGGCGGCGGGCATCACCTCCATCGAGGAGAAGTGGCCCGAGATGAACACCACCGACTCACCGGTGTCGGCGATCTGCTTCAACCGCTCGGCGTTCACCACCTCCACCCGGCTGGGGTCACCCACGATCTTGTCGAGGATGGGGAATTCCAGCGCCACGCGTCCCGCCTCGGCCCAGCTCTCGTCGGTGAGGCGGGCGATCTCGGCGTCGTCGGCCTGGGGGAAGGCGATCCGCAGATTGGTCTGAACGACCTTGTGGGTGCTGGTCAGCGGCCCAAGCCTGCGGAACAGCCAAGCGCCGAAATCCGACACCCCGTCGATGGGGAACAGCCGCGCCAGGCCCGTGACCAGGTCATAGGCCAGGGCCTCGAGCCGCCAGACGACGTGCTGGGCCAGGGAGGGTCGCGTCTCCGCCATGGCCTCTCCTAACCGCCCCCCCCGGTCCGCGCAACGCGAGCCGGAGTCTCCTGGCGCGCGACTTGCCCATTTCAGGCCAGACCGTCTCGCTTTGGGACGGGCGCCAACAGATACGAAGAAGAGGGCGGTGCATCCCATGGGTAACGACATCGACGTTCATCTTGGTAAGCGTCTTCGCCGGCGTCGCCGGCTCCTGGGGCTTACGCAGCAACAACTGGCCGGCGCCTGCGGCGTGCGGTTCCAGCAGATTCAGAAGTACGAATGCGGCGCGAACCGCATCTCGGCCGCCCGCCTGTGGCAGCTCTCCGAAGCCCTGGAAGTGCCGGTCGGCTACTTCTATGACGGCCTCTCGGAACTGGCCCAGCGCGAACCGGCCAGCGAGGGCGAAGGCGGCGGCGAGATGTTCGCCCGCAAGGAAACCCTCGACCTGATCCGCGCCTACTACCAGCTGGGCGAGCGTCCGCGCCGCCGTCTGCTGGACCTCGCCAAGTCGCTGAACGGCGAACACGAGGCCGTCTGACCCTCCCCTGCGTATCTGGGGGGATATCGCGAGGGCGAGCGGCGGGATAAAGCGGGTACATGCTCGCTCCCGACCGCCTCGCTGCTCTCGACAGCTTTTTGATCGAACTGAACCGCGCCGCCGCCGAGGTCATCGCCCCGCTGTTCCGGGCCGATCACGGTCTGGAGGACAAGGGCACAGCCACCTGGTTCGATCCCGTCACCGCCGCCGACAAGGGCGCGGAGGCGGCCATCCGCCAGCTGATCACCGAGCACTATCCCGAGCACGGGGTGATCGGTGAGGAGTACGGGGAGGACCGCCCGGACGCCGAGTTCGTCTGGGTGCTGGATCCCGTCGACGGCACGCGGGCCTTTATCGCCGGCCTGCCGGTCTGGACGACGCTGATCGCCCTGCGGCACAACGGTCGCCCCGTGTTGGGCTCCATCGGCCAGCCCTATATCGGAGAGCTCTACATCGGCCATGCCGGGGGCTCACGCCTCATCGCACGTGGGACCGAGAAGGTCCTGCAGGTCCGGACCTGCCCCAAGCTGACCGACGCCATCATCGCCACCACCGACCCGGAAGGCTGCTTCAACGGCGCTGAGCTGGGCGCCTGGACCCAGGTGCGCGCGGCGGCCAAGCTGGCCCGCCTGGGCTGCGACGCCTATGCCTACGCCATGGTGGCGGCCGGCACGATGGACATGGTCATCGAGGCGGGACTGAAATCCTGGGACATCGAGAGCGCCATCCCCCTGATCGAGGGGGCCGGCGGCATGGTCACCGACTGGCGCGGGGCCCCCGTTGGCCAGAACGGCGGACAGATTGTCATCGCCGGCGACCGGGCCTGCCTCGACGAGGCCCTGGTCGCCCTCAAGCGGTCGGCGACCTAACTAGCTCTTTTTGGGCGCGGCCTTCTTGGCCACCGCAGGCTTCTTGGCGGCCGCAGGCTTGGCGGCGGCCTTGGGCGCGGCCTTGGGGGCGGTCTTCGCAGCGGCGGGCTTGGCGGCCGGCTTTGGCGCGGCCGGCTTCGGCGCCGCAGCCTTCGCGACGGGTTTCGCCGCGGCAGGCTTGTCCGCGGCCTTGGGCGCGGCGCTCTTGGCGGGCGCGGCAGCCTTCTTCGGAGCCGCGGCCTTGGCCGGCGCCTTTGCGGCGGCGGGTTTCGCAGCTGGCTTGGCGGCAGGTTTCGCGGCGGCCTTGGGGGCGGCGGCCTTGGCCGGGGCCGCAGCCTTGGCGACGGGCTTGGCAGCCGCCTTGGGCGCTGCCGCCTTGGCCGGCGCGGCGGCCTTCGCGGCCGACTTCTTGGCGGCCGGCTTGGCGGCGGCCTTCGGAGCCGCGGCGGCCGGTTTCGGCGCTGCGGCGACAGGAGCGGGCGCGGGGGTGGGCGCGGGCGCCGGGGCCACGGGCTTGGCGCCGGTGATCTTGCCGATCAGAGAGTCGAAGGCGGCCCAGAAGCCGGAGCGCTTGTCGTTCGTTTCCATAAGAATCTCGTGATAGGAGCCGGCCACGCTGACGAATTCGCCGGCGGGCAAGTGCGATGCGGCCGATCGTTGTGCGCCGTCGAGGACAAGCTTGTCGTCTTCGGCCGAAACGATGACCACGGGGATCTTGATGCTCCGCAGGTTTGCGGGATTGGCGAGATAAGCTGTGGCGCGCAGCGCGAAATCCAGCCAGCCCCAGGTCGGGCTGCCCAACGCCAGGTCCCGATTGGCCGTCACCTGAGCCCGGGTGCGGGCGAAGCGGACGGGATCGTGGGTGAGGACATTGCCCTCGAACACTTCATTGAACGGGTCCGCGGGCGGCCCTTGCACATACTGGCCGCCACGGCCGGTCAGGCTCTTCCAAGCGGCCATCAGCTTGGCCTGATAGAGCGGCGTATTGCCGGTGCGCACGCCGAGCATCGGCGCGCAGAGGACCGCGGCGGCGAAGCGCGGGGATTCACCCTTGGCCAGCGCCAGCAGGGTCAGGCAGCCGCCCATGGAATGGCCCACCGCGATCCACGGCTTGGGCAGGCGCGCCTCGAAGGCCGCCAGGATGGCGTGATAGTCGTCGAGGAAGGTCTGGTAGCCGTAGGCGTGACCCTTCAGCCGGTCGGACAGTTCACGGTGTGACAGACCCTGGCCGCGCCACTCCTGGACCAGGACCGTGAAACCGCGGTCCATCAGCTCCTGCACGACCTCGAAGTATTTTTCGATATGTTCGGTCCGGCCGGTGCTCAGCACCACCGAGCCGCGCGAGGCGCCCTTGGGCTTGAACAGGGCCGCCCGCAGCTTGGCGCCGCCGGAACAGACCACCCACTCGGCGCCGCCGCCCGCCGGGATCGGCGCCTGGGGGATGGAGACCAGGGGTGCGGCTTCAGCCATGCTCGGCCACCATCTTGGAGAAGAGTTGTTGGACCTGGGGTTGCAGCGACATGGCCAGGCCCATGTCGGAGAGCCGCATCTTCCCCCGCATCACAGCCGTCATGGGGTCCAGCTCGCGCTTGCCCATGGCCTTCATGTCGTTCTGGCTGATGGTGATGGTCAGGTCGGCGGGCTTGTCATCGTTGCTGACCACCCCGCCGTCGATGTGGATGAAGCCTTCGCCCTTGAGGTCGAACTTCACGGACTTGCCGAGGCCGGAGTCGTCGCCCACTCCGGTCCGGACCCGTTCCGTCAGTTCCTGCAAGCTCGCCAAGGATTCGGCCCTTCCCAGTGGATGAGAGGGGCACCTTCGCCTCTCGGGCGAATGATGTAAACGGCGCCGCTTTTCACAGGGTTGGCGCGGGGTTTACACCGTCGCTGATCAGTCCGCCTTGACCGGTGCGGGACAGACGTCGCCCAAGCGGCGCGCATCGGTGGTGAAGCGCCCGCCCAAGGGCAGGCCGGCATAGGTGGTGTCCACCTCGGCCACCATCTTGAAGGTGCTGGGCGAATAGGAGCCCGTCGCCTCGATGGCGACCTGGCGGCCCTTCTTGCTGGCGCAGGTTCCCTTCAGCGTGATCTTGCCATTCTGGAAGACCCGGGTCGGATAGGTGCAGCTGTAGTGGCGGTTGCTGGGACCCATGGTGAACTTGGCCACCTCCGAAGGGGTGATGCAGCGCCGCTCCTTCTTGGTCTGGCTGATCACCGCCTGGACCTTGTTGGTTACCTCCCAGTAGCCCGGCTGGATGGTGGACTCCTGGGCGAAGGCTGGCGCCGACGCCGCGGCGGCCAGGGTGATCAGTCCAGCAGTGACGATGCGCAACATGTTCCAGCTCTCAACCCGAATGATGCTGACAGAATAACGCATCAAGGTGGCTCATTCCTGACCCGGTGTTTCGGGTCCCGTTCATCTTGCACATCGTGGGCTCCGCGCGCATAGTTGAGAATGCTTCGCAAAACGAGGACGCCATGAAACCCTTCGAGCTCGCCGACCTGGATCAGATCTACCGCCAGCCCGGAAAGCTGGTGATCGACAAGGCGTTGGCCGTTGTCGACAAGCACGGCAAGAGCTTCATCGCGCTCTCACCCTTCTGCGTGGTGTCCTCGGCGGGGCCGGACGGATCGATGGACGTCTCGCCCCGCGGCGGGGAACCGGGCTTTGTCCACGTCAGCGAGGATGGGCTGACGCTCTTCCTGCCCGACCGCCCGGGCAACAACCGGCTCGACACCATCCGCAACCTGCTGGCGGGCCCAGGCCGCATCGGCTTGATGTTCATGATCCCGGGGTTCGACGACGTCTACCGGGTGAACGGCCGGGCCAGCGCCAGCGCCGATCCGGAGCTGCTGGACCAGTTCGTGGAGTTCGGGAAGGCGCCGCGCCTGGTGCTGGCCGTCGCCGTGGACGAGGCCTTCTTCCATTGCCCCAAGGCGATCATGCGCGCCCGGCTGTGGGACGCCGAGGCCCAGGTCGAACGCTCGGCCCTGCCGACCCTGGCGGAGGTCATCTTCGACCAGCTGAACATGGGCAAGGCGCCGGTGAGCGAAGACGTCATCCTGGCTGGCTACAAGACCCAGCTCTGATCTCAGCTCGCCCAGAGGGCCTCGATCCCCAACTTCACGGCGCGCGCCATCTGGGCGTTGATGCCGGCGGCGCCGGCGAACGGCGCATGGGCCCGGGTGAAGATCGCGACGGCGTAGCGTGAGCCGTCAGGCCAGGTGATCACCCCCACCTCATTGCGGACGCGGCCGAACAGGGCGCCACTCTTGGCGGCGAGCGCCCCGCCGTCGGGCACGGCCGCCTCCAGCCGCCGGGTCACCTGTTGCCCCATCACGTCGCGCAGCATGGCGCAGGCCGGCGGCAAGGCGGCGGTGTCGTTCCAGACCGCCGCCATCAAGGTGGTCATGTCCCGCGCCGTGGTCCGCGAGCCTCGCGCCGGGTCGAGGGCGGCGACCGCGGCGATACGGGCCGGGTCCAAGCTGCCCGCCTGCGCCGCCGGCCCCAGCTTGCCCGACTGAGCCGCCAGCAGTTCCGCATAGTTCCGGAACTCCAACTCCACGGCCATGGCGTCCAGCATCGTCTTCAGGTCGCTGACGATCCGCGTCTCGCGGCAGCCGCAGCTCACGGCCCGCGCATTGATGGCGTCGAGGCCCAGGCGACCGATCAGCAGATCCGTGGCGGCGTTATCGCTCAGCGTCAGCATCATCCGGGTGAGGTCGCGCAGGGACAGGCGCAACGGATCCTGGAAGTTGGAAATTCCCACCGGGCCGGGGGTGACGACGGCCGGGCGCAGGTCCACCTGCTTGGCCGGATCAATCTCGCCCTCCGCCGCGCGGGCGTAGAATTCCAGGGCCACGAGAACCTTGAAGACCGAGGCCGGGACGACGGGGTGGTCGGCCTCGAACCCCACCTCCGCGCCGGTGGCGAGGTCGAGGATATGCAGGGCGCCGTCGCAGCCGGCGGCGGCGAAGCCGGCGGCGATCTCGGAAATGTCGGGGGTGGCCACCGGCGTCAGGTCGGCTTGACGAAGCGCACGGTCATCCGGTCACTCTCGCCGATGGCGTCGTACTTGGCGTGGTTGAAGGTCGGGTCGTCGGGCTGGCCGCGCGGCGAGGAGCGGCGCACCGGCGGCAAGGTCCAGACCCCGAAGGGATGATCCTTGGTGTCCCTGGGGTTGGCGTTGATCTCCGAGGTCTTGTCGAGGATGAACCCCGCCTCCTGCGCCAACTGAATGACATAGGCCTGCTGAACGTAACCATCCGCGGCCAGCACGTCCTGCACGGCGCCGGGCGAGGCGCGATGCTCCTCCACCCCCAGCACGCCGCCGGGCTTCAGGGCCACGAAGGCGTCGTGGAAGGCCTTTTCCGCGATCCCGGCGGCCATCCAGTTGTGCAGGTTGCGCAGGAAGAGGACGAGATTGGCGGAATTGGCCGGCGCCACCGCGCCGCTGGTGGGGCCAAAGGAAGTGATCTCCACGTCGCCATAGAGCTTGGGCTTGGCGCGCAGCTTGCGGCGATAGGCGGCGACGATCTCGGCGGCGGCCGGTTCGCCAGGATCGTTGGTCTGCAGGTCGGCGGCGAACAGCTTGCCGTCGGTGGCCGCCAGATAGGGCGCCAGGATGTCGGTGTACCACCCCGCCCCCGGCCAGAACTCCACCACCGTCTGGCCCGGCGCCAGGCGGAAGAACTCCAGGGTTTCGGCGGGGTGGCGCCAGGGGTCACGGGCCTTGTCAGCAGGATCGCGCCAGGCGCCGGCCACCACCTGGCCCAGTGTCATGGGGCCGGCCTTGGCGGCGGGCGGCTTGTCGGGCGTCTTCCCGCAGGCGGCGAGCGCCAGGGTCGAACCGATCATCGCGCGCCGCGACAGAGAACCCGCTGAGAGCATTACGAAACCGCACCCCTATCGAAACGCCCCACGGCAGTAGACTGCGTTGGAGGGGCGGTCAAAACTCCGCGGCTCAGCCGGGCTTGACGAAGCGCAGGGTCATGCGGTCGCTCTCGCCGATGGCGTCATACTTCGCCCGGTCGAAGGCGGGATCGGGCGCCTTGTCACCCTGACTGCTGGTGCGCGACGGCGGCAGGGTCCAGACGCCGAAGGGGTGGTCCTTGGTGTCCTTCGGGTTGGCGTTGACCTCCGAGGAGGCGGCCAGCTTGAAGCCGGCCTTCTCCGCCGCGGCCACCACGTTGGCGGTGGCGACATAGCCGTCGCGGGCGTCGGCGTTCTGAGGCCGGGGATCGGCGCGGTGTTCCTCCACGGCCAGCACGCCGCCCGGCTTCAGCACGGCATAGAAATCGGCCATCGCCTTGTCGAGCATCGGCGGCTGCCAGAGCCAGTTGTGGATGTTGCGCGCGGTGATGACCATGTCGGCCGATGCCGACCCCAGGGGCTTGGACTCCATGCCGAAATTGACGAGGCCGACCTTCCCGAACTTGGCCTCGTCGGCGTACCTGGCCTCGAAGGCCGCGCGGCCCTTGCGGGCGCCATCGGAGAGCTTGGGATTGTCCAGGTCGGCGGCGCTGGCGATGTAGGCTCCGCCGGTGGCCTTGGCGTAGGGCGCCAGGATTTCGGTCCAGTAGCCGCCGCCAGGCGAGATTTCGATGATGGTCTGCTTGGGCTTCACGCCCCAGAAGACCAGGGTCTCGTAAGGATGGCGCGCGGCGTCACGGGCCGTGTTGGGCTCGGTCCGGGCCGCGCCTGCGATGGCGGCCTTCAGAGCCTTGTCCTCCGCGGCCTGTGCGGCTGGCGCGAGGCTGATGAGCGCGAGGGCGGAGAGCAGGGCGAGCGAGCGGGCGGACATCGAGCGAACCTCAAGGTGTTTGGAGACCGGGCGACCCTAATGTCCAAGCCTTTCCTGGCAAGGCCCCGCGCCATGACGTTTGCGTCAGAACAAGCCCCTTGAAGCGCGAAAAGCGGTTCCTACCTAATCACTCGAAGGCGCTGGATTTCCGGGCCTTCCAGGCGGCGCGAGACTTCGGTGCGTGCTGAACCTGCATCCCTGACCTGCAACCTTGCTTAAGCCAAGAAGGATGTGACCCACATGCGTACTGTCGACTTTTCCCCCCTCTATCGCTCCGTCGTCGGCTTCGATCGTCTCGCGGCCCTGCTCGAAACCGCCACCGCGGAGGCCGCCACCGGCTATCCGCCCTACAACATCGAACGCACCGACGAGAACGCGTACCGCATCGAGATCGCCGTGGCCGGCTTCCGTCCCGACGAGCTCAATATCGAGGTGAAGGAAAATCTCCTCACCGTTCAAGGCCGCAAGGCCGCCAACGACGACCAGCGCCGCTTCCTGCACCGCGGCCTCGCCGAGCGTGACTTCGAGCGCCGCTTCCAACTGGCCGACTATGTGGTGGTGACCGACGCCAGGCTCGCCGATGGCCTGCTGTCCATCTCCCTGAAGCGCGAACTCCCCGAGGCCCTCAAGCCTCGCCGGATCGACATCGCCACGGGCGAGGCCGCCCCGCTGATCGAAGGTGAGAAGGCCGCCTAAGCCCCCTTAGGCGGGCTCACCGGAAGGGCGGCGCGGCGACGCGTCGCCCTTTTCCATGGCCATTGTTGCAGAACCAGGGCGAGCGACCGTCGTTGTATTCGAATTGCAGTCCAACGATTTCGCCGAAGAAATGTCCTGAACGGAAGGTGATCTACAGCGTTCAGGCAGGGCTCAGATCGATGACGCCATATTCAAATCACAAGATCGGTCAAGGAGTGCGCCATGAAGACCGTTCTTGCAGGGCCCTCGTGTTCCCGGGCGCACCAACCCCCTAGAAGGACTTCATGAAAACCCTGGCTTTCGCCGCCCTCGCCGCCGCCCTGCTGGCCGCCTGCGCGCCCAGAGCGCCCGAGAAGACCGTCGCGGCGATCGATCCGAAGACCTCGGCGATGGCCCCCGCCACCCCTGCTCGCATGACCAGATCTCAGACTCAGGAAGAGATGCTGACTCGCGTCCGCGAGCGGTTCGCCGCCGCCGACCTGAACCAGGACGGCAAGGTGACCACCGAGGAACTCGAACAGGCCCGCGTTGACCGCAACCTCTCCGGCCCCCGCTGGGGCGCCGGCGGCCGGTTGATGCGCGCCGACACCGACATCGACGGCGAGATCACCCTGGCCGATGTGGAACGCCATGCTCGCGACCGCTTCACCCGCCTGGACGCCGACAAGAACGGTGTCGTGACCGGCGTGGAAATGCGCGCCGGCCGCCGGCCGTCCGAGAACTAGAATTTCCCGTGGCGGCCCTCGCCGGCCGCGAACCGGGCCGCGCCTTGCGCCGCCGAGCCGGACCGCAGGGTCTCCCGTCCCAGGTCGGCCTCGTTCGCCGTGGCGGACTCCCAGTCCATCGACCACTGGGCGATCGCCGAGGCGCGGTCGCTGCGCAGGCAGGCCTGGGGGAAGGCTGAGAGTTGCTGGGCCAGTTCGATCGCGCTCTGCAGCGCCTGGCCCTTGGGAACCAGCCGGTTGGCCAGGCCGATGGCGAAGGCCTCCTCCGCCGACACCGGCCGTCCGGTGAGGATCAGGTCCATGGCGCGTGAATGGCCGATGAGGCGTGGCAGGCGCACCGTGCCAAGGTCGATCAGCGGCACCCCGAACCGCCGACAGAACACCCCGAAGATCGCCCCCTCCGCCGCCACTCTCAGATCACACCACGCCGCCACCTCGATGCCGCCGGCCACCGCATGGCCCTCGACGGCGGCGATCACCGGCTTGGAGAGCTCCAGCCGCGTGCAGCCCATGGGGCCGAGATCGCCGTCGCGATGCACCGGATTGCCCCGTCCCTCGCTGACCCCCTTGAGATCGGCGCCCGCGCAGAAGGTCCCGCCCCGTCCCTGCAGGATGGCGACATCCCGGTCGGGATCGGCGTCGAAGGCCTTGAAGGCGTCGTAGAGCTGCTGGGCGGTCGGCGCATCGACGGCGTTGCGGCTTTCGGGCCGCTCGATGGTGACGATGACGATCCGGCCGCGGGTTTCCACACTGACAGTCTGCACGGGAGCCTCCTCTCAAGCTGAGAGGTCAGGCTACGCCTCTGACGCGGCGTCAGCGAAGTCAGGCCGCGGCGCGGGCCAGCTCGAAGCCGAGGGTGGCGTGAAGTTGCACGTCGCGGACGCTGGCCCCGCCCAGCCGGGCGCCGGTGAAGTCGCAACCGCGCAGGTCGGCGCCGTCCAGGATCACGCCGACCATGTCGGCCCCCTGGGCCGAGGCATAGCGCACATGGGCGCGTTCAAAGCTGGCGGCGGTCTGGCGGGTGGCGCTGAGCGGCAGGGGCGCGAAGATCGCACCGCGCAGGTCGGCCTTGGTCAGTTTGGCGTCGGCCAGACGGGCGCCGCGGGCGTCGGCGTCACGGAGGCGTACGCCGCGCAGGTCGGCCCCGTCCAAATGCGCGCCCTGGAGGTGGGCTCCGGTGAGATCGAGGCCCACCATGATCGCGCCCTTGGCGCTCATGGCGGAGAGCCTCAGGCCCCGCAGGCGGTCCGCCAGGGGCCGCAGGTCTTCCTTGTCGAAGACCGCGGGCTTTCCCTCGCGGCCACCGGTCTGACACCAGAGGTGGTTGGCCTTGGCACGGGCGAACAGCTCCTCGGCCCGCTCGACAGCCGCGTCGCTCGGGGCGCTCATGGCGCCGGACATGTTGGCGCCGTAGGTGCGGGCCCGGGCCACGTCGACCCCGGTCATGGTCACGAAGGAAAGGTTCGCGCCCTCGAAATTGGTGTTGGCCACGTCGGCGCCGTCCAGCATGGCGCCCGACAGGTTGGCGTCCTTCAGATTGGCGCCCGACATCTTGGCGCCCTTCAGGGAGCAGTCGGCGAAGTCTGAGGCGAAGGCCGAAGCGTCGTTGAGCTGGGAGCCGTCCAGGGTGGCGCCGGCGAGGATGGCGTTGTCGAGCTGGCCTTCGCGGGTCTGGTGGACCACAGAGGCCAGGCCCTTGGAAGGATGCGGGATGGCCACCTGGCCGACCCGGAAGTCGGCCTGGGTCAGATCGGCCTGGGACAGATTGGCGCCGCGCAGGCAGGCGCCCCGCAGGTCGGCTCGCACCAGACGCGCGCCACGCAGATCGGCCTTGCGCAGGTCGCAGCCGAACAGGATCGCACGTTCCAGATTGATGCCGGCCATCTTGGCGCCGTCGAAGATCGAGGCCGAGACATCGGCGTCCGACAGGTTGCGGCCGGCCAGGTCCGCGCCGGACAGATCGACGAATTTCAGGATCGCGCGCTTGCCGCCGGGCCGGCCGGCGATGAACTTCTCATGGCCTGAGACGATCAGCTCGATCTCGCCGGGAGACAGCTTTCTTCGACCGGACAAGGTGATGCTGGACATGGCGTCTGGACTTTTGGCGAACGGCGATCTTCAGGGTTTTCTAGACCCCAGATGCAACCGAACCGTTAAGCGAAGTCTTCAGATCGTCTCGCCCAGGCCCCGCGCACCCCACTTCTGGGCGCCGGTGAAATTGGCCTGGCGCAGCTGGGCGTTGGTGAAGTTGGCGCGACTCAGATCGGCCTCGATCAGCAGCACGTGGCGCAGGTCGGCCCGCGCGAGGTCGGCGTTCTTCAGGCTGGCGCCGGTGAGATTGCAGGGCAGGATGCGGTCGCCCCCCAGCAACAGCGGCCCCATCTGAGCGTCGCGCAGGTCAGCGCTGGCGAGCTTGGCGCCTGTCATCCGCGCGCCCCGCAGATCGGCGCGGCGCAGGTTGCAGGCCCGCAGGTCCGCGCCCTCCAGGTTCGCGCCCTGAAGCTGAACCCCCTCCATGTCCAGGCCGTAGAATACCGCTCCCTTGGCCGAGAGCGCCGTCAGGTTGAAGCCGCGCACCGTCTCCAGCGCGCGCAGGTCAGCATGGTCGAACACGCTGGGCGACCCCTCGGCCCCACCGGTTTCGCACCAGCGGGCATGGTCTCGGATCATGGTCTTGTACGGCAGGTCGGAAACCGCCTTGCCCGAGGGCTGATCGGTGAGCGCGCCGCGCATGTCGGCCTGGCTGACGTTCCAGGAGAGGGTCTTGGCGCCCACCAGAATGCAGTCGCGCAGATCCGCGCCCGCCAGATCCGCGCCGGAGAGGTCCGCCCCGGCCAGGTTTGCGCCGGTCAGGGTGCATTGCTTGAGGTTGGCCCGGATCAGCTTGGCGTCCTTGAGCACCGCGTCGGTGAAGTCGGCCCGCACGGCCATCACCCCCGACAGGCGTGATCGTTCCAGGTTGGCGCCCGCCAGGATGGCGCCCTGCATCTCGCCCACCCGGTTCTGGTGCTCCATGACCTTCAGGCCGTGGACACGGTCCACGGAGGCGATCGAGCCCTCGCGCAGGTCGCACTCAAAGAGGTCCGCGCCGGTAAGGTTGGCGTTGCGCAGGCAGGCGCCCCGCAGATCGGCCCGCCGCATGGAAGCATCGGTGAGATTGGCGTTCTGCAGGTCCGCGCCGAACAGGTTGGCATGGTCCAGGCGGGTGCCCTGAAGTTGGCAGTCAGAGAGGATCGCGCCGGTGAAGTCGCCGTCGCACAGATTGCGCCCGCGCAGGTCCAGACCGGTGAGATTCTTCCAGGCGAACACCGCCCGGGCCCCGCCCGGCTTGGAGGTCCAGAGCCGGTCATGCTTGGCGCAGATCAGATCGACCTCAGCCTGGGTGAGGGCTTGGAGATCCTGGATGGTTGCAGTTTGAAGCGACATGGGAGGCTGGGGGACCGTGAACTTACTATCCCCAGATTAGGGTGTCGGAATTAACACGCTGTTTCCGCGACTTAGCGAAAACACGGTGAAGAATCGCTAAGCCTTGGGCGGCTCGTAGCCGACATAAAGTCCCGCGGCTTCGGTTTGCAGCACGCCAAGCTCCACCGTCAGGCCGGCGGACCGCAACCGTTCCGTGCCCCGCCCGGACGCATAGGTTGAGGCGTCCGTGCAGGCGATGACCACCCGCGCGATCCCCGCCGCCACCAGCCGTTCCGAGCAGGAGGCGGTTCCGGCGGACCTCTGGCCGCAGGGTTCCAGGGTGACATAGGCGGTCGCGCCGCGCGCCGCCTCGCCGGCCTGAACGAGGGCCTGTTCCTCGGCGTGCGGACGGCCCCCGACCTGGGTGACGCCCTGGCCCACCACGTCACCACCGGCCACGATCACGCAGCCCACGGACGGGTTAGCGCCGGTTTTCCCAAGATGGGTGCGGGCGAGCGCGATCGCGGCGCGCATATGGGCTTCGTCAGTCATGTCAGGTTTGTGAGGCGCCCACCGCCCTCCCCGCAACCCCGCGCGGTTGAGCGCCCGCCGCCTCTCGCCCATAGTCGGGCCTGGACCAGAGAGGCTTCGTGACCGACGCACTTGTGATCAGGGGCCTCAACAAGACCTTCCGCGCCCCCGCTGTCGACGACCTGAGCCTGACGGTGCGTTCCGGCGAGCTGTACGCCCTGCTCGGTCCCAATGGAGCCGGCAAGACCACCACCCTGCGGATGGTGGCGGGATTGCTGAAGCCCGACACGGGCTCGATCAGCGTGTTCGGCGTCGATGCGCTGGCCGACCCCCTGGCCGCCAAGCGGCTGATCGCCTGGGCGCCCGACGAGCCAATGCTCTACGACCGGCTGACGCCTCTGGAATACCTGGAATTCGTGGCCGGACTCTGGGGCGTGGAGGCCAAGACCGCCAGCGCGCGGTCGGAGGAATTGCTGCGGATGCTGGGTCTCTGGGACGAGCGTGGCCGTCGCTGCGAGGGGTTCTCGCGCGGGATGAAGCAGAAGACGGCCCTGGCCGGCGCCCTGATCCATGACCCGAAGCTGCTGATCCTCGACGAGCCGCTCACCGGCCTGGACGCCGGAGCCGCCCGCCAGGTGAAGGACCTGCTGACCGCGCGCACCAGGGCCGGCGCCACGGTGATCCTGACCACCCACATCCTGGAGGTGGCCGAGCGGATGGCCGACCGCATCGGCATCATCCAGCATGGCCGGCTGCTCACCGAGGGGCGGCTGGAGGACCTGCGGGCCCAGGCCGGCGACGGCGCCGCGAGCCTGGAGGACCTGTTCCTCGACCTCACCAGTCAGGCGCAAGGAGCTGCGGCTGATGAGCCGCGACGCGGCCCTGATGTCGCAGGTGATGCTGCGGGTGCTGTACCTGTTGCCGCTGGGCTTCCTGTTGGTGCGAAACGCGGGCGACCATTCGCTCTTCGCCCTGCCGGGCGGGGCGGCGGCCCTGACCTTCGTGGCCGGGCAGGTGGCCGCCAGCCTGGCCTGGATCACCGTCTCCGCGGAGGACGCCCCGGACCTGATCGCCTGCGCGCCGACGCCCATCGCCACCGCGCGGCGGGCCAAGCTGACAGCGGCCTTCATCCCGGTCGCAGCCCTGCTGACCCCGATCCTGGCGATCCTCATCGTGCTGGAACCCGGGGTCGGCCTGGCCGCCACCGTCGGCTGCATGGCCGCGACCCTGGCCAACGGCCTGATCAACATCTGGTATCAGCGCCCGGCCAAGCGCTCGGAATTCCGCCGCCGACGAGGGTCGAGCTGGTTTTCCACCCTGGCCGAGGTCGGAGTCGGCGTCAGCATCGCCGGGGCCACCGGCCTGGCCGCCGCCGGTCAGGCCTGGTCGGCGATCCCGGCCCTGGCGGCGATCCTGCTGCTGCTGGCCATGCGCCGCACCGACGCCCAGATCGCCCAGGCGCTGAGAGTTGCTGCCCGGTAAAAGCCTTCCCCCTCGATGGGGGAAGGTTGGATGGGGGTGTGTCTGCTGAGTTGACGCGAGCGACTCGGCGAGGCCCGGCGCCAACCAGCGCGCTTCGCCCCATCGCCCTGCGTTCACCCCCAACCCTGCCCTCCCCCCATCGAGGGAGAAGGAGAACTCACAGCCCGTAGGTCGGCAGCCGGGTGGCGCGGGCCTCGTCCAGATAGCGGGCCGAGATCGGCTTGAGGGCGCCGTCCAGCTCGATGAGCAGAGGATTGCCGGTGGGGATCTCCACGTCGATGATCGCCTCGGACGACAGGGCGTACAGCAGCTTGACGATGGCGCGCAGCGAGTTGCCGTGGGCGGCCACCAGCACGGTCTCGCCGGCCGCCAGCTTCGGGGCGATCTCGGCGGCCCAGTAGGGCTCGACCCGATCCAGGGTGGTCTTCAGGCTCTCGGTGTCGGGCAGGACCGCCCCGGCGTAGCGGCGGTCCTTGGCGAAGTCGAACTCGCCGCCGGGCGCCAGCGGCGGCGGCGGCACGTCGTAGGAGCGCCGCCAGATCTTCACCTGCTCATCGCCGTGCTGCTTGGCGGTCTCAGCCTTGTTCAGGCCCGTCAGCCCGCCGTAGTGGCGCTCGTTCAGCCGCCAGTCCTTGGTCTCCGGCACGAACACCTGGCCCGCCGCCGTCAGCGCCAGCCAGCAGGTGCGGATGGCTCGCGTCAGCACCGAGGTGAAGGCGCGGTCGATCTGGATCCCGGCGGCCTTGATCAGCTCGCCACCCTTGATCGCCTGGGCCTCGCCCTCGGGCGTCAGGTCCACGTCCACCCAGCCGGTGAACCGGTCTTCGAGATTCCAGCGGCTCTGGCCATGGCGCAGCAGGATCAGGGTGGGCACTGGGAAACCTCCATTCAAACCAACGGGTGCGGGCGCGCGCGCATTCAGGCGAAGCGGCCGCCGGTTCGCCGCCGGAATGCGCGACCAAGGAAAAGACCTAGGCGCTGACCGCTCCGATCCGATCGGAGCGGTCAGCGCCTAGGGGTCGGAGAGGGAGAGGTCAAGGGTTCGCTGGCCCGAGGCGATTGGAGCCGCTATATCGGCCCGACCATGCGTGACCGCCTGTTCTTCCCCGCCATCGCCCTGGCCGCCCTCGTGATGGTGGCGCTGGCCCTCGTCTGGCCCCAGGGGCTCGGCGACCGCTCGCCGGGCCTGTTCGGCCGCACCCCGACCCAACGGACGCCGGCTGTCCAGGCGGCGATGAAGCGGGAAACCGAAGCTTCCAACAAGCGCCTCAACCAGGCCCGGCAGGCGGTTTCCGACCTGCAGAGCCAAGCCATAGCCCCGACCCAATGAGCGATTTCGACGCCGTGGCCGTGGGCCGCCGGGTGCTGACGGCCGAGGCCGACGCGCTGATCCAGCAGGCTGACGGCCTGGGGGAGCCCTTCGCCAAGGCCGTGGACATCCTCCATGCCGCCAAGGGCAAGATCGTCTGTTCCGGGATCGGCAAGTCGGGCCACGTGGCGCGCAAGATCGCCGCCACCTTCGCCTCCACCGGCGCCCCGGCCTTCTTCGTCCATGCCAACGAGGCCAGCCACGGGGATCTCGGCATGATCGCCGAGGGCGACGTGGTGCTCTGCCTTTCCAAGTCCGGGGAGGTGAAGGAGCTGGCCGACGTCCTGGCCTATTCGCGGCGCTTCCACATCCCGCTGATCGCCCTGACGGCTGACCCGCAGAGCGCCCTGGGCAAGGCCGCGGACGTGGTGCTGCAGTTGGCCGACGCCGCAGAGGCCACCGCCGAGGTCAAGGCGCCCACCACCTCCACCACCCTGCAGATCGCGCTGGGCGACGCCCTGGCCGTCGCACTGCTGGAGCGGCGCGGCTTCACGGCCAAGGACTTCAAGACCTTCCACCCCGGCGGCAAGTTGGGCGCCATGCTGCAGACGGTGGGCGACCTGATGCACGGGGCCGACGAACTGCCCCTCGTGTCGCTCCAGACCCCGATGGCCCAGACCCTGCTGGTGATGACGGAAAAGGCCTTCGGCATCGTCGGCGTCACCGGCCCGGACGGCGCCCTGCAAGGCGTGATCACCGACGGCGACCTGCGCCGCCACATCGACGGCCTGATGGCGCACACCGCCGGCGAGGTCATGACGTCGGGCCCCAAGAAGACCGCGCCCCCCGGCATGCTGGCCGGCGAGGCGCTGGCCCTGATGAGCGACCCACTGCCGATGGTCACCGTGCTGTTCGTGGTGGACGGCGCGAAGCCGGTCGGAATCTTGCGTGTTCACGACCTGGTGCGCGCGGGCGTCTAGCAATCGTCACGAAACACAAGTTCAAGGCTCGCGTTCGCATGGTCTTAAGGTCTCAAGACCTCTAAGAACCCTGCCGAAGACATACGATGGAGTCCTGATGCTTCCCGTTCCGCGCGACGACCTCGTCCCCAACACCCTCGACTATGAAATCTATCCGCTGGTGAAGGCCACCGGCTTCCGGGAATACGACGCGCGCTGGCTTTTGGGGCCCGACATCAACCTGCTGGGCATCGAGGCCCTGGGGCTGGGCCTGGGGACCTATATCCAGGAGCTGGGCCAGACCAAGATCGTCATCGGCCACGACTTCCGCTCCTACTCCATCAATGTGAAACAGGCCCTGACCGTGGGCCTGCTGGCCGCCGGCTGCGAGGTGCTGGACATCGGCCTGGCCCTGTCGCCCATCGCCTACTTCGCCCAATTCGACCTGGACGCCCCCTGCGTGGCCATGGTCACGGCCAGTCACAACGAGAACGGCTGGACCGGCGTGAAGATGGGTGCGCAGCGCCCGCTGACCTTCGGTCCCGTCGAGATGGGTCGACTCAAGGAGATCGTCCTGGGCGGCGAGGGCAAGATGCGGCCCGGCGGCTCGCTCAGCCATGTCTCCGGCGTTTCGGAACGCTATGTCGCCGACATCGTCGCCCGCGTGGCGGTGAAGCGGCCGTTGAAGGTGGTCTGCGCCTGCGGCAACGGCACCGCCGGCGCCTTCGCCCCCGAGGCCCTGCGCCGGATGGGCGTCGAGGTCATCGAGATGGACTGCGAGCTCGACTGGACCTTCCCGCGCTACAACCCCAACCCTGAAGACCACGAGATGCTGCAGGAGATGGCCAAGGCGGTGCGCGAGCATGGCGCGGACCTCGCCCTGGGCTTCGACGGCGACGGCGACCGCTGCGGCGTGGTGGACGACACCGGCGAGGAGATCTTCGCCGACAAGATCGGCCTGATGCTGGCTCGCGACCTGTCGGTCCTGCACAAGAACGCCACCTTCGTGGTCGACGTGAAGTCCACCGGACTCTACGCCACCGACCCGGTGCTGGCCGCCAACGGCGCCAAGACCGTCTACTGGAAGACCGGCCACTCCTACATCAAGCGCAAGACCGCCGAACTGGGCGCGCTCGCCGGTTTTGAGAAGAGCGGTCACTTCTTCTTCAACGCCCCCTTGGGCTGGGGCTATGACTGCGGCCTGACGGCGGCCGCCGCGATCCTGGCGATGATGGACCGCAACGCGGACAAGAAGCTCTCGCAGCTGAAGGACGCCCTGCCGATCGCCTACACCTCGCTCACCATGTCGCCCCACTGCGGCGACGAGGTGAAGTACGGCGTCGTGGACGATGTCGTCGCCGAGTACGAGGCCCTGGCCAAGGCCGGCGGCACGATCCTGGGCCGCAAGATCGTGGAGGTCATCACCGTCAACGGCGTCCGCGTGGCGTTGGAAGACGGCTCCTGGGTCCTGGTGCGGGCCTCCTCCAACAAGCCTGAGATCGTGGTGGTGGTGGAGAGTACCCAGTCGGACGCCGACATGCGCGCCCTGTTCCGCGAAGAGGTGAAGCCGCGGCTCGCCAAGCGGCCCCAGGTCGGCGCCTACAACCAGGAAGTCTGATCGTACGGCGCCGCTTTTGCTGCGCTGCAAACACATGTACCGGCCTGACGCAGGGCCAGCACGAACTCGGGGATAGAAGATGCACGTCACGATGATCGGCACGGGCTATGTGGGCCTGGTGAGCGGGGCCTGCTTCGCCGACTTCGGTCATGAGGTGATCTGCATCGACAAGGACGCCGGCAAGATCGAACGCCTGAAGGCGGGCGGCATCCCGATCTACGAGCCGGGCCTCGATGTGCTGGTGGCCCAGAACGTCAAGGCCGGGCGCCTCTCCTTCGACACCGAGGCCGCCGAGGCGGTGAAGAAGGCCGATGCGGTGTTCATCGCCGTCGGCACGCCCTCGCGCCGCGGCGACGGCCATGCCGACCTCTCATACGTCTATGCCGCCGCCGAGGAGATCGCCGGCCTGCTGGACGGCTTCACCGTCATCGTCACCAAGTCCACCGTGCCGGTGGGCACCGGCGACGAGATCGAGCGCATCATCAAGGCCAGGCGCCCCGACGCCCAGTTCGCCGTGGTCTCCAATCCGGAGTTCCTGCGCGAGGGCGCGGCCATCGAGGACTTCAAGCGTCCCGACCGGGTGGTGGTGGGCCTGGAGGACGAGCGCGCTCGGCCGGTGATGACCGAGCTCTACCGGCCGCTCTATCTGAACGAGACGCCGATCGTCTTCACCAGCCGCCGCACCAGTGAGCTGATCAAGTACGCCGCCAACGCCTTCCTGGCGCTGAAGATCACCTACATCAACGAGATCGCCGACCTCTGCGAGGCGCTCGGCGCCGACGTGCAGCAGGTGGCCAAGGGCATTGGCCTGGACAAGCGGATCGGCGGCAAGTTCCTCAACGCCGGTCCCGGCTACGGCGGCTCCTGCTTCCCGAAGGACACCCTGGCCCTGGTGCGCACCGCCACCGACGCCGGCAGCCCCGTGCGGCTGATCGAGACCACGGTGGCGATCAACGACGCCCGCAAGAAGGCCATGTCCGCCAAGGTGGCCACGGCCGTCGAGGGTGACCTGGCCGGCAAGACGGTCGGCGTGCTCGGCCTGACCTTCAAGCCCAACACCGACGACATGCGCGATGCGCCCGCCCTCGACATCCTGCCCGCCCTCCAGAAGCTGGGCGCGAAGATCCAGGCCTTCGACCCCGAGGGGGAAGAGGCCAAGCACATGCTGAAGGATGTGGACTTCAAGGCCGACGCCTATGAAGCCGCCGCCGGCGCCGACGTGCTGGTGATCATCACCGAATGGGATCAGTTCCGGGCGCTCGATCTCGACCGGATCAAGCTGCTGATGAAGACCCCGACCCTGGTGGACCTGCGCAATATCTACAAGCCCGAGGACCTGCGCTCGAGGGGGTTCAAGTACGCCTCCATCGGGAGGGCGTAGGCCGCAGACAAGCAGCGCCGCTGCGGCGTTGCTCCCACGACTCGGTCAAGCTGCGGCGTCTAGCTCAGCAGGTTGAAGAGTACGGTTCCAATCCAGAGCGCCCCGGCCCAGAAGGCGACGGCGAGGAGCGCGACAAAGGCGAGGCAGGCGATCGAGCTGGTTGCCCGGATCGGTCCTCGCGCTGCGCCCGCGATAACGGGATTACGCTGCATGTGTCCTCCCAAGGACTGTCCTTCTTTTCCGTCCCGGCCGGTCGAGCGGCCCGAACATTACGAAGCTGACATGAATTCTGGGCGTTGAACAGCCTGTGAGACCCTTTGTTCAGCTTGCCGCAGCGGCACGGGCCTTCAAATAGGCGTGTAGTCGCTGCCCGGGTCTAAGCCGTTTCAGACGGGGCGGAGCCTCAGGCTGCGGCCTTCTTGACCGCGCCGACGATATCCTTGACCACATCGCGGACCAGCTTCTCGTCGTCGCCCTCGGCCATGACCCGGATCAGGGGTTCGGTGCCCGAGGCCCGGACCACCAGGCGGCCAGACCCGTTCAGGCGCACCTGCGCGGCGGCCAGCACCTTCTTGACCTGTTCGTCCTCAAGCGGCTTGCCGCCGGAGAAGCGCACGTTCTGCAGCAGTTGCGGCACCGGTTCGAACTGGTGGGCCAGTTCGCTCATCGGCTTCTCGGTCTGTTTCAGCACCGCCAGCACCTGCAGCGCCGCCAGCAGGCCGTCGCCGGTGGTGGAGAAGTCCGACATGATCATATGGCCCGATTGCTCGCCGCCCAGGTTGAAGCCGCCCTCGCGCATACGCACCATCACCGCGCGATCGCCCACCGCGGTGCGTTCCAGCTTCAGGTCCCGCGCCGCCAGGAAGCGCTCCAGACCGAGGTTCGACATCACCGTGGCCACCACCCCGCCGCCGGCCAGCCGGTCGCGCTTGGCCCAGTTGTCGGCGATCAGGGCCATGATCTGGTCGCCGTCGACCACGTGGCCCTTCTCGTCGCAGATCAGCAGGCGGTCGGCGTCGCCGTCCAGGGCGATGCCTATATCGGCGCGATACTCCTTCACCGCCCGCACCATGGCCTCGGGGTGGGTGGAGCCGCACTCCTCGTTGATATTGGCGCCGTTCGGATCGACCCCGATCTTGATCACCTCGGCGCCCAGTTCGTACAGCACCACCGGCGCCACCTTATAGGCCGCCCCGTTGGCGCAATCGATCACCACACGCAGGCCGGCGAGACTCATCCGGCGCGGGAAGGTGGCCTTGGCGATCTCCACGTAGCGCGCCTGGCTGTCGTCGACGCGGGCGACCCGGCCCAGCGCGGCCGGTGCGGCGAGGCCCTCGGCCAGGGGCTGGTCCATCAGGGCCTCGATCTCCAGCTCACGCTCGTCCGACAGCTTGTAGCCGTCGGGGCCGAACAGCTTGATGCCGTTGTCGATGTAGGCGTTGTGCGAGGCCGAGATCATCACGCCCAGGTCGGCGCGCAGGGACCGCGTCATCATCGCCACGCCCGGCGTCGGCATCGGCCCCAGCAGGCGCACGTCCATGCCCACGCTGGCGAACCCCGCCACCAGGGCCGGCTCCACCATGTAGCCCGACAACCGCGTGTCCTTGCCGATCACCACCATGTGGCGCCGGTCGTCCTGCGACATGAACAGCTTGCCCGCCGCCAGGCCGACGCGCAGCGCGACCTCGGCGGTCATCGGATGGCTGTTGGCCTGACCGCGGATGCCGTCAGTTCCGAAATAGGCGCGCTTTGTCATCAGGGGGCAGCTCTCGAAACGATACGAAACTGAGATTTAATCGACGCCACGTTTGCGAATGCTAAAGGCGGCGTGGCTTTCAAAGATTATTGCGCCTTCGTTTGACAAAAGGAACCTCGGGTCCATGTGCGGCATCATCGGTATTGTCGGGACGGCCCCGGTTCAGGATCGGCTCCTGGAAAGTCTGAAGCGCCTTGAGTACCGAGGCTATGACAGCGCCGGGATCGCCGGGCTGGCGGGTGGCAAGGTCGAGCGTCGCCGCGCCAAGGGCAAGATCCGAGCCCTCGAGGATGTGCTCGCCGCTGACCCCCTGAAGGCCATGGTCGGCATCGGCCACACTCGCTGGGCCACTCACGGCGCCCCATCCGAAGCCAACGCCCACCCGCATCAGGCGGGCAAGGTGACCCTGGTCCACAATGGCATCATCGAGAACTTCGCCGAACTTCGCCGAGAGCTGGAGGCCAAGGGCCGCGGCTTCGAGAGCCAGACCGACACCGAGGTCATCGCCCACCTGATGGATTCAAACCTGGCCACCGGGCTTGAGCCCCTGGCCGCCCTGAAGGCCACCCTGGACCGCTTGCACGGCGCCTACGCCATCGCCGTCCTGATCGAGGGCCGCGACGACTTGATCCTGGGCGCCCGCCGCGGCAGCCCGCTGGTGGTGGGGTATGGCTCGGGCGAGATGTTCCTGGGCTCAGACGCCCTGGCCGTCGGCCCCTTCACCACCCGCATCGCCTATCTGGAAGAGGGCGACTATGTCGCCATCGATCACAGCTCAGCCTCGATCTTCAACGAGCACGGCCAGGCGGTCACTCGCGAGATGCGCGTCGTCTCGCCGTCCGCGGCCCTGGTGGAGCGCGGCAACTACCGGCATTTCATGGAAAAAGAGATCCATGATCAGCCCGACGCCTGCCAGCACACCCTCTCGGCCTATCTCGACCCGGTCAGCGGCAAGGCCACCGCGCCCGGCGGCATCGACTTTTCCAAGGTCGACCGCATCCAGATCATCGCCTGCGGCACCGCCTTCTATGCCGGCCTGATCAGCCGCTACCTGTTCGAGCGCCTGGCCCGCATCCCCGTGGACGTCGAGGTGGCCTCGGAGTTCCGCTACCGCGAGCCGCCGGTGACCCAGGGCACGCTCGCCATCGTCGTCTCCCAATCGGGCGAGACCGCCGACACCCTGGCGGCCCTGCGCTGGTGCAAGGGCCAGGGCCTGGCGACCGCCGCCGTGGTCAATGTCCATGAGAGCACCATGGCCCGCGAGGCCGACCTGCTCTTCCCCACCCATGCGGGGCCGGAGATCGGGGTGGCCTCCACCAAGGCCTTCACCAGCCAGGTGGCGGCCCTGACGGCTCTCGCCATCGCCGCCGGCGCTGCGCGGGGAATGTTCGACGCCGCGGAGGAGGCGCGCCTCTCCAAGCTGCTGCTGGAGGCGCCGCGCCTGATCGCCCAGTCCATCGCGGTGGAGGACGCTATCCGCGCGCTCGCCCCTGACCTCGCAAAGGCCCGCGACGTGCTCTATTTCGGCCGCGGCGCCATGTCGGCTCTGGCCCTGGAAGGCGCGCTGAAGCTGAAGGAGATCAGCTACATCCACGCCGAGGGCTATGCCGCTGGCGAGCTGAAGCACGGCCCCATCGCCCTGATCGACGAGGCCACCCCGGTGATCGTCATCGCCCCCAGCGACGCGCTCTACGAAAAGACCATGTCCAACATGAGCGAGGTGATGGCGCGCGGCGGCCCGATCATCCTGTTCACCGACGCCCAGGGCGCTCAGAACGCGCCGGCCGGCGTGAAGGTGATCATTGTCCCCACCTGCGATCCCCTGGTGGCGCCCCTGGTGTTCTCCGCGCCGATTCAGCTGCTGGCCTATCACGTGGCCGTCCAGAAGGGCGCCGACGTCGATCAGCCCCGCAACCTCGCCAAGTCGGTCACCGTCGAGTAGCCGGCAGGCGGACGAAGGTTTCGCAGCCCTCGTCATAAGGCGGTTATGGATTTCGGTCCCTGGCTCCTCTAGGCAAAGCCGGACGGAGGACGGAATGACGAAACGCGTGCGCAAGGCTGTGCTTCCCGTGGCGGGTCTGGGGACCCGGGTGCTTCCCGGCGCCAAGACCACGCCGAAGAACATGCTGAACATCTTCGACCGCCCTATCCTCTCCTATGTGGTGGAGGAGGCCCGCGCCGCGGGGATCGAGCACATCGTCTTCGTCACCGGCCGCGGACAGGGCGCCATCGAGGACTATTTCGACGCCAACCCGGAGATCGAGACCGCCCTGGAGGCCAAGGGCAAGACCGACATCCTGGCCGAGGTCCGAGCCGACCTGCCCAAGCCCGGCGGCATGAGTTTCGTGCGCCAAATGGCGCCGCTGGGTCTCGGCCACGCGGTCTGGTGCGCTCGCCACATCATCGGCGATGAGCCCTTCGCCGTCATGCTGCCCGACATGCTGATGGCCGCCGACACCCCGGCCCTGGCCCAGGCCGTCGCCTCCTACGAAAAGGTCGGCGGCAACATCATCGCCGTGGAGCCCTGCCCCGACGGCGAGGCCCACAAGTACGGCATCGTCGCCCTCGACGGCCAGGACGGCCGCCTGAACCGCATGACCGGCATGGTGGAGAAGCCCGCCCCGGGGACCGAGCCCTCGAACCTGTTCATCTCGGGCCGCTACATCCTTCAGCCGGAAATCTTCGATCTGCTGGAGCGCCAGGGCAAGGGCGCGGGCGGAGAGATTCAGCTCACCGACGGCATGGTCCAGCTGATGAAGACCCAGACCTTCCACGCCCTGGAGTATGACGGGGTCACCTACGACTGCGGCGACAAGATCGGCCTGCTGCGGGCCAATGTGGCCTTCGCATTGCGCCGGCCAGAGTTCGCCGACGCGGCCCGCGCCGCCATCCAGGCCCTGCTCTAAGCCTGGTCATGCGCCTTTTCGTCTTCGGCTACGGTTTCTCCGCCCGCGCCCTGGCGAGACGCCTGGGGCCACAGGGCTGGAGCGTGGCGGCGACCTTCCGCGACGAAGGCGGGGCCGCACGGCTCGCGGCCGAGGGGATCGAGCCCGTGCCGCTCAACGACCCCGACGCCATCGCCGCTGAGGTGGGCTCCGCCCAGGCCGTGCTGATCACCGCGCCGCCGACTGCGCTGGGCTGCCCGGCCCTGCCCGCCCTGGTGCGCCCCATGGCCAAGGCCGGCGCCTTTCCCGACTGGATCGGCTACCTGTCCACCACCGGCGTCTATGGCGACCGGCGCGGCGGCTGGGTGTTCGAGCGGAGCCGGTTGGCCGCCCAGTCCACCGAAGGCGCGCGCCGGGTCGGCGCCGAGCGGGACTGGCTTGAAGTGGGGCGCGGCATGGGCCTGACCGTCACCATCCACCGGCTGCCGGGCATCTACGGCCCCGGCCGCTCGGCCTTCGACCGCCTGCGGGAGGGGCGCGCCCGCCGGGTCGCCGCGCCGGGCCAGGTGTTCAGCCGCATCCACGTCGATGACCTGGCCGCGGGCCTGGAGGCCTCCATCGCCCGGCCCCGCGCCGGCGGGATCTACAATCTCTGCGACGACGAGCCGGCGCCCAACAGCCAGGTGGTGGCCCATGCCGCCAAGCTGCTGGGGTTGGACCCGCCGCCTGAGGAGACCCTCGACCTCGAGGCGCTCAAACCCTCGGCGCGGCGCTTCTACGCCGAGACCAAGCGGGTCTCGAACGCCCTGGCCAAGGCTGAGCTTGGCTGGCGGCCGCGCTATCCCACCTACCGTGAAGGTCTCGCCGCGATCCTGGCGGCGGGCGGGTAGGACCCTATCCCCGACTGTCCGGACACCTTTTTCCTGTCACAGGGACGCGACATAGGCTTGGCTATCGTGGCGAATGCTTCTGAGGACCGCCCCATGACCGAGCCCAGACGGCTGAAGAAGAGCGAATCCCTGGAGATTCGGATTCCGCATCCGACCAAGGAAGCCTTCATGGCTCGTTGCCGCGCCGACGGCCGCTCAGCCAGCGAGGCCTTGCGGGCTTTCATCGACCAGCAGCTCGAGGCGCCGGCCAGGCCCCGGGCTTCCCGAAAGGGCCTGCGCCTGCTGGTCGGAGCCGCCATCGCCGCGGCTGTGGGCGCCGCCGCCCTGCCGTCGCTGGCCCGTCCCAGCGTGGCCGCCGCCCAATTCGACCGCATCGACGCCAACCACGATGGCCAGATCAGCCGCGCCGAGTACGCGACCCGCTAGAGCCCTTTCCGCTCTGATTGAATCATTCAGAGCGGGCGAAAAGGGCTCTAATTCAAAAAGTTAGAGCATTTTTCGATCCGATAACCGTTTCACACTTATCGGAAAATGCTCTAGTCCAGCTTGTGGAAGGCGCGCGACGCGTCGAACCGCATCACCCACGTCCAGGGCTTGAAGATCGAGGCGCCGCCCTTCCAGGACAGCATGATGAAGCGCGCCTTGCCCACCAGGTTCTCGGCCGGGACGTAGCCGACCCCGATCTCCTGCGGCCAGCGGCTGTCCAGCGAGTTGTCGCGATTGTCGCCCATCATGAAGTAGTGGCCTTCGGGCACCACATAGACGTCCGTGTCGTCGCCTTCGTGGTGAGGATCGCGGTCGAAGGTGACATAGCTGGCGCCACCCGGCTTGGGCTCGGCGTACCGCATCACCTGCACGCCCGGCGCGCCGGGGTCCTCGATCATGCCGAGCGGTTTGCGCGGGATGGCCCTGCCGTTGACGTAGACCTGCCCCCCCGCCACCCGCACACGGTCGCCGGGCAGACCGATCAGCCGCTTGATGTAGGTGATCTTCTTGTCGCGCGGCAGATGGAAGACCACCACGTCGCCGCGCTTGGGCTGCTTGTCCAGGATGCGGCCATGAAACAGCGGCGGACTGAAGGGGATGGAGTGGGCGCTCCAGCCGTAGTCGTACTTGGAGACGATGATGTAGTCGCCCTTCAGCAGGGCCGGCTCCATGGACTCCGAGGGGATGGTGAAGGGCTGGAAGAAGATGACCCGCAGCACCAGGGCGATCAGCAGGGCTACGCCGACGGTCTTGCCGATCTCGATCAGCTCATCCGTGGCGGACTTGGCGGGGTGTTGGCTTGTCATGGCCAAGGTCTGGCTGGTCGCGGCGCGGGCGGCAACGAAAGTCCTGTCCGGACACGCCATTTCTCAGTCCAGACAGACCTCGTCGAGCGCCGCCAGCAGCCGGGCCAGGTCCTGCGGCCGCGAGAGGCGATGATCGCCGTCCTTGATCAGGCTGAAGACCAGGTCGTCGCTGTTGAGCGCCTGGGCCAGTTGCAGGGCGTGGCGCCAGGGGACGTCCGGATCGGCCCCACCCTGCAGGATGCGCACCGGCGCGGTGATCGGCACGGGGCCGGGCAGGATCGACCAGCGGGTGCCGTCCTCCAGCAGCTTGGTGGTGATCGGATAGGGCTCGCCATAGTCGCTGCGCCGCAGCCAGACGCCGTCCCGGGCGAGCGACTCTCGCCCCGCCGCGTCGATCTCGGGCGCCATCAAGGTCTCGGTGAAGTCGGGCGCCGGCGCGATCAGCACCAGGGCCTTGATGCGATCTGGCCTCACGACGGCGGCCAGGCAGCTGATCCAGCCGCCCATGGAGGAGCCCACCAGGACCAGGGGCCCCTCGGTGAGGTCGTCGATCACGGCCAGCGCATCCTCGCGCCAGCGGGTGATGGTCCCGTGCGCAAAGTCGCCGCTGGACTCGCCGTGGCCGAAATAGTCGAAGCGGACATAGGCTCGGCCCCGCGCCTGCGCCCAGTCGGCGATCGCCTCGGCCTTGGTCCCGGCCATGTCTGACCGGAAGCCCCCCAGCCAGACCACAGTGGGGCCCTCGCCCGCCACGCGGCGCCATGCCACCCGCTCGCCGTCCGGCCGCGCCAGGAAACCCATCTCTTCGCTCATCGCTGATCAATAGCCCGTGCATGAGGGGCCGTCAGCGTGCGTCGGGCTTTACGCGGCGCCGCAGTGCGTTATGCAGATGGCCGTGACACTGCCTCTCAACTTCACATTACTGCAGGTCGTCCCCGAGCTTGAGACGGGCGGCGCCGAACAGACCACCATCGACGTGGCCAATGCGGTGGTGCGCGCCGGCGGCAAGGCCCTGGTGGCCACCCGGGGCGGACGCATGACCGCGCGGCTGGAGGCCGATGGCGGCCGTCTGGCCCAGATGCCCGTGCAGTCGAAGAACCCGCTGGTGATGCTGGGCAACGCCGCGCGGCTGGTGGACCTGATCCGCAGGGAGAAGGTCAGCCTGGTCCATGCCCGCAGCCGCGCCCCGGCCTTCTCGGCCCTGTGGGCGGCCCAGGCGACCGGCACGCCCTTCGTGGCCACCTATCACGGCATCTACAACGCCAAGACCAAGCTGAAGCGCTGGTACAATGCGGTGATGACCCGGGGCGACCTGGTGATCGCCAATTCCGACTACACCCGCGACCATGTCCTGCGGGAACACGACCTGCCGCCGGAGAAGATCGTCACGATCCCGCGCGGCGTCGATCTGGACCGCTTCGACCCCGCCTGGGTGACTCGCGAGCGGCTCGCCGATCTGCGTACCGCCTGGGGCATCGCGCCGGATGACGACCGGGTGAAGATCCTGCTGGGCGGACGCCTGACGCGCATCAAGGGCCACCCCACCATCATCGAGGCCGCCGCCCGGATGAAGGCGCAGGGCCAGTCCAATTTCCTGATCATCTTCGCCGGCGACGACCAGGGCCGCACCGACTATCGCGAGGAGCTCGAAGCCTCGATCCGCGACCTGGGCCTTACGCCTGAGATCAAGCTGGTGGGTCATTGCGACGACATGCCGGCCGCCTGCCTGGTCTGTGACCTGGCCATCCTGCCCACCACCGTGCCCGAGTCCTTCGGCCGCACCGCCGTGGAACCCCAGGCCATGGGCCGCCCGGTGATCGCCTCCAGCCACGGCGGCGCCACCGAGACCGTCCTGGACGGCAAGACCGGCTGGCTTGTCCCGCCCGGCGATGCGCCGGCCTGGGCCGCGGCCATGACCCACGCCATCGCGCTTGGGCCCAACGCGCTTCGCAAGATGGGGGAGCTGGCCTCGGCCCGCGCCCGCCAGCTCTATTCCGCCCAGGCCATGTGCGCGGCCACAATGGAAGCCTATGAACGCGTGCTGACGGCGAGGGCCCATGGCGCGTGAGATCAAGAAGATCCTGGTGATCAAGCTGTCGGCCCTGGGCGACTTCGTCCTGGCCCTGGCGGCGATGAAGAGGATTCGGGAAGCGCACAAGCGCGCCCACATCACCCTGCTGACCACCCCGCAGTTCGAGGGCCTGGCCAAGAGCTCGCCCTACTTCAACGCCGTGGAGACCGACGGCAAGCCTAGCGGCCCCGGCGCCTGGCTGGCCCTGCGAACCCGGATCAAGAAGGCCAAATACGACCGGGTCTATGACCTGCAGACCTCCTCGGCGTCGAACCGCATCTTCCAGATGCTGCGGCCCTTCCCGCCGGAGTGGTCGGGGATCGCGCTCGGCTGCGCCCTGCCCCACAAGAACCCGCACCGCAATTCCATGCACACCCTGGAGCGCCAGGCCGATCAGCTGAAGTATGCGGGCATCTATCCTGACGCGCCGACCGAGCCCGGCAGCGCGCCGCCGCCGGACCTGTCCTGGGTGCTGCGCAAGGCGCCGCAGGAACGCCCCGTGGCCGGCGGCGTGATGCCCAGGCCCTATGTGCTGTTCATCCCCGGCGGCTCGGCGCACCGGCTGGACAAGCGTTGGCCCGTCGACCGCTACGGCGAGCTGGGCAAGATTCTCTACAACCGCGGCTTCGACATCGTCATCCTGGGCGGCCCTCAGGAGAGCGCCGAGGCCCGGCAGATCCAGCGCTATGTCGGCAAGGCCCGCGACCTCACCGGCCGCACAGACTTCGCGCGCATCGCCATCCTGGGGGCCAAGGCCGCCCTGGTGGTGGGAAACGACACCGGACCGCTGCACCTGGCCGCCGCCACGGGCGCGCCGACCATCGTGCTGTTCTCACGGGCCTCGGACCCCAGCCTGTCGGCTCCGCGCGGCCATGTGGCGGTGCTGCAGGCTGATAATCTGGGCGATCTGGCTGTGGCGAGCGTCGCACAGGCGGCGAATGCTTTGGCCCCAGCCCCCGGCGGCGCTTGATCGCCGGGGTCCGCAAGGTCATATACTGTCCGCACGACCCCGGAGCGCTTCGCGCCGCCGGTGCGTTCGCCTTGAAATAGCTCACGGAGCAAAAGCCTATTCGCCGCCCCATGCAGGCGCCGCCCGTCAAAGACGGACCGCGCATCAATGACGACATCCGCGTCCCAAAAGTTCTGCTCATCGATCAGCACGGTGAGAAGCAGGGCGTGATGCCGACCTCTTCCGCTCTGGAGGCTGCTGAAGAAGCCGGCCTCGACCTGGTGGAGATCGTGCCGAACGCTGACCCGCCGGTCTGCAAGATCCTGGACTACGGCAAGTTCAAGTTCCAGGAGCAGAAAAAGAAGAACGAGGCGCGCAAGCGTCAGAAGGTGGTGGAGATCAAGGAGATCAAGCTCCGCCCCAACATCGACATCCACGACTACGAAGTCAAAGCGCGCTCCATGCACCGCTTCTTCGAAGAAGGCGACAAGGTGAAGGTCACCCTGCGCTTCCGTGGCCGCGAACTCGCCCACCCGGAACTCGGCATGAAGCTGCTCCAGCAGGTGAAGGCCGACTTCGAGCCGGTGGCCAAGGTCGAGTACGAGCCCCGCATGGAAGGCCGCCAGATGATCATGATCCTGGCGCCCCGCTAGACTCCGGCCAACATACGATTCAGGCGGCCGTCCCCCAGGGGCGGCCGCTTTTTCGTGGTCTTAAGTGATCTGCGACAACCAAGCATCACGCTGGGTCTTTACGCCCCCGACGGCGCGGCCTAACACCGGATCATTATGTCTGAATCCGAGCCGTATAAGGCCCCGGCGCCGCGCTTTGCTGCGGCGTCGCTGATCGCCGTTATCTTTATCAACATGTTGGGCTTCGGGATCATCGTCCCGTTGTTGCCCTTCTACGCCAAGTCCTTCGACGCGGCGCCCTGGCAGATCGGGCTGATCTTCGGCGCCTATTCGGTGGGCGCCTTCTTCGGCGAGCCCCTGTGGGGCCGACTGTCGGACAAGTACGGCCGCAAGCCGCTGCTGATCTCCACCATCATGGGCAACTGCCTCTGCTACCTGGCGCTGGCCTTCGCCCCCAATATCTGGGTGGCCTTCGCCATCCGCCTGGTGGGCGGGCTGGCGGCCGGTAACGGCGCGGTGGTCCAGGGCTATATCGCCGACGTCACGCCGCCCGAGAAGCGCGCCCGCCAGATGAGCTATCAGGGCGCGGCCTGGAACGTCGGTCTGATCATCGGCCCCTCGGTGGGCGGCTTCTTCGCCCACGAGGGCATGGGCCCGGCCGGCTTCCGCATCCCGCTCTTCATCGCCTCCGGTCTGGCGGCCCTGTGCGTCATCGCCATCGCCATCGTGATCAAGGAAAGCCGGGTCCGCGAGGAAGGCATCAGCCATCGCCCCAGCCGCTGGTCGGCGATCGGCGAGGCGGTGGGCCACCCGGTGATCGGGCGCATGATGCTGCTGACCTTCCTGGTGGGCTTCGCATTCACCGGCATCGAGAGCCAGTTCGGCCTCTGGTCCCAAGCCCGTTTCGGCTGGGGTCCGCGTGACATCGCCGTCTGCTTCGCCTTCACCGGCGCCACCGCCTTCTTCTTCCAGACCTTGGTCACCGGTCGTATGTCGGAAAAGTATGGCGAGGGCGTGATGCTGGCGGTGGGCATGGGCATGACGGCGGTGGCCGCGGCCCTGCAGATCTTCTCCATCAACGGCACGATGACCATCGCCCTGATGTGCCTGACCGCGGCCGGCCAGTCGGTGGCCTTCCCGAACGTCGGCGCGATCATCTCGCGCACCGCCGATCCGCACCGGCAGGGCCAGATCATGGGGTTGAACAACGCCACGGGCGCCCTGGCGCGGGTGACCGGACCGATCTGCGCGGGGCTGATGGTGCCGCTGATGCGAGACGGGCCCTTCATCCTGGGAGCCCTGGTGGTGACACCGGCCATTCTGCTGGCGCTCTCGGCGACCCGGCGGGCCATCGCGCTCGGCAAGCTGAACGAACCGACGCCGTGACCCTGCCCGGCGCGAGCGTCCCGGCCGACAAGCAGGACCTCCGCGCCCTCGTGATCCTGCTATCGGTGGTGTTCCTGAACATCGCCGGTTTCGGCGTGGTGATCCCGCTGCTGCCCTTCTTCGGCCAGGCCTTCGACGCCCCGGCCTGGCAGATCGCCCTGCTGTTCTCGATGTTCTCCTTCGGCCAGTTCCTGGGCGAGCCCTTCTGGGGGCGGCTCTCGGACCGCGTGGGCCGTCGCCCGGTGCTGATCGTCACAATCGCGGTCAGCGCGCTCGCCTATGTGGCGCTCGCCTTCTCTCCCAACATCGCGTTCGCCTTCGTTGCCCGGTTCGCCGGCGGCTTCTTCGCCGGCAACATCTCCACCCTGCAGGGCTGCATGGCCGACATCACCCCGCCCGAGAAGCGGGCCGGTCGCATGGGGGTGATGGGCTCGGCCTTTTCCCTGGGCTTCATGACCGGCCCTGCCCTCGGTGGCCTGCTGGCCCAGCCCAGCCTTGGCCCCATCGGCTTCCAGTTGCCCCTGTTCGCGGCCGCCGCCCTTGGCCTCACCTCGGCGGCCGGCGTCTTCTTCTTCGTGCGCGAGACCCGGCCCGGCACCCCTGACGTTCGCCCCCGTGGTCGTCAGGTCGCCCTTCGCGAGGCCTTCGCCCACCCGGTGATCGCCCGCATCCTGATCATCTCCTTCGTCATCGTCTCGGGCTTCGCGGGCATCGAGGCGACCTATGGTCTTTGGACCGCCGCCAAGTTCGGTTGGGGCCCGCGGGAGATCGGCCTGGCCTTCATGGTCATCGGGGTGATCGGGGCCTTCAGCCAGGGCATCGCCACCGGCTGGCTGGTGGCCCGCTTCGGCGAGCCCCGGGTGCTGATCGCCGGCCTGTGCCTGATGTTCGTCGGCATGCTGGTGCAGTTCACCTCGATGGTCCCGGCCCAGGCGGTGCTGGGCCTGGCCATCGTCGGCTTTGGCCAGTCGATCTGCTTCCCCAACCTGGTGGGCCTGATCTCCAAGGCCACCCCGCCCGATCGCCAGGGCGAGATGCTGGGCCTCAACATGTCCAACAATGCGCTGGCCCGCATCGGCGGCCCCATCTATGCGGGCCAGCTCTTCAGCCTGGTCTCGCCCGGCGCCCCCTTCGCCCTCACCGCCATCCTGATCGTGCCGGCCCTGATCCTGGCCCTGCAGGTGATCAAGCGCGTACCGCACGGGACGACGAGCCCCTAGCTCCCCCCAAAGAGCCCCGCCAACAGGTTGATGGTGAGCGCCAAGACCACCGTGTTGAAGGTGAAGGCCACGATTCCGTGGATGGTCCCGATCCGCCGCAGCGCCTTGGACGTGAACGCGATGTCGGCGGTCTGAGCCGCCACCCCGATCACGGTCGAGAAGTGCAGGAAATCCCAGTAGTCCGGCGGCGCCTTGCCGGGGAAGGAGAGGCCCTCGGCCACGGCGTCGCCGGTGAGTTCCGGGCTGGGCGCGTAGTACTCGTGGGCGTAATGCAGGGCGAAGATGAGGTGGACCATGAACCAGGACGCCGCCACCGTCCCGAAGGCCAGCGCCACCCGCCAGGCCTTCTCCACACCATGATCAGCCTTGGCGGTGGAAAGCTCAACGCCCACCGCCGCCACACTGAAGGCCGCCGCCAGGATCACCACGGCCAGGATCACCCCCTGGCCCTCATCCTGGCCCGCCGCCTCCTGGCGGATCTCGGCCGGAGATTTGCCGGCCATGAAGGCGATCATGGCGGCGATGAACACCAGGGCGCAGGCGTCCCAGCCGAGGATCGCGCCGGTGCTCCACTCAAACGGCGTCAGGAAGGCGCAGGCCAGCCAGACCGCCGCTCCCACGCCGAGTGAGGCCAGTAATCGCGGCCGCGCCAGGAAGGCCTTGATCAAAACAGACTGGCGCGTCTTCGGCGGCGCTGCGGCGGGTTTCTTGGCGGCGGCTTTGCGGGCCATGGGCTCGTTTCCGGTTCGACTAAGGCCTACAGCCCGGCTCAACGCACGGAAAGCCTCCAGGTCGCGCGCCTGCTGGCGGAGACTCCAAACCCTTGCTTTCCCCCACCCTTTCGCGTATTCGCCCTCCCCTTCGGAACCGTCTGGCCAATGGCATGCCAGGACGGTTCATCAATACGCCAGAGGACGGGGCTCACGCTCCGCAGAGAAATGCCGAAACTGAAGACCAAGTCAGGCGCCAAAAAGCGCTTCAAACTCACTGCGTCCGGCCTCATCAAGGCCGGCGTTGCGGGCAAGCGCCACCGGCTGATGAGCCACAGCGCCAAGTACATCCGACAAAACCGCGGCACCAAGGTCATGACGGCGTCCGACGCCAAGATCATCAAGACCTACCTGCCCTACGGCCTTTGAGCGGAGACTGACACATGGCACGCGTTAAAAGGGGCGTTGTCGCCCACGCCCGTCACAAGAAGGTTCTTGAGCAGGCCAAGGGTTTCTACGGCCGCCGCAAGAACACCATCCGCACGGCCAAGGCCGCGGTGGACCGCGCCGGGCAATACGCCTACCGCGACCGCAAGGTCCGCAAGCGTAACTTCCGCTCGCTCTGGATTCAGCGCATCAACGCCGCGGCCCGCATCGAGGGTCTGACCTACGCGACCTTTATCCACGGCCTTGACCTGGCCGGGATCGAGATCGACCGCAAAGTCCTGTCGGACATCGCGGGCAATGACCCGGTTGCGTTTAAGGCCATCGCCGAGAAGGTTCGCGCCGCTCTGGCTTGAGGCCCGGGAGCTCTTGGCTCCTAAAGCATTCAAAGCCCTTCGGCCGAACCGCCGGAGGGCTTTTTGCTGTCCTCTTCCCGCGCCCTGTCACCCCCTCTAAGAACGCCGTGCCATGACCGCCAAACTCGAAGCCGATCTCACCGCCGCCATCGCGGCCGCCACCGACCTCTCAGCCCTGGAGGCCGTGCGTGTCTCGGCCCTGGGCAAGTCCGGGGCGATCTCCGACCTGCTCAAGTCGCTGGGGGGCATGAGCCCTGACGAGCGCCGCGAGCAGGGCCCGCTGATCAACGGCCTGCGCGACCGCGTCGCCGCGGCCATCGCCGAGCGCAAGGCGGGCCTCGAAGCCGCCGAGCTGGACGCCCGCCTGGCGGGCGAACGCGTCGACCTCTCCCTGCCGCCGCCGCCGCGCCGCAGGGGCGGGGTGCATCCCACCATGCAGGTGATGGACGAGATGATCGCCATCTTCGCCGACATGGGCTTCTCGCTGGCCGAGGGGCCGGACATCGAGACCGACTTCAACAACTTCACGGCGCTCAACTTCCCGCCCAAGCACCCGGCGCGGGAGATGCACGACACCTTCTTCCTGCCGGAGAACGAGCAGGGCGAGCGCAAGGTGCTGCGCACCCACACCAGCCCGGTGCAGGTGCGCGTGATGAACCGCACCAACCAGAAGCCGGCCGCCCCCTGGATCGCCGCGGGCCAGGAGCCGCCGATCCGGGTCATCGTGCCGGGCCGCACCTTCCGCAAGGACAGTGACCAGACCCATACCCCGATGTTCCACCAGATCGAGGGCCTGGTGATCGACAAGGCCATCCACATGGGCCACCTGAAGTGGACCCTGGAGACCTTCCTCGGCCGGTTCTTCGAGACCCCGGACGTGGTCACCCGCTTCCGCCCGCACCACTTCCCCTTCACCGAGCCCAGCGCCGAGATGGACGTGCAGTGCGACCGCTCGGGCGGTGAGGTGAAGATCGGCCAGGGAACCGACTGGCTGGAGATCCTCGGCTGCGGGATGGTCCATCCCAACGTGCTGCGCAACTGCGGCCTGGACCCCGACGTCTGGCAGGGCTTCGCCTTCGGCTGCGGCGTCGACCGTCTGGGGGTGCTGAAGTACGGCATGCCCGACCTGCGCGACATGTTCGCCACCGACGCCCGCTGGCTGGCGCACTACGGCTTCTCGGCCTTCGCCGCCCCCAATCCCGCCAGCGGCCTGAGCTGAGGAGAGCATCATGAAATTCACCCTCTCCTGGCTGCGCGAGCACCTCGACACCGACGCCACCGCCCAACAGCTGGTGGACGCCATGACCATGGCCGGCCTCGAGGTCGAGCATGTCGCCGATCCGGCTGCGAAGCTCGCGGCCTTCACCGTCGCCAAGATCGTGGAAGCGGTGCAGCACCCCAACGCCGACCGCCTGCGGGTCTGTCAGGTGGACACCGTCGATGGCCGCAAGGAAATCGTCTGCGGCGCCCCCAACGCGCGGGCGGGCCTGACCACCATCTACGCTCCCATCGGCGCCTATGTGCCGGGCCTGGGCGTCACCCTGGTGGAGAAGCCGGTGCGCGGCGTGGTCTCCAACGGCATGCTCTGCTCGGCCTCCGAGCTGGAGGCCGCCAGCGAGTCTGATGGCATCATGGACCTGCCTGACAGCCTGGCGGTCGGGACCGCTGCCGCCACGGCGCTCGGCCTGGAGGCGGTCATCGACTTCGAGGTCACTCCCAACCGGCCCGACTGGCTGGGCGTCGTCGGCATCGCCCGCGACATGGCCGCGGCGGGTCTCGGGACCCTGAAGGACATCGCCATCGCCCCGGTCGCGGGGACCTTCGCCAACCCCATCGAGATCCGTCTGCCCGCCCCCGAGGCCTGCCCGGCCTTCGCCGGCCGGCTGATCCGCGGCGTGAAGAACGGGCCGTCCCCGGCCTGGTTGGCCCAGCGCCTGACCGCCATCGGTCTGCGCTCGATCAACACCCTGGTCGATATCACCAACCTGACCACCTACGACCGCGCCCGCCCGCTGCACGTCTATGACGCCGCCAAGCTCACCGGCGGCTTCATCGAGGCCCGCATGGGTCGCGAAGGCGAGGAGGTCGCGGCCCTCGACGGCAAGACCTACGCCGTCACCCCCGATATCTGCGTCATCGCCGACGGCTCAGGCGCCATCGGCCTGGGCGGGGTGATGGGCGGCGAGAGCACCGGCTGTTCGGAAGCCACCACCGACGTCTTCGTTGAGAGTGCCTGGTTCGACCCGATCCTGACGGCCCAGACCGGCCGTTCGACCGGCGTCAATTCCGACGCCCAGTACCGCTTCGCCCGCACCGTCGATCCGCAGTCCCTAGTCCCCGGCCTGGAGCTGGCCACCAAGCTGATCCTGGACCTCTGCGGCGGCGAAGCTTCCGACGTGACCCTTGCCGGCCAGGCGCCCACGCCGCCCACCGCCATGACCTTCGACCGGTCGTACGTGAAGCAGCTGTCGGGCCTGGATATCGGCGACGCCCGGATCGACGAGATCCTCACCAAGCTCGGCTTCACGGTGGCCGGCGACCAGGTCACCCCGCCCTCCTGGCGCCGCGACGTGGAGGGCAAGGCCGACCTCGTCGAGGAGGTGGCCCGCATCCAGGGCTATGACGCCCTGCCCGCCACGCCCCTGCCGCAGATCGCCCCGGCCGCCGGCGGCGTGCTCACCGTCCGCCAGGGCCGCGTCCGCGTGGCGCGCCGCGCCATGGCCGCCCGCGGCTACGCCGAGACCATCACCTGGAGCTTCACGGCCCAGGCGACGGCCAGGCTGTTCGGCGGCGGCGACGCGAAGCTGGTGGTGACCAATCCCATCGCCTCGGACCTGGACTGCATGCGTCCGTCGATCCTGCCCAACCTGATCGAGGCGGCGGGCCGCAACGCCCGGCGCGGCTTCCCCGACCTGGCCGCCTTCGAGATCGGTCCGCTCTATCGGGGCGACGAGCCGCAGGATCAGGTGACCGTGCTGGCGGCCCTGACAGCCCCGCATCCGCCCCGCCGCTGGGACGGCGCCAAGTCCGACCCGCTGTTTGATCTGAAGGCCGACCTGATGGCCATCCTGGAGGAGATCGGCGCGCCGAACCTGCAGCTGGTCCAGGGCTCCACCTCCGACTGGTGGCATCCCGGCCGCTCGGCCCGCCTGCAGCTTGGCCCCAAGACCGTGGTGGCCGAGTTCGGCGAACTGCATCCGCGCATTCTCAAGGCCCTGGATGTCGACGGCCCGCTGGTGGCCTTCGAGCTGAACCTCGACGCTCTTCCCGAGGGCAAGAAGAAGGCCACCAAGACCAAGCCGGCGCTGGAGATCTCGCCCCTGATGCCGCTCAGCCGCGACTTCGCCTTCGTGGTGGGCGCCGACGTGGCGGCCGGCGACCTGGTCCGTCCGATCCTGGCCGCCGACAAGGCCCTGATCGCCGACGCGCGCGTCTTCGACGTCTATTCGGGTCCCGGCGTGCCGGAAGGCTCCAAGTCGGTGGCCGTCGAGGTCCTGGTGCAGCCCCGCGAGAAGACCCTCACCGAGCCGGAGATCGAGGCCCTCTCAGCCCGGATCGTGGCGGCCGCCGAAAAGACCGTGGGCGCCAAGCTGCGGAGCTAAGGCGGCCTAGAGCGTTTTCCGATAAGTGTGAAACGGTTATCGGATCGAAAAATGCTCTAACTTTTTGAATTAGAGCCCTTTTCATCCGCTCTGATTGATTCAATCAGAGCGGAAAGGGTTCTAGTCTCGGTCCTGAGTCAGCCGCTCCCGCGCCTCGCGTTCGACGTCGGCCACCAGGGCGTCCGCGGCGTCGTTCTTGGTCTCGATCACCGGGTGGGGCGCCGGTTCCGGCGGGCCGCCGGCCTTCAGCCCCAGGGCCTTGAAGGCCTCGCCGCCCTCCTGGCCGAACAGGCTGCGCACCCGCAGGTCCATCTGCGGGAAGGGGATCTCGATCTGGGCGGCCCTCAGGGCGTCCTCGATCGCCCAGGTATAGGCCGCGTGCATGGCCGCCGGCCGCTTCACCGCATCGAAGGTGGGCCACACCACCAGCTCGAAATTCAGCGCCGAGTCGCCGAACCCGATCAGCCAGACCTGGGTCTTGCGGTCCTCGGTTTCGGGCAGGGTGAACGGGGTGGCGCGGGCGGCCGCGATCACCACCTCGCGCACCAGGGCCTTGTCGACCCCGTAGGCCACCGAGAACGGCACGTGGATGCGCCGCGTGCCGCCCTTCAGGGTCCAGTTGATCACCTGGCTCTCGATCAGCTTGGAATTGGGGATGACGACATTGAGCCCGTCATTGGTGCGCACCCGCGAGGCGCGCGGCCCCACCTCGGCGATCACCCCGCGCACCCCGTTCTCCAGCTCAATGAAGTCGCCGACGTGGACATGCGGATCGAAGATCATCACCAGGCCCGAGACGAACTCCCGCACGATCCCCTGCAGGCCGAGCCCCACCCCGACCCCCAGGGCGCCGGCGAACACCGCCAAGGAGGTCAGGTCGATCCCGAGGGTGGAAAGGGCCACGAAGAAGCCGGCCACCACCAGGCCATAGGCCGACAGCTTCTCGACGATGTAGATGATCGGCCGTCCGGCGCGCGCCTTTCCGCGCCAGCGGCTCAGCCCGCTCGAAACCAGGCGCGCGGCGATGAAGCCCGCCCCGACGATCAGCGCGGCCACCGCGACCTTGCCGGCCGGAACCAGCCACTGGCCCGTCACGAACCATGCCCAGATCGTGGCTGATATCTTTTCCAAGCCCATGCTCCCAGGGACGCCCCCGGCGCCCAAGCGCCGGAACCTCTCAAGCCAGAGCTACGCCGTGGAGCCCGTCAGGTTCCGCGCCCACCCTTGAAACGCCCCTTAGCACATTCCATACAGACGCCATGACCACGCCCGCGACGCCCGCCCCCAAGCCCCACCGCACCAAGCCCGTCCTCGAGCGCTGGCTGGAGACAGGCCTTTTCCGCGCTCGCTGGCTGATGGTTCCCTTCTATGTCGGCCTGGTCATGGCCCTGGCGGGCCTGGTGATCGTCTTCGCCAACGAGGCCTGGCACAAGTTCAGCCACATCACCTCGATGAACCCCGAGCAAGCCATCCTCATGGCGCTCTCGCTCATCGACCTGTCCCTGGCCGGCAACCTGCTGCTGATCGTGATCTTCTCGGGCTACGAGAATTTCGTCTCGAAGATCGACACCGGCGACGACGAGGACCGCCCCGCCTGGATGGGCACCGTGGACTTCTCGGGCCTCAAGATGAAGCTGATCGCCTCCATCGTGGCGATCTCGGGCATCGCCCTGCTGAAGGCCTTCATGCAATTGTCGGAGAACATCGAGATCTCCGATCGGACCCTCGCCTGGCTGGTGGGCATCCACCTGACCTTCGTGGTCTCCGGCGTCATGTTGGCCCTGATGGACCTGCTGGCCTCAAAGACCGACAAGCACTAGTTCATTTTCTACCGCTCATCCCGGCGAAGGCCGGGACCCAGATACATCTCCCGCTTTCAGGATTCCTGGCTCAGTTCGTGACCTGCGACCTGGATCCCGGCCTTCGCCGGGAGGAGCGGTTGAAGGGGCGCGGCCTATCCGAAACCGACCTAGAACGGCCAGGATCGCCGCTTACGGCTGAAGCCGAGATAGCCGATATTGGCGCCCAGCCGCAGGCCGACGCCGGCGCGGATCGGGGCCAGGATCACCTCGTCGGACTTCAGGTAGTTCACGCCGACGCCACCCACCAGATAGGCCGAGCCCTCGACGCCGGGGAACCGCTGGAAGAGGATTTCCGGGTACTGGAGATTGTAGCAGAGGGTGAAGACGCGGCTGGCGTTGCCCCCCAGGTCCCAGCCCACCGACGGGCCCTGCCAGAAGACCTCCATCGGCTGGCGGTTCTTCATGTAGAGCAGGCCATGGCCGTAGCGGGCGCCGATGGAGATCGCGCCCGAGGCCTCCTGGCCGGCGATGTAGGCGGTGGGCCGGCCGTTGTCCTTGAACACCCGCTCGATGGCCCCTCCGGCGGCCTCCGCCGTCACCCCCAGGAAGTCGGAGACGTTGTTGACCATCTCCTCGCGTGTGAAGGGCTCGGCCGAGGCTGGGCCCGGATAGTTGGCGTTCGCAGCCGGATAGCCGGGGTTCTGGCCCTGATAGGGCGGCGGCGCGGCGGGATAGTTCGGCGTCTGGTAGGGGCCGGGCTGGCCCTGCTCCTGGGCCTTGGCGGCCCCGGCGGCGCTCAGCGTGGCGAGGCCTGAAACGATCAGTGTGCGGCGATCCATGGCGGGTCCTTGATGACGGCGAGGCGAGCCTCCCATCCCTCGGCGCCATCAATGCGGCGGCTCAGCTTAACGTCCGATTAAGCATGATCGGCGGCGGACCCTCGCAGGGGCCGCCGAATGTGCTAGAGGCTGGCCCACCATGAGCACCCCTCTTTCCAAAATCCGCAACTTCTCCATCGTCGCCCACATCGACCACGGCAAGTCGACCCTGTCGGACCGACTGATCCAGGAGACCGGCGGCCTCACCAAGCGTGAGATGACCGAGCAGGTCCTCGACAACATGGAGATCGAGCGCGAGCGCGGCATCACCATCAAGGCCCAGACCGTGCGCCTCGACTACAAGGCCCGCGACGGCGAGACCTATGTCCTGAACCTGATGGACACCCCCGGCCACGTCGACTTCGCCTATGAGGTCAGCCGCAGCCTGGCCGCCTGCGAGGGCTCCATCCTGGTGGTGGACTCAAGCCAGGGCGTCGAGGCCCAGACGCTCGCCAACGTCTACCAGGCCATCGACAACAACCACGAGATCGTTCCGGTCCTCAACAAGATCGACCTGCCGGCCGCGGAACCCGAACGGGTGCGCCAGCAGATCGAGGACGTCATCGGCATCGACGCCTCGGACGCGGTGCTCTGCTCGGCCAAGACCGGCGAGGGCATCGCCGAGGTCCTTGAGGCGGTGATCACTCGCCTGCCGCCCCCCAAGGGCGACCGTGACGCTCCGCTGAAGGCGCTGCTGGTGGACGCCTGGTACGACCCCTATCTCGGCGTCGTCGTCCTGGTCCGGGTGCTGGACGGGGTGCTGAAGGCCGGGATGAAGGTGCGCATGATGAATGCGGGCGTCACCCACCAGATCGACCGTATCGGCGTCTTCAAGCCCAAACAGACCGAGGTGCCGGAACTCGGCCCCGGTGAGATCGGCTACATCACCGCCCAGATCAAGCAGGTGGCCGACGCCGCCGTCGGCGACACCATCACCGACGAGAAGCGCCAGACCGCGACCGCCCTGCCCGGCTTCCGGGTCGCCCAGTCGGTGGTGTTCTGCGGCCTGTTCCCCGTGGACGCCGCCGACTTCGAGGACCTGCGCGCCGCCATCGGCCGCCTGCGCCTGAACGACGCCTCCTTCACCTACGAGATGGAGACCAGCGCGGCGCTGGGCTTCGGCTTCCGCTGCGGCTTCCTGGGCCTGCTGCACCTGGAGATCATCCAGGAGCGCCTGAGCCGCGAGTTTGACCTCGACCTGATCGCGACGGCCCCCAGCGTGGTCTACAAGATCGGCCTGAACGACGGCTCGGAGATGGAGCTGCACAATCCGGCCGACCTGCCCGATCCGGTGAAGATCGCCACCATCGCCGAACCCTGGATCAAGGCCACCATCCTGACCCCGGATGAGTATCTCGGCTCGGTGATCAAGCTCTGCCAGGACCGCCGCGGCGAGCAGCGCGAGCTGAGCTACGTCGGCAGCCGCGCCCTGGTGGTCTACGATCTGCCCCTCAACGAGGTGGTGTTCGACTTCTACGACCGCCTGAAGAGCGTCTCCAAGGGCTACGCCTCCTTCGACTACGCCATCGAGGGCTACCGTGTCGGCAACCTGGTGAAGATGTCGATCCTGGTGAACGCCGAGCCCGTGGACGCTCTGTCCATGCTGGTCCACGCCGACCGCGCCGAGGCCCGGGGCCGCGGCATGGTGGAGAAGATGAAGGACCTCATCAGTCCTCACATGTTCCAGATCCCGATCCAGGCGGCGATCGGCGGCCGGATCATCGCCCGCGAGACCGTGCGCGCCCTGCGCAAGGACGTGACGGCCAAGTGCTATGGCGGCGACATGAGCCGCAAGCGCAAGCTGCTGGACAAGCAGAAGGCCGGCAAGAAGCGCATGCGCCAGTTCGGCAAGGTGGAGATCCCGCAGGAAGCCTTCATCGCGGCGCTGAAGATGGACGCCGATTAGAGCACTCATCCTTCTCCCCTTGCGGGAGAAGGTGGCCGGTCGGAGACCGGTCGGATGAGGGGTTGTTCTCCCCTCTCAAGCAAACAACACCGTCATCCCGGCCAAGGCCCGTGAGGGCCGCAGAGCCGGGACCCAGGGGCCACCGCACTGCATCGCTCCTGGATCCCGGCTCTCCGCTTCGCTGCGGCCGGGATGACGTGATTTGATTGTCCCGATGACGGAGTGCGACCCCTCATCCGACCCTGCTCCGCAGGGCCACCTTCTCCCGCAAGGGGAGAAGGGACAGCTCATGATCGCGCCTTGTCGGATAGCGTGGCTGTCGCCTAGAAATCGCCCTCAAGCTTGGCTATGACGCCCGCCTGTCCTGAGGAGCTCTATTGATGCGCAAGGTTCTGGTTCTCGCCGTCGTCGCCGCCGCGATGCTCACCGCCGCCTGCAACACCATCGCCGGCGCCGGCCGCGACGTCTCCGCAGCCGGCCGCGCGGTCAGCGGCGCCGCGGACGACGCCCGGCGCTAGGCATCCTCCTGCCGGGACGCCTCCTCCGCGATCTTGGCCCTGTCCCCCGGCGGCGCCACCGCCGGATCGGCGTTGCGCATCTTGTCCTCGGCAGGGGTCGTGGGGCCGGTGTGGCCATGGACGGATTTTCCGTGCAGCGCAGGCTTGGGATCGGAATTCATGAATCTTCTCCGCATCTTGCTCATCAATGAGTTGTGAGGTTGATACGTTCCCGCCTACGCCGTGAGACCTAACGACGCGCCATCAATGGGGAACTTCAAGCCCCGCCTGGGATTGCGAAGATCATGTTCCCGATGCGACCGCCCGCCACCTTGGACTCCCAAGGCCCCGATACACATATGGCGGTCATGTCCCGTCACGAACGCCCCACCCTGGTCCAAGCCATGATCCGCGGTCTCCGCGGGCGCTGCCCGCATTGTGAGCGCGGCGCGCTCTATTGGAAGTATCTGAAGGTCGAGCCGCGCTGCCAGGCCTGCGGCCACGACATCGCCCAGTATCCCGCCGACGATGGCCCGGCCTATTTCACCATCCTGATCGTCGGCCACCTGCTGGTGGCGCCGCTGCTGTTCTTCCCGATCATCTGGCAGGCGCCGGCGGCGGTCATGGTGCCCGCCACCCTGATCCCCCTGGCGGTGGCGACCCTGGCCCTGCTGCCCCGCGTGAAGGGCGCCTTCATCGGCCTGCTCTACGCCCTGAAGGTCAAGGAAGCCGACGCCCACCTGCACAGCGCCGACCTGGCCGACTGACGCCGGCCCCAGGGGAACCCTCCCCGGCGACGCTCGTTTGACGCCCCAGGAGAGCGCGGCCCCCGCCGGGCTCCAGGGAGGCTACCCGCCATGTCGCTCGGCTTGATTCTTCTGATCATCCTCATCATCGCCCTGGTCGGCGCCCTGCCCACCTGGGGCCACTCGCGCTCCTGGGGCTACTTCCCCTCCGGCGGCCTGGGCCTGGTGCTGGTGATCGTTCTGATCCTGGTCCTGATGGGCCGGATATAGTCCAAGCGCCCTTCGCGGAACGGCCAAGACAATCTAGCATTCCCCCGATCCAGTCCGGTCGGGGGAATGCATGACAGTTACGGAAAGCGGCGGCGAACTTCCATCTGAGGCCATGGCGCCGGGATTGACCCCCATGCAGCGGGCCAGGGCCATCCTGGGCGGCTCGGCCGGCAATTTCGTCGAATGGTACGACTGGTTCGTCTACTCGTCCTTCGCCCTCTATTTCGCCAAGCACTTCTTCCCCAAGGGCGATGAGACCGCCCAGCTTCTGCAGGCCGCCGCGGTGTTCGCCGTGGGCTTCCTGGCCCGGCCCATCGGCGCCTGGTTCATGGGCCTCTATGCCGACCGCGCGGGCCGCAAGGCGGCCCTGACCGTCTCGGTCTCGATGATGTGCGCCGGCTCCTTCGCCATCGCCATCATCCCCGACTATGCGATGATCGGGACCGCCGCCCCCGTGGCCCTGGTCCTCGCCCGGCTTGTTCAGGGTCTTTCGCTCGGTGGCGAGTACGGCGCCAGCGCCACCTACATGTCGGAGATGTCGGGCCGGAAGCGCCGGGGCTTCTGGTCGAGCTTTCTGTTCGTCACCCTGATCCTGGGCCAGCTCACCGCCCTGGGCGTCCTGATCCTGCTTCAGAATGTGCTGTCGCCGGAGGATCTCGCCCAGTGGGGCTGGCGCATTCCCTTCGCCATCGGCGGGGTCCTGGCCATCGTGGTGTTCTGGATCCGGACCGGGCTCGAGGAGAGCCAGTCCTATCTGACCGCCCAGGCCGAGGGCGCGGAACGCTCGCGCACCATGCTGCTGTTCGCGAAGTTCCCCAAGGAGACGGCGACCATCTTCGCGCTGACCTCGGCGGGCTCCTTGGCCTTCTATGCCTACACGACCTACATGCAGAAGTTCCTGGTCAACACCTCGGGCTTCACCAAGGACATGGCCACCGCGATCACGGCCGCCGCCCTGCTGGTCTACATGTTCGCCCAGCCCGCCTTCGGGGCGCTCTCCGACCTCGTCGGCCGCAAGACCACCCTGGTGGCCGCCTTCCTGCTGGGGACCATCTTCACCTATCCGATCTTCTCGAAGATCGCCGTGACCACCGACGCCACCATGGCGTTCGCCCTGATGTGCGCCCTGGTGCTGATCCTGTCGGGCTACACCGCCGTCAACGCCGTGTTGAAGGCCGAGCTGTTCCCCGCCCACGTCCGGGCGCTCGGCGTCGCCCTGCCCTACGCCACGGCCAACGCCATCTTCGGCGGCACGGCGGAGTACATCGCCCTGTGGTTCAAGAAGGAGGGCATGGAGAGCGGATTCTACGTCTATGTCGCCGCCATCATGGCCGTCGCCTTCCTGGTGGCTCTGACCCTGCGCGACACCAACAAGCACAGCCTGATCACGGAGGACTAGAGCATGTCAGGGGCAAGTGGGAACCGGTTCGCCGCCCGGGCATGCTCTAACTTCAAAGGGGCGTAGCCTTGTCCCTTGCGCTCTCGCCCCTGGACCTGACGGCGCTCAGCGTCTTCGCCGTCGCCTGGCTGGCCTATGAGCCGCTGCTGAAGGCCGCGGCGCGGGGCAAGGGCGCGATCAACACCGACATGACCGTCATCCGGCTGGCCTGGATGAAGAACATGGCCGGGCGCGAGAACCGGTTCATGGACGGCCAGCTGTTCGGCCACGTGCTGAACTCGGCCTCCTTCTTCGCCTCCTCCAACCTGATCCTCATCGCCGGGGCGGCCGGCGTGCTGTTCGGCGGCGAGAGCACCTTCCGCTCGGCCTCCAGCCTGGTGGTGATCACCACCTCCACCCGCCTCCTGTTCGAGTTCCAGATCGCCCTGGTGCTGGTGGCCCTGGCCCGCGGCCTGCTCGACTTCATCTGGGCCATCCGCCAGATGAACTACTGCATCGCCGTGGTGGGCGCCGCGCCCGACACCGAGGACCAGGCCTTCAAGGACGCCTATGGGGAGGCCGCCGCCCGCCTGCTCAATCCCGCCCTCTCGGCCTTCAATGCGGGCGTGCGAGGCTACTACTTCGCCCTGGCTGCGGCCGCCTGGCTGTTTGGCCCCATCGCCTTCCTGGGGGTGACCCTGGGCGCCGTCAGCCTGCTGATCTGCCGCCAGCGCCGCTCGAAGGCGGCCGGCGCCATCGCCGACATCCGTATCCTGCTGGGCGGTTAGAGGCCCAATTCGCTCCGCTTGGCGCGCGTCAGCTTGGCGGCCACGAGGCGATGCGCCGTCTTCAGCCAGTCGGCCACCTCGTCCGGATCCAGGCCCTCCAGGTCGTCGAAGGACACCCACTTGGCCCGCGCCAGATAGGGCGCCGGCCTGGCCATCCCGCTTTCGGTCATCACCTCGTAGGCGAGGTCGGTGACCTTGAACATCAGCCGGCCGCCAAGGCCCACGATGGCGAAGATCTTGCCCCCGACCTTGTAGACCTCGCTGCCCCCCCACTGCACGACCTTGGTGGCGCCGGTCAAAGCGAGGCAGGCCGTGTCCAGCTGGGCGGGGGTCATGGGGTCTTTTCGGAGGCGCGACAGGCCCCCAGGATAGGGCGCGGCCGGCCCGATCCCAACCATCTTGCCGCGGCGCGCCGACGCCGCTTGCCCCGCCAACCTTCCTGAGTATATTGCGCGCCTTCGCGAGCGACCTCCGGGCTGTTCGTGACGGCCGGTGAGGTGGCGGAGTGGTCGATCGCGCACGCTTGGAAAGCGTGTTTAGGTGAAAGCCTAACGAGGGTTCGAATCCCTCTCTCACCGCCAA
>JAGNIV010000036.1 GCA_018001015.1 Phenylobacterium sp. | reverse complement strand
CCCATGATCAACTGGATCGGCAGCGCGCGGCCGAAGGTCTTGCGGATGTCGGCGATCACCGGCGAGAAGCCATAGCACCAGGAGCACATGGCGTCGGCGAAGTAGATCAGGTGCGGGGTCTGCATGGTGGGTGAGTGTAACACCGGGCCACCGGCGCGCGCACCTAGTTCGGATGCGCGCCCTTGGCCTTGGCGAGCTTCAGGGCTTCGTCGAGGGCCTGGTCGGTGGGGACGGCGACGTCGGGGGCCACGCCCTTGCCCTCCCAGTCCCAGTTGGTGTCGGGGTCGTAGGAGCGGCCGACGGGAACGAAGGCCCCGAAGCGGTCGCCAACCTCGAGGATGCCGCCATAGTGACCGGCGCCCCGGGTGGTCTCGCCCACCAGGGTGGCGCGATGGGTCCGCTTGAAGGCCAGCGCCAGGTGTTCGGCGGCCGAGGCCGACCGGCGCGAGGTGAGGTAGTAGACCGGGACCTTCTGCAGGCGCGTCTCGCCCTTATCGGGGATCACCACGTGGTCATGGCTGACCAGGGTGGGCGGGGAGGCCTGGCGGACCAGCGTCGGGCCCTCCACCAAGGGGCCGCTGTCCTCGATGCCGGCGCGGGTGTCCATCCGCAGCAGGTGCGTGGTCTTGGCGTAGAGGAGGGGCAGGATGGCGTCCATCACCCCCAGGCCGCCGCCGCGGTGCGGGCGGGCGTCGATGATCACCGCCTTGGCGTCAGCATGGGCCAGCAGGAAGGCGCGCGCCTTCTCGGGCTCGGGGGCCTCATCGACGAACTGGTTGAAGCGCAGATAGGCGACGTCGCCGATCATCTTGGCTTCCTCCAGCCCCGGAGGGCCCGAGGCCTTGGCGCTGGCGGGGATGCCGGCGGCGGGCGGGCGCGGGGTCTGCCAGGCGGTCTCGGTGGCCAGGCGCAGGTGGCCATCGGAGGCCACGGCCTGGAGGTCGGCGGTGACCTTGGTTCCGAAGGCGTCGGGATCGGTCAGGCCGTCATAGGCGCCGCTGGCGAGGTTGGCGCGCAGCATGGCGGCGTACATGGCGCCGGTCTCGGGGAAGACGAAGTTCGCCTCCAGGGTCTTGGCCAGCTTCTGGAGCACGTCGCGGCGCTCAGTGGCGTCCAGCGGCTTGACCGCGACGGCTGGGGCGGGCGCCGGCTGGGCCTGGACGGCGCCGTTGACGCCGGTGGCGAGGACGAGGGCCGCGCCGGCGGCGAGCAGATAGCGACGCATGAGGGTCTCCGGGACTGGCGCGGTGATAGGCGGGCCATCCGGCGGGGGCAAATTAAGCTGCGGTAAGCTTGGCCGAACCGGCTCGAGGTTTCCCCTTGATCAGACGAGCGCGGCCGCCAAGGTGGCGCCTCGGCTTTGCGGAGTGATCGAATGCGTACGACGAGGGTTGCGATGGCGGCCGTGGCCACTCTGCTGGCGAGCACCGGTCCGGCCCTGGCGGCGGGCAAGGACGCCAAGGTCTGGGCCGCCGCCGAGCAGGCGCGCGAGGCGCAGCTCGATCTGCTCAAGCAGGTGGTGAACATCGACAGCGGCACCGGCGACATCGAGGGCGGACGCAAGGTCGCCGCCGTGCTGATCCCCCGGCTGAAAGCCCTGGGCATGACCATCGAGAGCGTGCCGGCCGAGATCCCCGGCCTGCCCGAGAACACGGTCGCGACCCTGACCGGAACCGGCAAGGCCAAGATCCTGATGATCGGCCACATCGACACGGTGTTCGGCCCCGGCACGGTGGCCAAGTGGCCGTTCTCCATCGAGGGCGACCACGCACGGGGGCCGGGCGTCGCCGACGAGAAGGGCGGGGTGGTCGAGGGGCTCTATGCGCTGCAGATCCTGCACGACATCGGCTTCAAGGACTTCGCCAAGATCAGCTTCCTCATTGAGACGAGCGAAGAGCGGGGCTCGCCGGGGACGCGGGCCCTGATCGATAGGCTGGTGCGCGCCCACGACGTGGAACTGAACCTGGAGCCCGGCGACGCGCCCGACGTGATCACGGTCTGGCGGAAGGGCTCGATGACCCTGAACATCGACGTGAAGGGCCGCGCCGCCCACGCCGGGGTCGCGCCCCAGGACGGCCGCAACGCCGCCGTCGAACTGATCCATCAGCTCGCCGCGGTGGAGAGCTTCCCGCGCTCGGGCGACGGGCTGACCGTCAACCTGACCACGATCCAGGCGGGCACGCGCCACAACATCATCCCCGAGGCCGCGCGGGGGCAGGTCAATATCCGGGCCCGCCAGAAGGCCGATCTCGACAGGGTCGAGGCGGCGATGAAGGAGAGCGCCAAGTCCACGGTGGTGCCCGACACCACGGTGACCGTCAGCCGCGAGAACGCCTTCCCGCCGCTGGCCAACAACCCGGCGACCGACGCCCTGGCCGTTCGCGCCCAGGCGATCTATGCGGGCCTGGGGTTGAAGCTGGAGACCGGCGGCAATGGCGGGGCGTCGCAGTCGGCCCTGGCCTATGAGGCCGGGACACCGGCCCTGGACGGGCTGGGCCCGGTGGGCGGCGGCTTCCACTCCGAGAAGGAGTTCATGGACCTGAAGTCGGTGACGCCGCGGCTCTACCTGCTGACCAAGCTGATCATGGACCTCTGCGCCCATCCGGTGACGAAGTAGGGCGCGAATTGCTTCTCCTCTTGGGGCCGGTGGCCGTTGGGAGACCGGTCGCACTTCGCGTTCAGAACAACAATCACGTCATCCCGGACGCCGATAGGCGAGCCGGGACCCAGGGGTCGTGCGCTCCGCCCCTGGCTCCCGGCTCTCCGCTTCGCTGCGGCCGGGATGACGTTGGTGGGTTTGCCGGATGGGTCTATCGACCTCTCATCCGGCCCGGCTCCAGTGTTTCGACAAAAAGGGGGCGGCCCCCTTGGGAGCCGCCCCTGAGTTAAGTTCTCGAGGGGGAAGAACCTCTAGAACTTTTTGGTGACGCCCAGCTTGAAGTAGCGGCCGAGCGGATTGGCGGTGAAGGGGTCGTAGCTGAGGTCCAGCCGCGCGAAGGACGGGTCAGCGTCGAAGACGTTGATCACCGAGGCGGTCAGCGTGGTCTGCCAGGGCAGGAAGACCCGGTAGCTGAGGTCGTTGGTGATGAAGGCGTCGATCTTCTGGCCCAGCGGGCTGGCGGCGGTGAAGGTCGAGGTGCCGACGCGGGTGTCGATCATCCCGTCCACGTAGCGCAGGGTCCAACGCAGGTTGTGGTCGCCGTTGGTGTACTCGCTGAAGACCGTGGCCTTCCACTGCGGCTGGGAGCCGTAGCCGAGGTAGTCCATCGTGCCGGCATAGTCCCGGGCCGGCTTGACGGTGACGCCCTCGATGACCGTGGGGGCGACCTCGTACTTGAGCACGTAGGTCAGATCCAGACCGAAGGCGAGGTCGCCGCCGGCCAGCACGTCACGGGCCTTGTAGCCGGCCGCGAAGTCGATGCCGCTGGTCTTGAGGTCCGGGCCGTTGACGACGTTCAGGCGGGTCCGGTTGATCGCCGAAGGCAGGCAGTCGGGGGTTCCGTCGGAATTGATGTCGTTGAAGGTCACCCGGTTGCGAAGGCCGGCATAGGCCGCCACGGCGCAGTTGTTGGGCAGGATCGTCGACGTGCCGTTCGGGAACAGCGCGTTGATGATGGCCGAGCCGCTTTCGTTGTCGATCGGGCCGGCGAAGTCGAAGGACCAGTAGTCGAGGGTGGCGTTGAAGTCGCCGATCTCGAGGATCGCGCCGACGTTCAGGGTGTTGGCCTTTTCCGGCTCCAGGTTCGGATTGCCGTAGACGTCATAGGCCCGGTAGCCGGCCGCCGCGGTGGTGTAGGCCAGCGAGGTGGTGACGGACGGGGCGATCTGGGTCTGCGGCGGGGCGCGGAAGGTCGAGCCGGCCGAGGCGCGGAACGCCAGCCAGTCGGTGGCCTGCCACTTCACGGCGACCTTGGGGTTGGTGGTGGCGCCGATGTTTCCGCCGTAGTCCTCGTAGCGCACCGCGAGCGTGGCGGTGAGGCTGTCGAAGATCGGAACCTGCAGTTCGCCGAAGCCCGCAATGACACCGTAGTCGAGGTTGTAGTCGGTCAGCGGGCCGAAGAACGAGAAGCCGCCGTACTGGTTCACGCAGGTGGCCGCCGGGTTCACCGGGGAGTCGGTGCAGGGGGTGACGGCGATGTTGGTGAAGTCGCTGGTCTGACGCTCGATGGAGCTCCAGCGGTACTGCGTGCCCGCCGCCCAGGCCAGGGCGCCGGCGCCGAAGTCGATGGGCAGTTCGCCGTTGAAGACCAGGTCGGCCGCGAACAGCTTGGTGCGGGTCTCGTAGGAGTAGTCCTCGAACAGATAGTCGAGCATCGCCTGGTTGTTGACGGTCCCGGCCACGTAGTTCGGGTTGGCGCGGCCGTCGAGGACGTTGCCCGCGGTCCCGGTGGAGAAGGGGTTGAAGTAGGAGCAGGCGCCCACGCCGGCGACGCCGGTTGAGGGGTTGCAGCCCGCGCCGCCCAGGCCGCGCAGGGCGAGCTGGAGGCGGGAGATCAGGATGTCCGGAGTGGCGATGTCGCTCCAGTCTTCCATATAGGTCAGGCCGGCGTCCCAACCGATGCCGTTTTCGAACTTGCCCTTCAGGCCCGACGAGACGCGATAGGCGGTGAACTTGCGCTTATCTTCCTTGCCGCCGTTGTCGTAGAGGCCGTTGCCGCCGACGCCGATCGGACGCCAGGCGATGGAGGTGAAGAGACCCGAGGTCGCCGCCGAGGCCGGGGCCAGGCCCTTGGCGATCAGCGCCTGCAGACCGGGGTTGGACGACGGGATGTAGAAGCCGTTGCCCTGGGCCTTGGTGGTCAGGGCGGAGGTCGGGAAGTTGTTCGGCGGATAGGACGGCGAGGACTTCTCTTCCGGCACGTCGTGGCCGGCGTAGAGCGCTTCCATATGGAAGGTGGTGGTGTCGGTCAGCTCGAAGTTGATCTCGCCGTAGAGCTGATAGTGCTCCTCACGTTCGGTCAGGTTGTCGAAGCCGATGTAGTTGAAGGCGCAGCTCGCCGCCGTGCCGGGACCGGAGATGGCGTTGCAAGACGGATCGACATAGGGGTTGGTGTAGCTCAGGCCGCCATTGGAGCTGGACAGGTACAGGCCCGGGTTACCGAAGCTCGACCAGCCGCCCTGCGGGTTCTCGGTGATGGAGCGCTGGGTGTAGTCGCGCTCGCGGCTGTTGAGTTCCGAGCGGTGACGGTAGCCGGCGGTCAGCAGGATGTTGCCGCGGTCGCCGCGCCAGCCGTAGGCGATGGACGTGCCGTAGTCGTTACCGTCCGAACCGTCGATGTGGGCGTAGTCGCCGCGCACCTCGAAGCCGTCGAGGTTGGTGCGGGTGATGAAGTTGACCACGCCGCCGATGGCGTCGGAGCCGTAGGTGGCGGCCGCGCCGTCCTTCAGGACTTCCAGGCGGCCGATGGCGGCGGTGGGGATCAGGTTGGTGTCGACCGAGGTGCCGCCCGGCGAGACGGCCATGCGGCGCCCGTTCATCAGCACCAGGGTGCGGGTCGCGCCGAGGCCGCGCAGGTTGATGTTGCCCGAACCCGTGGTCTGGCCCGCGCCGAACTGGTTGGATTCACCGATGGCGCCGCTGACCGCCGGGATCGACTTGATCAGGTCAACGGTCGAAGGCGAGCCCTGCTTCTGCATTTCGTCGGAGCCGATGACGTTCACCGGCAGGGCGGCGTCTTCCGGGGAACCGGCGATGAAGGAGCCGGTGACCACGACTTCGGAGACTTCGACGTCGTCCTGCGCGAAGGCCTGGCCAGCGGAGAGGGTGATGAGGGTGGCCAGCGCGATAGACGAGGCCCCTGAAAGGTATCTGTTATTAAGCACGCGTTTCCCCAATTACAATATAACTGCGTTATCTATCTGATAGATGACAGATTGCGGTGGGGGTAAGAGCGGCAACAGCGCTAAAACTCAAGTCTCTTTTCTGTCAGACTTGAAGATGTGGAAAATTATCACTGACCAGTATGTCAATATTAGTCAAATATCACGACTCAATTTTCGATGTTACGTCAAAAGGATACCCGACTTTCGAAAATGTCCGGGAAAAGGTGTTGGAAAACAGTCTGGGCAGTCGGTAAAAAGTTGACCTAGGGGCCGAAAGGGCGGGCTGTCGTTTTTCCGCAACAGCACGCGCAAAACCGCCTCCGGAGCCGGCGCGGCGCCCGGGGCGGTTCGCTTATCTCGTCAAGACATCGGGCGGTGTCGGGTTACCGAGTCGGGGCCACGGCGCCGGAAGTCTCCGGGGCCGGCTCAACCGGCGCCGTCTCGGACGCCGGCGCGGGGGCGGGCTCCAGTTCGGCGGGATCGGTGTTCACCTGGAAGGTCTTGCCCATCAGCTTGGCGCGTTCTTCCAGGGCGTGGGCCGTGGGTGTGCATCGGACGGGCAGGGTCCAGCCCATCCAGTTCTGGGCGACCTGGCGCTTGGGCATCGAGGCGGCGGCGTTCCAGGTGGCGTGACCCTTCTTCACCGCGGCGGCGCCGACGATGTTGATGGGTTTCAGGCTGGCGCGCTCGGCGGCCTCCATGGCCCGGGCGAACAGTTTCATGTCCTTCTGGGCCTGGGCCTGGATGGTGGCGTAGGCCGCCATCTTCTCGGCGAGCGTCGTGTCGGGATTCACCGGCGGCGCCGTCTCGATCTCGGTGACGTCGGGCATCATCTGGTCGTGCAGATCGACGTAGCCGCGCAGGGCGCCGTAGCACCAGCCCACCAGGCCGTAGTCGTCGCGGGGCGCGCCGGCCGGATAGGGCATGTCCTCGGTGAGCGCCCGGTCATTGTAGGCGGGCGCGGCGCTACCGGCTGCAGGATCGGCGGCTGTGAACAGGGCGAGGGCGGCGATGAGTGCGGACATGTAGCCTTGGAACCTTGAAACTGTGTCGATCAGGAGGCGGCGCGTGATCCGAACCCTCCGCCCCCCGGGGTTTTGATCTCGATCACGTCGCCAAGCTGCACCGTAACTGAGAAGCAGCCAGGAAGTTCCTTTACCGCGCCGTCGGGCGTGATCAAACGCTGCTCGCCCCGGAGCGCCGGGCCGCCGCCGGAGATCCCCTGCGGAGCGTGGGCGCGGCGGGTGGAGAGCAGGGCGGCCTCCATGGGCGCCAGGAACCGCACCCGGCGCACCGCGCCGTCGCCGCCGCGGCGCAGGCCATCACCCCCCGAGCCCGTCCGGATTTCATAGGTCTCGACGCGGACCGGGAACCGGCGCTCCAGGATCTCGGGATCGGTGAGGCGGGAGTTGGTCATGTGGGTGTGGACCGCGCTCGCGCCGTCCGCGTCGGCCGTGGCGCCGGCCCCCCCGCAGAGGGTCTCGTAGTACTGGCGGGTCTCGTCGCCGAAGGTGAAGTTGTTCATCGAGCCCTGGGCGTTGGCCATCACGCCCAGCGCCGCATAGAGGGCGTCGACCACGTGCTGGCTGGTCTCGACATTGCCGGCCACCACGGCGGCGGGCGGGGCCGGGGCCAGCATGGAGCCGGGCCGGGTCAGGATATTCAACGGCGCCAGGCAGCCGGAGTTCAGCGGGATGTCGTCGTCCACCAAGGTGCGGAACACATAGAGCGCCGCGGCGTCGACGATGGCGGAGGGGGCGTTGAAGTTGGACGACAGCTGGTCGGCCGACTGGCGGAAGTCCAGGGTCGCCTCGCCCTTGGCGGCGTCAACGGTGGTGACCACGACGATCTGGCCGCCGCCGTCCATGGGCACCCGGGCCTCGCCGTTCGACAGCTTGCCGATGGCGCGGCGCACCGAGGCCGTGGCGTTCTGCTGGACGAACGTCATGTAGGCGGCCACCACCTCGCCGCCAAAGCCGTCGATCATCCCGGCGACCGCCGCCGCGCCGGCCTGGCAGGCGGCGATCTGGGCCTTGAGGTCGGCGATATTGCGGTCAGGCGCGCGGGAGGGCCAAGGTCCAGCCCCCAGGGCTATCCGCGCATCGGCTTCAAGAAAGCCGCCGCCGCGCATGATCGGGATGGCGTCCAGCATGACGCCCTCTTCGTCGATGGTCTTGGAGAAGGGCGGCATGGAGCCCGGCTGCACCCCACCCACATCGGCATGGTGGCCGCGGGCGGCGACGTAGAAGGCCGCGCTTGCTTCGCCCGGCATGAACACCGGCATGACCACGGTGATGTCGGGCAGGTGAGTGCCGCCCGCATAGGGGTTGTTCAGGGCGAAGGCGTCGCCGGGGCTCAGGGTCGGGTGGCGATCACGGACCGCGCGGACACTGGCGCCCATGGAGCCCAGGTGGACCGGCATGTGCGGGGCGTTGGCCACCAGCCCGCCGCCCGCGTCGAACAGGGCGCAGGAGAAGTCCAGCCGCTCCTTGATGTTCACCGAGTGGGCGGTGCGCTCCAGGGCCGCGCCCATGGCCTCGGCGACGCCCATGAAGCGGCGGTTGAACAGCTCCAGGGTGATGGGGTCGGGGCGGTCGAGGGCGATGGCGCGGACCTGCGCACCGCCCGCGCGGGTCAGGCGGATCAGGCCGTCGGCCTGCGCCGTGGCGCGCCAGCCCAGGGGCAGGGCGATCTGGGTGTCGGGCCGGACGATGAGGGCCGGACCGTCGAGGACGGTGAGGGCGTCGGCGGCGACGATGGGGGCGGAGGCGGCTTCGCCGTGGGCGAACATGGCCACGTCTCCCTCCCTTTCATGAGGAGGGTGGACGGCGGAACGCCGGACGGGTGGGGAGGTGTGGCCGGTATTCCCCACCCCGGCCGGCAAGCCGACCTGCCCCTCCCCATGAAGGGGAGGGAGGGCGACGGCCTCCGCCTCCACGCTCGCGATGATGATGGTCCTGTCTGACTCCACGAAGCCGAAAAGGCGGCGGTGGGCGGTTTCGAAGGCGCCTTTCACCTCGGCCAGGGGGCCAAGCGCGGTGGGCAGCTCAGAGTCGGCGCCGTCGTAGCGCAGGCGCAGGATGCGGGTGACCTGGCCGTCATCGGCGCCCTGGTCGGCGAGGGCCTGGCGGGCCTCGGCCTCGACGCCTTCCAGCAGGGCGGCGGCGCGGGCCAGCCCGTCGCCATCGAGGTCCGCGTCGAGGCCGGCCTGCCTGAGGGCGGTGACGCGAGCCTGGCCGATGCCCCAGGCCGACAGCACGCTGCCATGGCGGGGACACAGCACCTCGTCGACGCCGAGCGCCTCGGCCACCTGGCAGCCCACCTGGCCCGCCGCGCCGCCGAAGGCCACCAGGGCGTGGCCGCGCGGATCGAAGCCGCGCTCGGTGGAGATGCGGCGCACGGCCTGGGCGGTCTGCTCGACGGCGATGGCCACGAAGCCCTCGGCGGCGGCCTCGACGCTGCTCGCGCCCATGGCGTCGGCGAGCTCGGAGAGAGCGGCGCGGGCGGCCTTGATGTCGAGGGGCGCATCGGCGGTGGGACCGAAGATGGCGGGGAAGAAGCGCGGATCCAGTCGACCCAGCACCAGGTTGGCGTCGGTGACGGTGGCGGGACCGCCTCGGCCATAGGCGGCGGGGCCGGGATTGGCGCCGGCGCTGTGGGGCCCGACCCGGGCGCGCAGGCCGTCGAAGAACAGGATCGAACCGCCCCCGGCCGCCACGGTCTCCACATCCAGCATCGGGCTACGCAGCTTCACGCCGGCGATCGTCGCGGTGTCCCGGCGCTCCAGACGGCCGGCATAGCGGCAGACATCGGTGGAGGTGCCGCCCATGTCGAAGCCGAGCGCCTGCTGAACCTTGGCGGCCCGGGCGGTGTTGGCGACCCCGACCACGCCACCGGCGGGACCCGAGACCACGGCGTCGCGGCCCCGGAAGGCGCTGGCGCGCACCAGGCCGCCGGCCGAGGTCATGAAGTAGAGCGGCGCGCCGGCCACCGCGCCGGCCACCTTGTCCACATAGGCGCGCAGCACCGGGGTCAGATAGGCGTCGGCGACGGTGGTCTCGGCGCGGGGGATGTAGCGGGGCAGGGGAGAGACCTCGTGGCTAAGGGCCACGAACTCGAAGCCCGCGGCCCGCGCCAGTGCTCCGGCCGCGATCTCGTGGGCTGGGTTTAGATCGGCGTGCAGGAAAGCGATGGCGGCGGCGGTGTAGCCCTGGGCGACGGCGGCCTTCAGTTTCGCCGCGAGGTCATCGCGGTCGAGGTCCGCCACCACGGCGCCGTCGGCCGCGAGGCGTTCCCTGGCCTCCACGGCGCCGGAATAGAGCGGCTCGGGACGGACGATGTTGAGCGCGAAGAGGTCGGGCCGTGACTGGTCACCGATGATCAGGGCGTCGGCGAAGCCTTGGGTGGCCACAAACAGAGTCCGGGCGCCGCGTCGCTCCAGCAGGGCGTTGGTGGCCACCGTCGTGCCCATCTTGATGGCCTCGACGCGGTGGGCCGGGAAGGCCTCCCCCGGACCCGCCCCCAGCACCCGGCGCATGGCCTCCACGGCGGCGTCCTCATAGGCCGGAGAACTGGACAGCAGCTTCAGCGAGACCTCTTCGCCGTCGTCGGCCTGGCCGATGACGTCGGTGAAGGTGCCGCCCCGGTCGATCCAGAAACGCCAGAGTCTGTCCAAAACTTAACCTGCCTGCGGGATGATGCGCGTTGTGTTTGCTGCGTTGCGGAAGTAGCCTTGTCGATACTCCCATGAGTTTCTGGCGCAACATTGCTGGGCTCGCCGTCCGCCGCCCCGATGGTTGCGAAGACTGCGATGAGTGTCCTCCGGGCCTGCCCGGCGAGGACCCCACCTTCACGACTGCCGTCACGGCGCTGGGGGCGAAGCTCGCCAAGGCCGACGGCCGCGCCAGCGTCGGCGAGTTCGACGCCTTCGCCCAGGTGTTCCAGACCGACGCGGCCTCGGAGCGCAACATCCACCGCCTGTACGACCTCGCCCGCCAGACGACGCGGGGCTACGAGAGCTATGCGATCCGGCTGGCCAAGCGCTACCGCAACTGCCCGACCCTGCTGGAGGACGTCCTGGACGGCCTGTTCCACATCGCCGGCTCCGACGGGACGGTAAGCTCTGACGAGCTGGTCTATCTGGAGCACGTGGCGGTGCTGTTCGGGTTCTCACCCTTGATGTTCCGCCGGCTGCGGGCCACCCATCTGGGGCTTACCGCCGAGGATCCCTATGGCGTGCTGGGGGTGCCCCACGACGCGCCGGACGACGAGGTGCGCAGCGCCTGGAAGGGCGCCCTGGTGGTGTCCCATCCCGACCGCGCCCGGGCGCGCGGCCTGCCCTCGGAGTTCATCGAGGTGGCGGAGGCCAAGGCGGCCTCCATCAACGCCGCCTTCGACACCATCATGCGCGAGCGCCGGGAATTGGCGCTCGAAGGGGTGGCATAGGTCAGATTTCGTTGGTTTTCGAGCTGTGAGGCGTTGACGGCGGGGAGCGCCCGAACAACATAATCGTTGCAGTTACCGGCAGAGGTGACGCCAGAGGAAGCCATGGTCAGGGAATTCGCCCGTAAACACGGTTCGGCGCTCCGCAGTTTCGCGGTGCTGGGCGGCGCTCTGGCCACCACGGCGGCGGTGGTCATCGCCGCGGTCCTGGCCCTGTTCGCCGCGGCCACGGTGGTGGTGATCGCGGTGATGTCCTCGGCCCTGCTGGCCCTGGCCGGCCTCGCCCTGCGCGCCAAGCGCACGGCCCACGCGCGGCGCGACGACGGGATCATCGAGGCCCGCAACCTGGGCGGCCACCACTGGGTCGCCTACGGCTGGAACGAGCGGCACTAGGGTTAAATCCGCTCCTCCCGGCGCACGAGTCCGGATGACCGCTCATCCCGGCGAAGGCCGGGACCCAGATGCATCCTCAGCATTCCGGATTCCTGACCCTCGCTGTGACCCGCGACCTGGATCCCGGCCTTCGCCGGGACGAGCGGCGGAGGGGGGGGGGCGCGATCCAAGGCTGACGCCGCGTAGGGCTTGCGGCTCTCAACGCCCACCTCTACCGTCGCCTCAAACAAGCGTTGGGAGAGACGACTATGATTGGTGTGATCGCGGTCCTGAAGGTCGCCGAGGGCAAGAACGCCGAGTTCGAGGCCATCTTCACCGACCTGGCCAAGCAGGTCCGCGCCAATGAGCCGGGCAACATCGCCTATCAGCTCACCAAGAGCCGCACCGATCCGCAAATCTACAAGGTGCTGGAACTCTATAAGGACCAGGACGCGCTCTCCGCTCACGGCGGCACCGACTACTTCAAGGCCGCCGGCGCCAAGATGGGCCCCTGCATGGGCGGCCGTCCCGAAATCGAATACCTCGACGGCGTGTAGGAGCGGGGCGCATGGACCTCGACTTCTCGCAAGGTGACCTCGCCTTCCGCGACGAGGTCCGCGCCTTCATCGCCCAGGCCTTCGACGATGACATGCGGGGCCACATGGCCCAGGCCAAGAACGCCCATATCGACAAGGTCGGCCAGGTCCGCTGGTGGAAGCGGCTGAACGAGAAGGGCTGGATGGCCCCCGACTGGCCCGCCGAATACGGCGGGACCGGTTGGACCCATGCCCAGAAATACATCTTCGACATGGAGATGGCGCTGGCCGGAGCGCCCGACACCTCCAACATGGGGGTGCGGATGTGCGCGCCCGTCGTGATGGCCTTCGGGACCGACGAACAAAAGAAACAGCACCTGCCCAAGATCCTCTCCAGCGAGGTCTGGTGGTGCCAGGGCTATTCCGAACCGGGCTCCGGGTCGGACCTCGCCTCGCTGTCCATGAAGGCCGAGCGTGACGGCGACCATTATGTACTGAACGGTTCAAAAATATGGACCACCTATGCCCAGCACGCCGACTGGATGTTCTGCCTGGTGCGCACCTCCAATGAGGCGATCCGGCAGATGGGGATCAGCTTCCTGCTGCTGGACATGACCACGCCGGGGATATCCATCGTGCCGCTGCCGACCCTGGATGGGCCGCCGGACGGCGAGCAGGAGATCAACCAGGTGTTCTTCGAGAACGTCCGGGTCCCGGTCGCCAACCGCATCGGCGAGGAGGGGCAGGGTTGGACCTACGCCAAGTACCTGCTGCAGTTCGAGCGGGGCAACGCCTATGCGCCGGGCCTGACCAACATGCTGGCCAAGGTGAAGATGATCGCCGGGGCGGAGCGGTCCGACGGCGGGCGGCGGATGCTGGATGACGCCGATTTCCGCCGCAAGCTGACCGAGACCCAGATCAAGGTCGACGCCTTGAACGCCACCGAGCTGCGGATGTTCGCCGCGCGCACGGCCGGCGAGGCGATGGGGGCGGCGTCCTCGATGTTCAAGCTGGAGGGCAGCCAGGCCCAGCAGGCCATCACCGAACTGGCCCTGGAGGCGGCGGGGATCTACGCCCAGCCCTTCGTGCAGGACACCTTCGCCGAGATCCGCGGCGAGCGGAACGAACCCCGCGCGGGCCCCGACTATGCGGCCACCGTGGCGCCGATGTACTTCAACTACCGCAAGACCTCGATCTATGCGGGCTCCAACGAGATCCAGCACAACATCATCGCCAAGATGGTGCTGGGGCTGTGAGCTTCGGGGCCTTCGAGGCGGCCCTGGCCAAGGCGGTCGACGAAGGCAAGATCGCCGGCGCCGTGGCCCTGGTCACCGACCGGGATGGAGTGACCTACGAGCATGCGGCGGGCGTCCGCGCTGTGGGGCAGCCCGCGGCGATGGACCCCGAGACGGTGTTCTGGATCGCCTCGATGACCAAGGCGGTGGTGTCGGTGGCGGCGCTGCAGCTGGTGGAGCGGGGCAAGCTGACCCTGGATGGCGACCTGGGCGAGGTCTGTCCCGACCTGAAGGACCTTCAGGTGCTGGAGGGCGTGGCCGACGGCAAGCCGACGCTGCGGCCGGCCAAGGGGTTCGTCACCCTGCGCCAATTGCTGAGCCACACCTCGGGTTTCGCCTATACCTTCAGCCATCCCGAATCCCTGGCCTTTTCTCAGACCGAGGGGGCGCTGGATCCCAACTCCGGCAGCCGCGCGGCGCACCGCCAGCCGCTGATGTTCGACCCCGGCCAGGGCTGGATCTACGGCATCGGCATCGACTGGGCGGGCATCGTCATCGAGGCCGCCAGCGGGCAGCGCCTGGACGCCTATCTGGCGGAGAACATCTTCGGTCCCCTGGCGATGTTCGACACCGGCTTTGCGCTGTCGGAGGGGCAGGCGCCCCGCAAGGCCAGCGTGCATGTGCGCGGACCCGACGGCGCGCTGATCGCTATTCCCTTCGGCCTGCCGGCCAATCCCGAGGTGCTGTCGGGCGGTGGCGGGCTCTATTCGACGGCGGGGGACTACGCCAAGTTCCTGCGGATGCTGCTGGGAGAGGGCGGCGATGTGCTCTCGGCCAAGACCCTGCGCGGCCTGTCGGAAAGCCACAGCGGGAGCCACAAGGCCGGCTTCATCCGGTCGGCCATGGCCAACATGTCCAACGACTTCGACCTCTACCCGCACATGGCCACCGGCCACGGCCTTGCCGCCATGATCACGCCCGAGCCGACCGGTGACGGCCGCGGGGCCGGGAGCCTGGCCTGGGCCGGGCTGGCCAACACCTACTACTGGGCCGATCCGGAGGCCGGGCAGGGCGGGGTGCTGATGACCCAGCTGCTGCCCTTCGCCGACCCGGAGGTGCTGACCCTGCTCCGCGCCCTGGAGCGCGGGGCCTACGGATTGGATTGAGCGAAAGCCTTCCCCCTCGATGGGGGAAGGTTGGATGGGGGTGTGCCTGCTGAGATGGGGGAGAGGCGCGGTCGGCGCCGACCTTCCTCTTCACCCCAACGCTCTGCATTCACCCCCATCCCCGACCCTTCCCCCATCGAGGGGGAAGGGAGCTAACTGCGTCCGATCAAACCCGCCAGCCGCCGCACGCCGTCCTCGATCTCCGCGTCCGTCGGCAGGGAATAGCTGAGGCGGATGGCGTTGGCGGTGGGGACCTCGGCGAAGAAGGGTTCGCCCGGCACGAAGGCCACGCGTTCCTCGGCCAGCGACCGCTCCAGCAGCAGCTTTCCGTCCATCCCTTCCGGCAGCCACAGCCAGACGAACATGCCGCCTTCCGGCCGCGACCAGGTGACCCCGGCCGGCATGTGGCGCTCCAAAGCGGCGAGGGTCGCGGCGGCCTTGGCGCCGTAGGCGGTGCGCAGGGCGCCCAGGTGCTGCTCGTAGCCCTCCGACACCGTGGCGTGCAGGGCCATCTGGTTGATGGTGGAGACGTGCAGGTCGCAGCCCTGCTTCAGCAGCACCAGCTTCTCGATCACCGCCTTGGGCCCGCAGACCCAACCCAGGCGCAGGGCCGGCGAAATGGTCTTGGAGAAGGTGCCGCAGAACAGGGTCCGGGCCTGCTCGATGGACCCGCAACGGGCGATGTCGAGGGCCAGCAGGGTCGGCAGGGCCTCGCCGTCGAAGCGCAGCTCGCGATAGGCGGCGTCCTCGATCAGGGTCATGTCGAGCTCGGCGGCAAGGTCCAGCAGGGCCTCGCGTTCGGGCAGGGTCAGGCTCTCGCCGGTGGGGTTGGCGAAGTCGGGGACGAAGTAGGCCAGCGGGTTGGGCTCGCGGCCCTCCATCAGCCTTTGCGTGTCCACACCGGTCTTCAGCGCGCCGTCGGGCAGGTCGAGGTAGGCGGGCTCATAGGCGTTGAAGGCCTGTAACGCTCCCAGATAGGTGGGACGGGCCACCATCACCGTGTCGCCCCGGGTCAGGAACAGCTTGCCGATCAGGTCCAGGGCCTGCTGCGAGCCGGCGGTCAGGATGATGTTGTGCTCGTCGCAGGCGACGCCGTCGAGGGCCATGCGCTCGGCGATCCAGCGGCGCAGGGGCAGGTAGCCCTCGCTCACCGAATACTGCAGGGCGGCGCGCGACTGTTGGGGGTCGGCGAGGATGGCGTCGTAGGCCGCCTGTATCCGGTCGGCGGGGAACAGGCCGGGGTCGGGGATGCCGCCGGCGAAGGACAGGATGTCGGGCTGATCCAGCAGCTTCAGCAGCTCGCGAATCTCGCTGGCGCGGACGCGGGTCATCCGCTGCGAGAAGCGCGCGGCCCAGTCGGGAGTGGTGGTGGTCATCGGAGCGTCCCTGGTTCGTATCGCCGAGGCCGGCCGGCCTCTCTCTCGCCGCATGCGCGGCATCGCCTGACTAGATCAGGGGCGTCATACGAAACGGGGCGGGGACGTGCTCATGGCTCAAGCTTAAAGACGCGGAGATGGAATGAAAACCCACTCCGTCATCCCGGCCGCAGCGCAGCGGAGAGCCGGGACCCAGGGGCGGTGCGCTGGGCCCCTGGGTCCCGGATCGCCTGTCGGCGTCCGGGATGACGGCTTTAGTTCTTCGAGGGGATGATCACCGTCATGCTTTCGTAGCCCTTCACGAAGTTCGAGGGCACGCGCTTGGGTTCTTCCACGACCTTGATGGTGGGGAAGCGGACCAGGATTTCTTCCCAGAGGATCCGCAGCTGCAGTTCGGCCAGACGGTTGCCCACGCAGCGGTGGATGCCGAAACCGAAGGACAGGTGCTGGCGGGGGCGTTCGCGGTCGATGATGTAGGCGTTCGGGTTCTCGATCACCTCTTCGTCGCGGTTGCCCGACGCGTACCACATGACGACCTTGTCGCCCTTCTTGATCGTCTTGCCGCCCAGTTCGACATCGCGGGTCGCGGTGCGGCGCATGTGGGCCAGCGGGGTTTGCCAACGGATCGTTTCCGAGACCATGGAAGGCACCAGGTCCGGGTTGGCCTTCAGCTTGGCGTACTGGTCCGGGTTCTGGTTCAGCGCCAGGACCGAGCCGGTCATGGAGTTGCGCGTGGTGTCGTTGCCGCCGACGATCAGCAGGATCAGGTTTCCCAGATACTCCATGCGATCCATGTCCTTGGTGGCCTCGCCGTGGGCCAGCATGGAGATCAGATCACCCTTGGGCGGCTGGGCGATGCGCTCGGCCCAGAGGCGGCTGAAATAGTCGACGCACTCGAACAGCTCCATCTTCCGCTGGGCGTCGGCCTCGTCGGGATCGGTGGAGTCGAACAGGCCCGATTCCGGACCCGCCGTGGCGATATCCGACCAGCGGGTCAGCTTGCGCCGGTCTTCCCAGGGGAAGTCGAACAGGGTCGCCAGCATCTGGGTGGTGAGCTCGATGGAAACCTTGTCGACCCAGTCGAAGGGCTGGTTGATCGGCAGGCTGTCCAGGGTCTTCTGGATCCGCTCGCGGATGAGGGGTTCCAGGATCTGCAGGTTATGGGGCGAGACGATGGGGCTGACGGTCTTGCGCTGCACGTCGTGCTTGGGCGGGTCCATCGCGATGAACATCGGCATCACGAAGTCTTCCTTGGGGTCGAAGATCGTGATCGACGGCTCGGAAGAGAAGGCCTCGTGATTGGTGTCGACGGCCATGATGTCGTTGTACTTGGTCACCGACCAGTAGGCGCCGTCCTCGTGCTGCTCCGGCGGATGCAAGTGGACCGGGTCCTCTTTCCGCAGACGCTCGAAGTAGGGCCAGTAGGTCTCGGTCCGCCACAGTTCGAGATTGGTCAGGTCGATCTCGTCCAGCGGGATGGAGTAGGCCCGGGCGCGCGCCTCAGCCTTCAGGTCGATGTTGCCGTCGCTCATGAGATGTCCTCCGAAGCCGTCTGGAGCGGCTATCTTATCACTGTTCAGACAAGAATGCTTGAGGCCGCGCGACATGGCAAGTGGCTCACGTAGAGGACCGCCGGGCGCTCGCAGAAAATCTATACAGACGAAAGCGCACGACCGTGCTGTAACAGGGGCTTCTCGAACAAACGTTTGACCCCGGAGCGCCCATGGCCGCCGACGCCCTCTTCAAGCCTTTCGACTACAAGGGCCTGCACCTCAAGAACCGCATCGTCATGGCGCCCATGACGCGCTCCTTCTCGCCGGGCGGGGTCGTGACCGACGACGTGGTGGCCTATTACCGCCGCCGGGCGGAGAACGAGGTGGGCCTGATCGTCTCCGAAGGCACGGGCGTGGACCGTCCGATCTCGGTGAACGACGCCAATGTGCCGCGTTTCCACGGCGACAAGGCCCTGGCGGGCTGGCAGCGGGTGATCGACGCGGTGCACGAGGCCGGCGGCGCGATGGCCCCCCAGCTCTGGCACGTCGGCGCGGTGCGCGCCCGCGATCCGGAGTTCCCGGCCGGCCCCTATGACAGCCCCTCGGGCCTGTCGCGGCCGGACAAGCAGTTCGGCGAGGGGATGACCGAGGAGGTGGTGGCCGACACCATCGCCGCCTTCGCCAAGGCGGCGGCCGAGGCCAAGCGGCTGGGGTTCGAAGCCGTCGAGCTGCATGGCGCCCACGGCTACCTGATCGACCAGTTCTTCTGGGACGGCACCAATGTCCGCGAGGACGCCTATGGCTCGAAAGAGCTGACGGGACGGGCCCGCTTCGCCGCCGATATCCTGAAGGAAGTCCGCAAGGCGGTCGGTCCCGACTACCCGGTGATCATCCGCATCAGCCAGTGGAAGCAGCAGGACTACGCCGTGAAGCTGGCCCACGACCCGAAGTCGCTGGAAGCCTGGCTGGGCGCCCTGGTCGACGCCGGCGCCGACATCCTGCACTGCTCGCAGCGCCGGATCTGGGAGCCCGAGTTCGAAGGCTCGGACCTCAATTTCGCCGGCTGGGCCAAGAAGCTGACCGGCGTGCCGACCATCTCGGTGGGCTCGGTGGGCCTGTCGGGCGAGTTCATCGCCGCCTATGGCGGGGAAGCCTCGCAGCCGGCCTCGCTGGACGAGCTGGAGCGCCGCATGGACCGCGGCGACTTCGACCTGGTGGCGGTGGGCCGCGCCCTGCTGCAGGACCCCGAGTGGGTGGTGAAGATCCGCGATGGCCGCAACGACGAGCTGAAGAGCTTCGAGCGGTCGGCCATGGGCGTGCTGTTCTAGCCATCTTCCCTACGGCATCTTTCTCCCCATGAAGGAGAAGGATGCCGGTCGGATGAGGCTGACCGTTTCAGAACACAACTCCCGTCATCCCGGGCGACCCGCAGGGGAGACCCGGGACCCCGGGGGATTGGTTGCGGCCTCTGGGTCCCGGCTCGCGGCTTCGCCGCGGCCGGGATGACGTTTGAGATATTCCGGATAGGGCGATCGACCCCGCGAGGGGAGACGGACGCCCGTTAAGGTTCGTCGTTACGTCATCGCCGCTTCGGCGATCTGCTTGGCGACGGGGTAGTCGGCCTTGCCGTTGCTGGCGCGCATGACCTGCGTCGTGGCGAAGATGCGCTTGGGGGTCTTGTAGCCGGCCAGGGCCTGGCGGACGTGGGCGCGCAGGGCGGCCTCGTCCAGGCTGGCGCCCTCGGTCAGGCGGACCACGCCGGTGACGGCCTGGCCCCATTTCTCGTCGGGCAGGCCCACCACCAGGGCGTCCTCGACGGAGGGGTGGGTCTTCAGGGCCTCCTCGACCTCTTCGGGGAAGACCTTCTCGCCGGCGGTGTTGATGCAGGCGCTGCCGCGGCCCAGCAGGGTGAGCGTCCCGTCGGCCTCGACGATGCACCAGTCGCCGGGGATGGAATAGCGGACTCCGTCGATCACCCGGAAGGTACGGGCCGACTTCTCCTCGTCCTTGTAGTAGCCGACCGGAATGGGCGGGCCGATGGCGACGATGCCCGGTACGCCGGAGCCGGGCGCCACCGGCTGGTCGTTGTCGTCGAACACCCTGCAGCGGCCGCCCAGCATGAACTTGGCGGTCTGGACCTCGGCGCCCTTGGCCATCACCGAGACGCCCATGCCGAGCGCTTCGGAGGATGAGAAGGCGTCGTTGAGGATTGCGGTGGGCATGTGCTCCAGCAGGCCTTGCTTGACCTCCAGGCTCCACATGACGCCCGACGAGACGATCACCATGACGCTGGAGAGATCGTACTTGCCTGGATTGGCGTTCAGGGTGTTGAGCAGCGGCTTGGCGAAGCTGTCGCCCACCAGGACCAAGGTCTGGGGCTTGTGGCGATCGATAACCTGCAGCAGCTCCACGGGGTCGAAGCTGGGCGCCTCCAGAGTGATGATGCAGCCGCCCGCCAGCATCGCCCCCATGCCGGTCAAGAGGCCGGTGCCGTGCATCAGGGGCGGGGCGGGGAGGGCCCGGGCGCCAGGACCGGCGGCGCGGATGGCGGCGGCGAGCTCCTCCAGGGTCTCCGGGACCGGACCCATCAGGCGGGCGGGCGCCAGGGTGTTCTCGCGCAGGTCGTGGTGAGTCCACATCACGCCCTTGGGCATGCCGGTGGTGCCACCGGTGTAGATGAAGAACTGGTCGTCGCCGGAGCGGACGATGTCCAGCGGGCCGCCATTGCCCTCATGGGCGAGCGTGTCGAAGCTCTCGGCGAAGGGCGCGATGTCGCCCTGCGCGCCCACCTCGATCCAGGTCTTCACCCCCGGCAGGCGAGGCCGGATCTCGGTGACGGCGTCGCGGAATTCCGACGAATAGACTACGGTCTGGGCGTCGGAATTGTCGAAAATGTACCAGACCTCCTGGGGCGTGTAGCGGTAGTTGACGTTGACGTGGGTAAGCCTGGCCTTCCAGCCCGCCGCCACCGCCATCAGGTATTCCGGGCGGTTGCGCATGTAGATGGCGATCTTGTCGCCCGGCTGGGAGCCGCGCGCGATCATGGCGCGGGCCAGGTTGTTGGTCTGACGGTTGGCCTCGCCCCAGTTGATGACGCGCTCGCCATGGATGAAGGCCGGCGCGTCCTGCGGCACGGCGGGTCCCACGGCGTCCAGGATATCTCCGAAATTCCAGCCCATCGTCTCTCTCCCAGTCGTCTTTTTTTGTGATGTCAGGCGTTGAAGTTGAGCTTCAGGCCCGGTCGGGGCCAGCGCGCCTTGAAGAGCTTGCCCGTCGCCGAGCAGGTGACCCAGGCGTCGCGCATGTCGGCGCCGCCGAAGCAGATGTTGGTGACGATCAGGTCGGGGAAGGCGAAGTGCTCGTAGCTGCCGTCCGGGTCGATGGCGGTGATCCCGCCATTGATGATGGTCGCCACGCAGACCTTGCCGGAGGCCTCGACGGCCAGGCTGTCGAACAGCTGGTAGCCCGGCATGTTGGCGATCACCCGGCCCGGCGCGAAGCCGGGGGCGGGGCCAAGCACGCCCACCTCGGCGACGTCGAAGGCCCAGAGGCGCCCGAGGTTGGTGTCGGCGAGATAGACGACCTTTTCGTCCGGCGAGAGGCCGACCCCGTTCGGCGAGATCAAATGGTCGCGCTGGCGGCTGATGTGGCTGCCGTCGGTCTTGGCGTAGTAGAGCCCCCCGAACTTGCGGCCCTCCGGGGTCGAACAGCCGTGGTCGGAGAACCAGAAGCCGCCCTGCTTGTCGAAGACGATGTCGTTGGGGCCGATCAGCTTCTTGCCGTCGCAGGCGTCATAGAGGGTGGTGAGCTTGCCGGTGGCCACGTCGAAGCGCTGGATCATGCCGCCGGTGTGGCTGGGCGGCGTGGGGCCGGGGATGGTCAGGCCGCCATTGTCCAGCCACTCGAACGAGCCGCCATTGTTGGTGATGTAGATGGCCCCGTCCGGGCCGATGGCCGCGCCGTTGGGGCCGCCGCCGGTCTCCACCACGGTGGTCTTGGTTCCGTCGGGGGTGACGCGGGTCAGGCGCTGGGCCTTGATCTCGGTAAGGATCACCGAGCCGTCATTCATGGCGATGGGGCCCTCGGGGAATTGGAATCCCTCAGCGACCAGCTGCATGTCCATGTTCCATCTCCCCACGATTTTCTGCCACTATGGGTCGGTTCCGCCGCGTGAGGCCAGCCCCCTCAGCGACGTTCGAGCACGCGGATCGTGAAGGGGTGGTCGTCGTCAGGACCGGCGGGATAGTCCTGGGACCGCACCTCCCTCCACTGGCTCTCGTCGAAACCCTTGAGGAAGACGTCGCCCTCGACCTCGGCATGCACCTCGGTGAGGTAGATGCGGCGCGCCCGGGGCAGGACGAGCTCGAATAGCGAAACGCCGCCGATGACGCAGAACTCCTCCTGACCATCCTCCTCAGCCTGTTCGCGGGCGATGGAGAGCGCCTCGGACAGTTCCTCGCAGACCAGCGCGCCCTTGGCCTCGAAGGAGCCGTCGCGGGAGACCACGATATTGGTGCGGCCGGGCAGGGGCGCCTTGGGCAGGCTCTGCCAGGTCTTGCGGCCCATGATCACCGGCTTGCCCATGGTGACGGCGCGGAAGTTGGCGAGGTCGGTCTTCAGCCGCCAGGGCAGGTCGCCGCCCCGGCCGATGACGCCATTGGAGGCGCGCGCGATGGGGCCGGCGGTGAGGATGGGTGTCATGGGGCCACACTACCCTGACTCTCCACCGCTCGTCCCGGCGAAGGCCGGGATGTGGACTCTCGTTCGAAGTGCAACACCCTGGAGAAGACCTCGGCTGGGGTCTGGAAGTCCAGGCATTGTCTTGGGGTGTGGTTGTAGGCCCTCGCGACGGC
>JAGNIV010000057.1 GCA_018001015.1 Phenylobacterium sp. | reverse complement strand
CCTTGACGCCAACCTCAACGACTGACTCCATAGCCGCCGTCGGTCAGCCTCCAGACCGCCCACGATCACGTGGAACAGGCGCCCACCATCGCGTGGAATAGGCGCCCACGATCACTGGAATGCGCAGCCAATCTGAGCATTCGGGTGTCCGACGAACTCCTGGCCCGGTTCGATGCCTGTGCTGGCGGGCAGGGCGGCCGCGCCCCGACCTTGCGGCGGCTGATGGATCAGGCCGCTGCTGGGCCGCCTGCGTCGGGCGGGCGGCTTCCTGCGCGTCCTCTGAAGCTTACGGTTCGGCTGACCGCCGAGGACGGCGAGGGCTTGGCCCGGGAGGCCGCCAGCATGGCGCTGACGCCGAGCGGCTGGGTGGCGGCGCTCATTCGCCACCGCCTCCAGGGAAAGCCGACGTTCGCTTCTGGGGAAGCCGTCGCGTTGCTCGCCATTCAGGGCGAGGTGCGGCGGATCGGCGTGAACGTAAACCAGATCGCCAGGGCGCTGAACACTGCCGTCATAGAGGGCAAGGTGCTCGACCTGGAGGTGGCCTATCTCGACGCCCTGAGCACAGAGCTACGTGCGCACATGTCCACACTGCGCGAGGCGTTCGAGGGCAATCTCGCCTATTGGGCCGTTGAGCCATGACCGACTTCCATACGATCGGAGGGTTCGAAGACGTATGGCGTCCTCCTGTCCGGCCGCGGAGCGTTCGGCCACGCACCGTCCTGCAGCCTTCGGCGGCCTCCAAAGGCGGTGCGCGGGCGCGGCTGGAGCGGATCGCCGCCCGCGCTCCCGAGGTGATGGTCAAGATCACTGGCCGCACGAAAGACGGAGCGCATCTCCATGCGCACCTCGAATACATCTCGCGCAACGGCCAGCTGGGACTTGAGGGTGCGGACGGCGCTCTGCTCGTCAGCCGCCGCGACCTGGCGGACCTAGCGGACGAATGGGCCGGGGCAGCGCCTGCCGACAAATCCCGCCGCAAGGACTCGCCGGTTAGTCACTCCCTGATCTTGTCGATGCCCGCCGGCACCAGCGAGATCGCGGTGCGCGACGCTGCACGGGCCTTCGCGGCGGACCTGTTCGCAGGTCGGCATGACTACGCGTTCACATTGCACACCGACACGCCACGTCCACATGTTCACCTGTCCATCTGTTCGCGTGGCCACGCGGGCGAGCGGCTGAATCCCAAGAAGGCCGATCTGGAGCTCTGGCGGCAGACCTTCGCACAGGCGCTTCGCGACCGGGGTGTCGAGGCGGAGGCGACGCCGAGGCGCGCGCGCGGCGTCACCCGAAAGGCTGAGCGAACACCCCTGCGGAAAATCCGTGAGCGCCAGGAGGCGGGTAAGGGTGTGATGGGTCAGGTCCGGCAGGCCGCGTATCGGGAGGCGGCCGGCGCAGCCTTCCAGGGACGGACGGAGCGCACCCCCTGGGAGCAACGGATCGCGGAGCGGCAGCAGATCGTGCGCGGGCTTTATCTTGCCCAGGCGCGGTTGCTCGGCCGATCAAGCGAACCTGCGGACCGGGCCTTGGGGGCCAAGGTTGAAGCGTTCGTGCGCGGCATGCCTCAGCCGGACACGCAGCGCCTTGCCCTGGCCCGTGAGCTTCGGGCCGCCAACGAGGCGATGCGCAAACGTGATGGCGATCACGAACGATCCCGCTGATGGGCTGTGAGCAGGTGAACGTGTGGACTTGTGAACGCCCCATCATGCGATCATGGCGCGCGCGTCGGGGCCCGTCCGGAATAATCTATAAGCTATAGGTAGCACGAGAAAAGATAATCCATGGGTCATTCGTTGGTGGAAATTTAATCATGTATGAGTTATATAGTGGGTCAAATTTGATAATAATGAGATTATTATGCCTGCGACCGACAGAGCGGCGCGCGCCCTCGACCTGAGGCTTGCCCTGGTCCGAAACTGGTCTGTTGCTCGGCCGCCGCGCGGTTGGCTGCGAGCGATCCGTGATGCGCTCGGCCTGACGACGAAGCAATTCGCCAGGCGACTGGGCGTCAGTCAGCCGCGCGTGGTCGCGCTGGAAAAGGGCGAGATGGAGGAGACCGTCACCCTGGCCAGCCTGCGCCGCGCCGCGGAGGCCCTGGACTGCCAACTAGTCTACGCCATGGTCCCTAACCGGCCGCTCGTCGATATGCTTCGCGAGCGCGCCGAGGCCAAGGCCGACGAGCAGATCGCACGGGTGAGCCACACCATGCGCCTTGAGAACCAGGCGATCACAGCCAGCGACCAGCGGCGTCAGCGCGAGATCCTGATCGACCAGTTGCTTCGCGGAAACCTGAGCCGCCTGTGGGACGAATTTGCATGAGCGACCCGCCGTTCGACGCGGATGACGAGGCCAACACCCCGCTGACGCCGGAGGGTCGGCAAAGTTTGATTCCGACCTACATCACCACGCGCGCAGAGTTGAACGAGGCCGAGCAGGAGAACATCGCCGAGGCAGATCGGTGGGCGTTCTCCCGCAAGCGCGGTGATGTTGTCGACGTTGACTTCCTGACGGCGCTGCATCGCCGAATGCTTCGGAAGGTCTGGCGCTGGGCCGGCGTCCAGCGCACCACGGAACTGAACATCGGCGTCGCTCCGCCCGCCATCGCGGTCGACCTCCACGCCCTGGTGGGGGACGTCCGCTACTGGATCGACCATAAGACGTTCCCGCGCGATGAAATCGCCGTGCGCTTCCATCACCGCCTTGTCGCCATTCACCCGTTTCCGAACGGTAATGGTCGACACGCCCGCCTCGCCGCGGACCTGCTGATCGTGCAACTTGGCGGCCAGCGTTTCAGCTGGGGCAGGGCCAATCTAGTCGAAGCCGCCAAGACCCGGAGCGACTACGTCCGGGCGCTGCAGGCCGCCGACGCCCACGATATCGCGCCGCTCGTGGCCTTCGCCCGCAGCTAGACCCCCCCCGCCCTCGGCTGCGGGTAGACTTACGCCTTTCCCGCCGAGCCTTCGCCTGGATAGGTGAGTCGCATGCCGTTTGCTTCGCACGGTGCGGACACCCCAGACGGCGCGGAGGACTTGCGATGTTTGAAGGCGCTCCCATGCCGCCCCGCCTGCTTCGGACTTCAGAAGCCGGGCGCTTTCTTGGCCTCTCGGGGCGCACGCTCGAAAAACACCGGACCTATGGGACAGGGCCGACCTACCGGAAGATCGGCGGACGGGTGGTCTATGCCATCGACGATCTGCAGACCTGGGCGGATCGGGGCGCCAAATCATCGACCTCCGATCCAGGCCAGGGCCGCGTTCTGCCGGCCCGTCCCCCGGAGACCCTTCCCTTCAGCTAAGCGCCTCACGTTTCGTATGGACGCTTACCGTTCGCCGAATGGGTGCTTGCCGTACTTCCGCATCAGGTCGTCAAAGGCCTCGCCCATGAGCGCTTGCAGGCTCGATCCCTGTTCAAGCGCCAACAGATGCAATCCCCGGCTCATCTCCAGACTGAAGTAGCCGCTAACCGCCTTCTTTCCGCTCCTGGCCGTCACCCTCGTGGGCGTCGCCAGGGTCTGTAGGTCAGCGGTCTCCGACGGAGGCGGAGACGCCGGCTTGGACTTCTCTGACCTGATCGCGGCGAACCGGCTCATCGGACCGGCGCCGCGGCCTGGACAGGTTCACGCGTGGACATTCCCAACTGTGCACGTGTCCAGCGCCAAAGCGCCGCTATCTCGCCGGCAGCCTTCCCGTCCGGATCCAACTCCTCGGCCGTTCGGCCCTGCGCGGTGCTGTGATGGAAGGCCGCGCGTTCGGGAAGCATGACCGGCGCAAGCTGGAGGCCGAAGGCCCCTTCGATCACCTCGGAGGCCTCCCCATAGATCAGCGGCGCACGGGGCGGTCCGGCCATCAACACGACGAATGCGGGCTTGTGGCTGGCCCGGACCAACTCGGCGGTGGCCTCAATGGCGGCCAGGTCGAACGCTCTGGGCCGACATGGAATGAGGATTAGATCGGCGAGGCGAGCGGCCTGCCGCGCCATGGCGTCGGCGTGCGGCGGCGTGTCGATCACCGCCAGTTCGGCACCCAACTCCGTCGCCTTACTCAGCTTGCTGGCCAATAGCGAGGGGGCCCCGCAGTCGACGATCTCAGGGTCGCGGCCGCCGCGCCATTCGGCCCATCGGCTTGCGGTCGCCTGGGGGTCGGTGTCCACAACAAGGGCGACGACCTCGGCCGCCGCCGCTACGGCCAGATGGAGGGCCAGGGTCGTCTTTCCAGCCCCGCCCTTCTGGCTAATGATGGCGATTGTCCGCATGTGGACCTCCTCACAGGAGGGCATGTGAACAGGGCGGCAAATCCACGCCAGCCCCGACGTCGCGCCATCGTAGGGTGGCGCAAGTCCGGATAGGAAAAGGCTGGACGCCAACGGGTGCTAGAGCCTTGCCCGACCGGCGCTAGAGGAGTCTTGTGGCCAAGTGGCTAAGACACCGACCCTTCCTCCCGCCCTTCAGGATGTAGTCCGCGCACTCGCCCGCATGGCCGTGGCGCAGGAAGCGAGGGAAACATCGGAAGCGACGGTTGAGTTGGCTGACCTGCGGACCGCGCTGGGGCTGGAGGAGGACTTCCCCGGCTGGAAGCGGACGGCCGAAGGCCTGATGAGGGCCTTCTACAAGCATGTCCCGCACTGGAGCTCGATGCCGCTGAAGGACCGACTACGCCTCGTCGCAGCAGCCACACGCGAGCTGGGTCGCGCCGCGTCATACAAGCAGATTGCGCTTCGGGCGGGCGCGATGGCTCTCTCAGACGCGCCTGCTCGTCAGACTTGCTCCGCGCGGAAAGAAACGCGGCGGGAAGGACGCTAGGCAGTCATCTTCCTATCAGCGAGGGCGTGCAGCGCTTCAGGCTTCAGGTGGGTGTAGCGTCGTAGCATCTTCCAGTCCTTGTGGCCGGTGACCAGCGCCACCTGCTGGATTTCGAACCCCGCTTCGAAGAGCCGGCTCGTGCCCTCATGCCGCAGGTCGTGAAAGTGAAGGTCCAAAATCCTGAGGTCGCGACACGCACGGGTGAAGGAGGTGCCGGCCGACTTGTGCACATAGGGGAAGATGCGGTCGTCCTCGTTGGTTCGAATCGCTCGCTGCTCCTCGATCAGGCCGGCGGCGTCATAACCGGACACCGCGAGCAGGGGGATGCGCTGGTCGTTGCCCTTCTTCTCTCTTGGGTCCTTGCGGTCGCGGATCGTCAGCATCTTGGTGCGGGCGTTGTAGTCACTCCAGGTGACACGGCAGATCTCCTCCTGGCGCATGGCCGTGGCGATGGCGAACCGGAGAATGCGGCTCATCGGGATGGTCAGGCGCTCGTTCGCGTCGAAGTGGGCGAACAAGGCGTCGAGCTCGTCTTCGGTTGGACGCCGGTCCCGTTCATTGCTCTTGCCGATCAGGCCCAGGCGCTTGAGGGCGATGCGCGCCAGGTCAATCGGCTCAATCTTCACGTGGACGCCGTGGACGGCGGCAGCGTGTGACATCACCAGTCGGATCGCGCCGATGTCCATGGAGATCGTCACGGGACCAGCGCCCGCCGCAGCGCGGTCGCGACCGAACTGGATGAGGCGCTCGCGGTCGATCTCAACGAGCTTGAGCTTGCCGAGGTCGCGCTTGAGCATCTGCAAGGTGGCGTCCTTCGACCGACCGGGTGCGCGACCGACCTCCTTCATGTCCATGATGTGAAGGTCGATCAGCTCGCTCAAGGTCCGCAGGCGCGCAATGCGGGTGGGCAGAGGCGTTTCACCCCGGTCGATCTGCCGCTCTGCGTCCAGCGACCATCCCCTGGCATCCTCGTGACGAACGAAAGTCTCACTGAGCGCCCGGCCCTTACGGCGGACCTGGGCGCGCCAACGTCCGGACTTCTGTTTGCGGATCGAGGCCATTCTTCGTGTGCAAAACGGGTGCAGTGGGTTGGCGAAAGCAGGCGAAAAGCAGCGAAAAATAGCGTAGAACCGCGCGCCATTCGTCCGATCTAACACTTTGAGATGTAAGCTATTTTTCGTGCAAAATCAAGCGCATAGACTGTCTATTGCACCCATGATCAACTGGATCGGCAGCGCGCGGCCGAAGGTCTTGCGGATGTCGGCGATCACCGGCGAGAAGCCATAGCACCAGGAGCACATGGCGTCGGCGAAGTAGATCAGGTGCGGGGTCTGCATGG
>JAGNIV010000016.1 GCA_018001015.1 Phenylobacterium sp. | reverse complement strand
GTCCAGCACGGCCGGGTCGAAGGGCAGGCCAGAGGCCTCGGTGACGTGGGTCCAGTGGCCGGCCAATTCGGTCTTGGCCGTGTCGGTCATCGGCGTGTCGGTCCCCGGACGCAGGCCGCCCATGATGGACTGGGAAGATTAATAAGTAAAAACAGATAGTTATTTGCCCGTATGTGCGAGAGCAGCGCACGGATGTTCGCGTTTTCTTTCGCTTTCGTGTGCACGCCGACGCCCGCTGGCCTTGCCTTTGATCGCCCTTAGCGACCGTGTCTTCTCTGGAGTTTCGGGGCTTACGACAACGCCGCGGCCTGTACGCTCGGACGTGGAGTCGGGCTCGTCTTCAGACGGCGGTGCGGGGATTGGCGCTCTTAATCTCCGCAACTGCTGCGGATAAAGAGAATTGCTGTTGCGGAGATTAGCGATCATATTCTCCGCAGGAGGCGCGGAGAATGCGGACCTACATCCACGAGCGGCCGGATTGGCCCACCTTCACTTGGAGCCACGTGCAGCTCGCCGCCCAGCTGGGCTCAGTTCGCCACCACCAGGGTCGCCTCATCGGTCGGATGGAGGGTCTCGGCTTCCAGCTGCGCGCGGAAGCCGTTCTGCAGTCGCTCACCGAAGAAGTCCTCAAGTCGAGCGAGATCGAGGGGGAGGTTCTCGATCGCGACCAGGTGCGATCTTCGCTCGCTCGGCGTCTGGGAATGGACATCGGAGCCCTCACGCCCGTTGATCGAGACGTGGAAGGCGTTGTCGAGATGATGCTCGACGCCACACAAAACTATGCCGCCCCGCTTACCAAGGAGCGGTTGCTCGCCTGGCACGCGGCGCTGTTTCCGACCGGGCGCAGCGGCATGAACAAGATCACTGTCGGCGCTTGGCGCACAGCTGAGTCAGGACCAATGCAGGTCGTCTCTGGGCCTGTCGGGCGCGAGCGCGTCCATTTCGAGGCGCCGCACGCCGACGTCCTCGATCGTGAGATGCGCACCTTCCTCGCTTGGTTCAACGCCAAGGAAGCGATCGACCCGGTTCTGGTCGCGGCCGTCGCTCACCTGTGGTTCGTCACGATCCACCCGTTCGAGGACGGAAACGGCCGGATAGGCCGGGCCATCGCCGACATGGCCTTGGCGCGTTCGGAGGGCAGCCCGCGCCGGTTCTACAGTCTATCCGCACAAATCCGGGTCGAGCGGAAACCGTACTACGACCACCTGGAGGCCGCTCAGCATGGCGACTTGGATATCACGGCCTGGATCGCGTGGTTCCTCGGTTGCCTGGACAGAGCGTTCGCCGGCTCGGAGTCCATTTTAGCGTCAGTCCTCAGGAAAGCGCATTTCTGGGAGGCCCATACGGGGGCGCCGCTGAACGACCGCCAGCGCACGGTGGTGAACCGCCTGCTCAACGGCTTCGAGGGCAAACTCACTTCATCCAAGTACGCCGCACTGGCCAAGTGCTCGCAGGACACCGCCTCACGGGATATCGACGACCTGATAGACTGCGGTGTCCTAGCCAAGGACCCCGGTGGCGGGCGCAGCACCAGCTACGTCCTGATCGTCACGGCGGGGGATGCTCTGGAGACCGTCGCTCGATACGTCCGGCTTCACGCCGACAAGACCGTTCGGGACGGAGCCGGACTTCTAAGCCCTGACGAAACATTAGCTCGTCGGCGGGCGGTGGAGGCTTTGGCCGACCGGATGGAGGTGCTCGCAAAAGCCGAGGAGCCGCCCCGATACGCCGACTTCGAGGTGCTTCTGCGCGAATTGCACGGCTCGGGGTTTCATCCGGACGAGCGCTTGGTGGCGGCCGTCGCTCAGACCATCCGGCGCGGCCTCTGATTTTGGTATGGAGGCGAGTTTCGTCTCCTATCCGGCGGCCTCATGCCGGCGGATAGGAGCTTTGTTCCTGTCAGCTAGCCGAGCCTATTCATCTGTGGACTTTGGCGGTGGAGCTAGGCGGCGAAGACGCTCAACGATCTCGGCGTCCGTGCTCACATTTCGGTGCTGGGCTTCGGCGGTGAGCGTCTGGAAGAGCGTGTCGAAGGCGGTGATCAGGGTGCGCGCGTCCAGACGCGCGATATCGTCTCCCGCGGCGGCGTCGAAGTCCTGCAAGGCCATAATCAGGATCGTCATTAGCTTGTTGTCGGCGCAGCGCACGGCAAACTCCGGCGAGGCGATCCAAAGGCTGGCGAAGATCGCATAGGCGTCGGACTGGGTCGCCTCGGCGAACGCCTGCACACGATCGGTGTTGAGACGGCCGCCGCCGGCTTCAAAGTGCTCGTATGAACGTCGCGGCAGGCGCAGAGCCTCTGCGAGATCGCCGGGGCGCCTCTGGCGGTGACGGCGGATGGCTCGTAGGGCCGAGGCCAGCCCATTCGAGGATTTCGAAGCGCTCACGGAGGTTCGAGTCATGCAGACGCACCGGCGAGAAACAACTTTGACGTGCCGAAAGACGTGGTGTGCAGGAAGGTGAGGCTTGAAGCAAGGGTGTGATCCGCATGAGGCCAAGGTTGAGAGAGATGGGTGAGCTTCAGTGCAGTTGAGTTAAATCGAATATCCGCAAACAATTTGCGGAAAAAGCGTAAAGGGTTAGCGGAAGAGTGCGAAGTACTTTGCGAAAGACTGAAATCTATTGGAAGTGCGACGGATCGAGATTGCGTCATGTCTGAAATCTACTCACAAAGCCGCGACAATAGGTTGTGGCCGCTGGAGTTGTCGTGCCGCAGAGACGCGATCCCTTTGGTTCCGCCCTGGCCGCGATCAGGCACCAGCTGATCGTCGGTCAGCACGCGCCCGGAGCGCCGCTGTCCATCACTGAGCTTGCTCGGGAATTGAAGCTGAGCCCGACTCCAGTTCGTGAGGCTCTCGCTCACTTGGCTGGGGAGGGCCTGGCTGAGGAACGTCGGGGTCAGGGGTTTTTCAGTCCGCAACTGGATAGCGAGCGACTTGTCGAGATGTTCGATCTGCATCGGCTCTATGTGAGCGCGGCGCTCGCGGCGCCTTGGCGCCTGGTCGAAAACTCTGAGGATCTCGGCGCCGGGGAGGGCGGATTTGAGCCTGACGTCGGTGACGCGGCTCGCCGCCTGTTTTCGTGCTTGGTGGGGAGGGCGCGCAACGAGACGCTGAGCATCGCCTATCAGAGGATCGCCGAGCGTCTGGCGCCTATCGGGCGCGCGGAGATCCGGGCCGGCCTGCAGGACGTGGCGGTTGTGGCCGAAATGACCGACCGCCTGAGAGTTGGCGACCAGGCAGGCTTGGCGGAACTGCTGGGCGCCTATTACGGGCCACGGCGGGAAGCAGCCTCGGAACTGGTCAAGGCCCTCCGCTCGGCCCGCCCCCGAGAATATATTCCGGATATAGTTTGAATATGCGGCAGGCCGGGAACCTCCTTGGGAAGCCGCCTAGGAGGCGGTCTCAAAAAACAGGAACGGAGACTTCCATGTCCAAGACCCTGAAACTCATCAGCCTCGGCGCCGCCAAGGTTCTGACCCGTGGCCAGCAATCGGGCACCAAGAACGAGCTCGACGAACGGCCCTACAACCCGGCCGGCTGAACGCGGCTGGCGCCGGCGCGAGCCGGCGCCAGTTGGGCCTGCCATGCGCAGTTCCCCTTCCTCCTGGCGGCTCGCGCCTGACCGCCACATCGCCGTCTGCGGCGATGATCTCGTGCTTCTCGACGTGGCGGCCGGACGCTATGCCTGCATCCCTGGCGGAGGCGGATTGGTCCAGGACCTAGGCGAGCATTTCGCCCTCGAGATTTCCGATCTCATCTTTGCTGAAGGCCTGGCTGAGGCTGGCTGGATAGTCCCTGGATTTGCGGCGCAGCCACGCCCGGTCCTCCGCCGCCCCGCCCATAGCCTTTCCATCGAAGCCGGGCACGCCTCAGGTCAAGATGTCTGGCGCATGGGACAGGCGCTCGGCGATGTCGCCGCGCACTATCACGGTCGCAGCTTTGCGCATCTGATCGCGACGGCCCGTCGGCGGCGCCCGGTACAAGACGCGGCCGACGTTCAGGCGCTCGTGCATCAGGTCGCCGCATTCCGGGCTCTGCTACCCTGGGCGCCGTTCCAGGGCGTCTGCCTCTACCGCAGCTTCCTCTTGTTGAACCTGCTCCGTCACGCCGGCTTGGACGCGGTCTGGGCCTTCGGCGTGCGGACGTGGCCGTTTGAGGCGCATTGCTGGCTGCAGGCCGGTGATCTCGTGCTCGACGACCACCTCGATCACGTGGCCGGCTACATGCCGATCCTGGCGGTCTGAGATGCGCGCCTTCCTCGCCGCTCATTGGCCCGTTGCGGCTGACAAGGCCGGGGCCGCTCTGTGGGACCTTGTGGTCCGGTCGCTGGGCTGGCCCATCACCGATGCCGGCGGGCCATGGCGGCTAGCCACGCCGCCGGGGGTGCCGGTGCGAGCCCTGGCTGATGGTGAGGGACTGGTGGTCGGCGACCTTTTCCGCAACCACTCCAGCGCCGTTCTCCCAGCTTGCGCCCTGCAAGACTTGCCCGACATCGCCCCAACCGAACTCTCATGCCTGCTGTTGCGCGGGTACTGGGGGCGATATGTGGCTCTGCTGCGGGGGCCGCGAAATTCCCCCGCCATGTTTCGCGATCCGTCCGGCGCCTTGGATTGCATTACCTGGTCGATCGGACCGGTGCGGTTCGCCGCCTCGCATCTGCCGGAAGATCTGGCGGCGGAGGCAATGCCACAGCTGGCCCTGGATTGGGAACGTCTCGCCGAGTTGCTTGCCGATGCTGGCGACGTCGGCGGTCGTCTGGCGCTGACGGGAGTCGAGAGCGTCGCCCCCGGCGTCCTCCGCCACGACGGTGGGATGCCCACACTCTGGCGGCCGGCGGATTTCGCAGCCAACCCGATCCTGGATTCTGACGTCGCCGCCTCGGGCCTGCGAAACGCCGTCGATCTCTGTGTGGCGGCCTATGCCGGTCAGGGCCGGCCGCTGCTGACCGAAGTCTCGGGAGGGCTGGATTCCGCCATCGTCGCGGGGGCGCTGCACCAGACCTCTGGCGCGCAGCCGCGGACTTGGCTGAACTACTTTGGACCGGAGCCCTGGGGTGACGAGCGCGCCTATGCGCGTGCGGTCGCCGAACATCTGGACGTGCGTCTCACCGAGGCGCCCACCTCTGACGAAGCCTTCGATCCCCTCGATTTTGGGCCGGCCGCGACCGCGCACCGCCCGTCGCTTTGCGGTCTGGACCCCGGCTATGACCGCGACGTGGTGGCCCGCTGCGAAGCCGACGGCGCGGAGATGATGCTGACTGGGCAGGGCGGGGACGTCCTCTTTTTCCAGCTCCCGACGCTCAAGGTCGCGGTCGACGCCCTGCGCACCTTGGGGCCGCGGGCCTATATCTCGTCCCACGTTCTTACCGTCGCGCGCTGGCGCAAGGTCTCGGTCTGGTCGGTGCTGGCCGCCATGTCGCGCGCCGGGCGCGGGCATGATCCGGAGGCTCCGGGCGCCCCGGCTTTCATCAAGCCCATCAATCCTTCCTGGCGGAGCGAGCATCCTTGGCACCAAGGCCTCGAAGGCCTGCCGCCAGCAAAGCGCCTGCAAGCCCGCGAACTGATCGGTTGCAGCATATATTTTGGCGATTGCCGGCGCGCCCGCGCCGTCGATGTCGTCCATCCCTTGTTGTCGCAGCCGTTGATCGAGCACTGCCTGGCGGTCTCGGCGGGAACCCTGACCCTGGGCGTGCGGGATCGCGCCCTGGCGCGTCAGGTCTTCGCCGATCGCCTACCGGCCGCCGTCGTGTCCCGCTGGTCGAAAGGCGACCTGACCGCGCCCTATGGCCGGCGGCTGGCTGCCGGTCTGGCGGCCCTGCGCGAGCACCTGATGGAGGGGCGGCTGGCGGCCGAGGGCCTGCTGGATCGTGAGTTGTTGGACCAAATCCTGGTTCCCGAACGGTTGGTGTGGGACGGCGGCTATGCGGCTCTTCGCTATGCGGCCTTTCTGGAATCCTGGGTTCGCAACTGGGAAGATCGGATTTCCCGGCTCAGTTTGGGGGCATCGTCATCCGCAGCCATTTGAAAACCCGCCCATAGAGGTCGCGCAGGTTGCCCGGGCTGCTGGGGGTGTGATGTTCGCCCCAGTAGATCAGTAACTGGGCGTCCTTGTTCTGCCGCCAGAGCGCATAGAACATCTCCTCGGACTGACCGACCGGGTTTTCATCCTGATCACCATGGATCAGCAGCACCGGCGTGTTGACCTTGTCCGCGGCGAACAGCGGGCTATTGCGCAGGTAGCGGTCGGTGTCGCTCCAGGGCGGCGCGCCCATTGTGCCTTGGCCACTCTCGCTCCAGCGCATCGAGCCGAAACCGCCGACGCCATCACTAGGCCGGAACCGCCGGGCCGGATCGACGCCGGCCCATTGGCTCACCATGTCGGACGTTGCGGCTGATGCGATGATGCCCTTGAAGCGCTCCGTCTGAGTGGCGGCAACCAGGGCGGCAAATCCGCCAAAGCTGTGGCCCCAGAGCGCCACGCGTTTGGGATCGATGTCGCCGCCGGCGATGGCGGCGTCCACGGCCCCGAGGATCTGACCGGTCAAACCGCCGGCCGGCTCCTCGCCGGGCGCGCGCGGCAGGTTGGGGACCAGGACCGCGTAGCCTTGGGCGGCCAATACCTGGATGTTGGGGAACGGGGCAAACCAGCCCGGGTCGCCTGAACTGGGTGGCCTCGTATAGACGTCGCCGGGATAGGGGATCACCACCAACGGCAGGCGCACGCGTGGCCTATGGCCGGCCGGCAGATAGAGCCAACCAACGATTGGCTGGCCGGAACCCCCTGCGTGCCGGACCGGCGAAACCGTTGCGAAGTCGAAGGCTTTGAGCTGCGGATTGATGTCGAGCAGAGCGGTGCGCCTTCCGTTATCGCCAACGAATGCGAACCGGTCGTATCCGCTTGCGTCGCGGTGACGCGTCACCACCCCGTGCGGCGACACGACTTCGAGCGTCTCGGTGGGGTCGGTCACCGACATCGATCGGGGAGCCAGCAGGTCCAACGCTGGCGCTACCCGCACCTCGGACTCGGTGCGGTCGATGACTGCGACCGCGCTGGCAGGCGGTGGCGCGTTGACATCGAAGCGTTGCCCTTGGCCGAAGGTTCCAGCGCGGAGCAGGCTGATCCCCGCCCGCTGCGTGAAGCGCACTGAATGGCCGGCCGGCGCCACGCCCCAAACCCCATCTTCGGCCTCAAACCACAGGCCAGCCGTGGCGCGCGCCGCGATTTGTCGAGGCGGGGTCGGGAAGCGGGCCGTGAGATTGCGAGGTCCGGCCTTGGTCAAGCGATACCAGTCGATCCGCCCGTCGGGCAGGGTGGATTGCGCGCGCACCACCGGCTTGCCGCCGAGCCAATCGGCGGACACGTAAGGGATGCCTTCGCCTGTCACTGAGATCACCGGCCGCAGACCGGCGGGTTTGAGGCCGCGGGTGACGCCCCCTGGCTCGACCAGGGTCAGGCGACCGTCCCCCCAGGCCTCACCAAGGCGCCGACCAAAGATCAGTAGGCGGTCGGCGCGCGGCGACCAGGTGAGCAAATGGGTGAGCAGGTCGCAATGCTGGCAGGGTGTCGTGGCCATGCCGGTCGTCAGGTCGACAAGCCGCAGATTGCGTCTTCGTAGTGGCGCGGTGCTCGCCGAGTAGGCGCCGTGTTCTGGGCGGGGCAGGGGCTCTAGGTCCTCCAGCAGGGCGGCATAAAGACCGCTGGGGGAGAGCTCGAGATCAAAGAACCCGCCGGAGACCAGCGCTGTGGCCGATCCGTTGCTGGCATTGACGTTGAGCAGCGTGTTGACCGCCGGGAGATCCGTCGCTGTCTCGAAGCGGCCGCTGCCGATGGCGGTGACGGACGCCCCGCCGCTCGCGGTTTTCGCCCATCGGTCCGGCAGATCGCGCATCGACTCCGATCCGAAGCGCAGGTGACGCGGCAGGTCGTCATACGGCCGGGCGATGACCAGCAGTTGGCTATTGGAGCGCCACTGGACTGTACGTCCATAGAGGGCGAGTTCCGGCGTGATCGGCCACCAGCGCACATCGCCGCTCTCTAGAGTCGCAACGCCCAGGTCCCATGACCGGCCGTAGCGCCGGAACACCACCATTCGCCGACCGTCCGGAGAGAAGGGACCGGGTGCGTAGCCGATCCCCGCCTCTTGCGCGAACAGCGGCTTGGCAGGAGCAGGCGCAGTCAGATCGGCCATCAGCAGCCGGCTGGTACGCAACTCGACATAACCGAAGTCGTCGAAGGTCGGGGCGGAACCGTAGGGTCCGCTGGTCTGGATCACCAGCCAGCGGCCGGTGGGATCGGCGGCATAGGCCTCGACCGAGGACAGGTCGAACAGGTCCTCGACCGTGAAGGGGCGGGCGTGGACGGGGGTCGCAAGCATGGTCAAGCCAAGCAGAAGGGAGCGCAGCCAGGCGCGCATGGGAAAGGTCCTAGAAAGAGGGGAAGCCGGCGCGCGCGCTCAGGCCCGCCCCGGCGTGGCCGTCACCAGCGCTTGGTCAGTTGGAGCGAGACAAAGCGTCCGAGCGGCTCGGCGTTGGCGGCGTCGAAGCCGATCCCGGCGGGGCTGTCGTAAAATGGGGGTCGGGTGTCGAAGAGATTCTGGACGCTCAGCGCCAGTGTCAGGCCGCCGAGCGGGCCTTCGTGGTCCGATGTCCATCCGAGCTGAAGGTCGCTGGTGGTCCAGCTGTCGATGGTCTTGCCGGCTAGGTCCTTCTCCTGGCTCTGGTAGTTTACCGCCAGGCTCGCGCTCACCGAACCCCGGCGCCAAGCCGCCTGCGCCCGCCCCCGGAAGCGCGCGGGATTGCCGGCCACGCCAACCACATCGACTGGCGCCGCCTGCGGGGTCACTTGGCGCTCGAAGGTCAGCAGGTAGGAGGCGTTCGCCGAGAGGTCGAAGCGGTCGGCGCCCCGATCGAAGCTGTAGCCGATCTGACCGTCCACCCCTTGCACCTTGACGCTGGCGGTGTTGACCCAGCGGGCGTCGACGATCGCACCATAGGCGCTGGCCGGGAACAGGCCCTGGTAGGGATAGGTTGGGAAGGTGATCAGGGTGTTGACCTGCGCCAGATCGGCGGCGCTGCCCGGATCGATAACATGCACGAAGCTCGCCAGGGTGGGATCGCGCAGGGCGACGGTGAGGTTTTCGCGCGCGGGCTGGCCGATGCGGTCGCTGAAGTCCGTGCGGAACCAAGTGCCGCTGACCTTCAGGCCCGGTAAGGCCGGGGGCGTTACGTCGAACCCGGCCGTCCAGGAGGTGGCGGTCTCCGGTTTGAGGTCCAGGTTTCCGCCATACTGGATCAGGCTCAGGGTTCGCGCGCCGTTGCGGGTCAGGAACGAGGCGCTGACATCGGGCGCCTCATAGACTTCCGACAGGCTGGGCGCGCGGAACGACGTGCCATAGGTCGCGCGCAGGGCCAGTCCCTCGACAGGCTCCCAGGCCAGGCCGACCTTGGGATTGGTGGTCCGGCCCACATCGCTGAAGTCCTCCATCCGCGCCGCCAAGGACAGGTCGAGCCGGCGCACGCCAGGCAGCGCGGCGTCTGGGGACACCAGGGGGACGCGCAACTCGGCATAGGCCGAGGAGACGGTGCGCTGGTAGCTCAGCCGCTGGCCGGTCCGCTCGACGGCGGTCGAGAGCAGGGCGCGGTTCTGCTGGCGGAAGATCTCCCGCCGCCAATTAGCGCCCACCGCCATCTTCACATCACCAGCCGGCAGGGCGAACAGCGTCCCGTCCGCCTGCATGTTGATCGTCTCATTGCGGCTGACATTGCGCGCGCGGCTGTAGCCGGAGCTGATGAAGTCCAGGATCGCGGCGCTGTTGGCGCCGCCATCGCCATAGGGGTTTAAGTATCCGTCGCGGGTCGCCCGGAAGCCGGTGGACGCGTTGTCGGACCCTCCAAGCGCCTCGGTGAGGTAGGCCGAGTTGATCAGGTTTGCGTTGAGGCTCGTGCCGATCTCTTGGGCGAAGGCGGCGTAACCCTCGATCCGCCAGGTGCGGCCGAGATCGGCCCGCAGGGCTGTCGTGAGGGCCAGGCTTTCCGAGGCTCCGCTCGCCTGCACCGGGCCGATCTCGTCGCCGAAGCTATAGGCGATCAATTGCGAGGTCTGACCGTCGGGGGCCATGACGAAGTGGGGATTGGCCGAGCCGATCGAGAGCGCGGTGGTGGCCGGCGCACTGGCATAGGCGAAGACGCGGCGACTGAAGCGGGCGTCCGCGGAAAGCTCGACCGTCGCTGAGAGGTCCTGGGCGAAGGCCGCATAGAGACTGTTGCGGGTCTGGCCAGGCAGGATGTCGGAGCCGTCCCGCGCCGAGCCGTAGTTCGCCGTTCCGAGCCGGAAACTCGCCGTCGTCAGGCTCGACCCGTTCTGGCCCGCCGGAATGGCGTAGGCGGGCTTGTAGGCGTTGGTCGGGGCGTCGAAGACCAGGATGTTGCCGGGGTTTGTGTAGAACCCCCGGTGGTCGGTTCCGCCAAAGGGCCGCAGGTCGTCAGAGGCGGTATAGTCGCGCTTTGCCGCCGGCAACGGATCACGGTCGTAATACTCATAGGAGAAGAGGGCGTGGCCGCCGTCCCAGGTTTTGCCGAAGGTCTGGGCGAACTGGGTTTCGCGCGCGCCGCCGCCGGACGCGATCCCGACGCGGGCCCTGGTTTCCGCACCATCGAAGTCTCGGCGCAGGATGATGTTGACCACACCGCCCACGGCGTCGGATCCGTAGAGCGCCGAGGCGCCATCGAGCAGCACGTCCACCCGCGCGATGGCGGCGGTGGGGATCGAGGACACGTCGGCGAAGTCGCCGCGCAGGCCGGTGCCAGCCAGGCGGCGGCCATCCACCAGCACCAGGGTCGCGTCGGCCCCCAGGCCGCGCAGGTTCACGCCGTTGGCGGCCTGGCTGTTGACGCCAGTGCGATCTGAGCCGGCGAGCAGACTGGCCGGAGTGCCCAGTCCGCCGAAGTTCTGCGGCAGCGCATTGAGCGCCTCTGCCACGGTGGAGCGGCCGCTGCGGTCGATGTCGTCGCGCCCGAAGGTGACGATGGGGGAGGCGGCGTCGCGGGCGCCGCGGATGTGCGACCCGGTCACCACCAGGGTTTCCAGCACGGTCGGGCCGGCCAGCGCCGTCGCGCGCTCCACGCCTAGCGGCGGCGCCGGAAAGCTGGCGCCCCGCTTGTCGGCGTCGGCGGCTTTCAGGACGATAACATCAGGACGAATGGTCGTCGCGGTGATCGGGCTGTCGGCCAGCAACGTGCGCAGCACCTGGCTGGCGGGCAGGGCACCACGCACGGCCGGCGCCCTACGACCCGCAACCAGCTCCGGTGTGTAGAGGAGCTGTTGGTGGCTCTGGGCGGCGTAGGCGCTCAGAGCCACGTCCAGCGGGCCGGCCGGGATGTCGAAGCTTACCGTTGAGACCGGGGCGGCCGAAGCCGCTACGGGAGGCGCGGTCATAGCGAGACTGAGCATGGGCAGGGCGAGGCCTGCGATGAGATGGCGACGGAAGGTGGACGGGCCCAAGGTGTATCCCCCAAGACCCGGGCGGCGGTCGGCCGTGGTGGCCGGTCTCATGTCCGCGCGGGTCGGGAGGTGAGACGTCCGCACGCGATCTCGACCCTGACTCACCGCGCAAACTTTTTTCAAACGGGCGGCTAACTCGCCGCCGATCCCACCGGCCGCAAAACGATCTGGCCGTCCCGGCGGTCGGCCTCAAGGTTATAGAGTTCGGCGACAGCGGCCACGAAGGCTTCGGTATCGCCGCTGTCGAAGGCGCCACTGACCTGGCGATCGGCCAGCCCGGGCGCGTCCAGGCTCACCTTCGTGCGGCCATAGCGGTTGACCTCGGCGATGGCGCTGGCGAGCGGGGTTTGGTGGAAGGTCAGCCGGCCGCTGGTCCAGCTGGTGGCTGCGGCGACATCGATGCGCCGGACCTGGTTGGGGGCGGTGGGCTTGGCGTCCGTCACCCGCAACTGTTCGCCCGGCCCCATGGTCCACTGGCGATCGCCCTCGGTCTGCCGCACCCGGACCTTGCCCTCGACCAGGGTCACCTGAACCCCTCCGGCGTCCCGACGAACGTCGAACCGCGTGCCCAGGGCCCGCACCTCGGTGTCGTCGGCCGCAACGGTAAAGGGCCGCGTCGCATCATGCGCCACGTCGAAGAAGGCCTGGCCGCGGCCGAGATGTATCTGTCGGGCGTCTTTGCTGAAGCGAACGCGCACCTGGGTGTCGGTATCGAGACGCAACTGGCTACCGTCCTCCAGACGGACGATGCGCTGCTCGCCCAGGCCGGAGCTATAGGTCCGGCCGCCGAGACCTGCGAGCACGGCGGCTGAGACGCTGAGCAGGCCCAGCCCGAGCAGAGCCAGGACCGCGAACTTCAGCGGTGAGCGGACCACCAGCTGCAGCCAGTCATCGAGGCTCCTGCCCGTGCGCGCCGGGGTCAACGCCTCTTCGATCGCGCTGGCGATGTCGGCGTCCGTGGCCAAGGGTTCGGCCGCCTTCCAGATCGCCTCCAGGTGGGCATAGGCCGCCGCGTTGCCAGGCGTTCCGCGCCACACGCGAAAGTCGCGCAAGGCGTCGGTGGAGACGGTCTTGGAATTCAGGCGTGCGAACCACTCGGCCGCTTCGAGGCGCGCGCGCTCATCATCTGCCGAGGCTTGTGCGCTCATGGCGTTCCCGGTCGGCTAGTCGCGCAGCAGCGCGGCGCAGTGGGCCAGGGCCTTGGTCATTCGCCACTCGACCGTCTTGACCGACACGTTGCAGCGTTCTGCAATCTCCTCATAGCTCAGACCCGCGAACCTGCTCAAGACAAACACGTTCCGGTAGAGCTTCGGCATCGACAGGATGACCTGTTTCAGGAGGAGGGCGGTCTCCTGGTCGGGCGCGGCCCAAGGCTCATTCTCAGCATAGGCCTGATCGAGCGACAGGTGGGCGCCCCCCTGGCGCTTCTGACGTCTTATCTCGTCGCGCGCCAGGTTGGTCGCGACAGTCATCAGCAGGGCCTTGGGGTGACGGATTGGGATGGGGGCGGTCGCGAGCCGGACGAAGGTCTCCTGCGTCACATCCTCAGAATTCGCGAGACCCTTGGCGGCGAGGCTGCGCGAAATCCGCTTGGCGTGGGTGGCGTAGAGCCCGCCCAGCCGTTCCTGAAACTCCCTCACCCATGACATGGTATGGCGTCCCGGGTGTTCGCCTCAGCAGCAGTTGCGAACGGCAAGCTTTACCGTTCGAACCGCAAAGCGCTGAGGACATACAACATTGGTGCTCAGTTTCGTGCACAAACAGAATCGATCAGTGCTCATGTAAAGCTCTCGACAGGTGGGTCCGGCAATTGCCCACCCGACCAAATACACACTGTCAGTGTGTAGTTTAGGGCGCTTGGAAAAGCAACCTTTAGTGGGTGAGCCGCGACGCAGATCTTGAGGCTTTTGGCCGAGCTTTACGCCATTGGCGGAAGCAAAAGGGACTTAGCCAGGAGGAGCTCGCTGGCCGGTCGGACCTCCATAGGAATTACGTTGGGCTGGTCGAGAGGGGCGAGCGAAATGCCAGCATCAAGACCATGTTCAAACTCGCTCACGCTCTTGGGATCAATGTGGCTCAGCTGTGCGGCGAGATTCGATAATCGCTGATCCGGGCGTAGGGTGATCATGGATCGTTCGCTTCAGCTTGGCTGACTCGAAGCGGATGGCCTAAATCGGCTGAGTCGAGACTCGGTCCTTACCCGCCAGCCCTTCGATGATCGGGCAGTCAGGGCGCTTGTCGCCGTGGCAGTTGCGCACCAAATGCCGCAGCGTGTCGCGGAGTTCGGTCAGTTCAGCGAGCTTGCGGTCGATCTCTGTCAGCTTGGCCTTGGCGATCGCCTTTACATCCGCGCTCTCGCGATCCTTGTCGCTGTAGAGCGACAGGAGTTGCCGGCATTCCTCGACCGAAAAGCCGAGGCTGCGTGAGCGCTGGAGGAAGCGCAGGCGATGCACGTCAGACGTCGAGTAGTCCCGATAGCCATTGTCCGCGCGATCGGCCTGCAGCAGGCCGATGTCCTCGTAGTAGCGGATCGTCTTGGCCGAGAGGCCCGACTTTTCCGATGCGTTTCCAATGTTCATGAGGCGATTTCCGATCCGACTTCCGTCAGCATAAAGGTTCTAGTTAGTGGAGGGTCAAGGCTGAGCCGAAGAGGTTGGCTCCCGGGCCGCCACGACGTGGCCGGCGAGGACGCGCACCGGCGCCTTGAAGCGCTTCAGCCGCATGGCGTTGCCCAGCACGAAGACGCTCGAGAGCGCCATGGCGCCGGCCGCCAGCATCGGTGACAGCAGCGTGCCGCTGATCGGATAGAGGACGCCCGCAGCCACCGGAATCAGGCTGGCATTGTAGGCGAAGGCCCAGAAGAGGTTTTGGCGGATGTTGGCGATGGTCGCCTTCGACAACGCGATTGCATTGCTGACCCCCAGCAAGTCGCCGGACATCAGCACGACGTCAGCGCTCTCGATGGCCACGTCCGTGCCGGTGCCGATGGCGATGCCGACATCGGCCTCGGCAAGGGCCGGAGCATCGTTGATGCCGTCGCCGACGAAGGTCACGGCGCGGCCGCCGGCGCGCAGGCGCTTGATAGCCTCCACCTTGCCGTCCGGCAGCACCTCGGCGACCACTTCGTCGATGCCGAGTTGGGCCGCGATAGCCTCCGCCGTGCGACGGTTGTCGCCGGTGATCATCGCTACCTTGAGGCCCATATCATGCAGGGCGCGGATGGCCTGCGGCGTGGTCGGCTTGATGGGGTCGGAGACGGCGATCACGGCGGCCAGCTTGCCGTCGATGGCGGCGTAGAGCGGGGTCTTGGCCATCTCGCCCATGCGGACAGCGGTCTCGGCGAACGGCCCTACGTCGATACCCAGCTGGCCCATTTGGCGGTCTGCGCCGACGGCGATGCGATGGCCGCGGACTGTGGCGTTGACGCCATAGCCGGGCACAGCTTCGAAAGCGATGACCTCGTCGAGGGCGAGCCCTTCGGCCTGGGCGGCGGTGACGATGGCCGCCGCCACAGGGTGCTCGGACTGTCCCTCGACGGCGGCGACTAGGGATAGAACCTGAGCGCGCTCAAAGCCCTCAACGACTTCCAGATCGGTCATCACCGGCTTGCCAGCCGTGAGCGTGCCCGTCTTGTCGAGCGCGACCACCCGGACCGACTTCAGCGACTGCAGCGCTCCGCCGTTGCGGAACAGAACGCCCAGTTCTGCGGCGCGGCCGGTGCCGACCATGATCGAAGTCGGCGTGGCGAGCCCCATGGCGCAGGGGCAGGCGATGATCAGCACCGCCACCGCATTGACCAGCGCGAAGGCGACGCCGGGCTGCGGCCCGAAGACCAGCCAGACCGCGAACGTAAGGGCCGCCGCGACCATGACCGCTGGCACGAACCAGGCCGTGACCTTGTCGACCAGGGCCTGGATTGGCAGCTTGGAACCCTGCGCGGTCTCGACCATGCGGATGATCTGGGCGAGCAGTGTGTCCGCCCCGACCTTGGTGGCGCGATAGGTAAAGCTCCCGGTCTTGTTGATCGTGCCCCCGATCACCTCAGCCCCCGCCTCCTTAATAACCGGGATCGGCTCGCCGGAGATCATGGCTTCGTCGACGAACGACGAGCCGGACAACACCACGCCGTCGACCGGCACCTTGTCGCCCGGTCGCACCTGGATGACATCTCCAGCGGCGACGTCCTCAAGCGCCACGTCGACGAATTCGCCGTTGCGCTCCACCCGGGCCGACTTGGCCTGCAGGCCCATCAGCCGCTTGATCGCCTCGCTTGTGCGCCCCTTGGCCTTGGCCTCGAGGACCCGGCCCAACAGGATCAGGGTGATGATCACCGCCGAGGCTTCGAAATAGACGTTGGCCGTCCCGGACGGCAGCACCGTCGGCGCGAAGACGGCGACCACCGAATAGGCCCAGGCGGCCGTCGAACCGAGCACCACCAGCGAGTTCATGTCGGGAGCCAGGCGCGCCAGGGCCGGCACGCCTTTCCTGTAGAAGCGCAGGCCCGGACCGAACTGGACGATCGTCGCCAGGACGAAGAACAAGATATAGAGCGGTCGCTGGCCCAGCGTCATCGCGAGCCAGTGATGTAGGGCCGGGATTGCGTGCGCGCCCATCTCGAGCACGAAGATCGGCAGGGTCAGCACCCCGGCGATCCCGAGATCGCGCTTGAGGTGAGACATCTCGCGATCGCGGGCTGCTTCCCGGCTGTCGGTGGCCGCGGTGGCGCCGGCGCTGCTGCGACGGGGCTCATAGCCCGCCTTGCGGATGGCCGCGTCGATGTCCGCCCGGCGCGCGTCGCCGGCCAGGGTCTCGATCGTGGCACGCTCGGTGGCGAGGTTGACCGAAGCCTTGAGCACGCCGGGGACTGCGGCGATAGCGAGTTCGACCCGGCGCACGCACGAGGCGCAGGTCATGCCGTCGATCTCAACCTCCGAGGTCTCGACGGGAACCTCATAGCCAGCCCCCTTGATCGCGGCGATCACCCCGGCGGCGTCAGGTCTGACGCCGGCGTCGAAGGTGACGTCGGCGGCTTCGGTCGCGAGGTTCACGGTCGCGGCGACCACGCCTGGCGCCTTGGCGATCGCAAGCTCCACGCGGCGAACGCAGGACGCACAGGTCATACCGGCGATCGGGAAGTTTTGTCTGACGGAGACGCCGGTCGGATTGAAGGGAGCGTTCATGGAACTTGTCCTCTGAGTATCGTTCGACCAGAGGTCTAATGCTTCCAGTCACTGGAGGGTCAATGGGGGTGTTTGAGATTTATTCTCCTCGCTTCAAGCGATGGAAAATATTGAGCAAACTACAGTCCTCGGCAGCCGCGCCGATCCTAGGATCGTCACCATAATTTCGGAGAAATCGCCGCTTGACCTTCCAGCAGGGGGAAGCCCGAGAGTGGTCCTCCGGCACTCGTCGGCCTGCACATAAGGAGTTTGAAAATGTTGAAGCTGAAGGTCCCGGACATGACTTGCGGCCATTGCGCGATCGTCGTCTCCCAGGCGGTGCATAGCGTGGACACCAACGCCAAGATCGACATTGATGTGGGGACGAAAGCAGTGTCGATCACGACCTCGGCTGACCCGGCCGAGGTGATCCAGGCGCTGGCTGCCGCCGGCTATCCCGCCCAGCCGGACTAGGCCGTCCCCCGACAGACAAGGGCCGCGAGAAGGAGTTCGACCCGAGGCACCGCCCTAAGGCTTCGGCATGGCCGCTCGTGAAGACCAATGTACGTGGACAATCTTCCAAGCGCCCGACACCCGCCGCAGCACCATCGTCTCTGTGGTGATCCGGTCGATGTCGCGGTCCTTGTAGCGACCCTGGGTTCGGCCTTCACTGGCGACCCACGCCAGATCACCGCCAGAGCCGCCGCTTCGGCGAGGCATGTGCGAGCCCACCGCCTTGGCGAACACAGCGTCGGCGGGGAGGTGGTGACCGGCGTATTCCGCTTTTGATCGCTCTGCCTCGCCCTCCTCGAAGACGACGAGGGCGTCGGAGAGGAACCCGGCCGCTGCTGTAGTGTCGCCCCCTTCAAGCGCTGCGTGGAAGGCGTCCACGACCTCGGCGGCGGCGGAGTCGTAGGTGGGCTGCGACGATGCTGCCGGCTTTGCCGGTCCTGTCGGATGGGCCACCGCCATAGTTGCGGTCATCACGACAGCTACGAAAAGCGCCCCGAAGCCGATCCTTGCCGTACCCATGGTGCGGTTCCGAGGGCTTGTTGTCCGAGGCATGAGACACTCCGCGTTACGGGTCTGACGATGCATGAGGGTAGGCTGGTTTGTGACCCTAGCATCCACCCTGGCTTGAGCGGAATCAAAGCGGAACCAATGCAGGGAAGACATCCTCCCTTAGATAGGACCGGCATACCAGTTGTGGCTTGGGCGGCGGCCGCCGCGTTCGCGGCTTTTGGGCGCTCAGCAACAGGAACGCGTATTGGGGAGCCTGCATGACCGGTGATGAACTCCGAGCCGAGGATCGCGATGCAGTGCTTAACAGGGAGTGCTTCTGCGTCACCTTGGACAACGCCAGTTTGCTGACGGCGATCCAGGCTGAAGCATCCGATCCGGACCTTGCGGCGGCTTTGCTCGTGGCTCGGCCGCATCTCTTCGCGACCATGCCGGTATTCCTGGCGCAGCATGACCTGAAGGCCATGCTCGACCTGATCGCTGCTGTCGAGGCGACGGCCGCCGATCCTGCCTATCAAGCCCAGGTCTTGGCGTGGGCGCCTGCGATTGCGGAACATGACTTCGGTCCGCGCGGCGCCTTCATGGGCTACGATTTTCATCTTGGCGCCGATGGGCCCAAGCTGATCGAGGTTAACACCAACGCCGGCGGCGCCTTCCTGAACGCCTTCCTCGCCCGCGCACAGGGCGCCTGCTGCCGCGAAGCCGAGGACGCGATGCGCGCCGCGCCGATGGCCGAGTTCGACGCGGCTGTCTGGGAAATGTTCCTGGCGGAGTGGTGGTCGCAGGGACGGACAGATCATCCGCGCTCGATCGCCATCGCCGATGACCGACCGCGCGAGCAGTATTTGTTTCCTGAATTTCTGCTGGCTCAGCGATTCTTCGAGCGCCACGGCTTGAAGGCATGGATCGTCGATCCCGGTGAGCTTCACTTCGCCGACGGTCTCTTGCGGTACGAGGGCGAGACGGTCGATCTCGTCTACAACCGCCTGGTCGATTTCGCGCTGACTGATGCGGGTCATGAATCCCTGCATGAGGCGTATCTCGCCGGGGCCGTCGTACTGACCCCTGGCCCCCGCAACCACGCGCTCTTCGCTGATAAACGGAACCTGACCCTTCTGTCGGATCCGGTCGCTGCCAGCGCCTTTGAGTTGACGCCCGATCAGCGGCGAAGCCTTTCGGCCATCCCGCGCACGGTGATGGTGACGGCCAGGAACGCGGATGAGCTGTGGTCGGCTCGGAAGCGCTACTTCTTCAAGCCGGCGGGCGGCCACGGCGGCAAGGCGGTCTACCGCGGCGACAAGATGACCCGTGGCGTCTGGGAGGAAGTTCAGCAGGGCGGCTACATAGCCCAGGAACTGGCCGCCCCGAGCGAACGCCGGATCCGGATTGACGGCGAGATCAAGGCGCTCAAGCTGGACGTGCGCCTCTACACCTACAAGGGCTCGCCGCTCCTGACCGCGGCGCGGGTCTATCAAGGCCAGACCACGAATTTCAGGACGCCTGGCGGCGGGTTTGCACCGGTCTTTATTACGTGATCGGCGACCTTGGTGATGACCTGCCCGGTCGCAGACTGCGGTCGAGGGCCCGCGCGAGGAGCTTGCGCGCGCGGTAGACGCGGGTCTCGACGCTCTTGGCGCTGATCCCGAGGATTTCGCCGGCTTCCTGCTGTGGAAGCCCTTCGATCGCGGTAAGGATCAGCGGCGCCCGCAGAGCCAAGGGCAGGCGGGCGATGGCGCGGTCCAATTCCCCGAGCTGTTCATGCTCGATCATAGCTTCGTCGGCTGAGAGGGCCGCGTCCGGGCGGACCTGCGCCTCGCTGTCTTCAAAGGACCGGGATCCGAAGATCAGCCGCCGCACGGCGATCCGACGCCCACGATCACGGGCCTTGTTGATGGCGATGGTCCGTAGCCAGGCGCCGAAGGGGCGCTCCGGGTCATAGCGCACCAAGGCGCTCCACGCCGCGATGAAGGCCTCGTGCGCCGCCTCATAGGCTTCGTCGGCGTCCCCGAGGTAGCGACGGAGAAGCCGGTATAAGGGCTCCTTGTGGCGGCCGACCAAGATCGCATAGGCGCGCTCATCGCCCGTCGCAGCCGCTGTCGCCAGCTCCGCATCGGATCGATCTGCGGCGTCACTCACGACGGGTCTTCGGTGAGCGCCTTTACGACTGTGTCGTCAAAACGTGCGGTCTGTTCGGAGGTAAGAACCTGACGCATCGCCAGCACGTGCAGGATGCTCTGCTTCTGTAGCTCGCTCATCGCGTGGTGAGATCGGTCGATCGCCTGCTGCACGGCCGGCGAATAGGCGTGGTTTGCCTGAATTGCCTGAGCAAGATCGGCGTTCGCGGCCCGCATTTCAGCTTCGAGCGCATGACGGCGGACGGCATAGTCGCGCTCCAGGCCGCCGATCCGCCGGTCTTGCTCTGCCGTCAGGTTGAGGCTCGTGTGCATCGTCTGGTGCAGCGATGCCGGCTGATGCACCTGGCCGACCACGTAGCGTGCGCCGCCCCAGGCGCCCACCGCCGCTGCGACGACGGACAGCAGGATGGTCAGCAGCAGGCCTCGCGTAGGCGGCATTACTCACCCTCAAGCAGGGTCGAGGGGGCGAGATGCGCCGCCGTCGAGAATGGGCTGACCTGCGGTGGTTGCGTGAGGGTGCTCGCCGCGGCGATACCGCCTGTCGTCACGCCGATGGCCAGCGCCACGCCGATGGAAACCACCCGGACAGGGGCCATGGCCCGTGCGGCCTGAATGTCCTCGCGACGCCTCGCGACGCCTTGCAGGACGGCATGCTCGAAACCGGCCAGTGACCGGTCCGGTCTGCCGTCCGCCAACCGCGAGATGAGATGGTCCAGGTCGTCCCGCATCGCCGTGTCCTTTGCCGCAGCCTACTGACTATACGAAGGACGCGCGCCCGATCCCGCAAGCTGAAACGGGGCGCGGAAGAAGGCTGGTTACTAGCCCCCGGTGGCAAAGCTCAACGGGTCCGCTCAAGCAGGGCGATCAACTCAGACGCCTTCTGGCGCTGCTGCTGGGTATCGCCGCTGACAATGGCGCTCTCGATGCAGTGGTCGAGGTGGGCTTTCAGCATCTCGCTTTCCACCTTTCCCAGCGCTGCGCGTACGGCCTGAATCTGGGTCAAGACATCGATGCAGTAGCGGTCGTCTTCGACCATGCGCGAAATGCCGCGCACCTGCCCCTCGATCCGATTGAGCCGGTTCAGCAGCTTGGGTTTGTTGTCCTGGATCAATGTCGGTCCTCCGTACGTTTCATATATACCCCTGGAGGGCATGGGTTGAAATACCCTACAGGGGTATATAAATATCCCTCAGCGCCGCGCGGGCGTCCAGCAAAGAGGCTTGCGATGAGTTCCGATCATCAACACCACGCGCACCTCCAATCTGCTGAGCCGGGTTCGAAGGTGATCGATCCTGTGTGCGGGATGACGGTCGATCCCTTGACGACGCCCCATCACGCCGAGCATGGCGGACACGACTTCCACTTCTGCTCCGCCGGATGCCGCACCAAGTTCCAGGCCGATCCGGTTCGTTACCTTAAGCCAACGGCCGCCGCGCAGCCGCCAGCGAACCCCGGCGCGATCTACACCTGCCCAATGCATCCCGAGATCCGCCAGGTCGGTCCAGGGTCCTGCCCGATCTGCGGCATGGCCCTGGAGCCGGAGACGGTGACTGCCGACAGCGGTCCAAATCCTGAACTGGCTGATATGAGCCGGCGCTTCTGGGTCGGCCTCGTGCTGGCCGTGCCAGTGTTCGTCCTGGAGATGGGCGGACACCTGCCGGGCCTGATGGGATTGGTCAGCTCGCACACGTCGCACTGGATTCAGTTCGCGCTGGCGACGCCGGTGGTGCTGTGGGCCGGCTGGCCCTTCTTCCAGCGTGGCTGGACGTCGCTCGTCACTCGTCACCTCAACATGTTCACGCTAATCGCCATGGGGGTAGGTGTCGCCTGGGTCTACAGCGTGGCCGCGGTGCTGGCGCCTGGGCTGTTCCCGCCCGCTTTCCGTGACATGTCCGGCGCCGTGCCGGTTTATTTCGAGGCGGCCGCGGTCATCACTGTGCTGGTGCTGCTGGGTCAGGTGCTGGAACTGCGCGCCCGGGAGCAGACCTCCGGCGCGATCAAGGCCCTGCTCAACCTCGCGCCCAAAACCGCGCGCCGCATCCGTGAGGACGGAACCGACGAGGAGGTCACCCTCGACCTGATCCAGGTCGGCGACCGCCTTCGTGTGCGGCCCGGCGAGAAGATCCCCGTGGACGGCGCCCTGACCGAAGGCCGTGCCTCGATCGACGAGTCCCTGGTCACCGGCGAGTCCATGCCGGTGACCAAGGAGGCCGAAGGCAAGGTCATCGCCGGCTCCCTGAACAAGACCGGCTCATTCATCATGAGGGCCGAGAAGGTGGGCGCCGACACGCTGTTGTCGCGCATCGTTCAGATGGTCGCCGAGGCGCAGCGCAGCCGCGCGCCGATCCAGCGACTGGCCGACACTGTGGCCGGGTGGTTCGTGCCCGCGGTCATCGCCGTCGCGCTACTCGCAGGCCTGATGTGGGCGCTGGTCGGTCCCGAGCCGCGCTTCGCCTATGCACTGGTAGCGGCGGTGTCGGTGTTGATCATCGCCTGCCCCTGCGCGCTCGGCTTGGCGACGCCCATGTCGATCATGGTCGGTGTCGGCCGCGGCGCCCGCGAGGGTGTGCTGATCAAGAACGCCGAGGCCCTCGAGCGTTTCGAGAAGGTGGATACCCTGGTGATCGACAAGACCGGCACCCTGACTGAGGGGCGACCGGCCGTCACCGCCATCATGACAATCGCGGGCATCGAAGAAGGTGACCTCCTTCGGCTCGCGGCCAGCCTCGAGCGCGGCAGCGAGCATCCGCTCGCCGACGCCGTGCTGCGCGCCGCCAAGGAACGCGGCCTTTTGCTGTCGGAGGCCGCCGACTTCGACTCTCCAGTTGGCCGGGGCGTGATCGGCAATGTGGACGGCAAGAACGTCGTGCTCGGCGGCGCTCCGCTGATGGCCGAGCAGGGCGTCGATCTGGGCCCGTTGCTGACTGAGGCCGAGGCTCTACGCCAGGATGGGACGACGGCCGTCTTCGTCGCGATTGACGGACAGCTGGCGGGCGTCCTCGGGATCGCCGACCCCATCAAGCCGACCTCGCCGGAGGCGGTGCGGGCGCTACTGGCCGATGGCGTCCGGCTGGTGATGATGACCGGCGACAACCGCACCACGGCTCTTGCGGTCGCCAGGAAGCTGGGCATCGAAGAGGTGGAGGCGGAGGTGTTGCCGCAAGACAAGGCCAAGGTGGTGCAGAAGCTGCGCGCGGAAGGCCGGGTCGTGGCCATGGCGGGTGATGGGGTCAATGACGCTCCGGCCCTAGCCGCCGCTGACGTCGGCGTTGCGATGGGCGCGGGGTCCGACGTGGCGATCGAGAGTGCAGGGGTGACCCTGCTGAAGGGCGATCTGCAGGGTCTGGTCCGCGCCAGGCGCCTTTCGCGCACTGTGATGCGCAACATCCGCCAGAACCTGGTGTTCGCCTTCATTTACAACGTGGCCGGAGTCCCAGTCGCCGCAGGCGTGCTCTATCCGGTGTTCGGCTGGCTACTGTCGCCCCAGATCGCCGCTGCGGCCATGGCGTTGTCGTCAGTGAGCGTCATCACAAACGCCCTTCGGCTCCGGGCCGTCAGGCTTTGAGCGTGGTTAGCCGCCTCTTGACCGCGACGTTCGCTTTTTGCCGGTGTCATGAGGGCCTTGGCCGGCCTCGCGCGTACTCCTGGAAATGCGCCGGTTCATCCCGGCGACACCTGTTCTCATGGGACCTCGGACCGTCATGAAGGATTTTGATCGGCGACAGCTTTTGCGCGGCGCGAGCGTGATCGGCGGCGGTTTGGCGCTCAGTTCTCTGCTGCCTGGGTGGGCGCAAAGCGCGACGCCTGGCGCCGCGCCGACTTTGCCAACCCTGATGGGGCCGAATGTAGATCTGCGCATCGGACATTCAGAACTGAAGGTGGACGGCCGGACCGGACACGCCGTGACAATCAACGGCACCGTGCCAGGGCCCCTGCTGCGCTTCAAAGAGGGGCAGACGGTTCGCCTCTCAGTGACCAACAACCTTCATGAAGACACCTCCATCCACTGGCACGGCTTGCTGGTGCCCTTCCAGATGGATGGCGTGCCAGGCGTCACCTTCCCCGGGATCAAGCCTGGCCAAACCTTCGTGTACGAGTTCCCGCTCAAGCAGTCCGGCACCTACTGGTACCATAGCCACTCCGGCCTACAGGAGGCCGAGGGCCACTATGGGCCGATCATCATCGACCCGGCCGAGCCCGACCCGGTGGGCTACGACCGAGAGCACGTCATCGTGCTCTCCGACTACAGCTTCATGCACCCCCACCTGATCTTCAAACGGATGAAGCAGCAGGGCGGGGTCTTCAATTATCAGAAGCAGACCGTCGCCAGTCTCCTCGCTGGTAAGGACCAGACGCTTCAGGAGCGGGCCGAGTGGGCCAAGATGCTCATGGACCCGACCGACATCTCAGACGTGACCGGCGCGGTTCTGAGTTTTCTCATCAACGGACACGGCCCGGCGGACAACTGGACGGGTCTGTTCACGCCGGGCGAACGCGTACGCCTGCGCTTCATCAACACCGCGGCGCAGATGATCTTCAACGTGCGCATTCCGGGCCTGAAGATGACCGTCGTGGCCGCGGACGGTCAGAACGTCCGGCCGGTCGAGGTGGACGAGTTCCAGATCGCCAACGCCGAGACCTATGACGTGATCGTCCAGCCTTTGGAGGACACGGCCTTCACCCTGGTGGCCGAAGCGGTGGATCGCTCGGGAATGGGCCGGGCGACCCTCGCGCCCCGTCCTGGCATGACGGCGCCCGTCCCGCCACTGAGGCAGCGGCCACTTTCGACCATGAAGGACATGGGCATGGACATGAGCGCCATGCACGCGCCGGCCACAGGCGGACCGGGCGACGCCATGGCCGGTATGGACCATGCCGCCATGGGGCACGACATGGCGGCGATGCCGGGTATGGCCGCGACGCCTGGAATGGCGCCGCCAAAACCGCGCGGCTCCGATGTGATGGGCGACATGGGCGGCATGGAAATGTCCATGCGCGACCCACAGTTTGCGCCGCAGGTGAAGATGGGGCCTGGCGTGCAGTCGATCGCGCCCCTGCCGGTCGACCGCACCGGCGAGCCTGGTCAGGGTCTCGAGAGCGTGGGTCACCGGGTGCTGGTCTACAAGGATCTCTTCGCCCTCACCCCCAACCCTGACCTTCGAACGCCGACCCGCGCGCTGGACATCCACCTGACCGGCAACATGGAGCGGTTCATGTGGGGGTTCGACGGTCTGAAGTTTAGCGAGACTTCCCAGCCCTACGCCTTCGAGGCGGGCGAGCGGGTGCGGGTGACCTTGATCAACGACACGATGATGGCCCACCCCATTCATCTGCATGGCCACTTCTTCGAGCTGACCCATGCGCCGGCCGGCCACGGGCCGAGGAAGCACACGGTGACGGTGCTGCCGGGGGGAAAGGTATCCTGGGACTTCACAGCGGACGCCGGCGACTGGGCCTTCCACTGCCACATGCTCTACCACATGCATGCTGGCATGTTTCAGGTGTTCAGCGTTCGGCCCCTCGCTGGAGGTGCGGCATGAACCGTCTCGCTCTGATCGGACTCATGCCGCTCGTACTGGCCGCGCCAGCCCTGGCCCAGCCGATGGATCACTCGAAGATGCACGGCATGAGTATGCCGGGGACTGCGACGACGACCCCGAAAATGGCTCCGACTAAACCGGCCAGGACCAGGAAACCGGCGCCAAAGCCAGCGGCGGCGGACCCCCACGCCGGGCACGCCAAAGCCCCGGCGGTCGATCCCCACGCTGGCCACACAATGCCTGCCGCGGCTGACCCTCACGCGGGGCACACGATGCCCTCCGCGGCCGATCCCCATGCTGGCCATACGGCGCCCGTCGCGCCCGACCCGCATGCCGGGCACACAATGGCGCCCGGAGCGCCGCCTATGGATCATGCCGCCATGCCGGAGATGGTCATGCCGGGCTCTACCGACAGCCAGCCGCTGCTGAGCGAGATCGAGGTCCCGAAGACGCCCCCGCCGGCGCCCCCCGCCGACCACGCCGCGGACCGCTACTCCCCGCCGGAAGCCATGGCGGCGGCGCGGACCCAACTGCGCCAAGAGCACGGCGCTATGCCGGTCTCAAAGGTCATGGCCAGCCTCGCCGAACACCAGGCGCGTAAGGGCGCTGACGGCTACCGCTGGGAAGGCGAGGCCTGGTTCGGCGGCGACATCAACCGCCTCGTCCTGAAGACCGAAGGCGAGGGGACCTCCGGTGAAGGTGTCGAGAGCGCCGAGCTGCAGGCGCTTTATTCGCGCGCGGTAGGCGTCTACACCGACGTCCAGGTTGGCATGCGTCAGGACTTCGAGCCCCGGGGACGCACCTATGCCACCGTCGGCTTCGAGACCCTGTTGCCCTATTGGTTCGAGGTCGAGGGCGCGGCGTTCCTCTCGACCAAGGGCGACCTGCTCGGACGGCTGGAGGGCAGCTACGATCTCCGGCTGACCAACCGCTGGATCCTCCAGCCCCGCGCCGAGCTGAATTTCGCGGCCCAGGACGACCGCGCCGCGGGCACGGGGTCAGGCCTGTCAAACGCCGAACTCGGCCTTCGCCTTCGTTACGAGATCCGGCGCGAGTTCGCGCCCTACATCGGCGTCTCCTGGGAGCGGAAGGTCGGCCGGACCGCCGACTACGCGCGTGCTCTTGGTGACACCGTTGAGGACAAGAGTGTCGTGTTCGGTGTTCGGAGCTTCTTCTAGCGCACGTGAACGAGAGAGGCGGTGACTACCCGGCGGAGACTGGGGCCAAGGTGCCGAACCAGGCTACCAGGCCCAGCACCAGAAATGACACCGCGGTCTCGATCGCCAGGCTGCGGCGCAGTGCGTCGAGCGCCTGACCGCTTGCCTCGCCGCCATCGACGGCCGCGCCTAGCGCTGGCGTCAGGTGGAAGCGGTTGGCGGCCGCAAGCGCCAGCATGCTGACGAACAGCACAAGCTTTAGCGACAGCAGTTGGCCGTAGGGTGTGGTCCAGAGGCCGGAAATTCGGGTGGGGCCGACCAGGAACCAGCTGTTCGCCAAACCGGTGGCTACAATCACGGCGACCAGGCCCGTGCCGACGCCGGCGAAGCCGTGGAGGGCCCTGTGCAGCACGCTGTCTAGAGTGACCGATTTCGCCCGAGGTCGAAGCAGAAGGAAGAACGCCACGAGTGCGCCGATCCAGGCGCCTGCGGCCAGCGTGTGAAGGATATCTGCGGTCAGGTGCAGCAGTCCCGGCGCCCCCTCGGTGGCGGCGCCATGACCCATCCAAGCGAAGCTCGCGCAGATGACGGCGCCCAGGCTGGCGCAGAGCCACCAGGTCGCGCGGCTGACCCGCAGCGCCAGGGCGGCGAGCGTCAGGGCCGCGGCGCCAGCCCGGATCAGCGTCGAAGGCCCCATCGACATGGTCGTCATCACAGCCGACAGAGACGACGCGGTCATGCCCTCTCGGATCGATCCGGCGAGGATCGACGTGTGGACCAGGAGGCCCACCACACTAGCCGCCAGCACGACACTGGCTGACCAGGCCAGAACCTTTCGCGGCCAGCTCAGCTCCGCGCCCGATCCCGGGCCGTCCCGGGGCAGGGCGTAGATCAGGAAGAGCGATGATCCGAAAAGGACCATCGCGCCTGCGAACTGCAAAAGCCTGAGGATGATGACCGCAGGCTCGAGCACGCGCTACTTCACCGTGAAGGGGACGACACCGTCCATCTTGTGGCCGTCGTCGGACGCCGCGTGCCAGGTGATCACATAGGCGCCCGGCATCAGCTTGCCCTGCGGCTTTCCGACGATGGTCAGGTGGTCCTTGGAGACCGACGTCTTCATCTTGACCTTCATGCCGTTCATCGCGGGCATGCTGAGTTCGAACTTGGAAAACGCGGGGGTCAGCTTCTCGTTGAAGGTCAGGCTGATGACCGTAGGCGTCGCGACCGTTGCGTTGGCGTCCGGGGTCGATGTCATCAGGTGGGCATGAGCAGCGGCCTGGCCCGCGATGAGAAGGGCGGCGCTGGCGGCGAGGCCTGCGAAGGTGAGGTGTCTACGCATCGTCAAAATCCCATTGGCTGAAACTGGTAGCTGCCAAATATACGCAACAGGATCGACCATCCCTCACCGAGCCCAAAGGTGGCTCCGGCGACAAGGCGCCCCGCCGCGATCTGCCGCTGCGTGCCAGAGCGTTTCTGCGGGGGGCTGCTGATCGACATTTCGCCAAGACCGGACTAACTGGAACTCGAATGCGCGCGCTTCTCGCCCTTATGGCCGTCATGGGTCTGCTGCTCGCTCCGATGGCGGCTGCGGCCGCCCAGGAGCGCTGCTCCCACGCCGGCTCAGAGATGGCCGGCATGGAAATGCCCATGGCTCAGGTATCGGGCGACGCGAAAGCCGCCCCCGATCCCTGCTGCGATCACGGCGACAAGGCCCCTCAATCGAGCAAGGCCTGCGCCCAGGCCTGCGCCACGATGTTTGGCCTGCTAGCGCCCCTTCCGGTCTCGAGCGAATGGAGCGCCCACACGGCGTCCGTGCGTCTGGTTGCGGCGACGACACTGCCGCTGGACGCACTCGCGCCACCTCGAGCGGAACGACCACCTAGAAGCATCGTCTGAATTGGCCCGCGTTCGCGCGGGACGCCCCTGATCAGCCTGACCGTGCGCGTGAGCGCACGCGGTCGCTGATCATCGGGCTCAGGGTCGTTATCCCCTCTCCATTCAGGACGAAAGCAATGGTCCTTTCCAAGATCGCCGCCAGCTTGTCAGCACTCGGCGCGCTCGCCGCCAGCTCGGTGAGTCACGCCGCGCCTCTTACCTATGCCGCCGCTTTAGCGACCGCCGAGACGTCCTCCCCAGATCTGCAAGCGCGTTCGCTGCAGATGGACAGCGCCCGCGCCGCTGCGCGCGCGGCCGGCTCGCTGCCAGATCCCAAGCTGGCATTGAGCGTGGAAAACTTTCCGATCTCGGGTCCGCCGGCTGGTCGCTTCAATGGCGACAGCATGACGATGGCCAGGATGGGCTTCGTCCAAGACGTGCCGAACGGCGCCAAACGGTCGGCGGAACGCGCCAAGGCGGGAACAGCGATAGCCGCTGCCGGCGCCGCCGAGCGTGTGAGCCTCCGCGAGGTTCATGTGGGCGCCGCGGTGGCGTGGATAGATCTCAACTACGCCAAGGCCCGACTAAAAGCCCTTGATGACCTCCTGGCCGGCCTGGCTCCCCTCTGGAGGGCCACATCGTCCGCCGTCGCCTCCGGTGGGGCGCGGCCCGCCCAACCCCTTGAGGCGCAACAGATGCGGGCGGACCTGGAAGATCGCCGGAGCGAACTGGTCGCCATAGTCGGCCGATCCCGCGCCGAGCTTGTCCGCTGGACGGGGGATCCCGACGCCGACGTCGCGGGTCCGGTCCCAAGCTTCGAGGTGGACCCCGGTGCACTGAGAGCGGCGATTGAGCGCAACCCTCGGCTGGGCGCGCAGGACGCCATGACCCGCCAGGCCGAGACTGACGTCGAGCTCGCCCAGGCGGGCAGGCGACCCGACTGGAGCTGGGAACTCGCCTATCAACGGCGCGATCCGATGTTCGGTGACATGGTTTCGGCGGGCGTGACGATCAGCCTGCCGATCTTCGCCTCCCGGCGTCAGGATCCGATCATCGCGAGCAAGGTGGCCGACGCAGGCCAGGCCCGCGCCGAGCGTGAGGCTGCACGGCGCGAGATCGTCGCTCAGCTTGAAAGCGGCCTTGCTGAGCATCTGATGCACCACGATCAGTGGCGACGATCCTTGGATGTGCTCGTCCCCTTGGCCAAGCAGCGCGCCGACCTTGAAACCGCCAGCTACGGCGCCGGTCGAGCGGGCCTGACCGATGTCGTTCAGGCCTTCACCCAATTGGCGAACGCTCAGCTCACCCTTTTGGACCGTGAGGCGGCTGTCGCGACGGACGCGGCCCGCCTGAGCCTCTTGTATGGGAGTGATGATCAATGACCGCTCGGTCTTCATCGAACACCCGACTTGCCGTGGGCGGCGTCGTGATCGCCGCCCTTGCGGCCGCCGCAGGATTTGGCCTTGCGAAGCTTGGCCCGGACAGGCCCGCAGCCAGCGAGCCTGCGGGTCGCCAAGTTCTCTACTGGTACGATCCGATGGTTCCGGCTCAGCACTTTGACAAGCCGGGGAAGTCGCCCTTCATGGACATGCAACTCGTGCCGAAATACGCCGGGGCAGGGGGGGAGGCGAACGGCGCGGGCGTCGTGATCGATCCGGCGAGGATCCAGAACCTGGGCGTGCGCTTGGCGAGCCTCCAGCGCGGATCCCTTTCCACTGACGCCACTGTCGCAGGGTCTCTGGAATTCAACGAGCGTGACGTCGCCATCGTTCAGGCCAAGGCCGCCGGCTTCGTGCAGCGGACCTATAGCCGCGCTCCTGGCGACATCGTCGCGGCGGGCGCTCGCCTGGCCGACATCCTGGTCCCCGAATGGGGCGGCGCGCAGAGTGAGTTCCTGGCCGTCCGGCGCACGGGTGACACCGCGCTGACCTCCGCGGCCCGGCAAAGGCTACTGCTGCTGGGCATGCCGCCGGCGACCGTGGCGCAGATCGAGCATTCCGGCCGACCACAGACGGTCGTCACGGTGACTACGCCGACGGGGGGTGTGATCAAGACCCTCAACGTCCGAAACGGCATGACCGTGTCGGCCGGCCAAACCCTGGCCGAAGTGAACGGCCTCTCCCAAATCTGGCTTAACGCCGCCATGCCCGAAGCGCTCGCCGGGCAAGTCCGGGTGGGGCAAAGCGTGACCGCCACGCTGTCGGCCTTCCCTGGGGAGATCTTCTCCGGCCACGTCTCGGCCATCCTGCCGCAGGCCAACGCCGAGAGCCGCACCCTGACGGTTCGCGTGGAGCTGCCCAATCGCGGCGGGCGGCTACGCCCGGGGATGTTCGCCACCGTCCAACTTGGCGGGCCTGACGAACCGGCGCTCCTTGTGCCTTCCGAGGCGGTCATCCGGACCGGTAGGCGCACCTTGGTGATGATCGCGCAACCCGGTGGTCGCTACCTCCCCGCCGAGATCCGCATTGGCCGCGAGGCCGGCGGCAAGACGGAGGTGCTTGGCGGTCTTTCCGAGGGCGAAAAGGTGGTCGCCTCCGGACAGTTCCTGATCGACTCGGAGGCCAGCCTGTCTGGCGTACAACCCCGCCTCATGGGCGCGGAAGCGACGGAGCCGGGCAGACCGGCTGTCGCCGCGACCTACGAGACGATTGGGCGGATTGAGCAGGTGGCCAGCGACAAGATAACCCTATCGCACCGACCGGTTCCCGCCCTGCGGTGGCCCGCCATGACCATGACCTTCCGCATGGAGGACCCAGGCCTGGTGCGAGGCTACAAGGTCGGCGACCAGGTCCGCTTCGGCTTCGAACAGACGCCCACGGGTCCGACTCTGCGCCGCATCAGCCGGGCGGGTGGCCAATGATCGCCGCCCTCATCCGCGCGTCCGTGAGAGCGCGGTTCTTTGTCCTGCTCGCCACCCTTGGCCTGGTCGCCGTCGGCGTGTGGGCGGTGCGATCCACTCCGGTCGATGCGTTACCCGACCTCTCCGACGTGCAGGTGATCATCCGCACCTCCTACCCTGGCCAAGCCCCCCAGATCGTCGAGAACCAAGTCACCTACCCCTTGACCACCACCATGCTCTCCGTGCCTGGCGCCAAGACGGTGCGCGGATATTCCTTCTTCGGCGACAGCTTCGTCTATGTGCTGTTTGAGGACGGAACAGACCTTTATTGGGCCCGCTCGCGGGTTCTGGAGTACCTGAACCAGGTCCAGAGCCGCCTGCCGGCCTCAGCCAGGCCCGCGCTCGGACCCGATGCCACCGGCGTCGGCTGGATCTACGAGTACGCCCTGATCGACAAGACCGGCCGTCATGATCTTTCCCAGCTCCGGGGTCTGCAGGACTGGTTCCTGCGCTATGAATTGAAGACCCTTCCAGGCGTGGCCGAGGTCGCGAGCATCGGCGGCATGGTCCGCCAGTATCAGGTGGTCCTCGACCCGGTGAAGCTCGCCGCATATGGCGTCACCCACAACCAAGCCGTCGACGCCATCCAGCGCGCCAATCAGGAATCTGGTGGCTCGGTGCTGGAAATGGGCGAGGCCGAGTACATGGTCCGTGCTTCCGGCTACCTGCGGACTCTCGACGACTTTCGCGCCATTCCTTTGCGCACCGCCGCCGGGGGCATCGCGATCACGCTTGGCGACGTAGCCACCCTGCAGATCGGTCCGGAGATGCGCCGGGGCGTCGCCGAGCTCAACGGCCAGGGCGAGGTCGCTGGCGGCGTGGTGATCCTGCGCTCGGGCAAGAACGCCCGCGCGACCATCGCGGCCGTCAAGGGCAAGCTCCAGGAACTGAAGCGAAGCCTGCCGGCCGGTGTCGAAGTCGTCACCACTTACGATCGCTCGCAGTTGATCGATCGGGCGATTGAGAACCTCACCAGCAAACTGGCCGAGGAATTTGTCGTGGTGGCGCTCGTCTGCGCTCTCTTCCTTTGGCACATGCGCTCCGCCCTTGTGGTCATCTTGACCCTTCCGCTCGGTGTGCTCTTCGCCTTCGTCGTCATGCGGCTCCAGGGCGTCAACGCCAACATCATGTCGCTAGGCGGCATCGCCATCGCCATTGGCGCCATGGTCGACGCCGCCGTGGTGATGATCGAGAACGCTCACAAACATCTAGAGCGCTGGGAGTATGAGAACCCGGGTCAGAAGATGACTGACCAGGAGCGCTGGAGGATCGTCACGGAAGCCGCTGTGGAGGTTGGTCCCGCCCTGTTCCTGAGCCTGTTGATCATCACACTGTCCTTCGTGCCGGTCTTCGCCCTCCAGGCCCAGGAGGGTCGCCTGTTCGCGCCGCTGGCCTTCACCAAGAGCTACGCCATGGCCGGCGCGGCCATCCTGTCGGTCACCCTGGCCCCGGTCTTGATGGGCTATCTTATCCGCGGCCGGATCCCGGCCGAGAACGCCAATCCGGTGAACCGCTGGCTGACGGCCCTTTACAGGCCGGCGCTCAATTGGGTTATGCGCCGCCCGAGGAGCACCCTCCTCGTCGCCCTCCTGGCCTTCGCCACCACGGCCTGGCCGCTCAGCCAGCTGGGAGGCGAGTTCATCCCGCACATGGACGAAGGCGACCTACTCTACATGCCGTCCGCCTTGCCTGGGATTTCCGCTGCGAAAGCGTCGGAATTGCTGCAGCGGACCGACCGGCTGATCATGACCGTCCCGGAGGTCAGCACGGTGTTCGGGAAGGCGGGGCGCGCGGAGACGGCCACCGATCCGGCCCCGCTCGAGATGTTCGAGACCACAATCCAGTTCAAGCCGCGCGATCAGTGGCGCGCCGGAATGACTCCCGACAAGCTGGTCGATGAACTCGATCGGGCGGTCAAGGTCCCCGGCTTGGCCAATGTCTGGGTGCCCCCGATCCGCAACCGCATCGACATGCTGGCCACAGGCATCAAGAGTCCGATCGGCGTGAAGGTGTCTGGCGCCAACCTCGCGGACCTTGATCGCGTGGCCACCGCCATCGAAGCCGTCGCCAAGACCACGCCAGGGGTCAGTTCGGCCCTGGCCGAGCGGCTGACAGGCGGTCGCTACGTCGATGTCGACATCGACCGCGCCGCGGCCGGACGCTTCGGCCTTAACATCGCCGACGTCCAGGCGATCATTTCCGGCGCCGTGGGCGGCGAGACGGTCGGTGAGACGGTTGAGGGCGTCGCCCGCTACCCCATCAGCGTCCGCTATCCGCGGGAACTCCGCGACAGCCTTGAGGGGCTGCGCAGCCTCCCGATCCTGACCCCGAGCGGCCAGCAGATCACGCTGGGAACGGTCGCCAGGGTCCAGATCGTCGAGGGACCGCCGATGCTCAAGACCGAGAATGCTCGGCCCTCGACCTGGGTCTATGTTGACGTGCGAGGGCGAGATCTCACGGCGGTGGTCAAGGATCTGCAGCAGGCGGTCGCTCAGAAGGTGAAGCTCCCCCCAGGCGTCTCGGTCGCCTATTCGGGCCAGTTTGAATACCTCCAGCGCGCCGCCGAAAGGCTCAAGCTGGTGGTTCCGGCGACCCTGCTGATCATCTTCGTCCTGCTCTACGTCACGTTCGGCCGCTTCGATGAGGCCGCCTTGATCATGGCGACCTTGCCCTTCGCCCTGACGGGCGGGATCTGGACGCTCTACCTGCTGGGCTTCCATCAATCCGTCGCGACCGGCGTAGGCTTCATCGCCCTGGCCGGCGTGTCGGCGGAGTTCGGCGTTGTGATGCTGATCTACCTCAAGCACGCGCTCGCCGAACGCGGACCAAGCCCGAGCCAGAAGGACGTGGAAGCCGCGGTGCGCCAAGGCGCTCTCCTGCGCGTGAGGCCAAAGGCCATGACCGTGGCGGTCATCCTGGCCGGCTTGGCCCCTATCCTTGTGGGGCATGGCGCAGGATCCGAAGTCATGAGCCGCATCGCCGCCCCGATGATCGGCGGCATGCTCACCGCGCCGCTGTTGTCGATGCTGGTGATCCCGGCTGGCTACCTGCTGCTCCGCAGACGGCGTCTAACCAACCTTTCCCCGACCGCTTCAACCCAAGGAGAATTCCCATGAAGCTCATCCTCGCAACGGCCACCGCCCTGGCCCTGACTGCAGGCCTGGCCTCCTGTGGAAAGCCGGCCCCTGATCAGGCGGCCGCGCCCCCCGAGGCTGCGACCGCGATGGCGGCCTCAACCACCCCAGCCTCGGCCGCGCCGGCGGGTGATATGGGCAAGATGGCGATGCCCGCCGACGCCAAGATGGCCAAGGGCCAAGGCACGGTCACCGCCGTCGACTCCACGACCAACACCATCACCCTGGATCACGGTCCCATCGCCGAGGCCGGCTGGCCGGCAATGACCATGGGGTTCAAAGCGTCGCCGGCTCTGGTGGCTCAGGTCAAGGCTGGGGACAAGGTGGCGTTCGATCTGAAGCTTGGGGGCGGCGCCGGCGAGATCACCGCAATTCAAAAGCAGTGATCTCGCGCAGACGGTTGGCCTGCCGCAAGCAGGTCAACCGTCAGCAGAGTGAAGACGACAGGGATCTACTGTGCCTTGTCCCGGAAGTGCTGGCGCCACCTGTCAGCCTGGCGGCTCGGCTGGCCAGCATTTGCTGAATGTTAGGATCGGAAGGGCACGATGGCGCCGCGATCGGAGCCCAGCATGCCAGCCAATATCAAGCCCCTCACGGCCATGCGGTTTTTCGCGGCGCTCTGGGTTGTCGCCTTCCACTACACGCCGAGCCTGGGACTGGGCACGCCCGCCCTGGTGGCCAAAGGTTACCTGGGAGTCGAGTTGTTCTTCGTTCTCTCCGGCTTCATCCTGAGCCACGTCTACATGGCGGCTCATGGCGAGGGGCGGTTCAACTACGCCGGGTTCCTCTGGGCGAGGCTGGCCCGGATCTACCCGGTCCACATAGCCACGCTGCTCGGCCTCGCCGTCCTCATTGGCGCTGCCAGCCTGGCGGGTGTGAACGCCGGCGAGCAGGTCGTGGTCTGGGCGTCGATCCCGGCCCACCTGACCTTGACTCAGGCGTGGGGTCTGGCGCCGCAGGGCGGTTGGAACCATCCCTCTTGGTCCATCTCCGCCGAGTGGTTCGCCTATCTGGCTTTCCCGGCCTTCGCGGCCGTGTTCTGGCGTCTGCGGGACCGGCCGCGCCTCGCCGCCGCGCTTGCGGCGCTGCTTGCGTTGGTCCTCAACGTGGGCTTCGAGCACCTGGCAGGTTTCCCCCTCACGAGGGCCACGATCCTCTGGGGCGCGCTTCGGATCGTGCCCTGCTTCGCGCTTGGCTGCGCAATCTGGCTTCTCTGGCGGGCCGATGTCATGCCGACCAAGCGCGCCGCGGTGCTCGGCTTGGCAGGCAGCCTCGCAGCCATCGTTGGGGCGACCGTCCTTGGGGCGCCGGACTGGTTCACGGTGTGGTTGTTCGGCACCTTGATCCTGAGCTTGGCAAGCCTGACGACGAGTGGGTCCAAGCTTCTGACGTCGCCGGTCTGGGTCTATCTCGGTGAAGTCAGTTTCGCCGTCTACATGGTGTGCATCCCCTGGGAGCTTGTGTTTCGAAAGGCTGTCGAACGCCTCGCGCCCGCGGCGGGTGAAACCCTGGCCTGGCCCCTGTGGCTGGTCATGTTCGGTGGAGTCCTGCCCGCGGCGATGATTGTCCATCATCTGGTAGAGCGTCCGGCCCGCGTGATCATGCGCCGCCACGGCGTGCCGTTCTCGCGCCGCGAGGCTCCGCCAGCGGAACGTCTGCCTCAGGTGTCGGCCGCGCGGCCCTGACTCCTTCTGGAGAAGATCGGCCACTGACCGGAACACAACGCACAGCCATAATCACAGCGCTTGCGGATATCCCCCCTGGGAGGATAAGGACGCGCAGAAACCTGTCTGCGCGGCGACCCTAAATGACTCCATTCACCGATCTGATCGCCCAAAGCACGGCCCATGCGTGGCTGTTCATTCCGAGCGCTATCGTGCTCGGCGCCTTGCACGGTCTAGAGCCCGGCCACTCCAAGACCATGATGGCCGCCTTCATCATCGCCGTGCGCGGGACCATCCGGCAGGCGGTGCTGCTGGGCCTCTGCGCGACGCTCTCGCACACCCTGATCGTTTGGGTGATCGCGCTGGGGGGCATGTACCTCTGGCGCGGGGTCGACAGCGAAACCTTCGAGCCGTACTTCCAGCTCGCCTCCGGCGTCATCATTGTCGGCATGGCGCTGTGGATGCTCTGGCGTAGCCGGCGCGAGCAGCAGCTTGCCGCCGTGGCCGATCACGATCACGGGCACTCCCATGATCATCCGCATCCGCATGGCCATGACGATCATCACCATGGCCACCATGGTCACGCGCGTGCCGGGAGCCCGCGCATCGACACCGGTCACGGCGTGCTGCGCCTGGAGGTGTTCGAGGACGGCGTGCCGCCGCGCTTCCGAGTTTTCGTCGAGGCAGGCCATCACTGGGGCGCGGGCCAGGTCTCGCTGGAGACCGAACGGCCGGACGGATCGAAGCAGGCGTTCAGATTTGTAACCCGCGACGGCTATCTGGAGAGTCTGCAGGAAATCCCAGAGCCGCATGAGTTCATGGCGCGGGTGACGCTTTCGCACGGCGACCACGGCCACCACTACGATGTCGCCTTCGTCGAGCACGACCATGGCGGCCACGACCATATGCACGAGGAGTTGCGCGGCCTCGACGTCGCCGCTGGCTACCAGGACGCCCACGAGCTGGCCCACGCCAATGACATCCGACGCCGCTTCGCCGACCAGAACGTGACCACCGGTCAGATCGTGATGTTCGGCCTCACCGGCGGGCTGATCCCGTGCCCAGGCGCAATCACCGTCCTGCTGCTCTGCTTGCAGCTCAAGCAGGTGGCGCTGGGCGCGGTGCTTGTGCTGTGCTTCAGCATTGGCCTTGCCCTAACGATGGTGACCTCTGGCGTGATCGCCGCGCTGAGCGTGAAACATGTCTCCAAGCGTTGGAGCGGCTTCGGCGAGATCGTGCGTAAGGCGCCCTTCGTTTCAGGCGTGGTGATCCTGCTGATCGGCGTCTACATCGGGGTGAACGGTTGGATCGCCCTCCAGGGCGGCGGCCACTAGGAGGACCGGGTGAGCCACACCACCGACAAGCAACTGCTCAACCGGCTGAGGCGGGCCAATGGCCACCTCGCCAAGATCGTCGGCATGATCGAGGCCAACCGCGACGGCATGGAAATCGCCCAGCAGATGCAGGCGGTGATCAGCGCGCTGGAGAACGCCAAGGTGGTGCTGATCCGCGACCACATCGAGCATCACCTCGAAGAGATCGTCGGGGACCTTGGTCCCGACGCACGCGAAAAGCTCGGGCGGCTCAGCGATCTGGCGAAGTTCCTTTAACGGGCTCTGCTGATCACTCCGCGCCACCACCCGACGTCCACCCCGTTCAGCGATCCCGGTTGCCGCCTGGCGCGTCTGGCCGGTCGCATCCCGCGGGCCGGCGCCGATCCTGTCGTCGATGCCGATGCTCGGCTTCAATATGTACGGCTCTCTCGTCAAGCCTCGGCCGCTGCCTAGGGCTGACGCTGTGAGCTGAGGAAGCCTGCAACCTAGTCTCTGACGGCTCCGCGCGCACGCCGCACGACCGGTTTTCCCGAGGCCTTGGCCGGCTTGGGGGGAGGCGACGTGAACACAACCGAGCCGGTTACCGGTTGGCGTTCGTAGGGTAGCTGCGCGCTGATCGTAAGAGCGTAGCGGCCGTCCGTGTTGATGTCCGTCTTGAAGGCGTAGACCCCATACTCGGCGGTCGGCACGACCGTAACGGGTGCGTAGGCCGCTGGTTGGCCGTCAGGCGACTTGTCAAACCGAGTGGTGAGGATGATGGCCCCAGGTTGAGGTCGGCCGCTTGCGTCACGCAGACGCACTCTTAACACCACGCCCACTTGGCGCGCGGGGAAAGGGTCCACGGCCTCCCATGTGTAGTCGGCGGGGGCGGCAAATGCTGGAGGCCCGATCATTCCCATGCTCAGGGCTACCGCCATGCCAAGCGGGCGCGAACGTAACGCTCGCAAAGCCGACGCGCGGTTGACGCTGGACATCGTGTGATGAGGGCATCGAGTAGATCTCTACGCAAGGCCATTCAGGCGGCTTGACGGATGACCAACCGGATCAACGCGGAATTGAGAGCAAGCCCACGCGGAATAGGCGAATTGGATGCTCCAAATGCGTCATGCCCCAATGAATAGCGACATGGTCAGGCTGCGGAAGAGGCGCTTGAGGTTGAAGTCGCTGGAGCCACCCCTCACCTGGCCTTGACCGATCCGGCGGGGCAGGTTTCCGGCGCGGATGTCCGTGTCCCGGACCCAAACGCCCGTTGTCCCGCCTGTGTCGGGAACGCCGTGGGTCGGAGCGGATCTAGTCCGTGGCGTTGCCTGTGCATGTGCGTTTCGCGGCGACAACCATTGTGTCTGCAAAACCATTCAGTCGCCCCAAGACGGTCGGCTGGCTCGCCGAAACCACTTCGAGCCGACGACGGAGGCGGCCGACCATCCCGAGGCCTTCCGACCCCGCCAGCATCCAGGCCTGATCGGCGGCCCGCTGCAAAATCCCGGTGTCGCCGGCAGCGAAGCACACACCTGCGGTGACCGGCCGCGAGGAAAGCGAATAGAGCCGTTTATAGTGTTCGTGTCCGGGCCCCAGGTCATAGGTCTTCAGGCCCAACTGCGGCATGGCGTCGATCGCGTGCATAAGGAAGATGTGGCCGGGAGCCCATTCCGCCAGGTCCGGATCGGTGGATGCGATCCAGGGGTGGAAAATGTCCGCGGCGCGCACGCCAAAATGACCGGCGACCAGCCGCTCACCTGCGTAAAGGCCGACCAGCAACCCTCCGAAAGCCGGGTTGCTGTCCTGAAACAATCCCTGCAGCATCCCATTGACCCACGCGGGGCGCAGGAAATCAAAGGCGCCGGTGCGCGAGAGTTGGCGACGTTTCCAGTCCAGCAAGGTGTCGAACACCCGCTGATCAGTCACGGCGGCGACGCGGAGGGGGCCAAGTGTTCGCTCCAGGCCATGGCCCAGCCGGCGATAATTTTTGAAACTTTTGGGTCGCAGTTGGCGCAACGCCTCCAGATAGACCTCCGCCGAGCCGTCCACTTCAATCAGGAACCCCTCTCGGGAGCCCGCGGTCGGAGAGGGCGCGATGGTGCTGGTGAAACGGTAGGCCGTGAGTCCAGCGCCCTGCAGCGCACGCTCAAGATCAAAGCCTTCCGCGGCGACCGGTCCATGATAGTCCCCAAGCGGCGCGCCAAGCGGAAAGGCAGCCCCGCCGAGACGCCGATGGTGCGGCAGAAAGGCCATTGGCCGCTCGACACCATCCGGGCCGAGTGTCCTCCAAACTGTCACCAGGGTGTCCGCGCGGAAACGACCCACATAGTTGGCGAAGTCGGGCCCTAGGAGAGGACTGGCGAAGACGGAGCTCGATGCGCAAAGGGCTCGCCAGGCCTCATGGTCGTCCGCAGTAAGATCGCAGGGATGGAGCGTGTCTGCCCGCATCATGATTCCGACCCTGTACATCTGTCTTGAGAGGGCGTTGCCGCCGGTGTCCAAGTCGGACGGGGACCATCCTGGCCATGTAAACCTAAAATTTGCTTGCGCGGTTTTGGAGCGGCTTGGAGTCCCGAGGCCCGATGGAGTTGATCCCAAGCGAGGGGATAGGGCGGCGCGATCCTTGAGCTCGTCGCCCAACGACCGTCGGCCGATCACTGCTGCGTCAAAGGTGACCCGGCGCCCCAGCGTGATCGTGGGCGCAGAGGCTGTGATCGCTGAGCACCTCGATCACCCGGCAATCTGCAACCGGGCCATCACAGCCATTGGCGAGCATGCGCTGCAGCTCCGATTTCAGGGCCGAGAGCTGCGCAATCTTCTCCTCGACGACGGCAAGATGACCTTCGGCCAAGCGATTGGCGTCCACGCACGGCTGATCAGGATGGGCTGCTAGGTCGAGCAGATCGCGGATGGCTTCGACCGAGAAGCCAAGTTGGCGAGCGTGCTTGATGAAGGCCAGACGGCGAAGAGTTTCGTCGCCGTACACCCGACGATTGCCCTCAGTGCGTGTTGCCTGGGGGAGAAGGCCGATCTCTTCGTAGAACCTGATGGTCGTGATCTTCACGTCGGTGGCCTTCGCCAACCGGCCTATCGGCATGTCCATCTGCTGCCTCCTCTAGTCGTTGCCTTAAATAGGGGCTTGCTCCTCCAGAGACTAGAGGATGCAGAGTGTCGGCATGTCGCCCGCCCCGACCCACCACGAACGAGACAACGTGCCCGAGGCGGTATTGTTATCGTTTTCTCTTCCGCCCCTCTGCGCGTATAGACCGAACCGTGGCTGATCTTCGTACATGGTGGCGACGGTTGGGGAGCCTCAGGGCTTTCTTGCTCGCCTTCGCACTGCTCTTCGGGCCAGTGGCGGAAGCCTTTGCGTGTGGGCTAGAGGCCCCTGTCGCCGCGACCGAACAGCAAGCGAGCGCGGTCCCGTCGTCGGACCAAGATGGTTCAGACACCAATACTCAGGACGGTGTTTGTGAGCATGGCCACTGCCATCACGGCGGTTGGGTGATCACCCCGCAACTCAGCGAGATTTCGGTTCGGCCTGCTGCGTCCGAACCGCGTGCGCCGCCTGCCTGCGGCCTGCTGATGTCCCGCTCCACGTCGAGGCTCGAACGCCCTCCACGCGCCTGACGACTGCCGCGCTTTGCGCGGGCTCTGTCGTCATTCGCGAGAAGGTTCATGCTGTCACACATTCGTCGACGACCGCTGCGCGCGGTCACCCTGGGCCTGAGCGCCCATGCGCTCTGCGTAAGCTTTGCGCTGGCCGACCCAGCCCCGCCCTTCACCAATCTCCTGGCCCAAGCTCAGGCCACCGCCCCACGGCTGGCCGAAGCCCGAGCAGAGGTCGCCAAGGCCCAAGGGCTCGCCCGTCAAGCCGGCGCGCTTCCCAACCCAACCCTCGACGTAGAGTTCGAGAACTTCTCCGGCTCCGGGCCCTTCCAGGGCACGGATCTCGCTGAAACAACGGCGTCCATCGGTCAGACCTTGGAGCTTGGCGGCAAGCGCTCGGCGCGTGTGTCAGCCGGACGCGCCGAGATCGAAGCCGCCCGGGCCCGGTCAGTCCAGGTCAACGCCGAGTTCGCGTTCGACCTCGCCCAATCCTATGCGCTCGCGGAGGCGTCGGAGCGTCGGCTGCAATTGGCGATCGAGACCCTCACACTCGCCGAGGAAGACGCCCGGATCGCCACGGCGCTGGTCGAGGCCGGTCGGGAAGCCGACGTGCGTCGCGTCCAGGCCAGGGCGGGCGTTCAAGCCGCGAGAGCCAACGTCGATGCGGCGCGTTCGGCGCGGGTCACGGCGTTCTCAAACCTCACAGCAATGAGCGGGTCACCTGTACCGCTGACGTCCATCCCGACCAGCCTGTTGAACCAGGCTGAGCGGACTGCACCAATCCTGAGACCCGACCCCATCGCCAGCCCAGCTTACATGGCAGCTCAGGGGGCGCGCGAAGCAGCCGCCCGCCGTGTGCGTGTCGAAGGGACTCGCGCCATTCCTGACGTGTCGGTCTCCGTAGGGCTTCGGCGTTTTCAGGCGGACGATGCGACAGCGATCGTCGCGGGCTTCTCGACCTCGCTGCCGCTGTTCGACCGCAACCGGGGCAACATCAACGCGGCGCAGGCCGACCTCGCGGCGGCAGACGCCAGGCTGAACGGCGCTCGTCTCGACGCGGAGGCTGCTGCTCGGGCAAGCCAGGAGCAGGAGGTCGCGGCTCAAAGCCGGTTACTCGCTGCCCGTGAAAGCGAGCAGAGCGCCGACGAGGCCTACCGGCTCACGCGGCTCGGCTTCGAGGGCGGAAAGCTCGATCTGATCGAGGTGTTGAACGCTCGCCGCGCGCTGACTGAAGCGCGCGCCCAAACCATCGACGCCGCCCTTGAGCGGCTCAGCGCCCATGCGGCGCTCGCGCGCCTTGCCGGCCGCGCGCCCTTCGGAGACCAACCATGAGACAAGACAATACGCGCCTCTACGCTGGCGCTGCCGTGGCCGTTCTGGTCGCTGCGATCGCAGGATTTGGTCTGGCCAAGGTGACGGGCGGAAAGGCCGCCGCGCCGCCTGCTGCGGCGGAAGCCGAGCACAAGGAGGGCGAAGCCGACGCGGTCGCCATGGCTCCCGACGCGATCAAGGCCACTGGCATCCTCGTCCAGACGGTCTCCGTCGGCGGGTTCGCCGGCGAAGTCCTCGCCCAAGGGAGTGTGACGGCGTCACCCAACGGCCAGGCGGTTCTCACCGCGCGCGCAGCGGGCGCTGTAACCCGCATCTATAAGCGTCTGGGCGACCCTGTACGAGCCGGTGAGACCCTGGCGGTGGTCGAGAGCCGCGAGGCCGCACAGATCGCGGCTGACCGCACGGTCGCCTCGGCGCGCGCCAATCTGGCCCAGAAGACCCTGACCCGTGAGAAGCGGCTCTATGAGCAGCGGGTTTCGGCCCGCCAGGACTACGAACAGGCGCAAGCCGAGGCCTCGGTGGCGTCCGCCGAAGCTCGCCGTGCGCAAACGGCGGCCGGCGCCGCGAACGTGACGGCCGATGGCCGAGGCGTCGTTGTGTCGAGTCCGATCGCTGGCCGGATCACGGCCTCGTCGGTCAGCCTGGGGGCCTTCGTCCAACCCGAGACGGAGTTGTTCCGGATCGCGGACCCCGGTCTCGTTCACGTGGAAGCCGCGCTCAGCGCTCTCGACGCGCCGCGCATTTCACCCGGCGACCGAGCGATCATCGAGACGGCTGACGGCCGTACGATCGACGGTCGCGTGCGCTCGGTGACCCCTGGCTTGAACGCCGAGACCCGCGCGGCGACGGCGGTGTTGGAACTCGCGCCGACCGGGCTGCAGCCAGGGCAATCTGTGCGGGTCCGCATCATTCCGAGAGCGGTCTCCACCTCCACCCTCATCGTCGTGCCCGACGAGGCGATCCAGACCTTTGAAGGCCGTGATGTGGTCTTCATCCGGACGACTACGGGTTTCCGCGCTCAGCCAGTCGTGGTCGGGCAACGGAGCGCGGGGCGTGCTGAGGTTGTCAGCGGCCTGACCGCCGGCCAGGCCATCGCGGCGAAGAACGCCTTCCTGCTCAAGGCTGAGCTGGGCAAGGGCGAAGGCGAGGAACACTAGCCATGATCGCAAGTCTCATGGCCCTGTCCGTCCGGGCGCGCTGGGCGGTCATTTTCATCATCGCGATCATATCGGCCTTCGGTATCTGGCAACTGACGCGGCTGCCGATCGATGCGGTGCCCGACATCACCAACAAGCAGGTGCAGATCAACAGCGTCGATCCCGGCCTCTCGCCGATTGAGATCGAGAAGCGCGTGACCTTCCCGGTCGAGACCGCGCTCGCGGGGATACCTGGGCTTGAAAGCACCCGGTCGGTGTCCCGAAACGGCTTCTCTCAGGTCACGGCGATCTTCGACGAGAAGGTCGATCTCTATTTCGCCCGGCAGCAAGTCAGCGAGCGCTTGAGTCAAGCGCGAGACAATCTCCCGGACGGCGTGCAGCCGCAGATCGGGCCGGTCACCACGGGGCTGGGCGAAGTGTTCATGTACTCCGTCGACTACTCCAATCCGGGCGGCAAGGGCGCGAAGATCGTCGACGGCAAACCAGGCTGGCAATCGGACGGAAGCTTCCTGACACCGGAGGGCGAGCGCCTCACCGACGAGGTCTCGCGCGCCGCCTACCTGCGAACGGTGCAGGACTGGATCATCAGCCCACAGCTTCGCACCGTCGATGGCGTGGCCGGCGTCGACTCTATCGGAGGGTTTGAGAAGCAGTATCTGGTCGAGCCGGACCCGGTGAAGCTGAGCGCCTATGGCGTCTCGTTCTCCGAACTCGCCAAGGCGCTGGAAGCCTCGAACATATCGGTGGGCGCGAACTTCCTGGAGCGTGCCGGCGAAGCCTATCTCGTTCGCGCCGACGCACGTATCCGCTCGGTCAACGAAATCGCCGACGCGGTGATCGCGACCCGTGGCGGCGTCTCGGTGCGCGTGCGTGACGTCGCCAGCGTGCGCCTGGGCGGTGAGCTTCGCACCGGGGCGGCCAGCATGAACGGTCACGAGGTCGTGGTCGGCACCGCCCTGATGCTGATCGGCGAAAACAGCCGAACCGTCGCCCGGGCGGTCGGCGACAAGCTTCAGACCATCGAGAAATCCCTGCCGGTGGGGGTGAAGATCACGCCGACCCTCGACAGGTCCAAGCTCGTGAACGCGACCATCGCCACCGTGCAGCGAAACCTGTTCGAAGGCGCGGTGCTGGTGGCGATCGCGCTGTTCTTCCTGCTCGGCAACGTGCGCGCCGCCCTGATCGCGGTTCTGATCATTCCCATCTCGTTCCTGATGACGGCCATCGGGATGAACACGCTGGGTGTCTCCGGCAACCTGATGAGCCTAGGCGCCCTCGACTTCGGCCTGATCGTCGACGGGGCGGTGATCATCATCGAAAACTGCCTGCGGAGACTGGCCGAACGGCAGCATCACGAAGGCCGGCTGCTCAATCTGCGAGAGCGGCTGGAGGAGACGATGCTGGCGTCCCAGGAGATGATCAAGCCGACCGTTTACGGCCAAGCGATCATCTTCCTCGTCTTCGCGCCGCTGCTGACCTTCACCGGGGTCGAGGGCAAGACCTTCTCCCCCATGGCTATCACCCTGATGCTGGCCCTGGCCGCCGCTTTCATCCTGTCCCTGACCTTCGTGCCGGCGATGGTGGCGCTGCTGATCCGCGGCAAGGTCGCCGAAAAGGAAGTCTGGGCGATCGCCAAGATCAAGGCGCGCTACGAACCTCTCCTGCACCGCGCCGTGGCGCGGCCCTGGCCCTTCATCGGCGTCGCCGCCGCGGTGTTCTTCGCCTCCGGAGTGGTGTTCACCTTCCTGGGTCAGGAGTTCATTCCGCAGCTCGACGAGAAGAACCTGGCGCTGGCGTCACAACGCATCCCCTCCACCTCGCTCGAACAATCCCTTCGCATGCAGCGCGGTGTGGAAGCCGCGATCAAGACGTTGCCCGAGGTCGACTACATGTTCTCGAAGACGGGGACGGCGGAAGTGGCCACCGACCCGATGCCGCCGAACATCTCGGACGGCTTCGTCATCCTGAAGCCGCAGAAGGATTGGCCAAAGGGGGTCAAGACCAAGGAAGACGTCATCGCCCGCGTTGAGGCCAAGGCCAATTCGCTCATCGGCAATGGCTTCGAGTTGAGCCAGCCGATCGAGCTTCGCTTCAACGAACTCATCGGCGGTGTTCGCGGCGACGTGGCGGTGAAAATCTATGGCGACGACCTGGACCAGATGACCGCCACCGGCGCCCGTATCGCCGCTGCGCTCCAGTCCACCCCAGGCTCAGCCGACGTGAAGGTCGAGCAGGTCAGCGGGGCGCCGACGCTCGACGTGAAGTTCGATCGCGCCGCGATCGGCCGGTTTGGCCTGACGGTCGAGGAGGTGGCCGACACGGTCGCCGCCGCGATGGCCGGCCGGGAGGCGGGATTGCTGTTCGAGGGTGACCGCCGGTTCGACGTGGTTGTTCGCGTCCCCCAGACGACGCGCAATGATCTCGATGCGTTGGGCGCTCTACCGGTGATGCTGCCAGAGGAAGGCGGCCATGCGCGAGGCTCAGTGCCCCTCAGTCAACTCGCACAGTTCCGCTACACCGAAGGCCTGAACCAGATCAGTCGCGAGGGCGGGAAGCGTCGGGTGGTCGTGCAGTCGAATGTGCGGGGTCGTGACGTCGGATCGTTCGTCAAGGAGGCCCTGCCGAAGGTCGATGCCGTCGCGGTGCCGCCCGGCGTCTTCATCGAATGGGGCGGCCAGTTCCAAAACCTCCAAGCGGCGGCTCAACGGCTGGGGATCGTGGTCCCAATCTGCTTCGCCGCCATCTTCGCCATGCTCTATCTGGCGCTCGGTGGGTTCGCGCCCGCAACGGCCGTCTTCCTAGCCGTTCCGCTTGGCCTTGCCGGGGGGATTTTCGCTCTGGCGCTCACGGGGATCAACTTCTCCATCTCGGCAGCCGTCGGCTTCATCGTGCTCGCCGGTGTGGCGGTCCTGAACGGGCTGGTCGTCATGAGCAGCATACGACAGCGGCTGGAAGTCGGCATGGCGCTCACCCAGGCGATCATTGAGGGGGCGATGGAGAAGGTTCGTCCGGTGGTCATGACGGGACTGGTGCCCGCCATCGGCTTCATCCCGATGGCGCTCGCCCATGGGACCGGTGCGGAGGTGCAGAAGCCCCTGGCGATGGTGGTGATCGGTGGCCTGATCACCTCAACCGCGCTCACCCTGCTGGTGCTCCCGGCCATCACCCAGGTGGTGCTCGGCTTTGCCATGCGGCGACAAAAAGGCCGCGACGGCTCTCCGGCGCTTGCACCCGCTGAATAAGTGAACGCCCCTCCCGGCGCTTGCCGCTGGGAGGGGCTCGAAGGAGACCCCCATGAGCGAACCCATGAAACTTCTCAGAATCTACACGGACGAGGCTGCGTACTTCGGCGATCGGAAGGTCTTTGAAGTCATCACCACCCGAGCACGCGACGCGAAACTAGCGGGAGCCACCGTCCTGGTGGCGATGCTTGGCTTTGGACGCACCGCGCATGTGCGTACTCGACATATCCTCAACGACGATCAGTCGGTGGTCATTGAGATCGTGGATGAAGAAGCTGCGTTGCGCCGCTTCGTCGCCACCCTGAGCGACCTCCCAGAAGTGGGCTTGATGACACTCGAAGCCGTCGAAGTAATCGCTCCAGTGCATCTCTCACGTCCGACAGCGCAGCTCGAATGACCACCGGACCCGCCCGCCTCAGCTATGAGATGCGCTCCGCGCGCGATAGGATTGCCTGATGGAAACTCACGATCCCGCAGCGGAAAAGGGTTCAGCACACAGCCACGTCCAAAATGCGAACAGCCGGCAGATCGCCATAGCGCTGGCTCTGACCGGCGCCTTTCTCGTGGCGGAGGTCGTCGGCGGCATCGTCTTCAAAAGTTTGGCGCTGCTCTCCGACGCCGCCCACATGTTCACCGACGTCGCCGCCCTCACCATCGCGCTCGTTGCGATCAAGGTCGGCCAGCGAGCTGCGGATGAGCGGCGGACATTTGGCTATCGACGCTTTGAAATCCTTGCCGCTGCCTTCAACGCGGTGCTGCTTTTCGGTGTGGCGATCTATGTCCTGGTTGAGGGCGTGCGCCGCATCCTTGAGCCTGAGCCCGTGCAATCCATGGGCATGCTCGTCGTGGCCAGTCTCGGCCTGATCGCAAACCTCATTTCAATGCGGGTCCTCGCTGGCGGCAAAGACAAAAGCCTCAACGTGAAGGGCGCGTATCTCGAAGTCTGGGCCGACATGGTCGGGTCGATCGGCGTCATCGGCGGCGCGATACTCATCTGGCTTACGGGGTGGAGCTGGGTGGACCCTGCGGTTGCGATAGGGGTGGGGCTTTGGGTTCTTCCCCGCACATGGGTGCTGCTGCGCGACAGCACCAACATCCTCCTTGAAGGCGCACCCACGGGGGTGGCGGTCGCCACGCTGCGGAAGGCCATCGCGGATACCCCCGGCGTAGCCGACGTCCATGACCTTCATCTGTGGGTGTCAGGAGCAGACCAGCCGCACTGCTCAGTCCACATCGTGCTTGCCGAAGCGGTCGATGGCGACAGCGTTCGGGAGGATGTCGCGACCCGCCTCGAAGCTGAGTTCGATGTTCACCACGTGACCATCCAGACCGAGCGAACACCCTGCGACGCCCACGAAGAGCTTCATCCGTGATCCTGCTGGCCCCTACGAGGCCAGCCCCAACAACTCGCAGTTCTCCGAAAGGCCCTGTCATGAAATCGGGACTTCTGACCCTGTTTGCAATTGCCTCGGTCGCCTCGTCCGCGAGCGCCGACGTGCGGACGATCGACGTTCCGATCGAGGTTAGCGCACCGCGCGGCTTCGCGATGCGCACGGTCAGCGCAACGCGAACGCCCAACGGCACGCGCTTTCATGGGGCGGTCTGCCGGCGATCGCGTTCGCTCGCACCGACCCGTCTTCGGGTGGAGCGGATCGGCGCAAACGGGCAAATCCTGGCGTCCACTTCGCAGTCGTTATCCGGCCTGTCGGTGAACCAGCGCCACTGCCAGACCTTCGACCTCGTCACCGCCTGGGAGGTCACACCATCGGATCGGTTTCGGGTCTGCGCAAAGCGGGACGCAACCCACTGTGTTGCGCCCTAGACCCTCAGTCCTTCGGCGAGCGTAGCAAGCGCATCGCATTCATTGTCACCAGCACCGTGGCCCCCGTGTCCGCCAGAATAGCGGGCCAGAGGCCGGTGATCCCCATGACGGTCGTGACGAGGAAGACGGCCTTGAGGCCGAGCGCGATCGTGATGTTCTGACCAATGTTGCCCATGGTCCGCTTCGACAGCGTGATCATGGCCGCCACGTCTCCAACCCGACCGTGCAGCACCGCAGCACCTGCGGTCTCCAGAGCCACGTCTGTCCCACCACCCATGGCAATGCCCACCTCGGCGGCTGCCAGAGCCGGCGCATCATTGATGCCGTCACCGACCTTGGCGACCTTGAACCCCTGAGCCTGGAACTCCCGGATGATGGCCTGCTTGTCCTGCGGCAGCAGACCGGCGCGAACTTCTATGCCCAGCGTCTGCCCGATGGCTTCCGCTGTCTGTGGGTTGTCGCCGGTCAGCATGACGGTTCGGACGCCCATGGCCTTCAGCTTCGCGAGACCGGACATAGCGTCGGGGCGCGGTTCGTCTCGCATGGCTATGGCGCCCAAGACTGTGCCGCCGCGCAGCAGGACCGACACGCTCTTGCCCTCGTGGTTCAGCTCGTTGATCCGGGAGGCCTGCTCGGGCGACAAGGAGACCTGCGCACTCGCCGCTTCCGCTGAACCGAGGAAGACCTGTGTGCCGTCGATTGTGCCGGTGACGCCCTTGCCACCTACAGCCGCGGCGTCTGCCACTTTCGGGAGGGCGATCTTGTCGGCGGCAGCCCTCGCGAGGATCGCGCTTGCCAGGGGATGGCTTGAACCGGTTTCCAGCGCGGCGGCGTCGCGAAGCACATCGGCCTCAGAGCCGGAGAAGGCTAAGACGTCGGTAACCTGGGGCTTGCCTTCCGTGAGGGTGCCGGTCTTGTCGAAGGCGGCGAGCGTGATCTTGCCAAGGCTTTCGAGGACAGTGCCGCCCTTGAGCAGCAGGCCGCGTCGCGCCCCCGCTGACAAGCTAGCGGCGATCGCGGCGGGGGTCGAAATAACCAGCGCACAGGGGCAGCCGATCAGCAGGATAGCGAGACCCTTGTAGATCCAGGCCTGCCATTCGCCGCCGAACATCAGCGGCGGGACGACGGCCACTGCTGCGGCGGCCAGCACCACGGCGGGTGTGTAGAAGGTGGAGAACCGGTCGATAAACCGCTCCGTCGGAGCCTTGCTCTCCTGAGCTTCCTCCACGAGCTTCACGACCCGGGCGATCGTATTGTCGGCCGCTGCGGCGGTGACACGCACATGTAGCGCTGCGTCGGCGTTGACCGTCCCGGCGAAGACCTGGTCGCCGGGCGCTTTGTGAACCGGCGTACTTTCGCCAGTGACCGGAGCCTCATCGACGGACCCGCCTCCAGAGACGATCACGCCGTCTGCGGGGATGCGATCTCCAGGCCGGACGAGGATCACATCATCGACGGCCAAGGTCTCGGCAGGCACCTCTATGACGCCGTCGCCTTTTTCGATGAACGCTGTCTTCGGAACGAGCTTGGTCAAGGCCTGGATGCTGGCGCGCGCCTTGCCCGCCGCGACCCCCTCCAACAGTTCGCCGACGAGGAACAGGGACACCACGGCCGCGCCCTCTTCCGACGCACCAAGGAACACCGCGCCGATGGCGGCGATTGTCATTAGCATCTCGATTGAGAAGGGCGTTCCGCTGAGCGCGGCCATGAACGCGCGACGTCCGATGGGGATCAGGCCGATCAGCATCGCCGCTGTGAAGGGCCATTGGCCGAGGCCAGGCGCGATCTGAGAAACAATGAGGGCTACTGCGAACGCGGCCCCGCTCGCGAGCATCAAGCGGGCCTTCGTGGTCTTCCACCACGGACCCTGAATAGGCTCCCCATGGTCATGGACATGTCCAGGCGAGCCGTGACCCTTGTCGTGCTGTGTAGACGGAGGCTCGGCGTGATCGTTGTCGGCCTCAGGCAACGAACCGCCCGCTGCGGTGATGCCATAGCCTAAACCCTTCACCCGCTTCGTCAGGCTTGTGAGGTCTGTTTTCGGGTCGTGTTCGACCATCATGCTATGGCCGGCGACCGAGACCACGACCTCAGTGACACCGTCACAGCGGCGCACGGCCGTCTCGATTTTTGCGGCGCATCCGCCGCAATCCATCCCATCGATGCGGTAGCGGGTCTTAAGCGGGTCCATGGTCCGAAATCCTAGGTTCGGTCCATCGTGCATGCTCTAGTGGCTAGAGGAGCAAGGGCGTTCTCACAGATGGCCGGCGCGTGGACAATGGGATGTCCTGCCTTGTCGTGTGGGACGGCGACGCGCCGTCTTGGAGCCCTTTGCGACCACGGCTGAGCCGTGCGCCCGTCTGCGTCGATTGTCAGCTCGGTCCACAGAAAACCCTCGCTCCGGTTGGCGCGGCAGTGATCGGTGGCGACGATTTGGGGAACCAGCGCGGAGCGGCTTATCAGGCCTTACGCGACCGCCCCTTCGTGAAGTGGGAGGGCAGCCCCATTCGCCTGGACCGGTCATCAAGCCAGCGCTCGGCGGTGAGGTCACGTTTGCGGACGTGGTCGGTCAGGTCTTGAAAAACCCGCCGGAAAGCGCCCACCAGCACACGAACCTCAATGAGACGAATGTCCTCACCCAAGTCCTCATTGAAGTCGTCCAGTGACAGCATCATCACGACCATCAACTTGCTGTCGGCCACCCGCAGAGCGAATTCCGGACGCTTGAGGATCAACGCGGCCACAATGGCGAAGGGATCGCTGTCCGTGGCGTCGGCGAACGTCTGCAGCCGCTGAAGATCAAGTCGGCCGCGTCCGGCCTCGAAATGCTCATATGATCGCAGGGGCATCCCCATGGCGCGGGCGACATCACTTGTTCGCAGCCGGCGCTCCAGGCGGATGGCCCGCAGGATTTCCGACAGCATCTCGGCCTGTCCTCGCGGGTCAGGCTCGGGGGTCGAATCCAGGCTGCTTGGTCGGCGGGGCGGGCTCAAGCCGTCATTCCCTTCCTAAGCGCCCACAGCTGGCCTCAGACCTATAGGCCGCAAAAGTTGTATTTGCTAACGCTCTCTACCCGCAAGGGATGCGCCGATTAGGCCTTGCAAGGTGAGGTTCGCGCGGTTTTGGCGGCGGCCCGGCGAAATCCGGCGGCGTTACGGCAGAAACTGACGGAGAACACGCAGGTTTCGGCGTGCGCGACGCGGAGTTTTGCGGCGGAACAAGAATCGGCTCCGGCCACGCTCGCTGTACGCTTCGCAAATGGCTTGGCTATTCCACATGACCGGGGCGAGCGCCCCGAAGGACCCTGCGGCAGGCCGCAGCAACCAGCCATGTGGAGAGATTTGCGGTGACCCATCATTCTGACGGCAGCTTGCCCCCTCAACGGACCTTCGCTGGCTCGGACACTGTCTACCAATTGCCGCTTGTGACCACCATCAGCCGGATTACAGATCGTCAGCTGGAATGCCTTTCCTGGGTTCAGGAAGGTAAAAGCGCCAGCGATATCGGCGCCATTCTGGGCCTCTCGGGGCGCACGGTCGAAAAGCATCTCATCAAACTTTGCGGACACCTGGGCGTGAAGACGCGGGTCCAGGCCGTCGTGATAGCCCGGGATCGCGGCCTCATTTCGGGCCCGCGCCGTAAGGCTACCCCCTCCGAATAGGTAGGCTTGCGCCTCGCGAGGATCCGGCCGTGCAGCCAAAATCGCCGTCGAGGCCGTGACAGGTCCTCGGTGCTCGCCCCTCGCCATCAGGTGTATCCCATGGCTCTTAGCCTCGCCGCCGCTCTCGCCCTCGCTGTGCATTGCGCCCCCACCGTCGCACCGGAAACCCTCCTGTCGGTGGTCGAGGTGGAAAGTCGGTTCGAGCCCCTGGCCATCGGCGTCAATGGGGCGCCACACATCGCGGTCTCTGCAACTTCGATCAACGAGGCGGTCGCCAGGGCAGGGGCTCTTCTCGCCGAGGGGCGGAGCATCGATCTTGGTCTGGCGCAGATCAACAGCAGGAACCTGTCGTGGCTCGGGCTCAGCCTGCGAGACGTGTTCGAGCCGTGCACCAACTTGAGGGCGGCTGCGCGCATACTGAAGGCGGGCTACGCGCGAAGCGACGCTGTCCGCGTCGGCGAGCAGGCCGCCGTCCAGACCGCGCTCTCCTACTACAACACCGGCCACCCGGTCCGCGGCTTTAGCAATGGCTACGTCAGCAGGGTAGCCGACGCCGCCGCGCGGATCGTGCCTGCCATAGGCGGCGCAACGACCGCCAGTCCCACGCTCTCGGTAGCCGAAGCGGAGCCCGAAATCCCACCGCCGGCTTGGGACGTGTTCGGTGAGGCCAGCCATGGCCAACGCAACTTCGTCACCACGCTTTCCATTGCAGCGCCTGGAGGTCCCCAATGAGCATGCGCAGAAAAAGGCTCCTCGTCGGTCGCCTGGCCTTGGTGGGCCTTGTCGCCTTGGCCACAGCCAGCCCCGCCTTCGCCCAGTCGGCCGGCGTCGGCGGTAATATCGGCGCCTTCATCCAGAACATCATCGATCTGCTCAACAGCAACGTCATCCGTGGGCTGGCCGTGATCGCGATCATCATCACCGGAATCGCCTGGATGTTTGGGCATCTGGACATGCGGAGAGCCGGCACGGTGGTCGTGGGCATCATCGTGATTTTCAGCGCCGCGGGCATCGTGGATCTCATCACCGGCGGCGGGGCTTGATCAATGACCGCCGAGCCCGACGAACGCCTGACCGAGGACATCCTCTTCCTAGCCTGCACGCGGCCGGCGATGGTCGCCGGCGTGCCGATGGAGGCTATGGGCCTGAACCTGATGGTGACGGCCACGGTGTTCCTCGCCGCCAACTCGCCCGCCTATCTCTTGATCGCGCCGGCCGTCCACGTGGTCTTTCAGACCATCTGCAAGCACGACCACAACGCCTTCCGCGTCTTGTGGATGTTCGTCGACACCAAGGGCCGCGCCCGTAACGGCGCGACCTGGGGTGGCAGTTCGTCGACACCGCTTCCCCTCAAGCGCCGATATGTCGCCTGCGAGGTGGTCCGTGGCTAGCCTCATGCTCCAGCCTCGGGCGCGCGAAGCGACCCTGGGCCGCGATCTCGATCCGCGAGGCGCCCTGCCGTACGCGCGCCATGTCACCAACGAGATCATCGGCCTCGATACCCAGGCCTTGATGATGACGTTCCAGCTCGACGGCGCGAGCTTCGAGACGGCCGATGTGCGCGATCTCAACGACTGGCACGCCAAGCTCAATGGCGCCTGGCGCAACCTGGCCAACGACCGTTTGGCGGTTTGGCATCATCTGGTCCGTCGACGTCACAAGGGCTACCCAGACGGGGGCTTCCGCTCCGGGTTCGCGAGCGACCTCGACGCGCGTTATCGGGCGCGGCTCGGCGCCACGCAGATGTTCGTCAACGAGCTCTACGTGACCCTGGTACTGCATCCGGGACGGGAGGCCGCCGAGCGCGCCGGCGCGTGGATCGCCAAGCGCCGGCGGTCCGACGCGGACGAGGACGAGGCGGTCAAGCGACTGCAGGACGCGGGCCGCGATCTCGCCCAGTACCTGGGTCGCTACGGCATCCGCACGCTCGGCCTCTATGAACGCGACGGCGGCTGGTTTTCCGAACCCCTTGAAGTGCTGCGGCTCGTCCTGACGGGGCGGCGCGAACGTGTACCGCTGATCCGGGGCCATCTCGGTTCGGCGATCTATTCCGCCAGAGTGATTTTCGGCCGCGAGGCTTTGGAGATTCGGGACGCCGCCGACGCGCGTTTCGCCGGCATGTTCGGCGTGAAGGAGTACCCGGCCGTCACCCGGCCAGGTCTTTGGAACGGCCTTCTGTCGGCCCGCTTCGCCTTCATCACCAGCCAGTCTTTCACCTTCCTCTCGAAGTCGGCCGCCAGAGCGGTAATGGAGCGTAAGCAGAACCAGATGCTGTCGGCCCGTGACCGGGCCGCCTCCCAGATCGCCGGCCTCGGCGACGCCCTTGACGACCTGATTTCCAACCGCTTCGCCATGGGCGATCACCAGGCGTCGGTTCTGGTCTACGGCGACGATCCCCGCCACCTAGCCGACAACCTTTCGAGCGCCCGGGCGCTGCTGGCCGACTCCGGGCTGGTTACGGCCCGGGAGGACTTGGCTCTGGAGGCAGCCTTCTGGGCGCAGTTTCCCGGCAACTTCAGCCGGCGTGTGCGCCCGGCGGCCATCACCTCGCGCAATTTCGCCGCCCTCGCGCCCTTCCACACTCATCCCGCCGGTCGGGCCGAGGGCAATCATTGGGGTCCAGCCGTCGCGCTGCTGCGCACCTCCGCCGGTTCGCCCTTTCACTTCAACTTCCATGTCGGCGACCTTGGCCACACCTTCATCTGCGGGCCCTCGGGTTCGGGGAAGACGGTCGTCCAGAACTTCATGTTGGCCGCGCTTGAGAAGTTCGGCGCCCAGCAGGTCTTCATCGATAAGGACCGCGGCGCGGAGATTTTCGTGCGCGCCTGTGGTGGGACTTACCTGACCCTGCGTAACGGCGAACCCACCGGATTTGCGCCGCTCAAGGCGCTCGAGTTCACGCCCGGCAACGCGGCCTTCCTCGGCCAGCTCATCCGGCAACTGGTCGGCGCGAGCGAAAGGTCGCTGTCCGTGCAGGAAGAGCATGCCATCGATGATGCCGTTGTCGCCCTTGGCCCGCTTCCCCGAGCGCAGCGATCACTCTCAGCGCTTCGCGCGCTGCTGGGCCAGCGAGACGCCGGTGGTGTCGGCGCACGGCTGGAGAAGTGGTGCCGGGGAGGGGCTCTGGGCTGGGTCCTCGACAACGACGAGGACGCGCTCGCCCTGGACGCGCGCTTCCTCGGCTTCGACATCACCCATGTGCTGGACAACGCCGAGGTCCGCACGCCGACCATGATGTACCTGTTTCACAGGCTTGCCGCGCTGATCGACGGGCGCCGCCTGGTCATCGACATCGACGAGTTCTGGAAGGCGCTTGGCGACGAGGCCTTTCGGAGCCTGGCCCAGGATGGTTTGAAGACCTACCGCAAGCAGAACGCCTTCATGGTGTTCGGTACCCAGTCGCCGGCCGACGTCCTGCGCTCGCCCATCGCCCACACCATCCTGGAGCAGTGCGCGACCAAGATTTTCCTGCCCAACCCTCACGCCGCCGAGCGCGACTACATCGAGGGCTTCGGCCTCACCCGCCGCGAATTCGCGCTGGTGCGGGAAGAGCTGGCGCCGGAGTCCCGCCAGTTCCTGATCAAGCAGGGGCTCAATTCCGTGGTCGCGGAGCTGCGTCTCGACGGGCTCGACGATCAAGTCGCCGTGCTCTCCGGCCGGACCGAAACGGTCGATCTCCTGGATCGCATCCGCGCCCGCGTCGGGGACGACCCGGCGGACTGGCTCGAACCCTTTCATCGCGAACGAAGGACAATCCCATGAAGCGCTCGTTGACCACCATCGCCCTGGCCACCGCCGTTACCCTGGGCGGCTCGGCCGCGCACGCCCAGCTCGCGGTCTATGACGCAACCAGCTACACCAAGCTGATCGAGCAGGCGACCACGGCGGTCAGCCAGCTCAACGAGCTGAAGACCCAGGTCACCCAGGGCCAGCAGCTGTTCTCCAGCCTCAACGACGCCTCGGGCGTCAGCAAGATCGCAAGCGCACTTGGCCTGCCGTCGCTGCGGTCGTTCCTGCCCGACACCTCGGCCTTCAGCGGTGCAACAAATGGCGACTTCTCGGCGCTCGGTGCAATCGGCGCCAAAGCGGAAACGATCCGGTCCGCCAACAGACTTTGGACTGCTCCGACCGAAGACGCATACGGCGCCGACATCGAAGCGGCGGGACAGCGGGCAGCCCGCGACCTCGCCTTGGGTCAGAGCGTGACCGCTGCCGGAGCTCAGCGGCTGGAAGGCTTGAGGGATCTTCAGGCCGCCATCGACACGGCCCCGAGCGCCCGGGTGGTGATGGACCTGCAAGTCCGTGCGACCACTGAACAGGCCATGATCGCCAACGACCAGATGCGGCTCCAGGGCTTCGCCATGGCGCAGGCCGCCGAAGACCGGCTGCAGGCCCAGCGCGAGCGCGAACGGATGCTAGCGGCGCGCGATGCGCGCATGGCCGCTTACAAGCAGGGCTTCCAATGATCGGGCGCGTTGTCCTGCCTCTGGCGCTCGCGGTCCTTGGGGCCTGCTCGCCCCAGCCGCGCAGCGCCAGCTATTTCGAGGCCCATCAGGACGAGGCGGAGGAGGTTGCGGCCGCCTGCCGCACCGGTGCCCACCGCGGTCTGGAATGCGTGAACGCTCAGGCCGGTGTTGGCGCCGCCAAGCGCGACGCGCGCATGGACGCCTATCGCAAAGGATTCTGATTTCCCGTGGCCGACACCCTGCAAATCTTCCAGCCCGCCTATCAGTTCGTCGACAGCAAGCTGGACGTGTTTTTGAACGAGCGCGCGACCTCGGTGATGGCGCAGGTGTCGGGGCCGCTGCGGGCCGCCCTTGTTCTCTACGTGCTGCTCTATGGCTTCGCGATCCTGCGTGGCGCGATCCAGGAGCCGTTCATGGATTTCGCTGTGCGCAGCATCAAACTGGCCTTCATCTACATGCTGGCTACGACGGTGGCCTATTCGACCTACGTCACCGAGCCGCTTTTCCATGTGCTTCCCGACACGCTGACCCAGGCGATCAGCGGGGCAGGGCTGCCCGATGTCGGCTCGGCGTTCGATCAGTTCTTCAACCGCGCCGCCTATCTCGCCGAGAAGATCACCAAGGAAGCCAGCCCGATCGACTTCGGTCCCTGGATCCTGGGCGCCACAGTCTACATCGTCGGCGCGCTCGCCGCCGCCGTGGGTTTCGGCGTGGTCCTCATCGCCAAGGTCGCTCTCGCTCTGCTTGTCGCGCTCGGCCCCATCTTCGTGGCCTGCGCCCTCTTTGACGCAACCCGGCGGTTCTTCTTCGGCTGGCTCAGCCAGGCGGTCAACTACCTGGTCCTCTTCGCGCTGATCATCACCGTCTTCCAATTGATCCTTTCGCTGGTCGCCCAGCAGTGGGGCAGCATCGATGGCTCCGATCCCATGGCCGGCGGCCTGATCTTCATCGCCCTGTGCCTGCTTGGCGCGATCTTCTTCCTGCAAACCCCCGCCATCGCCGCCGGCATTGCGGGCGGCGCCAGCGCAGGCCTGGCCGACTTCGCCAACGCCGCCTCGCTCAGTGGCGTTCCCCGGCCCGGCGCGCCGCAAGGCCCACAGGAGGCCAACCGCAGCGCGCCCAAAGGTGGCGGCTCCATTCGTCCAGCCGGAGGTCGCGCTTGATGCGCATCCCAGTTTTCGTCTTTGTGGCCGCGCTCGGCCTAGCCGCCTGTTCCACGACCGGGAAAGGCAAGCTCGCCGTCTGCGACGGCAAGCGCCTTCGCCCGGCCAATCCCTACGGCACGGTCCTGGCCCCGCCCGCTGAAGGTGCGGCAGAGCCGTCGGCCGAGGGGACCCCTGAGGCTAAGCCCATGACCCTGTCCTCCGCCGCGTCGCCCAAGTCGTTCGGGAGCTGCGCATGAAGACCGAAGCCGATCTGAAGGGCTATTTCGCCGAGGCGAAGAGCTGGAACGCAGACCAGGTTCGCAGCGCCGAGCGATCGCGCCGTCTGGCCTGGGGCGTGGCGGGCTTCGCTGCGGTCGTGGCGACCGTCGCCGTTGGGGCAGTCGCGGCCCTGGCACCATTGAAAAGCGTCGAGCCTTTCGTGGTCCGCGTTGACCGCGCCACCGGCGCTGTGGACGTCATGACGGCGCTCAAATCCGAGAAACCGCTCACCTATGACGAGGCGGTCACCAAGCATTTCCTGGCCCAGTATGTCCGCGCCCGGGAAGGCTGGCTCGCTCCTGCGGCCGAAGCCAACTTCCGGCAGGTCTCGATCATGTCGACCCCGTCCGAGCAGCAGCGTTGGGGTGACGCCTTCCGGCCTGCCAACCCGGCGAGCCCCCAGGTAGTCTACGGCCAAGCCGGCGAAGCGCAGATCGACATTCGGGCCGTCAGCTTCGTCTCGGACGGTGTCGCCAACGTCCGTTTCCACCGCATCGTGCGGCAGAGCCAGCAGATCACCGAGAGCGACTGGATCGCCACGGTGGCCTATGGCTACACCCGCGCGCCGATGGGCGAGGCGGACAGACTTCGCAATCCGCTGGGCTTCCAGGTCACCAGCTACCGGGCCGATCCGGAGGTGGTGCGATGAGAGCGCTGGGCGCCCTATTCATCGCGGCGGCGCTGGCGAGCGCCTCACCAGCCTCTGCCCTGGACACCCCGAAGCCCGGTCCCTCCGATCCTCGGATCAAGGTCGTAGACTACGATCCCTGGGCGGTGGTGAAGATCACCGGCGTCTTCCGCACCGCGACCCAGATCCTGCTTGGGCCGGACGAAGCCATCCTGCACGTCGCCGTTGGCGACGCCACCGGTTGGGACGTTGCGGCCGAGAAGAACATCCTCTTCGTCAAGCCGAAGGCCGCGCGACCGCCGACCAACCTGATCGTAACGACCAGCCGTGGCGTCGAGACCCGCAACTACACCTTCGAGCTGTCGACGCGGGCCGGCTCTTCCGCGCGGAATACCCCCGACACCGTCTTCGGTCTGCGCTTCCGATATCCGCAGGACGAGAACGCGGCGATCAGCGCGGCTGTCACCGCGCAAACGGCTCAGCTCGAACGCCGCATCGTCGATCTCAAGCTCGACCGCGCCGTCGTGGAGGGCAGGCGCAACCTGAACTACGGCGTCCAGGGCGCCACCGCCCTGCAGCCGTCAGAGGTGTCCGACAACGGCCGGTTCACAGTCATGCGGTTTCCGGCCAATCAGCAGGTTCCAGCCATCTACCAGGTGGAGTCGAGCGGGACAGAAAGCCTCATCCCGTTCGATGTGCGAGGCGAGTTCGTCGTTGTCCACGCTGTGGTCCGCCAACTGCGGCTTCGCCGTGGGCAGGATGTCCTCTGCATCTTCAACCAGGCCTTCGAGCCCTACGGCGTCAATCCGGCGACCGGGACTGCTGCGCCCGACGTTCAACGGACCGACCAGGGAGCCAGCAGGCCATGACTGACGCCGCCGAACCGCACGACGCAGGTCCCGCCCCGGAGGAGTCGAGGTCGCCGCCGCCCGCCTTCGAGCGCTCGATATCGCCAATCGCCGGTCAGCTCGGTTCGAGGATGGCTGGCAAAGCCGTTGTGTTGGCGGCCCTTGTGGCCGGTTGCGGCGTGTTCGTCGCCGCGACCTGGGGCCACGACAAGGCGCCGCCTGAACCCGAGCGCGACGAGCCCGCGCGACAGGTGGTGCCATTCGAGCCGGCATCGCCCGCTTCACCGACGCTGGCGGCGCCGGGTGTCAACTCGCCAGGCCTGGGTCCAGAACAAGCCGGTGGCCAGGTTCCCGCGATCCAGCCCTCCGCCGGCGTGAAGACCGGGGCGGCGGACGCCGCGACTAGGCGTCAGGCGGAGGTGAACACCATCCGAGGCGCGCCGATCCTGGCCTACAGCCGGGGCGGCGGCGCGGCGACGCCTATCGCCCCCGTCCTTGCATCACACGACGGCCCGGCCCGCGAGGCGACCGAGCTCGAGCAACTCGGGCGCGGATCCTCGATCGGACAGGCCAGGGCCGCCCGGCTACCTGACCGCAATTTCCTGATCGTCGCTGGCGCTAACCTTCCCTGCATCCTGCAGACGGCGATGGAGTCCACCACGCCGGGATACGTCAGCTGCCTCATTCCGCGCGATGTGCTTTCGGACAACGGGGCCGTTGTTCTGATGGAGAAGGGCACCAAGGTTCTTGGAGAGTACCGATCGAGCCTGCGCCAGGGACAGCGCCGGCTGTTCGTACTCTGGACCCGGGCCGTCACGCCGGCCGGCGTCGCCATCGCCTTGGGCTCACCGGCTGCCGATCCGGTTGGCCGCGCCGGCTTCGACGGGGAGATCGACACGCACTTCTGGGACCGCTTCGGCGGCGCCCTGTTGCTCAGCATCGTGGATGATGCGGTTTCTGCGGTCGCAGGGCCGGACAACGGCGCCAACGTGACCCGCCTGCCCTCGGACGCGGCCGGCATGGCGGTGCAGAACTCGATCAACATCGCGCCGTCGTTGCGCAAGGCGCAGGGGTCCGAGGTTTCGATCTTCGTTGCCCAGGATTTCGATTTTTCCGGCGTCTATGGCCTGAGGTCCCGTTAGCCCATGGCGCAAGACACCGCCGTCCTCGAGCATTATCTGAAGCCGCTGCAGGCCTGCTTGGCGCCGGACGGCGTGACCGAAGTCGTGGTCAACCGACCAGGCGAACTGGGCATCGAGCGCCAGGGCGGTTGGGAATGGCGCGCCGCGCCCGAGCTGACGGAAACCTGGCTCTCGACCCTCGCCAAGGCCGCCGCCGCCTTCACCTCGCAGGACGTGACGCCCGAGGCTCCGATTTGCTCGACGGTGCTTCCCGGCGGGGAGCGATGCCAGATCGTCATCCCGCCAGCCGCCGAACGTCTGTCGCTGACTCTACGCAAACCCTCCGAGGCGACCTTCGATCTCGACGCCTTCGCGAGAAGCGGCATGTTCGATGATGTAGCCCTGGCCTCCACCGCGCTCGCCGCGGAGGAAACGGCGCTCCTGGCGCTGCGGGATGCCGGCGACTGGCCAGCCTTCTTTCGTCTGGCCGTGCAAAGCCGCCGAAACGTGTTGATCTCCGGCGCGACGGGATCGGGCAAGACCACTTTCGCCAAGGGGCTTGTTCAGCTGATCCCCGAGAGCGAACGGCTTTTGACCATCGAGGACGCCCGCGAGCTGACGGTTCCACACCGCAACGCCGTCCACATGCTCTACGCCAAGGACGGGCAGGGGCTTGCCAAGGTCGGCGCCAAGCAGCTCCTTGAAAGCGCCCTGCGCATGCGGCCCGACCGCATCCTTCTGCAGGAACTCCGGGACGGGACTGCCTTCTTCTATCTGCGCAACGTCAACACCGGCCATCCCGGCTCGATCACCACCATCCATGCCGACAGCGCGACCTTGGCCTTCGAGCAACTTATCTTGCTGGTGAAGGAGTCCGAGGGCGGCCGCGACCTGGCCCGCGACGACATCCGATCTCTCCTTCACATGCTGGTCGACGTGGTGGTGCAGTTGCGCCGGGTCGACGGGCGCTTCCGCATGACGGAGGTCTGGTATGACCCGCTTCGCAAGCGCGCCCTGGCTGCTTAAGGCCGCCTATCTCGGCACACTGGCCGCCGCCGGTGTCGCCCTGCTAGGCGGCGTCGCCGCCGTCATCGCCTTGGCTGGGCTGAAGCGCCTGTCGCCCGATGTCGACCCGGCCCAGGTGCCGGCCTGGTTCTGGTATTTCCGCGATGATCCTCACGTCCGGCAATGGCTGGGCATTGGCGTTTTGTCGGCCTTTGGCGGCGCAGGCATCATCACCATCGGGATCGTGCGCAATCACCGCCCACCGCTGTACGGCGCCGCCCGCTGGGCGAGCGAGGCCGAACTCGTTGGCGCGGGCTTGCGGGCGCGCCAGGGCATCGTCCTTGGCCGAAAGGGCGGCCGGCTCCTAGTGTTCGGCGGCTCAGAACACGTCATGCTTCATGCGCCGACTCGCAGCGGCAAGGGCGTCGGAGTCGTGATCCCCAACCTGCTGACCTGGCCGGACTCCGTGGTCGTCCTCGACGTCAAGCGCGAGAATTGGGAGGCCAGCGCTGGCTTCCGTGCCGCCCACGGCCAGGACGTGGTGCTGTTCGACCCGCTCGATCCCGAGGGTCGCACAGCACGGTTCAATCCGCTCGGCCATATCGATCGGACCGACGCCGTCGCCGTCCTCGACGAGTTGCAGAAGCTCGCGGTCATGCTGTTTCCGCCGCCCCACCACGGCGACCCGTTCTGGGCCGAGGCGGCCCGGACAGGCCTCATCGGCGTCGGCGCCTACGTCGCCGAGACGCCGGACCTGCCGTTCAGCCTCGGCGCCATCTATCGGCAGCTGACCCAAGGTGAGCCTCGCGCCCGCCTTCCCGAAGAGGTCGCCACGCGCGCGGCGACCGGCCGACCGCTTTCCCACGGATGCGTCAGCGCGCTCTCGGATTTTTGCTCGGCCTCAGAGAACACCTTCGCGTCGATCAAGCAGACCATTACGGCGCGGATGAACCTCTGGCTAAACCCGCGGGTCTGCGCGGCGACGGATGCCAGCGACTTTGATCTACGGGACCTCCGGGAGCGTCGGATATCGCTTTATCTGGCCGTCTCCCCGGACAACCTGGCGCGGGTGGCGCCGCTCTACAATCTCCTACTGCAGCAGCTCGTGGACCTGAACACCCGAGAGCGCCCGACTGCCGATCAGCATGCGGTCCAGGTGCTGATGGTGATGGACGAGTTCGCGCGTCTCGGGCACGCGGCTGTCATCGCCCACGGCTTCTCCTACGTCGCCGGCTACGGCCTGCGCCTGCTGCCGGTCCTGCAGAGCCCGGCGCAGCTACGGGCCGAATACGGTCCGGATCTCGCCGAGGAGATCATGGCCAACTGCGGCCTGGAGATCGCCTTCGCGCCCAAGGAGCTCAAGGTCGCCCAGGACCTCTCCGAACGCCTCGGTTTCTGGACCTACACAGGCCGTTCGAATAGCCGGCCGACCCTGCTTTCCAAGGGCAACCGCAGCACGACCGAGTCCGACCAGCGCCGCGCATTGATGATGCCGCAGGAACTTATTCAGATGGACCCGGGTCAGCTCATCGTCCTCCGCGCGGGGCTACCGCCCGTGCGCGGGCGGAAGGTGGTCTACTGGCGCGAGAAGGCGTTCACGGCACGCATTTTGCCTCCGCCGGTCGTCGCGCCCCGCACCCTCGCGGATGGTCCGCGGGCTGTCAGACGGGCCGCAAGCTCCTCGGATAGCGGCTTGAATCTCGACCTCGTTATCCCGGCGCTCGAAGCGACCGGCCTCGGACCGTTGCCGCAGATGGGCGCGACAGAGGCCGAGGTCGAAGCCTGGGTCGAGCGCTTCATCGACGCCTCAGCGCGTCCAACCCCGGAGCTGGATCATGCCTGACGACATCGACCGCAACCAGATCGACAGCGAGGGCAGGGGCCGCTCAATACACAAGGGCGACGTCCCCGACCCGATCCGCCGGCGCTACTATCTCGACGAGAAGGGCGGGCCAGGGCTTGGCTTCTATGTCGACGCCCGCATCGAGACCCCGGCGTTCCGGGACCACGGTCCTCGCCTGGTGAGCGGACGAGCCGATCCGAACGCCATTCGCGACATGGCGAACGTCGCTCAGCATCGCGGCTGGACCGTAGTTGTCGTGCACGGCGAGCCGGATTTCCGGCGAGAGGCCTGGCTGGCTGCCATGGCGCTTGGCATCGAAGCGCGGGGCTATCAACCGACCGAGCGGGATCGCCAGGAGCTGGAACGGCGTGTCGCCCAAGCCGAGCGCCAGACGGAGCGGGGGACGGCGGGCGTGGGCCGCCAGCAGGACGCCGCTACTATGAAGGTGGTCGAGGCGGTGGTGCGGACGCGTGTGACCGACCGACCGACGCAAGATCGTATTCTCCAGGCCGCCCGCGGGCGCATTGCGGCGTGGTTGGAACGCGGCGCGCAGATGCGACCTGTCGATTTCACCGCCGCCTCCCCCAGGCGGGAGCGCGGTCAGGAGCGGCAGCGCGGGCGCTAGTCCGGCGCCCACCAGACGGTGTCGCCCTCAGCGACCTGCACGAGCTTGGCCAGCTCAATGCCGGCGGGGTCGCGGACGAAAATGCGGTAGCCTGGGGCCACTTCGTTCGGAAACTGGATGACGCTGGACAGCACGCCGATTAGTTCCGTGCAGGTGCCGATGGTGCGGGACACGACGTTCGCCACCCAAGGCAGCAGCGAGACAATCGCCTCGTTGTAGCGGTGTGCGTCCGTCCAGACGAAGTCGCCAAACGCCGGGTGAGTTGGGCTGACGCAGAAGCCCCTCTCCGTGACGAAGATCATGTCGACGCTCGATCCACCATGGACAATCCGGTCGCGCCAAGTCTTGAAGTGGCCGAAGGTAACGGCGTCCTTAGCGTATTGCGCTGCCACGGGCTCGGGCAGCCCGAACCGCTGCGCGATCTGGTCGGCGGTTCTCAGCCGATTGTTTTCGAGCACCACCTTGGAGAAGGTGGGGGGCAAAGGTCGCCTGGCTTTTTGCGCGGCCTCATCCAACAGCAGCACCCGGGTGTTCCAGAACCCTGCGACCGCCTCCTGCAGCAGGTCGAAAACGGAGCGCGACACGGTCAGCATGTACTCAAGCTCGGTCTGGACGAACGCCGGGAGCAGAGTCTTGTCGATCTGATCGCGCGTTTCGAAGAAATGCCGGAGCTTTGCGGCGCTGGTCCCGAGCATGTGGAAATCGTCGCTGATCGCCAGGATCATCCGGCTCGTCTCGGGGAAGTTCGCCCGCTGCCACATGAAGTCGAGGAAGGGGAAATAGAGGTCGGTATCCTTGGCGGCGCTCTTAGCTACATAGTTCGCTCGAACCGTGTCGATTGGCTTCATGGCGATTAAGTCGCCGTCCGCCGTCCCAAACCACCCGTGCCAGCCCCCGCCGTCCCAGAAAGGCATGAGCAATAGCACGCGTTGGTCAACCGCCTGGGTGTCCAGGTAGGGGATTTTCGCCAGCTCGGTCTGTTTGACGGTGTACATTGCCTGGCGTTGATCAGCGGAAGGTCCGCGACCTCCGCCTCAATAACGATGTACCGCCCAAATACCTTCGAGAGATCATTGGGGGGCTCCTGAGGTGGCCGACTTGCCTTCGTCTAGGATCTTCAAAGCCTCAAGCGCGACTTGCGCAAACGAGCCTCCGCCCGTTAAGGCGCGAACGCGAGGGATGTCGCTGCGGTCGCCTAGCTCGGCGACGCATTGCAACGCAAGGCCCACGCCCGATCCGCGATCTACGGCCCGGTGATGGTAGATGGCCGCCAGACCGCCATCGAGAAAGGCGCGCGACAGCGCCAGAGATTCCGTGGGGAATCGCTCGATCAGCGAAAGCCGCGGGTAGCTCTTGCTGTCTTCGAGTGTGTGCCGGTCCAAAAGCGCCCGCTGAACCTCCGACAAACACCCAACGGCGACGCCAATCTCGGCTTCGTTGATTTGACGCCACGCCCGCTGCGCCACATCGCGGTTTTGAGACTCGCAGGCGTGTACGAGGGACCTCAGGGCGGTCAAACAAATCTCGGTCGGCGTCTCGTTCTCGCCCTCAGGGAGCTCCAGCCCGTGCCGGCCGAAGAAGCGCGTGACCAGTAAGAATGCGCCCCATTCTTCTTGCGGAAAGACGGTCCTGCGGCTGGGCAGATTGGCGAAGCGCTGAAGGCGGGGTCCGTCTCGAGGATCCGCCAACTCCACCACGCGCTCGATGACCCACGTCAGGCTGAGGCTTTGATGGGCGTCCGGCGCCGAAGCCGCACGGCGTAGCAGGGTATGGCCGTCAGCCTCATCCAGTGCCCCGATCTCCTCCCAGTAGATGGAGTCGAATGGGTGATCGAACATCCGTACACAGAGCGAAAGCGCCTGCGCGCATAGCTCTTCAGTCTCTGGCTCCGCCAGCGCTTGCCGGACTTCCGCCGTGATACCTTCGCGCTGCGCCTCCGCCTCGTCGTCGAGCGCGCCGAGGAACTTCAGGGCGTCGATGATCGACGAGTCCAAAGCCCAGTTTTGATTGGTCTCTAGACCTTCGATCGCGGCGATCAAACCGGCTTTGGTGTCTTCGCTGACATCGCGGACGAAGCCTGCCGCGTTCAGGAGAGCGAGGCGCACATGGTAGGGCTCGAAGCGGTAACGGTGGCCGAAAACCTCGGTGAGGAAGGCCGCGAAGGCCTCGGCATCGTCGTCGCGCAACAGCGCGTAGCGGGCTTCCAGCACGAAGTGCAGCTGACCGGAGGTCAAGCCCCTCAAATCCGCGACTGCCACGCGCCGGTGCGGCCGACCGTTCGAGGAGCGCGGACCCGTGTGGCGCACGGAACTGAAGCCGGTTGATTTGCCGAAATAGTAGTAGGCTAGCGCAAAGCTTTCGCTACGCACGCTGACCTTGAGTTGTCGGGCGTCGTCCAGGAGACGCCGCCACTCGGCCTCCCGCAGGGCGTCCATCCGCGCACAGAGTTCCATGTAGAGGTCGAAACTCGCGCCAGTCGCCGTTTCTCCGATCGCTTGCAGGCGTGCTTTTTCCTCGTCTGACCAACTGCGACGGCTGGTGTCTGCCCAGTCGACCTGAGGATGCTTGCCTTCGGGATTGAGTTCGAGACGACAGGCGTCGATCTCCTCCATGCACGTCTCTGCAGCCTGTCGCAGCAAAGTCGCCGCCGCGCTGGCCGCGAGAGGCCCGAGCTCCCTCTCCACAGCGCTGGCGAGGAGGGCGGCGTTGGTCGTGCTTTCGAGCACAGCACGGCAAGTGTCGGCGTCGTCGATCGCTGAGACGATGTCGCCGGCCATGGACCTGTACCGCGGCGTGGAGAGGCTCTGCCCTGTCTCCTGCGGCCGTTCAGCGGCTATCGCCGCGAGGTCGAATGCCGCGAAAGTTGTTAGGAACATTTCGTGGCGGAAGGAAATCCGGTCGGCGCGTCGGACCACGAGGCCAGAGGCCAAGAGCGCATCGACCTCCGACGCGTCGAGGCCCTGAGCGTTCATGTATTCGTCGAACGCCACCTCCGGCAGGGAATAGGCGGTGTCGGCGTGCAGCTTTGTGGCCAGACGGCGCAGGCCCAACGCGCCTTTCCTGGCGCGCGCCCCCAATCGGTCGCGCGCATAGCGCTCAAGCAACTGGAGGCGTGTCGTGCCGGCCGGCAGCGCCGTCTTCACACGTCCGATGAGGCTCGCCTCGAGGCCGCTGGAAACGGCCTCGAGCGCGCGGTCGATAGGACCCGCTGTCGGGCTTCCGGCGGACGCGATCCGGCGTTTTAGGTTGAGGGAGGGTTGGGGCACTTCAATCGGCGACAAGCCCGCGAAGGCATCGCCGGCTGCGGTCTGGTCGGTGACGATGAGGACGGCCTCGTACCGGCGGGCCATGGCCAGAACGCCGCGCACCGCATCTTTGCGGTCGCCCCGAATCTCGTTGACGCCATCGACCACGAGGGCCAGCGGACGCTGCGCCTTTCTCAATGCGCCAAGGATTTCGTCGGGCCTCCCATCGACCAGGAGGCCGATTTCTCGGCGCACGGTGTCGCGCCAGCTGTCGGCCACGTCCTTGCCGGCCACAAGGATCACAGGGTGGCCCTGATCGGAGAGGGCGATAGCCAGCCGATGGGCCATCAGGCTTTTGCCGCAGCCGGACGGACCACTCAGATGAACGCCGGCGCCGTCGGCCGCGCCAAGCAGCGCTGTCAGCTGGGCTTCGTCTTCCGGGAGCCAGCTTTGCGCCGTCGGCCCGTACTGTGCTTCGAACGCCAGACGATAGTTGCGCAGGGTTTCGGCGGTCGCCGCGTCATCGGTGAGGCGCAGTTGGGCCGGATCGACCCGCTCCAGTTTGAGGTGGGACGCGAAGGCGCGCCAGGTCGAGAGGGGGATATCGGCTGGGCCTGCGGTCGGGAGGCCTTTGAGAAAGCTGTGGAGGTCACGGACCGCAACCTTGTGGTCTCCCGCCGTCAGGGCGGACTCGTTTGGGATCGCGGGGATGAAGACGACCTCGCCGGACGGGTAGGCCGATATGTGAGAATTCCAGGCGCGTAGGGCATCCCTGATCGCGAACTTGGCGTCGAGGGCTTGCTGGTAGGCGTTGCGGTAAGGGCGCCAGGTCCCATCCGCATAGCGGCGCGCCCACATCCCGTTGAACTCACCCCTGACAGGGAGCCTGCTGGCTTTCGCTTCGACGACGCAGGCGCCATGCGCCGTCGCCACGACCAGGTCGACCTGCCGGCTCGGCAGGAAGATGTTCGCCAGGATGACCGCCTCGAAATCGAGCGTCTTGAGGTGGTCGACCAGCGCCGACAGCAGCATCCGTTCCGATCCGTTGTCGATCGGACCGCCGAGATAGATCTCTAGGGTGCTGGTTTTGGGCATGTCGCTCATGACCATCATGTTTGGGCGGCGCAGCCGCAAGCCCAAGCCATCTGCTCCGCTGGGTTGAAGCGCATACGGGCGTTGACAACTTCCAGAAACTGGGAGATTAAAACTCTCATCAAGTGGGAGTTAAATGTGGGCCGACCAACCAAAACCTCCGGATCAGCCTTTACCTCGCGCGAACTAGCGCTCGGTGCGGAGCTGACCCTTCGCAACTTTAGCCTTCTGCACGAGGAGGGGCTGGCGCCGAAGGCGATGACCTCCGGCGGGGGAAGGGGCGGTCATAGGCTGTACGACAGCCCAGCCTTGGCGCACGCGGCGTTGATTGGCGCGCTGCACTTGGCTGGGTTTGAACTGCTGGTCGCGGCGCGGCTCGCGGCGGCTTTCGCGGAAGAGGCGGCCCTGGTCTACGGCAAGCTGCACTCCAATGTGGCGGTCTTCCTGCAAAGTCCCTTCAATCCCAAGCCGGGCTACAGGCCCTGGACGGCGACGGCCGCCGATGACCTCGATGACGACTTCTGGGTTCATGGACGCCTGCTTGGCAGCGTGGTGAACTATCAACCTAGCGTGGCCGTCATTGGGGATATGACGATCGAGATTGCCGACCATGAGTATGTCCTGACCGGCCACCACGGGGCTCCGGCTTTGAAAATCCATTCGCCGGTCTCAAAGGGGGGGCTGCCTGCAAACCCCGACTATCGGATTGTCGGTCGAGGGTCGGCGGCGCGGATCGTGCCGATCACTGATGAGGTGGATAACCTGGACTTCTCCACCGACCCGGTGTCGGCGGCGCGGTACAAGGCGCTGGAGGTGGACTATTTGGCGGCGCGGGACAATGCCGTCGCGCTGGTCCGGATCAACGTCTCTCTGGCCATTCGCAGTGCCTTTGATCGGGTGGTCCAGGACCGCGACCGGGCGGCCGCATAGCGAGGCAGAGGCGAATGTCGCAGGATCGCCGCGATCAGCTGGTTGAGGATATCGTCGACGCGCAGCCTGAGCTGCGCGCGTTCGTCAGACACCAACCGCTCGATCTTATCCCGCTCGGTTCGTGGGACATGCTTTCCTACAGTTTCCAGCGGGGTTTTGAGGCGTTGTGGGACAGCGCCCAGGTCGACCGTTCTGGGCTGCTGCTCAGGCCATTGCTCCTGCTGTGGCGCCAGAGCGTCGAGCTTGCCATTAAGGCCGCGGTCCTGGAGATTTCGGGGGAATCGGCCAGCGATCTTGGTCACGACCTCTCCAAACTGTTCGCCAAGCTGCTTGCCGTGAGGGCCGATCTGGGGTGCGTCGATGACGACGAGTACACCGACCGCATCCGAGCGATGATCGCCCTGGTTCAGGCCTTCGATCCCTTCGCGGATCGTTTTCGATATCCGACCGCGAAGAAGGGACGACCGTACGAGGGTGTCACTGTCGATCTCGATGAGCTGTTCCAAGCTCATTGGTCGATTGTGACTTGGTGCGAAGGCGCCGCGATCGAGATCAAAGAAGGCCGTTCGCCCGCCTAGAAAAGTCTGACCACGGCGTTTGAACAGGCGGTTCTGCGCTATCGCACCGCCATCCGCTCGAACTTCGTCTCTTCGTCATGGCGTTCGGCGTGACGATCGTAGGTAGCCGCGACCGCTTCGAAGGCTTGGGCGAGGTTGGGGTGTTCCACCTCCAGCCGCCGGTGCCAGCCTCTGTATTTCTCCGCCAGAACGCGCTCGGGGGCGCCCCCGGCCCCACGATCTCGGCTGTGAACGCCGCGGCTGTTTAAGATGCCGATCTCGATGCCGTTGCAGAAGGACTCATTGGCGTAGGGCTCCAGAACAGCCGCGACCTCTAGCGGCGGCCATACGCCATCGATCTCGAGCCGAAGGCGTCCGAACAAAACCCCGACCTTGTAGAGACCTCGATCCGCTCGCCCATCCGCCGCCAAAAGCTCCGCCGCCGCTTCCAGCCATGCCCGTAATTTGTCTGGATCGATCACGCGGTCGAGCCCGCCGCCGGGCGGACATCGGCAGCTCTCCAAGACTTGCATCCAATGTCGCGCGGCTTGCTGGCTGGCCTCCAGTTCACTGTCATCCACCGGTTCTTCGGAGCCATCGTCGCGTCTGTAGTAGCTGCGGATCGCCAGCGCGAAGACCTCCGCGTTCGCGGCGACCTCCTCCGAGAGCGCGGCGATCCCACGCTCGGAGTGTTCCAGCGCTTCGACATAGATGAAGTCGAGTTGGAGGCGTTGATTGCGGTCGACGTCGGGGCGCTGGTCCAGGGTCGATAGGATTTCCTCAATTGCGTGGGGATCGACCAGACCGTCCTGCTCTGGTCCTGCCACCTTGGCGACGGCCAGAAGCACGTCCACGAGCAACTGGCTGTCGAGGCTTTCGTGCACGCCCAGCGTTTGATTCAGCGCGGCGCGGGGCCGTGCAGCCCGCAAAAACTCGCGTGTCGCCCGCGCCGCCTCGTCTGGAACGCCGCTCGAGGCGCGACGTGTCAGACGCCGCCAATAGTCTTCCTGCAGGGGGGCGGGCAGACGATCGACCTGTCGCCAGGTCGTGGCGTCGGATGGGCAAAGCAGCAGGATCGCAAGCAGGGCCTTAAGGCGATCCGACCAGGCGTCATGCAAAGTTTGCAGCCGCTGGTCTCGGGCGTCACCAGAGTGGAAGAACACGCCCGCGATGAAGTCATTCCGGCCAGCCCAGTCGGCGGCGTCTTCAGAAAGGCTCGCCACAGCCACGATATCGAGGTCGGGCAGCGTACGGCTGGCGACGCTCCCCACGGTCTCAGGAGACCCAACGCCGCGTGCGAAATTGACAAGGCTCGACATGCCGCCGTCCGCCCAGAGCGCCTGGACCGCCGTCTTGCGGTTCGCCTGAATGCGCGCGTCGCGCTCCCGCCAATCAAGCTTTTCCTCCCAAAGCTCGTCCGATCCATGGTCCACGTAACCGGCTTGGAAGAGCCAAGCGTACTGGCCAGCGGTTCCTGGCGCCCGAAGGAGATTGAAAATTTCGCGAGCGCGCGGATCCTCCCCCAGTTGCCATCCTTTACCGCGTCGGCGCTCCCGCCAGAGGGCGCTTCGTCGAACTTCTTCGCGGGCTTTTGCTCTCTCGGGTTCTGACGCTGTTTGTTGCCAGGCGGCGATCCTGTCCCAAAGCCGCGTGAGATGGTCTCCGTCGAAGCAGGGACTCTTTTCAATCAAGCCCAAGGCTTCTTGGGTATTGAGGGCGCGTCCAAGCGCGATTTTGAATGCCGCCTCACGTGCGTCGGCTGGACCGTCTGTCGGACCTTCGCCCGCCGCGCCGATCTGGGCCGCGTTCTGCAGTGGCAGACCGCCCCCTAGCCGTTCATCCACGAGGGCCAGCGCCACGGTCCAGGCGACGTCCGGCTTACGCACAGCCAACGCCTTAAGGACGCGGCCCTGCAGCCGGGCGGTGGCCGCATTTTCGGCCTTACGCCGACGAAGCATGGCGACGAGGCTGGCGTGCGGCTTGGTGACGAGGTTGTCGTCCAGACGCCGACTGCAAAGCGCCGCCAGTATGTCCGCGACCCGCGCAAAATGCGCCGGATCGGCGCTCAGCCGTTCGAGCGCCCAGATCAGTTGCACGCGCAGGTGTTCGCCATAGCCTGCGCCGTCCGTTGGCTTCACCAAAACCCACGGGCCGCGGTCCTCCGCTTCAAAGGGGAGGCAGCGTGCGGCCGCTTCAAGAAATGCGCGCGGCGCAGCTTCCGCGAGTTGGGGAAGGACGTCGCGCAGGCGCAGCCAAGCCCTGTCGTCGGCCAAAAGATCGCCAACGAGAATTTCGGACGCCTGCCGCGCGTTGCAGTCAACGTAGGTTGTCTTGGCCGTGCTGAGGAAGGCCATCGTCGTCGCGAGCTGGTTTCGCAGACGCCCACTGTGCGGTCTCTCCTTGCCGTAGATGTTGGCCATCCAACGCTGGTCCGACGGCAATTCCAAAGCTGGATCATCTGCGCCGAAGACCGTACGGCAGACTTTGTAGAACCGTTCGACAAGCCCGCGGGTCAGGGCGTGCCGTAACGGCGGGAAAGCATCGTGGCGGGAAATCAGCCCGCCTGCCCCCGCGACGGCAAAGACCGGCGCATCTTCAAGTGAAACCAAGCGCTGAATGGCCAGTTCGATGTCGCCTTCTGCGCGGCCAGCAATCTCCGCGAGCACTTGTCGATCGCCCGGCTTCTCCCACAGCCAGCCGCCTGCCAGGCCGAGCGCCGCGAGAGTTGGCGTAAGCTCGGGCATGTCCGCCCAGAGCGGCCGCCGCACCTGGGGAATGGACGACAGGCGCCGGCGTATGATGGTCACCCGCCGTCCCGAAGCCTCATCAAGAGCGGTCGCGGTATCTCGATCAAGCGCCAGGGCGTCGACGGCGCGATGGTAGGCTTCCCAGGTCAGCGGTCGGACTTGAACCGTTGCGTCCTCGTCGAGGCTGGCGCGGTCCGTGGCGATCAACACCCACGTCTTTTGAGGTAAGTCGCCAAGCTCGGTTTCGAGCCTCCGATCGGCGACCAGGACGATGGGAGGCGTAGGTTCCCGCCGGAGACGATGCAGCCCTGCTTCCGTTCGGGCGACGACGCAGTTGCGGGCCGCGAAGTCGGCCCCAAAGAGCAGCAGGCCTGCGGCGAAAGCCGCCGCTTCGCCCCGGGTGTCCGCCGCCACCGCCAGAGGGCGCGTTGGCGCCGTCCCGAAGAACGCCTGCAGGGCGGAACGGCTTTCCTCATAGGCCTCGGCAAAGAGCTCGAAGGGTAGCCTGGGCTGGGTCGCGCCCGCCCAGATGTCCCAGAGATCGTCGGGCGGGCAGAGGTCATCGACGCCTCGGCCCAGCTGAGAATGCATCCACATGGCCGCTGCGGGCGCGGTTTCCAGCCATTGGGACAGGTCCTGGGCGTCGTAAGCCCTGACGTCGGCCCAAGCGCCGTCGGCTAGGGCGGCTTTGGCCCATTGTTCCTTGCCGGGCCAGCGGCGCGCCGTCGCAAAGATGAAGATAGCGCCGCGACGGACATCTTCGGGTGTTGCCGCTGTGCGCTTCTTAAAGTCTGACGCCGCTTTTCGGGGTACGTCCGACCGGCAGCTGATTTCCCAGAACGATGCGCCGGCGCGCGCCCAGGGAGAGGTTGAGGCATCAAGCTTGAGCGTGCCGTCCCAGCCTGGGGCATCCACCCCGTCGTAGGCGGGGAAGTCGATCCGATTGGGCGACGATGAGGCATGGACGAGCCGACGCACCAGCGCCGGAAGCACTGTACGCGCGACGGGATTGCCCGACCAATGGTCGAGATCAAGAGCAGTGATCGACCACATGCAGGTCCGAATCGGTCACAGTTTGTTCTCAGAAGTATAGGCCGCCTCGAGGTCAAGCCCAGAGGCCGCGATCAAGCCTTCAACACGTTACGCATCAATCTGTTGGCGGCGGGCCGTTCCAGGCGGGTTTTGGAAACTCGTCCCGTTCGATCGCCACCTCAAACATCTGTCCCAGTCCGTTCACCAAGCGGGTCGGGGTTCGAAGGTTCTGGGACATGATGTGCAGGCCGGAATAGTCCAGCAGCACGGCGGGTAGCTCCAAGCTCTGGACGACCCGCAGAACGGGCGCGCTGCAGGCGGCATAGTCGTCGTCGAACATCTCCCGGACCACAACCAAACCCAGGAGTTGACGCTCCTCGACCGGGATGGTGAGCGGGCCGTCCGGGGTAGTGATGGTGATCGCGCCGCCAACGGCGTAGGCCATGGCGCCCTTCAGTTGCTTGGCCGCCTTTTCGATGTGGGCGCGGATCGCTGACCGCTTGCGCTCGATCGTACGTCGGAGCGCCGCTTCCGTATTCGGGCTGTCCTTGGCCTGAATGAACATCATGATCTTGTCCGTGACGATCAGGACGTCTGTCAGCTCCTTGCCTTTGTCAGCACGAAACGGGTTCAGATAGATGCTTTGCGGCTCGAAGACCCTGCCGAGCATCACGGCGATGTCGCGCTCCTGGAACGGGCCAGGATCTTCACGTTCAAGGCTGGTCGCCGCGACGTGGTCTTCAGAGCCTTGAAATTGGTACATCTCGTCTCGACCGTCGATAAACACGAAGTCGTCCGGATAGAGCCGCTCGCCGAGGGTTAGGGTGAACGCCCTGGCGTCGTCTTCGGCCGTTCGGACGGAGAAGGCGCGTTCCAGCCGCTGCAAAATCCCGGGGTAATCCTCGCGGCAATAGAGTCCGAATGTCGCCGCCTCGATTTCAGCGCGAAACCGGGCGGCGTCAGGATTGAGTGCGCGAACGCCCATGAGCTCGCGGTCATGCTCGTCAAAAAAATAGACGTCGATCTGGTCCTGGCTCAGCAGCCCGGCCAGATCCTTCAGCAGTTCATCGCCTGCGAACTGTGGAGACTTGATCGTCAACGGCTCGTCCGGGTCGTCGAAGAAGGCGGAGATCAAACCCAAATGCGACGTCGGGCCTTGGCCGTCGCCGAGAAGATAAATCTTGAACTCGCCGTTAGTCCGGGCGGTGAGGATCATCTCCTTGGTCACCTTGACGACCAGCGAGTAGCGCTGGGTGGCGCGGTGACGCACCGGCTGCAGGCCGTACCCCAAGGTCTTGAGGTGGGGCAGCAGTTCAGGATGTTCGATCGAGAGCAGCATTGAGATTCTGCTGTGAAGTCTAACATGATTGGCCAGGCGTAGCTGGGAGGGGAAGGCCTTCCCCTGCGTCTGAGCCCTTAGGTCTCAGCCGACCCCTTCGAGCGGGGAGTCCCCGCAACGCCCCCATCATATTTGGAGAGCGACCGGCGGGCGTGCTCGGTCCCGCCGCGCGCCGCGGCTCCTACGGGTCCGTCCCTGCGGGCGCCTTCGGCGCCGCCGGCCGCTCGACGGAGCTTCCCGCCATGGCGCTGCGCGCCAGGCTCCTTGCAGCCTTCTCCTTAGCGCCGCGCTGATGCGCGGCCGTGGCTTGGGGCTCCGCCCCCGGCGCACTTCGGAGCGGCTTCCGCCCAGCTTCGGGCTGGGCAAGGACCGATAGGGCCGCAGGACTTGAAGCCCTGCAGCCGGTTCCCCGCGAAGCCGCCCCTCCGTTTGCACCCCCGGCCTCGCCGACGGGCAAGGGTTCAGGCGCGCCTTACGCCTGAAACCCATGCCCCAAAGGAGCAGGACCATGACCGACCAAACTCAGATCATCCATCAGGACGGCGACGTCATCGACGTGCCGCTCAACAAGCTTAAGAAGTCGCCGCGCAACGCGCGGCGAACCCCCCATGCTCAGGCCGACATCGAGTCCCTGGCCGCCAGCATTGCGGTGAAGGGCGTCCTACAGGCACCAGTGGTGGAGCCGGAGATTGACGAGGCCGGAGCGGCGACCGGCTTTTATCTGGTGACCATCGGCGAGGGGCGGCGCTTGGCGCTCGCCCTGCTGGCCAAGCGCAAGACGATCAAGAAGTCGCAAGCCGTGCGCTGCGTCGTGGACCTCGCCAACGATCCCCACGAGATCAGCCTGGACGAGAATGTCACCCGCTTCCGCATGCACCCCGCCGACGAGTTCGAGGCTTTCCGCGAACAGGCCGAGCGGCGGGGCCTCGGCGCCGAGGAGATCGGCGCCCGGTTCGGCGTGTCCGCGCAGGTCGTGCGTCAGCGCCTACGGCTGGGCGCGGTCAGCCCCATGCTGATGGAGCGTTATCGCGTGGGCGAGCTGACCCTTGAGCAGATGATGGCCTACGCCGTCAGCGAGGATCACGCCCGCCAGGAGCAGGTGTTTGATCTGCTGGGGCCGGATCGCCCCCCCTACCTGATCCGCCGCACCATGACCGAAACAAAGGTCACGGCGACGGATCGGCGGGCGGTCTTCATCGGCGCCGAAGCCTATGGCGAGGCGGGCGGGACCATCCTGCGTGATCTTTTCACCGAGGACGGCGGCGGCTGGTTGGAAGACCCGGCCCTATTGGACCGGCTCGTGGCAGAGAAACTGGCGGCCATGGCCCAGGAGGTGCGGGACAAGGAAGGTTGGAAGTGGGCCCAGGCCCATATCGACTTTCCGCGCACGCTCGGCCTCGCGCGTGTCTATCCGCACCCTGTGGAACGCTCGGAGGATGAGACGGCCCGCATGTCGGCGCTCAGCGAGGAGTATGACGCCTTGGTCAGCGAGTGGGATGCAGTCGAGGAGCTTCCGCCCGAGATCGAGGCCCGGTTCGCTGAAATCGATGCGGCGCTTGAGGCCTTCGGCGATGGAACGGCCTTCGACCCGGACGAGATCGCGCGGGGCGGGGTGTTCGTCATCCTCGGCCAGGATGGCGTAGCCCGCGTCGAGCGGGGCTTGATCCGGCCCGAAGACGTGCCGGTCCCTGAACTTGAGCCGGAGTCCGAAGGCGAAGATGCGGGCGGCGCGGCGAGCGGCGGAGATGGCGGTGCGGCAGAGGCGGAAGAGGCCGAGGAGGATGCAGGCGCCCCTTTGTCGGAGCGTCTGGTTCTGGACCTCACGGCCCATCGGACCTTGGCCCTGCGCGACGCCGTGGGCGCCAACTCCACCGTCGCCCTGTCGGCGGTGGTGCACAGCTTGGCGTTGTTTGCCTTCTATCCGCCCTACGACCGCGCCTCCTGCTTGGAGATCAAGGGCGTGTCTACCTACCTCGACGGCCACGCGCCGGGCATCGACGAGAGCCGCGCCGGACGTAGTATCGCAGAGCGCCATGAGCGCTGGGCGGTGCGCCTGCCCAAGGAGGCGGCGGACCTCTGGCCCTTCGTGGAAGGTCTGGGAGCGACGGACCTGCTGGACCTCCTGGCTCACTGTGCGAGCCTGACAGTCAATGCGGTGCGCGCGCCGTTTGAGCGCAAGCCGGGAGCGTGGACGCACGCCGACCGGTTGGCCCAGGCGGTGGACCTCGACATGACGGGGTATTGGACGCCGACCGTGGCGAGCTACCTGGGTCGCGTCACCAAGGCCAGGATCGGCGAGGCCGTGCGGGAGGCGGTGTCCGATGACGCGGCCGAGCGCATCGGCGGCATGAAGAAGCCCGAGATGGCGTCCGAGGCTGAGGGGTTGCTGGCCGGGAAAGCTTGGCTGCCCTGCCTGCTTCGCGCGCCGGTCCCGGTGGAGCCTGCTGTTCAATCCGAGGCGCCGGGCCTGACCGAAGAAGCCGCCTAGCGGCGGGCCGCAGCTTGCGGCCTTCACCTCACTGACTTGGGGCCGTTCGCCGACGAGGCGGGCGGCCCCTTCTTCTTGCGTGGAAGGCACCGGCGACGCCGGTGGCGTGGTCATGGTCGCTGGGCCGAACTCCTCACCTTCAACCGACCCATGCCGCCTCTCTGGCCTGATAGGGCCGAGGGGTTCGGGCCTTACCGGCCCCGCTGATCGCCGCAACCCCGGGCTCTTCGACTTCTTTCCCCTTCGGCTGCGCCGAATTCCTCGCGGAGCAAACAAGTCGTCGCCGGCGTCCTCCGCTGCGCTGCGGGCCTGCGGCTGCGGCGCTCAGCGCCCCTCGTCCTGGAAATCGCCATCGAGGCCGCGATGGGCGCGGTCCGAGGAACAAGGAGACTTCACCATGGCGACCATCGGCACCTTCACCAAGGACGACGCCGGCAACTACAACGGCGCGATCAAGACCCTGACCCTCAACGTCAAGTCGGCGGTTCTGCGTAAGGCCGAAAAGACCAACGACAACGGCCCCGACTTCCGCATCTTCTCCGGCCAGACCGAATTCGGCGCCGCCTGGATGAAGACCTCCAAGGAGGACCGGGCCTACCTCTCGGTCAAGCTGGACGACCCGAGCTTCCCGGCTCCGATCTACGCCAGCCTGGTCGACGCCGACGAGGGCTACAGCCTCATCTGGTCGCGGCCCTCCAGCGCCAACTGACCTCCCGCAGAGCGCCCCGCCGACCCCGGCGGGGCGCCGCTTTCCCCACAACTCAAATTCACAGGAGGCCGCCATGACGCGCGCATCCGAGACTTCACGCCCGGACCTCTACAGCCGGGTCACCAACGCCATCATCGCCGACCTGGAAAACGGCGTCCGCCCTTGGATCAAGCCCTGGTCCGCCGAGCATCTGGCTGGCCGGATCACCCGACCGCTCCGTTCCACCGGCGAGCCCTACAGTGGGATCAATGTCGTCCTACTCTGGGCAGAGGCGGTCAACCGGGGCTTCACGGCGCCGATCTGGATCACCTTCCGCCAAGCGCTGGCGCTCGGCGGTCATGTTCGCAAGGGCGAGCACGGTTCGACGGTGGTCTACGCCAACCGGATCACCCACACGGAGTCCGGCGACGACGGCCAGGAGGTCGAGCGCCAAATCCCGTTCCTGAAGGCCTACACCGTCTTCAACGTCGATCAGGTTGAGGATTTGCCCGCCCACTTCTACGCCGTGGCGGACCCCAAGCTCGACGCCGCCCAACGGATCGATCATGCCGATGCCTTCTTCGCGGCCACCGGCGCGGACATCCGCCACGGCGGCAACCAAGCCTATTATGCCCTACAGCCTGACCATGTGCAGATGCCGCCGTTCGAGTGCTTCGAGGACCCGGAATCCTACTACGCGACCCTGGCTCACGAATGCACCCATTGGACCCGTCACCCGACCCGACTCGACCGTGACTTCAGCCGCCAACGCTGGGGCGACGACGGCTATGCTCGGGAAGAGCTGGTCGCCGAACTGGGTGCGGCGTTCCTCTGTGCCGATCTCGGCCTTGAGCTGATACCTCGTCTCGACCATGCCAGCTATATCGGGAGCTGGCTGGATGTGCTGAACGCCGACCGGCGCTTCATCTTCACTGCTGCGGCCCACGCGCAGCGGGCCTGTGATTTCCTCTATCGCACCACATAAGTGGGAGGGCGCGGCGCGATGGCGCCGCGCCCTGAACGCAGGGGTTCGGGCCATGACTAGACAGACTCAGGTCAAAGTGGCCGGCATGAAGACGCCGGCCAACATTTTCGACATGCTCACGGGGCCAGGTGCGTACAAGGTCAAGCGCCTGCTCCGAGCTTCCGAATTCGCCAAGTTCGTCTCAGATCGGGGCGAGCGCGTCGATGAAGCTAGGCTGCGGAAGCTGGAGCTCCTCGGCCTCTTCAAACCTCTGCTGCGCATCCGACGGCAGGACGCGATCTACAAGATCGAAACGATCGAGGGGAACCGCTTCCGCGACCTCGGTCCCCTAGACGATGACGAGGTCTGGGAAGGCGAAACCCGTACCGAGTTGAACCAGTTTGGGTTCAGGCCGGATATCGTTGCCAGCTGGCGCGAGCATGGTGTGCTCTGGAGCCCGTGGGATGGTCCGTCCGAGCACGACGGTGAGATCGACGCCGAACCCCAGCGCCATGAGGCCTACTATTCGGAATTCCAGATTTGGGACCTGATGTGGATGCTGTCGTCCCTGACCTTACACGTCTCGGCTGACAACGCCTTCAACGGCGACGGCACGCCAAACGACAACCACCAAAACCTGGCCGAGAACATCGCCGAGATGGTGAGTGAAGCGCGCGCTCGACCTCCAAACCCCAGGCGCGTCTATGGTCTCTTTGCCCAACTGATCTCCGACAGGTTCTACGTCCAGACTCAGGGCGACGAGCGGCTAATCACCGTCAGCAAGGACGGGCAGTTCCACGGCTGGGAGTGGGAAGACTACGCGCGGACCTGGACCCCTGATGAGATCATTGCGCAGTTTCAATTCGATCAGACCAATAGCGCCAATATCGAAAGCCAGCTTAGCGCCCAACAGCGGTTCGCCAACCCGCTCGATGCTTGGCGCGCATTGACGCGTTTCGTCGCCTTGACCGAGCGCAAACGGCTCAAGGGAAAGGCTCTGTTGGCTGAAACTTTGGGGGAAATGGCCGAAATGCATCGCCTCTTCCACCGACTGGCCTTTGGCGTCGCCTTGCCCGATCCCAATGAGACGGGGTTCCCGCTCGGAGGACCGGCGCCGCCACCCGTGGCCGACGATCCCTATAGCGCGCTCGAATGGGTAACCAATCGCTTCCATCTGAACCCTAAGCCCAAGCTGGTGCTGATCGTCGAGGGGCAGACCGAAGAGGTGGTCATTCCCGCGATCTTCGAGCGGTGGTTTGGGGCTCCGGCCGCACGCTACGGCATCCAGGTGCGCAATATGCACGGCGTCGGCAATGCCACGGGGACTAAACGGGACCGGCAAAGTGCGCTCTGGCGCCTCGTCGACTTCCTCCATGCACAGCAGACCATCGCTCTGGTCTTGCTGGACCGCGAAGGCTTGGCTGGCCCCAACATCGCCAAGGGCCTGGCTAGCGCCATCTCGATCCACTTTCCGGATCGGAAGGTGACGCGGCAGGAGTACATCAAACTCTGGAACCGGTGCTTCGAGCTCGACAATTTCAGCGACAGCGAGATCGCGGCGGCCATGACTGCCTTGTCGGGCGGTGTCGTCTTCAAAGGTTCCGACATCAAGCCCTGCCGGGTTGCGCCGGCGTCCAAGGTCAAGGCCGTGACCATCGAGACAGTCTACCGGGGGCGTGTAGGTCATTCGCTGAATAAGGTCGCCCTGGCCCTTGAACTGGTCGAGCGCATGTTCGATCCGAAATGCAAACGGTCACCGGCGAACCGGCCAATCATCAGGTTTCTGTCGTTTGCGGCCAATCGTGCGGCGCTGAACCACCAGCCGACCAATTTCGAACGCTGGGAATACAATCAGCGGTCCGGGTACCTCGGGACGCTACGACCGGGCGCCGTGTCGCGCCGGCGTAAGCCAACTCGCTAAGTGGACGGCGTCGTGCGAGACATCGACGTCAATGAGTGGCGTGACCCGGCCATCGCCCTCAATCGCCTCGTCAAGGCCGACGGTGTCTATACCTTCTACTACGACGAGACGAACAACATCCGCCGTCTGCACGTGACGGCGGAGGGCCTGAACGTTCGAGAGCCCATGTGCTTCGTCCTGGGTGGCGTGGCGCATCGCGGAGCGCCGCGACCGCTCGACGTTGCGGGTTTGAAGGCCGCGGTTCGGCTCCAGGCCAGCGCCCATGAGTTGAAGCTCGCTCACTTGGGAAAAGGTGACTTTCTCAGCCTTCTCAAATCGTGGCGGGTGGAAGCCTACCTCGATTGGCTGAAGACGGAGGCCCTTCTGATCCACTATTCTGCGGTCGACCCGCTCTACTGGTCCACCGTCGACATAGTGGACTCGATCATCAGCCACGAACCGCTTGCCCACATGCAGCGGTTCCACATGAAGCTGAAGGCGGACCTCTTCACCATTCTCGCCGCCGACATCGATGATATCGCCGACCTCTTTCATCGGTTCGGTTATCCCGATGTCGGCGAGGCGAGCCGTGAGGCCTTCATCGAAGAGCTATTGCAGCGACTGGACGACCGCGAGGGGCTGTTGTCGGGTTTCGCTGGGCAGATGCTGAAGGGCGTCTTGCAGGCCGGCCGTGGACGCGACCCGCTCGTCTATCTGGAGGACGAGCCGCCCAACACCCTGTTGGACAGCTTCGTGGAATTCTTCATCCACCGGATCTGCCTTTTCAAACATGCGCATCATCTGCTCGACGTAGAGCCAGTCATTCAAGATCGCTTGCGGAATTGCGCCTTCCACGACGCTGGCGTTGTGCTCGACACTTATCGGTTCGTCGACTCGCGGGTCGAGCCAGGGATTCAGGCGTCCGATGCGCTGGTCGGGCTGCTCGGGAAACTATTCTCGTACGTCACCCGCACGGATCAGGCTCAATTTATCGCCGACCGTCGCAGGCTAACACCAGGTCAATCCCGTGCCCTGGCCAAGCTGAATGCCTTGCTCGATCAATCGGACGCGGAGACACCGGCGCTCTTGCACCAGGTGGTATCCGTCAGCGCGATGCGGGCCGGCCAGTTCTTCCTTCAGGGTCACTGAGGTCAACTGCCCAGGCTGGGGCGGCCCGCCAGGGCCGGCGGGCGAGCGCGGGCGAGGCGTAGGCTTACGCATCGCCCGCGCCGAGGGGAGGGGGCAGTCTGTGGGGGTCGCTGTCTAGGGCAGGATAGCCTTCGCGGCGGCGGATCACGACGTGGAGCGGCCCAGTGGCCAATCTGCGTATTCCACGCCATCGTGGGCACGGATTCCACGG
>JAGNIV010000015.1 GCA_018001015.1 Phenylobacterium sp. | reverse complement strand
GTAGTCGGCCTTGGTGGCCTGCAGCGGCGTGTGGATGGCGTTGGGCGCGTAGTACATGAAGAACGGCCGATTCCTGTTGGCCTTGATCGCGCTCACCGCCTCATCGGTCAGGTAGTCGGTCATGTAGCCCTTCGGCGCGAACATGGCCGAGTTGTTGTACTGCACCTGATAGGGAAGGTTGGGCCACAGGAAGCGGTCGATGGGATCCCAGGGCTGCTTGGCGTTGACGACGTCGGGCGCCTTTTCCGGCAGGAACATCGAGCCGCCGGCGATGAAGCCCAGGCTCTCGTCGAAGCCCTGCGCCTCCGGACGCGAGCCCTCCGCCCCGCCCAGATGCCACTTGCCAAGGTGGATGGTGTGATAGCCACGGGTCTTGAGCAACTCGGCGATGGTGACTTCGCTCGCGGGCACACTCAAGGTGTTGACGGCAGTGGGCGACGGCGCGGTGCTGCCAGGAGGCATATCCTTGACCCGATCGCCGAAGAACTTCGGTTCGACGATGGAATCCGGCTCGGCCTCGGTGCCCACCAGCTTGGCGAAGCCGACGGGGGCGGGGGTGAATTCGAAGCCGAAACGCGTGGGGTAGCGGCCGGTCATGATGGCCGCCCGAGATGGGGCGCAGGTGGCGTTGCCGGCATAGCCGTTGGTGAAGTCGACCCCCTCGCGGCCGATGGAATCGATGTTCGGGGTGGGTACGACGCCGCCCGCTACGCCGCCGCCGTTGAAGGTGATGTCGTTGAAGCCCATGTCGTCGACGAGGATAAAGACCACGTTCGGAGGCGCCTCACCGGGCGCCTGCGCGGCGGGGCCCTGGGCCCAACTCACCGGACGGTTAGGTTCGATATGCGGCAGCCTCGCACGGGCGACCATGCCCAGGATGGCCGGCTTGTTCATCGCGGCGACGCCGACGCCAGCGGCGATCACGAGGGCGGTGGCGCCCAGCCAGATGCGCTTCTTCATCGGTTTCCCCCCACGACGATCAGATCGCTCTATTTATTGGCATGCAAAGTGTCATTATATTTCGATCGTGTCCAGATGCGATCGGCGCGTTGATCTTGGTCAAGGCGCCGCCTTGGATTCCGTCCAAGTGTTTGACCGTTCGAGAGAACGGAGTCCGGAGCGTCCCCATGGACGCCAAACGGGGGCTCGACGGAGTGTCCAGGGTGCTCAAGATTCGCGTCATCGCTCCGCTGCTTGTCGTCGCGGCTTGCGCGAGCGCGCCTGTGTCTACCTCGTCTGCAAAGCGACCCGCCGCGGAGGTGGCGGTTGAACGCGGCCGAGACCTGGCCGAACTCCGCTGCGGTGGCTGTCATGGCCTGGGGCTCTACGGCGAGAGCCCCCGGTCTCCCTCGACCCCGTTTCGGGACATGCGGCGCGGTATGACCGCCCTGAGTTTCCAGCAGCGCATGGAGACCATCGCCGAGGGCCGCCACTACGATATGCCCAAGCTCGGTCTGACCGCCGGCGAGGCCGATGACATCGCCGCCTATATCGAGAGCCTGGAGCTTCCCTGAGGCCATCGCCACGACGATAGGCGCCCAGACCCGCGGCTGCCTAAGAGACGGGCGCCGGAGACGCGCCAACGGCCTATCTCGTATTACGATTTGATCGGATCGTAATACTGGCCGCACATCGGCGCATGAACCTCGAGAGCCTTCCCCTGGCGCGACTGAGTCTGAGCATGCCGGCCGAACTGGTGGTCCAGCTCGACGCCATGGTCACCGAACGCGGCCTGCCCAGCCGCTCTCAGATGATCGCCGAACTGATCCGCCACGAGCTGGCCGAGCATGGCGAGGAGCGGGCCGGCGTGATCCTGGCCGGCACTATTACGCTGATCTACCGCACCGAGAGCGGCCGGGTCCGCCAGGCCCTGGCCCAGGCCCAGCAGGCCTATCTGGAGGAGGTGATCTCCTCCCAGCACGTCTTCCTGGAGGACGACCAGTCCCTGGAAGTGCTGCTCGTCCAGGGGCCGTCGGAGCGCCTGCGCGACCTCTGCGACGAGCTGCGAAAGATCCGCGGCGTGCAGCAACTCAAGCTGGTGACCACCACCGCCTTGCTGCCGCCCCTGCATGCTCTGTTCGATCCGGAGGAGGCGATATGACCGACACCGCCAGCCCCTATGCCGCCCAGGCTCATGCGCGGGCCATGGCCGGGACGCAGGTCGAGGCCATGCCGATCCTGCCCGCCAGCGCGGTGAGCGAACTGCCCCACGGGGTCTCGTCGGCTGACATGGTCTGGGCCGAGACGATCGCGCCGGGCGGCTACGGCGCCAAGCGGCTGAACCGCGGCGCGCGTCTACAACTGACCGACCTGGCCGGCGACGCCTGCGCCTCGATGCTGATCTTCAACGCCGAGCGGCCCATCGAGCGGCTGAACGTGGCCGACACCCTGAAGGTCCAGTGGAACGCCTATCTAGGCGCCGGCAAGCTGGTGCTCTCGGACATGGGCCGGGTGATGTTCAGCGTGCTGGAGGACGGCGCCGGGACCCATGACGCCTTCTGCGGCGCTTCCAACCAGGCCACCAATGCGGCGAAGTACGGGACAGGCGACAACTGGGGCCCGCATCCCAATGCGCGGGACCGGTTCAGTCTCGGTGTCGCCAAGTTCGGCCTGGCGCGGCGCGACATCCACCCCTGCCTCAACTGGTTCAAGGGCATGAAGGTCGAGGACGACGGATCGCTCTTGCCGCAGCACGGCCCCTTCGCCCCGGGCCGCAGCCTGATCCTCCGCGCGGAGATGGACGTCATCGTGGTGCTGGCCAACTGCCCCCACGTGCTGGACGCCCGGTCCGACTACACCGTCACCCCGCTGCGGGTCAGCGCCTGGCGCGGCCCGGTGACGCCGGCCGATGACCCCCTGCGCACCGCCACCCCGGAGGGCCTGCGCGCCTTCCTCAATGTCGAGGCCGAGTACAGCCGATGAGCAGTTCCCTGGCCGGTCTAACCGGCGCCATCGTCCGCGACGACATCGTTCCCGCCCGCGCGCCCTGGGACGCGGTGGTGCGCAAGGGCCAGACCCTGCGTATCATCGACCTAGAGGGCAACCAGGCCGTCGATTTTCTGATGTATGCGCTGGCCGACGACGCCGAGCGCTATTCGGCCCAGGACACCATGGCCGCCCAGGGCAATATCTTCCTGCGCGCGGGCTCGGTGCTGCTCTCCAACGAGGGCGCCGCCATGGCCACGGTCACGGGCACCTCGGTGGCGTATCACGACACCATCGGCGGGGCGTGCTCCTGCGAGAGCAACACCCTGCGCTACGGCCACCACACCAAGAGCCAGCACGCCTGCGTCGAGAACTTCCTGCAGGCCAACGCCAAGCACGGGCGCGGCAAGCGCGACATGGTCTCCAACATCAACTGGTTCATGAACGTGCCGGTTGAGGCTGACGGGGCCCTGGGCATCGTCGACGGCATCTCGGCGCCGGGCCTCTATGTCGATCTGCGCGCGGAAATGGATCTGGTAGCCATCGTCTCCAACTGCCCGCAGATCAACAATCCCTGCAACGGCTTCAATCCGACGCCCGTGCGCATGATCATCGCGGGATAGGATCAGTGTTCGACAAGGTCCTGATCGCGAACCGGGGCGCCATCGCCTGCCGGATCATCCGAACCCTGAAGACCATGGGTGTCGGCTCGGTGGCGGTGTTCTCCGACGCCGACGCGGGCAGCCTGCACGTCTCCCAGGCCGACGAGGCCGTCAGGATCGGGCCCGCGCCCGCCGCCCAGTCCTATCTCGACATCGACGCCATCCTGGCCGCCGCCAAGGCCACGGGCGCCCAGGCCATCCATCCGGGCTACGGCTTCCTCAGCGAGAACACCATCTTCGCAGAGCGCTGCGAGGCCGCAGGCATCGCTTTCATCGGCCCGACGCCCGCCAATATCCTGGCCTTCGGCTTGAAGCATACGGCCCGCGACCTGGCTCAGGCCCAGGGGGTGCCGCTCGCCCCAGGCACCGACCTGCTGACCGACGCCGACGCCGCGCGCGAGGCGGCGGTGCGCATCGGCTTCCCGGTGATTCTCAAGGCCACCGCTGGCGGCGGCGGCATCGGGATGCGGGTCTGCGAGACGCCCGAGGCCGTGGCCGAGGCCTTCGCCGCCGTGGCGCGTCTGGCGGGATCCAATTTCTCGGACGCGGGCGTGTTCCTGGAGCGCTATGTGCGCCAGGCCCGCCACATCGAGGTGCAGGTGTTCGGCGACGGCGCCGGCAAGGTCGTGGCCCTGGGTGAGCGCGACTGCTCCCTGCAGCGCCGTAACCAGAAGGTCATCGAGGAGACGCCCGCGTCCCACCTTCCGGCCGCCACCCGCGCCGCCTTGATGGCGGCGGCCGTACGTCTGTGCGCCGCCGCCGACTACCGCTCGGCCGGCACGGTGGAGTTCCTCTACGACTCCGAGCGCGACGACTTCTTCTTCCTGGAGGTGAACACCCGCCTGCAGGTAGAGCACGGCGTCACCGAGCAGGTCACCGGAGTCGACCTGGTGGAATGGATGATCCGCGGGGCGGCCGGGGACTACGGTTTCCTCGACACCTTCGATGGCACGGCAAGGGGCGCATCGATTCAGGCGCGGCTCTATGCCGAGGACCCGGGCCAGGACTATCGCCCCTCGTCGGGTGTGCTCACCAAGGCCAGTTTCCCTCAGGATGTCCGGGTCGACACCTGGATCACCGACGGCTCGGAAGTCAGCGCCCACTACGACCCGCTGCTGGCCAAGCTGATCGTCACCGCCGATGACCGCGCGAGCGCCGTCCGCGCCCTGCAACAGGCGCTGGACGGCGCCGCCCTCTACGGCCTGGAGACCAATCTCGAATGGCTTCGGCAGGTGGCGCGCAGCGAGGCCTTCGTCAGCGGCCAGGTCTCGACGCGGTCCCTGGCTGACATCGTGTTCCAGCCCCGCACCATCCGTGTGCTGAGCGGCGGACCAGCCACCACGGTTCAGGACTATCCCGGCCGCCTCGGCTACTGGGACGTCGGCGTGCCGCCGTCAGGGCCGATGGACGCGCTCGCGTTTCGGCTGGGCAATAAGCTTCTCGGCAATCCCGAGGGCGCGGCCGGGCTGGAAATCACCGCCCTTGGCCCCGCCCTGATCTTCAACCATGAGGCCGTGGTCTGTCTGACCGGCGCCGAGCTGGAGGCCAGCCTCGACGGCGAGCCGGTGGCCACCTACGCCCCGATCACCATCGCCGCGGGCCAGACCCTGAAGATCGCCCGGGTGAAGGGTTCGGGGCTGCGGGCCTATCTGCTGGTGCGCGGCGGGCTGGATGTCCCGGCCTATCTCGGCAGCCGCTCCAGCTTCACCCTTGGCGGCTTCGGCGGCCATGCGGGACGGACCCTGGCGGCCGGCGACGTGCTGCACCTGGGGGACGCCGAGGTGGCCGACGTGGCGCAGCCCCTGGCGATGGCGGCGCGCCCCAGCCTCAGCAAGGCCTGGGCGATCCGCGTCCTGGCGGGACCCCACGGCGCCCCGGACTTCTTCACGCCAGCCGACATCGCCATGGTCCGCTCGGCCGAGTGGAAGGTGCACTACAATTCCAACCGCACCGGGGTTCGCCTGATCGGCCCAAAGCCACACTGGGCGCGGCGGGACGGCGGGGAGGCGGGGCTGCACCCCTCCAACATCCACGATAACGCCTACGCGATCGGGGCTGTCGACTTCACCGGCGACATGCCGATCATCCTGGGGCCGGACGGGCCCTCGCTCGGCGGGTTCGTCTGTCCCTTCGTGGTGATCGCGGCCGACCTGTGGAAGGTGGGGCAGCTGGCGCCAGGCGATACGGTCACCTTCGAGGTGGTGGGCGACACCGCCGCCACCCTGGCGGAGGCCGAGCAGGACCGGCTGGTGGCGAGCCTGGAGCCAGGGCCCTCGCCCGCCAAGGCGACGCACCGCGACCTGTTCGACGACGGGATCACCAACCCGGTGCTGGCGACGATCGAGGCTGTGGGCCACCGGCCGCAGGTGGTCTATCGCCGCCAAGGGGACCGGCATCTCCTGGTCGAATATGGCCCCATCATTCTGGACCTCGAACTGCGCCTGCGCATCCACGCCCTGATGCTGGAACTGCAGGCCCAGGCCCTGCCTGGCGTCATCGACATCACCCCCGGTATCCGCTCCCTGCAGGTCCACTATGACAGCCGCGTCCTGCCCCAGGTCCGCTTGCTGCAGGCCCTCGCCGACATGGAGGAGAGCCTGGGCGGCCTGGACGACTTCGAGATCCCCAGCCGGGTGATCCACCTGCCGCTGTCCTGGAAGGACCCGGCGATCTACGAGACCATCGACAAGTACATGGCCTCAGTGCGCGATGACGCCCCCTGGTGCCCCGACAACATCGAGTTCATCCGGCGCATCAACGGCCTGGAGAGCGAGGATGACGTCCACCGCATCGTCTTCGACGCCCGCTACCTGGTGATGGGCCTGGGGGACGTCTATCTGGGCGCCCCAGTCGCCACCCCGGTCGATCCCCGCCACAGGCTGGTGACGACGAAGTACAACCCGGCCCGCACCTGGACGCCCCCCAACGTCGTCGGCATCGGCGGGGCCTATATGTGCATCTACGGCATGGAGGGTCCCGGCGGCTATCAGCTGTTCGGGCGCACCATCCAGGTCTGGAACACCTATCGCCAGACGAACGCCTTCACCGAGGGCAAGCCCTGGCTGCTGCGGTTCTTCGACCAGATCCGGTTCTTCCCGGTGAGCCACGAGGAGCTCACCGAGTGGCGCCGCGATTTCCCGCTTGGCCGCCGCGAGATCCGCATCGACGAGGAGACCTTCAGGCTCTCCGACTATCGCAAGATGTTGGCCGACAACGCCGAGTCCATCGCGGCCTTCCAGGCGACCCGCCAGGCGGCCTTCGAGGCCGAGCGCGCCGACTGGGAGGTGAAGGGCGAGTTCGCCCGGGTCGAGGCGCTGTCGAGCGAAGCCATAGACGACGCGCCCGCCGCCGCCTTCGAGGCGCCTGGCGGCTCGGAGTTCGTCGAGGCCCCCCTGGGGGGCAGCGTCTGGAAGATGCTGGTGGAGGTAGGTGACCGGGTGGAGAAGGGCGCGATCATCGCGGTGATCGAGGCCATGAAGACCGAATGCGACGTGGCCAGCCCCAGCGCCGGCGTCGTCCGCCAGGTCTACGCCCAGGAACGCCAGCCGATCGCGCCCGGCGCCCCGATGATCGCCCTCGAACCGGCCTGAGCCCCATGACCCGCCTTTCCATCACCGCCATCGCGTCGGCCGTCTCCAGCGGCGCCCGTTCGGCCGAAAGCGTCATCGCCCAGGCCCTGGAGGCCATCGCCGCCTATGACGAGGTCCAGGCCCACGCCTGGATCATGCGGCCCGATCCGCAAACCGTGCTGACCCAGGCCCGCGCCGTGGACGCCCGGGTGGCCGCCGGCGAGCGCCTGCCCCTGGCGGGCGTGCCCTTCGCGGTGAAGGACAATATCGACGTGGCGGGCCTGCCCACCACGGCAGCGTGCCCGGCCTATGCCTACGACCCCGAGGACACGGCCACGGTGGCCGCCCGGCTGCTGGCGGCGGGCGCGATCTGCATGGGCAAGACCAACCTGGATCAGTTCGCCACCGGCCTGGTGGGCGCCCGCAGCCCCTATGGCGCGCCGGCCTGCGTCTACAATCTGGCCTATGTCAGCGGCGGGTCGAGTTCGGGCTCGGCGGTAGCGGTGGCGGCCGGCCTGGTGGCCTTCGCGCTCGGGACCGACACGGCAGGCTCGGGCCGGGTGCCCGCGGCCTTCAACGGCCTGATCGGCTTCAAACCCACCAAGGGCCGCTGGAGCACAAGTGGCGTCGTGCCCGCCTGCCGCTCCCTCGATTGCGTGACGGTGCTGGCCAACGACGTCGCCGACGCGGCCCTGGTGGACTCAGTGGTCGCGGCCTTCGATCCCTCCGACACCTATTCGCGACGCGCGCCCTCCGCGACCGACCTGCTGGGCGCCTCATTCCGCTTCGGCGTTCCGAAGGCGGATCAACTGATCTTCATGGGCGACGACCAGGCCCAGGCCATCTATGCGCGAGCTGTCGAGCGGGTCACCGCAATGGGAGGCGTCACCGTCGAGATCGACATCGAGCCCCTGCTGGAGGCCGCCAAGCTGCTCTACAGCGGACCCTGGGTTGCTGAGCGCACCGCAGCCATCGAGACCCTGCTGCGGGAGACCCCGGCGGCGGTGAACCCCACGGTGCGCGCCATCCTGCAGGGCGGGTTCGGGGTCACCGGCGTCGACACCTTCCGCGGCCTCTATGCCCTAGCCGACCATGCCCGCGCGGCGGAGGCCATCTGGCCCCAGGTCGATGTCCTGCTGCTGCCCACCACGCCCACCATCTACCGCCTGGCCGAGGTTACTGCCGAGCCCTTCGCCCTGAACGGCGCGCTCGGGCTCTACACCAACTTCGTCAACCTGCTGGACATGAGCGCCATCGCGGTCCCGGCCGGGTTCCGCGACAATGACACCGGCTTCGGCGTCACCCTGGTGGGGCAGGCCTGGGCGGACGACGTGCTGCTCGACCTGGCCCGCCGCTACGAGGAGATCTCCCCCATGCCCGACGCGCCTGCCCTCGACACCGCCGGCAAGCCCCAGACCGTGAAGCTCGCCGTCGTGGGCGCCCACCTGGCCGGCATGCCCCTGCACTGGCAGCTCACCTCCCGCGACGCCAAGCTGGTCAGCCGCACCAAGACCGCGCCCGCCTACAAGCTGTTCGCCATGACCAACACCACCCCCTTCAAGCCGGCCCTGATCCATGTGGGCGAGGGCGGCGGGGCCATCGAGGTGGAGGTCTATGAGCTGGGCGTCGAGGCCTTCGGCAGCTTCGTCGTCGAGGTGCCCGCGCCCTTGGCCATCGGCACGGTCACCCTGGAGGGCGGCGGCTCGGTGAAGGGTTTCGTCGCCGAACCCCGCGCCATCGTCGGCGCCGAGGACATCACCGCGCTGGGCGGATGGCGCGCCTATATCGCAGGGCTCCCGGCCTAGCGGATCATGCGCGAGCCTTGATAGAAGGAAGCTGACGCTTCTCTCGACGACAAGGCCTCCATGCTGAGCGCGATCCATTCGACCCTGGGCTACGCCTGGGGACCCCTGCGGCTTTTCGAGTCCTTCTTCTTCCTGGCGGGGATCGGCTTCGCCCTTTGCGCGCTCACCACCTGGATCCTGCTGCCCCGGCTCTGGTCCCGCCTGCCAACGGACCGCGGCCGCGCCTTCGCGGTCAACGCCGAGATGAGCGTCGGCAAGCCCATCAGCGCCGGGCTGATCTTCGTCAGCATCTTCTGCGCCGCCTGTCTGATCTTCGTGCCGTTCGGCGCCCGCTGCCTGCTGACCCTGCCGTTGATGCTGGCGGCCATGCTGGTGGGCTATTTCGACGACCGGCGCGGCGGGTTCTCGGAGTACCAGCTGGCCGTGATGGACGCCGCCATCGCGGTGGGCGCAGCCATGGTGATTTACGGCTTCGAACCGGTCGCCCTCTGGCTGCCCATTTGGAAGGGGACGCTCATCCTGGGGCCCTGGCTTTCCATCCCGCTGGCCAGCGGGATCATCTGGCTGTCCATCAACGCCACAAACTGCTCCGATGGCGTCGATGGGGTCTCGGGGAGCTTGACCGGCACCGCCATCCTGCTGCTGGGGGGCCTGCTCTACGCCGTGCTCGGCAACGAGGTGGTGGCCGGCCACCTCAACGTCCCCTTTACCCGCGAGGGCGCCAACTGGGCGATCATGGCCTTCCTGATGGTGGGCTGTGTGGCGGGCTACCTCTGGTACAACGCCGCCCCCAGCCTGGTGCTGATGGGGGATGCCGGGTCGCGGCCGCTGGGCCTGCTGATCGGCATGCTGGTGGTGGCCACCAACAATCCGCTGTTCCTGCTGCTGGTGGGCTCGGTGATCCTGATGAACGGCGCCACCGGCCTGGTGAAGGTGGCCCTGCTGCGGTTCTTCGGCCTGAAGATCCTGGCCGGCGTCCGCTTCCCGCTGCACGACCACTGCCGCAAGGAGCTGGGCTGGTCCAACACCCAGGTGCTCGTGCGCTTCATGCTGGTCCACCTGGGCCTCTCGGCCCTGCTGGTGATCCTGGCGCTCAAGGTGCGCTGACGAGCGCCTTCAGCACCGGCGGCACGGCGCGGCTCTTCTTGTCGTCCAGCGGGAAGTCGTAGACCGCTGTCGAGCCGTAGCGGTGCGGCGCCTGGGGATCGTGGCGGCGTTTGTCGAAGGCGACCACTCGGGTGCCCAGCTTGAAGGCCTCCTTGATGTCGTGGGTGACCATCAGGATGGTGAGCTTGTGCTCGGTCCAGAGCTCGGTGATCAGGGCGTGCATGTCCAGGCGCACGCCAGGGTCCAGCGCCCCGAACGGCTCGTCGAGGAGCAGGATGCGTGGCCGCGTGATCAGGGCCTGGGCCAGGGCCAGCCGCTGCTGCATGCCCCCCGACAGGGCCCGGGGATAGGTCTTGAAATTGTGCTCCAGCCCCACCCGCGCCAGCAGGGCCTTGGCCGCTTCGCGGGCCTGCTTCCTGGCCTTGCCGCCGAGCCGGCCCCGCAGGGGCGAGCCGGCGCAATCCAGGCCGAAGGTGACGTTGTCTAGGGCGTTCATGTGTGGGAACACCGAGTAGCGCTGGAAGACCACGCCACGGTCGGGGCCGGGCTCGGGCGACAGCGGCTCGCCGTCCAGCAGGATCGCGCCGCGAGTCGGCGCCTCCTGGCCCAGCGCCAGGCGCAGGAAGGTGGACTTGCCCGCGCCGGACGGCCCGATGATGGAGACGAACGCCCCGTCGGCGACCTCCAGATCGACCTTCTCCAGGACGATCTTCGAACCGTACTCGACCCAGACGTTGCGGAAGGCCAGCTTGCTCATCGGGCGTTCCGCGGCGGGTGGGCCCAGGCGAAGCTGGTGCGGCTCCAAGCCTGCAGGGCGAGGTCCATGATCACCGCCAGCAGCGAGATCCAGACGACGTAAGGGAGGATGATGTCCATGGCCAGATACCGGCGCACCAGGAAGATCCGGTAGCCCAGGCCGACGTCCGAGGCGATGGCCTCGGCCGAGATCAGATAGACCCAGGCCGGGCAGAGGGAGAGCCGCAGGGAGTCGATCAGGCGCGGCAGGGCCTGGGGCAGGGCGACGCGGAGCAGGGTGAGCCAGGTGGAGGCGCCCAGCGTCTGGGCCTTGACGATCTGTTCCTCGGGAATGGCGGCCACGTGGGTGGCCAGGTCGCGGACCATCACGGGCGTGATCCCCACGAAGATCAGCACGATCTTCGAGGTCTCCCCCAGTCCGAAGACAATGAAAAGGATAGGCAGGACCGCGATCGGCGGGATCACCGATATGGTGGCGACCAAGGGCCCCAGGCTCGCTCGCACGTAGGGCAGCAGGCCGATGGTCAGTCCAAGCACCAGGGTGGTCGCCGCCGCCAGTCCGACCGCGACACCCAAACGCTGCAAACTGGCCTTGGTGTCGGCCACCAGCGGGACTTCCCCGGTGCGGGGATCGGCCTCGAAGGCCATGGTCTGGATGCCGGCGGCCATGGCGGCCGGGATCGGGGTGATCTTGTCGCGGGGGTTCTCGGTGTGGCGCGCGGTGGCGACCACCAGATAGAGCAGGACCAGCGCCAGGATCGGCAGCAGGCCCAGAAGGAGGCGACCCCCGACCCGCGGCCGCGCGTTCAGCAGACGGCGCATCGGAAATCGCCTCCTTGGGTTAACGTTGCAGAGCCGAACCTACAGCTTGCCGTCCGCGGCCATCTGCACGTAGGTCGGGTCGAAGCGCAGCTTCACGTTCTTCGGGTCGCCCAGGACCTTGCCGCCCGGGAACTCGATGCCGATGTCGTCCACCGACTTGGCGCCTTGGCCGAACAGGCCGGCGGTGAAGCTGAACTTGCGCACCTTGTCATTGGCCGCGACCAAGTCGGGGCTGGCGGTGGCCGCCAGGGCCGCCTTGGGATCGTAATAGAGGTAGGTGGTCTTCAGCTGGCTCTCGTAGCCGGCCAGGTCGGTGCCGGAGAGCTTGGCCATGGCCTCGCGGGCGGCCTGACCGGCGGCGTCCTGCTGGTTCATCAGCATGGTGGTTTCATACCAGATGCCGGCCAGGGCCTTGGCCAGGTTCGGATTGGCCTTGGCCACCTCGGTGGAGATGATCAGGCCGTCGAGGATCTCGCCGGGGATCTTGGAAGAATCGAAAACCTGCTTTGCGCCGGGCATCTTCTTGATTTCGGTCAGTTGCGGGTTCCACGGCACGACGGCCTTGGTCTCCGGCGCGCCGAAGGCAGCCACGATGTCGGCGTCTGAGGTGTTGACCACCTTCACGTCGGTCATCTTCAGGCCGGCGCTCTCCAGCCCGCGGGCCAGCAGGTAGTGGGAAACGGAGTTCTCGACGAGGTTGACCGGACGGCCCTTGATGTCGGCCAGGGTCGCGCCGCCCTTCAGGACGATGCCGTCGTTGCCGTTGGAATAGTCGCCGATCATCAGGAAGGTGGTGTCCTTCCCGGCGGCGGCCGGGATGGTCAGGGCGTCCATGTTGGTGGAGGTCACCGCGTCCAGCTTGCCGGCGGTGAACTGGTTCAGGCTTTCGACATAGTCGTTGATCTGCACCACCTTGATGTCGACGCCGTATTTGTCGGACCACTTCTTCACGATCCCGGCCTGTTCGGCGTAGGGCCAGGGCATCCAGCCGGCATAGATGGTCCAGCCGACGGTGTAGGTCTTGGCGGCCGGGGCCGCGGCGGTCTTGGTCTCCGTCTTCGGGCTGCAGGCGGCCAGCGCCAGGCCGACAAGGGCCGCCGTGGCGGCGACTTTCACTCCGGTAAGCCACTTGGTCATATCGATCCCCTGTTCCGCAGACCGGCCCTCGCCCGTCATTCGAGCGATATTACTGAGTGCGCAGATCGTAATAATCCACGGCTCCGGCGCGCGCGGCGCCGCCAGGCCCAAAGGCGCCGCAAAACTACGCAGCGAGGCGCCAGGATGAGCGTCCAGGCGTCAATCTTCAGGCCTGTCGCCCTGCCGCCGCACCCGGCGCGGGCGAATACGAGCTGATCAATTGGTAATACGCGAGCCGCCTGAGAGGCCGATCGTGACACGCAGGTTCCAGACTGTGCCGGTGGTGAATATCGCCGGCCTGACCTTATCCGACCCGGCGGCCCGCCAGGCGGTAGCTGACGGGCTGGGCCGCGCCGCGCGGGAGGCGGGCTTTCTCTATGTCACCGGGCACGGCCTTGACCCGGCTCTCATCAGCGAATTGCTGAGCGCCGCTCAGCGCTATTTCGCCCAGCCCATGAGCGCTAAGCTCGCGTCCTACATTGGGCGCTCTTCCAACCACTCGGGCTATGTTCCGGAGGGCGAGGAGGTGTTTCCCGGCGGCAAGATCGACCGGAAGGAGGCCTATGACATCGGCCTCGACTGGCCAGCCTGCGATGCTCGCGCCCCGATGATGGGCCCTAATCTCTGGCCGCAAGACGAGGGCTTCAGAAGAGCGGCCGGGGCCTACTATTCCGCGATCTCGGGCCTGGCCCGGCGGCTGTTCGGCGGCTTCGCCCTGGCGCTCGGCCTGCCGCAGGAGGCCTTCGAGCCGCACCTCACCTGCCCGCCCAGCCAGCTTCGCGTCATCCACTATCCCTTCGATCCTCACGCCGAGCCGGACCAACAGGGGATCGGCGCCCACACCGACTATGAGTTCTTCACCCTGCTGCACGGCACGGCGCCAGGTCTGGAGGTGATGAACGGCGAGGGGCTCTGGATCGACTGCCCGCCGATCCCCGGCGCCTTCGTGGTCAATATAGGCGACATGCTGGAGGCCTGGACCAATGGCGAGTTCGTCGCCACCACGCACCGGGTCCGCCGGGTGGGCGAGGAGCGCTACAGCTTCCCGTTCTTCGCCACCTGCGACTACTGGACGGTGGTGGAGCCGCACCCCGCCTTTGTCAGCGCCGATCGGCCCGCCCGCTATCCGCGCCTGGTCTCGGGGGACCACCTCATGGCCCAGACCATCGCCACCTTCGCCTACTTGAAGGAACGCCGTGTCGGCGCGCCGGCCACCCCGGCCTTCGGGCAGGAGGCGAAGGTCTAGATTCCAATTTTCCGGGCACCGATACGCAGGGTGAGGCGCCGCGCATCTGCACGAACCGGCGATGAGATTGCTTGCCTAGTGTGCAGAGAGGTTTCAGCGGAAAGCGAACGCAAGCCCCGCCGTATCCGCCGCCCGCCTCGCGCCTACCCTCGAACCTCGCCCGGAGGTTCGCATGGCCCCTCGAAAAGCCGCCCCAACACCCGCCCGGCCGCTGGCCGTCCTCCCCTGGGTCGCGCGGCTGCGGTCGGCCTTGTTCCAGGCCATGACCGTCCGCGCTGATCGCCTGGGCTAACGGGCCCCGGCCCGGCGGCGGTGCGGATCCGCGGGCTCGCTCGTCCCATGGGCATGCAGCGGGGGCAGCAGCGATCGCGTCGTCACGAGCTTCAGCTGCTGCACCGCCCGCACTCGTCGCAGACGGTCGCAAAGCTGTTGCAGCCGAACCGCCGAGCCCTGGACAAGCAGGACCTCCAGGGAGCGATCCTCCTCCAGGAAGACGTGCTGCGAGGAAATGACTTCCGGCAGATACTCGCTCTGCACACGGGCCAGCGCGTGACGGACGCGGCCGCTCTCGGCGCGGTAGATCAGGGTGATGGTGCCGGCCATGACGCCGTCGGCCAGGCCGTCCTCAGTGTCGGCCAACTCATGGCGAATCAGCTCGGCGATCATCTGCGAACGGCTGGGAAGGCCGCGGCGCGAAACCATGGCGTCGAGCTGGGCCAGTAGCTTGCCGGGCAGGCTGATGCCGATGCGGGCGAGTTGCGGAAGCAGGTCCTGGTCCAAGGCGTAATCCAACTCTGACGGGCGCGGGGCGACTGCAGCTCAACAGTCGCATGGCCGGTGCGGAACGATCAACGCGGCCGGGTCGATTTGGCGGTCTCTCGGTTCGCCGCCTCAGGAGAGGGCCGGCGCCGGGGCGTCACGGTCGATCAGGGTCCACTCCGCCGGGTCTGCCGCGCCGAGGTCGGTCCCCTCCAGCCAGGGGTAGGACGACAGGGTCACCAGGCGCGAGGCGCCGGCGACCTTGCCGTAGCAGATGCGCATCGAGAGGGCGGCGATGGCCGCGTCGCGGCGCCCGGCGGCGAGCGCCTCCGTCACCTGGGCGGTGAGCGACTCGGCGGGCGCCAGGGGCGTGGCGCGGTCGCGGATCTCCAGGAAGTGTTCCCCAACGATCACCAGCATGCCCTCGGCCCCGCCGGCCAGTCGGTAGGCCGCTAGAGGGGTGGCGGCCGGCGCCTCCTGGCGCCAGATCTCCTGATACTGAGAGTGGATGCCGTCCTCGATCATGACGCCGTCCCTCACCGTGAAGGTCGCCTCGTCCACCAGGTCATGGGGCGGCTGGTAGTCGAGGTCGCGCCGCCAGAGGCAGACGTTTCCCGTGGCGGTCAGTTCGCCGGCGAAGCCCTGGACCGCCGCCATCGCGATCAGCTCGGCGTCGGTATAGTCGGCGAAACCCGTGGCGCCCTCGCGCCGGGGCCTGTCGGCCGTCACGCGGATGTCGGCGTACCAGGACCGCGTCTGCAGCCAGAGGACCCGGGTGGTCTCATCGCGATAGCCCGTGGGCGTGGTGATCACCTCGCGTCGCCAGAGGCCGGTGAGTTCGGGGGGGACATGAGCCGACATGGTTACGCCTCCAGGGGCCGGTGGCGGCCCGTCAGCTTGGGCAGGTCGCCGATGGTGGTCAGCAAAATGAAGATCGCCGCGCCCACGCACAGGGTGGGTTCATAGCCCGAGCGCGGGGCGGTGAACACGCGGACCGGCAGGGCCTGCCGCCTGACCGATTTGGTCACTACCCTAGTGTGCGGTCGAGGCGGGTTACCCGGACCCAGGGATGCAGCGCCTTGCCAAATGGTTAATGAACTCCTTACGGTCATGGTCCGCCCCTTGATGGCCATCGTCTTCCACGGTTCTCAGCGGGCGCGAAACATGGTCTCGTTTCCATCTGGGGGTTGCCTTGAAGTACATACTGATCGCTGGCGCGGGCGCGCTTCTGATGTCCGCCGGCAGCGCTGGTGCGCAAGACCGCTACGGCTATGACCGGCCGCAGATGGTGCGGGATTGCCCTGACGAGTCCTATCACCGCCCCGAAGATGGCTGCCTTTGCGACAAGGAGGCCGTCTTCTATCGCCCCTCCGGGGGATGGTCCGACATCCGCGTCAGAAGCCCCGGAGTCCGCGTCTACGGCCGCCCGGTGTACGTCGCCACGGGCCGGATCGATGTGGAAGGCCCGCCGGTCTATGTCGACGCGCCGCCGGTGCGTATCGCCGCGCCGCAGATATATCTTCACCGGCCCCAGGTTTATGTCCGTCCCTCTGAGGTCACAGTGGAGCCGCCGCAATTCCACTATTCGGGTTGCGAGGACGGCACGACCTGCGCGCCCGCGCCCGGCCACTAGAGCCCTTTCCGCTCTGACTGACTCGCTCAGAGCGGATGAAAAGGGCTCTCATTCAAAAAGTTAGAGCATTTTTCGATCCGATAATCGTAGCGGAAAGATCGCAACGACATGGGCCGGGCGTCAGCTCGGCCCATTGTCATGTCTAGGGTGCGCAGAATTCCCGCGCTTCTCGCGCAAGGGGCATGTCGCCGGCTACAAGGGCGGTCTTCACCGCCTCGGGACATCTGTTCTCACTCAGCAGGTGGGTGACCTGGGTCCGCAGGGCGGCGCTGGCGATCGCGGCGTCCCTCAGTCTGCGTGCTTCCCGGCGATCCTTGGGCAGGCAGAGCGATATCCAGCCCGCATCGGCGCAGTTGGCGATGAGTCGGGCCTGTCGGGCCGCTTCGGTGTTGCTCGGCATAGCGGGCGTGGGCGGCGATGTCTGAGCGGTGGGAGCCAGGGGGACCGTCGGCGGCGGCGCGTTTGCGGCGCCCATCAGGGTGACGGCGGGGATCGTGTAGCGGCAGACCCAACCCCCGGGCGTCATCTCGCAAGCCTGCAACGTCGCATGCTGCCCCTCGGGCGGCGCGGCCCCCGCAAGGGCCAGCAAGAGCGAAATGATGACCATCTGCGTCCGCCTCGTCCTCCGCCGCTCACCATAGCCGATGCCGCGCCGCGCCCAAAGGTCGGTCAAGCGGTCGCCATATTGGCAAAGCGGGCGCGTCTAGAGCGGGATGCGAAAAGGTGGATCCGGTTATTCGCGTCAATCCCGCTCTAACGACTTAGAATCGATCACGTTTTGTGGTTTTGGATTGGTTCAATCCAAAATCATCGTGATCTAGCGGGTTTGCCTGGTCCGGTGGCGCCTTAGCCGGCGTCGAGCCGGTCGGTGATCGCCCAGAGCCCATCGACGACCGACTTCAGCTGCTCGGCGTCCTTGTCGTCCTTGCTCCAGATCAGGCGCAAGGCGTTGACGTGCACGCCGATCGAACTCCAGTCCTGCCGGCCCTTGGTCCGCAGTCGGTCGGTCAGCTCGCACAGGCTGTAGGAGGCGTCGCACAGGGTGCGCATGTCGAACATGCCGGCGATATCCAGAACAACGGCGCTCTCGACATAGATGTCGTCGGCCGAGGCGGTCTTCTCGGCGCACATGGTTTCCATGCGACCAATGGTGACGCCCAGCGACTTCTTGGCGTCGCCGGCCTGGGCCGCCAGTTCACGGCGTGCGCGCTGGGTGGCGATGTCGGCGGTCATGCCGCCTGGCTTGGCCAGCTGCTGCGACAGGCGGTTCTGGACCTTGATGAACTCGGTCTTGCTCAAATTTGCACCCGTGCAGGCTTCATAAGCATGTCGACTTCGTTCTGATCCATGTTGGGATCGGTCGCGGCGCCGACGTGGGTGGACAGATCGTCCTTGCGACGGCCCTTGATCCCAAGGGGCGGGCCGAGATTCTTGAAGCGACGGTCCGGTCCGACATAGTTCGCGGCCTTGACCATCTGGCGTTCGTCCCGGGCGACCCAGAAGATCCGCTGGAGCAGAATCTCGGGCGTGAACGGCCGCGTGAGGATGAAGTTGGCGCCGGAGTCGCGGCTCTTCTCCACCATGCTTCGCGGAGCATGCCCGGTGAGCATGATGACCGGGGTGAAGATCAGGTCCGGCGGTGCGTCGCGGCGCAGCCAGCGGACGAAGTCGTAACCGTCCATGTCGGGCATCTGGGCGTCGGTGATGATCAGGTCGAGCTCCTGATTCTTCACGTAGTGCATGGCCTCCGCGCCCGACCCGCACTTGAACTGCTTGCGAACCCCGAACCCACGGACCATCGCGCTCAGGGCCTCGAGCGCCTGTGGATTGTCATCCACGAGCAGCACGACCGAGCGATCGAGGTTGATCCGAATGTTGGGGTCTAGGGCCATGGCGTTCGGGGGTTTCGCTCTGAGATCTTAGAAGAGGTCTAGGTCGCCGGACTCAGCGGCGGAGAGAGCTTCGGCTTCCCGGGTCACCTGGGCCAGACGCAAGGCGAGGTCGCCCAGGGTTACGCCGGCGATCGCGTCGGACAGGTCGTAAGCGCCCGCGGTCTGGGCCTGGGTCGAAAGCCTGCGGGTGAAGGTGGCCAGGGCCGCCAGATGCTGGGTCAGCACGTCGACGGTCTGCGCCTCATGCAGGGCGATCTCCAGCGTCTCGCCGCGGCTGGCGCGGACAAGCTGGGTGACCAGCATCTCCAGCCGATCGCAGAGCGCGCCGGCGTGTTCCAGCTCGTCGGCCAGGGAAGCGAGGACCCGAGGGGTCTGGGCGGCGGATTGGCTCATCAGAACAGCTCCAGATCCCCATCGTCCTCGACCACCGGAACGGGCTTTGGCGGCGTCTTCAGGCGCGCCACTTCGTTGGTGTCAGTGACGGTGCGTTGTTGTGCGCGGCCGGTGGTCGGCCAGTATTGGACGCGCCGGGCGCCGAAGCCTCCCAGGCTGCCGCCCACCACCGGAATGCCCTCGTCGCGCAGGAATTTCTCGGCGAAGGCGGCGTTGGAGGCCCCAACGTCGGAGAGGCCGCCGAACATTCGGGCCCCGCCGAACAGCTTGGCTTCCATGCGCTCACGGCGGCCGCCGTTGCGGAGCAGTTCGTTGATCAGAAGTTCCATGGCGAAGGCGCCATACCGGCGCCCCTCGTCCAGGCCCTCGGCCTTACCCTCGGGCAGCAGGAAGTGGTTCATGCCGCCGAAACCAACCGCGGTGTCGCGCAGGCAGACGGCGACGCACGAGCCGAGAATCGTCGTCAGCATGACGTCCGGGTCGGAGGAGACGTGATGCTCCCCCTGGACGACATGGACCCGTTTTCCGGGACGGTTCGAGACGTTCTCAACGATCATGAAAGGGGCCCAAACACCGCTTCGATTTTTTCCTTCAAGGTCTGCGTCGTAAACGGTTTGACCAGATAATTGTTGACGCCGAATTGAACCGCGCGCTGAACCAGCTCGCGGTCGGCCCGGCCGGTCAGCATGATCACGGCCACCTTCGAGGTAGGCCCGTGGGCGCGGATGGCGCGCAACAGACCCAGACCGTCCAGCTTGGGCATGTTGAAATCGGTGATCACCAGGTTCACCGGCAGGCTCAGCATGGCCCGCAGGGCCTCCTCGCCGTCAGGGGCTTCGCGGGTCTGGGTGATCCCAAGCGCGTGCAGGCTGGTGCGGATCAGCGATCGCATCGTCTGCTGGTCGTCGACGATCAGGGTTTTCAGGGCGGACGCGGCAGGCATCACACGCTCCTTTGAGACTCGGCCGCGGCCGAGCAGACATTGAGAATGGCCGGGCCCATGCGCGACAGGCCGACCTGCTTTTCCACCGCACCGATCTCGAAGGCGGCCTTGGGCATGCCATAGACGACGCAACTGGACTCGTCTTGACCCAAGGTACGGGCGCCGGCCTTGCGCATGGCCGCCAAGCCTGCGGCGCCGTCACGGCCCATCCCGGTCAGGATCACGCCGACGGAGGGCCGGTTCAACTTCGCCACCGAATCGAACAACACGTCCACGGAGGGGCGGTGACCGTTGACGGGCTCGGACTCCCGCAGGCGGCAGACCGGATGGGTGGAGGAGACCACCTCAAGGTGGGCCGCCCCACCGGGGGCGACATAGACATGGCCCGGCATCAGCCGCGCGCCGTCATGGGCCTCGGCCACCGTGGCGCCGGCGATGCGGTTCAGGCGCTCGGCGAAGCTCTTGGTGAAGGTCGCCGGCATGTGCTGGGTGATCACCGTTGGGGGGCAGGTGTCGGGGAAGTTGGCCAGGATGGTCATCAGAGCCTCGACCCCGCCTGTGGATGACCCGATCGCCAGGATCAGTTCGCCCTTGGCGGCGTAGTTCTTCTCGCGCTCCACCGGGGCGACGGGACCGGTATAGGGCCGCACCCGCGCACGGGCCGCGGCCTTCACCTTTTCCGCGAGGTCGGCGAAGGCGTCATGCGGACTCACGCCGTCACCGGGCACCGGCTTGCCGACGCAGTCCACCGCGCCAAGCTCCAGGGCCTCGATCGTGATCTCCGCGCCCTTCTGGGTCAGGGTCGAGACCATCACCACCGGCGTCGGACGCAGGCGCATGATCTTTTCCAGGAACTCGATGCCGTTCATGTGCGGCATCTCGACGTCGAGGGTGACCACGTCGGGATTGAGCTTCTTGATCTGCTCGCGGGCCTCCAGCGGGTCATTGGCGAAGCCCAGGACCTCAATGTCCGGGTCGCGCTTCAAGGCCGCTGCGATCAGGCCGCGCATAGTCGCCGAGTCATCGACGACGAGGACTCCAACTGTCATCGGCCGCTCCTCAGCGAATAGGTGGTGAGACCCGTGGTCTCGAAGATGTTGGTGGCCGCGCCGGTCACCCGCTCGGAGTGTCCGATATAGAGCGTGCCACCGGGGTTCAGCATGGGCGCAAAGCGGCTCCAGATGCGCTCCTGGGTCGGTTCGTCGAAATAGATCACGACGTTGCGGCAGAAGATGGCGTCGAACTTGCCCTTCATCGGCCAGTCACCGATCAGGTTCAGTTCCCGGAAGGCGACTAAGGCGCGCAGCTCGTCGGCCACTTCCCATCGGCTGTCCTGGCTGCCCGTCGAGGGCTTCTTGAACCAACGGCGGCGCAGCTCCATCGGAACCGGGGCGACGGCGTCCTCGCGATAGATCCCGGCCCGGCCCTCCGCGACCATGTTGGGGTCGATGTCGGTGGCCAGAATCTTGACATCCAGGTTGGCGGCTTCCGGCAGGGCCGAGAGCACCGTGATGGCCATCGAATAGGGCTCCTGGCCGTTGGAGCAGGCCGCCGACCAGAGGCGGATCTTGCCGCCCTTGCGGGCGCGATCCACCAAGGGCGGCAGGACCACGTCGCGCAGGTGGTCGAAGTGGTGCGGCTCGCGGAAGTAGCGGGTCACATTGGTGGTGAGCGCGGCCATCATGGCCTGGCGTTCGTCCACCTCGCGGACGTCCTCCACGAGGGCGCAGTATTCGCGGAAAGAGCGCAGGCCGAGCGAACGCAGGCGCTTGGCCAGGCGCGAATAGACCAGGGCCGCCTTGCCCTCGGCCAGCGCGATGCCGGCGTGGGAGTGCAGGATCTGGGCGATCTGCCGGAAGTCCTCATTGGTGAAGAGGAACTCGCCCTCGACGAGGTTGCCGGTCTTGCTGGGGAAACTGCTCATGCGGCCTCCGCTTCGATTTCCGGCAGGACCCGGTCTAAAGAGATCAGGCTGACCATGCGCCCTTCGATTGCGAACAGGCCTTTCACGAAGGTCTTCACCTGGTCGCAGGCCACGTCGGGGGTGGGCTGCACCATGTCCTCGGTGACATTGATGATGTCGCTGACGGCTTCCACCAGCAGGCCGAGGGTTCGGTGGCCCTGGTTGACCACCATGATCACGTGGCGGGCGCTGGGTTCAGCCGTGGTCAGGCCCAGGCGCGCGCCCAGGTCGACGATCGGCAGCACGGCGCCACGCAGGTTGATGACGCCCTTCATGTAGGCAGGGGTGCGGGGCAGGGGCGTGGCGGTGGTCCAGCCGCGGATTTCCCGCACCTGCATGATGTCGACACAGAATTCCTGGTCGCCGATCCGGAAGGCGATGAGCTCCCGCGAGGGGCTGGTGGAGGTGGTGAGGGGCGCGGTCATACTTAGCTGGCCATTCGCTTTTCACTGGGACGCGCCGCCGGCTTGCGGCGCTGCGTGGTCACAAGGGCGTCGACGTCGAGGATCAGGGCGACGCGGCCGTCACCCAGGATGGTCGCGGCGGCCACGCCGTCGATCTGTTGGTAGTTGGCTTCCAGGCTCTTGATGACGACCTGGCGCTGGCCCTGGATGGCTTCCACCAGCAGGGCGGCCTTGCCGCCGCCTTCACTCTCCACCAGGACCGCGACGCCGGAGGCCGGGTCGATGGCGGTTTCGCGGAAGCCGAGGGCCACGCCAACGTCGATCAGGGGCACGAAGATGTCGCGGATGCGGATCACCGCGTCCTTGCCACCGATGTAGTGCACGTCCTCGGTGCGCGGCGTCAGGCTTTCGACGATGGCCGAGAGCGGGGCCACCAGGGTCTGTTCCGCCGCCGTCACCACCATGCCGTCCAGGACGGCCAGGGTGAGCGGCAGGGACATGGTGAACTTCGAACCCTTGCCGGGTTCAGACGAGATGGAGATGCGTCCGCCCAGGCCCTGGATGGAGCGGCGGACCACATCCATGCCGACGCCCCGGCCGGAGATGTCGGAGATCACCTCGGCGGTGGAGAAGCCGGGCAGGAAGATCAGGTTGTCGATCTCCTCGTCCGACAGCACCTGGTCCTCGGTGATCAGCCCGCGCTCGACGGCGATTCCGCGGACCCGGGGGCGGTTGATGCCGCGGCCGTCGTCCTGCAGTTCGATGACGATGCGGCCACCGCGGTGCAGGGCGCGCAGGCGCACCAGGCCCTCAGCGGGCTTGCCGGCGGCGGCGCGGCCCTCGGGATCTTCCAGCCCGTGGTCGATGGCGTTGCGCAGCATGTGGGTGATCGGGTCGGCCAGGCGCTCGATCACGGTCTTGTCGACCTCGGTGCCTTCGCCTTCCATCACCAGCTTGACGCGCTTGCCGGTCATGTCGGCCACTTCGCGGGCCAGGCGCGGCATTCGTTGGAACACCGATTTCACAGGCTGGGCGCGGATCGCCATGACGCTGTCCTGGATTTCCCGGGTCAGCAGTTCCAGGTCCTCAAGACCCAGGGCGACGTTGGAGGACCGCGCCAGGCCGCTCTCCAGGACCCGCTGCGAAAGCATGGCTTGCTGGATGACCAACTCGCCGACAGCGTTGATGAGGCGATCGACCCGGTCCAGGTCGACGCGGATCGTGACGCTTGCGGCGGCCGCAGGCGCGGCGTTTGCAACCGCCGCCGGCGCAGCGGCTGCGGCCGGCGCGGCGGCTACAGGGGCCGGCGTCGGGGCCGGCGTGGCGGGCTTGGCGGCGGGCGGGGCCGCGACACTCTGAGCGCGGGCGATCAGAGCCGCGACATCTTCCGCCGGGGCCTCAGGAGGGGCCGCGGGAGGAAGCTCGGCGACGCTTTCAGGCGTGGCTTCTGGTTCGGCGTCGGCGTCACCACCGCCGACGCGGGCCAGCAGTGCGGCGATGTCGAGATCGGCGTTGGCGGATGCGGCGGCGGCGCGGTCGTCGTCGCTCAGGCCGTCATCGGCGGGCTCGGCGACCGAGGGCTCAGCCCTGTCGCGGGAAATGATCAGGTTGCAGTCGTCCTCGACGAATTCGAAGACCTCGCGGATTGAGGCCTCGTCGGAGTCCGTGAACAGCTGGATGCGCCAGCTCACATAGGCCTGCTCGGCGGAGAGCTGGTCCAGGGGCGGCAGGGTGTCGTCGATCAGGGTGACGCGGGTTTCGCCGAGGCGGGCCAGTTCGCGCAGCACCAGGCCGGCTTCGTTGGCCTTGGCGTACATCTCCGACTTCGGAGAGAACTCCACGGTCCAGGAGGCGAGCTCGTCCCGGGACGCCTGGTCCGTGGCCGGAATCTCGACGCCGGCCTCGGCGTTCTGGGCGTCCAGGTCGATGAAGCCGCCGGGGGCTTCCTCGCCCTCGATGCTGAGGGTGAGGGGGACGAAACCGAAGTCCTCGTCGCCGCCGCCGCCCAGGTCGTCCTCTTCGTCTTCGCCGCCGATCAGGCCGCGCAGTTCGCTATAGGCGCCTTGAGAGCGGCCTTCTTCAACCTTGCCGCCGTCGCGGGCGGCGGCCACATGGTCGGCCAGGACGTCGAAGGCGCGCAGCAGGGTCTTGGCGACCTCGTCGGTCAGCTCCATCTTTCCGGAGCGGATCTCGTCCATCACCGTTTCGAAGACGTGGGCGAAGCGGATCAGATCTTCCAGCCCGAAGGCCCCTGCGCCGCCCTTCACCGAGTGGACGGCGCGGAAGACGGCGTTGATCGTCTCGTCGTCAGCCTCGCCCGACTCCATGGCCAACAGGCCCTGCTCGGCGTCGGTCAGGAGTTCATCGCACTCCTGGAAGAACGTCTGTTTGATGCTCTCGAACGGATCCAACGGAACGCTCCGAAACGGCTTCTAGAGGGTCAGGCGGCGACGCGGCGAACGGCGTCGACCAGCTTCACCGGGTTGAACGGCTTCACGATCCAGCCGGTGGCGCCGGCCGAACGGGCCCGCTCCTTCTTGGCCGCATCGCTTTCCGTGGTCAGCACCAGGATCGGCGTGGCGCGGTGCTCGGGATTGGCGCGGACACCTTCGATCACGCCAAAGCCGTCAAGCCGGGGCATGTTGATGTCGGTGATCACGACGTCCACCGTGCCGGCGTTGGCTTGGAGGACCTCCAGGCCGTCCACGCCGTCCACGGCCTGGATGACGCGGTAGCCCGCCTCCACCAGCGCATGGTTCAGCATCTCCCGCATGGTGCGGCTATCGTCGATGGTCAGTACGGTCTTGCTCACGAAAGTTCCCCTTCCGGCTCGGATTGAAGCTCGGGTCCACCGAACGCAGCCAATTGCTCTGAAAACGCCAGAGACGGTTGATCCACCGTTAAGCAGACTCCGTCCTCGGACCAGATTTTACGCGCAGACATCAAAACCTGCAGGCAGAGGCCACCCATGCGGGTGACCTGAGACGCATCAAGGTCCAGCGGACGGCCACGCAGAGCCATCAGCTCGGCCCGCAGCGGCTCGGCCGCCTGCAGGTCAAGGACCGGCGCCAGGCTGACCGTCGCCCGGTCCGCGGTCGTTGCGGTATCCGTGGACATCAGAATTCTTCCCATTCATCGGCGCCGGACTGTGGCGCGGGTTTGCGGAGCGCGGCGCCGTCGCGGGCCGAGGTGCGGAGCTGCGGCGCGCCATGAGGGGCGGCGAAGACGGCGGACGGCGGGCGGGCGTAGCGGTGGTGGCGTTGCGGGCCACGGCCGGCGGCGGCGCGAGCTGCGCGCCGACTTGGAACAGGGCGACCGACCCGGCGAGGCCCTGGGCTTCCTGGGCCAGATTGTGGCTGGCGGCGGTGGACTGCTCCACCATGGCCGCGTTCTGCTGGGTGACCTGGTCCATCTGGTTGACCGCGGTATTGACCTGGGCCAGTCCGACGGACTGCTCCTGGGCGCTGGCGGCGATCTCGCTCACCAGGCCGTCAATCTCGGCGACACGACTGACGATGCGCTGCAGGGCCTCGCCGGTCTGGCCCACAAGCTGCACGCCCGAGCTGACCTGGGCGGTCGAGGCGCTGATCAGCACCTTGATTTCCTTGGCCGCTTCCGCCGAGCGCTGGGCCAGGGCCCGAACTTCGGAGGCGACCACCGCGAAGCCGCGGCCCGCCTCGCCGGCGCGAGCGGCCTCGACCCCCGCGTTCAGGGCCAGCAGGTTGGTCTGGAAGGCGATCTCGTCGATCACCCCGATGATCTGGCTGATTTGCTGGGCGGAGCTCTCGATCTGGCTCATCGCCGAAACCGCCTGCTGCACGACGTCACCACTGGTCTGAGCGTCGCCGCGAGCGGCCAGCACCACCTCGGCGCAAGCCTTGGCCCCGGAGGCGGTCTTGCGGACGGTGACGGTGATCTCGTCGAGAGCCGCCGCGGTCTCTTCCAAGGTCGCGGCCTGCTGTTCGGTGCGGCGCGAGAGATCGTCCGCAGCGGTGCTGATCTCGTCGGCCCCGGCATGGATGCCCGAGACATTGCCCGCGATGGCTGCCATCACCTCTTCCAGATGGCTGATGGCCTTGTTGAAGTCGGCGCCGAGCTTGGCGTATTCGCCGACAAAATTCTGGCTCATGCGGTGACGCAGGTCGCCTTCGTTGAGCGCCTGCAGGGCGCCGGCCAAGCCGTGAATGGCCTTGCGCTGGTCGAGATCGATCTCGCCACGCAGGCCGGCGGCCTCCAGGTGCTGATGCTCGACGATTTCGTTCTGGACCGAGAGCAGCAGGTCCATGTCCAGCAGGGCGGCCTTGATGACCGCGCCGATGGCGTCGCCGGCCTTGTCTCGCGCAGCAGACTTGCCGCCGAAGCCCTTCGGCCAGTGCGCCGCGAGGATGGCGCGCACCAGCTCATCGAGAATGCGGGCATAGCCGCCGATGGCCCATTCGGGTCGGAATCCGATATTGACGTGGGCCTCGCCGATGGCGCGGACGTCCTTGAGGTAGGCCTCGTCATAGCGGGCGGAGAGCACGCCACCCCAGCGGCCGATCTGCCGCTGCTGGGCCTTGGCCATGTGTTCGGGGCCCCCGAACACACTGCGCGTCTCGTCGTGGCGGTCGAGTTGTTCATAGAAGGCGGCGATGGCCACCGGCAGCGCGCGCTCGACGACGGGCCGGGCGTCGACCAGCGCCGCACGGGCCTTGGCGTCCAGGCCAATGAAGTCGAGGCGGCGGTCGAGGGCGATAGCCTTGGTGTCAGCCATGCTGGCGCCCGACGTTCTGAGCAGCCAGGAGAGGCCTCGGGTCGGCTTTGAGTCGGCGACTCGGCGAACGCGACTCTTCGATTCGGAAGAGACTCGCGGGTGGCGTGGTGATGCTTTCGTGGAACGAGGAATGCTTCGATATACTCTGAATGTTCATCGCAAGCCCCCTCGTTATCTGCTCACCTGCATCGATATCTGTGGCGGCTACGGATGCGCCAAGGCCAGTTCGATCAGACGTCTGAATTGGGTACGGTGTTTGGCTTGAAGAAATGGTTACCAGAATCTTGGCCCGGCTTGGCTGTGAGCGGGGTTCCCCAATAAAAGCCGCGACTTGATGGCTCCCGCGACAATCTGGCGCGCGCGATCGGGGCTAAGCCTTGAGAAGCTGGGGTTCCGCGAGGTCAGACTTGCGAACGTCCTCGGACGGTGCTCGCCTGTCTGTAGACAAGAAGCCGCCGGAGGATGACGCCATGGACCTAAGGCTTTCGCCTGATATGGAGGCGTTCCGCGACCAGGTGCGCGGCTTCCTTGGCCAGCACAAGGACCGGTATGCGTCCGGGGCCGGCGCCGAGCGTCCCCGTGAGGCGGCCATGGAATGGCAGGCCCTGCTGATCGACAACGGCTATGCCGCCCGCACCATCCCAAAAGCCTATGGCGGCTACGGCGCGGAGCCCGACATCCTGAAGTCCCGAATCATCGCCGAGGAGTTCACCGCCGCCGGCGCGCCGCGCGGCTTCGCCAACCAGGGCATCTCCATGCTGGTCCCGACCCTGCTGGAGGTGGGGTCGGAAGAGCAGAAGATCCGCTGGATTTCTCCGACCCTGCGCGGGGAGACGGTCTGGTGCCAGGGTTACTCCGAACCGGGCGCCGGTTCGGACCTCGCCAACCTGCAGACCAAGGGCGTGGAGGATGGCGAAGACTTCCTGATCTCGGGCCAAAAAATCTGGACGAGCACCGCGGCTCAGGCCGACATGATCTTCTGTCTGGTGCGCACTGAGCCGCAGGCGCCCAAGCACGACGGCATTTCCTACATCCTGTTCCCCATGACGACCCCGGGGATCGAGGTGCGGCCGCTGAAGACCATGACGGGGTCGGCGGAGTTCAACGAGGTTTTCTTCACCGACGTGCGGGTTCCGCAGAGCGCGGTGGTTGGCGGGCGGGGGCGGGGCTGGTTCGTGGCCAATGCGACGCTCAAGCATGAGCGCGGCATGCTGGGGGACCCCAACGCCACCGAGGCGCGGTTCGCCGCCCTGATCGACCTGATGAAGAGCGAGACGGTCGACGGCCAGCGGCTGATCGACAACCCGGTGATGGCTGACCGGCTGATGCAGCTTCAGGCACGGGTGATGACCATGAAGTTCAACGGCTTGCGGACCCTGACCGCCTCCATCACCGGGGAGGCCGCCGGCCTGGCTGGCATGGTGGTCAAGCTGCAGGGGTGTGAGTTGAACCACCAGATCGCGGCCCTGGCCATCGACGCCCTGGGTGAGCTGGGCGTGCTGTACGAGGACGGACCGCACCTGCGCGCCAAGGGCGGTTGGCAGCGGAACTACATGTTCGACCTGGGGCTGATCATCGGCGGCGGCACCGCCCAGATCCAGAAGAACATCATCTCCGAGCGCGGGCTGGGCATGCCGCGCGAACCGAAGCTGGCGGTGGCCTGATGGATTTCTCCCTCACCGACGACCAGAGGATGATGCAGGAGAGCCTGAGCCGCACACTGGCCGAGGCGTCGTCCCTGGATCGGGTCCGTAAATTCGCCGCCGATCCCGCCGATCGGGGCGCCGACGTCTGGGCCGCGCTCACCGACTTCGGCCTTCCGGGGATCGTGATCGGGGAGGAATATGGTGGCCTGGGCCTCACCCTCCTCGACGCTGCTCTCATGGCCGAGGCGCTGGGGCGAGCGGTGACACCGGTTCCCTACCTGGGGGCCGTGCTGGCGCCATTGGCCCTGCGGCTGGCCGGGTCCGTCGAGCAGCAGGCGCGGTGGCTGCCGAAGCTGGCGTCGGGCCAGGTGACGGCGGCCGTGGCGATCTCCGAGGCCGTGGCCGGCGCACGGGACGGGGCCGGGTTGATGGCGTCTGACGGCAAGCTGTCGGGCAAGGCGCTGTTCGTGGCCGATGGCCATGCCGCCGACCTGTTGATCGTCGCTGACACCGGTGGCGTTCTGCATCTTGTCGATGGGACGGCGAACGGGCTCGGGCGCGAGATCATGACCGGCATCGACCTCACGCGACGGATGGCCGAGCTGACCTTCGACAAGGTCGCCGCCGAACCGCTGACAGGCGACGCGGGCGCGCTCGCCCGGCTGCGCGACGCCGGCTGGGTCTTGCTGGCCGCCGACACCCTGGGCGCCTGTGATGTGATGATCGAGAAGGCGGTGGCCTACGCCAAGGAGCGCAAGCAGTTCGGCCGGGTCATCGGTTCCTTCCAGGCGGTGAAGCATCTCTGCGCCGAAATGGCCGCCGAGTTGGAGCCCTGCCGGTCGCTGGTCTGGTATGCCGGCTACGCCTTTGACGCCGCGCCGCAGGAGAGCTCGCTGGTGGCGGCCCACGCCAAGGCGCACCTATCGGAGGTTTCCCGTTTCATCGCCCGCACCGCCACCGAGGTCCACGGCGGCATGGGCATCACCGACCTGCTGGGACTTCATTTCTGGTTCAAGCGGGTGGGTCTGAACCGCCAGCTGCTGGGCGGTCCGGAACGGGTAAGGGCCCTGGCGGCGCAGATGCAGGGATTGACTGGGTAGGGCCACCTCAGCTCGAGAAACAATAACCCGTCATCCCGGACGCCGATAGGCGATCCGGGACCCAGGGGCCGAGCGCTCCGCCCCTGGGTCCCGGCTCTCCGCTTCGCTGCGGCCGGGATGACGTGGATGGTTTGCCGGAGGGCTACGGAACCTTCAGGCCTTCCCGCATGTCGGGGTGGACGAGGTCATGCAGCTCCGGCCGCTTGGCGATGTAGGCGTGGAAGAAGCTGCAGGTGGGCTTCACCCACAGCCTGTTGTCCTTCGCATAGGCCAGGCCCGCCTGGACCAGTCTGCCCCCCACGCCCTTGCCGGAGAAGGCGTCGGGCACGACGGTGTGGGGGAAGGTTATGGTGTCGTCCTTCAGCCGGTACTCGGCGAAGGCAGTCTCCGCGCCCAGCTTGACCTCGAAGCGGTGGGTGTCGGTGTCCATGGTCACGGTCAGGTCGTCGTCGGCCGCCATCTGGGTCTCCTGGAACTTGCCTGCGCTTTCAACCAGGGCGTTCGTTCGGGGTCAAAGCGTAATGCGCTCAGGAGCGTTAGAGCGATACATCCAACGAGCGGACCCTTTTTGTTCCTATTTTGTTCTTACTATTCGAGCGAGAGTATGAGATGATTTCGGAACGTTGGCGCAATCGAGCGCCGCTAGTTTCGCCCGACGATAGTGAGGTTTGTTGACCTCCTGAGTTCGGCTTCCAGTTCGGCGCGTCCCATCGGGAGATTAGAGATATGGCCCAGAGCCTGGAGGCGCGGCTGCGCGCCGCCAACGAAAATCTTGACCGCTGGTATCGGCGAAAAACCGAAGACATCGAAGAGGCTAAGGAAACCGACCGCCGATGACGTCCTATGAAACCTGGGTGAAGGAGAACATTGGCTCGCGAAAACCTCTGGTCACAGCGGTGCGGGAGCAGGTCTATCCTCTGTTCAAGGAGCTTGGCTTTCGGCGGGGGCGAAAACCGCCGCCGGGGGTTGAGCCCGACATCTTCGGCCTGGGCTATGGTCGGATCCGGGAGGGCCACCTCGACAAGATCGCTGTCCATTGGCGGAAATACGACCAACCATTTTACGTCATCGAGTTTCGCACGAGCCAGACCGAACGCATGGGTCCAGGCTATGAATGGGCCCATTCATCTCCGGGACGCATCTATCGGAGCACGCCCCCGCGCTGGCGCTTCTGGCGCGGCGGGCCCGACTGGTTTACGTCCGGAGGCAATCTTCAGGCTGAGATCGACATTGCGCTGGCGCGCGTTCGTGAGCTGGATCTGTACCTGAAAACCGGCGCTCCCATGGAGCATATCGACCTCGGCAAAGCGCCGTCGATCTACAAGACACCGTCCTAGGTCCGGAGCTTCCACCCACCGTTTCAGCCATGTTTCAATCGCGAGCCCGTGACTGAAATCAAGGCGGGGCCAGTTCGTGCGAGCTTGGGTGCAAGTCTCGCACGGAGGAATTCCATGATCAGATATGCAGCGCTCGCGGCGATTTGCCTGCTCGCCGGTCCCGCCGCCGCCCAGCCCCCCGGCCCGCCGCCCGGCATGGGTGACATGCACGCCATGCATGGCGCGGGCGACCCCGCCGCCATGAAGGCGAAGATGGCCGAGCACATGGCCCAGATGGACAAGGACATGCACACCATCTTGCGCCTGCGTCCTGACCAGGAAGCCGCCTGGCGCGCCTTCCGGGACGCCATGCACCAGCAAGCCATGCCGCCCATGGGGATGGCCCCGCCCAAGCCCGCCATGACCACGCCGCAGCGGCTGGACGAAATGGACAAGCGGGCCGCCGAGCGCCAGGCGCATCATGCCAAGATGGAGGCCGCGACGCGGGCCTTCTACGCGGACCTCGCGCCCGAGCAGCAGGCCGTGTTCGACGCCCTGCACCGGATGCATGGCGCGGGGCCGATGATGGGGCGCAAGGTGATGATGATGCACGGCGGCCCCGGCGGGCCGTCCCACGACTGAAGCGTCGGCCGGCTACGGCGACGAATTGTGGCGGGGGTGCGATAGTGACGCCACTATTGGCCCGCACTGAAGCTTTCATGACCCCCGCCGCCCATGCCTTCCCCATGCCACAGATCCTGGTCGTCGACGACGATGCGGAGCTGCGGAACGGGATCGCCGACTATCTCTCCCAGCACGGCTATGGGGTGCTTCAGGCCGGTGACGCCCTGGCGATGGAGCAGGCGCTGGCCGGGGCGCCCATCGACCTGATCGTTCTCGACCTGATGCTGCCCGGAGAGGACGGCCTCTCCATCTGCCGCCGCATCTCCGACGCGGGTGGTCCGGCCATCATCATGCTGTCGGCCATGGGCGAGGAGATCGACCGCATCCTGGGCCTGGAGCTGGGGGCCGACGACTACCTGGCCAAGCCCTGCAGCCCGCGCGAGCTGCTGGCCCGGGTGCGCGCCGTGCTGCGCCGCGGGGAGGACGCCCGCGGTCCGGGGCCGCTGCGGGGCAAGGCCTACTACTTCCTGGGCTTCACCCTGGACGGGGTGCGCCGCCAGCTGCGGGCGCCCGACGGGGTGACCATCCTGCTGACCGCCGGGGAGTTCTCCCTGCTCAGCGTCTTCCTCGACAACCCGCAGCGGATCCTGTCGCGGGACGAACTGATCGAGCGGGCGCGGGGGACCGAGGCCGATGTCTTCGACCGGGCCATCGACGTGCAGATCAGCCGCCTGCGCCGCAAGTTGCATGATTGCGCCAGCGGCGAGGTCATCAAGACCTACCGCGGGGCCGGCTACCTGTTCGACGCCAAGGTGACCCGGCCGTGAGCGCAGGCGGGCGCACCCGCGCGCCCATCGCCCTGCAGCTGGTGGCCCTGCTGGTGGTCAGCCTGATCGCGGCCCAGGCGATGACCTTCGCCGTCGTCGTGTTGATGCCGCCGCCGCCGCGCGCGGTCTACCGGATCGAGGACGTCGCCCAGGCCCTGAAGGGCGGCTCTCTCACCCCCCGCTTCGGGCGGCCCCTGCTGCGCCAGGTCCAGGCCGCGCCGCCGGCCGAGCCAGCCAGCCAGCCCTTCCCCCGCGAGCACGGACCCCAGCGGCTCGCCGCCCTGCTGGGGGCGCCGGAGGCCGATGTGCGGCTGGCGCAGCATCTGGACTTCCCGAGCCGCCTGCATCGCCGCCTGGGGATCGTGGGGCCGCACATGAATATGCGCCGCCAGGTCATGGAGGAGCGAGCTGGGCCGCCGCCGCCGCCTGGGGATGGGCCGCCCCCGCCGCCGGGCCAACGTGGAGATTGGAACCTGCTCTTCGAGGCCGGTCCCGGACCTCACGGTCCGGCGCGGGTCATGGCCTTCCGGGAGATGGGGCCGCCGCTGTTCGGCGAATTCAGCGCCGCGGTACGCCAATCCGACGGCCAGTGGCTGGTGGTGCGCCCGCAGCCCGAGCCCTTCCCCAATGACTGGCAGCGGCGGGTTCTGCTGTGGCTCGGCGGCTGCCTGTTGCTGGTGGCGCCGCTGGGCTATGTCTTCGCCCGCCGGATCACCGCGCCGCTGGACCGGTTCGCCCGCGCCGCCGAGACCCTGGGACGTGACCCTAGCGGCCCGCTCATGGCCCTGTCGGGCCCCGCCGAGGTGGGCGCCGCGGCGCGCGCCTTCAACGACATGCAGGTCCGCCTGAAGCGGTTCATCGACGACCGCACCGCCATGGTGGGCGCCATCTCCCATGACCTGCGCACGCCGCTGGCTCGCATCCGGTTCAAGCTGGAAGGCGCGCCGAAGCCGGTGAAGGATGCCGTCCTGGCCGACGTCGCCCAGATGGAGGCGATGATCACCTCGGTCCTGGCCTTCATCCGCGACGCCAGCGCCGCGCGGCCCCGCGAGCGGCTCGACCTGCTGTCGCTGCTGGAATGCCTGGTGGACGACGCCGGCGACCAGGCCCTGACGGTTCTAGAGGACAGCACCCCGGTGACAGTGGACGCCGATGCGCTGGGCCTGCAGCGGCTGTTCGGCAACCTGCTGGACAATGCGGTGAAGTACGGGGCGCGGGGCCGGGTGCGGGTGTTCCAAGACGACGGCCACGCAGTGGTGGAGATCGCCGACGACGGACCGGGCTTGGCGGCGGGTGACGAGGAGCGGGTATTCCAGCCCTTCTACCGCGCCGAGGCCGCCCGGACCCTGGACGGCGGCGGGGTGGGCCTGGGCCTGGCCGTGGCGCGATCGATCGCCCGCGCGCACGGCGGGGACGTGGTGCTGGTGTCGTCGGCGGCTGGGCTGGTGGCGCGGGTGCGGTTGCCGCTGTCGGCGGGGTGATGCTCCTCCGCTCGTCGTGAACGCGGGGGAGTCATCCCATCGATTTGTCGGTCGCGTTTCTCAGAAGATTTTGAGCTTCCGGCGTCTTGCCTCCGCGCGGAGCGCCCGACATGGTCCGCGCCAGCCCTGGAGAATCCCCCATGAAAACCCGCGCCGCGGTCGCCTTCCAAGCCAAGCAGCCCCTTGAGATCGTCGAGGTGGACCTGGAGGGGCCCAAGGCCTTCGAGGTGCTGGTGGAGATCAAGGCCACGGGCATTTGCCACACTGACGCCTACACCCTGGACGGGCTGGATTCGGAGGGCATCTTCCCCTCGATCCTGGGGCACGAGGGGGCGGGCGTGGTGCTGGAGGTCGGTCCCGGGGTCACCAGCGTGAAGCCCGGCGACCACGTGATCCCGCTCTACACGCCCGAATGCCGCCAGTGCAAAAGCTGCCTGTCGCGCAAGACCAACCTGTGCACGGCGATCCGGGGCACCCAGGGCAAGGGCCTGATGCCGGACGGCACCAGCCGGTTCTCCTACAAGGGCCAGGCCATCGCCCACTACATGGGCTGTTCGACCTTCGCCAACCACATCGTCCTGCCCGAGATCGCGGTGGCCAAGATCCGCGACGACGCCCCCTTCGACAAGGCCTGCTACATCGGCTGCGGCGTGACGACGGGGGTCGGCGCGGTGGTCAATACGGCGGGGGTGGAGCCGGGCGCCAATGTCATCGTCTTTGGCCTTGGCGGCATCGGGCTCAACGTCATCCAGGGCGCCCGGATGGTGGGGGCCGGCATGATCATCGGGGTCGACATCAACCCCGAGCGGGAGGCCTGGGGCCGTAAGTTCGGCATGACCCACTTCGTCAATCCCAAGGCCATCGACGGGGACATCGTCGCCCATCTGGTGGCCCTGACAGACGGGGGCGCCGACTACACCTTCGACGCCACCGGCAACACCACGGTGATGCGCCAGGCCCTGGAGGCCTGCCATCGGGGCTGGGGCGAGAGCATCATCATCGGGGTGGCCGAGGCCGGCAAGGAGATCGCCACCCGGCCGTTCCAGCTGGTCACCGGCCGGGTCTGGAAGGGCACGGCCTTCGGCGGCGCCCGGGGCCGCACCGACGTGCCGAAGATCGTCGACTGGTACATGGACGGCAAGATCGAGATCGACCCGATGATCACCCACGTCATGCCGTTGGAGGACATCAACAAGGCCTTCGACCTGATGCATTCCGGCGAGAGCATCCGCTCGGTGGTGGTGTTCTAAGGGCGCCGATTCCACCGGTTGGCGGCGGTGGATGGAGGAGACGGCCTGTTTCGCGGGGTGGTGGCCGACGAAGGCTTGTGGGGCAAGGCTTCGCGGGCGGTCAGGCCCACCAACATTGGCCGACATGTGACCGCTGAGGTCCCGCTACATCCCTGAGCCCGATACGACGCCGCGAGAGGCGTGACACCGGTGTCAGGGTGGGGCTATCCTGGTCGGACCAGACGAGGGGAGACGCCGATGGGCGAGGTCTCGCGACGCACGCTGATCGCCGCCGGCGGGGCCCTGCTGGCGCCCTGCGGCGTGTGGGCGGCGGGACCCTCGCCGGTCGCGAAGACCACCAACGGCCCGGTGCGGGGTTACGTCGACCAGGGGATCAAGGTCTTCAAGGGCGTCCGCTACGGCGCCGACACCGCCCCACGCCGCTTCCGTCCGCCCTTGGCGCCGAGGGCCTGGACGAAGGTTCTGGACGCCACCGCCTACGGGCCGAGCTCGCCGCAAGGGTCCCGCGACGACCAGCCTCAGAGCGAGGACTGCCTGTTACTCAATGTCTGGACGCCGGGCCTGCGCGATGGGGCCAGACGCCCGGTGATGGTCTACCTGCACGGGGGCGCCTATTCGAACGGGTCGGGGTCCTCACCGCTCTATGACGGCGTGCGGCTGTGCCGTCGCGGCGAGGTGGTGGTGGTGACGATCAATCACCGGCTCAACGTCTTCGGCTACGGGTTCCTGGCCAAGCTGGCGGGGCCGGAGTTCGCCGACAGCGGCAATGTCGGGATGCTGGACATCCTGCTGGCCCTGCGTTGGGTCGCCGACAACGCCGCCGAGTTCGGGGGCGATGCCTCCCGCGTCATGGTGTTCGGTCAGTCCGGCGGCGGGGCCAAGATCGCCACCATGATGGCCATGCCGGCCGCCGCGGGCCTGTTCCACACCGCCGCCACCATGAGCGGCCAGCAGGTGACGGCGTCCGGCCCCCTGCACGCCACCGAGCGGATGACCCTGTTCCTGGCCGCCGTGGGCCTGACGCCGGAGCGGGCGGGCGAGGCCGCGACCCTGCCCGTGGCCCGGCTGCTGGAGGGGCTGGCGGTGCGCGATCCCTTCACGCCGGGGGGGCTCTATTTCGGCCCGGTGCTGGACGAGCGGTCCCTGACCCGACACCCGTTCTGGCCGGACGCCGCGCCCCAGGGGCTGAAGATCCCGATGATCATCGGCAACACCCACGACGAGGCCCGGGCCTTCGTGGCCCATTCCAAGCCCGATCCTTTCGCCCTGGGCTGGGATGATGTGGCCGGCCGGATCGCGCCGGAGATGCGGGTGGATATCGACCCCGACCACGTGGTGGCGGCGTACCGGAAACTGTACCCGGACTATTCCCCCAGCGAGGTGTTCTTCGCCGCCATCACGGCTGGCCGCTCCTGGCGCGGGGCGGTGATCGAGGCCGAGGAACGGGCGCGGGGCGGGGCGCCGGCCTTCGTCTACCAACTGGACCTGCCGAGCACGGTGGAGGCCGGCCGCCTGCGGGCCATGCACGCCACCGACATCCCCCTGGTGTTCGACAACCTGGCGGCCAGGGGCTCGCCGACAGCGCCGTCGGCGGCCGCGCAAGCCGTGGCCGACGCGATGAGCGAGGCCTTCATCGCGATGGCTAAGACCGGCAATCCGAACCACCCGGCGCTTCCCGCCTGGACGCCCTATGACCTGACGCGGCGCGCCACCATGGTCTTCGATGCGGACACCCGGCTGGTGGACGACCCGCGCGGCGCCGAGCGCCGCCTGTTCGCCAAGGTCCCCTATATCCAGCCCGGCACCTAGATCGCGCGGCGGGTCATCTTCCCTACCGCTCCTCCCGGCGACCGATCTTCGGCGGCGCGAAGCAGCCAAGGCCGGGACCCAGGTCATAGAGCTCGGCCTCGGGCGAAAATCACCTCAAGCCGGAGGTGAATCTGGGTCCCGGCCTTGACTGCTTCGCGCCGCCCTCCGGGTCGCCGGGATGAGCGGATGAGGGGGAGGGCCAAGGCGCCGAAATTCCCGATCGCCGATGGACCCTAGAGCGCCCGGCGCAGGGGAACCACGACCTCCGAGGCCGCGCGGGCCTCCGGGCCGGGGGCCACGTCCGGGACCCGCAGGACCAGGCCGTTGAAGCCGAAGGTCTGGGCCACCAGGCAGGCGGCGGCGGCGAAAGGCGCGCGGGGGCTGTCGGCCAGCAGCCAGGCCAGATGGGCCTCCAGCCGGGCATAGTCCTCGGCCTGGGCGGCGGCGAACAGGGCCAGGATCAGCTGCTCGTCCCGGCTGAGCGGCAGGGAGCCGGGGCCGCCGAGGGTCACCTTGCGCCGCCCGTGGCGGGCCAGTTCGCGCACGAACACCTCCAGGGCGCCCAGCGCCTCGCCGCCGCCGCAGGCCTGCCGGAAGGCGCGCCGCACCAGGGGACAGGCCCCCAGCTCAAAGGCCAGGGCCCGGAAACCAAACAGCAGCAGGCGTTCGCCGTGGGTGAGGTCGGTGTCTTGTGCCATGGACGACTCCTTGCGGGCCTCCAGGCTTATTGCAGATGAGAATGACTCGCAATAAGGGATTGTGAGGCGACGACAGCGGTGGGGGCGGGCGGTGCCGGCCGCGTTCAGCTGCCGCGTGGTCCCGCTCCAACAAAGGAGTGACCCCAACGTGGCTAGGAGTTCTGGCGGCGCTAGCCGTGTTAGGTGACTGGACCGGTTCGCAAATCGGAGCACCACGTCAGATCAGCGAGGTCGAGACTTGTGTCCCCCTCATCAAAGCTCGCTTTCGCGTCCGCGCGCTTTGCGAGGCTGAGGTAGATGTAGGTCAGTCGCCGAGTGTTATCACCGGGAAGGCAGTAACGAACCCCCGCAACGATGCTCGGGTACACGCCGATTGGCTTATCACTCGCGCGATCTGCCGCGATTGCTTCGGCCATGGCCTCGCGGCTCACCGAAGCGACGCCTTCCCAACGCCTGTCATCGTCCGGAAAGATGATCTCCCCGAACCGCCCGCTAAGGATTTGAAGCCCTGGGTTCTGTCGGATCGTGCGGTCCAAATCGAACACGTCAAAAGCCAGCTCCGCGGTGTTCTCGACCCCAATCGCAGGTCCCTTTCCGACGTTCTTGGTGACCACGCTGACCTTGATAGAAATCTTATCGTCATCGATCTGAAGGGCGCCGATTGGAGTGACGGTGAGGCTGAGCCAGGCGCGGTCAGTTTCGGCTGCGGCGCGCTGGGCAATCTTGAGATTTTCAGTCGCGATGTGAAGTTGGGCCTCAAAGCGTCTAGCCTGCTCAGCCGCATCGGAGCGGGCGTCGGCCAGCCCGTCCCTGGAAGCATCCGCGCTTCGCTTAGCTTCGCCCCACGCCCGCTTGGCGTAAAGGACCGTGAAGAACAGGCCGACAAGCCCAACGATGCCGATGATGGCCTGAGCAATGGTCGCATAGAGCCCATACTCTTGAAGGTGGCGTCCGGGAGCGCCCTCATCATCCTGACGCCGCTCTTTGCTGGGTGGGGCTTGTTCGACATTCTTGGGGGGCGCGGATGCCGGAGCTGGCGGGGCTGGCTTGCCCTGAGCATTGGCGGCCTGGGCTTCCTGCTGTTTGTCGCTTGGCTGTTTGGGCGGTTCTGATGCCCCGCACAGCCCAATCGCGGATACAGCTACCAGCACAGTCGCCCAGCGCATCTGCGCTCCCTCCCCGCTCGATTGAGCAACACGCTATCACGCGGAAGCGTTGCCGTGCTGGCGAGAGTCGGGGCAGGGTGAGGGAATGCGCGCAGCGGAGACCATCCACGGATTTCTCAAGTGGTTGTGGCCTGCTGTGGGCGGTGTGGCTGTCGCTGTGGTCGGCATTGCACTCGCCGCTTCGCAAGTATGGGACGGCGCAAAAGACTGGACCGCAGACCGGTATCTGGGCGCGGTGGCGATAGTGGGAAGCCCATGGGCTTGGGTCGCGATGATCGCGATTTTTCTTGCTTGGTTGATGGCTTTCATTTGGTCAGGCGTTGCCGCTGAACGCATGGAGCGAGCGCCGACCCCGGCCTCGCCGCCGCCATCTATGCCTCACCTGAAGACCGAGACTCCGGAACGCATCCCCTTGGATGTTGCCTTCCGCCGGAAGCATGTGTCGTCAGGCTGGGCAATGCTGAGCGAGGACCGAGATCGCGATTCCTGGGCCCTGCAATACGGTCCCGTTCTGCTAACCAACCTATCCAAGACTGATCGGCTGATATTGGAAATAGAACTGCGCGTATTCGGGCCAGACACGGCAGATTTCAGGCTTCCCGCATCTGATATTGAGCCGGGCGGCAGGACCTACGGCGCTACGATTCGCGACCGGCTTCTCTCGGCCGGCATAGAGCCCACGGTGTATTTCCGATCACCGTTCACAATAGAACCGCAAACCTCTGTCGAGGTTAAACTGCTCTTTATGACGCCTGCTTATGGTTCAGATCTTATGGATAAGCTGCTCCCGCGCTTCGCGAAACAGGGAGGCTACAACTACTCGCTGATCATCAAAGATCGGATATCGGGTCGTTCAATCGACATTCCAATCGCGGACTATCACGGCGCCTGATTTTGCTTGGTCGTCTAGCCTGAGCGCCGTGGCGCCCACTGCGGTCAAGTACTGCAACATGAACGCCCCGGTGAATCCGCCCCGGCCGAACTGGCCACTTGGGCCACGGCCGACAAGGCCGACTGACGCCCTAAGCGGCCACCGACTGGCGCTCGTCGGTGAACTCGTAGCTGGCTTCGTCCCAGAGGGAGTCCCATTCGGCGAAGCGGGCGTTGGCGTCGCGCAGGCGGGCGTCGTCGCGGACGCTGACCACTTCGCCCTGGGCTTCGTCCCAGACCACGGTGAGGTCGGCCAGGCGGTGGTCGCCGGTGGCCAGGCGGCCCTGGATCTGCAGGCGTTCCACCATCTCGGGCGAGACCCGCAGCTTCAGGCGGCCGCCGGCCTGGCGCACGGCGATGTCGGCGTGGGTGATGACCTTGGCGATCATCTCGGCGTTGGCCGGCTCCACCGGGCGGCGGACGTCGAACAGGAACAACGGTTCGGAGCGGACGGCGCGGGGGCGGCGGAGTTGAGCGACGTTGGGCATGGGTGGCTCCTTTCGTTTCGGCAGGATCACCCTAGGCGCCGGGTGCGTCAGAACCGGTCGTATGTTTTTGCTATGTTCTCTTTTTCTGGGTCCCGGCCGGCGCACCGACTCGGCCTATCAACGAACGAGGATTCACCAGGTTTCCGGGATTGGAGTTCCATGCGCCTGCTCGCCCTCTGCGGCAGCCTGAGGGCTGTCTCATCCAACGGCGCGGCGCTGCGGGCCGCGGCCCTGCTGGCGCCGCCGGGGGTGGAGGTGACGGCCTATGAGGGCCTTGGGGACCTGCCGCACTTCAATCCTGACCTCGACACAGAGGCCCCGCCCGCCGCCGTGGCGGCCCTGCGCCAGGCGGTCGGGGCCAGCGACGGCCTGCTGATCAGCTCGCCGGAATACGCCCACGGCGTTCCCGGCGCCCTGAAGAACGGGCTGGACTGGCTGGTGGCCAGCCTGGAGTTCCACGACACCCCCACCATCCTGATCAGCACCTCGCCGGGGTCGGTCCACGCCCCGGCCCAGCTGCGGGAGATATTGACCACCATGTCGGCGCGGCTGGTGGACGACGCCTTCGTGGTGCTGCCGCTGCGGGGCCGGCCGCTGGACGCCGCGGGCATCGCCGCCGACCCGGAGCTGTCGGCCGCCCTGGGCGGGGGACTGGCGCGGTTCGCCGCGGCCATCGCCGCCCAGCCCCGCGCGGACCGGTAGCCGGAGACGGCGCTCACCGGCTAAAAGGTGGGGAGGACGGCGGAGGACGCAGCTTGCGGCACGAGAAGGCGACACGGCTGCTGGAGTTGGCCCGCCTGCTGGCCTCCTCCGCCGAGGGCCTGACCCTGGACGAGATGGCCCAGGCCATGGGGGTGGGGCGGCGCACCGCCGAGCGGATGCGCGACGCCGTGCGCGACGCCTTCCCGCAGATGGAAGAGGTGGAGGACCCGCCCACCCGGCGCTGGAAGATTCCCTCCGGCCTCGACGGCATCTTCCAGGCCCCGACCGCCGATGAGTTCGCGGCCCTGCACGCGGCGGCCGAGCAGTTCCGGGCCATGGGCGCAACCGGCCGGTCGGCCGCCCTGTTGAACCTGGAGCAGAAGGTGCTGTCGGCCATGCGGGCCGGGGTACGCCGCAAGCTCGCCCCGGACCTTGAGGCCCTGTTGGAAGCCGAGGCCATCTCCATCCATGCCGGGCCCAGGCCCTTCGAGGATGAGAGCGTGCTGGGCGCCATCCGCGACGCCATCAAGTCGCTGCGGCGGCTGCGGTTCAGATACCAGGGCGGTTCGACGCCGGGGCGGGTGCGGGAGATCACGCCCTTCGGGGTGCTGTTCGGGCGGTCCAACTACCTGGTGGGGGCGGAGGGAAGTTCGAAGGAGCCGCGTACCTGGCGTCTCGACCGGGTGGCGGACCTGGAGGTCACCGAGACCTTCGGCGCCAAGCCCGAGGACTTCACCCTGCAGGCCTTCGTCGAGCGCTCCTTCGGCATCTATCAGGACGCGGTGGAGGAGGTGCGGCTGCGCATCCTGCCCCATGGCGCCGAGGAGGCCATGGGCTGGCGCTTCCACCCGACCCAGAGGCTGGAGCCCCTGCCCGACGGCGGCGTGCTGGCCACCTTCCACGCCGGCGGCATGCGCGAGCTGGCCTGGCACCTGTTCACCTGGGGCGACAAGGTGGAGATCCTGGGGCCGGAGCGGCTGAAGCAGATGATGCGCGACGAGCTGGCCATCGCCGTCGCCGCCCACGCCGCGCCGTGCTGACTCCGCGCCCCGATGGGCGGCTCACGGTCGGAAGCAGTCCACCAGTTCGGCGAGCCAGGCCTTGAGGTCGTCCTTCTTCTCGGCGGGGGTCTTGCCGTGGCGGACCACCACCAGGTCAAGGTCGGGGACCAGCAGGGTGAACTGGCCCTCGTGGCCATTGGCGGAGAAGGACCCTGGGCCGCCGAGGCCAAGCCACCAGTGGGCGCCATAGGGGCCGTCAGTGACCCCCTCCTGCTGGAAGGTGGGCGTGCGGGCATAGTCGACCCAGCCTTCGGGCAGCAGACGCTGGTTCTCCCAGACCCCGCCGCGCAGATAGAGCAGGCCGAAGCGGGCGAAATCCTGGGCTGTGGCGAAGCAGAAGGACGAGCCGATGAAGGTGCCGGCCGGATCGAACTTCGGGACCGGGCTGGTCATGCCCAGCGGCTTGAACAGCCGTTCGCGCATGAAGGTCTCGAAGTCGGGGCCGTAGGCGTCGAGGGTCTTGGCCAGCACGCGGGCGATGATGTTGGTCGTGCCGCTGGAATAGGACCAGTAGCGATCGGGGGCGTAGTCCAGGGGCTTGTCGGCGGCGTAGTGGGCCACGTCCTCCTTCCCCGAGCCCCACATCATCTCGATGGTGTCGGACTGCTGATCGGGCAGGTAGACCTCGGAGAATTCCAGGCCGGAGGACATGCGCAGCAGGTGGTCGAGGGTGATGGCGCCGCGCGGGTCGCCGCCGTCACGCCATTCGGGCACGTCGGCCGGGGCGTGGATATCCAGCTTGCCGTCCCCCACCAGCAGGCCGGTCAGGGCGTGGGTGATGCTCTTGGCCTTGGACCAGGACATGCAGGTCTTGTCGGGGCCGTGGTCAGGGCCATAGCGCTCAAAGATCAGCCGGCCTTCCCGGATGATCACCACGGCGTGGGCCTCGCCGAAGGCCAGCTGGTCGAACTGCTCGGCCATCAGGTCATCGAGGCGCAGGCGGTCGAAGCCGGGCGGGAACAGGCCGAGCGGCCATTCCTCGGTCGGCCAGGGGGTTCCGGAGGGCTGGTAGGGCAGGGGCGGCAGGCTCATAGGGCGAGACTGTCCCCAAGCCGCCCGCTTCATCAAGGGCCAGAACAGCATCCGCATAGCGACCCGTGGATCTCGGTGGTCTAGTCTTGCTCGCCAGCGCGCGAGGAATTGTCCTGGGCCACAGGGGGTGGGTATGCCGGCAAGCGACATTAACCGACGCGAGGCGGCCCGCGCCGTGGCGGCTGCGCCGCATGGCGCCTTGGCCATCCGAAAAGCAGACCCGGGTGATATCGAGATCCTGCGCGCCCTGATGGAGCAGGCGATCCGCGTCCACCTGGCGGCCTACCTGCCGCCCGAGGGGGTCGCCGCCTCCTTCGAGATCATGGGGCTGGACAGCCAGCTGATCGAGGACGGCGCCTATTTCGTGGTGGAGGCCGATGGCCAGATCGCCGGCTGCGGCGGCTGGAGCCGGCGGGCTACCCTGTTCGGCGGAGATCACAGCGCCGGGCGTGATGCGGGGCTGGTGGACCCCGCCACGGAACCGGCCCGCATCCGGGCCATGTACACCCATCCCGACTTCGCTCGCCGGGGGGTGGGCAGGCTGATCCTGGATACCTGCGAGGCCGCGGCCGCCGCAGAGGGCTTCAGCCGCTGCGAGATGGCCGCGACGCTCTCGGGGGAGCCTCTCTATCGGGCCGCCGGCTACCAGACGATCGAGCCCTTTGAGGCCCAGACCTCGACAGGGTTCAATGTCCCGCTGATCCGCATGGGCAAGACCCTGGCGCGCGCCTGACACAACGAAAAAGGGCGGCCCCTGAGGGCCGCCCTTCCACGCTCTCCGAAGACCTTGGTTAGAAGGCGTAGGTGACGCGACCGTAGTAGTAGCCGCCGTTGATGCCGAAGGGCGAGTAGGTGGGGTACTGCGCCACGCAGCCCCCGCCGGAGGCGACGCAGGCGGCCTGGAACTGGGCCGACAGCTTGTCCGGGTACTTGTTGAACAGGTTGTTGGCCCCGATCGAGACGGTGACCGCGTCGAAGAACTTATAGGAGACTTCAAGGTCGGTGATGGCCGTCGTGCCGATGGAGGTCTGCAGCAGCGGACCGGTGCCGGGATCCGACAGGGCCGAGGACTTGCCGTAGACGGTCTCGGTCAGGTTCACGGTCAGGGCGCCGAAGGAGTAGAGCGCGTTCAGGCCAAGCTTGTACTTGGGGGACGCGGTTTCCAGCAGGGACTTGGCGTTGCCGGCGAACAGGGTCTGTCCGGCGGGGAACGGGACGCTGGGGGTGGCCAGCGGCGCGGGCGGCGCCTTCACCTTGGTGACCTTGGTGGTGTTGTAGTTCCCGCTCAGGCTCCAGTCGATGCGGCCGTAGTCACCAAGGTCGGTGGGGTAGGAGATCACCAGATCGACGCCGCGAGAGCGGGTGTCGAGGCCGTTCGAAAAGATATTGATCCCCGTGGTGGTCACGGTCGGGTCCAGCACGTTGCCGTTGGCGAGGATCGCCGCCAGCACCTGGGGCGAGGTCAGGACCCCGCCGCGGGTGCCGTAGAGCGAGCTGGAGCCGAAGATGCGGTCGGTCAGTTCGATCTGGTAGGCGTCCAGGGTCAAGGTCATGGCCGGCAGCGGGTGGGCCACGATGCCGATGCTGTAGTTGGTGGATTCTTCGGGCTTCAGGGCGTCGATGCCCAGCAGGCGGGCGGCCGGCGAGTTGGGCGCCAGTTGCACGAAGGCCGAGGTCGGCGACACGTTGGTGGCCGAATAGAAGGATTCCGCCAGGGTCGGGGCGCGGAAGCCGGTGCTGGCCGTCCCGCGGACCGCGATATAATCGTTGAAATCGTAGCGTCCCGTCAGCTTGGCGACGGTGGTTTCACCGAAGTCGCTGAAATGCTCGTAGCGGACCGCGACGTCGAGCTGCAGGGCTTCGACGGGCGAGACCGCCAGGTCAGCATAGATCGCCCAGCTGTCGCGGCTGTGCTTGCCGGCGTCGGTGAGCGCGAACCCGGGATAGGACTGCGAGCCTTCCTTGTACCGCGACGCGGGCTCGCCGGCGCCGATCTCATAGGTTTCGTGGCGGTTTTCGAAGCCGAAGGCCGCGGCCAGGGGGGTCGCCAGGCCGACCTCGAACTCCTTGGAGAGGTCGAGGTTGTTGGTCAGCTGGGTGGTGGTCCAGGAGCCGGCGTGGAACGAGGTGGGCGAGAAGCCCTTGGCGGTCAGGGTCGAGGTGTCGGCGTAGAGGCTGGCGGTGATGGAGTCCTCGACGCGGACCTCGATGTCGTCGACGCCGTAGGTGGAGCTCAGGTCGAAGTTCCAGCCGCCGACGGCGCCGGAAATGCCGAGGGTGCCGGCATAGTCGTCCTCAATGATGCGCTCACGCGGGCTGAAGCCGGCGGGATAGGGTCGGTCAGCCGCGCCCATCTTGCCCTGGACGCGGTTGTAGCGGCGGTAATTCTCATAGGCCGAGGCGTCCTTGTGGCCGTAGGAGCCGAAGGAATAGATCTCAAGGTCGTCGGTGACCGAGATGCCGCCATTGTAGCCGAGATTGCTCAGCCGATACTCCGCGTCGCCGGAGATCAGGTTGAAGTTGGGGAAGCCCGGCAGGGTGCTTTCGTAGGCGAAGTGGGTCGCCGAGTAGCTGGGGCTGGCGGGGTTGACCGAGCGCTGGTCGGCAAGGCCGCGGTTGCTGAAACCGTGGTACTTGGTCTCCGCCGTCAGGTTCAGATAGCTGTTCTCGGTGGGCGCGGTTCCGATGTTCAGCGAGATGGCGGCCGTCTTGCCGCCCTCATCGATGTACTCGCCGCCGGTGGCGGAGATGGAGCCGCCCTCGCTGTTCTTCTTGAGGATGACGTTGATGACGCCGGCGATGGCGTCGGTGCCGTACTGGGCCGCCGCGCCGTCGGTCAGGACTTCGATCCGGCCAATGGAGGCCATGGGAATGAAGCTGAGGTCGGTCGCCGCCGCGCCCTGATAGGCGCCCGAAAGGACGGCGAAGTTGGCGGTGGTATGCCGACGCTTGCCGTTGATCAACACCAGGGCGTGGTTGGGCGACAGGCCCCGCAGGCGCGCCGACAGGGTCAGGTTGGCGGTGTCGCCACCGAAGGCCTGGGCGTTGAAGGACGGCACCAGGTTGGCGAGGCCGACCCGCAGGTCGGTCTGGCCGGTGCGGGTGAGGGCGGCGGTGTCGACCACCTGGACCGGCGCGGCGCTGTCTTCGACCTTGAGGCCGGTCTGCCGCGTGCCGGTGACAATGACCTCATCGACCTCGGCCGCAGCGGCGGCCAGCGTCTGGGCCGAGGCGGCCCCAGCGATCAATACGGAAGCGAGCGAGACGCTCGCCAGCCATGCGTTGCGGGTTGTGGATTTCATCTTGGTAGACCCCCTCATCAGTCACGGCGCAAGTCGGCCGCAAGGTTCCCCGTGCGCCTGTGTGCTCAGGCGCCGGAATGTTGACGGACGCTCCGGGGATGGGCTGTGGCCCTCTGTCCCAGGTATTCGTCCAGAATTGTTGGTTTGTGTTACTCAATATCCGCGCAAGAGGCCGCGAGACGCCCGACCATGACAGCCGCATCAGAGCTATAAGATGTGTAATCGACACTCATACCGATGAACTCACGCAAAAGTTGAGATCGCCCGGCTGATCGTTTCCTCGTTCGTGTTCTTATTTTTCTATCGTCTCAAAAACTGCCCTAACGACGTCTTCACGGCAATTAATGCGACAGTAAGAGGTCCACACGAATCCTTTTTGGTGTCAACGCGATGAGAGAGATGGATCGCATTGTCGTCACAATGCGGGTGTTCGGTGCAGGGAATGCGCGATATTCGGGCACGATATACCGAGAGGTGGCCGAATTTCCGACCAACAGGTGAGTGAACACCTAAGTTTTCACTCGCAATTCGCGCCATAACTGCAAATCAACTGTGCGTCTTGTGCCTGTCGTTTAATCAAACAGGGTGATTTCCGGGCGATTTGCGCCCTCCGGCGCGATGAAGGGGCGCGGCGCGGCGAAGGGCATGGCTTGAACATCACCGCCCGCCTGACCCAAGGTGGGCCGATCCGCCGACCGCCGGCGCCCACATGAAGGAAACCTCCCGATGCGCAGACTGATCCTGGCCGCCCTCCTGCCTGTGCTGGCCGCCGCCGCAGCCCCCGCCGCGGCTGACGACATCGTCCGGGTAGGCACGCCCACGGGCGCCATCCTGCAGGCCGCCGTCGTGCCGGCCGGCTACGACACCATCTATGTCAGCGGCATGACCCCGCCGCCGCTCAATGCCGGCGCGCCCGCCGGGACCCCGGTGCAGTTCGGGGACACCAAGACCCAGACCATCGGCGTCATGAAGCGCATCGAGGAGGTCCTGAAAGGCCAGGGCTACACCATGGGCGACGTGGTGATGATGCGCGTCTACCTGGTAGGCGACCCGGCCAAGGGCGGGGGCATGGACTTCGCCGGCATGATGGAGGGCTACAAGCAGTTCTTCGGGACTGCCGAACAGCCCAACAAGCCGGCGCGGGTGACCATGCAGGTGGCCGCCTTGGTGGCGCCGGGCATGCTCGCGGAAATCGAAGTTCAGGCCGCCAAGAAGAAGTAGGCGCGAAGACCAAGGCCACGCCGCCCGTGTCATGCGGGCGGCGTTTGGCTGTTCGCTTGTGGGTGGTCTCGACTATGCCAATCCTGGCCGGCGAGGTCGAAACCGACGCCCGCCTGAACGTAGGGTTAGGCCGCCTCGGGCGCCTGCGAGGTCGGGAGGTGAGTGATCGAGACGGTCAACCCCCCGGAGGAGCGGACCTCCATCGTGGCGCCCAGCTGCTTGACCAGGGCCTCGACGATCACCGTGCCCATCCCACCGTTCTTGCGCGGCGAGAGGTCGGCGGCCCTGCCGATACCGTTGTCGGCGACGGTCAGCGTCCAGGCGTCTCCGGCGCTGGAGAAGGTGATCAGGACCCGGGCGTCGGCCTTGGCGGCCGGAAAGGCGTACTTCACCGCATTGATCATCAACTCGGTGACGATCAGGCCGATGCTGACGGCCTTGTCGGACCCGATCTTTCCGTCGTCGGCGATGACCTCCAGATGGATGGGTTGGTCGTCGCCAACCATCGACTTGGCCAGGTCGCCGCAGAGCTTGGTGAGGTAGCCGCCCACTTCGATCCTGTCGACGCCGCCCGAAGCGTGGAGCTGGGCCTGGACCTCCGCTACCGACATCACCCGTTGGTGGGCGTCGCGCAGGTGCTGGCGGGTTTCCTCGGAGCTGACCGCGCGGGCCTTGATCATCAGAATACTGGCGATGATCTGCAAGCTGTTGGCGACCCGATGCTGCATCTCCTGCAATAGCGTCTGCTGCTGGGCCAGCAGATCCTCAGTGCGCTCGAGCAACTCCTCCTTCTCCCGCTCGATCAGCCGCCGGGCGGTGATGTCGGTGAAGGCCAGCAGGATGGTGGTGATGGTGCTGCGCTCATAGATCACCTTGCGGGCGTTGAGCAGCATCGTGCGCTGGCCAAGGCCGGGGAAGTCGTGCTCGACCTCGAAGCCGTCCATCGACGCGCGCTCGGGAATGATTGTCTCCAGCAGCACCCGCAGGGCCGGGATGTTCCACTGCCCGTCGCCGAGGGAGTAGAGCGGTCGGCCCATGGTCTGCTCCGGATCGACCTGGAAGATCGCGTAGAACGAGCGACTGGCGGCCAGGACCCGGAATTGCGCATCGAGGACGAGCAGGGGCTCGTGAATCGTATCAACGATCGCCTGGGCGAGCGTTTGCGCGTCTTCGATTCCCTGGAGGGACGTCGTCATGGTCGGGGAAACTGGTCCGATCCCGGACGCCAGGATCCTTCGCGTTTGGCCGCATAGCCAAGCCAACCGTGAAGCTCTACGCCCAATGCCGCCCACTGTCGTGATCTCGTTTTGTATGTTGGCTGGGCCGCTCGGGAGGCGCGGTGCGATTTCAGCGCCTGCGGCCCTCGCGACGCTGCGCTGCAGACAATCGTTGGCCTAAGTCGGGCGCCCGGTGTCGTCTTGGGCATGAGCGATACCGACCTTTGCCGCCGCCGAGCTGAAGACCCTAGTGGCGGCGCTCAGCCGCATTCACAAGCGGGCCTGGCTAGGCTGTCAGGGCCAGCAGGGCGAAGCTGGCCAGCCAGTGTTCACCCATATAGTCGCCGGCCACGTGGGGCAGGCTGGCCGCCAGGTGGCGGTCGGCCGCCGCGTGGGCGACCGCGCGAAGGGGATCATCGGGTGCGAGACCCTGCGAGATCGCCCGCCAGCACCAGGCGCGGCTGAGGTTGAGGCCGTCCAGATGGGCGATCTTGCCGTCGCTGCGGTCGCTGACCGTAGCCGGCGTGAACAGGCTGGCGGGTAGGCCCTTGGCGGCCTCGGGCAGGAAGTGCGCGAACCACAGCCGGAACTCCGTGACGGGCAGCAGCCGGCGCATGGCCTCGGCCTCCATCAGGGTCGGGGACAGGAAGTCGTCGCCGGAGGGCTCCCAGGCGGCGGCATCGCGGTCGGCGCCGTACCAGGCGCGCGCGGTGTCCCGCAGCAGGGCTTCAAGAGCGGCGTCCCGCATGGCCTTGGCGTAGTCGGCCGCGAGCGTCAGGGCGAAGGCCGTGGAATTGTGGACGCCGGTGCGCACCGGATAGGTGGCCTTGGGCAGGTAGGTGCGGAAGCGGTCGGCGAAGGCCTCGGCCAGCGGGGCCAGTCGCCGGCCCCAGACCTGGTCGTCATGACGGATCAACTCGGCCTGCAGCATCAGTAGCCAGGCCCAGCCGTAGGGGCGTTCGAAGCCGCGGCTGGAGGGTCGGTCCAGATAGGCCCGCTCGACCTCGACCTTCTCGGCGGTGAAGGCGCCGGCGAACAGGTCGTCGATGGCCGCCGCCTCGGGGATTTCCGGATGCAGGCGGCGCAGGGTGGCGAGCGTCCAGTATCCGTGCACGCAGGAGTGCCAGTCGAAGCTGCCGAAGAAGATGGGGTGCAGGGTCCGAGGTCCCACGGCGTCCCCGGGGCCGTCGAGAACGTGGTCCATCTTGTTGGGATATTCGCGGGCGACGTGGCCCAGCGCGATGCGGGCGAAACGCGAGGCGATCTCCGGCGTCAGTTCAGCGGAAGGCGAGGACATACATCAGCACCATGTTGGCCAGTAGCAGGGGCGCCGCGGTGGGGATCTGGGCGCGGATCACCGCGTGGCGGTCCTTCAGTTCCAGGAGGGCCGCGGGCACGATGTTGAAGTTGGCGGCCAGGGGCGTCATCAGCGTCCCGCAGAAGCCCGACAGCATGCCGATGGCGCAGACCACGGCCGGGTCGCCGCCGAACTTGACGATCAGGAACGGCAGGCCGACGCCTGCGGTCATCACCGGGAAGGCGGCGAAGGCGTTGCCCATGATGATGGTGAACAGCGCCATGCCCAGGCAGTAGACGGCCACGGCCGCAAGGTGTCCGTCCAAGGGAATCCAGGTGGTCACCAGGTCTCCCACCACCCCGCCGACCCCGGCCAGGGCGAAGACCGCGCCGAGCGCCGCCAGCATCTGAGGCAGCAGACCCGCCCAGCCGACGGTGTCCATCAGCCGGCGGCCTTCCTGCAGCGGGCTGATCACCGGCTGCCGGAGTAGGACGAGCGCCGTGATGACGGCGAGCACGGCGCCGAGCGCCAGGGAAATCAGGGTCGCCTGCTTGGCCTGGAACAGGGGCGCTTCGCCGATGGAGAGGTGCTGGAGGCCGAGGGTGCCGATGAGGACGGTGGCGGGTATCACCAGGGCCGGAATGAACAACCGGTTCCCCCATCGCTCGGCCGACAGTTTGCGGGCTTCCGGCGAACCGTCCGGTTCGCCACGGCCCAGGCCGCCGAGGCCGGAGATCAGGGCCATGCACAGCACCAGGACGCCGTTGCCGAGATCCCCCAGCCAGTCGCCCGCCAGGAAGCTGATCGCGAACAACCCCCAGAAGCCGGTGTTCATCCAGCGCTTAGGATTGGTGGCGTCGCGGGCGCTGAGCACCGCGAAGGCGGCGAAGACCAGGCCGGCCAGGAGGTAGACGACGCCGAGCTTGATCATGCGCCCGGCCCCTTCAGCCCGCGCTCGAAGAGCGCCAGGCGGACCGCGTGAATCGCGAAGGCGACGACGGCCGTGGGGATGGCCCAGACGGAGAGCTGCAGGGGCTCGATGACGATGCCGCTCTGGGCCAGGAAACCCACCATCAGCAGGATGGAGCCGATGGCCATGAAGATATCTTCGCCGAAGAACAGCCCGATATTGTCGGTGGCCGCTGCCATGGCGCGCACCCTCTGGCGGCTCTCGTCGGGAAGTTCGCCCGCCTCGCCCTCGCCCTCGGCGGCGGCCTCGGCCATGGGGGCGACGATGGGCCGGATGGTCTGGGCGTGGCCGGCGATGGAGGTCAGACCCAGGGCCGCGGTGAGCTGGCGGAACAGCAGGTATCCGATCAACAGGCGGCCCAGGGTCACGCGCCTGAAGCCGCCGATCAGGGTCCTGGCCCGCTCCTGCAGGCCCGCCCGCTCCAGCACTCCGATCACCGGCAGCACCAGCAGGGCGGCGCTGACATAGCGGTTCTCGTTGAAGGCCTTGCCGAAGGCGGCGAGCACCTCCAGCGGCGACAGCCCCGCCGCCATGCCGGTGAGCACCGCCGAGACCATCACCACCAACAGCGGATTGAAGCCGGCCGCGAAGCCCGCCACCACAACCGCCACCCCCAACAGGATCAGCATCAGCCCCTCCGTCGGCGACTCAAGGTTCAGGCGCCGGATGAAGAGGTAAGCCTAGCCCGAGCCGGGCGCTCCGTCTGGATGGTCTAATTAGTAGACGACCTGGTGTGCCAAGGGGAATCCCATAGAGGTCAGCCAGGCGGACGCCTCGATGAACGGCACCGAACGCCTGGACCGCGAGTTTCTTCGCCGCCATCGGCCAGGGCCGCGAACCGAACACCAGCGTCGCGCAACGCCTGCCGGCGATGGAGACGCTGGATCGGATCGAGAAGAGTTTAGGGTAAGGGGGCTGCTCGCGCTTGATCCGCGCCAGATCGGAATCGATCGCCGCAACAACGTCGGGGTCAAAGTCCGAGGGGACGCTTCGAAGGGTCATCCAGCCCTATTAGCTTGGTTCGAGTCGCGGCGAACGCCTCGTTGAGCTTGGCCGGCGCCGGTCGGGCCGTGCGCCTGAAAGCTCATCCTGGGCGTTCGCTCCGTCACTCACGCGATGGCCGCGAGGCCCTTCGTGCGTACGAGGTTCAGCAGCTTCAGCGACGGGCCGTCGGGTCGCTTCTCGCCGCGTTCCCACTTGCTGACGGCGTCCTTCCGGACGTTCAGGTGATGGGCGAAGACGGTTTGTGAGACCTGTTCGTGTTCCCGCAGGGCCCGGATTTCTTCCGGGCTGAGCGGCTGCACCGGGGTCAGGCACAGGGCGTCGAACTCACGCATGGTGGCCTTGTCGAGGGCGCCAACCCTATGCAGGCCTGCCGCCGTCTCATGGACGGAGGCCAGGATGCCGGAGCCGGCCTTGGTCCTAGTCGTCGCCATGGTTCACCACCTCGATCAGTTCACGTCCTTCGACCGCCGCGGCCACCTGAGCCGGGGTCAATCCGAGAAGCGCCTCCGCCAGCCGCTTCAACGCTTTCAATTCCGTGGCCGATACATTGGCCTTCTCGCTCTTGGCGAACCCGTGGGCGAAGACGCTGTGCCCACCGATCCGGAACAGGATGATGGTCCGGAAGCCGCCGGATTTGCCGCCGCCCGGTCGCGCGACCCGCTGCTTGAACACCCCACCACCGAGGTCGGCGTCGAAGCGACCCTCGGCGACGGCGGCCGCTGCCTGCAACAGCGTGTCGGCCTCCAGCGCCGCCTTGCCGGCGAAGCGATCGAACGCCTTGGTCATGTAGACGGTCATGTCGCGCCGCTAGTCAGTCATCGTCGGTAGTATAGCGCTAAGAGCTACAGAAGCAAGGTTAGCCTGCGCCTATACCCAGCGTTTGACGGATGCGCCGACCCTCACTCCATCGCCGACGCGGCCCTACCGCATCAGGCCGGCGGCGCGTAGCGCGTCCTCGATCACGGTTCCGATGGCCGAGGTCTTGGGGCGAGGGGCTTTGGGCGGGGCGGGGCGGGCCGGCGGCTCGGGCCCGGCGCCTCGGCGAGGCGTTCGGCGACCGGAGCGGCCTCGATCAGGCCCCAGCCGGCGGCGATGGCGCGGGTGGAGGCCAGGCCGACGTCCAGCATATAGGCGCCGCTCACCCCGCCACCGGCCGCGCCGTCCGGCTTCAGCGGCACGCCATGGCCCATGCCGGCCACCAGGTTGTGCTCCAGCACGGCGCGGCCGCGGGCGTCGCGCCAGATGCGGCGGGTGTGGCCGGCATCGGTCTCGACATGGCTGGGGTCGGCGGCCAGGCCGTGGACGCCGCGCCATTGGGCCAGCACCGCCTCGCCATTGGTCGGGCTGACCGTATGGTCGGCCCCGCCATGCCAGACCGAGACGCTGGGCCAGGGGCCCTTGTGCGGGCTGGCCTTGCGGATGGCGTTCGACAGCGCCGTGTCGCCCGCGAGGCCATGGCCGCGCATGGCGTCGAAGGCCTGTGGGACCGACGCAGCGGCCCCGAACGGCAGGCCGGCGATCACCGCCCCGCCAGCGAACACCTCGGGATAGCTCGCCAACAAGACGTTGGCCATGGCGCCGCCGGCCGAGAGGCCGGTGACGAAGACGCGGCGGCGGTCGAGGTCGTGGGCGACGATCATCGCCTCGATCATCTGGCGGATGGAGGCGGCCTCGCCCCGGCCGCGGCGGGTTTCGCCGGGCTCGAACCAGTTGAAGCAGAGGTTGAGGTTGTTGGCGCGGGCCTGCTCGGGGAACAGCAGGGCGAAGCCGGCCGCCTCGGCGAGTTCCGACCAGCCGGAGCCGAGGTCGTATTCCGCCGCGCTCTGGGTGCAGCCGTGCAGCACGACGACCAGGGGCGCGCGCCGGGCAAGGTTCTCGGGGACATAGGCCAGGGCGTCCAAGGCGCCGGGGTTGCGGCCAAAGCCGTCAAGCTCTGTGAGCCGCTCAGAACCGGCTCGCGAGCCGATCATCGCGCCGGCTTCGCGGAAGGCGGTCATCCGCATCAGGGTGTCAGAGAGGGGACGCATATCGAACCTTTCACGCCAGGGGGTGGCATGGATTCAACGCAGGTGCAGCATGGATCGTTGCTGCGATGCAGCAAAGAGTCCGGTTCGCCGAACCTACGTGCTCTGGGCCTCGGTTTCCCTCAACCGGTTGTGCAGGGCGGTGGCGGCGATGGCGGCCTCGCCTTGAGCGGTGCTGATCTGGTTGAGGCCGCGCACCATATCGCCGGCGGCATAGAGGCCGGGCACAGTGGTCTGCTGATGGTCATCGACGATCAGGCGCCCGTCCTCATCGCGCCGGGCGCCGGCCTGGAGAGCGAGCGCCGTACACGGATCAAACCCGAGCGCGGTATAGACCGCGTCGAACTCCAGCCGGCCCTGCTCGGTGAAGGCCAGAGCCGTGAGTCGGTCATTGTCCAGGACGACTTCGGCGATGGGCGCCTCGATCAGGCGGACCCCGGCCTTGGCGAGTGTCGCCCGTTCGTCGTCGGCCAGGGCGTTGGGGCCGCCGGTGTGGATCAGGGTGAGCTTGTCGCTGTAGGTCTTGAGGAACAGGGCCTCGCGGACACCCAGGGCGCCGTCGCCGATCACCGCGACAGCCTGGCCGGTGACCTCGAAGCCGTCGCAGATCGGGCAGATGCGGACGAGCGACCGGCGCACGGCGGCCTCCACGCCGGGCAGGTCGGGCAGGCGATCAACGATTCCGGTGGCGAGGATCACCGACCGCGCGGCGAGGCCGCGGTCGCCCGCCGTGACCTTGAAGCCGTCGCCCTCGACGGCGAGGCCAGTGACCCGAGCCGCCTCGATCCTAGCCCCGAATTCCTCGGCCTGGCGGCGGGTGCGTTCCAGCAGATCCACCCCCACGACCCCGCCCGGGAAGCCCGGATGGTTATGGCTGCGGGGGATCCAGGCCGCGCGGCTGTCGCCGTCGTGCAGCACCAGCACCCGGCGTCGGAAGCGGGCCAGGTAGATGGCGGCGGCCAGGCCGGCGGGTCCGGCGCCGATGACGATGGCGTCGAGGGGGGCGGCCAAGGCTAGCCCTTCGCCTTCTCGATGGCGAACCTCTGGCTGACCAGGTCGGCCTTGCCGAAGATGGTCATGAAGGCGATGTCGGCGGCGTCCAGGCCGGTGGCGACGCGGACCAGGCCGTCGATGGGGGCCCGGCCCGTGGCGTCGATCAGCCGCCAGCGGCCGCCCAGATAGACCTCTGCCACGGCGTGCAGGTCCGGCGGCTCCAGTTTCCAGGCATAGGCGCTGACGGCGCGGGCCGGGATGTCGGCGGCGCGGCACAGGCTGATGGCCAGATGGGCGAAGTCGCGGCAGACCCCGGCGCGGTCGACGAAGGTGTCCAGCGCCGTGGTCATGGCGTCGCTGACGCCGGCCTCATAGGCCAGGTGTCCGCCGATCCAATCGGCGATGGCGGCGACCTTGTCGCCGCCCTGCAACTTGCCGAACTCCTTGTCGACGAAGGCCTCGAAGCGGTCGGACGGGCAGTAGCGGCTGGCGCGCAGATAACGCAGGGCCTCGCCTGGGAGGTCGCGGACCTGGGTGGCGCGGGCGCCCTTGAGGTTGGCGTCGCGGGCCAGCAGCTCGACCTGCGCGGTGTAGGCGATGGCCACCTCGCCGTAGCCGGTGAACACCGCGCGCCGCTCGCCGGTGACGCTGTCGTCCAGGCGGGCGATCTCGGCGGCGGGCGTGAGGATCAGGCGCTCGGAATGGATGGCCTGGTCGGGCGCGCGGGCGGCCTCCAGCAGCAGCAGAACCTCGCAGGGCTGCTCGAAGCTGTAGGTCAGATCGGCTTGAATCGACAGTCGCATCGCGCCTCCGGGCGCCCAAACGCGCGGGAGCGGCGGACGTTGCCGAGCGCCTATATCATAATGCTGTCGGCGTCCGGCGCTTGGGGAGCCGGTGGGATCGGCCGGCGCAGCAGGCGAGCGACCCGGGCCAGCAGTTGGCTCTCGCTGAAGGGTTTGGTCAGGTAGTCCTTGGCGCCCAGTCCAACGGCGCGGCGAACGTCGTCGGGGGCGTGGCGCGCGGTGAGCATCAGGGTTGGCGGGAACTTGAGCTCCGGTCGCGCCTTCAGGGCGGTAAGCACCCCAAAGCCGTCCAACTCGGGCATGTTGATGTCCAGGACCAGGCCCTGAGGCTTGAGCTCGTGAACTCGCCTCAAGGCCTCGACGCCGGTGCGGGCGGTGTGGGTCTCGTAGCCCGCCATCTCCAGGCGGGTTCGGATCACGTCGCGGACGCCGGCGTCATCCTCTGCGACCAGGATGCGGGGCCTAGCCTGCAAGGGCCGCACTCCAGGGCTGGGGGCTAAAGTCCGAGGCGCGGGCCACCGCGGCGATCAGCGCTCCGGGCTGCAGCGGCTTGGCCACGATATCCTGGAAGCCCAGGGCGAACAGCCGATCGTCGCTCTCGGCGTCGGCGGTGAAGGCCAGGATCGGGGTGGCGTCATTGGGGCCTGGCGTCGTGCGGATGGCGTTCAGAGCGCCGGGGCCGTCGAGGCGCGGCATGCGAATGTCCATGAGGATGACATCGAAGGGTTGCTCGGCGGCCAGGGTCACCGCCTCCTCGCCGTCGCACGCCTCGGTGACCTCCGCCCCGACGCCGGCCAGGAATAGACGAGCAAGCTCGCGGTTGGCGGGGTGATCGTCCGCCACCAGCACCCGGACGCCGACGAAGGTCGGCTGGGTCGCGGCTGAGCCGTCCGCCGCGATCTGCGGCGCTTCGGCCAGGGGGGCGGGGAGGGTGAACCAGAAGCGGCTCCCCTGGCCGACCACGCTATCGACCCCGATCTCTCCGCCCATGGCCTCCACCAGACCTTTGCAGATGGCCAGGCCTAGCCCGGTGCCGCCCGTTCGGGTCAGGCCGCCGTCGACCTGGGAGAAGCGCTGGAACAGGCGGTTCAGCTTGTCGGGGGGGATGCCCGCACCCGTGTCGATCACCTCGACGCGCAGGGTCCCCTGGTCATAGCGGGTGCGCAGGGTGACGCAGCCGGCCTGGGTGAATTTCACCGCATTGCCCACCAGGTTCAGCAGGATTTGGCGAATACGGTCGGGATCGATGGACAGCGTCAGGTCGCCGGCCTCCCCGTCCAGGGTGAGGTCCAGGTCCTTGGCGCCCGCTTGCGGTGTAAACAGGTCCAGCGTCGCCTGGGAGAGCTTGGTCAGGGACACCGGCTGGGCCTGGAAGGTCACCTGGCCAGCCTCCAGCTTCGAGAAGTCGAGGATGTCGTTGACCGTACACAGCAGGGCGCGGCTGGCGTCGCCGACCCGCTCGACATAAGTCCGGGTCAGGGGGGCCAGGTCGGGCTGCTCGCCGGCCAGGCTGGTGAAGCCGATGATGCTGGTGAGCGGGGTGCGCAACTCGTGGCTCATATTGGCCAGGAATTCCGTCTTGACCGCGGCGGCGGCCTCGGCCTCGGCCTGGGCTTGGCGCAGCTCGGCCTCCAGCACCTTGCGCGAGGTGATGTCGCGCATCACGTCCGTGAGGCCCGAGAAGCGTCCGCTGGTCGGATGGGTCACGAAGGTGGGCTTCGATTCCATCCACCGTTCCTGGCCCGCCTTGTCATAGGCGCGGTACTCCACCGACCAGGGTTCGACCTGACCCTCGGACTCAAAGACCATCCGGCACATCTCCCGCACCCGGGCCGCGTCCTGGGGGTGCATGAAGGAGAAGGGCGTGCGACCCAGCATCTCCTCGGGCGTGAAGCCAAGGATCGCCAGGCTGGCCGGCGAGACATAGGTCAGGGTGCCGTCCAGCCGCATCTCACTGATCATGTCCGGCGCGTTGGTGGTCAGGGTGCGGAAGCGGCGCTCACTCTGGGCCAGGGCCGCCTCGATCTCGTGCCGGGCGGTGATGTCGCGCAGGACGGTGATGACCTCCACCACCTCGCCCCTCGCGTCGCGGACGAGGCTGGGGCTTCCCTCCAGCCAGACTTCACGGCCACCCTGAGCGAAAATCCTGTGTTGCCGGGGCGCCGTCGTGTCGATTTCGGCGCCGCTGAACAGGGCGGTGAGGAGGACTGCGGGATCTTGCCCGCCGTCGGCGACCATCAGCCTCGCGATGTGACGCCCCACCTCTTCGTCCGGATCAAGACCGAGGCTGCGACAGGCCGGTGAGATGTAGCGGATCAGGCCATCGGGCCCGAAGCGCACCAGGATGTCAGTCGAATGCTCAGCAAGGGCGCGATACTTGGCCTCGCTCTCGGCCACGGCGAGCTCGGCTAAGTGTTGGCGCGTGACGTCCACGGAGGTGCCGACCAGGGCCAACAGCTCCCCATTCGATCCACGCTCACCGCGGGAATTGTAGGAGAGGTAGCGGACCTCCCCTTCGCGGAGAATTCGGGTGACGGCGCCTTCGACAGACTCGCCGGTGATGAGTTGGCGGCCGATCCGCGCCTCGCCGAGCGCGACATCGTCCGGGTGATAGAGGGCGAGAACCGCCGCGGGGGTCAGCTGCGCGTCTGGCGACAGGCCGTAGATCTCGTACATCTGCGCCGACCAGGTCAGCTCACGGGTGCGGACATCCAGCCGCCAGTTGCCGACGTGGGCGACAGACTCGGCGGCTTCCGCGCGGCGGACCAACGTCTCCAGGTCGCGCACGGCCTGCTTTTGCTTGGTGACCTCCTGGAACACGCCGTACAGGCCAATCACCTCGCCCAGGCCGCCGCGAATGCTCTCGGCCTTGCAGAGCACGTCGCGCAGCGCGCCGTCGGGGCAGCGGATGCGGCCCTCGAGATTGAACCCTTCGCCGGTGCGCAGCGCTTCGGCAACAGCCTGATCGACCCGCTCGCGATCCTCGTCGATGTAGAAGTTGACGGCCTCGGCGTAGGCCGGATCGAAGCTTTCGCGCGTCACGCCATGGATCCGGTAGACTTCGTCGGACCAGGTTATGTGCCCGGTGTCGGACCGGTATCGCCAATTGCCAACCCCGGACATCCGCTCCGCCATGGCTACCAGCCGCTGGTTCTCCTCGGCCAGGCGCTTGGCGCGGCGCAGTTCCAGCTCATCGACGACGATGCTGGCCAGAACCTGCAGACGTCGGAGGTCTTTAGGGTTCGGCGCGGGGCGAACCTTGGTGTCGATGACACACAGCGTGCCCAGGTTCTGGCCGTCGCTGCCGGTCAGCAGCGCGCCGGCATAGAAGCGGATGCCCAGCTCGCCGGTGACCAGGGGATTGGCCTGGAAACGCGGGTCGCGGGTGGCGTCCCGCACCACCAGTGTCGAGCCGGGCGCCAGGGGCAGGGCATGGGCGCAGAAAGCCTGGGAGCGCGGGGTTTGAGTTACGTCCAGACCGTGGCGGGACTTGAACCACTGGCGTTTGGCATCCACCAGGGAAACCAGGGCGATAGGGGCGTCGAATAGATCGGCGGCGAGGGCTGTCAGCCGGTCGAAGGCCGCCTCGGGCGCGCTGTCGAGCACGCCGTATTCGTCTAGCGCCTTGAGTCGCGCGGCCTCGGAGGAGTCGATCATGGTCAGCAGGGTCTCGGATCGAGATGGCGATTGGGTTACCGCCACTGCGACATAACGGCGCTATCTTAAATTATTCGAAATCCCGTCCAGGCCCCTCGCGCATCAGGACGGCGAGGATCTCGGCCACCGCCACGAACAGGCGTTCCGGGATCTCGCTGTCGATCTCGACCTTGGAGAGCGCCTCGGCCAGCAGGGGATTGTGTTCCAGTGGAACGCCATGGGCTTCCGCGGCGGCGATGATCCGCTCGCCCACCAGGCCACGGCCGGCGGCCACCACCCGGGGTGCGCCGGGGGCGTCGTACTGCAGGGCGACGGCGAGGCGGCGGTCCTTGCTCATGCCGACTGATCCAGGAGGCGGCCGGCGGTGGTGGCCGGCGCGGGGGGCGGGCCGGAGTGCACGGCCAGTTCCAGCTGCAGGCCGGCGGCGGCGAGCGCCCGGGCCAGCATCGGCTGAGCCGCGCGCAGGCGCTCGGCGGCGTCGGCGCGCAGCACCCAGAGGCTGACGCGGGCCAGGTCGGCCTCGAAGGCCACCTGGGCGTCGATCGGGCCGACAGGCTCGAAGTCGACGGAGAAGCGGGCGCGCCACAGGGGCTCGCGGTCTTCATCGCGGGCGCGGCCCTGGCTGTCGCGGCTGATCTCGAATTGGGCGACGCCGGGGCCCTGTGGGGTCTGGAGCGGAGTCTCGAACCACCAGCGGGTGGGCTCACCGGGCCGGTCCGGCTCGGGCAGGGAGGCCATCTGCAGCAGGTCGATATGGGCCAGCGCGCCCTGGGTCTCGGCGGCCAGGGCCTCGCTGATGGCGCCGGGGTCGGCGCCCAGGGACAGGCTGGGCAGGGCCGCCTTCTGGGCCGAGGTCGGCGCCCCGCCGTAGGGCGGGGGAGGGGTGGCGCCGGGCGGGCGGCGGGTGGCGGGGCCAAGCGCCTGACGCAGCACCAGGAGGGCGGCCTTGAGATCGCCGCCGAGCGGCGAGGTCTCGGGGTCAGCGGCGAGGTTGGCCTCCAGGAACAGACCGGAGGTCTTCAACGCCCGTTTGATGTCCGCGCCCCGCACGGCGGGGTCCAGCGGGATCAGCTGGCTCAGCATCTGCAGGGCCGCGGCCCGCGCCGGCGGCGACAGGGCCTGGGCGCGCAGGGCCTGGCTGAGATCGGCCATCAGGGGCGCCAGGCCGCTCTGCCGTGTGAGGGCGCTGCGCAGGGCCTGGGCCATGGCCTGGGCCGGAGTCTGGGGGAGGAGCGGCGCGAGGCCCGGCTGGCCCGCGGTCTTGGGCGCGGCGACCCGGGCCAGCGCCTCGACCGGCTGGGCCGAATCGACCGCGTCGGCCTCCACCGCCCGCTGCATCTCGCGCAGCAGCTGGCCGCCCTGCACCCGGGCGACCGGGCGCACGGGCGTGAGCGCCGGCACCTGTGCGGCGGTGGGGATCGTCCCCAGGGGGGCGACCTTCATGGCGCGGCCTGTCTGGACACGGTCTGATTCTAGGGCGGCGGGGTGAAGCGGTCCTTAAGGCGTGTCGGCGCCGCGCCGCCAGCTAGGGGCCCGCCCCGCCGGCTAGGTCGCCGGCGCCCGGTAGGGGAGGTAGCCGCGTTCCACCATGCGGCGCATGGCTTCATAGGCCTCGGCCAATTCCTCATAGGCCTGGCGCAGGCGGCCCAGCCGGCTGACCTGTTCATGGCTGGGGTTGATCGCCTCGCTCAAGGCCAGGGCCTCCTTGACCCATTGGGCCCGGGCCATGGCGGCGGCCACGGCCATCCGCTGGAATTTCTGACTGTCGGCGTGGCCGAGCACCGCGCCGATCACCTCCTTGTTGGAGGCGAAGGCCGTGTAGTCGATCTGCTCAAGATGACCGCGCATGCGCCGCTGGGCGTGGGGGTCGTCGCTGGTGTCCTGCGGCTCGAAGTGATCGATCGCGTGCCTGTGGAAGCTGGACGTGCGGGTCGCCATGGCGGCTCCCTTTCCTGTTCGGCCTTCATTCTAGGCGGCGCAGGCCTTCGAAGCCGTTAAGACGGCAAGTCGAAGGGATATCATTACTCGCCATTTAAGGGTGCTTGGAAAGGCTTGCTTCAACCCGAAGGGAGCAAGCTGCGCCTTGGTGTCGCGGGCATGGGTCCGCTGGCGCTCCCAGAAAGGGAAAGGTGTGCATGACCCAGTTCCTGAAGAGCTTCATCGCCGATGAGTCCGGCGCCACGGCCATCGAGTATGGCCTGATCGCCGCATTGATCGCGGTCGTCCTCATCTCCTCCATCTCCGTGCTGGGGGGAAAGGTCGCCGGCACCTTCGACAAGGTCGGAACCGCGATGCCGCAATAGCGGCCACGGACCTATCCCAGGGTTTTGGAGCGCGGCGATGGGCTCCACCATCCCGTCGTGCTTCAAGGCCGGAGCGGCCCCCCCGCCGCTTCGGCCACCTCTGCGAGGTGATCGCCACAGGGCGGTCCAGAAGCGATTCCCGATCAAGAGCGACCAAGCTCCATCGCAAGGCGACGGCCTGATCCCCCCGCGCGCAAAACAGTCCGCGACGCATTAAAAGACCGGCGGCGGCGGAAGAGACCGCTTCTGCGCATGGGCCGCCCTGTCCCCGAGTATCGAGGCCGGCGGCCAACTTCTCCACTGGCGTGGAACGAGAGCTTGAGGCCTTCTGCGCTCGGGGAACAATCGCAGGGAAATCGGCCATGACCGCCACCAAGCGTCTCAGTCCGGGCTTCATCGTCGCCATCTGCTTCTGCATCGCGGCCTTGGAGGGCTATGACATCCAGGCCTTCGGGGTCTCGGCGCCGCACATGGCGCCGGAGCTGGGGCTCAATCCGGCGCAGATGGGCTGGGCCGGCAGCGCGGCCATGATCGGCCTGGTGATGGGCGCGCTGACCGGCGGGTGGTTCGCCGACCGGGTGGGACGCAGGCCGGTCCTGGCGGTCTCGGTGGCGGCCTTCGGGGTGTTCTCGGTGGCCACCGCCTTCGCCAACAGTTTCGAGACCCTGACCCTGGCCCGGCTGCTCACCGGCATCGGCTTCGGCGGGGCCATGCCCAACCTGATCGCCATCGCCACCGAGATCAGCACCCCGTCCAAGCGGGCGGCCACCACCACCAGCATGTTCTGCGGCCTGCCGGCCGGTGGGGCGCTGGTGTCGCTGCTGGCCAGCAACGCCGGCGACGCCCTGGACTGGCGAACCATCTTCCTGATCGGCGGCGCCCTGCCGCTGTTGCTCGTCCCCGTGGTGCTGTGGCTGCTGCCCGAGACCCGGCCCGACCATGATCCCGACGCCGACCGCGGGCTGGCGCGGGGCCTGTTTTCAGAGCGCCGGGCGCTCACCACCTTCCTGATCTGGGTGGTGTTCGGCCTGGATCTGCTGGTCACCTACCTGCTGCTCAACTGGCTGCCGACCCTGGTGGTGGCCAAGGGTTTCACCGCCGCCGACGGGGCCGCGGCGTCGCTATGGTTCAACGCCTTCAGCGTGATGGGCGCCCTGATGCTGGGCTGGCTGGCCGACAGGATCGGGTTCCGCTGGCCGCTGCTGGCGGTGTTCCTGGTGCTGGCCGCCGCCATGTATGGCCTGGCCCAGGCCACGGCCCTGCCGGCCATCTACGGCTTCGCCGCCGCCGCCGGCTTCACCGTGGTGGGGGGGCTCTACGTGCTCTATGCGCTCGCGCCGATCTACTACCCGGCCCAGGTCCGGGCGGCGGGCGCGGGCGCGGCCATCGCCGTCGGGCGGCTGGGGTCGATCGCCGGTCCGCTGATCGCCGGCGAACTGCGGGGCGCGGGCTACAGCGCCGGCCAGGTGTTCCAGTCGATGGTCCCGGTGGTGCTGGTGGGGGCGGTGGCGGTCTTCGCCCTGATGAGCGTGGGCAAGCCGGTGAAGGACTAGCCCCGGATCGCCGCCATGGCGGCGCGCTTCACCTCGTCGGGCAAGGTCGTGAACCAGGCCTGGGGCGAGAGCCGCTCGGCCACCATGCGGCGACCGTTCTCCGCCAGACGGCGGCCAAGCTCCGGGGTGGTGCGCAGACGCCGCAGGGCCTCGGCGGCGGCGGCGGTGTCGGGCTCGGCCCAGGTCTGGCCGGCATAGATGCCCTGGCTGTCGCGCACCGGAATCGGGTGGAAGGGGATCAACAGGGCGCTGCCTGCATCCATGAAGTCCAGATTGCCCGACCAGCCGGTGGCGATCACGGGCGTTCCCAGCGCCATGGCCTCGGCCGGGGTCAGTCCGAAACCCTCGGCGCGGTGCAGGGAGATCAGCACGTCGGCGCCGGCGATCAGGCTCTTCACCCGCTCATAGGGCCAGACCGCATCCTCAAGGGTGACATTGGCGGGCGCCAGGCGGCGCAGGCGGGCCAGATGGTCGGGGAAGATGTGGCCGTTCTGAGTCTTCATCAGTAGGCGGACGTTCGGGTCGTCGCCAAAGGCCTGGGCGAAGGCCGCGATCACGCCCTCCGGGTTCTTGCGGGCCGCCGCCGAGTTGAAGTCGAACAGGCTGACGGCGAGGAAATCGGCCGGTCCGCGGGTGGGGACGACGTCGCGATAGTCCTCCAGAAACAGCGGGTGGGGCACCACCCGCACCGGAGCGGCCGCGCCGGCCAGGGCCTGGGCTGTGTAGGCGCTGGGCGCCCAGATCCCGTCCACCAGGGCCGCGTCCTTCAGCCAGAGATCGGGCGCCTTGGGCAACTCCCAGGCCCAGTATCCGTATCGGGGGCCCAGCACGCGCTTGGGGCCGAGATAGGCCAGCGCGGCCAGCAGCTCAGGCGCATTGAGGTGGAAGATCCAGGGGCCGGGGCTGGGGGCGGGCCCGGCCTTGCCGATCCAGTCCAGCCGGGCGGCGGAGACGTCGAGGGTCTCCACCGGAACGCCAAGCGCCTCGAAGGCGCGGACGGCCAGGCGGGCCGAGGCGGCGATGCCGTGTGAGCCCTCGAAATAGCCCACCACCCGGATCGGTCCGCCCACGGTGTCGGCGGCATGGGGCGCGCGGGCCGAGGATCGGACATAGGCCGAGAGCGCCCGGGCCAGCACCGGCTGGGCGGCGCGGCGCAGGCTCTCGGGGACCAGGCCGCGCCAGAGGCGGCGAGCGGTGGCGACGGGGCTCATCGCCGGGCCGAACGCCACGACACCCCGTGGGCCAGCAGGGCGATGGCGTCGGCGGGACCAAGACCCGGTGCGGTCTCGAACACCACTTCCCCGACCTGGACGGGCGGGGTGACAGGCTCGCCGGAGGCGGCGCGGAAGCTGGTGGTGGCGCTCTCGAAGACCGGGGCGCCGGCGGTGTCGGTCCATCGCTCCATCACCCGCAGGGTCTCGCAGGCGCCGGTGGCGGCAATGCGGCGTGGGACCACGCCCACCCGGCGCACGCTGAGCCGGGCCAGGCGGAAGAGCGGGTGGTTGCGGACGGCGGCGGGAAGGGCGGCGAGATCAATCCCCACCTCGGCCAGGCCCCCGCCGATCAGCCAGCGCAGGAAGGCGAAGCGCTGGCGGAAGCTGGTCAGGGGAAACAGCCTCTGCAGGTCGCCGCGACCTTCCCAGATCGCCAGAAACAGCCGTGGGAAGGGTAGGCCCCCGGCGAGGTGGGGGACCGGAGTCTCCAGTTCGGGGTCGGTCAAGCCCGCAGGCCACCCGGCCCGCTCGGCCAGGCCATAGGCCGCGACCGCGGACGCCTCGCCGACAGCGTAGCGGGTCGCGCGGGTGACGACGTCGGGACCGGCGCCGGCCAGCAGGCGCGGATCGAAGCGGCCGGCCAGGGCCTCGGGGCCGAGCAGCCAGGCCTGGAGACCGGCGGGATCGGCGGCGAAACGGTCGCGCAAATCCTTCCGGGCGGCCAGCATCGCGGCGACGGCCGAGGCCGGGTTGGCCTGCAGCCAGGCCGCCAGCTCGCTGGAGGCGGCGAGCCAGGGTCCCTCCGGCGGCGCGAGCGACTGGCGCGCGTCGGCCTCGGAGGGGGCGTCCAGCCAGGCCTCGGCCGCCGCGGTCAGGCCGCCGCCGATGGCTTCGCCCGCCCGCGCGGCGTCCAGCATCCGGCGGCGTTCCTGTGGCGTCACCAGCCGACCCGAGGGGAAGGCGCGGTGGCCGTAGGGGGTGGCCCTGGCCTGGGCATGGCCGTTGCGCAGCATGGCCGCGGCGTAGGCCTGCAGCAGGTCGGCGAGGGCCGAGCCCGGGGCGACCTTGATGCGGTCCTGGTGCTTGGAGAGCAGGTCGGGCCGGGCAGGGTCGAATCCGGAGAAATGGAAGAACCCCAGGCTGTCGCCGTCCACCCGCCAGCCGTCGGCGGCCCTGGACAACTCCCGGCCCTCCAGGTTCCAGTAGGCCAGGTTGAGGGCGGGGGTGCGCAGCAGGGCGAGATCGCTCACCAGCCCCGGCGCGAGGTCCATCCATTTCTGGTCGGTGAACAGGCCGGCGGCGAAGTCGACCCGGCAGTCGAATTTCAGCTTCTCCGCCCACCAGTCCAGCAGGGCCTCGATCTGCGGCTCGTTGCGCACCGCCATGAAGCCGAGGTTGTAGGCGCCCGAGGTCAGGATGACGTGGTCGTTGGGATTGGCGTCGCCCCGCAGCGGCCGGGTCATGTGCGGGGTCAGCACCAGGGGCGCGCGGGCCAGGCCCTGGCGCACCTCGGTCAGCGGCCGAAAGACGAAGATGTCGGGGTCCAGATAGACCGCCGAGGTCACGCCGGCCTCGCCAAGCAGGGCGCGGAAGGCGTGCGGCTTGACCGCCGTGTTCAGCTCCAGGGCGTCATAATAGGCGCACAGCTTGGCGAAGTCGGGCACGAGGCCGTCGGCCTCGATCACCCGGACACCCTGGTCGGCGAAGGTGATGGCGCCGTCGGTGGCGATCACCACCCGGGCGACGCCGGGCTCGGCCACGCCAAGGCTCTCCATCAGCGTCGCCGCCTGGGCCGCGTAGTTGCGCGAAACGATGGTGAAGACGACGTCCAAGATACTCGCGCCCGGCCCCTTAGGAGAGCTTGTCTAGAGCATTTTCCGATAAGTGTGAAACGGTTATCGGATCCAAAAATGCTCTAACTATTTGAATTAGAGCCCTTTTTGCCCGCTCTGAGCGGGTCAATCAGAGCGGAAAGGGCTCTAGCAGCCGATGGCGCCCGCGTCAGGCGTCGGCGAGCAGGTCGTCCAGGTTCTTGACGCTGGTGACCGGAGAGGCGACGCCGCCCTTCATCACCATGACCTTGTTGCAGTAGAGGCGGATGAGGTCGATGTCGTGGGAGGCCAGGACCAGGATGCCGGCCCGCTCCATCAGCGACAGCAGGCGTTTGTGGGCGATCTTCTGGAACTGGGCGTCGCCGACGGCGATCCATTCGTCCATCAGCAGGACGTCGGCGTCGACGGCGGTGGCCACGGCGAAGGCCAGTCGCGCCTGCATGCCTGCCGAATAGGTCTTCAGCGGCATGGCCAGGAAGGGGCCCAGGCCGGTGAACTCGCCGATCTCCTCCAGCTTGTCCTCGATCTCGCGGGCGGTGAGGCCGGCGATGCGGCCGCGCAGGCGGATGTTATCCAGGCCGGTGGCCGAAGGGTCGATGCCGAGGTTGAGGTCCAGCAGGGAGGCGATCTGGCCGTGGATCTCGATCTGGCCCGCGTCCGGCTCATAGGCGCCCGACAGCGCCCGCAGCAAGGTGGTCTTGCCCGAGCCGTTGTGGCCGATCAGGCCCAGCCGGTCGCCGGCCTTGAGCTTGATATTGACGCCTGCGAGCGCCGTGACCTCGGTGGCGCCGGTGAGGGACGAGCCCAGACGGCCGCCCACGGTGACCGTGGCCAGGCTCTTCTTCAGCGACTTGGCGTCCACCCCATAGACGGGGAAGCGCATGGTCAGGTCGCTGACCGTGATGGAGACCTGCGGACCCTTCATAGGTAATGGACGATCCGGCGGCGGGTGAGGGTGAAGACCGTGAACACACCGAGCCAGCCGACCACCGCCAGCAGCGCCAGGATCGGATAGGTGCCCGAGCCGGCCTGGCCGCCCATCAGCGGCGCGCGGATGCCGTCGATCATGTGGAAGAAGGGGTTCAGCACCAACAGGGCATGGGCGCGCCCACCGCTCATGCGGCCGGGCTCCCAGAAGATCGGGGTCATGAACATGGCGAACTGCATGATCGAGCCGACGATCTGCGGCACGTCGCGGAAGCGGGCCGAGGCGATGCCGACGGCCATGCTGGCCCAGGAGACGTTGAGCAGCACCAGCAGCAGGCCCAGCAGGGCCATGGGAACGTTGGCCACCTTCCAGAAGCCGAACCAGACCAGCACCGCCACGACGATCACCATGTGGTGGGCGAGCGTGATCAGGTTCCTCAGCACCGTGCGCCAGACGAAGGTGAACATCGGCAGGGAGGTCTGGCTGAGCATGCCCGAGGCGTGGACGAAGGTGTCGCAGCCCTCGGTGATGACCCCGACAATGACGCCCCAGAAGACGATGCCCAGGGCCACGAACGGCATGTACCGCTGGATCGGAACCTTGAAGATCTCGGCGTAGAGGAAGCCCATGCCCAGGACCATCAGGCCCATGGAGAGCGTGATCCAGAACGGGCCGAGGATCGAGCCGCGATAGCGCGAGACGATGTCGTGCCAGGCCAGGGACCAGGCCAGGCCGATGCGCCTGGTCGACGCCTTGAGGTCGGCGAACGCCATGCCGAACTCGTGCAGGGTCCCGTGGCGACCCGTGCGCAGCATGTGTTCCGAGGTTTGCATCAACTCTCCCGACCGGGGCCGCTGGTAACAGGTCGCATTTTGCGGCGCAAGCGTGGCGCGGGGCCGGGATTCGCCGGGAAATCGGCGAATTCCAGAGTGTCACCACCAAGTCGGGACACGCACCACTCAACTGGCATTTACGGTTGGCATTTACGGTGACACTGTATGAAATAGCCCCTACCTTTGACGGGCGCCGTTAGGAGTCCGCCATCGTGGCCCGTCTCGCGCGCGTCGTCGTCCCTGGTCTTCCGCACCACGTCACGCAGCGGGGCAATCACCGCGAGGCGGTGTTCTTTGGCGACGATGACTATCGCGCCTACCTCGATCTGATCTCCCGAGCGGCCAAGGCGTCGGGGACGGAGATCTGGGCCTATTGTCTTATGCCCAACCACGTCCACTTCATCATGACACCGAGCCACATCGACGGCCTGCGAGCGACCTTCGCCGAGGCGCACCGGCGATACAGCGCCCGCATTCATGCGCGCCTGAAACTGACCGGACATCTGTGGCAGGGACGGTTCAGCTCGACCGCTATGGATGAGCGCCACCTGATGGCCGCGGCCCGCTATGTGGCGATGAACCCGGTGGCGGCCGGGATGGTTCGGCGCGCGCGGGACTGGCCGTGGTCGAGCACAGGTGCGCACCTGGCGGGCGGCGACGATGGGGTGGTGGTGACCGCGCCGCTGCTGGCGCGCATGCCGGACTTCGCCGGGATGCTGGCCGGCGCGGAGGACGAGGCGGCGACCCGCGCCCTGCTGGCCTCGCGCACCACCGGGCGGCCCGTGGGCGCGGCGGACTGGCTCAAGGCCCTCGAGGGTCAGACCGGCCGCAACCTCGCGCCGGCCAAGCGCGGACCCAAGCCGAAGGTGGCTAACGGCGACGATGGGGGCGAGCTATTTCATACAGTGTCACCCTAATGGCGGGCTCGTCAGAGAATGTGATGCGGGCGATCGAGCTGCGGGTTCACGATATCGGGCAGCTGTTCCACACCCTCGATCCGTTGCCCTATCGCGAGCGGGATCTCGATGAGCGTGTCGAGGAGTATGTCGTGGGTTGGGCCGGGGAGATGTCCCACGGCCCATCCGAGATCGTCATTCACTTGCCGGCTGATCAGGCCGCGCGGGAGGAAGCTGCGCATATCCAAGACGCAGTCCACAACTACTTCGCCTACCGCGCCAATGTAACGACCTGGGAGTTGCACGAGCTCTTTCGCATTGGCCGCGGCGCGCTGATCGTAGGCTTAGCCGTGCTGGCGGGATCGGTCGTACTCGCGCGTACTCTGGGAGAGTTGTTGGGGGGCGGCGATCTTGCCCGCTTCGCCGAGGAGGGCCTGATCATCATGGGCTGGGTCGCCAACTGGCGCCCGGTCCAAATCTTCCTCTACGACTGGCAGCCCCTCGTACGGCGACGCCGCCTCTACCGGCGACTTGCCGCGATCCCCGTGAGGCTCGCGCCCTCGCCGTGAAGGCGCAGCCGCCCAGTAGATCGCACCCAACTGAAATTACGTAATTTCGGTGACGCTATATGAAATCTGTTGTCCCCAACGCGCCTCGCTCCGGGCACGCGGCCCCAAGCTGAGAGAGCCCCACGACGATGGCGCTGAGCTATTTCATACAGTGTCACCGTAACCCAGAGTCCCACGACGATGGCGCTGAGCTATTTCATACAGTGTCACCGTAACCTCAGGCCAGGCCGATGCGCCTGGTGGACGCCTTGAGGTCGGCGAACGCCATGCCGAACTCGTGCAGGGTCCCGTGGCGACCCGTGCGCAGCATGTGTTCCGCGATTTGCATCAACTCTCCCGACAAGGCCGCTGGTAACAGGTCGCATTTTACGGCGCAAGCGTGGCGCGGGGCCGGGATTCGCCGGGAAATCGGCTGGAAATCGCGCGGTCGGCTACAGCTCGCTCTCGTCCTCGAAGGGCGGGCGGCTGGTCTTCATGTGGGCGTGGTCGGCGCGGTACTGGTTGAAGTGGCGCCGGTCGGCGGGAGAGGGCTGGGCGGTGTCGCGGACCAGGCCGCCATAGGCCAGTTCGCGGGCGGTGCGCTTGCGGACCACGAACTCGATGCCGCACTCGCCGATGGGGGTCAGGGTCTGGTCGAAGCGGGGCAGGTCATAGCGGAAGGTGGCGTTCAGCAGGGCCAGCCGCTCGATGTCGGCGGCCTCGCCCAGGCCTGACAGCAGCTCCACCAGATTGATGGACCTGTCGCTCCAGGACCGGCTCTTGAGCACCGTGAAGGTCCACTTGTGGTCGCGGTTGTGGGTCGAGGGGAAGACGCCCTGCTCGTAGAGGTCCTCGTCGGGGACGGTCACCACCAGGAAGCCGCCGGGCTTGAGCACCCGGAACCAGGAGGCGAGGCCTTCCTTGGGGTCGACCAGATGCTCCAGGCAGTGGCTGGAATGGACGAAGTCGAGGCTCTCGGGCGCCAGGCCCGCCAGCTGCTGGGCGTCGCCGTCCTCCCAATCCCAGACCCGCACGCCGGTCAGGGCCGGGAAGAAGGACGCATAGAGCGACAGGGGATCGGGCTTGCCGCCGATGTCGAGACCGTCGCCGACGAACCAGCGCCGGGCGAAGTTGGGGTCGGCCATGCGCCGGACGATGGATTTGGAAAGCTCTTTCACGTCCTGGCTCTAACCGTTTTCACCGCTCACCGCACCACCCAGGATTCGGCGCCCGCGCCGGTGAAGCGCGCCGACTGCGCCGCGCCGCCGAAGTTGGTCAGCAGGCGCTTGAGGCCATCGCGCTTGGTGGGGTCGATCAGGAACATCATGAAGCCGCCGCCGCCGGCGCCGGAGACCTTGCCCCCGAAGGCGCCAAAGGCCTTGGCCTCGGCATAGACCTCGTCGATCCGGGCCGAGGACATCTTGCTGGCCGTCAGCTTCTTGGCCGCCCACCCGCTATCGAGCAATTCCCCGAACCGGGGCAGGTCGCCGGCCAGCAGGGCCTGCCGCATCGCATAGGCGCTGGCCTTGATGTCGTGCAGGGCCTGCAGCGAGGCCGGAGCTTGGGCGCGCATGTTGGCGGTCTGCTCCTCGATGATCGAGGCCGATTCCCGCGACACGCCGGTGAAGTAGAGCACCAGCGAGGCCTCCAGCTCCTTCATCACCGTGGGGTCGACGGCGACGGATTCGACGTCCACGCGGTCCTGATCGTGGAAGTGCATGACGTTCAGCCCGCCGAAGGCCGCGGCGTACTGGTCCTGGTGACCGCCGGCCAGGCCCAGGTCGCGGCGCTCTATGTCGTAGGCCAGGGCGGCCACGGCATGGGGCGTCATCTCAATGTCGAGGAACCGGCGGAACGCCTCCACCATCGCCACCACCAGGGCCGAGGAGGTCCCCAGGCCGGAGCCGGGGGGGCAGTCGGCATAGGTCGTGAGCGTGAGCGGGATGGCCTGGCCGCCGGCGTGGTCAGCCATGAAGCGGTTATAGACCCCCTTCAGCAGCCGCAGCGGCTCGTCGGTGGGCAGGGGGCTTTCCGCCGCGCCGTTCCAGAAGTGCTCGCGGTCGGCGGCCACCAGCCGGACCTGGCCATCCGTGCGGCGCTCCAGGCTGACATGGGCGAACAGGTCGATGGCCGCGTTCAGCACCACGCCGCCATGCTCGTCGCAATAGGGGGAGACGTCGGTGCTGCCGCCGCCGAAGCCGAGCCGGAGCGGTGCGCGGGCGCGCACCAGGTCGTGGGGCATGAGTCTCGCCGATTGGTGGACGTTGGCCCCTCGGGGTAGTCTCAGGCCGGGCGCTTTGCAACCTGCCAGGAGCCGTGTATCCGACGCGGTAAGGAAAGCCCCGATGCCGCCGACAGACTCCGACGCCATGATGGTCCAGGCCCGTTCGGCCCGTCCCCTTGCCGCGCCTGTGTCGGGCCTGCCCAGCCTGGAGAACTCCGGGACCTGGATCATCATCCCCTGCTACCGCGTGCGCGACCACATCCTGAAAGTGATCGCCAAGATCCCCGCCTGGGCGGAAGGCATCGTCTGCGTCGACGACGGGTGTCCCGACAGGTCGGGCGACTTCATCGAGGCGGCCAAGGCCGACCGCCGGGTCGTCGTGGTGCGGCTGTCGAAGAATCGCGGGGTCGGCGGCGCGGTGCTGGCCGGTTACGCCGAGGCCATCCGCCGGGGCGCCCGGGTGCTGGTCAAGGTGGACGGTGATGACCAGATGGACCTGGGCTACATCCCGCACCTGGTGGCGCCCATCCTGCTGGGGGAGGCCGACTACACCAAGGGCAACCGCTTCACCTCCATCAGCCACCTGAAGTCGATGCCCGGCGTGCGGGTGTTCGGCAATGCGGCGCTGAGCTTCGCGGCCAAGGTCTCCACGGGCTACTGGAACGTCTTCGATCCCACCAACGGCTTCACTGCCATCGAGGGCTGCGTGGCCGACCGGGTGATGGAGAAGCGCATCTCGCAGCGGTTCTTCTTCGAGACCGACCTGCTCTACCACCTGGGCACTCTGCGGGCGGTGGTGCGCGATGTGCCGATCCCCGCCCGCTACGGCGAGGAGGTCAGCAACCTGCGGATCGGCGCCATCGTCGGCCCTTTCGCCCTCAAGCACTTCACCAATTTCTGCCAGCGGGTGATGGGCCAGTACTTCGTGCGCGACTTCCATGCCGCCACCCTGGAGCTGATCTTCGGGACGATGTTCCTGGCGTTTGGCGGGACCTACGGCATCCACTGGCTGGCGACCCGCAATCCGGGCCAGACCGCCTCGGCCGGCGTGGTCATGGCCGCCGCCCTGCCGGTGATCGTCGGCACCCAGATGCTGCTGCAGGCCATGAACTTCGACGTGCTCAACACCCCCTCGCGGCCGATCCACCCCTACCTGCGCACGATCCGCCAGATGGAAGCCGCCGAGCACGCGCCGTGAAGGCGCTCGACTACCTGCTGTGCGCCGGCTTCGCGGTGGCGCTGCCGATCGGCCAGTTGCTGTTCAAGTGGGCGGCGCTCTATCAGGCGCAGATCGCCGGGCCGATGCCCTGGAAACTGCTGAAGAACTTCCCGCTGATGGGGGCCTTCGGCTGGTACGGGCTGACTGCGCTGGTGTGGTTCTACATCCTGACCCGGACGCCGCTGTCGACCGCCTACGCCTTCTCGATCCTGGGCTCGGCCCTGGTGCCGCTGATGGCCTGGGTGATTTTCAAGGAGCCGGCGAGCTGGAAGTTCGCGGTCGGCTACGGCCTGATGCTGGCGGGCTTCCTGGTCATCCTGCAGGGAAAAGCGTGACAGCCGGAAGTGGAAGCCGGTTCGGGCGGCCGTCACGCTTTAAACGTTCAAATTGGAGCCCTTCTGATCTCGCCGAACGATTTCGTTCGACGAGGAAGGGCTCCAGGCCGTCCTGATCGCGGCGGCCACCTCGGCATAGGTGACGCTGTACATCCGCTCATAGAGCAGGGGCCCCGCATGCGGCCGCTCGTAGACGCGGGCAGGGCGCAGGGACTGGTACCCGAACCCGCGCGCCAGGTAGTTGGCGAACATCACCGGCCACAGTCCGAGCCAGGTCCGCGCCTGGGAGGGGAAATAGCGAACGCCGGCCGCAAAGGTGAGCCACTCTCTCGAGGACATGCGGACGCGGATAGGTGGTCCGTTCTCGGTCAGGGGAACGCCCGCGCGGAACAGGCGGCCCGGCAACTGGGGACCGTTGTAGAGGCTGAAGTGTTCAACCGGGGCGCCGCCCGAGAGCCGGACCGCGAGGGCCGCGCAGGCGTCGTGGTCCATGTGCCCACCTTCCCAGGCGGTGACGAAGAGCCGGCTAACCGTCTCGATCCGCGCCAGTTCGGCGGCCAGCAGGTCGTGCAGACGCGGCAGGTGGCGGTGAACCTGGCCGTCCCAGGCGCCTGATCCCGCGCCGACGTGGACGATGTGCTCCGCCCGAACGCCCAGGCGGGCCAGATAGGCGCGGGTTTCCGCCAGCCGCCGCGTCGCGAGGACCGGGTCGGCGTAGTCTGCGACGTAAAGGAACCGCTGCTCGATCTCCATTTCGGCGTTACGCGCGATCAGCGGCGTGGCGAAATACTCGTCGTCGAAGTGGGCCAGGATGTAGACGATGGCCATGGGTCAGTAGGGGTCGAAGTCGAGGAAGCCGATGGCGGTGCGCGCGGAATCGAGGCTTGCCGGGGCCGGGTCTCCCAGACGCCGGTAGATCAGGTTCAACGGCGAAGGCCGCAGCCGCCGCGGCAGCCGCAGGAAGCCCAGGGCGGCGAGGTTCACTCGCGGCTCGAGGCCGATGAACAGAGACGCCAGGCCCGCGGCTCCACCGGGCTCGGTGAGCCCCTCACTGACGAACCCCACGCACCGCACCAGGGGCAGGTGAGTGGGCGCCGAGATCACGGTCAGGCCGTCGCGGTCGCGCACCCCATAGGCGCTGGCGGGATTGGCCAGCCGCCAGGCCAGCCGGCGCGGCGTCCAGTCGATGCGGAATTCGGGGTTGGCGGCCTCGAACCGCCGGGGCCGACGCAGGATCACGCCTGCCTCCAGCGGCGTGACGAGCTGGAAATCCAGCTTCTTGACGAATCCCGGCGTCGAGTTGGCGTTGGCCACCCCCATGACGAAGCCGTGGCCGGCCGCGGCGCCCGCCTCATAGGTCGCCTGGGCCAGGCGGGTGAACAGGCCCTGGCCGCCATAGTCGGGATCGGTGACGGTGTTCAGCGACAACAGGCCCCTGACCGCGGCCCCGCCGATCCGCGCCGTTGTGGGGCAGGTCACATAATGGGCGGCGAGCCGCTCGCCGTCCCAGGCGTCGAACCCCACCACAAGGCCGTCGGGATTGTCGCGATAGCGCCAGGCCAGGGCCTGTGGGGTGAACTTCGGCGCGTCTCCGAACACCTTGCCCAGCAGAGCCGAATAGGCGGTGAGCTGCTCGGGGGTCACCCCGGAGGCCCGAATCTGAAGGTTTGGCGCGGTGGTCATCTGGCGGCGATCATGGAAGCGTCGCCGCGTCGCGGCAACGGACGCTTTTTGCACCTTCTCACGGACCGTCGCCGGCCCTACCTCTCAGGGTGGATGGGGAGCGGGCGCATGGCGCGACGGGGTTTGGATCTAACCGCCGACGATGTGGTGCGCGGCCTGCTGATCGCCGCCTTCCTGGTGATGCTGGGCGGGGCCATGCCGGGGCACCTGTCCCCCGATTCGATTTCCCAGCTCTACGAAGGCCGCATGGGGACCCGGGAGACCTGGGGCCCGGCGGCCTACGCCTCGGTGCTGGCGGCCTTCGACTCGGTGGTTCCGGGCACGGCGCTCTATGTGGTGGGCAGCAGCTTTATTCTGTTCGCCAGCCTGCTGGGTCTGCGCGGCCTGCGCCCCAAGGCGTCCTGGGCGGCGGTTCCCGTGGCCCTGCTGTTCCTGGCCTCGCCGATCATCCTGGTGTTCCAGGGCATCGTCTGGAAGGACGTGCTGTTCGCCAACCTGGCCGTGGCCGGATTTTTCCTGCTCTCGCGGGCCAGTGTGAGCTGGCACGTCGGCCGCCCGCCGTGGATCGTGCTGGCCGGCGCGCTGCTGGCCTTGGCGCTGGCCGCCCAGGTTCGCCAGAACGGCGTCATCATAGCCCCCTTCGCGGCCCTGGTTCTGGCTTGGACCGTGCGCGGCGAAGGCTGGCGGCGCAGCCTGATCTGGGGCGTAGGGTCCCTGGTGGCCATCATGATGGCGTCCCACCTGATCGGGGTCGCCTCCCAGCCGGCGAAGGCGGGGCCCGACAAGGCGGGCGGCGTGGGCGTCCGCATCCTGCAGCACTACGACATCATCGGCGCGGCCGCCCATGACCCGAGCCTGAGGCTGACCGTCTTCAACGCCGCCGATCCGGAGGCCGAGACCGTGATCCGCACACGGGGCGTCCCGATCTACACGCCGGTCCGCGTCGACTATCTCGACCTCGATCCGGCGGTGGGCGGGGTGCTCTGGCGCCAGAGCGACGGGTTGGTCCGCGCCCAGTGGCTGGACATCGTGCTGCGCCATCCGGGCGCCTATCTGGCCCACCGGTTCGACGTGTTCCGCTGGGTGTTCCTGACGCCCATGATCGACTCGTGCCTGCCGCTGTTCGTCGGCGTCGATGGGCCGGCCGACACCTTGGCGAAGCTGCAGATCGCGCCGGGCAAGGACGCCTCCGACCTGGCGCTCTACAATTACGGGACCTGGTTTCTGGACGGACCTCTGTTCTCGCACCTCAGCTATGCGGTGGTGGCCGTCCTGACCGCGGGCGCCCTGCTGCTGCGGCGTGATCGGGCCGACGCCGCCATCATCGCCCTGATGGTCGCGGCCCTGGCGTTCACGGCGAGCTTCTTGGCGATCTCCATCGCCTGCGACTACCGCTACCTCTACTTCCTGGATCTGGCGGCCATGACCGGCCTGCTCTACCTGGCCCTTGACCCGCCGACCGCCCAGGTCCGCCGACTGCTGAGGCGCTGACATGACCGCTCCGCGCCTTCTCCCCCTGGCCCTCGTCCTGGCGCTCACCGCCTGCGACCAGCCCGCGCCGCGCACGATAAAGCGGGCGCCCGTCCCGCAGCCCAGCCTGCCGGTGGACAAGCCGGTCGCGCCGACCACGCGGGCTCAGCCGATCACCTGGGACGCCAGCGACGGAACCTTCCGCGTGGGCGCGACCCCCCTGAAGTCGGTGCGCATGTGGACCTTTGACGGCGCCACTGACGGCTTTGTCCTCACCGGCGGCCTGACAGGCCTGGCCCAGAACGCCGGACTGCGCCTCTCCAACCAGGCGCCCGACCCGGCCCTGCGGTCCCCCAGAGGTCTGGAGATCAACGGCGCGCGGGGTTCGCTGGTCCTGGTGCGCCTGACGCGCAAACAGGCGAGTCCCGCCTGGGACGGCAGCCTCTACTATTCCACGGCGGGTCACGGCGAGAGCCAGGGCTTCTTCGCCAAGCCGGTGATGGGCGGCAGCCCCGCGGTCAACGAGACCCTGATCCTGGCCTACGACATGGCCCATCCCACCGGCGGGGGCGATGACTGGACCACCTCGCTGATCAGCCAGATCCGTCTCGACACCGACGACTCGCCGGGGGGCGCCTTCGTGATCCGACAGATCGCGGTGACGGAGAACCCGGGCCGGGAAGCCCTGGGTCTGGCGGCGGCGCCCGTGAAGACGCCGCCGGTCAAGTCCGAGACCAAGGCGGCCGCTAAGCCTTAGCCAGCTCCTCGAGCCGGGCGGTGTAGAGCAGGCCGACCGCGCGGGCGCTGAAATCGGTGCGGATGTGGCGGCTGGCCCGGCGACCGAGCGCGCGAGCCTCGGCCGGATCGTCCAGGATGCGGGCCATCAGCGCCACGGCGTGCTCGACGCTGGCGTCGGCCCAGACCTGGCCCTCGGGGAACAGGTAGTCCTCGGCGCCCACCGGGATCAGGTCACAGTCCACCAGCAGGCTGGTCTCCGGCGTCATGTAGTCCAGGTTGCCGGAATAGTTGGTGGCGATGGCGACGCGGCCCAGGGCCATGGCCTCGGCCGGACCGCGCCCGAAGCCCTCCGAGCGATGCAGGGAGACGAAGGCGTCGGCGCAGCGGATCAGGTTTTTATTCTCATTGTCGCTCAGTTGGCGGGTGATCCCCTGGGCGCGGCCGCCCAGGGCCGCGAGCCGGGCCTCCAGGGCCTTGCGGGCCGGGTTCCTGTCGTCGCCGCCCTTGTACTTGACGATGGCGTGCAGGGGCGCGGCCGGCCGCAGGGCGCAGAGACGCTCGAACGCCTCCAACATGGCCAGCGGGTTCTTGCGTTCCGAGAACGACGAGAAGTCGAAGGAAAACAGCACCACGAAGGCGTGCTCGGGGATGCCGAAGGCGCGGCGCCCCAGGAAGCTGGACAGGCTCAGCTCGACCGCCAGGGGCATGTGGATCACCGGCTTGCTGACGGCCGGCGCGATGGCCTGGGCGATGAAGTCCGACGGCGCCCAGACCTCGTCGAAGCGTTCCAGAACGCGCGCCCAGGGCTCGGGGTATTTGGACAGTTCCCAGGCGGGGTAGATGATGTTGTAGGCGCTCTCGAAGGCGGGCTTCGACCCCGTCGCCTCCAGAACCTCCATGGCCTGATCCACCTCGTCGGCGTTGATGCAGAAGAGGTTGGTCGCGGGACTGAGTTTCGGAACCACGTGGCGCCCGAACTCGCGCTCGAAGTCGGGGTCCTTGTTGCGGTCCATGCCATAGATGTCGATCAGGCCCGGGACCACGCCCGCGGCCTTGAAGGCCCGCCAGGCCGAGCGGACGTGCTCAGCCATGCCGATGGCCGAGAAGGGATGGCCGATCAGGACGAGGTCGCCGCTCATGATTTGTCCAGCAGGTCGGCGTCGGCGGCGTTTTTCACCGCCTCCAGCCAACCGTGGCCGAAGCGCTGGTCAGGCTCCAGGTGCGCGCCCTCGGCCCACTCGTTCCAGGCGTTGATGAAGACCAGGCGCTCATCGCCGAAATTCTGCCGCCGGGTCTGGGCGAACATCGCCTCCAGCCAGGCCTGGAAGGCGCCGGGCGTGGCATGGTGGTGCGAGAGGCTGCCGTCCTGCCGACGCGCGGTGTTGTCCCAGCCCGGCATGGCGCCACGGAAGCGGGTGTGGGGCGGGGTCGGCTCGGCCATGTAGCGGCGCACGATCTGGCGGTAGTCGCTGACCCTGCCCTCGAAGCGGGCGTTGTAGAGCGGGCCGGGCGGGTGGATCAGGGCGTGCGCTCCGGCCGGCGGGAATTCGACGCTGGCGTCGAAGCCGAGGCTGGCGGGGTCGGTGGCGCCGCCGGCCATCTCAAAGCTCTCGACATAGGCCAGGTAAATCTCGCCGACGCCGTTCTTCGCGCACCAGTCACGCCAATGGGCCGCCCAAAGCCTGGCGTCCGGCAGCAGCCCCGGCCGATAGAGCAGCAGCAGCGGCTTGCCGTTCACCCGGATGTAGTTGGGGCGTTTCAGATAGGGGCCCATCTCGGCCATCAGGGCCTCGGCGTCGCCCTCCTCATAGGTCTGGGCCAGCAGCACGTCGCTCGATTGGCCGTCCCAGGTGCGGGTCCAGTTCTCGTTGGCCCAGCAGAGGCAGAAGGGGAAGTCGCCGGCCGCCCCTGTCAGCAGGTGCTCCAGCGGCTTTTCCAGCACCCGGCGGCCGCCGGAGAACCAGTAGAAATAGTGGCAGAAGCCGCCGATCCCGTACTGGGCGGCCAACTCGCCCTGGCGCTTGAGGGCGCCAGGGTCGGAGAGATCGTAGAAGCCCAGATCGGCGGGCAGATGCGGTTGGTAGTGGCCCCGGTAGTTGGGCAGGGCCCGGGTGACATTGGTCCATTCGGTGAACCCCGCGCCCCACCAGCGGTCATTCTCGGGGATGGCGTGGAACTGGGGCAGGTGGAAGGCGATGGTGCGGACGGTGTTCAGCGCCTCCAGGCGCTCGCCCCAGCGCTGGACAAAGGCCTGCTGGTTGCGGGTCGCCAGCCGGTGCTTGTAGCCGACGTCGATGGAGTTGGCGGTGACCGACAGGTGGTGGACGATCTCGGCGGTCGGCTCGTAGATGATCCGCAGCCCCCGCTCCCGCAGGCGGAAACAGAGGTCGGCGTCCTCGCAATAGGCGGGCGCGAAGGTAATGTCGAAACCGCCCAGGTCGGCGAAATCCTTGCGGCGCACCGCCAGGCAGGCGCCCGAGGCGTAGTCCACCTCGCGGCGCACATTCCAGCGAGGCAGGGAGGGATCGTCAAACAGGCCGATCATCTCCGAGGCGCCGTCGACGCCGATGCGTGCCCCGGCTTCCTGCAGGCGGCCGTCCGGGAACAGCATCTTGGGCGCCGTGGCCCCGACGCCGGTTTCCTCATCGAAGGGGGAGAGCAGGGCGCTCAGCCAGCCGGGGCCAACCTGGACGTCGTTGTTCAGGAAGATGACGAACTCGCCCTTGGCCTTTTCCGCCGCGCGGTTGCAGGTGCGGATGAAGCCGAGGTTCTCCGGATTGGTCAGCAGCTTGAGCCCCGGGACCTTGGCGAGGACCGACGAGGTCGCGTCGGCCGAGGCGTCGTCGATGACGATGATCTCAGCGCTCTCAAGCCCCCCGGCGGCCTGCAGCGAGGCCAGGCATTCCAGGGTGAACTTCAGATTGTTGTAGGCCGGGATCACGATGGAGGCCCGCGGCTTGGCGGCCGCCGCGAAGGCGAGGGCGGCGGCGGCCTTGTCGAGGTCCCTTTCGCCCAGATTGATCAGCTTGAGCGGCTTGACCGTCACCTTGGCCTTGCGGGCCTCGTCGATCCGCCGGCGCTCGGCGGCCAGGTCGCGATAGGCCTGGACGTCGTAGAGACTGGCGTCCTTGGCGCGGGCGGCGCGAAGCTGTTCGAAGAGACCGGTGTCGGAGCCGCCGGCGCGGACATGGCCAGCCCCCGGCTCAGGCTTGGGCGCGCGGCTGAGCGCCCAGTGCTCCAGGGCCGAAATCGGCGCCTCGGCGGCCTGCGGGTTGGCGGTGAGATAGGCCAGCTCGTCGAAGTCGGGCGCGGGGGATGCGCCCTCGAAGGCGCCCTCGCTCAGATAGTGCAGGATGGCGTGGACATCCTCTGGCGCCTGCGGATTCTGCTCCAGATAGAAGGCCGTGTCGAAGTGCAGGCTGGGGTTCCGGCGCCCCTCCAGGCCGTGGGCCAGGAAGTCGGCCAGCGGGCTGGCGCCGAGGGCCGTGGCGTCGCGATAGCGGTCAGCGTACCAGCCGGTGTCGAACAACGGATGCGGCGGACGGCCTTCGCCGGCGCCCGAGGTGACGTAGTGCAGCAGGGGCGGGATGCCGCGTTCGGCCACGTCGGGATTCTGTTGCAGATACCAGGCGCCGGAGAACAGGGGATGGGGCTCGTAGCCCAGCCGCCAGCCCTCGCGCAGATAGTGCAGCAGCGGGTTCTCGCCGGACTTCGCCACCTCCTCGGCCTGGCCGACATAGTGGCGCAGATCAAACAGGGGGTGGGGGTTGAAGCCCTGGCGGGCGCCGGTGAAGACGAAATGCTGCAGCGCCGTCAGGCCGCTGGCGGCGATCTTGACCGCATGGCGCGAGCGGTAGTCGGCCAGGTCAAACAGCGGGTGCGGATCGCGGCCTTCCTTGTCGCCGGCCACCAGGTAGTGGGCCAGCGGCGCCCAGGCGGTGCCGGCCAGGTCGGCGTTCTTCTCGATGTACCAGGTCTGGTCGAACAGAGCCTTGGGATGTGCGTTGGAATCAGGGCCCGCGCGAACATAGGACACCAGCCCACGGGTCTCCCCGCCCTCGCGCCCGACGCCCTTGCCGAGGCTTGAGATCCAGAGTCCGGAACGCAGCACCAGGGCGACACGGCCCGGCCACTTGCCCCGCGCCAGGGTCAGGTCGAGGCCTTGCTCGACGCGGCCGCGCCGGCGGTCCCACTGGCGCCGGGCGGCGGCGGCCTGGAAGCGGGCCCAGCGGTCCTGGGCCAAGGCCACATGGGCGGCGTGCAGCACCCGGCGGCGGGCCAGGAGCTCTGTCGCGACGACGGCGTCATCCGCCTTTTTCTTGAGGGGGCGTTTGGTCAAGGGATCAGCGGGCGGCCAGCATGGCGTCGACCTCGGCCTCGATCGCGGCGCGTTCCCGGCGCAGCAGGACGAGCTCGGTCTCGATCTCTTGCGTGTGAAGGCGCTCGCGCTGTCGTTGCTGGCGCTCCTCGTCCAGCTCGGCGCTGGCGGCCGACAGCGCCGAGGTTACCGGCGAGACGAACACGCCCATCTTCGCCTTCAGCTCGGCGATCTGCACGGCGGCGGCCTCCAGCGGCGCGAGGGGCGGATGGGGACCGGCGGCGGCGGCCTCGAACCAGTCGTGGACGGTCTTGGCCAGGGGGCCGACGATGGGTACGGCGGCCAGGTCCCCACCGCCGGAGTTATGGCGCAGATCCCCGGTGAGAAACTGGTCGATCTGGCCCTCGGCGTGCGGGCTCATCCGGGGCAGGGGCGCGCCGTGGGCCGCCTCGATGCGGCTGACCTCGCCGCGCCAGTCGGCCAGCAGGCCGTCATAGGAGACGAAGGCGCGGGGCAGGTCGCGGGAATAGAGTTCGGCGGCCAGCATGTAGACGCACCAGAGCAGGACCGATTTCTCCACCGGGAACCCATCGCGCCGGGCCAGCGACCCAGCGACGGCCAGCGGCGAGCGAACCGGAATCACCGCCCGGGCCGGCAGGCCCACGGTCTTCAGGACCTGGCGCCACAGGGGAGCCAGGACCGAGACCCGGGGATCCTTCAGCAGCGGGAAGCGGGCCTCGCCGAACTCGTCGTGATAGAGGGCCAGGGCACGCGCGGTCCAGGCCGCCTCGTCGGCCTTGGCCAGGGCGGTGTAGGGCAGGGCGAAGACATCATCCCAGGCGCTGCCGGCGGCGCGCAGGCGGGCGTCGTTGAACAGCGCGATCTTCCAGGGCTCGAAGTAGCCCTTCGCATTGTGCTCATCGCCCGGCATGACGTTCTGCGGCAGTTCGGCTCCGGCCAGGGCCAGGAGCTGGGTCACGGCCGAGGTGCCGGACCGGTGCATGCCCAACACGAGGTAGGCCGCGGACTTGGCCGGTCGGGGTGTCGTTCTCGCCATCGGGCCCCATCTGGCGCCTTGGCGGCGCGCGTGACCCTTGCCTCTAGAGCCTTTCCTATTCAGATGGAAACACCTGAATAGGCAAGAAAGGCTCTCACCCAAAAAGTGGAGCGTGACGGTCGCCTGGACCGGACTCCACTTCAGGCTGTCACGCCCCGCGACCGCTGGCGTGCGCGGGGCGTGGTTGATCGGGGCGGTGTTCTGCGGCACAGGTCCAGCCTCGCGGAGTGTTTCGTCCCATGGCCGTCGGCCTCGATCGTAGCCTGCTGGTGTTGGGTCCGGCTCTGGACGCCGACTTCTACCGCGCGATCTATCCCGACATCGCCGACGCCGGCCGTGATCTGGTGACTCACTATGCCGACGCCGGCTGGCGCGAGGGGCGCGATCCGGCCCCCTGGTTCTCCACCAGCGGCTATCTGGAGCGTTATCCCGATGTGGCCCGGGGCGGGGGCAACCCCTTCTATCATTATCTTTCGGCGGGCCGCCGGGAGGGTCGCGAGCCTGTCGCATCAGCCCATGCCGTGGACTATCTGGTGGCGCGCAAGCTGGCCAGGGACGGGAAGGCCGACATTCCAGTGACCGCCGCCGACCGGGCGCTGGCCGCCACCGAGTTCGACGCGACCTACTACCTGTTCAACAATCCCGACGTGGCCGCCTCCGGCCAGGATCCGCTGGACCACTTCCTGGTGCGTGGCTGGAAGGAAGGGCGCGACCCGTCGCGGGACTTCCATCTGGGCGACTATCTGGAGCTGAATCCCGACGTCGCGGCGGCGGGCGTGCAACCCTTCGTCCACTATCTGGCGCAGGGCCGGTCCGAGGGCCGAATCGCCCGGCGGCGGCTAGGGTTCCGCCACGACGCCGTCGCCCGCCTGCGGCCCCTGCAGGAACGGCTGGCCGATTGCGAGGTCTGGGCCCGCGCCGTCGACCTGAACGAGGCCGCCGATCTGGTGGAAGGCCTGGCGACCTCGCGCTCGGGCCGCCGCGACCTGCACGTGACCTTCAGTCACGACAATTACGCCGCCGTGGTGGGCGGGGTGCAGGCCAGCGTTCAGCGCGAGGCGGCCCGGTTCGGCGCGTTGGGCCGCGACCACCTGCACATCTATCCGGCCTCCCCCTGGCCCATCGTCTCCACCGGCCTCGACGGACCGCCGCTGGGAGTCCTTTGGAACGGGGTGAAGGTGGGCGCTTTCCGGCCGCAGACATTGATCGCGGGCCTGCGGACGGCGCTCGCCGACTGGCGGGACGGCCGGCGCAGCTTCGCCATCCACTCCATGCTGGGCCATTCCAGCCGTGAGGTGATCGATGTGGCGCGGATCGCCGGCGCGAACGCCGGCCACTACTGGACCCACGACTTCACCAGCCTCTGCGCCGGCATCCACCTGCTGCGGAACGATATCGCCAATTGCGGCGCGCCGCCGCCCGGCAGCGCCGCCTGCGGCATCTGCGTCTACGGCCCCTATCGCCAGCTTCATATCGACGAGCACACCCGTCTGTTCCGCCACCTGGACCTGACGGTGGTCTCGCCGTCGCAGGTGGTGATGGACACCTGGCGCGGCGCCGACTGGATGGATCCGGTGGACGCCAAGGTCGCGCCCCTGGCCCGCCTCACCCCGGCCCGCGCCAAGGCCGCGGCGACTCATGAAGGGCCATTCCGGTTCGCCTTTCCCGGCGCCCCCTCCCTGCACAAGGGTTGGCCGATCTTCGCCGACCTGGCGATCCGGTTCGAAAAGGACCCGCGCTACAGCTTCCTGCATTTGGGCAAGACCAAGATTCCCGGCCTGCCCCTGGAGCACCACTCCGTTTCAGCGACGGCCACCAAGCCGATGGCCATGCGCGACGCGCTCCGGCGCCTGGACATCGACGCCGCGATGATCTGGTCGCTGTGCCTCGAGACCTTCTCCCTCACCGCCTATGAGGCCGCCGCGGCGGGCGCGGCCATCGTGACGGGACCCGACTCAGGCAATATCGCCGCCTTCACCCTCCAGGGGAGCCACGGGCTGGTCCTGCCCCATGAGGCCGCGCTGACCGCGATGTTCGAGAGCGGCGACATCCTTGCCCTGGTGCGAGAGCATCGCCGCCCACCGCTCTATAATCTGGAGTTCAGCAACCTGACCGCCGATCTCATTGCGGAGCCTGCCTCGTGAAGGTTGTCTGCTTCTCCAGCTTCACCTTCTCCTACCTGAACCGCGCCCGGGTGCTGTTCCAGACCCTCAAGGTTCATCAGCCGGACTGGGAGCGGGTGGCCCTGATCACCGACGCCCCGCCGCCGGGGTTCCGGCTTGATCTGGCGGGCGAGCCCTTCGACCGGGTGGTCTACGCCCAGGATCTCGGCATCGCGAACTTCCAGGCCTGGCTCTTCAAGCATGATGTGGTGGAGGTCTGCACCGCGGTGAAGGGCCCCTTCCTGCATCAGGCGCTCGCCGGCGGCGCGGACGCCGTGGTCTATCTCGATCCCGACACCGCGCTCTTCACCAGCCTTGCGCCGCTGGAGGAGATGCTGGGCGTCAACGACATCCTGCTGACCCCGCACCTGCTCGACGCCAATGACGAGCTGGAGGCGATCCTCGACAACGACCTCTCGGCCTCCAGGACCGGCATCTTCAATCTCGGATTCGTGGCGGTGAAGGCGGGCGGGGAGGGGGCCCGGTTCGGCCAGTGGTGGAACGACCGGCTGCTGAGCTTCTGCTACGATGACATCCCCAACGGCCTGTTCGTCGATCAGCGCTGGTGCGACCATGTTCCGGCCCTGTTCGACAAGGTCAAGGTGGTGCGCGACCCCGGCTACAACGTGGCCAGCTGGAACCTCTCCAAGCGCCAGGTGGCGGTGGGCCGGGACGGGGCGATCACCGTCAATGGCCACCCCTTGCGCTTCTGGCACTTCACCAAGCTGGGCCCCACCGGCGACGCCATGACCAAGCGCTACGCGGGCGACAACCACGCCGTCTACGAGATCTGGCGCTGGTACAAGGAGGAGGTGGCCAAGACCACCGATCCGGTGATCCCCGAGCGCTACTGGGCTTACGAGGCCTACAGCGACGGCACCAAGATCGCCAAGCCCCACCGGGTGCTCTACCGCGCCCGGCCGGACCTGCAGGCCGCCTTCCCCGACCCCTTCGAGGCCGGCGGCTATCTGGCCTGGCTCGCCAATGAGGGCCTTGCCGGATAGGCGCGCCCTCGGCTTGCGCGGGCCACCCCGCTTCCCTACCGTGCCGCTCCTTTCCCGCCAGGCTTCTCGATGCGCATCCTCGTCACCATCGCCCACTACTTCGCCGCTGAAGCCAATTCCCAGCACGGCTCCACCAGCGAGCGGAAACGGGACGATCGGCAACGCGCCATCGAGGAGGTGATCTGCGCCTATCGCGGCCAGTTCGGCGTATCGACCACCCTGCATGTGGGGACCAAGAGCTTCCAGCCGGGGGTGGGCTCGGATGACGAGATCGATATCGTCGTGGTGACCACAGGCGAGAAGCACCTGCTGACCCCTGAGTTCTGCAGGCGTTATGGCGTCAAGGTGGCCAAGCTGGATCTGGAGAACCCGCGGATGCTGGGGTTCAGCGCCCAGCAGGTCATGGCCCAACAGGCCAGCAAGTACGACATGTTCGTCTTCACCGAGGACGACCTGCGGATCAATGATCCGACCTACTTCTCCAAGATCGTGTGGTTCAACCAGACCTATGGCCCCAGGCGCGTGCTGTTCCCGAACCGCATCGAGTGGAACCGCGCGGCGCCGACCCTGAAGACCTATATCGACGGCGATCTGAGTCGGACGGCGGCGGACCGGATGAACGGCTATGTCGAGGACGAGAACGTCCTGTACGGCGCCCCCCTGGGCCGCCAGACGGTGTTCCGCCGGGCGCAGAACCCGCATGCCGGCTATTTCGCCGTGACCCGCGACCAGCTCGACTACTGGATGCGCCAGCCCCACTGGCTGGACCGTGATGTCAGCTTCGTCTCGCCCCTGGAGAGCGCGGCGACGCTCGGGATCGCCAAGACCTTCTCGATCTACAAGGCCTTTGGACGCTCGGCCGGGTTCCTGGAGATCGAGCACATGGACAACGGGTTCTCGAACCTGAAGATGCCCGTCATCCCCGCGCTCTGACGTGACCGGCCCCGCCACACCCGCGCAGGATGGACCCGAGCTCGCCGCCAAGGTGGAGCTTCTGGCCCTGCGGCACGCGGCCCTGCGCGAAGAGGTGCAGCGGGCCCAGGCCGCCGAGGCCCTGACCCGCTCGCGCCTGAGCCAGGCCCTGGCCGACGCCCTGCTGGCGGTGGCCCGCGCGGAGGCCGACGGCCGCGCCGCCGCGGCCAAGGCCTACCGTGCGGCCGCCGAGCCCTCGATCCGCGACCGGCGTCGCAACCGCGTCAAGCGCCGCCTCGATCGCGCCCTGGTCCGACTGCGCTCGGTGGGCGGGGCCCTGGTGATCGCGCGCTCGGGCCTCTGGGCCAGGGCGAGTGGCGGGGTCTCCGCCATGGCCGCCTATGCGCGGCGCGGCGCGGACCCCACCGCCCAGCCCGCCGCCCTGCTGGATCAGGCCTGGTACCTGGCCACCTATCCCGACGTCGCGGCCGGCCGGCTCGCGCCGCTGGTTCACTACATCGCGCGGGGCTGGGCGGAGGGCCGTTCCCCGCACCCGCTGTTTGATCGCGCCTTCTATGCCGCCCGCAACGCCGAGGCGCTGGCGGCCACCGGCCTCTCGTCCCTTGAGCACTTCGTGCATGTCGGGGCGGCGCGAGGGTGCGATCCGCACCCCCTGTTCAGCATCGACCACTATGTCGCCCAGGCCCCGGAGCTGGGCCAGACCGGTGAGAACCCGCTGGCGCACTATCTGCGGG
>JAGNIV010000014.1 GCA_018001015.1 Phenylobacterium sp. | reverse complement strand
TGGAAATCGGCCAGGGCCTGGCCGAACTGCTTGCGGGTCAACAGGTATTCCCGGGCCCTATCCAGGGCCAGTTGCGCCCCGCCCAGGGAGCATGACGCGATATTGACCCGCCCCCCGTCCAGCCCCGCCATCGCGAAGCGGAACCCTTCCCCCTCCCCGCCCAGGCGGTTGGCCTCGGCCACCCGGACGCCGTCCAAGTTCACCTGGGCCGTCGGTTGGGCGTTCCAGCCCATCTTGCGTTCCTGGGCGCCGAAGGAGACGCCGGGCTGGTCCCTCTCCACCACAAAGGCCGAGACACCTTTGGCGCCGGGTGGGCCGGTGCGAGCCATCACCAGGTAGATATCCGATGTCCCGGCCCCTGAGATGAAGGCCTTGGAGCCGGTCAGGACGTAGTGGTCGCCGTCCTTCCTCGCCGCCGTGGCCAGGGCCGCGGCGTCCGAGCCCGAGCCGGGCTCTGTCAGGCAGTAGGAGGCGATGAGCTCCATGCTGGTCAGCCTGGGCAGATAGCGGTGGCGCAGCTCATCAGAGCCGAACCGGTCGATCATCCAGGAGACCATGTTGTGGATTGAGAGAAACGCGGCGGTCGGCACGTCCCCGTAGCTGAGCTGTTCGAAGACGATGGAGGCGTCCAGCCTCGTCAGGGCCGACCCGCCGACATCCTCCCGCACATAGAGGCCCGCGAACCCCAGACCGGCCGCCTTGCGCAGCACATCCACCGGAAAATGCTTGTCTTCGTCCCACCGGGCTGAGTGCGGCGCGAGTTCCTCGGCCGCGAAGACACGGGCGGCGTCCTCGATGGCGCGCTGGTCTTCGTTGAGGGTGAAATCCATGGTCTGGCAGGCCTCGAAGCGGTTGGCTTGAGGAGTTCGCTCCGCTGGCGCAACCTGTCAACGACGCGCGCACAGCGTCCGGGGGAGTCGTGGCATGACGGATCAGTTGATGGGACGCGGCCCGGAGGCCGCGAGAAACCTCGCCCTGGTGACCTATGGGCTGCTGTTCGCGTCGATCTTCTTCGCCGGAATCCCGGCCCTGATCGCGGTGATCATCGCCTATTCGCAGCGGGACGAGGCGCCGGTCGCCATCCGGTCGCACCATGATTTTCAGATCAAGATCTTCTGGGTGGCCTTCGCCCTGACCATGGCCGCCGGAGCCTGTGGGCTCGGCGCCCTCATCAGCGGGGTCGGCGAACTGCTGGAGTTCTCTCGGGTCAATGGCTGGGATGGCTTCTCCACCATCAATATAGACCTCTCCCGGCTGGTCCTCGACGGGCGGATCGTCAGCCTCCTGGTGGCCGCGGTCGTCCTATCCCTGCTGGCCGGGCTGTGGTTGATCGCAGCGCCGGCGATCGGATTTATCCGGCTCGTCTCGGCGCGAGGGATTGGCCTGACCTCCCACGCGGCCTAGAGAACGGGCCATGAAAAACGCCCATCTCGCCGCCTACCCCGCCCTGCGCCTGCGCCGTCTGCGCCAGGCCGACTGGGTCCGCCGCCTGGTCCGCGAAAGCGTACTGACCCCCGCCGACCTGATCTGGTCGATGGTGGTGCACGAAGGCGAGGGTGACATCCCGGTGGGCTCCATGCCCGGCGTCTCTCGCCTGTCGGTGAAGGGCTGCGCCGCGGCGGCCGTCGAGGCCCGCAAGCTCGGCATTCCGGCCATCGCGGTCTTCCCCCACATCGACGGCGCCAAGAAGGACGCCACCGGCAGCCTGGCCCACGATCCCAACGGCCTGGTGGCCACGGCGGTCAAGGCCATGAAGGACGCCGCCCCCGAGGTCGGCATCATGTGCGACGTGGCGCTCGACCCCTTCACCGATCACGGCCACGACGGCCTGATCGAGAATGGCCGAATCCTCAACGACCCGACCATCGAGACCCTGGTGCGCCAGGGGATCATGCAGGCGGAGGCCGGCGCCGACATCCTGGCGCCCTCCGACATGATGGACGGCCGCTGCGGCGCGTTAAGAACCGCCCTGGAAAGCGCTGGACTTCAGGACGTTATGATCATGTCCTACGCCGCCAAGTACGCCTCGGCCTTCTATGGCCCCTACCGGGAGGCGATCGGCTCGGGCAAGCTCGGAACCGGCTCGGTGGACAATCCCGGCGACAAGAAGACCTACCAGATGGACTTCGCCAATTCCGACGAGGCTCTGCGCGAGGTGGCGCTCGACATCGCCGAGGGCGCCGACATGGTCATGGTCAAGCCCGGCATGCCCTATCTCGATATCGTCCAACGCGTGGTGGAAGCCTTCGCCATGCCCACCTTCGCCTTCCAGGTCTCCGGCGAATACGCGATGATCAAGGCCGCCACCCAGAATGGCTGGCTCGATGAGGAACGCGCCATCCTGGAGAGCCTTGGCGCCTTCAAGCGCGCCGGCGCGGCCGGCGTCATCACCTATTTCGCCCCGGTCGCCGCCCGGCTGATGGGCGCGTGACCAAGCCGCCGATCCGCATCGTCGCGGGCGTGATCCGCGACGCGCAGGGTCGGTTGCTCACCGTGCGCAAACAGGGGACCAGCGCCTTCATGCTGCCCGGCGGCAAGCGCGATCCGGGCGAGGACGACGCCACGGCGCTCGCCCGCGAACTGGCCGAGGAGTTGGGTTGCGTCCTGGTGGACAGCCACGCCCTGGGCGTCTTCACCGCGCCCGCCGCCAATGAACCCGACACCCTGGTCGAGGGCGCGATCTACCATGCCACAATCCACGGTGAGGTCACGGCCCAGGCCGAGATCGCCGAACTGCTGTGGATTGACCCTGCCATCCCACCGACGGTGCGCCTTGCGCCGCTGCTGGAAACTCAGGTCCTGCCACGACTCTAGACGGAGACGACCATGACGAACCCCCTCCTCCGCGCAGCCCTCGTCGGCGCCGCTCTTGCCCTGTCGCTCCCAGCCTCGGCCTCCGCCAGTTCGGACGACGCCTGGGCCGATTTCCAGAAAGAGGTCGCCGCCCGCTGCAAGGCCGCGGCGACCGAGGACTCCGGCGTGAAGACCTGGACGGTGTCGGTCTCGGCGTTCGGCAGCCAGGGCTTTGGCATGGCCGTCCTTACCGGCAAGGCGCAGGGCGGCGTGCCCGTGAAGTACGTCTGCGCCATGAACAAGCAGACCAATGCGGTGGAAGTCGCCGGCGGCGAGCCCACCGGCTGGGTGGCCCGCTAGAGGTCGGAGACGAAGTAGCGGCTCTCGCCGCCGTGGTCAGGCAGGGTGACCATGCCGTCAAACTTCAGGCCGATCTTCTCCAGCACCCGGATTGAGCCGTCGTTGTCGGGCTTGGTGATCGCGACGATACGCGCCAGGCCGAGCGCCCTGCGTCCGTAGTCGAGCACTGCCGCGCCGGCCTCCGACGCGAACCCCCGGCCCGAGAACCGCGCCAGGAAGGCGTAGCCGATGTCCGGGTGGTCCAGCGCGTCCCGCTTGATCAGGCCGCAGATGCCGACCGGTTCGGCGGTGTCCTTGAGCCCCACCCACCACAGGCCGAAGCCGTGCTGGACATAGCTGGCGGCGGGTCCATCGGCCACGTAGCGGCGGGCGCCCTCCAGGTTCCGGACCTGCCTGTCGCCGATGTTTTCCAGGAAGCCGGGCTCGTTCAGCAGTTCAAGGATGAAGGCGTCGTCGTCGGGCGTAAGCTGCCGCAGGAACAGCCGCTCAGTCTCAAGCACCATCACCGACACCGCCACGTCCTCCCTGCGCTGGCGTTTCCGCCCCAGGTATGCCCGAATTCGGCGCGACGACGAATCCGCCCTCGAAGAATTTCGCCAGAATGACCGACGACGCCGGCCGATCCCAGCCCCAGGCTGACGAGCAGTTGCAGGACCGCATCCTGTCGACGTCAGGAACCATGGTCGGCGTCTGCGCCACACTGATCGGCCTTGTGAAGGTGGTGGAGCACGGGCGGCCCGCCAGCCACGTGGACGAGTATGCCGGCTGTGCGGCGGTGATCTTCGTGTTCAGCGCCTTCTTCGCCTATCTGGCCATCCGCTCGCCCCGGAAGGGCCGGGTCCACGGCGCCTTCGGCAGCATTGCCGACTTGCTGTTTGTATGCGGCCTGATCACCCTGGCCGCGATTTCTCTGATGTTCGCCTACGATCTCATCTGATCGACACCGACGGCCTACTCACCGGCGAAATGCGCGACATTCAGATCGGCCGGCTGAAGAACAGGGCGAACTCGCCCTCCGAGCGCGTGCCGTCATAGAGAGTCAGGTCAAGGCCGCTCAGTGCGAAGCCCAGGGCCTGATAGGCCGCCACGCCGGGCAGGTTCTGGTTGCTGGTCTCCAGCCAGACGTGGCGGGCGCCGGCGACCCGGGCCTCCTCCAGCACCGCCGCCATCAGCCGCCGCCCCAGGCCCTGACCGCGCCGGCCCGCATCCACATAAAAGTGCCAGAGCACCAGCCGCCGGTTCCAGGCCTGGAAGCCCACGGCGGCGAATCCGATGATCTGTGCGTCGTCCACAACCACCCAGCCGGTGGTCCAGGGACGGTCCGGCGCGCTCAGATCGTCGATCGCGAAGCGCTTGGTCACGGTTTGTGGGGTCGCGCGGAGGACGACGCCGTGCAGCCCGACGCTCGCGGCCAGGACATTGGTGGTCTGCACGGTGGTGTCGATCGCGGCGATCCCCGCCGCATCGTCGGGCAGCACCGCCAGGCGGACCTCCATCACGACTTTTCGAGCCTCGCCACCAGGCTTGAGGTGTCCCAGCGTTGGCCGCCCATCTCCTGGACCTGGCGGTAGAAGCCGTCGATCAGGGTGGTGGTCTCGAGCCTGGCCCCATTTGCTCCCGCCTCATCCAGAACCAGACCCAGGTCCTTGCGCATCCAGTCGACGGCGAAGCCGAAATCGAATTTTCCCTCGGCCATGGTCTTCCAGCGGTTGTCCATCTGCCAGGACTGGGCCGCCCCCTTGGAGATGGCCTCATAGACCTCCAGCGGGTCTAGCCCCGCGCGCTTGGCGAAGTGCATGCCCTCGGCCAGGCCCTGGACCAGGCCCGCGATGGCGATCTGGTTGACCATCTTGGTCAGCTGTCCCGAGCCGGGCCCGCCCATCAGGCGCACAGCCTTGGCGAAGGCCATGATGATGGGTTCGGCCCGGTCATAGGCGGCCTTGTCGCCGCCGCACATCACGGTCAGCTGGCCGTTCTCGGCGCCCGCCTGGCCACCCGAAACCGGGGCGTCGACGAAGAAGCGCCCGCCCCCGGTCGCCAGCTCGGCCATCTCACGGGCCACCTTCGCCGAGGTGGTGGTGTGATCGACCAGAATTGCGCCGGCCGCCAGGACCGGCAGGGCTTGGGAGACGACGCCCCGGACATCGTCATCATTGCCGACGCACAGGAAGGCGATCTCCGCGCCTCGGCATGCTTCGACGACGCTCCCCCCGACCCGGCCAGCATGGGCCTGGCCCCAGCGCTGGGCCTTGTCCGGGCTGCGATTGAACACCGCCACCTCGTGGCCCGCCTTGGCCAGATGCCCGGCCATCGGGAACCCCATCACGCCCAAGCCCACGAATGCGACCCTCATGCCCAAGCCCTTCTGAACAAACTCAACGCCATCTTAACGAGCCTCACCGCACCTTGCCGTGGAATCAGCGTTAACCGGATTTGAATCATGGCTGTCGGCGAAGCCCCTATCCTGATCAAGAAAATCAAGAAGGGCGGCGGCCATGGACACCATGGCGGCGCCTGGAAGGTGGCCTACGCCGACTTCGTGACCGCGATGATGGCCTTCTTCCTGCTGATGTGGCTGATCAACACCACCAGCCCGGAACAGAAGCGCGGCATCGCCGACTACTTCGCACCGGCCAGCGTGTCGGAGACCACGTCCGGCTCGGGCGGCATCCTGGCGGGCACGGCGCTCGGGGAAGACGGAGCCAAGGGCGCGGGCTCGGCGGCGATCATCGAGGAGATGGCCCCGGAATCGAAGAATCCCAGCGACGGCACCGCCAGCGACGCGGCCAAGGCCATCGATTCCCAGGCGTCCAGCGAGGCCATGAAGGAAGCGTTGGAGAAGCGTGAGGAGGCCGCATTCCAATCCGCCGCACAATCCCTGCGCCAGTCGCTGCAGGACATGCCGGAACTCGCCGAGCTTTCGAAGAACATCATCATCGACCAGACGCCCGAGGGGCTGCGCATCCAGCTGGTGGACCAGGAGGGCCGTTCGCTGTTCAACGAAGGTCAGGTCCAGCCCAACGACCGCGCCAAGCTGCTGCTGCGCGCGGTGGGCAAGATCGTCAACCAGCTCCCCAACCGGGTCAGCATCTCCGGCCACACCTCGGCCAGCATGAACGGGCGCAAGGCCGACAGCGACTGGGCCCTGTCCTCGGCCCGCGCCGACGCCTCGCGCCGGCTGCTGCAAACCACCGGGGTCGATCCGGACCGGGTCTACCAAGTGGCCGGCAAGGCCAACTCCGAGCCGCTGTACCCGGACGATCCCACCCTGCCCGGCAACCGGCGCATCGCCATCGTGCTGCTGCGGGAAGCCCCTGTGCTGCCGCCGGATAATGGGTTCTAGGCTGTGACTCTCGGAACACTTGCGCAACCCACCGGCATGACGCCTAATCGGGATCGGCGCAGTGGTTCGAGAGCGATCGCAAGTCCGTGACGCAACATTTTCCGACCCGACAACTCAGGTTCTTCCTGACGGCGCCGAGCCCCTGCCCCTACCTGCCGGAACGCCATGAGCGGAAAGTCTTCGCCCATCTGCCCCTGTCGGACGGCGCCACAGTCAACGACTCCCTGACCCAGGTCGGCTTCCGGCGCTCCCAGAACATCGCCTACCGTCCGGCGTGCGAGGCCTGCTCAGCCTGCGTTTCGGCCCGCATCCCGACGGCCGACTACCTTTTCTCGCGCTCGGAGCGCAAGACGCTCGCCCGCAACGACGACATCGAGCGCCATTTGGTGGAAGCCGAGGCGACGATGGAGCAGTTCGACCTGCTTCGCCGCTATCTGCTGACCCGTCACGCCGATGGCGGGATGGCCGAGATGACCTGGCCCGACTACGTCGCCATGGTCGAAGACACCGCGGTTCGCACCCACATCATCGAGTATCGGCTGCGTTCAAGGGACGGCGGTCCCGGCGACCTGATCGCCTGCGCCCTCGTGGACCTGATGAGCGACGGCCTGTCCCTGGTCTACAGCTTCTACGATCCGACCCAGGCCCGCCGAAGCCTTGGCTCCTTCGTGATCCTGGATCATCTGATCCAGGCTGGCCTCACCGACATGCCCTATGTCTATCTGGGCTACTGGGTTCGAGGCTCGGACAAGATGGACTACAAGGTCCGCTTCTCTCCCATTGAACTGCTCCGCCCCGAGGGATGGCGCCTGATGTCGGCCCGCGATCGGGGCGCCGACACGGTCTGACCCGCCGCCGCGCCCGGCCCAGGCCCGGAACGCAATGAGCACCGTCCAGGAGATTGTCCGGACGATCAGCGACCACACGCCGGCGAGTTCGACGCGGCGGTGGGCTTAGCCACCGCCGCGCGCGCGACTAGAATTCCGCCGAGATCGTGAACTGGATGGTCCGGCGCGGACCGGGACGGAAGCTTGCCGGTGTGGCGGTGGTGACATTGACCGTGCCCAGGTAGTCCTCGTCCAGGATGTTGTCGATATTGACCCGGGCCTTGATCTGCTCAAACGGCCCCGCCCCAAACCCATCGCCCAGGTCCACATAGGCGTTGTAGATCGTGTAGCCGTCGGTCTGCTCGGTGTTCACGAAATTGGTGAAGCGCGAGCTGATGTGGCGCGCCGACACATTGATCACGGCGCCCTCGACGGGCTCGAAGGTCACGCCCCCGGTCCACAGCCATTCAGGGAAGTCAGGCACCCGCTTTCCCGCGATTGCGAAACCCGGGAAGCTGTCCTGGAACTCGGCGATATTGTAGCTCAGGTTGGAGTTGAAATAGACCTTGCCGCCCAGGAACTCGGGCTTCCACTGTCCGCTGAATTCCGCCCCATGGGCTTCCACGGCGCCGACATTCTGGGAAAAGGTCTCGGTCGTCGTGGAGCCGGGCACCACGGAGGCGAAGGCCTGCAGCCGGTTTTCGAAGGTGGTCTTGTAGGCCACGATCGAGGCGTTGAACGTCGGCCGGTTGGCGCGGTAGCCGATCTCCCAGTTGGTCGAGGTCTCGGCCTCAGGTCCGGGCGCCAGGGGACTGGCCGCCGAGAAGATGTCGTCGGCGCCCCGCGGCAGGGCCATGTTCTCTGAGTAGGACGCGAAGATCTGATCGCGGCCGTTCACGTCCAGCACGGCGCCAACCTGTGGCAGGAAGCTGTCCTCCCAGGTCTTGGAGATCGAGGGCTGGCGGCGCGCGATGAAGTCGGCGGGGTTGCGGTAGCCCGCGATATTGTAGTCGACGCTCAGACTCTTGAAGCCCAGGTCGATCTTCAGGCTGTCGTCGAAGAGGCCGATGGTGTCCTTCAGGAAGAACTCCACGGTGTCGCGGGTCGAGACGAAGTTGCGCTGCAGGTGCACCGGCTGGCTCAGCAACGGTGCGCCGTCGGGGCTGCCGCCCACCTGATTGTAGCGCTGCTGGGTGCGGTGATAGTCGTCGTTTTCCACCCAGACGCCGCCCGAAATATTGTGGTTTCCCAGGGTCCAGGTCAGCTTGCCGGTCGCCCCCTGCCGGGTGCCGTCCACGGTGGACAGGCCGTATTGCAGACCCAGCGGCGCGAACAGGCCGGGCACGATCAGCCGCTCGGCGTTGTAGTTGGTGAGCGAGGTCGCATAGGCCTCCGGCGAAACGCCGTAGCCTTCCTTGGACTCATAGTAGGCGCCGACCGCCAGCTTCAACGCCTCGCCGATCGGTGTTTCGTAGGTCAGACCATAGAGATGGTCCTGCCGGCTGTTCACAGCCTGCTTGTAGTACTGGTTGTAGGCGGTGTTGGAGTAGGTGATTCCGGCGGTGGTCACCGGCAACACCGGCACATAGCCGAGATAGGCGAAGCTGCGGCCCGACCGTCCGAAGATGTCGCCGGCCGTCCCCGCATACTGCGCCTTGGTGATCGACGGGGAGTCGTAGTCGAAATAGTCGTTGTGGACGGTCTGGAAGGTGATCGCCCCCTCCCCGATCTCGTAGCGGAGCTTAGCCTCGTAGTGGGTGCGGTCGATGTCGCCCGGCCCGCGCCAGAGATCGCCGTGGATCCAGGAGCCGCTGACATAGCCCGACAGGCCGGCGTGTTCGCCCAGGTCGATGCGGGCGAAGGTGCGGCGCAGGTTGTCGCTGCCCAGGCTCTGGCTCAGCACCCCGCCGAACTCTTCGTCCGGAACCTGGGTCAGGTAGCTGACGATCGGGCCGAGCGAGGCGTAGCTCGGCAGGCTGACATCGCCTGAGCCGGAAGATGCGGTCACCCGAAGCAGGTTTTCGTTGTCGACATAGCGATAGATGGGGCTGCCGCCGAACTGGTCGCTGCGGCCCATGGGAATGTTGTCCAGCAGGAAGCCGATCTGCTGGAAGTTGAAGGCCCGCACCGAAACCGAGTTGCCGAATTCGTACATGCCGAGCGCGTCGTTGGCCTGAACGTTGAAGCCCGGCAGCGACTCCAGCATCTTCAGACCGGTCACCCCGGCGGGCGCCGACAGCAGCGCCTCGCGGGTGATGGCGACGGTGGCGGTGGCCTGGTCGGTGCCGATGGCCACCGAGGCCTCGGAGACCCGGCTCCCGGTCACCACCAGTTCCTCCACCGTGCCGGCCGCCTGGGCCAGCGCCCAGCTCGGCGCGCTCAGCACCACGGCCATCGCCGCACCAGACAACAGCGCCACGCGGCGCAGGTTCAGAATGTTCATCGAGCTATCCCCAGCTCACCGTTCTTGGTGTGGCGTGAGGCTCGCCTACCGGCCGGGCTGGCAGTAGGGACAATTGGCCAAGCTTGTCATTTCGCGGAGCAATCGCTGCATCGGCGCGCAAACAGGCGCCGATTGCCCGGCCTCGCGGCGCCTAGCTACTCCCGTTCGGCCGCCGCCGCGCCGCTTGAGGCGATCACCAGGAAGACCGAACCGCGAAGCTCCTCCACCAATAGCCGTCATTCGGAACGATCGATCCGAGGTCGACCTCGAAGCTGTTCTTGTCTGAATCGCCGCTCACCGGAGTCCAGGATTGAGCGAGCCCGGAGCCCGCCACCGCGATGGCCGCGACGAAGGCTGCAATAGCGATCTTGAACTTCACGACGCCCCCTCGGCACACCCTGAGGGTGAACCTATCTGCGGGTACGCGCGGCAGCAATCTCACGGTTCATCCCCAACTGCCGATGCTGTCCGCATCGACCCCGTCGGACGCCGCCGCTAAGGTTCCCCCGTGACCACACCCTTCCCACGAGCCGCATAGTGCGACAGCTGCGCCTGAGCCTCCGGCGGCCCGTGTCCTATGCGCGCCGCGAGTTCGGCCGGGGCCCTTCCAACGCGCAGGCCATGGCGGCCCTGGACGCATGGCCGGCCTGGCATGGGGGCTGCCTGGTGCTGGTGGGCGCGGAGGGCATCGGCAAGACCCACCTGGCCATGGGCTGGGCCGCGCAGGCCGGCGCCTTGATCCTGGATCGTCGCGCGACTGACGCCTCGGCCGCCAACGGCCGCCCAGTGCTGATGGAGGATGTCGACCGGGGCGTCGATCCCGAGACCCTGTTCCACCTGATCAACATGGCCGGCCATGACGGCGGCAGCCTGCTGCTCACCGCCCGCCTGGCGCCCGCCGCCTGGCCCGCCGAGCTTCCCGACCTGCGGTCGCGCCTCAACGCCCTGCCGGTGGCCCTTATAGAGGAGCCGGACGACGAGGTTCTCGAAGCTGTTTTGAGGAAATTTTTCCGGGAGCGGAGCATTCGCCCGCCCAAGGAGGTTTTCCCCTACCTGCTGCGGCGGATGGAACGGTCCATCCCGGCGGCGCGCGAGATCGTGAGGAAGCTGGATGAGATCGCCGACGAGGAGCAAAGGCCCATCTCGCGCGCGCTTGCGCGACAGATTCTTGAAGATGATACGGACAATCTTGACCTTTTCGACGGATGACTTGAAGCCTCAAGTCGGTTGGACCCGTACATGTTCGATCGCTAGCCTCGGGAACGCCTGACCATGCCCTATGCCGCACACCTGCGATCCAACGGTGTCGAAATCGGGCGCGAACCCCTCGGTGTGGATGCTGAGCTGCTGGCCTCACCGGCCCGGTTCTTCAACCGCGAACTCTCCTGGTTGGCCTTCAACAGGCGCGTGCTGGGCGAGAGCCAGAACGCCCGCCACCCGCTGCTGGAACGCCTGCGATTCCTCTCGATTTCGGCCAATAACCTCGACGAATTCTACATGGTCCGGGTGGCCGGCCTGAAGGCTCAGGTCCGCGAGGGCGTCCGGGTGGTCAGCCAGGATGGCCTGACCCCGGCCGAGCAGCTTGAACGGGTCAATACCGAGGCCGCCGATCTGATGGGCGGTCAGCAGACCCGTTGGCGGGAACTCTGCGAGGAGCTGGCCGGCGAGGGTCTGCACGTGGTCGGCCCCCAGGACGTCACGCCCGCCGAGAAGGCGGCTCTGGAAGAAACGTTCGTCAGCCGGCTGTTCCCGGTGTTGACCCCCCTGGCCATCGATCCGGCCCACCCCTTCCCCTTCATTCCGAACCTGGCCTTCTCCCTGGCGCTGAAGCTGCGCCGCCAGTCGGACGGCCGGCTGCTCTACGCCCTGGTCCCGATCCCCGCCCAGGTCGCGCGCTTCTGGTCTCTGCCCGCGACAGCCTCGCGGCGCCGCAAGCCCGAGCGCCGCTTCATCTCTCTGGAGAACATGGTCTCCCTCTTCCTCGACCATCTGTTCCCCGACTGCGAGATCGAGGCCCAGGGTGTCTTCCGCCTGATCCGCGACAGCGACATCGAGATCGAGGAAGAGGCCGAGGACCTGATGCGCGAGTTCGAGGCCCGCCTCAAACAGCGCCGCCTGGGCTCGGTTGTGCGCGTCGAGATCGAACAGGCCATGCCCGAAGAGTTGCGGGCCTTCATCGTCAACAACCTGCACGCTCAGCAGGATGACATCCTGATGGTCGACGGCCTGCTGGGTTTGGATGAACTCTCCCAGTTGATTCCGCCCGACCGTTCGGACCTGAAGTTCAAAGCCTTCGAGCCCCGCTTCCCCGAACGCATCCGCGACCATGCCGGCGACTGCTTCGCCGCCATCCGCGAGAAGGACATCCTGGTTCACCATCCCTTCGAGAGCTTCGACGTGGTGGTGCAGTTCCTGCGCCAGGCGGCCCGCGATCCCAATGTGTTGGCCATCAAGCAGACCCTCTATCGCACCTCATCGGACAGCCCCATCGTCGCGGCCCTGATCGAGGCCGCGGAGAACGGCAAGAACGTCACCGCCCTGGTGGAGATCAAGGCGCGCTTCGACGAGGAAGCAAATCTCAAGTGGGCTCGAGACCTGGAACGCGCCGGGGTCCACGTCGTCTTCGGCTTCGTGGAGTACAAGACCCACGCCAAGCTCTCGATGGTGGTCCGCAAGGAAGGCGACAACCTTCGCACCTACTGCCACTTCGGCACCGGCAACTACCACCCGGTGACGGCCCGCATCTACACCGACCTATCGCTGTTCACCACAGATCCGGCGCTGGGCCGGGACAGCGCGCGGCTGTTCAACTACATCACCGGCTACGCCACCCCCGACCGGCTGGAGAAGCTGTCCTTCTCGCCCATCACGATGAAGCACGATCTTCTGACGCTGATCGGCCGCGAGGTTGAGAACGCCCGGGCCGGCAGGCCCGCGGCCATCTGGGCCAAGCTGAATTCGGTCGTTGATCCGGTGCTCATCGACGCCCTTTACGAGGCCAGCCAGGCGGGGGTTTCCATCGACCTGGTGGTGCGCGGCATCTGCTGCCTGCGCCCCGGCGTGGTCGGCCTTTCGGAGAACATCCGGGTCAAGTCGATCGTCGGCCGGTTCCTGGAACACGCCCGCATCGTGGCCTTCGCCAATGGCGCGCCCATGCCCTCGGCGGAGACTCGGGTCTTCATCTCCTCGGCCGACTGGATGCCGCGTAACCTGGACCGACGGGTGGAGTGCCTGACCCCGGTGGAGAACCCGACGGTTCACCAGCAGGTTCTCCAACAGATCATGGTCGCCAACCTGAAAGACGAAGCGCAAAGCTGGACGCTGGACGGCGAGGGCCGCTATACCCGCGATCCGTCGTGGGACCACCCGGGCGCCTTCTCCGCGCACGAGTACTTCATGACCAATCCCAGCCTGTCAGGCCGGGGGCAGAAGGTGAAGGACATGCCGCGCGCGATCGATCATGTGGCCACGCACGGATAGCTCACCCGGTCGCCAGGCCGCCGTCATCGACCTGGGCTCGAACTCCGTGCGTCTCGTCATCTACCGGCTGGAAGGCCGGGCGATCTGGACTGTGTTCAACGAAAAGGCCCTGGCCGGGCTTGGCCGGGACCTGCCCGCCACCGGACGGCTGTCGCCCGAGGGCATCGAGACCGCCATGGCGGCCATGCGCCGCTTCCGCGCCGTTCTGGATGGCCTGAACGCCTCGGAGATCATGGTGGTCGCCACCGCCGCGGCTCGGGACGCCGTCGATGGCGGGGAATTCCTGGCCCGGGTCCATGCCGAAACCGGCCTGAGGGTCCGCATCCTCACCGGCGAGGAGGAAGCCCGCTATGCCGCCCTAGGCGTGATTGCGGGGCAGCCCGACGCCCAGGGCGTGGTGGGCGATCTCGGCGGCTCCAGCCTGGAGCTGATCCGGCTCGAGCACGGCCGGTCCGGCGACGGTGTCACCCTGGCTCTCGGCCCATTCTCGCTCGGTGCGCCAAGCCCGCTGGAGGTGGACAAGACCCGAAAGCGGATCGATGCCGCGCTGGCGCCGATGGGCGAGCGTTTCGCCACCCGCCAATTCCAGGCCGTAGGCGGCGCGTGGCGCAACCTGGCTCTGCTGCACATGGTGATGGCTGACTATCCCCTGCGGGTGGCCCACCAGTACGAGATGACCCGCGCCGACGCCCAGGACGTCGCCCGCTTTGTCGCCAAGCAGTCCCGCGGCTCGCTGGAACGCATTCAGGGCCTCTCCAAGAAGCGCTTCGACACCCTGCCCTATTCGGCCCTGGTGCTGGACGCCCTGATCGAGCGGCTGGGCGTCGAAAGGGTGGTGATCTCCGCCTACGGCCTGCGCGAGGGCCTGCTGCTGGAGGCCATGTCCGCTGACGAGCGCGCCCGTGATCCGCTGATCGAAGGCTGCGAGGCGCTCACCGCCGTGCGGGGCCTATCCCATGACCTGGGCATGGCCCTCGAAACCTGGCTGACCCGCGCCTTCGCCAAGCTGCCGCCGGTGTTCGGAGACCGCGACAGGGTGCTGACCGCGGCGGCCTGCCGCCTGGCGGACCTGGGGGCACGCCTGCACCCCGACCATCGCGCCGATCTGGCCTTCGACCAGGTCCTGCGGGCCCCCATCGCGGGCATGACCCATGCCGAGCGCGCCTTCCTGGCCTGCGTCGCCTTCGCCCGTCACTCCAGCGCCCCCACGACGCCGGAGCCGGACACCATCGCCAAGGTGCTGAGCGTGGAACGCCGCCAGCGGGCCCGCGCCCTGGGCGCCGCCGTCCGTCTTGGGTGCGACCTCTCCGGCCGCAACGCCACCCTGCTGCCCCACGCCAGTCTGGTGATCGACGCGGGGCGGCTGACCCTGACCGCCGAGCCCGCTTGGCGCGACATGCTGCTGGGGGAGCAGACCGCCAAGCGCGCGGCGACGCTCGCCCAGGCGCTGAAACTCAAACTTGAGATGGCCTGACCCGATGCAGCTCCTACTCTCCGCCGCCGCCCATCAGCGTATCAAGGACCGGATCGCCCCCTTCGTCGGCGATCTGGACATCGTTACCGTCACCGACCCCGACAGTTTCCAGCGGAACGGCCAGGACATCAGCGGCGACGAGGTTGATCCGGAGATCGTCTGGACCACCCTGGACGCCTATGGCGCCGGCCTGCTGCCGACCCTGATGGGCAGGATTCTCAAGGGCTCCAAGACCCAGTGGATGCAGACCTTCAACGCCGGTCTCGATGCGCCGATCTTCAAGTCGGTGATGGCCAAGGGCGTGCGGCTGTCCAAGAGCAACGCCCAGGCCGTGGCCATCGCGGAATATGTGCTCTCCCACGCCCTGGCCCTGATCGCCCCCATCGCGGCCCAGGCGCAGCTGCAAGCCAGCAAGACCTGGAAGTCGACGCCCTATCGCGAGGTCAGCCAGACCCGCTGGACGCTGATCGGGGCCGGCGCCATCGGGACGGAGATCGCCCGCCGCGCCAAGGCCTTCGGCGTCCACCTCACCGTGGTCCGCCACAGCGACAAGCCCGCCGACATGGCGGACGCCACCATCACCATGGCGGACCTGTCCGGGGTGCTGCCCGAGAGCGACGTGGTGGTCCTGGCCTGCGCCCTGAACGACGAGACCCGCGACCTGGCCAACGACGCCTTCTTCGACGCCCTGAAGCCCGGCGCCATCCTGATCAATATCGGCCGCGGCGGCCTGGTGGACGAGGACGCCCTCAAGCGCGGCCTGGACGCCGGCAAGCCGGCCTACGCGGTGCTGGACGTCTTCCAGGTCGAGCCCCTGCCGGCCGACAGCTGGATGTGGGACCACCCCAATGTGCGGATCAGCGCCCACACCTCCAATTCAGGCCAGGGCACGCCCCTGCGCGGCGACCAGCTGTTCGTCGACAACCTGAGGCGTTTCCTGGCCGGCGAACCGCTGATCAACGAGGCCTCGCCCTCGGAGGTCGGTCTCTAGCCGAGTCCTGATAGCAAGAGGGCGACACGTCGGTCGCCCGACATGCCGCCCTCTCATCCAGATCCCTTGCGGGAGCTGCGCCTCCAAGGTCGGTCGCCGCGTGAGGGTTGCAGGTCGCCCCGCGCCACTCCGCCTTCGACCGGTGTCCCGTGGCCGGAGCATGCCCAGGTCGCCCTGGCTGGCTCTGGCCTCGAACCTCCTGCCCGCCTGATGATCCGGTTTCCCGGTCCACCCGCGCCGCAGTCCCTCTCGGCCCCATCACGCTGTGCTCATCGCGCCGTTCTAGCAAGCGCGGTTACGAGCCTGCGCCCTCCCGGCGGTGGTCCGCCGGTGGACAACCAGTGAATGGGTGGTGGATCGGGGGTTGCCGAAGCCCGTTCTGCCGGGCCGCCCGGCTTATCCACCGGATTCAAGCCTCGACGACGACCTTGCCCACCGGCGCCAGTGAAATCAGCGCCAGCTTCACGTGCTGGAGCGCGAACGGGATGCCGATGATGGTGACCGCCAGGCCAAAGGCCATGACCAGATGGCTCAGGGCCAGGTACCAGCCCCCCAGAACAAACCACACCACGTTCATCAGGAAGCCCAACGGGCCCGTACCGAGGTCCTCTCGGCCCGTATGCAGATCACGCGACACCACCTGTCGCCCGAAGGGCCAGGCGCTGAACCCGGCGATGCGGAAGGCGGCGAAGGCCCAGGGCAGGCCGACAATGGTGATGGCCAGCAACAGGCCCGACAGCAGCCAGAGCAAGCCCGATACGAACCCGCCCAGAACAAACCAGAGGATGTTGAGGATCAGGCGCAGCATTACTCGGCCGCGTTGGCCTTGGGCGCGCGCCGCACCTCGACAACCCGCACCCGCGTGCCGTCCAGCACCAGGGCCAGCTCGCCACGCTTCAGCTTGAGAGCGTCCTCGCCGAACGCCTCGCGACGCCAGCCCACCAGGGCCGGGGTCTTGGCGTTGTCGTCATTGGCGATCTGTTCAAGATCCGAGACCGTGGCGATCAGCTTGGACGCCACGCCGGAGTCCTCGGCCCGCGCCTTCAGCAGCACCTTGAGCAGCTCGACCACCGCGCCGGCGGCGGGTGAGGCGGAGATCTTGCTGCGTTCGATCACCGGCGCGTAGGAGTCGGGGTCCTTGAGGGCCTCCTTGATGGCGTCCAGCAGGTCGGGGCCGAACCGCGAGCCGGAGAAGCCCTTGGGCACCGAACGCATCCGATCGATGGCCCCGGCGTCGGTGGGCGCCTGGGTCGCCAGTTCGTCAATCGCCTCGTCCTTCAGGATGCGGCCGCGCGGCTGGTCGCGGTGCTGGGCGGTGCGTTCGCGCCAGGCGGCGACCGCCTTGTAGACCGCCAGGTACTTCGAGGTGTGCCGGCGCGGCTTCAGCCGCTTCCAGGCGTTCTCCGGCTCCACATCATAGACGGCGGGATCGCAGAGGTTCTGCATCTCGTCGTGCACCCAGCCGAGCCGCCCTTCCTTTTCCAGGCGCGCCTTGAGCATCGGGTAGAGGGCCGCCAAGTGCGTCACGTCGGCCAGGGCGTAGGTGAGCTGGGCCTCCGAGAGCGGCCGTCGGGCCCAGTCCGTGAAGCGGCTGGACTTGTCCAACTCGATCTTCAGCATCTGGCGCACCAGGGCGTCATAGGCGATCTGCTCGCCATAACCCGCGGCCATCCCCGCCACCTGAGTGTCGAAGAGAGGCCTGGGCATCGCCTTGAGGTTATTGAAGATTTCGACATCCTGACGGGCGGCGTGGAACACCTTCTCGATGCTCTCATCCCGCAGAATCTCGAGGAACGGCTCCAGGTCCAACCCCTCGGCCAGGGGGTCGATAACGCACTCGGCGTTGGGGGCGGCGGCCTGGATCAGACAGAGCTTGGGCCAGTAGGTCGTCTCGCGCATGAACTCGGTGTCCACGGCGACGAAAGGCTGGCCTTTGATTTTGTCACAGTACGCCGCCAGTTCGGCGGTGGTTGTAATCGGCGTCATCAATTAGCTATAGCCCCGCGCACGCCCGAGTCTGCAACCCCGGCGGCGAATTTCTTGAGGCCTATTTCACCATGACCGACCGTCCGAACGGCCTCACCTATGCTCAAGCCGGTGTCGATATCGACGCCGGTAACGCACTGATCGAGGCCATCAAGCCCCTGGCCAAGGCCACCCGGCGCCCCGGCGCGGACGCGGCGCTCGGCGGTTTCGGGGCCTTGTTCGATCTGAAGGCCGCCGGCTATGCCGATCCGCTGCTGGTCTCCACCACCGACGGGGTCGGCACCAAGCTGAAGGTGGCCATCGACACCGGCATGCACGACACGGTCGGGATCGACCTGGTGGCGATGTGCGTCAACGACCTGCTGGCCCAGGGCGCCGAGCCCCTGTTGTTCCTGGACTATTTCGCCACCGGCAAGCTCAACGTCGAGGAAGCCACCCGCGTGGTGGGCGGCATCGCAGAGGGCTGCCGCCAGGCCGGCGCGGCCCTGGTGGGCGGCGAGACCGCCGAAATGCCCGGCATGTATGGCGAGGGTGACTATGACCTGGCCGGCTTCTCCGTGGGTGCGGTCGAGCGCGGCGCGGTCCTGCCGCGCATGGACGACCAGCAGGCCGGCGACCTGATCATCGGCCTCGCCTCCAGCGGCCCGCACTCCAACGGCTATTCCCTGGTCCGCCGCATCGTCGAGCGCTCTGGGCTGGCCTGGGACGCGCCGGCGCCCTTCGCCGACGGCAAGACCCTGGCGCAGGCGCTGATGGCTCCGACCCGAATCTACATCAAGAGCGTCCTGCCGCAGATCAAGGGCGGCCATATCAAGGGCTGCGCCCACATCACCGGCGGCGGCCTGATCGAGAACCCGCCCCGCGCCATCGCCGAAGGTCTGGAAGCCAAGTTCGACTGGAACGCTTGGCCCCTGCCCCCGGTCTTCGCCTGGATGCAACAGGTGGGCGGGGTCTCCGACCACGAACTGCGGCGCACCTTCAACTGCGGCGTCGGCCTGATCCTGATCGTCGCGCCGGGCGATGCGCCGGCGGTGCTCGAAGGCCTCCTTGCGGCCGGCGAAGACGCCTTCATCTGCGGGGAATTGGCGGCGGTCTAGGCGTCAGCATCCGGCCGCCGATCCGCCAGCTTGCCGCCAAGTTATCGTAAATACACGATCTTTCCGGAACCGACCTCAACGCCAGGGCTTATCCCCACCTGAAACTGAGGACGAGATGTGACCCGCGAACCGCAAATCGACCGAGAGGCGCGCGGCCTTTGGCAGGTCCTGAAGGGCGACGATCCGCCTGATGGCCTGCACGGGTCAGATTTGCTGGCCGCCCTGATCTGCGGGGCTGACATCCCAGACTACGAGCGCCTGCACTCGCCCTACCTGCGCGACAGCCAGATCAGCCTGCGCCGCAAGGGCCCTGAATAGAGGCGCGAGATCGGGGCTCGCCTCTAGCTCACCCCGGCACATGGCACGAACGTCATGCGGCATCGATGTCGCGCAGCCTTTCCGAAGCGTAAGTTGACCCGCCCCGAAGCTGGGCCTTAGCTCGCGCGATGATCACCACGTCCCGACGCGCCGTCCTCCTGGCCGCCCTCGCCGCCCCTGTCGCCGCTCGGGCCGCGACGCCGGCCGCTCCGGTCCTCACCAAGGCCATGGAGGGGACGACGACGCCCGGCATGGCGGCGATGGTGCTGCGGGACTTCAAGGCGCAACCCGAACAGGTGGCCGGGATCCGCCGCCTGGGACGCCCGGATTTCGTGCGCCCTGGAGACCGCTGGCACCTTGGATCCAACGGCAAGGCCATGACCGCCACCCTCATCGCCCGCCTGGTGGAGCGCGGGGTCCTGGCCTGGGACAAGCCGCTCGATCAGATGCTGCCCGGTCTGGCGATCACGATGCGCCCGGACTATCGCGACGTGACCCTGCCCGACCTCTTGTCGCACCGCTCCGGCCTGCCGGAAAACCATGACGACACAGCGTTCTTCAACGGGTTCTACGTTGATGGCGCCCCGCTTCCCGTCCAGCGTCTGCGCTATCTGACCACAGCCCTCGCCGACGCGCCCGCCGGTCCGAAGCGCGATGCGATGATCTATTCCAACACCGGCCTGCTCACCGCCGCGGCGGTGGCCGAACACGCCACCGGCAAGTCCTTCGAGACCTTGATCGTCCAGGAGGTCTTCCGCCCGCTGGGCATGGGCTCCATCAGTTTCGACCAGTATGGCGGCGCCCACGAGCCCTACGGTCATGTGGAAGGTCGCCCCGCCGACAAGCCTGCCGACGCCAACCCGCGGATGTTCGCTCCGGCCGGCGCCATGCGCCTGACCATGGCCGACTGGGGCCGCTTCTGCATCGACCAGATGCGCGGCGAGCATGGCCGGGGAAAGCTGCTGAAGACCGAGACCTATCGCTTCCTGCACGCCGGCCAGGGCGAGACCCACTCGGCCCTGGGCTGGGGCGCCTCACCGCGCCCGATGGGCCTGACCGGACCGGCCCTGACTCACGCCGGGTCGGACGGCAACTGGTACGCCTTGGTGGTGCTGTTTCCGCAGACGGGCTCCGGCGCCCTGGTGATCGCCAACGCCGCCGACAGCATGGGCGGCGACAAGGCCACCCTGGCCGCGACCCGCGCGCTGGCGGCGACCGTGGCCGCCCCGGCGCCTACCGCCCCCTGAAGTCCGGCGACCGCTTCTGATTGAAGGCCGCGACGCCCTCGCGCCGGTCCTGCGTCGTGAAGAGGTGGTTGTAGGCTTCCAGCTCCAGGGCCATGGCCTGATCCAGGGGCAGGACGGAGCCGCCCCGCACGACGCGCTTGAGCGCCCTCACCGACAAGGGCGCCTTGGCCGCGATCAGCGCGGCGCGCTCCAGAACCTGGGGCAACAGGGCCTCGGGCGGGCAGACCCGGTTGACGATCCCCACCGACAGGGCCTCGGCGGCGTCCAGGGGCGCGCCGGACATCAGCATCTCGGCGGCCCGACGCTCCCCCACCGCACGGGTGAGCAGCTGGGTGCCTCCCAGGCCTGGGATGATGCCCAGCCCGGCCTCGGGCAGGCCGATCCGCGCGGTGTCCGAGGCCCAGGCGAAGTCGCAAGCCAGGGCCATCTCCGCCCCGCCGCCCATGGCCGCCCCATTGATCGCCGCGATCAGGGGGAAGGGACAGGCCAGCTGGGCGCGGATCATGTCCTCGAACAGCCGGTGCTGCTCGCCCCAGGCCGCGTCGGTCATGCCGTCGCGCTCCTTCAGGTCCGCGCCCGCGCAGAAGAACCGTCCGGCGCCCGTCAGCACCACGGCGCGTACATTCTCGTCGTCGGCGATCCGCATCCAAAGGGCCAGCAGCTCGCGGCCCATGGCGGTGTTCAGCGAATTGGCCGCCTCCGGGCGCGACAGGGTGACGACCAACAGGCCGGGGCCGGTCTCTTCGACGGCGATGGTCTGGTTCATTTGCCCTCCGGTCCGGCGATGATCTTCGCATCATGCAGCCGGGCGATCTCGCCGCTCGGCATGTTCAGAACCTCCGCCAGCACCTCGTCGGTATGCTGGCCCAGCCTGGGCGCGGGACGAACCTCGCCGCGTGGGTCCTGTGGGATCGTGGCCATGGCGCCCGGCGCCGGATAGCTGAGCCCGCTGGGGTGGCGCACATCCTGGAACACCGGGTTGGCCTTGAAGAGGCGCGGGTCCTCCAGCGCCGCCTCCAGGGTCTGGTAGGCGCCCCAGGTCACCCCGCCGGCGTCGAAGGCCGGAGTCAGTTCCGCGGCGGTCCTGGCGGCGAACGCCCGCTCGAACAGCGGATAGAGCCGGGCGCGGTGGGTGAACCTCAGGCCTTCGTCGGTGGCGAAGGACACCCCCAATTCGGCCTCCACGGCGGCGGCCTCGGCGGCGATGCCCAGGGTCTCCAGGGCCTTGCTCCACTGCTTGGGCGTGATGGCCAGCAGCATCAGCTTCTGGCCGTCCTTGGTTGTGAAGTCGCGGCCGAAGGCGCCGAAGATGTCGTTGCCCATGCGTGGCCGCTGGTGGCCCGCCAGCAGGGTCTCGGCCGTGAAGCCCAGATTGGCCATGGTCGCCGCCCCGATGTCCGACAGCGGCGCGCGGATTTCCCGCCCCCCCTGGCCGCGCATCCGCGCCAGCAGGGCCGACACCAGGGAGAAGGCGCAATAGGCGCCGGTCAGCAGGTCCCAGGCCGCCAGCACATGGTTCACCGGCCGGTCGTCCCCCACGGGTCCGGTCATCAGCGGCAGGCCCAGCGCCGAATTGATCGTGTAGTCCATGCCCTGCGAGCCATCGGCCCACCCCATCACCCGCACGCAGATCAGGTCGGGCCGGAGGGCGCTCAGCTTCTCGTAGGAGAGAAATCCGTCCACCGGGAAGTTGGTCACGAACAGGCCGCCGTCCTCACCCGGCGCGGCCGCCAGCCGCTGGGCCAGTTCGCGGCCCTCGGGGCGGGCCAGATCGAGGGCCACCGACAGCTTGCCCTTGTTCAACCCCTCCCAGTAGAGGCTGTCACCACCTGCCGAGAGCGGCCAGCGTCGGAAATCGGGTCCGCCGCCTATGTTGTCGAAGCGGATCACCTGGGCGCCCATCTGGGCCAAGTAAAGGCCGCAGGTCGGCCCTGCCACGAAGGCCGAGCCTTCGACCACCCTCAAGCCCTTGAGCAGATCGTACATGATCTACCGCTCGTCCCGGCGAAGGCCGGGATCCAGATCGCAGGTCACGGTCTCGACCAAGGATCCTGAATTCAGCGGATGAATCTGGGTCCCGGCCTTCGCCGGGATGAGCGGGTTCTTGTTTTTCATCAGAAGGATTTCGGCATGCCGAGCACGTGGGTGCCCACGTGGCTCAGGATCAGGTTGGTTGAGATCGGCGCCACCTGGTACAGCCGCGTCTCGCGGAACTTGCGCTCGATGTCATACTCCTCGGCGAAGCCGAAACCGCCGTGGGTCTGCAGGCAGGTGTCGGCGGCGAACCAGGAGGCCTCGGAGGCCACAAGCTTCGCCATGTTGGCCTCCGTCCCGCAAGGCTCCCCGGCGTCGAACAAATTCGCAGCCTTGTCCACCATGAGCGAGGCTGCGGTCATCTGGACATAGGACCGCGCGATGGGGAACTGCACCCCCTGGTTCTGGCCGATCGGCCTGCCGAACACCTCGCGCTCGCTGGCGTAGGCGCTGGCCTTGTCGATGAAGAACTTGGCGTCGCCGATGCACTCGGCGGCGATCAGGATGCGCTCGGCGTTCATGCCGTCCAGGATGTAGCCGAACCCCCTGCCCTCCTCGCCGATCAGGTTGGCGACCGGCACCTCCAGATTGTCGAAGAACAGCTCGGTGGTGGCGTGGTTCAGCATGGTGCGGACCGGACTGATGGTCAGGCCGCGCCCCACCGCCTCGCGCATGTCCACCAGCAGCACGCTCATCCCGGCCGTGGGCTTGACGGCATCCTCCCGCGCGGTGGTGCGGCACAACAGGATCATCAGGTCGGAGTGCTCGGCCCGGCTGATCCATAGCTTCTGGCCGGTGACGAAATAACGGTCCCCCTCGCGCCGCGCGAAGGTGGAGATACGGGTGGTGTCGGTGCCGGCGGTCGGCTCGGTCACGCCGAAGGCCTGCAGGCGCAGCTCTCCGCTGGCGATCTTCGGCAGATAGGCCTGCTTCTGCGCCTCGCTCCCGTGCCGCAGCAGGGCGCCCATGGTGTACATCTGGGCGTGACAGGCGCCGCCGTTGCACCCCGAACGGTGGATTTCCTCCAGCACCGCCGTGGCGGCCGCCAGGCCCAGGCCGGAGCCGCCATAGGCCTCGGGGATCAGCACCGACAGGAAACCGGCCTGCGTCAGCGCCTGGACGAATTCGGTGGGATAGATGCGGTCACGGTCCAGGGCGCGCCAATAGGTCCCGGGGAACTGCGCGCAGAGCCTTCGCACCGCCTCGCGGATCTCGGGGAAGCTCTCACCCGCTGTTGCGCCCACGAAAAAGCCCTCCCTGCGACCAGCCTCAGCTAGCGCATGGAGGGCTCATTGGAAACGGTGACGCAAGGTCCGGCGAGCGGACCTAGGTTCGTTTAGCCAACGATGTCTTCGTCCTTGAAGAACTGGGCGATCTCGATCTTGGCGTTCTCGACGCTGTCCGAACCGTGCACAGAGTTCTCGCCGACGTTCAGGGCGAACAGCTTGCGGATGGTGCCTTCGGCGGCTTGCTCGGGGTTGGTGGCGCCCATGATTTCGCGGTAGCGGGCCATGGCGTTGTCGCCTTCCAGGACCTGCACGACCACCGGGGCCGAGGTCATGGTCTCGACGAGTTCGCCGTAGAAGGGACGCTCGGCGTGGACTTCGTAGAACTTCTTGGCTTGGTCTTGCGTCATCTTGATCCGGCGCTGGGCGACGATGCGCAGACCCGCGCCTTCGATCACCGCGTTGATCTTGCCGGTCAGGTTCCGCTGGGTGGCATCCGGCTTGATGATCGAGAAAGTGCGTTCAGTCATGGTCTTTGGCTTGTTCTTTGTATCTGTGGCGCGGCCGTCCGCGCTCAAGGGTGCGGGCTTATAGCCGCCCGGCGCGACAGCGCCAAGGCAGGTTGCGCGCGACGTGACCGCCGACCTCTGATATGGAGCGGCCGTCATTCGGAGAGACGGTTGATGAGACCCTAGTCAACGCCGCGAGCGAAGACATCCAGCGACCGCCACCTGGCCGGCCGTTCTCTCAACCTTTGCTGTAAGTCCGATCCCATGCTGCAGATTCACGAACTGGTCTTCGACTCCTGGGGCCGTCGTTTCTTCGACGACGCCACCATCAGCCTGCCGGTGGGCTCGAAGGTGGGCCTAGTGGGCCGCAATGGGGTGGGCAAGTCCACGCTGTTCAAGCTGATCCTGGGCCAGCTTCACCAGGGTTCGGGCGAGATCGGCTATCCGAAGGCCGCCCGTATCGCCTCGGTGGATCAGGAGCACCCGGCCACCCCGGTCAGCCTGCTGGACACGGTGCTCGCCGCCGACGTCGAGCGCGAGACCCTGACCGCCTCGCTGGAAACCGCCGATCCCGAGCACCTGGGCGAGATCTATGCGCGGCTCAGCGAGATCGGCGCCGACCGCGCCCCCAGCCGGGCGGCGGAAATCCTCTCCGGCCTGGGCTTCTCCCACGCCGACCTGGCGCGGCCGATGGCGGAGTTCTCCGGCGGCTGGCGGATGCGCGTGGCCCTGGCCGCGGCCCTGTTCGCCGAGCCTGACCTGCTGTTGCTGGACGAACCGACCAACTATCTCGATCTGGAAGGCGCGCTCTGGCTGGAAGCCCGGCTGAAGAAGTATCCCAACAGCGCCATCATCATCAGCCACGACCGCGAGATCTTGAACAACTCGGTGGACCACATCCTCCACCTGCACTCGGGCAAGCTCGACCTCTATCCCGGCAACTACGACAACTTCGAAACCCAGCGCGCCGAGCGGGCGCGCCTGCTGGAATCCAACAAGTCCAAGATCGACGCCCAGCGCGCCCACCTGCAGGCCTTCGTTGACCGCTTCCGCGCCACAGCGTCGAAGGCCACCCAGGCCCAGTCGCGCCTGAAGCAGCTGGCCAAGCTGCCGCCGGTCTCCATCGTCGCGGCCGAGCGCACCGCCCCCTTCATCCTGCCGTCCCCCGAGCGCCCCGTGGCGCCGCCCCTGATCCGCCTGGAGGGCGCCTCCGCGGGCTATGACGGCTCCCCGATCCTGCGCAACATGGACCTGCGCCTGGACCTCGACGATCGCATCGGCCTGCTCGGGGTCAACGGCGCCGGCAAGTCCACCTTCGCCAAGCTCATCGCCGGCGCCCTACAGGTCATGCACGGCGACCTGCGCCGCGACCGCCGCCTGAAGGTGGGCTGGTTCCACCAGCACCAGATCGAGGCGCTCGATCCCTCCGACACCCCGCTGGAGATCATCCGCCGGGCGATGCCCGAGGCCAGCGATGCGGCCCGCCGCTCTCGCCTGGCCCAGTTCGGCATGGGGGTGCAGAAGGTCGAGACCACGGTCGCTAACCTGTCCGGCGGCGAGCGCGCGCGCCTGCTGCTGAACATGGTGGCCATGGAGGCGCCTCACCTCCTGATCCTCGATGAGCCCACCAACCACCTGGATATCGACAGCCGCCGCGCCCTGCTGGACGCCCTGAACGAATATGCCGGCGCCGTCATCCTGATCACCCACGACCGCTCGCTGATGGAGTTGGTGGCCGACCGTCTGTGGCTGGCCTCCGACGGCACCATCGCGCCCTTCAACGGCGACATGGATGACTACGCCAAGCTGGTGATCGACCGCGCCCGTCAGGCCGCCAAGGGCCCGTCGCAGGTCCCCCAGGCCGCCGCGTCGCCGCCGCCCAAGGCGGCTCCGAAGGCCAAGGTCCCCACCGGCACCGCACGCCGTCGCGCCGAACAGGCCGAGGCCGCCCTGGCCCGCGCCACCACCGCCGTCGCCGAGCTCGACAAGGCTCTGACCGACCCCAACGTCTTCACCAAGGACCCCAGCAAGGCTGCTCGTTTGGGCGCCGACCGCGCCAAGGCGCAGGCTGTGCTCGATGCCGCCGAACAGGAATGGATGGCGGCGGTGGAAGCGTATGAGGCCTTGAAGACCGACGCTTGAAACCGCGCTCCGGCGCGAACGGTCAACGGAAACTGCGCGGTTAGAGTTTACACCCGCTCACTGTCTTTCTTCGCCCTATCGCAAGAGCCCCAACCAATAACTGGCTGATAGTTTGACGCTATTAGCACCAGGGGCGGGGCATGCGGCTCGTTACAATCGGCAGTCTGGGGGCGTCCGTCGCCCTGGGCCTGGGCGCCATCATCGTGGCCCGGGTCGCCCTGCCCGACACCGGAAAAGTGCAGGCCGCGCAGGTCGTGGTCTCCCCCATGGCCAACGCCGTCTCGGTGGTCGTGGCCGCCCGCGACATCGCCTATGGCGAGCGCCTGGACGCCGGTCACCTGAAGCTGATCCGCGTGCCCAAGGACGCCGCTCCGGCCAACGCCTTCGCCTCCGTTGCCCAGGTCCTGGCCCAGGATCACGGCGGCGCCCCCGTCGCCCTGACCCTCATCGCCGCCCGCGAACCCCTGCTGCCCGCCAAGCTCTCCGGCCCTGGCGCCCGCCCCTCGGTGGCCGCCGAACTCGAGCCCGGCATGCGCGCCTACGCCATTGGGGTGAATGACATCTCCGGCGTCGGCGGCCATGCCCTGCCCGGCGACCGGGTGGATGTGGTGATGATGCGCAACATGACCCCGGAGGGGCCGCACAAGGTGCTGACCTCGCAACTGGTGGTCCAGAACGTCCGGGTCCTCGGCGTCGACCTCAACGCCGACCCCACCTCCACCAAGGCCGAGAAGCCATCGACCACCACCCTGGAGGTCAGCGTCAAGGACGCCCAGAAGCTGGCCATCGCCGCCGAGCTCGGCTCCCTCTCGCTGGCCCTGCGTCCGCTCGGCGCCTCGGACATTGAACCGGTGGCGGAGGTCGCATCGGCCGCGCCCCGGGCCCGCCGCCAGCTTCGCCCCGCGCGGGCGTCCGGAGCCCCCTCCGGCGGCCGTATCACCATCGTCGAGGGCGACAACTCCGCTCCGGCCGCCAGCGCCAAGCCCGCGGCCTAAGGACACCCCAGCCATGCTCCGCTCTCCCATCATTGGTGCGCTCGCCGCCGCCCTGGTCTTCGGCTCAGGCCTCCCCGCCGCCGCGGAACAGTTCTCCAGCGAGGCTGCCCGCTCACGGGTCATCACCGTGCCGCGCAACAAGTCAGCCTCGTTCCGGCTCGATAGCCCCGCCAGCAAGATCGTGGTCGCCCAACCGGAAACCGCGCAGATCGTCGCCACCACCGACCGCAGCTTCTATGTGCGCGGCAAGGCGCTCGGCGCCACCAACCTGCTGATCTACGGCTCGGGCGGCGCCCTGCAGGAAGTCGTGGACGTCCGCGTGGGCTACGACGCCGACGCGCTGCAGGAAGACCTGGCCGCCGCCCTCCCCGGCGAAATGATTCAGGTGCGCAACCTCGGCGAGGGCCTGTTGTTGGCCGGCGACGTCTCCACCACCGCCGCCGCGGCCAAGGCCAAGGGCCTGGCGGAGAAATTCGCCCCCGGCTCGGTGACCTCGGCCCTGACCGTGCGGGCCTCGCAGCAGGTGATCCTTGAGGTTCGCGTCCTGGAGGCCAGCCGCTCGTCGCTGAAGGACATCGGCTTCAACATCAACGCCAGCAACGGCTCCACCTTCGCCCTGCAGACCGGCTCCGGCTTGATCGGCAATACCGCGCCACAGGGCGGCCTGTCCCTGCGTGGCACGCTGGGAACCGCCACCATCGACGTGGTCCTCCGCGCGCTGGAAGAAAAGGGCGTCATCCGCACCCTGGCCAAACCGAACTTGGTGGCCCTTTCGGGCGAGAAGGCCAGCTTCCTGGCCGGCGGCGAGTTCCCCTTCCCCGTTCCCAATGGCCGCGACAGCGTCACCATCGAGTTCCGTCCCTTCGGCGTGACCCTCGACTTCCAGCCCACGGTCCAGGACAACGGCCTGATCCGCCTGCAGGTGGCCCCCGAGGTCAGCCAGTTGGACAGCCGCACGCCGCTGAAGCTGAACGGCATCGAGATCCCCAGCCTGGTGGTCCGCCGCGCCAATACGACGGTCGAACTGCGCTCGGGTGAGAGCTTCGCCATCGCGGGCCTCTTCCAGCAGGACTATTCCAACGCCGTGCGCCAGCTTCCCGGCGTCGGCGAGGTGCCGGTCCTGGGCAGCCTCTTCCGCTCCTCCCGCTGGAGGAAGTCCGAGACTGAACTGGTGATCATCGTCACCCCGCGCATGGCCGGCGGCGACGACTATCACGCCACATCCACCATCATGGCCGGCAATGAGGCGACCGCCATCGACCTGATCCTCAACGGCCTGGCCCTCGACAAGCCTCTGGCCAAGGTCGAGGGCTCGGCCCACACGGGGGCGCCCACATGAGCAACTGGAGCCTTCTGGGCCGCCGGGTCCTGGCGATCGGCGACAGCCTTGCCCCCTTGGCGCGCGGTCCCTTGTTCGGCGCGGCCATGGAGGTCGCGGGCCTCGACCGTCTCTCCGACCTGCGCCCGGGGATGACCGACCTCATCCTCATCGACGCCGACCATGCCGAGCCCGCCGCCCTGGCCGCGGCCGTGGCCACACTATCGGACGTGCCCGACCTGCCGCCCACCCTGTTCCTCGGCGGGCATCTACCGGTCGGGCTGGTCCGCGCCCTGATGCGCCTGCCCCATGCCGACGTGGTGGAGACCCCCTTCACCAACGACCAGCTGCAGAACGCCATCTACACCCTGCTCGACGAGGCGGCCGCCCAGGCGCCCAGCGGCCAGGGACACCACTCCCGGTGCTGGTCGGTGATGGGCGCGGTCGGCGGCGCGGGCGCCACCATGGCGGCCATCGAGATCGCCAGCGCGCTCGCCGCCCGGTCTTCCCGCGCCAACAGCGTCTGCCTCATCGACCTTCACCTGGCCGACGGCGCCTGCGCCCCCTATCTCGGCGCGGCGCCCGCCATGGGCCTGGCCGAGTTCGGACCCGCCGCCGAACGCATGGACGCCGCCCTTCTGGCCGCCTTCGCGACTCCGGTGGGCAAGGGCCTGGACCTCCTGGCCTGTCCCCGCGATCCGGACGCCTTCTCGTCCATCTCGCGCGAGGCGGTCCTGCGCATCCTGGAGATCGCCTGCGAGGCCTACGACCATGTCGTCCTCGACATGCCCCGCCACCGACACTCCTGGAGCCTCGACGCCCTGTCCGGCTCCGACGAAGTGGTGGTGGTTTCCGAGCTGACAGTCCCGGCGCTGCTGGCCGCTCGCGCCCTCTCCGAAGAGATCGAGGCCGCCACCGCGCTGCGCCCCCGCATCGTCCTGAACCGCCTGGCCAACCGCATGTTCGGCCCGGCGCCGTCCACCGCCGAGGCCGAGAAGGCCCTGCAACGCAAGGCCGACGGTGGGATCTCCTCGGACTGGGAGGCCGCCGCGGCCTCGGTGAACCTGGGCGGCGCCATCAGCCAGCACCGGCCCAAGTCGAAGATCGTCCGCGATATCGGCTCCCTGGTGGACCGGATGCTGGCCGACCGCGGGCGCCGCGCGCCCTTCGTCCCACCGGTTTCAGCCCCGTCGCGAGCCGCCTGATGGGACGCTTCAGCCCCGCCAAGCCCGTGGTCCTCGAGGTGGTCGAGACGCAAGCGCCCGCGCCGACGGCGGACAGCGCGCCGCCGCCCAGCACCTCGGCGGCGACCGCCCTGGCCGAGCGCCAGATGCTGGACGTCAAGCTGAAGTTGCACGCACAACTAATTGAAGAACTTGATCTCTCAAAGCTAGAGACTGTTGGCGAGAAGGAGCTGCGCCGTCAGGTCATGGCGCTGGTGGGCGACTTCGCCCGCGCTGAGCGGCTGGTGCTCAACACCGCCGAACTCGAGGACCTGGGCGCGTCGGTCTATGACGAGATGATGGGCCTGGGGCCCCTTGAGCCCATGCTCAAGGATGACAGCATCAATGACATCCTGATCAACGGCCCCTTCCAGGTCTATGTCGAGCGGCGCGGCGAGCTGGAGCCCACCGCCGTCCGCTTCCGCGACAACGATCACCTGCTGCGCATCGTCAACCGCATCGTCGCAGGCGTCGGCCGTCGCATCGACGAGAGCCAGCCGATGGTGGACGCCCGCCTGCCGGACGGCAGCCGGGTCAACGCCGCCATCGCCCCCATCGCCATCGACGGGGCCTGCGTCTCGATCCGCAAGTTCTCGAAAAAGCCCTACACCCTGGAAAAGCTGGTGGACGTGGGCGCCATGCCCCAGTGCGTCGCCGACTTCCTGCACGGCGCCATCAAGGCGCGCGTGTCCACCGTGATCTCCGGCGGCACCGGCTCGGGCAAGACCACCCTGCTCAACGCGCTCTCGGCCGCCATCAGCCACAAGGAACGGCTGATCACCATCGAGGACGCCGCCGAACTGCAGATGCAGCAGCCGCACATCGTGCGCCTGGAGACCCGCCCTCCCAACATCGAGGGCAAGGGTGAGATCCGGCAGCGGGAGCTGGTCAAGAACGCCCTGCGGATGCGCCCCGACCGGGTGATCCTGGGGGAGGTCCGGGGCGAGGAAGCCTTCGACATGCTCCAGGCCATGAACACCGGCCACGAGGGCTCCATGGCCACCATCCACGCCAACACGCCGCGCGACGCCATCACCCGCCTGGAGCAGATGGTGGCGATGTCGGGCATGAAGCTCAGCCCCGAGGCCGTGCGCGGCCAGATCGCCTCGGCGGTGGGGTTGATCATCCAGATCATGCGTCTGTCGGACGGCAAACGGAAGCTGATGAGCGTCACGGAGATCACCGGCATGGAAGGCCAGGTGGTGCAGATGCAGGAGATCTTCTTCTTCAACCGCCTGCACACCTCCGCCGACGGCGTGGTTCACGGCGAGTTCCGCGCCAGCGGCCTGCGCGCCCGGTGCCTCGATGAAATGACCCGCCGGGGCATCGCCTACGACACCGCCAACTTCGATCCCTCCCGGGTGCTGGGCTGATGGGCTTCGACGCCAAGAGCGCCTATCTGGTCCTGGTCTTCGCCGCCGTCTTCGCCGCCGGCCAGGCCTGTTTCGGCCTGTTGGGGTCCGCCAAGGTCAAACGCCGGGTCAACCAGCGCCTGAAGGTCTCCGAGCGCGTCGGCGGCATCCAGGAGCTGGTGGTGGAGCTGCGCAAGCAGCGCGGCCTCACCGCGGCCGGCGACCTGCGCGCGGGCGTGAAATGGCTGGCTGAACTGATCGTCCGCTCCGGCGTGCCCTATGACCCGAAGAAGTGGCTGATGGCGGTGATTGCGGCGGCCGTCGCGGGCGCCATCCTCATCGTCGTCTTCACCCATAGTCTGCTGATGGCCCCGGTCGGCGCGATCCTGTTCGGTGGCGCGGGTCCGGTCTTCTTCCTGAAATTCATGGCCGGGCGCCGGTCCAAGGCCCTAGGTCACCAGCTGCCCCAGGGCCTGGAGATCATCGTCCGCAGCCTGGAGGCCGGCCACCCTGTCCCCACCGCCATCCAGCTGGTGGGCCGCGAGATGGCCGACCCCATCGGCTCGGAGTTCGGCATGGCCGCCGATGAGATCGCCTATGGCGCCACCCTCGAACAGGCCATCGGCCGCATGTCCCAGCGCTGCCAGCACCCCGATGTCGACCTCTTCGCCGCCACCGTGCGCCTGCAGGAGCGGGCCGGCGGCAACCTGACCGGCCTGCTGAAGCTCAACGCCGCCACCGTGCGCGAGCGTCACCGCATGCGCCTGAAGATCAAGGCCGCCTCGGCCGAGGGGCGCATCTCCGCCCTGATCCTGACGGCCGCCCCCTTCATCGCCGGCGGCGCCATCCATCTGATGAATCCCGACTTCTACGGCGAGGTCCTGGGAGAGCCCTTCATCCAGACCGGCCTGATCGGCATGGGCATCTGGATCGCCATCGGCAACATGATCATGCGCCGCATGGTCGATATGCGGATCTAGCGCCATGGACCTGCAAGCCCTGATCCTCTGGTTCGGCCTGGCCATGGTGGGCGTCGGCGTGGCCGGCGGCGGCGCCCTGGTGTTCAGCGAACTGCGCGTGCGGTCCCTGCGCAAGGCGAGATTCCAAGACCCCGCGTCTCCCATCGACACCGGGCGCGGCGAGGTCCGAATCCTGGGCCAGGTCACCGCCAGCGTGCGCCGCCTGGGCCAACAGGCCGCCGTCCGCGACCCGTCCAAGGTCTCGGACGTCCGCATGCGCCTGGTCCGCGCCGGCTTCTTCGGCCGGGAGGCGGCGATCTATTATCTCGGCGCCCGCGCCGCCGCCCTGGCCGCCGCCACCCTCGGCACCATCGTCCTGCTGCCCTTCGCCCTGAAGCCAGGGCACGGCATGGCCCCGGTGCTGCTGGCCGCGATCCTGGCCCTCATCGCCCTGCTCGGCCCTGACCAGGTGCTCTCCCTGAGGCAGAAGGACCGCGAGCGGGAATATGCCGACGGCTTCCCCGACCTGCTGGACCTGCTGGTGGCGTCGGTGGAGGCGGGCCTGTCGCTGGACGCCACCGTCGGTCGGGTCACCGATGAACTGTTCCGCCGCTATCCGCGCCTGACCATCCACCTGCGCATGCTGACCCTGGAACTCCGCGCCGGAAAGTCCCGCAAGGAGGCCTGGACCGCCTTCGCCGACCGCCTGGGCATCGACGACGCACGCGCCTTCGCCACCATGCTGCGCCAGGCCGAGGACATGGGCACCAGCCTGGGGGAAACCCTGTCGGTCTTCTCCCAGGACATGCGCCAGAAGCGGATGCTGCGGGCCGAGGAAAAGGCCCTGGCCCTGCCGGTGAAGCTCACCGTCCCCCTGATTCTGTTCATTTTCCCCTGCCTGCTGGGCGTCCTGCTGCTGCCGGCCGCCTTCCGGCTGACGCAGGTGTTCAACTAGGCAGGGCCACCTTCCCTGCCTCGTCCAGCAGCCAGTCCCGGAACGCCGAGGCCGCCGGCCGGGCAGGTCCCGGCGGCAGGATCAGGTAGAACTGGGCGGGCGTCCGCACGAACCCCACCGGCGCCGCCAGCCGTCCCGCCTCGATGTCCGCCGCCACGTAGATGAAGGGGCTGAGCCCCACGCCCAGGCCCGCCACCGCCGCCTCCAGCATGTAGAACAGGTGCTCGAACTCCCGGTTCTGCGGCGCCTCCGGCAGGGAGAGACCCGTGTGGCTTTCCCATTCCGACCAGGCCTGCAGGTGCGGCCGAGTGTGCAGTCGCGGCAGGCTGGCGAAGGCCTTCACCCCCGGCGTCGCCCCGGTCAGCTGCGGGGCTGCGACCGGGCCATGGAAGTTGTCCAGGAAGGCGATGGCCTCCCCGCCATGGGCCGGCACGTGCTCGGTCAGGCGGATGGCCGCGTCATAGCGTTCCCGGGCGAAGTCGGCCGGCGCGAAGCTCTCGGTCACCCGCACCCTCAGGCCGGGATGCTGCTCGTGAAAGGAGCCGAGACGGGGGATCAGCCAGCGCATGGCGAAGGTGCCCAGGCAGGACAGGTGCAGCTCTGTGTCGCCGGCCGATTTCAGATCCGCCAGCGTCCGCTCCACCCGGTCGAAGGCGCCCGACAGCGACGCCGCCAACCGCTCCCCGGCGTCTGTCAGCTTCAGCCGGTGCCGGGGCCCCTCGGTCAGCGCCAGGCCCACCGCTTCCTCCAGGCTACGAATCTGCCGGCTGATGGCCCCGTGGGTCACGCACAGCTCGTCGGCTGCCGTGGTCATCTTGCCCAACCGTGCGAAGGCCTCGAAGGCGCGCAGGGCGGTCAAGGGTGGAAGCGAACGTCGGGTCATCGCTCAGTCTGTGATCTCAGCTCACAAGAACAACACCGTTATATCGTTTGTTGCGCTGCATCAATTTCTCTCATCCTGGCGTCGCACTTCACCCGTTCACGACCCAAGGGGATAGGTCATGACCGACGCCACCGCCTTCGCGCACCACTTCAGACCCGCCGCGCCGGAGCGTCCCGACGACTGGCTGCCGGTCTGGCGGATCTTCGTCAACAAGGAGGCTCAGAATCCGCTGAACGGCTGGCCGACCCTGGCCTTCGAGACCCACCACAAGGCTCGCAGGGTCTTCAATCTGAACTACCACTTCATCAGCGACCCGGCCGCCATCCAGCAGGTGCTGCTCGACAAGATGGGAAGGTATCAGAAGCCAGCCCTGGTCAATAAGATGCTCAGCGTCGCCCTGGGCGAGGGCCTGCTCACCACCAACGGCGAAGACTGGCGCGAACAGCGCCGGATGATGGCCCCGGTCTTCACCCCGGGCATGGTGACCGAGTTCACCCCCACCTTCGCACGCATCGCCGAGCAGACCGCTGACCGCTGGGCCACCGGCGACAGCGATGTGATCGACGTGGCCGCCGAGAGCCTGCGCACCACCTTCGACATCATCAACGCCACCCTCTTCTCCTCGGCGGCCGGATTCACCGTTCAGGAGGCTTCGGGCCACATGGCCGCGGTCATGCAGGCCATGACCCAGTATCGCCTGGGCCCGATCTTCGGCATGCCTTGGCTGGACCAGAATCCCGTCCAGTGGCGCGGGGCGGCGGGCCGCCGCTTCATCATCGGCAAGCTGGCCGACTTCATCGCCCGGCGGCAGGCCGATCCGAACCCGCCGCAGGACTTCATGACCCGGGTCATTGACGCCTTCAGCCAGACCCACCCGCCGAAGGAGGCCGCCAAGCTCGCCCTGGACAACGCCGTCACCTTCCTGGGCGCCGGCCACGAGACCACCGCCAATGCGCTCACCTGGGCGCTCTACCTGCTCAGCCGTGACCGCCAGGCCCAGGCCTGGGCCGGCGAGGAGGCCCGCGCCGCCTGGGACGCCGGCGGAACCCCGGAGGAAATCCTCGCCCGCCTGCCCTATCTGAAGATGGTCTGGGACGAGACCCTGCGCCTCTACCCCCCGGCCCTGCGCGTCGACCGCGAGGCCATGGCCGACGACGAACTCTGCGGCCACGCCATCCGCAAGGGCGACCAGATCTCGATCTGGCCGTGGATCGTGCACCGCCACCGCCGGCTTTGGGACGATCCCGACATCTTCAACCCGGAGAACTTCGACCCCGAGGCCAAGGCCGTCCATCATCGCTTTCAGTACATCCCCTTCGGCGCCGGTCCGCGGGTCTGTATCGGAGCGGCCTTCGCCCAGGCCGAGGGCCTGCTGGTGCTCTCCCACTGGCTGGCCCGCTTCCGCTTCCGCCCGGTCGCCGGCCACGCCGTGGAACCCACCGGCGACATCGCCATCCGGCCGAAGGGCGGCCTGCCGCTGATCGTCGAGCGAGTGTAGCCTCCCCGTCATCCCGGCCGCAGCGGAGCGGAGAGCCGGGACCCAGGGGCGGAGCGCTCGGCCCCTGGGTCCCGGATCGGCCTCGCAGGCCGTCCGGGATGACGGCGTGGGGGCGCAAGCCCGCCAGATATCCGTCCTGAAACAACAAAGTCAGGCCGGCCAAGGGTTTGGTTCTAGTCCTTTCCGCCGCTGACGCGTTAAGGACAGCGGCGATGCTGAAAACACCCTCTCCCGCTGTCGGCGTCTCGGAGACGCGCGCCCCGATCGGGGTGATGGACACGCCTCCCCTGCGCATCGCCTTCCTCTCCTACCGGTCCGATCCGCGCGTGGGCGGCCAGGGAGTCTATCTCAGCCAGGCCGCCGCCGCCCTGGCCCGCCGGGGACACAAGGTCGATATCCTGTCCGGCCCGCCCTACCCCGACGTGCCCGAGGGGGTACGCCTCATCAAGCTGCCGTCGCTGGATCTCTACAACCAGCCGCACAACGGCCACCGCGCCCTGCGTTGGCGTCACCTGCTGAGCTGGACCGACACCGCCGAGTACTTCGGCCACTGGGCCGGCAAGTTCATGGAGCCCTGGACCTTCGGCCGCCGCGCCGCGAAGTACCTGCGCGCCCACCGCCGCGACTATGATGTGGTGCTGGACAACCAGTCCCTCAGCTCTGGCTTGCTGGCCATCGAGCGCGCCGGCCTGCCGGTGGTGGGCGTCGTTCACCACCCGATCCGCCGCGACCTGGAACTGGCCCTCGCCGCCGAGCCCGAGTGGGGCATGCGCCTGCTGATCCGCCAGTGGTACTCGTTCCTGAAGATGCAGGAGAAGGTCGCCCCGCGCCTGGCCGAGGTGATCCTGGTCTCCGAGGCCGCCGCCGCCGATGTCGCCGCCTGCCTCAAGGTCGATCGCCGGGCGATGAGCGTCATCCACCTGGGCATCGACCAAGAGATCTTCAAACCCCAGCCCGACATCCGCCGTCGCGACAATCGCCTGCTCACCACCGCCAGCGCCGACGTGCCGCTCAAGGGGCTGAAGCACCTGATCGAGGCCTACTCCGCCCTGCTGGAGACCTATCCACGCCTTGAGCTGGTGGTGATCGGCAAACTGCGCGAAGGCCCGACCGCCGAACTGCTGGACGACCTCAACCTGCTGGACCGCGTCAGTTTCATCCATGATCTCAGCAACGACGAGATGGCCGAGCAGTATGCGCGGGCCACCATCTGCGTGACCCCGTCCCTCTACGAAGGCTTCGGCCTGCCTGCGGCGGAGGCCATGAGCTGCGGCGCCCCGGTGGTGGTCACCGACGGTGGCTCCCTGCCCGAGGTCGTCGGCGACGCCGGTGTTGTCGTGCCCAAGGGTGATAGCGTCGCCCTGGCCCGCGCCATCGGCGCCCTGCTGGACGATCCGGGCCGCCGGGCCGACCTGGGCGCGGCCGCCCGACAGCGCGCGCGCAAGGCCTTCGCCTGGGACCGCGCCGCCGAGGCCTATGAGGCGGTCCTGCGCCGCGCCATCGCCCGCCCATGCTGACCGTCAGACTTGAAACCCTGGACCTCAAGGCCGGCGACTGGGTTCTCGACCTGGGCTGCGGCGAGGGCCGGCATGTCCATGGCGTCCACATGATCCCCGGCGTCAACGTCGTGGGCCTGGACCTCGACATCCCCAGCCTGATCAAGGCCCGCGAAGGCCTCGACCACCTGCCCCCGGTGACGGACGCCGCCGCCACCGGTTTCCTGTCCGGCGACGCCTACCGGCTGCCCTTCGCCGACAACGCCTTCGATGTGGTGATCTGCTCCGAGGTGCTGGAGCATCTGCACGAGTATGACCGCGCCTTGGCCGAAATCCGCCGGGTCCTGAAGCCCGGCGGCCGCTTCGTCCCCACCGTCCCCCGCGCCTGGCCCGAGCGCATCTGCTGGGCGCTCGCCCCCGGCAAGGACGGCTATGCCGACCAGCCCGGCGGCCATGTGCGCATCTTCCACGAGCCGGACCTGCGCAAGTCCATCAGCGACCTCGGCTTTTCCTATCGCGGCAAGCACTACGCCCACGCGCTCCACTCGCCCTACTGGTGGCTGAAGTGCGCCTTCTGGGACCGCCGCGACGACCACCCGCTGGTGAAGCTCTACCATCGCTTCCTGGTCTGGGACCTGATGGACCGCCCCGCCCTCACCCGGGTTCTGGAAGCGATCGCCAACCCCCTGGCCGGCAAGAGTGTCGCCCTCTACTTCCGCAAAGGCCTCGCATGAGCCTGGCCTTCGACCGCGTCGGCGGCCCGCTCGCGCCCTTCACCGGCGCCCTGGACGTCATCCTGGCGCAACAGACCCCGAACGGCGCCATCCCCTGGTTCGACAAGGGCCCCTGGGATCCCTGGAACCACGCCGAATGCCTGATGGCGCTCGGCGCCATGGGCGAGTTCGAGGCGGCGGATCGGGGTTTCGAATACCTCGCCTGGTCGCAGGAGCGGTCCGGCGCCTGGCTCGGCGAATACGGCAACACCCTGCCCATGGCCGACCGCCTGCATATGGCCCGCACGCCGGCCGCGGCCTTCCGGGACTCCAATTTCGCCGCCTACCCCGCCGTGGCCCTGTGGCACCGCTACCGGCTCGACAACGACCTGGCCTTCACGCGCCGCTATTGGCCGATGGTGAAGTCGGCCATCGACTTCGTCCTGACCCTGCAGCACCCGGAAGGTGACATCTCCTGGAGCCAGGAAGCCTTCGGGACCGGCGCCGACGACGCCGTCCTGGCCGGCAACGCCTCGATCTTCAAGAGCCTCGACTGCGCGCTGAATCTGGCCGACCTGCTGGGCGAGCCCCAGCCCGCCTGGCACCTGGCCAAGGATCGGCTCAGCTGCGCCATCCGCAACGCCCCGCACCGCTTCGACCGGCTGCAGGACCGCTCGGACTTCGCCATGGACTGGTACTATCCGGCGCTCGCCGGCGTGCTGTCGCCGGGCGCCTCCTTCGCCAGGCTCGAGGCCCGCGCCCCGCGCTTCGCCGTCCTGGGCCGCGGCTGCCGCTGCGTGGCCAGCGAGCCCTGGGTCACCGTGGCGGAGTCCTGCGAACTGGCCCTGGCCCTGCTCAGTCTGGGCGCCCGCACCGCGGCCTGCGCCCTGTTGGACGCCCAGCTCAATCACCGCGACCAGGACGGCGCCTTCTGGATGGGCTGGCAGTTCGCCGAACAGATCGTCTGGCCCCGCGAACGCCCCACCTGGACCCAGGCCGCCGCCATCCTCGCCTTCGACGCCCGGCTGGGCGCGTCGGCGGCCTCGGATGTGTTGATCTCGCGCTGAGACATTCGTCGAGGAGGGAATTGGCGCCGGCCCCAGTCGTCGTGCGTGAATTGGCGGCCCTGAGGCTGGCCTTCCCCGCCGAGCCGAGCTAGCAGACCGGCCCATGATCCGCCTCGACAACATTTCCAAGCAAAACGGCCACCAGATCCTGTTCATCGATGCCTCGATGGGCGTCCAGAAGGGCGAAAAGGTCGGGCTCGTCGGCCCGAACGGCGCCGGCAAGACCACGCTGTTCCGCATGATCACCGGTCAGGAGCGGCCCGACGATGGGCTGGTCGTGATCGATCCCGGCATGACGATCGGCTACTTCAGCCAGGATGTCGGCGAGATGTCCGGCCAGAGCGCGGTCGCCGCGGTGATGGATGGCGTCGGGCCCGTCAGCGCCCTGGCCACCGAGATGGCCAAGCTGGAGGCGGCCATGGTCGATCCGGACCAGGCCGGCGAGCTGGACGCCAACATGGAACGCTATGGCGAGGTGCTGGAGCGCTTCCAGGAGCTCGACGGCTACGCCCTGGACGCCCGCGCGCGTGAGGTGCTGGCGGGGCTCAGCTTCAGCCAGGAGCGCATGGACGGCGACGTCGGCCTGCTGTCGGGCGGCTGGAAGATGCGCGTGGCCCTCGCGCGCATCCTGCTGATGCGGCCCGACGGCATGCTGCTGGACGAGCCCAGCAACCACCTCGACCTGGAAAGCCTGATCTGGCTTGAGGCGTTCCTCAAGACCTACGATGGCGCGCTGCTGATGACCTCGCACGACCGCGCCTTCATGAACCGCATCATCGGCAAGGTGGTGGAGATCGATGGCGGTTCTCTCATCACCTACTCGGGCGATCTCGACTTCTACGACCAGCAGCGCGCGATGGGCGAACAGCAGCGGCAGGCGCAGTACGAGCGCCAGCAGGCTATGCTCGCCAAGGAAATCAAGTTCATCGAGAAGTTCAAGGCGCGGGCAAGCCACGCCGCCCAGGTCCAGAGCCGGGTGAAGAAGCTCGACAAGATCGAACGGGTCGAGGCGCCCCGCCGTCGCCAGTCGGTCCAGTTCGAGTTCCGGAGCCCGCCGCGGTCAGGTGACGACGTGATCAGCCTGCGCAATGTCCATAAGGGCTACGGCGCCCAGCCGATCTATGAGGGCCTCGATCTTCTGGTGCGCCGCAAGGAACGCTGGTGCGTCCTTGGCGCCAACGGCTCCGGCAAGTCGACCCTGTTGAAGCTGGTGGCCGGCGCCACCGAACCCGACAAGGGAACCGTCAGCACAGGCGCCTCCGTCCGTATGGGCTATTTCGCCCAGCATTCCATGGACCTGCTGGACGGCGAGGAGACGATCTTCGAGTCGTTGGACAGCTCATTCCCGCAGGCGGGCCAGGGCGCGCTGCGCACCCTGGCCGGGTGCTTCGGCTTCTCCGGCGACGACGTCGAAAAGCCCTGCCGCGTCCTGTCCGGTGGGGAGAAGGCGCGTCTGGTCATGGCCAAGATGTTGTTCGATCCGCCGAACCTGCTGGTGCTCGACGAGCCCACCAACCACCTCGATATGGCGACCAAGGAGATGCTGGTGGCCGCCCTCGCCGACTTTGAGGGCACCATGCTGTTCGTCTCGCACGACCGCCATTTCCTTGGAGCCCTGTCGAACCGGGTGCTGGAACTGACGCCCGAGGGCGTCCACCAATATGGCGGCGGCTACACCGAGTATGTCGCCCGCACCGGCCAGGAAGCGCCGGGACTGCACCCGGGAGGGTAGTCGACTTTACGGCGCCCATTGTGCTTCACGGCGGGGCGGGAGCGGTTCAAACCCGCCGCAACACCCGCAGGCTCTTCACCGTCGCCACCTCTTCATAGAGGTCCGACGCCAGCGCCCGTTGGTAGATTTCGAAGGGCGGCCGGCCCCCGTCCGCCGGATCGGGAAACACGTCGTGGATGGCCAGGGTCCCGCCCGCCATCAGGTGCGGCGTCCAGTGCCGCCAGTCCCCCAGCGCGTGCTCCATCGTGTGGCCGCCGTCGATGAACAGGAAGCTCAGCGGCGTCGCCCAGGCCTTGGCGATCAGGGCTGAGCGGCCCACCACCGGAAACACCACATCCTCCAGCCCCGCGCGGCGCAGGGTGGTGCGCAGGAACGGCAGGGTGTCCATGGCGTTCGCCGCGTCGTCCCAAAGCTCGGCGTCGTGATACTCCCAGCCGGGCTGGTTCTCCTCCGAGCCGCGATGGTGATCGACCGAGAACAGCACCCCGCCTGCCGCCTGGCAGGCGGTCCCCAGATAGACCGCCGACTTGCCGCAATAGGCGCCGATCTCCAGGCACGGCCCGCGCGGGGCGCAGGCCAGCGCCGCCTCGTAGAGGGCCGCGCCCTCCGCCGGATCCATGAAGCCTTTGACGCTGTCGATATCGATGGGGAGTTTCATGGGCGCTCTCCTAGCAGAGGCAGGGCGGCTGGCGTAACAGTCGTCACAGCTCTTCGAAGGTCCCCCCATGCGCCCCATCCTGCTGACCGCCCTCCTCGCCTTCCCCCTGCTCACCGCCGCCGCGAAGCCGCAGCCCGAGCTGGTCCAGATCGCCAAGGGGGTCCAGCAGGCGCGGCTGCACGCCACCGTCGCCAAGCTGGTGAGCTTCGGCACCCGCCACACCCTTTCGGACCGCACGTCGGCCACCCGCGGCATCGGGGCCGCCGAGCGCTGGACCGCCGCCGAATTCGAGGCGATCTCGAAAGACTGCGGCGGCTGCCTGACGGTGGCCGTGCCGAAACAGACCTTCACCGGCCGCCGCGTGCCCAACCCCACCGAGATCGGCGCCATCCTCGCCATCCAGAAGGGGACCACCGATCCGGACCGGGTGATCGTCATCTCCGGCCATATCGACAGCCGGGTCACCGATGTCATGGACGCCACCTCCGACGCTCCGGGCGCCAATGACGACGGCTCGGGGACGGCGGCGGTGATCGAGGCCGCCCGCGTGCTGTCGAAGCACAGGTTCCCCGCCACCCTGGTGTTCGCCGTGCTGGAGGGCGAGGAACAGGGCCTCTACGGCGGCAAGGTGCTGGCCGCCTACGCCAAGGAGCAGGGCTGGCGGGTCGAGGCCGACCTGAACAACGACATCATCGGCAACACCCATGGCGTCAGCGGCGTCCACAATGATCGCCAGGTCCGCGTCTTTTCCGAGGGCACCAAGGCGGTGGAGACCCAGGAGCAGGCCAACAGCCGTCGCTACAACGGCGGTGAGGTGGACTCGCCGTCACGCAACCTCGCCCGCTTCGCCGACGGCCTGGCCGACACCTACCTCAAGAACCTCGACGTGGTGATGGTCTACCGCACCGACCGCTATGGCCGTGGCGGCGACCAGGTGGAGATGCTCAACGCCGGTATCCCGGCCATCCGCGTCACCGAGGCCGCCGAGCACTATGACCGCCAGCACCAGGATCTGCGGACCGAGAACGGCCGGGTCTATGGCGACACCCTCGATGGCGTCGACTTCCCCTACCTGACCAAGGTCACCCAGCTCAACGTGGTGATGATGGCGGCGCTGGCCCGCGCGCCGGCCCCGCCCGAGGGCGTCAAGATCGAGGGCGCGGTCTCGCCCGACACCAAGCTCTCCTGGACCGCCAGCCCCGGCGCGGCGAGCTACCGCGTCCACTGGCGTGAGACCACGGCCCCGCGCTGGCAGCACGCCAAGGACACCACGGCGACCGCGGAAACCTTGAAGAATGTCGTCATCGACGACTGGTTCTTCGGGGTCTCGGCCATCTCCGCCGACGGCTATGAGAGCCCGGTGGTCTTCCCCGGCGCGGCGGGGTCGTTCAGCGTCACCAAATAGGCCGTCAGGCCCTACGGCGCGTAGCTGGAGCGCGCTTTGACGCCCCAGTGGCCGTTTTCGCACGTGATCACATAGATGGAATCGAACCCGCCGATCACGCTGCCGTCCTTGCGATAGCGCGTGAAGCGGGTGTCGATATGCACCTTGTCGGCCCCGGCATGGATCACCTCGCGCCGTTCCCAGGCCGAGTGATCCCAGTCGGCCAGGGCGCCCTTGTCGAACATGCCGGGCTTGTGGTCGCCGGCCTGCAGGATCACCAGGGTCCCCGAGGCCAGCCGCACGCTGGGGAAGTTGAAGGTGGCGTCCCAGCGCGCCACATCCCGCGCATTGAACCCGGCCATGAACTCGTCCAGCACCCCCTGCGCGGCGGCGATCTCGGCGGTGAAGTCAGCCATCGTCTTCTCCCTCTTTGCTGCTAGCATCGCGCGCAAATCCAGGGAGGCAAGCATGAACCGGCTGATCATCGGCGGCGCCGCGGCGCTCATCGCGGCGGGCGCCCTGACCACCACCGCCGTTGTCGCCAAGGAAAAGTCCAAGACCACCTTCTTCGTCACCAGCGTCGGTCCGGGCAAGGGTGGCGACCTGGGCGGGCTGAAGGGCGCCGACGCCTGGTGCCAGAAGCTGGCGACCGAGGCCGGGATCGGCGACCACGCCTGGCGCGCCTACCTCTCGGCCACCGACGCCAAGGGCAAGGCGATCCACGCCCGCGACCGCATCGGCAAGGGCCCCTGGTTCAACGCCAAGGGCGTGCAGATCGCCTCCAGTCTCGATGACCTGCACAGCGAGGCGGCGCTGACCGGCAAGGCCAACTCCCTCGACGAGAAGGGGAACCCCGTCAAAGGCCGCGGCGACAGCCCCAACCAGCACGACATCATGACCGGCTCGCTCACCGACGGCCGCCTGGCCCCGCCGGTGGCCATGCCCCTGCCCGCCAACGCCCCGGCCGGAACGCCTGCCCCCGTCGCGCCCCCGAACCTGACCTGCAACAACTGGACGTCGTCGGCCGAGAGCCGGACCATGGTCGGCCATCACGACCGCGTCGGCGGCGGCCAGAACCCCACCTCCTGGAACTCCGCCCACCAGACCCGCAGCTGTTCGCAACCCGACCTGGTGTCGACCGGCGGCGCCGGCCTGTTCTACTGCTTCGCCATCAAGTAGCCGGCAGGCTCGCCAGGAACGCACGCAGGTCCTTGGCCGACTGGTCGGGGATCTGCTCCATCGGCACGTGGCCGACGCCGGGATAGGTGATCAGCTTGGCGCCGGGGATGGCGCTGGCCAGTCCGCGACCGGCGGCGACGTCGATCACCGTGTCGGCCTCACCGTGCATCACCAGGGTCGGCGTCTTGATCGTTCCGAATGCCGACCTGTCGACCCGCCGCTGCGGGCCGTCGCGGCCGGAGGTCAGGATCGCCCGGTGGCCCGGCGCCAGCGCCAGCTCCACATAGCGGTCCACCAGGGCCGGCGTGACCACCGCCTCGTCCACATAGGCCGACTTCAGCCCGCGCGTCGCCAGCGGCCGGGGATTGATGTTGCGCAGCAGGGCGCGGCCGGCCGGATTGCCCAGCAGCTTGAACACCACCGGCGGCTTCTCATTGCCCTTGTCCTCTCGCGGCCAGCCGGCGGCGTCCACCAGCACCAGACCGTTCAGCCGCTCGGGATGGGCCAGGGCATAGGCCCAGGAGACGCCGCCGCCCATGAAATTGCCGACGATGACGAACCGGTCGGCCTTCAGGCGGCGGGTCAGTTCATCCACCACCGCGACATTGGTCGCCTGGGCGGCGGTATAGCCCTCCGGCGCCCGCGTCAGGCCGTGGCCGGGCAAGTCCAGGCTGATCACCCGGTACTCGGGCGCCAGCCGCGCCACCCAGGGCTCCCAGGTGTGCAGCGAGGCCGCGAACCCGTGCACCAGCACCACGGCGGGCCCATCGGCCTTGCCCTGATCACGGTAGTGGACGCGCAGCTCGCCCGGCAGGTCCATGTAGCGCGAGGCCGGGCCGCCGTACTTGGCCTCCAGCGTCGGATAGGGAATGTCCTTGGCGGTCAGGGCGCATCCGGCCAGGGTCAAGCCCGCGCCGAGCACCGCCACCAGTCCGATCAGCCACTTCATGCCCATTCCCTCGTTTCAGGCAGCAGGCCAGATTGACCCCTCGTCAGGTCAACCGCACTTCACCTGTTTCACGATCCCGGTTTGGGCATCGTAGAAGAAGTTCAACCGCCGGGGGCTGTAGTCCTGGGTCACCGGGCAGGTGGTGCAGGCCACGCGCTGCAGAGCCGGCAGCACCGGGATCGGGATCTCGGTGCGCGGACGCCCGACATACTTCTGCGCCTCGGCTGCGCCGCACTGGTCGGCGGGCGGCGGCGGCGGTTCGTAACGCGGCGGCGGGGCGGACGGGGGCGGCGAGTTCGGGGCGTCGCTGGCGCAGGCGCTCATCAGCAGAAGCAGGCCCAGGCCCGCCGCGATCTTGATCTTCATGCCTGCTTCTCCCAGCCTCTGCCCTGCTGCTTCCAATACGACGCCGGCAGGCCCTTGGCCTTCACCGCCCGCCATTGGCGGCGCGCCGTGGCCAGGGCCTCCTCGTCGCCGCCGTCGAACAAGACCACGCACCGGGTGTAGTCGCCAAGCTCGCCCGGCTCCGCGCCGTCCACCAGGAACAGGGCGTCGGCCCCGTTCAGGTTCTCGTCGTTGGTGGTGAGCAGGATCGGCTGCCGCGCGGCGCCGGGCTCGTCGGCCGGTGCATGGGGCAGGAAACTCTCGTCGCGATAGGCCCACAGCCAGCCATCCAGATGCTCCACCCGCTCGCTCCGCGTCGCGCGCACGATGGCCTTCCAACCCCGCGCCAGGGTCTTCTCCAGCAGTTCGGGCAGGGCCTGGTCCAGCCCCGTACGCTCCAGGTGGTAGAACCAGACCTCGCAGGCGTCAGCCATGGTCGCCTCGCACCAGGTTTACCAGGGCGCTCGCCACCTCGTCGGCATGGGTCATCATGGCCAGATGATGCCGCGCCAGGCGAAGCGTGGGAACACCCTGTCCGCGCGCCACCTTGGCCTCGTCCTCATAGGCCTTGGAGAGCCGCAGGTAGGCCCAGCCGATGTCGCCGGGCAGATCCAGCTCCGGCGCCGCCTCCTCCAGATAGGCCAGCGGCGTCGTCGTCAGTTCGGAAACGAAGGTCTCCCGCGCCGAGCCCTCCGGCAGGGTGGCCGCCAGCGCGCCGGGGGGAAACCACTGATCCCAGGCCGGAACCTCGCCGTCCTTGACCTTGCCGCGCAGGGCGTCTCCCAGCACCGGAGAGGCCGTCTCGAACCAGGTCCGTCCGGGATGGGGCAGGATGGCGTCGGCGAAGATCACCTGGCTCACCCCGCCGCCCGCCGCCGCGACGATGGGGGCCGCCAGCGACCCCGCGCCCGAATGGACCACCAGCACCACGGGATGCATCAGGGCGATCTGCTCGGCCACGCTGGACGCCAGGGCCGGATAGTAGGGCGGCTCGACGGCGTCCCAGGTCGGCAGCGCCGGCGCCGCCGCCCAGATTCCCCGCTCGGCGAAATCGCTCGCCACCGCGCGCCAGCAGCTCGCACCCACCAGCGGGCTATGCACCAGGGCGAAGCGCAATTCTCATCCCTCCCCTTCATGGGGAGGGTGGACGTCGCGGAGCGATAGCCCCCAGAACGTCATCCCGGCCGCAGCGAAGCGGAGAGCCGGGACCCAGGAGCCCAGCGCACCGCCCCTGGGTCCCGGATCGGCCTTGCAGGCCGTCCGGGATGACGTGTTGAGTTGCATGACCGGGAAGGATCGACGGAAGCTGATCAGCCTTCGTACTTGTCCGCCACCATGCGGTTCAGCAACCGAACGCCGAAGCCGGTGGCGCCCTCGGGAATGGTGGGAATGGCCGACGGCTTCATCCAGGCGGCTCCGGCGATGTCCAGGTGGGCCCACGGCACGCCGTTGACGAAACGCTGGATGAACATGGCCGCGGTGATCGAGCCCCCCGGCCGGCCGCCGGTGTTCTTCATGTCGGCGATCGCCGAGTCGATCTTCTTGTCGTACTGGGCCGGCAGGGGCAGGCGCCACAGGGGCTCGCCCTCCGTGTTGGATGCGGCCAGCAGATTGGCGGACAGTTCGTCATTGTTGCTGAACAGGCCGCCGATATCATCCCCCAGCGCGATAATGATCGCCCCGGTCAGGGTGGCGAGATCCACCATGAACTTCGGCTTGAACCGCTGCTGGCAGTACCAGATGGCGTCAGCCAGCACGAGGCGGCCCTCGGCGTCGGTGTTGATGATCTCGATGGTCTGGCCCGACATGGAGGTCACCACGTCGCCCGGACGCTGGGCGTTGCCGTCGGGCATGTTCTCCACCAGGCCCAGGATGCCGATGGCGTTGACCTTGGCCTTGCGGGCGGCCAGCACGTGCATGACGCCCGAGACGGCGGCGGCGCCGCCCATGTCGGTCTTCATGTGCTCCATGTTGTCGGCGGGCTTGATGCTGATGCCGCCGGTGTCGAAGGTGACGCCCTTGCCGACGAAGGCGATGGGCTGGGCCTTCTTGTCGTCGGCGCCGTTCCACTTGAGGATGGCCAGCTGGCTCTCGCGCACGCTCCCCTGCCCGACCCCGAGCAGCGAACCCATGCCGAGCTTCATCATCTCGGGCTCGCCGAGGATCTCGACCTCCAGGCCCAGTTCCTCCAGCTGCTTCACCCGCTTGGCGAACTCGGCGGGATAGAGGACGTTCGGCGGCTCGGAGACCAGGTCGCGGGAAAACGCGATAGCGTCGGCCAAGGCCGCGAGATCGGCGAAGGCCCCGATGGCGCCGTCCACGTCGCCGGTGACCACCTCGGCCTTGGTGACCGAGGGCTTCTTCTCCGCGGCTTCCTTGGTCCGGTACTTGTCGAAGCGGTAGGAGGCCAGGCGCACGCCAAAGGCCGCCCGGGCCGCCACGCTCGCATCGCCGGGGATCTGAACCCGCAGGGTGGTGAGGCCCGAGGCCTTCATCGCGTTATAGGCGCTCGCGGCGGCGTTCTCGGCGCCCAGGCCGTCGAACGCGTCGGCCTTGCCGGCGCCCACCAGCACAACGCGGGCGGCGTCCGAACCGGCTGGGGCCAGCAAGTCCAGGCTCTGGCCCTTGGCGCCCGTGAACCGGCTGCCCGCGACCGCCTTCGCAAAGGCGCCGCCCTGAGCGCTGGCGGCTTCGCCCTCGAACACGACGATCGCCAGGGCGCTTTTTTCACCAAGCGCGGCGTCGGCCGCGACGAACTGGATATCCATGGATTTCTCTCAAACTTCTCGACCCGGCGCGGCAAGCGCCCTGAACCTCACCCAGCCTGACCGTTCGTGCGGCGGTTGTGTGGCGGGGCGACGCATGGTTTAGAGCAGCTTCCCGTCACGGGCGCGGCAAATATCTTGGCCCGCCCTATATTTCTTGCCGATGCGCCTGATCGATCGATACCTGCTCCGTCAGCTCTTGGGGCCGACCGTCATGGCGACGGCGGCGCTGACGGCGGTCGCCCTGCTGTCCACCAGCCTGTCGCAGCTCGACATCATCGTCAGCCAGCGACAGAGCGCCCTGGTCTTCCTCCAGGTGACCCTGCTGGCCATGCCCCAGCTGATCAACATGGTCCTGCCCATCGCCCTGCTGGTGGCCGCCCTGGTGGCGCTCAACCGCCTGCAGGTGGAGCAGGAGATCGTGGTCTGTTTCGCCGGCGGCATGAGCCGCTGGCGGGTCATCGCGCCCGCCCTGCGGCTGGCCGGGATCGTCACCCTCATCGCTCTGTTCATGAACCTCTGGGTCCAACCGGCCGCGTCGCGGCAGATGCGCGAGACCCTGTTCCAGGTGCGCACCGACCTCGCCTCCACCCTCGTGCGCGAGGGTGAGTTCACCGAGCCCGCTCCCGGTCTGACGGTCTATGCCCAGTCGGTGGACAACGGCGGCCTGATCCACAACCTCTTCATCCACCAGACCAAGGACGACGGCGGGGCCACCACCTACACCGCCGACGAGGGCCGGGTGGTCAAGCGCGGCGATAAGCCGGTCCTGCTGATGCGCAAGGGCTCCAACCAGGAATTCAGCCGCACGGGGGTGCTGAACTTCCTGTCCTTCGACGAGTACGTGTTCGACCTCTCCACCTTCCTGGAGAGCGATGAGCTGGTCCACTACAAGCCCTCCGACCGCTACCTGCATGAGCTGTTCTTCCCCGACCTGCAGCAGATCTGGGAGCAGCAGAACCGCGATAAGATGCTGGCCGAGGGCAACGCCCGCCTCACCACGCCGCTCTACAACCTGACCTTAATGAGCCTGGCCCTGCTGGCCATCGTCGGCGGCGGTTTCTCGCGCCTGGGCTACGGTCGGAGGATCGCCGTCATCGGCGCCGTGGCGGTGGGCGTCCGCATCCTGGGCTTCGTCATCCAGGCCGCCAGCGAGTCCGAGCCCTGGATCAACGTCCTGCAGTATGTCGTGCCCCTCGGCGCCATGGGCCTGGCCCTGCGCGGCATCTTCAGGCAGCCGGTCAGCCGCTTCATCGACATGCGCAAGCGCCCCCCCCGCATCGCCGGGGTCCAGGCCGCATGATCGGGACCGGCCGCCTCGAACGCTACGTCCTGCTCCGGACCTTCACCGGGGTCGGGGCGGCGCTCGCCGTCATCGCCGCGGTGATCCTGCTGGTGCAGTTCGTCGACCTGTCCCGTTCCGTGGGGGTCCGCGCCGACGTGGGCGTGGCTCAGCTCTTCGGCCTGACCCTGCTGAAGGCGCCGGCCCTCATCCTGCTGCTGCTGCCCTTCGTCTTCCTGGCCGGCGGCATCAGCGCCTATGTCGGACTGAACCGTTCCAGCGAGCTGGTGGCGATGCGCGCGGCGGGCATCTCGGCCTGGCGCTTCATCCTGCCCTCGGCGGCGGCGGCCTTCCTCGTCGGCGTTCTGGCGATCACCGCCTTCAACCCCTTGGCTTCGGCGCTCAGCGCCCGGTTCGAGGCCGATCGCGCCGGCCTCATGGAGAACTATCTCACCGACGCGCCCAAGGAGGTCTGGCTGCGCCAGGGTGATGACCGCAACCAGATCGTCATCCACGCCAAGGCCCGCGACGCCGTCGCCGGGCGGGTCCGCCTGAAGGGCGTCTCGCTGTTCGTCTACCAGAAAAACAAGGACGGCCTGCCCGAGTTCAAGCGCCGGCTGGAGGCCGCCGAGGCTGAACTGCTGCCGGGCTTCTGGAAACTCACCGACGTCCGCGAGGCCACCGCCGGCGAAAGCTCGGTCCGTTCCGAATCCCTGTCGATCCGATCGGCTCTGGATTCCGAATCGGCCATGGAGCGGTTCGCATCGCCCGACGCTATCGCCTTCTGGCGCCTGCCCGCCGCCATCCACCAGACCGAACAGGCCGGTTTCTCCGCCGATGGCTATCGGCTGCGCTTCCAGCAGCTGCTGGCCACGCCGCTGCTGTTCGCCGCCATGTCAGTGCTGGCCGCGGCCTTTTCGCTTCGGCTGGCCCGCCTTGGAGGGCTCGCGGGCCTTGCCGGGGCCGGCGTGGCTGTCGGCTTCATCTTCTTTTTCTTCAACGAATTCTCCGGCGCCTTGGCCGATGCGGAGATCATTCCGCTCTACGCGGCGGCCTGGGCCCCGCCCTTGGTCGCCCTGCTGTCCGGGCTGACCTTGCTCTGCTACACCGAAGACGGTTGAATCGTTGGCGTTCCCCGCTATCCATCCGCCAACAGTCGCCCGGAGGGGGTTTCCAAGCTTCATGAGTCGCGGTCGCCTTCCCGTATCCGTTAAGCGCGGTCTGCTGGCCAGCGTGGCGGTCATCGTCGTTTCGATGGCGGCGCAGGCGCACGCCCAGGCGCCGGCCAAGCCGTCCGCCGATGGGCTGGAGACGGGTCAGCTCTATATGGAAGCCGACCTCGTCATCCGTGACGACAAGAACAAGATCACCACCGCCCGGGGTGAGGCCGAGGTTCGCTATGAGGGCCGCACCCTGCGCGCCGACGAGCTGGTCTATGACGAGACCCGAGGGGTGGTCACCGCCAAGGGACACGTCCAGGTCATCAACGAGGATGGCAGCGTCGAATATGCCGACGAGTTGACTCTCGACGACCAGATGAAGGCCGGGGTGGCCACTGGCTTCGCCGCGCGGATGGCGCCCAGCATCAAGATGGCGGCGGCCACGGCCCTCAAGCGCAGCGACCGCGTCAACGAACTGAACCGCGCGATCTACACGCCCTGTGAGATCTGCGCTCAGGACGGTTCGCCCAAGACCCCCACCTGGTCGATCAAGGCCGACAAGGTGGTGCAGGACCGCGACCGTCAGCTGGTCTACTACCGCAACGCCGTGATCCGCGTGTTCGGCGCCCCGGTGCTGTACCTGCCGCTGTTCTGGCACCCCGATCCCCAGGCGGTCCGCAAGTCTGGCTTCCTGCCGCCCAAGCTCGGCGTCTCGAACCGCCGAGGCCTGAGCTACGAGCAGCCCTATCTTCAGGTTCTCTCGCCGTCTTCAGATCTGACGCTAAGCCCCCAGATTAACACGAAAGTTAATCCGTTCTTCAATGGACGCTACCGCAAGCGGTTCTATTCCGGCACGGTCGATGCGCGGTTCGGCTACACCTACGACACCGACTTCGACGGTAAGGGCAACGGCTTCGGCGACGCCACCAGCCGCAGCTACATCCTGGCCGCCGGCCAATTCGCCATCGACGAGAAGTGGGACTGGGGCTTCACCGCCGAGCGCACCTCCGACGACCTGCTTTTCGACAAGTACGAGGTCGGCGACGTCTACGCCTCCCGTGGCGCCTTCCTGGCCGACGACCGACGACTGATCTCCCAGGTCTATGCGACCCGCCAGGATCAGAGATCCTATTTCTCCGCCGCGGCCTTCTCCATCCAGGGTCTGCGCCCGGGCGACAACGATCGCACCTTCCCCACCGTCGGCCCGCTGATCGAGGCCCGCTGGGAGCCGGAAGCCAATATCGCCGGCGGCCGTCTGCGCCTGCTGGGATCAGCCGTGGCGCTGACCCGCGACCAGGCCCCCACCGGCGCCCCGCCCCTGCACCTGCCCGGCCTCGACAGCCGCCGCGTGACCGGCGAGGCCGACTGGCGCGCCACCTACACAGCCCCTGTCGGCATAAGGGTTTCGCCGTTCCTGAACGTCCGCGGGGACGCCTACAGCCTCGATGACCTGAACGGGGTCAAGGGCACGTCCCGGACCCTTTCGCGTGGCCTCGCGGTGGCTGGCGCGGATGTCACCTGGCCCTTCGTGCGCCGGTTCTCGGACTCCACGGTGATCCTGGAGCCCATCGTCCAGGTCGCAGCCTCTCCCGACGCCAAGCAGGTGATCGTGGGAACCTCGGCCGCGGGCGCCCCGATCTATCTCAACGAAGACTCCGTCGCCTTCGAGTTCGATGAGACCAACCTGTTCCGGGCCAACAAATTCCCCGGCTACGACCTCTACGAGGATGGACTGCGAGTGAACGCCGGCGGCCGCGCCTCGGTGTTCTGGGACGACGGACGCCGCGCCAGCCTTCTGGTGGGCCGCAGCTTCCGCAACGAGAGCAACAACGTCTTCTCGACCCAGAGCGGCCTGCGCCAGACCAAGTCCGACTGGATCGTCGCCGCCGACGCCCAGCCCATCAAGGGCCTCTCACTTTTCGCGCGTACGCGATTGGATTCAGACGACTTTACGGTCCAGCGCGCGGAAGCCGGCGCCAACCTGTCGATGAAGCGGGCCAATGGCTATTTCCGCTATCTGCGCGACCGCGCCGACGCCAACGGGACCAAGGTCGAGAACCTGGACCTGGGCGGCGACCTGTATCTCACCGAACACTGGGGCGTCACCGCCTACGGCAACCGCGACCTGGTGCAGGACGCCTGGGTGATCCGCGACCTGGGGATCACCTATCGCGACGACTGCACCCGCGTGGACATCATCTATCGGCGCGAAGACACTGTGGTCGGGCGGCTAGGGCCGACAGAGTCTCTGGCCATACGCCTCACCCTCGCCACATTGGGCGGACCGTTGTATGCGAATTGAAAATCGCCACCGAATTGGCCCTTCGCATAGACCTGCCCATGGCCATCGCCTCCAAGGAAACCCTCCACCCATGATGCGTGCGCGTAATGTCACGGGCCTTTCGGCGCGCGGCGCCGCCTTGGCGATCGCCCTGGCGACCACGGCGCTGCCCCAGGTCCTCTGGGCCCAGGAAGCCGCGCCGGAGGCCGCCGCCCCCGCCCCTGTGGCGCCGGCCGGGATCAATGAGTCGGTGGCCGCCGTGGTCAATGACGACATCATCTCGACCTACGACCTGGCCCAGCGCATGCGTTTGCTGATCGCCACCTCGGGGGTGCAGCCGACCCAGCAGAACCTGGCCCAGTTCCAGCGCGAGGCCCTCATCGGCCTGGTGGACGAGCGCCTGCAGCTCCAGGAGCTGCGTCGTGTCGAGCGCGATCAGAAGATGGAGATCATCGCCACCGACGACGAGGTCTCCGGAGAACTCGCCGAGATGGCCAAGGGCAACAACATGTCCCTGGAGCAGTTCCTGGGCAATCTGAAGGCCCAAGGCATCGGTGAGGAGACCCTGCGCCAGGAGGTCCGCGCCAACACCAGCTGGCAGCGCTGGATCCGGGGCCGCTACGGCTCGCGCCTCCGCATCGGCGAGGATCAGGTCAAGGCCGTGCAGCAGCGCCTCGCCGCCGCCGCCTCCAAGCCGCAGTACCAGATCAGCGAGGTCTTCATCGACGCCAACCGCGTCGGCGGCATGGACACCGCCATGACCGGCGCCGGCCAGCTCATCACCCAGATGCAGCAGGGCGCGCCCTTCCCCGCCGTGGCCCGTCAGTTCTCCGCCGCCGCCACCGCGGCGGCCGGCGGCGACGCCGGCTGGATCACCGCCGGTGAGATGGCTCCGGAAATCGACACCGCCCTGGACCAGATGCGCCCCGGCCAGCTGTCGCGTCCGATCCAGGTCAAGGACGGCGTCTACATCATCTATCTCCGCGACAAGCGGGCCGGCGCCGGCGGGATGATGGTCAACCTCAAGCAGGCCGCCATCGGCCTGCCCCAGACCGCCGACCAGGCCGCCGTGGACGCGGCCAGCACCAAGCTGACCGCCCTGCGGGCCACGGTCACCGGCTGTGGCGACCTTGAGACCCAGGCCGCCAAGGTGCCCGGCGTCATCGCCGGCGACCTCGGGGAAGCTGAGATCAAGGACCTGGCGCCCGCCTTCCGCGACGCCGCCGAGAGCCTCGCCGCCGGCCAGATCTCCCAACCGATCCGCACCTCGGCGGGCCTGCACCTGCTCGCCGTCTGCGCCAAGCGCGCCAGCGGCCAGGATGGCCAGTCCACCGAGCAGATCGAAAACCGCCTGTTCGGACAACAACTGTCCATGATCGCCCGGCGTTACATGCGCGACCTTAGGAACTCGGCGACAATCGAGACCAAGTGAAAACCCGCCCCCTCGCCCTGACCCTTGGCGATCCCGCCGGCATCGGTCCGGAGATCATCGTCAAGGCGTGGGCGCAGCTCCGGCGAACCGGCCCCGCCTTCCTCGTCGTGGGCGACAGCCAGTCCCTGGCCTCGGCGTCAGGGTCCGGCGCGACCATCGTGCGCCGGGTGATTTCGCCTGGCGAGGCCGCCAAGGTCTTCCCCGACGCCATTCCCGTCCTCGACATTCCCCTGCGCGCGCCCGTGGTCTCGGGCCAGCCGACCTCGGCGGCCGCCAAGTCGGTGATCGCCTGGATCGAGACCGCGGTGGGCCTGGCGCTCTCTGGCCAGGTCAGCGGCGTGGTCACCGCCCCCATCGCCAAGGCCCCGCTCTACGAGGCCGGCTTCGCCTTCCCGGGCCATACCGAGTTCCTCGGCGAGCTGACCCAGGCCACCCGCTTCGATGGCGCTCGTGGGCCCGTCATGATGCTGGCCGTGCCCGGCCTGCGCACCACCCTCGTCACCGTCCATGAGCCGCTTTCCAAGGTGGCCTCGGTGCTCAGCATCGAGAAGGTGGTCAATGCCGGCCTGGTGACCGCCCAGGCCCTGCGCCGCGACTTCGGGATCGAGGTTCCCCGCCTGGCCGTCGCCGGCCTCAACCCGCACGCCGGGGAGAGCGGGACCATCGGCCGCGAGGAGCACGACATCATTGCCCCTGCCGTCCGCGCCCTGCGCGATCTCGGCGTCGACGCGACGGGACCGATCCCCGCCGACAGCCTGTTCCCCGAGGAGATGCGCGCCCGCTATGACGCCGCGCTCTGCATGTATCATGATCAGGCGCTTATCCCTGTGAAGATGCTGGATTTCTGGGGCGGCGTTAATGTGACCTTGGGCCTGCCCATCGTGCGCACCTCTCCCGACCACGGCACCGCCTTCGACATCGCCGGCCGCGGCCTCGCCCGCCCCGACAGCCTGGTCGCCGCCATCCGCATGGCCGACGGGATCGCCACCCGCCGCGCGGCTTGATCTCGTGAACCTCGACCACCTCCCGCCCCTGCGCGACGTCCTCGACGCCCACGATCTCGCGGCCAAGAAGAGCTTTGGCCAACACTTCCTGTTTGACCTCAACATCACCCGAAAGATCGCCCGCCTCGCGGGCGTCGGCGAGGACGACCATGTGATCGAGGTCGGGCCTGGTCCCGGCGGCCTGACCCGCGCGCTCCTGGAGACCGGCGCGAGCGTCACGGCCATCGAGAAGGACCCCCGCTTCCTGCCCCTGCTGGCCGAGCTCAGCGACGCCGCGAACGGCGCCCTGACCGTCCACCTCGACGATGCGCTCACCGCCGACGAGGGGGCGCTGGCCGCCGGACGGCCCACCGCCATCGTCTCCAACCTGCCTTACAATGTCGGCACGCCGCTGCTGATCAAGTGGCTGACCGGTCGCTTCCAGCCCACGTCTCTTACGTTGATGTTTCAAAAGGAAGTCGCCGAGCGGATCGTCGCCGAGCCGGGCTCCGACGCCTATGGCCGGCTGGCGGTCATCGCCCAGGCCACCTCGGTGGCGAAGCTGGTGATGGAGGTCTCGCCGCGGGCCTTCACCCCGCCGCCCAAGGTCACCTCCGCCGTGGTTCACATCGTTCCGCACGCCGGGCGCCTTGAGCAGCCCCTGCTGGACCGCCTGCAGACCCTCACTGCCGCGGCCTTCGGACAGCGCCGCAAGATGCTGCGCTCCAGCCTCAAGCAGATGGGCGGAGAAGCCCTCTGCGAGACCGCCGGCATCGACCCGTCACGCCGCGCCGAAACCCTGGATATCGAGGAGTTCCTCGCCCTGGCCAGAGCGGTTTAGCGCGCCAGATCCCGCTCGTCGTTGGCGCAGGCGCGCTCGCCCGGCCCGTCGCCCAGCCCGCGCCCGTCGGGCCCGCGATCCATCCTTGCCGAACAGCCGACTGTTGCAGCCTTAGGCGAAAAGCGACACCGCGCCATCCCAGGCAAGCTTCCCCCCCACCGCGATCAGCAGCCCGTAGATGATCCGGTAGAAGGCCCGCCCCGGAACCCGCCGCACCAGCCACACCCCGGCCCAGGTCGAGGCGACGGCCAGGGGCAGCAGCGCCACCGAGGTGGCCAGGCTTTCGTGCGTGAACTGCCCCAGCGCCAGATAGGCCGGAACCTTCATCCAGTTCACCGCCGCGAAGAAGATGGCGCTGGTGCCGATGAACACGTCGCGCGCCAGCTGCTTGGGCAGGACGTACATCTGGAACGGCGGCCCGCCGGCATGGCTGATCTGGCTGGTGAAGCCCGCCGCGATCCCGGCCAGCACCCCGCGCCAGGGCAGCCCCTCGACGCGGGCCTCGCGCACCGGCGCCCCGGTCCGCTCCAGCCACAGCCGCTGCACGGCGAACACCACGGAGACCGCCCCCACCGCCAGCTCCACGGCGCCGGGCCTGACGAAGGCCGCCAGGGCGAAGCCCACGAAGATTCCCACCGCCGCGCTGGGCAGCATCAGCATCAGGATGGCCCGGTCCCAGGTTTTCCGGAACGCCCAGACGCTCACCACGTCCTGGACGATCAGGATCGGCAGGGTGATGGAGGCCGCCAGCACCGGCGACACCGCCAGCGCCATCAACGGCACCGCGATCACCCCGATCCCGCCGAACCCGCCCTTGGCCAGGCCCAGCAGGATCACCGCCGGCGCGGCCAGCGCGTAGAACCACGGGTCGGTGATCACCGCCGCCAAGTTCCGCCCTGGTCAGACCCGGTCACCACGTCGGTCCCCGGTCCGCCGTCCCGGACGGTCTTGCCACGATAGATCACCACCCCGATCCGGTTCGGCGTGCGGCCCAACACAGCGAGGAAGTCCTCCCAGTGCTCGCTGGGCACCCACAGGCAGGGCGCGCGCAGGTCCTCGTCGCAGGCCAGGTCCACAAGGTCCTTGATGTTCATCGTGGGCGCCGCCTGACGTCATCCCGGACGGCCGACAGGCCGAGCCGGGACCCAGGGGCCCCGCGCACCGCACCTGGGTCCCGGGTCTCCGCGACGCGACGCCCGGGATGACGGCGTGTGGGGCTCATCCCTGGCCCGCCACGCGCGCGGCCAGGGCGGCGTTCACCGCCTCATAGGCCGGCGTGAAATCCCGCGCGATCTGCGCCTTGGAAAAGGTCATCGGGATCACCCCCCTCAGGTCCTCGCCGTGCAGAACCCGCGTGCCGCCGGCCACCGCCTCCAGGGTGAAGTGGTGCCGCCCGCGGAACAACAGCGGCACATGGCCGGCCCAGGCCAGGGTCCTGCCCGGCTCGCAGGCGACGAGGGTCACGGTCTGGGAGATCGTCGCGCCGGGCTTGGACGAGGCCAGGTTGCGGAACACCATGGGGATCTTCGCGCCGAGCGCAGCCTCCCCGTGCGCCTCCAGGTTCAGCGGGTTCCAGTCGCGGTAGCGCGCGAAGTCGGCCAGCACCGCCCACACCGCCTGGGGCGAGGCCGCGATAACCGCCTGGGTTCGAATGAGATGCATGCCCTGAACCTTACAGCCTAGCCCCGGCTCGGGTCACGCGCCGCCAGCCGCCGTCCGGCCGTCAGGTCGTACGGCTCCAGCCGATAGGTGACGGCGTACCCCGCCATGCTCAGCGCTTCTTGCCCAGCTCGGCGGCGATGTCCTTCACCATCATGCCGACCTTGCGATAGGCGTTGATGATCTGGTCGTCGGTCACGCCCCAGCGCTTGGCCCAGTACTGCACCTGATGCCGCTCCTTGGGATCCAGCCGCGGCGAGTCGCGGAAATCCCGCTTGCCCTTGGGTTCGGCCATGTCAGCTCCTTGAATCCGGGTCCCTGGAGTGTCACCGCCGCCGGAGCAGGGCAAGCCCCGTCAGACGGCCGGACAGGCCAGGCCCAGGCGGACCCCCTTCAGATAACCCCGCCGCGCGGTGGCCGCCAGGATCGCCTCCCGCAGCTCGCGATCCAGCTTGCCGGCCTGGGTCACCCAGCGCAGCACCCAGCGATAGGGGATCGCGCCGCGCACCGCGCCGACAATCGCCCGGTCGGCCGCCCGCGCCATGGCCCCCGAACGGGTCTCGGCCGCCGCCACCACATCGACGTCGGGGCCCAGCAGGTCGTCGAGCTGGAGGATTTCCTTGGCCATGGCGGCGCAGTCGGGGGGCGTGGCCAGGACATAGGGCGCCGCGGCCACCGCCTTCAGCTCCGGCGGCGTCACCGCCCCGGATATCCCCAGCCCGCTCTCCCCGCCCCGCGTCAAGGCGCCCGACCGCTGGTCCGCCGCCGACGGCGCGGGCGGCGGCCCGTCGCGGGTCGAGGCGCAGCCCCCGACCACCAGGCCGAGGGCCAGGAGGGCGGCACCGATGGCGCGGGAGAGAATGTTGCTCATGGCCGTCACGGTCTCTACCCGGGTGGGAGTGCGAGCTTGGGCCCACACCGCGCCACACGACCTGATTCAGATCAAGGCGCACCCGCCTTCACCGCCGACGCCGCCACCGGGGGCGCCTGGTCTGCGCCCTACAGCCACTCGGACCCGGCCGCCCGTCCGTCCTCCGCCGCCGCCGCCGCCATCGCCTTGGCCGCCGCCCCCCGCCTCAGACCGGGCAGATGGGGCGGGATCGGGTTCATCGCCGACTCCTCCGGCAGGCTCATCCCGGCCTCCGTCACCATCTTCCGCAGGACCTCCACCTCGCTCTCCAGGCTGAAGTCGCGGATCTGCACATTGAACACCGGCGCCTCCGGCTCCAGGTCCCGCTCGACCCGCGCGCCATAGACCCGCGGCGCCAGCTTGGCCGCCTGCCATTTCAGGGTGTCGATCCGCAGCTTGGCCACCGCCACCGACTTGGCCGTGGCCGCCTTGGCGATGGCGCGGGCCTCGTCGAACATCCGGTGCGCCTGGATGCGGCGCGCCTCCCCGTACTGCGCCGCGAACTCCGGATAGTCCGCCAGCCAGCGATAGACCGTCGCCGACGACGGCAGGTCGCGGTCGGCGCACACCGCCTCCAGACCCTGCGACCCCGCCGCGAGCCGCTCGCACACCGCGTTCGCCAGGGCCTCGTCGAACACCACCGGCCGCACCCGTCCCACCAAGGGCCGCGCCGCCTGCACCGCCAGCCCCGCCGCCCGCGCCGCGTCCACGCGGGCCTTCAGGTCCGGATGCCGCCGCAGCCAGGCCCGCAGCGTGCTCTCATGAGGCATCTCCGCCTCCCGGCATACCACGGCCAGCGGCTCTCCCGCCTCCAGCCGCAGGCACACCTCGTCCACCACCGGGGCGACCTCGCCCCAGACCCGCTTCCGGCTCATGGCAATATCCTGAATTGATTGGGATCAACGGCCTTGAGGACGCGCCGCGCGCAGCCCTGACCAATGGCCATCTCTTGCCATAAATGCGCGAACCATGCAAGAACATATGAAGAACATTGAGCCGGGAGCAAAACCCCAAACCCGCTCGTCCCGGCGAAGGCCGGGACCCAGATTCATCTCCGGCGCCTGGGTTTGACCCACGATCAGGCGGCGATCCATCTGACAGCTAAGTGGGTTTCACCTGGATCCCGGCCTTCGCCGGGACGAGCGGAGGGAGGGACATGTTCTATACCTACATCCTCGCCAGCCAGCGGAACGGCACGCTCTACACCGGCTCGACGGACAACCTCGCCAAGCGGGTCTTCGAACATCGCGAGAAGGTGCGCCGCGGCTTCACCGCCAACTACGGCGTCGACAGGCTGGTCTGGTTCCAGGCCTTCGAACTGCGCGAGAACGCCTTCCGCCGCGAGCGCCAGATCAAGGAATGGCGCCGTGCCTGGAAGCTTCGGCTGATCGAGGAGAAGAACCCGGACTGGCGAGACCTGGGTGACGACCTCAACAACCTGCTGCCATTCTGACCCAATAACCCACCCCCAAACCGCTCGTCCCGGCGACCCCGAAGGGGCGGCGCGAAGCAGCCAAGGCCGGGACCCAGATTCACCTACGGCGCCTGGGTTTGCTCCGCAAAGGGCTGGCGGTTCATCTGAGGACATAGTGGGCTTCACCTGGATCCCGGCCTTCGCCGGGAGGAGCGGAGGAAACCCGGCGCCATCCCAATATCCGCTCATCCCGGCGAAGGCCGGGACCCAGATTCATCTCCGGCGCCTGGGTTTGACCCACCATCAGGCGGCGATCCATCTGACAGCAAAGTGGGCTTTACCTGGATCCCCTGAGTTCTCAAACGAAGTGCAACACCTTGCGTTGGCGGAGGTGGAGAGAGCCCCCTACCCCTCGTTCAACAACCCCACCACAAACTCCGGCAACCAGATGTTCCGCCCCGGCTTCAGCCGCTCGGCGCGGTAGATGTGGATCAGGTCGGCATAGGCCCGGTCGAAGTTCTTGTTCACGATCACATAGTCATAGGCGCCCCAGTGGGCGATCTCGTCCTTGCCCAGCTCCAGGCGCTGCTGGATCACCGTCTCGCTGTCCTGGGCGCGGGCATGCAGGCGCCGCGACAGGTCCTCCCAGGAGGGCGGCAGGATGAACACCCGCACGCTGTCATCCGGCGCGGCCTCGGCGATCTGCTTGGCGCCCTGCCAGTCGATGTCGAACAGCACGTCCTTGCCCTCTTCCAGGGCGGCCATCACCGGCGCCTTGGGGGTGCCGTAGAGGTTGCCGTTCACCTCGGCCCACTCCAGGAAGTGCCCCTCGCCGATCATCGTCTCGAACCGCGCGCGGTCGACGAAGAAATACTCCCGCCCCTCCTCTTCGCCGGGCCGCGCATCCCGCGTGGTCGCCGAGATCGACAGGGTCATGTCGCCGTGATCGGCCACCAGCCGCCGCGACAGCGAGGTCTTCCCCGCCCCGGCCGGGCTCGACACCAGCAGCAGCAGGCCGCGCCGGGTGGTTTCCCAGGGTTTGGCGTGATCGTCGGTCATCGCGGGCTATTCCACATTCTGCACCTGCTCGCGGAACTGCTCGATGGTGGCCTTCAGGTCCAGGCCCACGGTGGTCAGGCCCGGCAGGGCCGACTTGGAGCACAGGGTGTTGGCCTCGCGCATTAATTCCTGGGTCAGGAAGTCGAGCCGGCGCCCCGCCGGGCCCTCGCCGGCCATCAGCGACCGGGCGGCGTCCACATGGCCCGCCAACCGGTCCAGCTCCTCGCGGACGTCGGCCTTCACCGCCAGGGCGGCGGCCTCCACCACGATGCGGTCGGCGAGGCCGGGCGTGTCGGGGGCCAGTTCGTTCATCCGGCGCTCGAAGCGCTCCTTGATGGCGGCCGACTGTCCGGCGGCCTCGGTCTCGGCCTGGATCACCAGGGCCGCGACCTTGTCTATCTGGCCGGTCAGCACGACGGCGAGCGACGCGCCCTCCTCGCGCCGGTTGGCCAGCAGGGCGTCCAGCGCCGCATTCAGGCTAACCGCCATGGCGGCCTCGACGGCGGCCAGGGTGTCGGGATCGTCGGTGGCCTCACCGGCCTCGATCACGCCGCGCAGGGCGAGCAGGCCGTCCAGGCTCGGCGTCGTGGCCCGCCCCTCGGCCACCAGCTGCGCGCCCGCCGTCAGATAGCGTTCGATCTGGTCGAAATTGATGGTGACCTTGCCGCCGGCGTCGGTCCGCTTGCCGGTCACCCCGATGGTGACATTGCCCCGCTGGAAGCGGGCCTGCGCCGCCTCGCGGGCCACGCGGTCCAGGGCGTCGAACCCCGGAACCCCGCGATAGCGGATCTCCAGGTTGCGGCCGTTCACCGACCGCGCCTCCACCGACCAGCTCCAGTCGCCGTGCGCCCCCTCGGCGCGGCCAAACCCCGTCATCCCGGAAAGGGGCATTATGATGCCCGCCGCGCACGTCCTTCTCCCCTTGCGGGAGAAGGTGTCGGGCGAAGGCCCGACGGATGAGGGGTCGCGCTCCCCTCAGAGCAATAACTCACGTCATCCCGGGCGACCCGCAGGGAAGACCCGGGACCGCGAAGCGGCGGCGCGAAGCAGTCACCCAGGTGACTGGGCTGGGCTCCTGGGTCCCGGCTCTCCGCTTCGCTGCGGCCGGGATGACGGTGTGAATTTTCCAGATAGGGAGCACGACCCCTCATCCGACCCTGCTCCGCAGGGCCACCTTCTCCCGCAAGGGGAGAAGGAACCTGGTTCACGGCTCCACCGTCACGGCCGGGGCGTCCACGGGCGCTTCGCCGGCCAGGACCGGGGTTTGGTTCGAGACCGCCGCCCCGCGCGTGCGTTCGATGTTGCGCCACTTGGCGACGTTGGCGTTGTGCTCGGCCAGCGTCGAGGCGAAGACGTGGCCGCCGGTGCCATCGGCCACGAAAAACAGTTCCGTTGTCTTGGGCGGATCCAGCACGGCGGCGATGGCCGCCCGGCCCGGATTGGCGATCGGCGTCGGCGGCAGGCCGTTGATGGCGTAGGTGTTGTAGGGCGTCTCCGCCGCCAGTTCCGAGGCGCGGATGCCGCGTCCCAGCGGCCGGCCCTGGGTGATGCCGTAGATGATGGTCGGGTCACTCTGCAGGCGCATGCCCTGGCGCAGGCGGTTGATGAACACCGCCGCCACCCGGGGCCGTTCGCTGGCCTTGCCGGTCTCCTTCTCCACGATGGAGGCCAGCGTGATGGCCTCCTCGGGCGTGGTGAAGGGCAGGTCCGGCTGGCGCTTGGCCCACAGCGAGGCGATCAGCTGGTCGCGGGCGTCCATCATCCGGCGCAGCACGGCCGAACGGTCCTCGCCGCGCTCGTACTGATAGGTCTCGGGCAGGATCGAGCCCTCCGGCGGGGCGGCGGCCACCCCGGTCAGGTCAGCCTTGGCGGCCAGGGCCTCCACCACCATCTCGCTGGTCCGGCCCTCTGGAATGGTGATCTGGTGGCGGATGATCTTGCCGTCGCGCACATCGGCCAGGATGCTGGCCATCGAGGCGCGGCTGGCGAACTCGTACTCGCCGGCCTTCAGCCGCCGCGCCGCGCCGGTGACCTGGGCGGCGGCCACGAAGATCGGGGCCGAGCGGATCACGCCGTCACGGGCGAGCGTCGAGGCGATCTCGGGCAGGCTGGAGCCCTGGCGCAGCATGACCGTGGTCATGTCGCCGCTCTTGGCGGCGGGGCCGGGGCCTTGGAACGACCAGGCCACCCACACCGCCACCAGCATCGCCGTGACCGCCAGGGTCGCCGCGGCGCTCAGCAGCATGATCATCAATCGGCGCATGGGGGATAGGCCGCCGGTCCGTTTGGGGGTTCGCGGCCTCTTGCTCACGTGACCTTCTTGAACACGACCGAGGCGTTGGTGCCGCCAAAGCCGAAGCTGTTGGACAGGGCGTACTCGATGGCCATCGGTTTCGCCTTGTGCGGGATCAGGTCGATGACCGTCTCAACCGAGGGATTGTCCAGGTTCAGGGTCGGGGGGGCGATCTGGTCGCGGATCGCCAGGCAGGCGAAGGCGGCCTCGATGGCGCCGGCCGCCCCCAGCAGGTGGCCGGTGGCCGACTTCGTCGACGACATCGAGATGTCCTTGGCGTGGTCGCCCATCAGCCGGGTGACGGCGCCCAGCTCGATCTCGTCGCCCATCGGGGTCGAGGTGCCGTGGGCGTTGACGTAGTCGATCTGCGTCGGGGCGATCCCGGCGTCCTTCAGGGCCATCTTCATGGCGCGGAAGCCGCCGTCGCCGTCCTCGGCCGGTGAGGTGATGTGGTAGGCGTCGCCGGCCAGGCCGTAGCCCACGACCTCGGCATAGATCTTCGCGCCGCGCGCCTTGGCGTGTTCGTACTCCTCAAGGACGACGACACCAGCGCCCTCGCCCATCACGAAGCCGTCGCGGTCCTTGTCGTAGGGGCGGCTGGCCTTGGTCGGTTGGTCGTTGAAGTTGGTCGACATGGCGCGCGCGGCGATGAAGCCGGCCATGCCCACCGGGCAGATGGCCGCCTCGGCCCCGCCGGCGATCATGATGTCGGCGTCGCCGTACTTGATCAGCCGGGCGCCGTCGCCGATGGCGTGGGCCCCGGTGGCGCAGGCCGTCACCACCGAGTGGTTGGGGCCCTTGAAGCCGTAGCGGATGGAGACCTGACCCGAGGCCAGGTTGATCAGCGCCGACGGGATGAAGAACGGCCCGATGCGGCGCGGTCCCTTCTCGTGCAGCTCGATGGCGTTCTTCTCGATGGTGGCCAGGCCGCCGATCCCCGAGCCGATGATGACGCCGGTGCGTTCCTTGTCCTCGTCGGTCTGCGGAACCCAGCCCGAATCCTTCACCGCCTCGTCGGCTGCGGCCATGGCGTAGAGGATGAAGTCGTCGACCCGGCGCTGGTCGCGGGTGCTCATGGTCTGGTCGGGGTCGAAGGAGCCCGCGATGTCGGGCCCGCCGCCGCCACGCCCGTCAACCCGCGGGACCTCGAAGGCCACCTGACAGCCATAGTCGGCCGGATCAAACGTGCTGATCCGACCCGCCCCCGACTTACCGGCCAGGAGGGCCGCCCAGGTGTGTTCCGTCCCCTGCCCCAAGGGGGTCAGCAGACCAATGCCGGTGACCACGACTCGACGCATGGGGAAGCTCCAAAACGCAGACCGCCGCGGCTCGGATGAGCATCGCGGCGGTCAAATCTTGAACGAACTCCGGGCCTTAGGCGCCCAGACGCTCTCCGATGAACTTCACCGCGTCGCCAACGGTCTGGATGTGCTCCGCCGCGTCGTCGGGGATCTCGATATCGAATTCTTCTTCGAAGGCCATCACCAGTTCGACGTTGTCGAGGCTGTCGGCGCCCAGATCGTCGATGAAGCTCGCCTTCTCGGTGACCTTCTCCGGATCGGCGTCGAGGTGTTCGATGACGATCTTACGCACGCGCTCGAGGATGTCGGACATCAGGTTTAGTTCCTCAATTAGTCACTTGATCCATCCGTGACCGCCGACATGTTGTCAACCGGTACGGAGCTTCGATTTCGGCCTTGGCCCAACCGCTTCGGGCGTGGCCGTAGCATGTTCGGTTGGCGGAGGCCAACAGGTTAGATCATCGCCATGCCGCCGTTCACATGCAGGGTCTGCCCCGTCATGTAAGCGGCTTCATCGCTGGCCAGATAGACGCAGGCCGCGGCCACATCACTCCCCAGGCCCAGCCGGCCGGCCGGGATGGTGGAGAGTATCTGAGCCTTCTGGGCCTCGTTCAGAGCCTCGGTCATCGGGCTTTCGATGAAGCCCGGAGCCACGCAGTTGACCGTGATCCCGCGGGTCGCGACTTCCTGCGCCAGGGCCTTGGAAAACCCGATCATTCCGGCCTTGGAGGCCGCGTAGTTGGCCTGGCCGGGATTGCCCATCACCCCCACAACCGAGGTGATTCCGATGATCCGCCCGGCCCGGCGCTTCATCATCCCGCGCATGGCCGCCCGGCTGAGTCGGAAAAAGCTCTCTAGGTTCACCTTCAGGACGGACTCCCAGTCCTCGTCCTTCATGCGCATCAGCAGGCCGTCCTTGGTGATCCCGGCGTTGGCCACCAGGATGTCCAGCGGAGCCCCTGCGGCCTCCTCGGCCTTGGCGATCAGGCCGTCCACTGATTCGGCGTCGGCGAGGTTGGCCGGCGCGATAGAGGTGCGGCCCCCCAGTTCCTTGGCCAGCTCGGCGAGGACCGCCTCGCGCGTCCCCGACAGCACCACATGGGCGCCCTGGGCGTGCAGGGCGTGGGCGATGGCCCCGCCGATGCCGCCGGTGGCGCCGGTGACGAGGGCGGTCTTTCCAGTGAGGTCGAACATCAGAGGCTGCTCGCGAAGGCTTCGAGGTCTGCGGGGGTATTCAGCGGCGTGGCTTCAGCGTCGGGGGCGATGCGCTTGGCCATGCCCGACAGAACCTTGCCCGAACCGGCCTCGGCGAAGCGGGTCACCCCGCCCTCCTCCACCAGCCAGATCATGCTCTCGCGCCAGCGGACGCGGCCGGTGACCTGTTCCACCAGCAGGCGGCGGATCTCTTCGGGATCGAGAGTCGGCCGGGCGGTGACGTTGGCCACCAGCGGCGCGCGCGGAGCCAGGATGGTGGCGGCGCCAAGAGCTTTCGCCATCTCGTCGGCGGCGGGCTGCATCAGCGGGCAGTGGAACGGCGCCGAGACGTTCAGCGGGATGGCGCGAGCCCCCAGCTCCTTGGCCTTCTCGATGGCGGCGTCCACGGCCGCCTTGGCGCCGGAGATCACCACGTTGCCGTTGTTGTTGTCGTTGGCGACCACGCAGACCCCGTGAACCGAACCCGCCTTGGCGGCTTCCTCGGCGAGCGCCACGTCGCTCTTGGGGCCGATCAGGGAGGCCATGGCCCCCTCGCCCACCGGCACGGCCCGCTGCATGGCCTGGCCGCGCAGCTTCAGCAGGCGCGCGGTGTCGGCCAGGCTGATGGCGCCGGCGGCGGCCAGGGCCGAGTACTCACCCAGCGAGTGGCCCGCCACGAAGGCCGCCCTATCGACACCGATCTTGAATTCCTTCTCCAGCGTCCGGCTGACCGCCAGGCTGACGGCCATCAGGGCCGGCTGGGCGTTCTCGGTGAGGGTGAGCTGGTCCTCCGGCCCCTCCTTCATCAGCTTGAACAACTTCTGGCCAAGGGCGTCGTCGACTTCCTGGAATACTTCGCGCGCGCTGGCGAAGGCTTCGGCGAGGTCGGCGCCCATGCCCACGGCCTGGCTGCCCTGGCCGGGAAAGAGAAAGGCGAGGCTCATCTGGGGCTCCCTTCGGCGCGCGTTGGCGCCACTTGATTCAACGGCGGAGGGTTAGGGGATTGCGCCCCGGCGGGCAAGGCGGCCCGCATTCCGCCACGACAGGCTGGAAATCCCCACGCCGCCCCCGCAAGCTGTCCCAAACCCTGGGAGGGAGAACCATGCGCGCCGTCATCCGCCGCAACAAGCAACTGGTCTGCGATGAGATCGAGGAGCTGACCCCCGGCGCTGGCCAGGTGCTGGTCAAGACGCTCGCCTGCGGCATCTGCGGGTCGGACCTCCACGCCCTGCACCATATGGAACACATGATCGAGACCTCGCGCCGCGCCAGCGGCGGCGGCGATGGCGGCGCCATGGGCGGCGGGTTCGATCCCACGGCCGACACCGTCTTCGGGCACGAGTTCTGCGCCGAGATTCTGGAGCACGGCCCCGGGACCACGGGCCTCCTGAAGCCTGGAACCCGTGTCGTCAGCGTACCGGCCACCATCACCGGGACCGGGGTCGAGCTGCTTGGGTACTCCAACAACCTGCCTGGCGGCTTCGCGGAGCGAATGATCCTGTCGGAAATGATGCTGCTGGAGGTCAAGAACGGGCTGCCCACCGACCAGGCGGCGCTCACCGAGCCCTTCGCGGTTGGCGCGCACGCGGTGGCCAAGGCTCGGCTGGACAAGGACAGCGTCAGCCTGGTGATCGGCTGCGGGCCCGTGGGTCTGGCGGTGATCGCCGGACTGAAGGCCAAGGGCCACGGCCCGGTGATCGCCGCCGACTACTCCCCGCGCCGCCGCGCCGCCGCCGAGATGCTGGGCGCCGATGTCGTGATCGACCCGGCCGCCGAGAGCCCGCACGCACGCTGGGAGGCCTTCGGCGTGCCGACGGCGCGGGCCGCCCAGAGCATGGCGCGGATGATGGGCAAGACCTTCGGCCAGCCCGTGGTCTTCGAATGTGTCGGCTCGCCGGGGATCCTGCAGCACCTGATCGAGGCCAGCCCGGCCGGTAGCCAGATCGTGGTGGCGGGCGTCTGCATGGAGACCGATAAGATCGAACCGGCCATCGCCATCACCAAGGAGATCGAACTGACCTTCGTGTTCGGTTACTCCCCCGAAGAATTCGCCCACACCTTGCACCAGATCGCGGAGGGCGTGATCGACGTCAGCCGCGTGGTCACCGGCAAGGTGGGCCTGTCGGAAGTCGCGCAGGCCTTCGTCACCCTCGGCGACCCCGAGGCCCATGTGAAAATCCTGGTGGAGCCCGGACGTTGAGAACCTCCTTTGTAAGCTTTCCAACCTCGGCCGGGCTCACCGTCGCCGGTCTCTTGCGCACGCCGCGTGACGCGGTGGCCCCGGTCGGCGCGGTCTTGATCTGCCACGGCTCGGATGGGGTTGACGGGCGCGGCGAGTTCTATGCGAGCGCCCTCAACGCCGCCGGCCTCGCCACCCTGGAGATCGACATGTGGGCGGCGCGGAGTACGAATCGCGGCGCGGCCGGACGTCCGCGCTCGCCCATGGAAACCCTTCCCGACGCCTTCGGCGGCCTGACGTTCCTCGGCGGGCAGCCGGAGATCGACGCGGCCCGCATCGGCATCCTGGGCTTTTCCTGGGGCGGGGTCGTCACCCTGCTCAGCGCCACCAAGGGACGGGCTGATCCGCTGCGCGGGAGCCTGCCAGGCTTCAAGGCCCACGCGGCGCATTACCCTGTCTGCTACGCCTATGCTGTCGATCCACGCATGGCGCTCACCGACCTGACCGGCGCACCGATCCTGATCCAGACCGGCGACGCCGATACCTACGACAACCCCGACGCCGGCGCGAAGCTGGCCGCCAGCCTCGCGGGCCAAGGGACCGCCCAGGTGCGCAACATCACCTATCGCGGCGCCACTCACGGCTTCGACCGCGACCTGCCGGCCCAGACCATCAACGACCCCTTCGCCCACAATGGCGCCGGCGGGCCGGTGCTCATGGAGTTCAACAAGGCCGGCGCGGAGGCCGCACGGTCCGAGGTCGTGGGTTTCTTCAAGGCGACCCTCTAGGCAACACTGCGCCGCCTGATGCGTTCACGAACTGCAATTCGTGGAGGTCTCATGGCGGCGCGTCCAACCTGGCAGGGGCATCTTCGCCTCTCGCTCGTTTCCTGCCCGGTGGCCCTCTACACGGCCACCAGCCGGACCGGCGACGTGTCCTTCAACATGCTGCACAAGACCACCCACAACCGCATCCGGATGATCCCCACCGATCCGGAGACCGGCCCGGTCGACCGTGCCGACATCGTCAAGGGCTACGAGATCGAGAAAGACCACTACGTCTTGGTCACGCCCGAGGAGATCGAGAGCGTCCGCCTGGAGAGCACCAAGACCATCGACATCGACAAGTTCGTCGACGCCGACGAGATCGACCGCCTCTACTGGAACGACCCATACTTCCTGGTCCCGGACGGCAAGGTGGCCGTTGAGGCCTTCACCGTCATCCGCGAAGCCATGCAGAAGGCCGGCAAGATCGCGCTCGGCCGGCTGGTCATGCATCAGCGCGAACGCATGCTGGCCATGGAGCCGCGCGGCAAGGGCTTGGTGGCCTACACCTTGCGCACCTTCGATGAGGTCAAGGCGCCGGAGAGCTTCTTCGACGACATCCCCGACGTGAAGGCCGACAAAAACATGATCGAGATCGCCGCCAAGATCATTGATCAGCAGGAAGGCGACTTCGACGCCTCTGAGTTCAAGGACCGCTACGAGGAAGCCCTGCGCGCCCTGATCAAGGAAAAGGAAAGGGGCGCCGGTCGCAAGGTCACTGTCGACGAGCCCAAGGGCGCGGAGGTCATCGACCTGATGGAGGCCCTGCGCCGCAGCCTGGCCGGGGACAAGAAGGGGCCGACGAGGACGGCCAAGACGCCCGCCAAAAAGGCCGCCGCAAAGCATCCGCCTGCGAAGAAGCGGGCCTAGTCGCCTCAACGTCATCCCGGACGGCCGGTAGGCCGCGCCGGGACCCAGGAGCCCAGCGCACGGCCTCTGGATCCCGGCTCTCCGCTTCGCTGCGGCCGGGATGACGGACCGTTTTTACACCTTCCCCAGCCGCTTGATCGCCGGCGCCAGGGGCCGCTCGCTGTCGCAATAGTCCTCCCACGCCGTCAGCTTCTTCAGCAGGGTCGGCACGGTGCGGATCGTGTATTTCGCCGGATCGAGGCCCTTCCTCACCTGGCTCCAGGTCAGCGGCATGGAGACCGGAGCGCCAGGACGGCCGCGCGGCGAAAATGGGGCCACCGCCGTCGCCATGCGGTCATTGCGCAGATAGTCGAGGAAGATCCGACCGCCGCGATCCTTCTTGGCCATGGTGATGAGGTACTTCTCCGGCGCATCCAGGGCCATGGCCTTGCAGACGCCGCGGGCGAAGGCCTTGGCGGTGGGCCAGTCCACCTTCCCGGACTTCAGCGGCGCGACCACGTGCAGCCCCTTGCCGCCGGTGGTCTTGCAGAAGCTGACCAGGCCGAGGTCCTCAAGCCGGTCGCGGACTTCGCGGGCCGCTTCGACCACCGCGTCGAAGTCAACGTCGGGCGCGGGATCCAGGTCGAACACCAGGCGGCCAGGAACCTCCGGCTTGAAGGGCTCGCAGTTCCACGGATGCAGCTCCACCGCCCCGATCTGGGCGGCCGCGATCAGGGCCTCTGGCCGGTCGATCTGCAGGTAGGGCTTGTGGTCCCCTGACACCTCCACCTCGGTGAACAGCGCCGATGATCCCCGCGAGGCGTGCCGTTGGAAGAAGGTCTCCCCACCGTTGATTCCGTCGGGCATGCGGATGATCGAGCACGGCCGGCCCTTGATGTGAGGCAGGATCGCATCGGCCATCGCCGCGTAATAGTTGGCTAGGTCCAGCTTGGTGACCGGCTTTCCGTCATGCGCGTCCGGCCAAAGCGCCTTGTCAGCGCTGGAGATGGTGACGCCCATGACCACGCCAGAGCCTTTGGGCGTTACAGTCTTTGAGACGACGGCCTTCGGGGTGGGCTCGGCGAGGTCGGCGCTTTCGGCGGGGGCCGGGACCTCGGCTTCAACCTCCTGAGCCGGCTTGTCGGCGCGCAGGCCCTTGAAGGCGGCCTGCCGGATCGAGCCGTCGCCGGTGAACCCGGCATATTCAATCTCAGCCACCAGTTCGGGCTTCACCCAGTGAACCCCGGCCGCCTGCTTGGGCGCCCCCTTGCCCGTGAAGGGGCTCTTGTCACTCTCCAGGGCTTTCAGCTTGGGCAGCAGCTTCTCGACCTTGTCGCGGCCGAAACCCGTGCCGATCCGCCCGACGTGGGCCAGACGCCCGTCACGATAGACCCCGGCGATCAGCGAGCGGAAGGCGTCGCCGGTGGTGGTCCAGCCGCCGATCACCACCTCGTGGCCCTGGCGGCACTTGGACTTGGCCCAGGTGTCGCTGCGTCCCGAGCGGTAGGGCGCATCGATCCGCTTGGAGATGATCCCCTCCAGATCCATGCGGCAGGCCGACTGCAGGACCGCCTCGCCGGCCGTGATGAAGTGATCGACATAGCGGACATTGGCCGGGGCCTTGGCCAGCATGACCTTCAGCTGGTCCTTGCGCGACGCCAGCGGCAGGGCCCGAAGATCCTCGCCGTCCACGAACAAGAGGTCGAAGGCGAAGAAAATCAGGTCGTCGGTCTTCGCCTCGGAAATCGCCGCCTGGAGGGCTGCGAAATCCGGCGCCCCGGTGTGGTCCAGCGCGACGACCTCTCCGTCGATGATGCTGTCCCGGAAGCCCGTTCCCGACTCGATGATCGCCTTGAACTTGGCTGACCAGTCGAGGCCCTTGCGGGTCTTCAACGTCGCCTTGCCGCCCACGGTGCGCAGTTGCATCCGATAGCCGTCGAACTTGATCTCATGCGCCCAGCCCGCGCCCCGCGGGGGCTTCTCCAGCGACTTGCAGAGCTGGGGCTCCACGAAGGCGGGGAAGGCCGCCTTCGGCTTTGCCTTCGCTATCTTGGGCGAGGCGGCGGCGGTGGAGTTGCGGTTCTGGCGGCTCTGCCAGACGGCGTCGGCGGCGGTCTTGGACGCGGTCATGAACGGGGGCGCGGCCTCGCCCTCCCCCGCCGCGATCTGCGCCATCGTGCGCTCTGAGGCGATCGAGCGATCCTCGGCGGCCAGCGCTCCACCCTCACCTTCCACGGCGGCCTCGTCGCGGTGTTTGATCAACAGCCAGTTGCGGCGCTTGGACTTGGCGTCGTGACGCAGGCGAACCAGCACCCACGAGCCATGCATCCGCCCCCCCTCCATGACGAACTTCAGTTCGCCCTTACTCAGGGCCTTGTCGATATCCTCCATGCCCGGTTCCGGCGCCCAATAGCCGCGATCCCAGAGCTGCACCGTGCCGCCGCCGTACTGCCCCTTCGGGATGGTCCCTTCGAAATCGCCATAGTCCAGCGGGTGATCCTCCACCTCCACGGCGAGACGCTTGTCGGCGGGGTCGAGGGACGGACCTCTGGTCACCGCCCATGACTTGAAGACCCCGTCGTGCTCCAGGCGCAGGTCGAAGTGCAGGCGGCTGGCGGCATGCTTCTGGATGACAAAGCGCAAGCGCTCCGAGGCCAGCACCTTGGCGTCGCGCCCGGAGGGCTCCGCCGTCTGTCCGAAGTCCCGCATCCGCTGGTAGCGGGCGAGTTTCGCCGTGGTCATGGCCACCTCCGATCCGGTTAGAACTGGCGAAACGATTGAGGTTGATACTCGATCCAACGGAGCGCGAAGATGAACCGCAGATAACAAAACCCTACGGCTAAGCCTTTGAACCTGCGGGAAAACGTCGCAACTCGGCGTTCTCTGTTGCGAGGACTCCGCCCGCCTCGTACGGGAGTCGCAAGTTGGGGAGCTTGCAGTGTGGTGACCGCTCAATGACCCTGACCCTATCCGGTGATCCGCCCCCTCTCGGCTTCGCGGTCGACACCGACACCTCACCCCAAGCCTTTCAGTCCGCCGACGCCCGCGGCGGGTCCTCCGGAGGCAAGGAGAGCTTCACCGTCGCCGAGGCCGCCTATCGCCTGGTCGGCGGCGAGCCCGGCTGGTCCAGCGCGCTCGGCGTCGGCTTTACGGTCACCTACGGGTTCCGCGCCGACGCGCCGACCACCATGCCCGAGGACGCCACGGGCTTCAGCAGGTTCAACACCAATCAGATCACCACCGCCGAACTGATCCTGAAGGGCTGGTCGGACGCGGCGAATATCACCTTCGTGCGCGTGGGCTCGGGCGCCAGCGGCGAGGCCGCCTACAGCAATTCCGCCAGCATCCTGTTCTCCAACTACTCGGGCGGGATCGAAGGAGCGTCGGCCTTCAGCTTCTATCCCGGCCAGACCAGTTTCTCGGCAAAGGCTGGTGACGTCTGGGTCTACAGCGGGTCCGGCTACAACGTGAACCCCACGATCGGAAACTATGGCGGCTCCGTGCTGGTTCACGAGCTTGGCCATGCCATCGGCCTGTCTCACCCCAGCGACTACGACGCCAGCGACGACACCTCGCCCACCTACAGCTCCAGCGCCGACTATGCCGAGGACAGCCGACAGTACACGGTGATGAGCTACTTCAGCGAGAGCAACACCGGCGGTTACTTCGGGGGCGTCTATTCCGCGGCCCCGATGCTGGACGACATCGCCGCCGCGCAGCTGGAGTACGGACCCAACACCAGCACACGCCTGGGCGACACCACCTACGGCTTCAACTCCAACGCGGCGCGGCCGTGGTTTGAGGCGGCCTCCAGCAGCAGCCGGATGGTCTTCGCCGTTTGGGACGCCGGCGGCAGGGACACGTTCGACTTCTCCGGCTTCAACCAGAGCCAGCTCATCGATCTGCGAGCCGGCTACTTCTCCAACGTCGGCGGCCTCACCGGCAACGTGGCCGTGGCCGTGGGCGCGGTTATCGAGAACGCCATCGGCGGCTCGGGGTCCGACCAGATCAACGGCAACAGCGCGGCCAACAACATCGCCGGCGGCCTGGGGGATGACACCGTCGATGGCGGCGGCGCAGACGACTATCTGCGCGGTGATTCCGGCGACGACAGCCTGATCGGCGGCGCGGGCTTTGACGACATCAACGGCAACCAGGGCGACGACACCGCTCGCGGCGGCGACGGTCCCGACTGGGTCGTCGGCGGCCAGGCTAACGACCGCCTCTACGGGGACGCCGGCGACGACGTGGTCTACGGCAACCTCGGAAACGACACCCAGGACGGCGGCGACGGCCGCGACTGGGTACGCGGCGGCCAAGGCGCAGACAGCATCGCCGGCGGGGCCGGAGACGACTGGATGTCCGGCGACCTTGGCGACGATACCGTCAGCGGCGGCGCAGGCGCCGATATCTTCCACACCTGGGGCGCGGCAGGCCTCGACCGGGTGACCGACTTCAGCCTGGCCCAGGGCGACCGGGTTCAGATCGACGCCGGAACCGTGTGGACGCTCACCCAATCGGGCGGAGACGCGGTGATCTCCATGACCGGTGGCGGCCAAATGATCCTGGAGAACGTCCAGGTGGCCAGCCTGACCGGCGGCTGGATCTTCACGGCCTAGGCGTCATCCGATCCTCGATGGCTCCAGGGCCTAGGCCGCGCGCCGCGCCGACCGGCTGGCGGGCGTGGTGCTGACGCGGAACTTGGCGGCGGACTCGGCCAGGGTCTGGGCTTCATTGGCCAGGCCGTGGCTGGCGGCGGTGGACTGCTCCACCATGGCCGCGTTCTGCTGGGTGACCTGGTCCATCTGGTTCACGGCGGTGTTGACCTGGGCGAGGCCGATCGACTGTTCCTGCGCGCTGGCGGCGATCTCGCCGACCAGGGTGTCGATCTCCGAGACGCGGCCAACGATCCGCTGCAGGGCCTCCCCGGTCTGACCGACCAGGTGGACGCCCGAGCCCACCTGCTGGCTGGAAGCGCTGATCAGCGCCTTGATTTCACGCGCGGCCTCGGCCGAGCGCTGGGCCAAGGCCCGAACCTCGGACGCCACCACCGCGAAGCCTCGGCCGGCCTCACCAGCCCGCGCCGCCTCGACCCCGGCGTTCAGGGCCAGCAGGTTGGTCTGGAAGGCGATCTCGTCGATCACCCCGATGATCTGGCTAATTTCCTGGGCCGAGGCCTCGATCTCACTCATGGCCGAGACGGCCTGCCGCACCACGTCGCCGCTGGTCTGGGCGTCGCCCCGGGCCGCCAGCACGACATCGGCGGCGGCCTTGGCCCCCGTGGCGGTCTTGCGCACCGTGGCGGTGATCTCGTCCAGGGCCGCGGCGGTCTCTTCCAGGCCCGCGGCCTGCTGCTCGGTCCGGCGCGACAGGTCGTCGGCGGCCGAGGCGATCTCTGAGGCGCCGCTGCGGATCGTGCCGGCCGAACTGACGATTCCGGCGAGGGTCTGTTCCAGCTGTTCGGCGGCCCGGTTGAAGTCGGCGCGCAACGCCTCGTACTTGCTGGGGAAGGCCTGCTGCAGGCGGGCGGTGAGGTCGCCGTCGGAGAGCTGCCTGAGCCCCCGCGCGAGGCCATCCACAACCTGGGCGCTCTCATGTTCGACGGTGCTCTGCAGCATCTCACGATCTTGCGCGGCGGCGCCCTCTGCGGCGCGCGCGCTCTCGGCGGCGCGCATGGCGGCCTCAGCCTCGCTCCGCGCGGCGGCGGCCTGGGCCAGGGAAGCGCCGGAACGGGCGAACATTGAGGAGATGTTGGAGGCCGCCCACATCAGCACCACGGCTTCAGCGACCAGGATCACGGCGTGAACCACCACTCGGCCCAGATCACCCCCGCCCGGGAAGACCGCGGCGGGCAGGACGAAGCTCAGCAGCAGGTGGTGAACGGCGACCACGACCGCGCCCACGGCGATGGCTCGCCAGTCGCAATAGACGATCAGGGCGGCCAGGGCCGCGAAATAGGCCATGTGCATGTCGATCTGCCAGGCGCGTCCCGCGAAGGCGGCCACCAGTAGCGACACCGAACCCATCAGGGCCGCCGACGCCGCGATCCGCACGCCAGCGGGATTTACCTTCCAGAAGACGGTCACCGCCCCGGCCAGCCCCGCCGAGGCCAGGCCAAAGCCGAGCCATGGAGCCTTGATCAACAGGGCCGCGATCAGGGTGATGGGCGCCAGCGCCCAGAGAGCGCCGATGACGATACGGTCAGCGAACCTCCGCTGCTCCTCAATGGATTGGAACATGACGGTCTCCTAGACGCTACAGGGCGCGACGCGCCCGGGATCAATGGAAAAGAGCGCGCCCGCCTTACGCAGGTGCGCGGACGCGTCGCCCTGGTCGACGCGGACGATGACGATGAAAGGCAATGTTCCCACCGCCAGCACTGAGCCGGCGTCGGAGGCCGCCACCAATGCGGCCTCGCGGCCCCACCACGGCGGGAAGACACCAGCAGCCTCGCGCGGGTTCAGGGGCCGCGCACCCAGCAGGGTCGCCGCGACGACACCAATCACGGCGACGAGGCCGGCGAAGACCAGGCTGGAAATCGGGATGCGGTCGGAGGGCGAGTCGGCGCTCATGCACCAAGGCTAGGGTCCCCAGATTGAGGAACGCTTAACCATAGCCGGCGCGAGGCGGGGCTTTGCGAGTAAATTCAACGCTTAAGGTTGCGCTCCGCCACTCCGCGCGACCCAGGGGTGCGACTAGTCGTCGTGATCGTCGTCAGCTTCGGCGAGCGCGGCGACTTTTTTCGCACGCGGCTTGGGCGGGGCCTTCGGCGGGACGCGCGACAGGCGTTCGGCCAGTTCGGCCTCGATAAGCGGCAGCAGGGCCGAGGCCTGCTCGGCCTGACGGGCGACGCCGGAACCTTCGAGACGTTGGGCGTTGGCGCGCAGGTTGGCGAGGCCTTCGTCGTCGAGCGTGGGGATCAGATCGGCCATGGACATGGGCAGCTCCCGTCAGCGCGAACGCCGCGCAAAAAGACCGGGGCCGGCGCGAGGATCGCGCCGGCCCCTTATCGTCTTAGGCCGACTTCAGATTGACGGCGCTTTCCTTGCCGGAGCGCTGGTCGCGTTCCATTTCGTAGGAAACCGTGTCGCCTTCGTTGAGACCGTTGAGGTCCGAACGCTCGACGGCGGAGATGTGGACGAAGACGTCCTTGCCGCCATCAGCCGGCTGGATGAAGCCGAAGCCCTTGGTGGAATTGAACCATTTGACAGTACCGGTCGCCATGACAGCCTCCGAGAGATGCGTAGGCTCGCCGGAAAAGCCCGGCGGGCCATCGAGGTCTGAGAGGGTCGGCTTCGAAAGTTCCGCGCGCTGAGCGAGAGGGCTTAAGAGCGTTACGCGGCAGAGATCGACGCACGCGTTATGCGCCCTTCCCGGCCCATAGACCAGACAATCCGCCGCCTGCTCCGTTGCGGGCGATGACATGGGCGTGATAGGCCGCGCCGCATGACCGACCAACCCGAGCCCACGCCCGAGGATCTCAAGGCCGCCAACCGCCGCAAGTGGTTCGGCCGCATTCTGCTGATCGGCTTCGGTCTCCTGCTCCTGGCGCAGATGATCCCCTTCATCATCCGCTCCGGCGACTTTGGCTAAGGCCCGCGACCGAACATTCGTTTGACAGGCCGCGCGGGCGCTCCGGTAAGATGCCCGCAATGACGCCGCGTAAGGCGTTGCGGAGGAACCTGCATGCGCCTGACCCAGCCCCGGATTCAACCGGTCGACCTCGGCAAGCTTGATGAAGCCCAGACCGAGGTCCTGGCCCCCATGGTGTCCACGGGCCGGGTGCTCAACATCTTCCGCACGATGGTCAACGCCCCCAAGGCGGCCAAGGGCTTCCTGGCCTGGGGCAACTACGTCCTGTCGCGACGCAACGATCTGCCCGGCCGCGAGCGGGAGATCGTCATCCTGCGCATCGGTTACCTCTGCAAGTCGGGCTACGAGTGGACCCAGCACCTGCCCATCGGCAAGCGCGAGGGCCTGACCGCCGAGGAATGCGAGCGGATCAAGGGCGGCGCCGAGGCCCCCGGCTGGAGCGCCGCCGATCAAGCCCTGCTGAAGGCGTCGGACGAACTGCACCATGACCAGTTCATCACCAACGCAACCTGGGCGGCTCTGAAGGCCCACTTCACCGACAAGCAGTGCATGGACGTCGTGTTCACCGCCGGCCAGTACACCCAGGTCTCGATGATCCTGAACTCCTTCGGGGTGCAGCTCGATGAGGGCCAGACCCTCGACCCCGACCTGAAGGGGTTCTGAGCATGGCCGACCGCCTGAAGGGCAAGACCGCCATCATCGTCGGCGCAGGCCAGACGCCCGGTGAGACCATCGGCAATGGCCGGGCCATGTCGATCCTGTTCGCCCGCGAGGGCGCGCAGGTCCTCTGCGTCGACCGCGTCGCCGAGCGCGCCGAGGAGACCGCCGCCATGATCGTCGCCGAGGGCGGCCAGGCCACGGCCTTCACCGCCAACGTCACCAAGGCCGAGGACGTCGCCGCCATGATCGAGGCCGGCAAGCAGCGCCTGGGCCGCATCGACATCCTGGTGAACAATGTCGGGATCGGCGGTGGCGACGGCCCGGCCCACCGGGTCGAGGAAGCCGCCTTCGACCGTATCTTGTCGGTGAACCTCAAGGGCATGTGGCTGACCATCAAGGCCGCCATTCCCACCATGCGCGAACAGGGCGGTGGGGCCATCGTCAACATCTCGTCGCTGGCGGGCATCGCCGGCGGCAATCAGGTGGCCTACGAGGTCTCCAAGGCCGCCGTGAACCGCCTGACCACCAGCGTCGCCCAGTCCAACGCCGCCAAGGGCGTCCGCTGCAACGCCATCATGCCGGGCCTGATGGACACCCCCATGGCCGTGGCCGGGATCGCCCAGGCCAGCGGCCAGGAGCAGGAGGCGGTCCGCGCCGCCCGCAACGCCCGCGTGCCGCTCGGCGGCAAGATGGGCAACGCCTGGGACACCGCCTACGCGGCGCTCTTCCTGGCCTCCGACGAGGCGGGCTTCATCACCGGGGCGATCCTGCCCGTGGACGGCGGCATGGGGACCCGGATCGGATGATCCTGCAACGCAGAACCTTCCTGACGGGCGCCGCGGCCCTCTCCGCCTCCCCCGCCCTGGCCGCGCCGGGTCTGGTCCATGTGAAGCTCACCACCCCGGTAGGCGCCATCGTCCTGGCCCTGAACCAGGCCAAGGCCCCGATCACGGTGGCCAACTTCCTGCGCTACACCGACACCAAGCGCTATGACGGGGCGACCTTCTACCGGGCCTCGAGGCCAAAGGGCTACACCGCCGACGACTACGGCTCCATCCAGGGCGGCCTGCAGAACGACCCGGCCAAGGTGATGAAACCCATCGGCCACGAGCCCACCACCAGGACCGGCCTCTCTCACACCGACGGCGCCATCTCCATGGGCCGTTTCGCCCCGGGCAGCGCCACCTCCGACTTCTTCATCTGCATCGGCGACAACACCTATCTGGACGCCAACCCCAAGGCCAAGGGCGACAACCTGGGCTTCGCGGCCTTCGGCTATGTGGTCGAGGGGATGGACGTGGTCCGCAAGATTCTCGTCAAGCCGCGCTCCCCGACGGCCGGCGTGGGGGTGATGAAGGGCGAGATGCTGAAACCGCCGGTCCCGATCCTCAGCGCGCGGCGAACGACGGCGCCCATCCCGAAGGTCGAGACACCGCCGGTCGAGGCCGCCCCTGCGGCGCCGGCTTTGACCCCGGCGCCCACCGCGCCGGTTACGCCTTCGCCGGAGGCCGCGCCCCAGGGGTGAGCCGGCGCTGGGCCAGGGCCGCGCAGGACGCCTGTCCGATCGGCCCCTGCTCGTCATAAAGCCAGCATTCGCCGATCGCCACGCCGTCTGTGGCGTGATGGTCGGCGACTTCGAACCCGATCCACTCCGTGGCCGGCAGGCGGTGCAGATAGACCGTCACGTCCGAGTTGATGTAGCCCAGCCCCTCGGTGCTGGAATTGGCGAAGGGACTGGAGAAGTCCGCCGCCAGCGACACCCGCTGGAACGGCGTCAAGGGCACGCCGTCCACCATCTCGCGGACCTCGCTCATCCAGGTCTTGCGCGGACCGGGCTGGCCAAAGCCGCCGGTGATCGGCCGCATGGCCCACATGCCGCCCATGCCCTGGCGCCCATCTGTGGGCGCCTCGATGTCGGCAGGCTTGGGAACCTCCCAGTCAGGACGATGCCAGGACTCGCCCGGCGAGTTCTCGGTGCGCTTCAGGAACTGCACCGAGGCCCGCGCCATGCTCACCCCGCCGGAGATGAACTCGGCGTCGACGACCCGGATGCGGTTGCCGTCGCGGACCACCGTGGTCTTGACCTCGATGGGGTCGAAGCCCGGCAGCCGGTACATGTCCACCGTCAGGCGGGCCGGCATGAAATCAGGACTGCCATGCTTGGCCTCGATCTCGAAGCCGAGCAGGCCGACGATGACTCGCCCATGCAGGGATTGCGGATTCCAGGGACCACGGCAGGACGGTTGCGGGACGTAAAATTGACCGTCCCTTTTGAAAAAGGGTTCGTTTTGCATGGGGCGGGACCATGACGGATTCCGGCGAGCCGTCCAGCCCGTCCGCAGCCAGAAATACTAGGTCGGACGATAGACCGCGAGATTGCGCCGGATGCGCGCCTCGATCGGTTCGTCGCTGGCTTCGACCTCGAAGGTCTGACCCGTGATCGTTTCGAAGGCCTGGATATAGACCCGCGCCGTCTCGTCGATCATTTCGGCCGGAATCTCTGGGATCGGGTCGGTATAGGGATCGCAGCGCGCCGCCACCCAGCTACGGACGAAGTCCTTGTCGAAGCTGTCGGGCCGCTCGCCCTTGGCGAACTTCTCCGCATAGGTCTCCGCGAACCAGTAGCGGCTGGAGTCCGGGGTGTGGATCTCGTCGGCCAGGATGATCTGGCCGTTTCGGTCGACGCCGAACTCGTACTTCGTGTCCACCAGGATCAGGCCGCGGGCCGCCGCCATCTCCTGACCACGGGCGAACAGGGCCAGGGCGTACTTGGAAAGCGTCTCCCACTGCAGGGCGCTCAGCAGACCCTGCTCGACGATCTCGGCGGGCATCAGCGGCGCGTCGTGTTCACCGTCATAGGCCTTGGAGGTGGGCGTGATGATCGGCGTGGGCAGCTTCTGATTGTCGGCCATGCCGTCGGGCAGTTTGTGGCCGTACATCTCCCGCTCGCCCTTCTTGTAGAGCGTCAGGATCGAGGTGCCCGTGGTTCCGGCCAGATAGCCGCGCACCACGATCTCCACCGGCAGAATGTCCAGTCGCGTCCCCACCACCACATTCGGATCGGGATAGGCCAGGACGTGGTTGGGACAGATGTCGGCGGTGGCGTTGAACCAGAACCGCGCCGTCTGGGTGAGGATCTGCCCCTTGTAGGGGATCACCGTCAGGATGGCGTCGAAGGCCGACAGCCGATCGCTGGCGATGATCACGATCCGGCCGTCGCCCAGGTCGTAGGTGTCGCGAACCTTGCCCCGATAGTGGTTGGGAAGCTCTGGAAACTTGGCGTCGGCCAGGATCTGGTCGGGGCGGGCGGGCAACGTCGGTGTCATTGTCTCGCTATGCTGCGAAGACAAAGCGCCGTCCAGTTCGTATGATCACCGAACCTCGGAGAAACGCCCCATGACACGCCTTTTCGCCATCGCCGCCCTGGCCGCCGTCACAGCGGCCACGCCCGCCCTCGCCGACCTCGCCGTGGGCTCCAAGGCGCCAGACTTCAAGGCCCAGGCCTTCCTTGCGGGCAAGCCCTTCACCTTCGACATGGCCGCGGCCCGCAAGAAGGGGCCCGTGGTGATGTACTTCTTCCCCTCGGCCTATACCGGCGGCTGCAACCTTGAGGCCCACCTGTTCTCCGAGGCGGCTGACGATTTCAAGGCCCAGGGCGCCACCCTGATCGGGATCACCGCCGGCAAGGTCGAGCGCCTGGCCGAGTTCTCCGCCGACACCGCGACCTGCGGCGGCAAGTTCCCCGTCGCCGCCGATCCCGGCGCCAAGATCGCCAAGACCTATGACGCGCCGCTGAAGGTCGCCGGCATCAAGGCCCCAACCGACCTTTCGGCCCGCACCTCCTACGTCATCGCCCCGGATGGCACGGTGCTGCTGGCCTACGACAACCTGAAGGCCGACGACCACGTCAACCAGACGCTCACCGCCCTGAAGGCCTGGAAGGCCAAGCAGAGGAAGTAGTCGCGAGCGGGAAAAGCTTGCGAAACAACCGCTTTTCCCGTATCTGCCCGCCTCTTCACGGACGGCGGTCTCAAGTCGGAACGTAAAAGGCGCGGGAACCTCCCGCGCGCCGCATTGAGATCCATCGTTTTCGCCGGACTTCCGCCGACGAAAGCGCCGCCTCCACAACGGAAGAAGGAAAATATGGCGCTCTACGAGCACGTCGTTATCTCGCGGCAGGATATCTCGCCGCAACAAGCCGAAGCCCTCAATGACCAGATCAAGGCCCTCATCGAAGAGGGTGGCGGCGTGGTCGCGAAGATCGAGTACTGGGGCCTTCGCAACCTGACCTATCGCATCAAGAAGAACCGCAAGGGCCACTATTCCCTGCTCGCCATCGACGCCCCGGCGCCGGCGGTGAAGGAAATGGAGCGCCAGCTGTCTCTCAATGAAGACGTGCTGCGCACCCTGACGGTCCGCGTCGAAGAGCTCGACCTCGAACTCTCGCCGGTCCTGGCCCGTCGCGACCGTGATCGTGAGCGCGAACCGCGCCGCGAAGACAGCTTCCAAGCTTAAGAAAGGGAGGATCATCAGATGACCGACGAAACCTCCGAAGCCACCACCGCCGGCGCCCCCGCCGCGGGTGGCGCGCGCCGCCCCTTCTTCCGTCGCCGCAAGGTTTGCCCGTTCTCGGGCGCCGGCGCGCCGAAGATCGACTACAAGGACGTGAAGCTGCTGCAGCGTTACGTCTCCGAGCGCGGCAAGATCGTGCCCTCGCGCATCACCGCGGTGTCGGCCAAGAAGCAACGCGAACTGGCCAAGGCCATCAAGCGCGCCCGCTTCCTCGCCCTCCTCCCCTACGTCGTGAAGTAGGGAGCACAGGCACATGAAAGTCATTCTGCTCGAACGCGTCGAAGGCAAGGGTCTTCTGGGCGATGTGGTCACCGTCAAGGACGGCTACGCGCGCAACTACCTCCTGCCCCGTCAAAAGGCGCTCCGCGCCAACGCCGCCAATCTGAAGGTCTTCGAAGGCCAGCGCGCCGATATCGAGGCCCGCAACCAGAAGGCCAAGGAACAGGCCGCCAAGACCGGCGAGAACCTGGACGGCACGTCCTATGTCCTGATCCGTCAGGCTGGCGAAAGCGGCCAGCTCTACGGTTCGGTCTCCGGCCGTGACGTCGCCGACATCGTCAATGCGGCCGGCGGCAAGCTGGAACGCTCGATGGTGGCCCTCGACAAGCCGATCAAGACCCTGGGTCTCCACCCGGTGAAGGTCGTCCTGCACGCTGAAGTCATCGTCTCGGTCACCCTGAACATCGCCCGCAGCCAGGACGAGGCCGAGCGCCAAGCCCGTGGCGAAGACGTGGTCAACTCGCAGTTCGAGGAAGATCGCGTTGCGGCCGAGGAAGCCGCCCAGGACATGCTGGCCGGCGGCGCCGGTTCGCACGAAGGCGACTACGTCGAGAGCTAAGCTCCACCGCGACATCTCGTCCAAAGGCGGCGCGGAACTCCGGTTCCGCGCCGTTTTTGCGTTTGCGTTGTAAATTTGTCATTTTCAGAGGCGGCGGCGCTCCCTAATTGGGCAGAACCTGGGCCACTCAAGACCTGGGGCATGGCCAAGGGGGCCCACTCATGCACTACCGCTCACTGCTCTTCGCCGCGGCTTCGGCCGCCAGTCTCTGGGCAGGCGTCGCCGCCGCCCAACCCGCCGCCGACACTGAGGTCGAGGAATTCGTCGTCACCGGCACCCGCGCTGTCGGCCGGACACGACTGGAGACCCTGGCGCCCGTCGACGTCATCACCACCGGGACCCTGCAGCAGCGGGGCACCACTGAGCTCGCCACCGCTCTGGCCACCACGGTGCCGTCCATCAACTTCCCGCGGCCGTCCAACACCGACGGCACCGACACCATCCGCCCGGCCACCCTGCGCGGCCAAGGCCCCGACCAGACCCTGGTCCTGGTGAACGGCACGCGCCGCCACGCGACCGCCCTGGTGAACACCAATGGTTCGGTGGGCCGCGGTTCGGCCGCCGTCGACCTCAACGCCATCCCTTCCACCGCCATTGAGCGGATCGAGGTCCTGCGGGACGGAGCGTCGGCGCAATACGGTTCCGACGCCATCGCCGGCGTCATCAACATGCGCCTGCGCGAGGCCAGCAGCGGCGGCGGCCTGTCGGTCACCACCGGCGGATACGTCACCAGCTTCGACGGGTTCTACGGCGGCACGCGCGACCTCACCGACGGCCAGACCACCACGGTCTCGGGCTGGCAGGGCCTGAACCTGCTGGGCGACGGCTTCCTGACCCTGTCGGCGGAATACCGTACGCGTGAGAACACCAACCGCAGCGACGTCGATCCGCGCGTCACCCCGGTCCGCGTCACCTCGCGCTTCGGCGACGGCGACGCCGACGACCTGACCTTCTACGCCAACGCGGGCAAGCCGCTGGGCGATAACTGGAACCTCTACGGTTGGTACGGCTACGAGCACCGCGACGCCTCCTCGGCGGCCACCTACCGTCTGCCCACCGACGCCACGCAGAACATCCTCGCGGTCTATCCAAACGGCTACCTGCCGCTGATCACCACCGACACCGAGGACAACAGCGCCGGGGTCGGCATCAAGGGTGAATGGGCCGGCTTCAACGTCGACCTGAACCTGGTCTACGGCAAGAACGACATCGACTTCGGTGTCCAGCACACTCTCAACCCGTCGCTCGGGCCGACCTCCCCCACCTCGTTCCAGGCCGGCGGCCTGACCTATGACCAAGCCGTCTTCGGCGCCGACTTCAGCCGCGAGGTCGAGGTCGGGCTGGTGAAGCCTCTGAACGTCGCCTTCGGCCTCGAAGCCCGCCGCGAGAACTACAAGATCAACCCCGGCGAGCCCGGCTCCTACATCCGCGGCCCGTTCACCACCCTGGCCCTGGGATCGCGCGGCTTCACCGGCTTCACCCCCTCCAACATCGTCGATGTCGATCGCGACGCCGTCGGCGTCTATCTGGACCTGGAAGGCAACCTGACCGAGAAGCTCTCGGCCTCGGCCGCCGTGCGCTACGAGGACTATTCGGACTTCGGCGGCAACACGACCGGCAAGCTCTCCGCCCGCTACGACTTCACGCCGGAATTCGCGATCCGCGGTTCGGTCTCCACCGGCTTCCGGGCCCCGGCCCTGCAGCAGCAGTACTACACCGCCACCTCGATCCTCTACATCAACGGGGTGCCCTTCGAGACCGGCACCTATCCTTCGGTCAGCCCGGTGGGCCGAGCCCTGGGGGGCAAGCCCCTGGAGCCGGAAACCTCGGACAACTACGCCCTGGGCTTCGTCTTCCGGAAAGGCGCCTTCGAGCTGACGGTCGACGCCTATCAGATCAAGGTGCAGGACCGCATCGTCCTGTCTGAGACCCTGACCGGCAGCGCCACCGCCGCCCCGGGGACCAACGCCCGGGTGATCTATGACCTGTTGTCGCCCTATGGCGCCTCGGCCGCCCGCTTCTTCATCAACGGCGTGGACACCGACACCAAGGGCGTGGACATCGTCGCCCACTACAAGATCGTGGACGAACAGGCCGGGACCTTCGATCTGACCGCCGCCGGCAACGTCAACGACTTCAGCGTCACCCGGTCCCCCACCACCTCGGCCACCATCCTGCCGACCCCGGTGTCGCTCTTCGCCCGCCAGGCGACGCTGCGCTTCGAGGACGGCGCCCCCAAGCACAAGCTGACCCTGCAGGGTGACTGGAAGCGGCAGAACTGGGGCGCGACCCTGCGCTCCACCTTCTACGGCGACGTCCTCTCGCCGGGCACCCTGGCCGACGGCAGCGCCGACAGCCACACCGGCTCGCAAGGCATCGTGGATCTGGAAGGCCGCTACACCTTCCCCATGGGCCTGACCGTCTCGGTCGGGGCCGACAACCTGTTCGATGGCTATCCGCTGCAGATCGCCCCGAACCTCAACACATCGGGCGCGGCGCCGTTCTCGTCGTTCTCGCCCTTCGGCTTCGGCGGGCGGTTCGTCTACGGCCGTCTGTCCTACAAGTGGTAGCAGCTCCACAGGGCTGAGACCTTCGGCGGCGCGGGACCTCGGTCCCGCGCCGTTTTGTTTGCCTGCGACAGAGACGGTCGTAGGCCTGCGGATTGAGGCTGGGTCCGGCGCGCCGATGCGTTAGATTCGAGTCGGGACCCTACTCAGAGTGAGGTCATCCACAGGCCGTCCGAATCCTGTGCGAAAGGCACAGCGCCACAGTGTTCGGGAGCCGGCCTTAAGCTATCGGTAACCTATGGCCCTCGTTCCCGCGCTCGATCTCCGCCCCGCCCACAACGACACGGCGATCCCCCACGCCCCGGCCAACATCGAAGCCGAGCAGGCCCTGCTGGGCGCCGTTCTCTATGACAACGCCACCTTTGAGCGGATCGGCGACTATCTGCAGGCGCGCCACTTCTACGAACCCTTCCACGCGCGCCTCTACGCCGCCATCGAGACCCACGTCCGCAAGGGGCAGCTGGCCGAACCGATCCTGCTGGCCGAGCAGTTCGGCCGCGACCCGGCCTTCGAGGAACTGGGCGGCATCCGCTACCTGGCCGACCTGGTGGACCGCGCCCCGCCCGCCGCCAACGCTCCCGACTATTCCCGGGCCATCTACGACCTGGCCCTGCGCCGCGACCTGATCCGCATCGGCGGCGACATCGCCACGACGGCCACCGCGCCCGACGAGGAGACTTCGGCCCGCGACCAGATCGAGGCGGCCGAGCAGCAGCTCTATCAACTGGCTGAGAGCGGCGGCGCCAGTCAGGGGTTCAAACCCCTGTCGGAAGCCCTGCACGGCGCCGTCACCATGGCCGCCGAGGCCCATAGCCGCGACGGGGGCCTGGCCGGCCTCTCCACCGGCCTGATCGACCTCGACGCCAAGCTGGGCGGCCTGCACCCTTCCGACCTGCTGATCCTGGCCGCCCGCCCCTCGATGGGGAAGAGCGCGCTGGCGGTGAACATCGCCTTCCATGTGGCCCGCAACTACGCCTGGGAACCGCAGCCGGACGGCACCAAGAAGACCGTCTCCGGCGGCGTGGTGGCCTTCTTCCAGCTCGAAATGTCCGCCGACCAGCTGGCCATGCGTATGCTGGCCGAGGTCTCGGGCGTCTCCGGCGACCGCCTGCGCAAGGGCGAGATCGACGCCGTGGAGTTCGGCCGGGTGCGCGACGCCGCCCTCGAGATCCAGGACGCGCCGATGTACATCGACGACACCGGCGGCATCACCATGGCCAAGCTGGCCGCCCGCGCGCGGCGCCTGAAGCGCATGGTGGGTCTGGACCTGATCGTGGTGGACTACCTCCAGCTCGTCACCATCGGCCCCGGCGGCAAGGTGGATAACCGGGTCCAGGAGGTCAGCGCCATCACCCAAGGCCTGAAGACCCTGGCCAAGGAGCTCTCCGTCCCGGTCATCGCCCTGGCCCAGCTCTCTCGCCAGGTGGAGAACCGGGAAGACAAGAAACCCCAGCTCTCCGACCTTCGTGAATCCGGCTCCATCGAACAGGACGCCGACTGCGTGATGTTCATCTACCGCGAGGAGTACTATCTCTCCCGCACCGAGCCCCGCGAAGGCACGCCGGAGCACCTCACCTGGCAGGACCAGATGGACCAGGTGGCCGGTCAGGCCGAGGTCATCATCGGCAAGCAGCGTCACGGCCCCATCGGCACCGTCAAGCTGTCGTTCAACTCCGACCTGACCAAATTCGGAAACCTGGCCCGCGACCCCAGCCGCTATGACCAGCACAGCCGCGACTGACCCGGCGCTTGAACCGGCTTTCCCTCGCCCGGCCTAGGCTCTAAGGGAGCGCCAATGGCTCTCCCTTCCTCCGCGCGCCTGACCGTCGACCTCGACGCGCTGGCTCACAACTACCGCGTCCTGCGCGCCCAGGCGCCGGGCGCGGAGTCCGCGCCGGTGGTGAAGGGCGATGGCTATGGCCTGGGCGCCGGCCCGATCTGTCGCCGTCTGTGGGCTGAGGGCGCCCGCAGCTTCTTCGTCGCGCGTCTGACGGAAGGTGAGGCCCTGCGCGCCGCGCTCGGTCCGGAGCGGCCGGCGACCATCTATGTGCTGGACGGCATGACGGCCGGGACCGGCCCGCGTCTGGTCGCGGCCGATCTCACCCCTTCCCTCACCAGCGTGCCCCAGGTGGAGGCCGCCGGCAGCTTCGCCGCGAGCCTGGGCCGCGCCCTGCCGGTCGCGCTGCACATCGACACCGGCATGAACCGCCAGGGCGTCACCCCCGATCAGACCCAGGCCCTGGCCCAGTCCGGCGACCGGCTGAGCCACCTGAACATCGGCCTGGTGATGAGCCACCTGGGCTCGGCGCCCGAACCGCGCGATCCGCGCAATGGCCGCCAGCTCGAACGCTTCGTCGCCGCCCGCAAGCTGTTCCCCGGCGCGCGGGCCAGCTTCGCGGCCTCGGCCGGCATCTTCCTCGGCGAGGACTATCGCTTCGACATGGTCCGCCCGGGCGTCAGCCTCTATGGCGGCGGGCCGGAAGAGCGCCCCGATCCGCGGCTGAAGGCGGTGGCGACCTTCGAGGCCCCCATCCTCGACATCCGCAACATCCAGGCCGGCGAGACCGTCGGCTATGGCTCCAGCCGCATCGTCTCGCGCCCAACCCGCGTCGCCGTGGTCGCCGCCGGCTATGCCGACGGCCTGATCCGCGCCGCCAAGCAAAATGGCCAGGGCTGGTTCGCCGGCGCCTCGCGGCCGTTCCTGATCGTCACCATGGACCTGATCCTGCTCGATATCGGCGACACGCCCGCCAGTCCCGGCCAGATGGTCGAGCTCATGGGCCCCAACGCCCATATCGACGACCTCGCCGCCGCCGCCGGCACCGTGGCCCACGAATGCCTGGTGCGGCTCAGCCCGCGGGCGGAACGGGTTTATCTGGGGCAGGCCTAGGGTTCGCCAGCACCTGCAAGCGCGCCCCGTCGATCCCCGTCACCGCCGCCTTCAGGCTGGCCATCGGGACCGCGTCGCCCTCGGCCTGGACCATGAAGCGTTCGGCGACCAGCACGCCGTAGCTGCCGTGCTTCGAGGCGCTATCGTAGGACTCGGTGCTCATCCGCCCCTCGGGCGTCTGGCCGATCCGGTCATAGCGTCGCCCGCTTTCGGTCGAGGACTGCACGTTGAAGGCCGTGGCGATCCCGGCCAGGGCGCCGGCTTCCCCCAGATCTGTGATGGTGAGGGTGAAGGTCCCATCGCCCCGGGCGTAGCTGGCCTCGGCCGAGGCGCCCGCGCCGCCGCTCGTCCCCACACTGCCGGCCCGCAGCGCCGTGCGCGGGTAACCGGCCACGCTGGGCGGCAGGAAGGTCTTCAAAACCTCAGGGTCGGTGGGTTCGGTGCTCCGCGCCCGCTCGGAGGCCGCGGCGATCTGCTCGCCCGCAGCCTTCAGCTTCGCCATCTCGCCGGCCCCGCTCCGCGCGGCGGGAACCGTCACCGTTGCGGCGGCGCCGAGATCTTCGCCCATCCGCGTGATGGGCTGGATCACCGCGGTGACCACCAGGTTGATGAGGATCGCGGCGCCCACGGCCAGCACCACATAGGCCGCCGTCTTGCCGGGCGCGGATTTCATCAGCTTGGGCAGGCCCAGATACAGCAGGTAGAGGCTGTAGACGCCGGCCAGGTAGGCCAGGGCCCGTCTCTTCTACACATCTCCGAGCCCACGAGACGCTACGCTACCACGTATGTCGTCT
>JAGNIV010000056.1 GCA_018001015.1 Phenylobacterium sp. | reverse complement strand
CCGTCGCGAGGGCCTACAACCACACCCCAAGACAATGCCTGGACTTCCAGACCCCAGCCGAGGTCTTCTCCAGGGTGTTGCACTTCGAACGAGAGTCCACATCCCGGCCTTCGCCGGGATGAGCGGGGTTTAAGCCGCGACCGCCGCCCCGGCCAGCTTGGCCAGCTCACTCAGCACCCGCTCGGCCGCATTGAGCCGCTGTTCGGGGGTTTCCCATTCGCCGCGCACGACCACCTTGTTGTCGGGGCGGACCTTCCAGGCGACCTGGTTCTTGGTGACGAAGGCCATGAGGCCCATGGGGTTGGGGAAGTCCTCGTTGCGGAAGGTGACGACGGCGCCCTTGGGTCCCACGTCGATCTTGGCGACATTGGCCTCACGGCAAAGACCCTTGATGGCCACGACCTTGAGCAGCTGGCCGGCTTCCGGCGGCAGGGGGCCGAAGCGGTCGATCATCTCGGCGGCCAGGGCCTCGCGGTCGCCGGACTTCTCGGCGTCGGACAGGCGGCGATAGAGCGACAGGCGCACGTGCAGGTCGGGGACATAGTCCTCGGGGATCAGGACGGCGGCGCCGGTGTTGATCTGCGGCGACCAACCCCGGTCGGCGGCGCCCTCGCCCTTGCCGGCCAGTTCCTTCAGGTCGTTGACCGCGTCCTCCAGCATCTGCTGGTAGAGCTCGACGCCGATCTCGCGGATGTGGCCCGACTGCTCCTCGCCCAGCAGGTTGCCGCCGCCGCGCTGGTCCAGGTCGTGGCTGGCCAGCTGGAAGCCGGCGCCCAGGCTGTCGAGGGACTGCAGCACCTTCAGGCGGCGCTCGGCCGAGATGGTGATCTGCTTTTCGGCCGGCGTGGTCATGTAGGCGTAGGCCCGCGCCTTGGCCCGGCCGACCCGGCCGCGCAGCTGGTACAGCTGGGCCAGGCCGAACATGTCGGCGCGGTGGATGATCAGGGTGTTGGCGGTGGGGATATCCAGGCCGCTCTCGACGATGGTGGTCGACAGCAGCACGTCGTACTGGCCCTCATAGAAGGCGCTCATCACGTCTTCCAGCTGGGTCGGCGCCATCTGGCCGTGGCCCACCACGTAGCGGACCTCCGGCACCTGCTCGCGCAGGAACCGCTCCAGCTCGGTCAGGTCGGAGATGCGCGGGACCACGTAATAGGCCTGGCCGCCACGATACTTCTCCCGCAGCAGGGCCTCGCGGATGACGATGGGGTCGAAGGGGGTGACGTAGGTGCGCACCGCCAGACGGTCCACCGGCGGGGTGGCGATGATCGACATTTCTCGAATGCCGCTGAGCGACATTTGGAGGGTGCGCGGGATCGGCGTGGCGGTCAGGGTCAGCATGTGCACGTCGGCGCGAAGCTCCTTGAGCTTCTCCTTGTGCTTGACCCCGAAGTGCTGCTCCTCGTCGACGATCACCAGGCCGAGGTTCTTGAAGCCCACCTGCTTGGACAGCACCGCATGGGTGCCGACGATGATCTCCACCTCGCCGTTCTTCAGCGCCTCGCGGGTCTCGGCGGCCTCCTTCGGCGGCACTAGGCGCGACAGGCGCCGCACCTTGATGGGCCAGCCCTGGAAGCGCTCGGTGAAGGTCTTGTAGTGCTGGCGGGCCAGCAGGGTGGTGGGGGCGACGATGGCCACCTGCTGGCCGCTCATGGCCACCACGAAGGCCGCGCGCAGGGCCACCTCGGTCTTGCCGAAGCCCACATCTCCGCAGATCAGCCGGTCCATCGGCTTGCCGGCCCCGAGGTCCTCGAGAATGTCGCCGATGGCCGACAGCTGGTCGTCGGTCTCCTCGTAGGGGAAGCGGGCGCAGAACTCGTCGAACACCCCGTGCGGCGGATCGACCGGATCGGTGGAGCGCGTGGCGCGGGCCGCGGCGATCTGGATCAGGCCGATGGCCATGTCGCGCAGGCGTTCTTTCGCCCGCGCCTTGCGGGCCTGCCAGGCCGCGCCGCCCAGGCGGTCCAGCTGCACGCCGTCGCCTTCGGACCCGTAGCGGGTCAGCAGGTCGATATTTTCGACGGGCAGATAGAGCTTGGCCTCGGCGCCGTACTGCAGCTCCAGGCAGTCGTGTGGCGCGCCCTGCACCTCCAGGGTCTTCAGGCCCTCGTAGCGACCGATGCCGTGGTCAATGTGGACCACCAGGTCGCCGGGACTCAGCGACGAGGCCTCGGCCAGGAAGTTCGACGCCCGCCGCTTGCGGCGCGGCCGCGCGAGGCGGTCGCCCAGGATGTCGGTCTCAGAGATGACGGCGAGCGTGTCAGTCTCGAACCCACTCTCCAGCGGCAGGACGACCCGCTGCGGGAACTTCGGATTGGCGGCCTTGGCGGCGTCCCAATAGGGCGCCTGGGTGACGTTCTTCAGGCCGTGGTCTGCCAGCATGACGCCGAGGCGTTCCGATGAGCCCTCTGACCAGGAGGCGAACAGCACGCGTTTTCCCGCCTCGGCCAGGCGCTGGGCGTGGTCGGCGGTGGCCTGGAACAGGTTGACCGAGTCCTGCTGGCGCTCGGCGATGAAGGTGCGGCCTTGGCGGGCGCCCATGTCCACCACCAGTTCGCCCTCGGCCTCCTGGAAGGCGGAGAACTGGCGGGTGGCGCGTTCGGCCAGGCGCGCGCGCCACTCCTCGGCGGTGAGGTAGAGGCGGTCCGGCTCCAGCGGATGGTAGTGGACCTTGCGGTCGGCCTGGGCGCGGGCGTCGAAGGCGTCGGCGATCATGGCCAGGCGCTCGTCGCGGGCCTGGCTGGCCAGGTGGTCGACACCGATCAGGGCCGAGCCCGGCAGGTAGTCGAACAGGGTGGCCATCGACGGATAGAACAGGGGCAGCCAGTGCTCCATGCCCGCCCGCCGGCCGCCGCCGCTGACCGTCTCATAGAGCGGGTCGCCGCCCGGGGCGCCAAAGGCCTCCACATAGCCGCGGCGGAAGCGGGAGATGGAGTCCTTGTCCAGCAGGGCCTCGCTCACCGGCAGGAGGCTGACCTCCTTGAGCTGGCGGGTCGAGCGCTGGGTGTCGGGGTCGAAGCCGCGGATGGATTCAAGGGTGTCGCCGAACAGGTCAAGGCGCACCGGTTCTTCGGCATTGGGCGGGAAGACGTCGATCACCCCGCCCCGAATGGCGAACTCGCCGCGCTCGGAGACCGTCGAGGCCCGCGCATAGCCGTTGACCGCGAAGTAGCGCTCGAGATCGGCGATCTCCACCACATGGCCGGTGCGGGCGCCATAGGCCGCGCCCTGGACCACGTCCTTGGGCGGCACGCGCTGCATCAGGGCCGGGGTGGTGGTGACCAGCAAGGTCGGCTTCTTGGCGTCCAGGCCCTGGGCGAGGCGCGCGAGCGTGGTCATCCGCTGGGCGGCGACACCCGGCGAAGGTCCTGTGCGGTCATAGGGCAGGCAATCCCAGGACGGGAACTGCAGCACCTCGATGCCCTGGGCGAAGAACTTGAAAGCGTCGATGAAGGCCGAAAGCCGCGAACCGTCGCGGGCCACGAAGACCGAGAGGCCGCCGCGGGCGCGCACGATGTCGGCCATCACCAGGGCGTCGAAGCCCTCGGGCGCGCCGATCAGGTCCAGGCGGCCGGGGTCGGTGGCGATGCGACGATGATCCGCCGCGCTGGGCGCGCGCGATCCGTCAGCCGCCATGGTCGCTGCCCCGGATTTCATGAACCTTGAACCGGAAGGCCTTGATCTTGTTCAGCAAGGATCCGTCGAATTCCGCCGGGGTCGGCGTCCGCTCCATGATCCACTCATAGAGATCGTGGTCCGGCTGCTCCAGCAGCACCTCGAAGAGATCCACTTCATCCGGCGCCAAATCCTGGACATGGCTGTCCGCGAACGGCCCCAGAATGAGGTCCGCTTCCCTGAACCCCCTGTGCCAGGCACGGAACTTCAGTTTTCGCAGGCGGGTATCGTCGATCGACATTGGACGGGCCGATATAGGGCGGCCCGGCGCTTGACGCCAGCCTTCTGGATCAGTCGCCGCCGAACCAGAGGAACGACAGGTTCTTGAAGGGCGTCGAGCCGATCATCAGGCCGGTGCGCAGAACGGTCTCGTTGGCGCCCGGACCCGCGGCCCGCGCCCGCTTCAGCGCCGCCACGTCAATGGTCCCGTCGAGCCGCACCTGGCCCAGGGTGACGTCGGTCCCCGTCACCTGGATATTGCCGCCGCCGATCTTGTAGCTGGTGGGCAGGATGCGGGCGGTCTTGGCATAGACGGTCTGGCCCAGCTCGTTTTCACTGGCGGCGCTGGAGGTGTCGGAGAACTCCAGCATGATCGGACCGGCGGGACCGGCGGTGTCGCCAGCTTCCCACTTCACGAAATCCGCCTCCTCGAGGATCGCGATGTTGTCGAGCTTCCAGGTTCCGACCTTCACCTCGCTGCTGGGGATGTAGTAGCCGAACAGGTCCTCACCCTTGACGTGGCTGAAGCCGGTGACGGCGGACGCCGGCGCCGGGGCCTCAGCGGCGGGCTCGACGGGAGGGACAAAGCCCGAGTCTGAGGTGGCCTTCTCGCCGCTGCTCCCTGATGGCTGGTTACAGCCGGCCAACAAGGCGGCCAGGGCCACGGCGGTCCAAAGGCTACGCATAGAAATCTCCCCCAAAGGTCGGCGGGAGATCATCATGGGCGGCGGCGGGCGTCCAGCTTCGCACTATGATCGCGCGATGCGGCCCGAGATTCTGTTTCCCCTGTACGCCCCGGTGACCACGCTGAAGGGCGTGGGCGCACGGGTGGCGCCCCTGCTGGAGAAACTGGCCGGCCCCATCGTGCGCGACGTGCTGTTCCTGGCGCCCCATTCCCTGGTGCGGCGCAGGCCGGCCACGGTGAACACCGCCATTGAGGGCGAGGTCCAGACCTTCACCGTCGAGATCGACGATCACCAGAAACCCCGCAGCCCGCAGCAGCCCTGGAAGATCCGCACCTTCGACGGCTCTGGCTTTCTGACCCTCGTCTATTTCGGCAGCTTCGGGCACGCCGTCGCCGAGAAGAACCCGGTGGGCGCCAAACGGATTGTCTCGGGCAAGGTCGAGCGGTTCGGCTCGGAATGGCAGATCAGCCATCCCGACTACCTGGTGGCCCCCGACAAGGCCGCCGAGATTCCGGAGGTGGAGACGGTCTATCCCGCCACCGCCGGCCTGCCCGCGCGCACGGTGCGCAAGCTGGCCCTACAGGCCCTGGCCCAGGCCGCCGACCTGCCCGAGTGGCAGGATCGCGCCTGGATGGCCAAGGGCGGTTTCCCGACGTGGCGCGAGGCTCTGGAACGGCTGCACGCGCCGGTCAGCGAGGCCGACCTGTCGCCGACGGCGCCCCACATCCGCCGGCTGGCCTATGATGAACTGTTGGCGCACCAGCTGGCCATGGCCCAGCGCAAGGCCGACCGGCGCGCCGAACCGGCCGACAAGATCGCGCCTGGTCCCAAGGCCGCCGCCATCGTCGCCGACCTGCCTTTCAAGCTGACCGGCGCCCAGGAGCGGGCCCTGGCCGACGTTCGCCACGACTTCGCCATGGGCGAGCGGATGAGCCGCCTGCTTCAGGGGGACGTTGGCTCAGGCAAGACGGTGGTGGCCATGCTGGCGATGGCCGATGTCGCCGCCGCCGGCGCCCAGAGCGCCCTGATGGCGCCCACGGAAATCCTGGCGCGCCAGCATTACGAGACCCTGTCAGGCCCCCTCGCCGCCCACGGGATCAGCTGTGTCCTGCTCACCGGCCGCGACAAGGGCGCGGCGCGGGCCGAGAAGCTGCGGGCCATCGCCAGCGGCGCGGCCCAGGTGGCGGTGGGCACCCATGCACTGTTTCAGAACGAGGTCCATTTCCAGAGTCTGCAACTGGCCGTCGTCGACGAGCAGCACCGCTTCGGCGTGGCCCAGCGGCAGCTGCTGCAGGCCAAGGGCCGGTCGGTCCACCTGCTGGCCATGTCGGCCACCCCGATCCCGCGCACCCTGGAGCTGACGGTCTACGGCGACCTCGACGTCAGCAGGATCGACGAGAAGCCCCCGGGCCGCACCCCCGTCGCCACCCGCGCCGCCCCCATGACCCGAGTCGACGAGGTGGAGGCCCGCCTGCGCGAGGCGGTGGCCGGCGGCGCCCAGGCCTTCTGGATCTGCCCTCTCGTCTCGGAATCCGAACTGGTGGACCTGAAGGCCGCCGAGCAGCGGGCCATCGAGCTGCGCGCCACCATCGGCCCCGGCGTCGGCCTGGTGCACGGGAAGATGACCGGGCCGGAGAAGGACGCCGTCATGGCCGACTTCGCCGACAACAGGATCAAGGTGCTGGTGGCGACGACGGTCGTCGAGGTCGGCGTCAACGTCCCCAACGCCACCATCATGGTCATCGAGCAGGCCGAGCGGTTCGGCCTGGCGCAGCTGCACCAGCTGCGCGGCCGGGTGGGCCGGGGGCGGCGGGAGAGTTCCTGCGTCCTGCTCTACGATCCACCGCTGTCGGAGACCGCGCAGAAGCGGCTGGACATTCTGCGGCGCACCGACGACGGCTTCCAGATCGCCGAGACCGACCTGGAGCTGAGGGGCGGCGGCGACGCGCTCGGCCTGCGCCAGAGCGGCTTCCCGGCCTATGTCTTCGCCGACCCCTTCGCGCACCGCGACCTGATCGCGGCGGCCGGCGACGACGCTCGGCTGATCATCGCCCGCGATCCGGAACTGACCAGCGAGCGCGGCAAGGCGCTGCGGGTGCTGCAGGAGTTGTTCGACTGGCGCGCGAGTTCGCCGCTGAAGGATGCCGGGTAAGCCCTATTCCGCTCGTCCCGGCGAAGGCCGGGATGTGGACTCTCGTTCGAAGTGCAACACCCTGGAGAAGACCTCGGCTGGGGTCTGGAAGTCCAGGCATTGTCTTGGGGTGTGGTTGTAGGCCCTCGCGACGGC
>JAGNIV010000035.1 GCA_018001015.1 Phenylobacterium sp. | reverse complement strand
ACATCCCCGTCTCGATCCGCAGCTGAACAAGCCGCCGATCTGGCCATCAAAACCTCAGGAACAGGGGGGTCATTTTTCGACGCCGATCTCCCCGAGATGGGGGTCAGTTTTCCACGCCGATTCACACAACAATAGAGCCTGTTGAAAGCCGTTAACCGCTGCCGGGCGCCTTGGTTAGGTTCGCGGAACCAACGAATGCGCCTGACGAACGGATGGCCGGCCCTATAACGGCCGGCTTAGTGGGCTCCGCACGGGTTCGCCCCCATTCCCACCACCGCCATTGATCCGCCCCGCACGACGGCGTCTCCGGCGGTCCCGGCGCTTACGGGTCCCGCTCACTGTTCACTGCCATTGTCACATTATCTTGCCCGGCGGCGTCAGGGTTCATCGGGCCGCGTGATGCCCACGTCCCTAATAGCATCCTCGTCGAGCCCCTCCTGCAGCTCCCCCACGACGAGACTCTCCATCTGCCTATCCCTTAAGAAGGGTCCTGACCGCGACGCGATGTAGTCCCCGGCCCGCCCAATCACGCGGGGATCGAAGCTAATGAATCCAAGAGGGACCGGCAGGCCATCGCGAGAGCCAACCGGCGCGTGCACGGCGACGGCGACCATCACCCGCGGGATGAGAAGAATCTCGAGCGCTCGCGGGAACCGCGGCACGTCGCTGGTAGCCACATGGTCGAACGCCTTCTCAAGATGGGCTTCAGGCCGGCCTGTGATAAGCGCGACTGACGCCATACGGACGTTCGGCTCGCCCCCGGGGTCGGTTCTGAGTTGCGCCTTCAGCTGACGGAGCAACTCCGGAAGCATCCGAGTGGCGCCCCAGCATCGGACCATCGGAGCGAGCCAGAGGACAACCGACGGCCTGGTCGCGGACCGCAGTCCATAGGCAAGCACCTCCGTCACCTTTCGGAGGTTCTGGCGCCCCAGAATCGAGCCCACCAATGGGATGGTCTGCCGATCCGACCGGACCTCCCCCGCACGGGTGAACGCCTCTCGATAATACTTGTCGACGGCCAGGCCGTCCCGACGGACGAACTCCTTGAGAAACTCCGGCGCCAGCTCCAGCAGGGACCCATAAGCTTCAGCATCGTCGCTGCGCTGATTCACTGTCAGGCCATCCACGAAGGCAGATGCGGCATCAAGGACCTCGGGACGCTCCTCCTGCTCAGGCTCGGTCCGCCATTCGACGAGGTCTGGCGCGCCGACCCATGGACGCAGGCCAGATGAGCGCACCACGATGCGGACTGGACTTGAGAACCGATCGCCGGGCGACACCGCGTCGATCGAGTAGAGGGACCGCCGATCACCTACCGCGCGGTCGCGCCGGCTCATGATTTCCGGATAGAAGCGGCGGAAGGCGGCCGGCAACTGCGAGGCGGCGCGGCTGGCCACCTCAGGCTGCAGGAGCGCGAGTTCTGGGAGCCTGCGATCGAACTCGTCGAGGCCGCGGGGCGGCTCGGGCGCAAGAGAGATGAGGTCGAACCCGACGTTCTCGCGGCGCGCCTCGACCTCGAAAATCTGCGGTTGGTCGGATCCGGCCTGAAAAAGCGACATCCCCGCGAAGCTGAGCCAGAGCCGTCCCTCACGACGCTCGACGTAACCGAGGGCCTCAACCTCAGAAAGCACGAACGACATATCTCGAAGGTCGAAGCCGAAGAACGTGGCCGCCTCGCCCTCGTCGATGCCATCCGCCGACTTCAGGAGACGCAGAAGGAATTCCGCGGTCAGGGAAACCCTGCCTACGAGAGCGACCTTGTGATCGACGTCAAACCGCCGGCACGGCAACAGTACGTCATAGGTCGCCAGCTCGAAGAGTGCGTCCTCCTCGGGTTTAATCAGACCCGTCAACGAGAGGATGGGGCGCTTGAGTTCTGCCACCTCAGGCCTCCGTCTCGATGAGCGCAGGGGCCTCCGGCGTATCAGCGTCGGCACCACCATCAAGGACCGCTGACGCGGGAATGATCTTCGCTTCGCCTGCCTGGAACCGAAGCTCGACGGCCTCAGCCAGCCTCTGCATCGGAGTGCCAACCCGCCACCGAGACTTGGCGCCGACAATCACCAGCCTATCCATGGCTCGGCTAACCGCGACATTAATGCGGTTGGGTCGTCCCAGGAAACCGGCCTTGATCGTCGCCAGACCCCGCTCGGGAGCTCCTTGGGTATTGTTGCGGACCAGCGATAGGATGACGATGGGGTTTTCTTTGCCCTGGTAGCTGTCGACCGTGTCGATCTTGATGATCCGACGGAACGCCTCGGGCAGGTTCGCGGCCTGCACCTTGCGCCGGATCAAGTCCCGCTGGGCGGCATACATGCAGATGACCCCTATGACATGGGCGTGCTTCACCTGGCCTGCAGCCCAGGTGACGAAAGGCTTGTGTCCGCCCCACGCCTTCAGGAGCGAGACGATTGCGTCGGCCTCGGCCGGGTTGACCCTGCTGGTGCCGGTCTCCTCTGCGCGCTCCGCACCAAGCTCGCCCAGACAATCGGTCGTGATCCAGGTGATCGGCGTTTCAAGTCCCGAGGGAAGCATCCCAGGATCGACCACCGGCGTCGTGCGGCCAGGCTCTAGCTCGCCGCCGTAGAAGGTGTCTGACACGACCTGACCGATGGCCGGCAGCATGCGGTACTGCGTCTTCAGCCGGGCGCCGGCGGCCGTACCGTAGCCGTTAGCGAATAGGCGTTCGAAGTCGCTGCGAACTACGTCCAGCTCGTCAGCGACGATGTCGGCAGCAACCTTTGATACGACGGTCGCGTGATGTTGCGGCTCGAGTTGGGCATGGTCGCCTACCAGTACCACCCAACGCCCGGCCTGCATTGGGACCGCCAGCTCGCTGGCCGTGCATCGGGCGGCCTCGTCGATGATGACCAGATCGAACGGCGTCGCCGTCAGACCCAGCGAGGCCCGTCCCAGTCCGACGCAAGTACCGGCGACGATCTGACGTGTGCCGGCCAGGAAGGCCTCGAAACCCCGCTGCTGGGTTGAGACGCTGCCCACAAAGTCCCGCGCAACCTGCACCAGGGCACGCAATTTCCCCATGCGCTCCGGAGCGGGTCGCTCCCCGGGTGGCAGCTCGTGGACGGCGGCGGAAACCACCGCGTCGAGCACTCCGAACGGATCCTCATCATCCACGGCCACGTCGGCACCGGGTGGAGCTAGGTGCATCGCCTGTGTAGTCAGAGTGTCGGCAAGGCTGTTGATACGCGCCAGGTCCGGCTCTTTCTCCGAACGCAGAGCAATGAGCTTCTCAGCGGCAGGGCGCAGTGTGGTCTCGACGCCGATGATGACCTCTACGACGCTGGGCGGCAGGCCGAGGGCCCGCCCGACGATCCTCAACCGCTCCCGCATCTCGGCCCGGAACCGGTCCTTGTACAGCTGCTCAAGGCGGTCGGTGTGGAACGGCATAAGCCGCTCCGATACGACACCCTCGTTGCCGACACGGAGGATGCTGGGCTGTTCATCCTGACCTGCGAATAGGCGCAGCACGGCTTCGGCCGCATTGTTGACCGCCTCATGGGACTGGCTGGCCAGGAGGATGTTCTTGGCCAGGCCATGCGTGAGGGCGTAGTGGGCGAGCGCCGAGATGAAATGGGTCTTACCCGTGCCAGGAGGACCCTGCAGGGCGCCAAGCGGCCGAACCGCCAGCAGCTTCTGGAAGGCGGTCTTCTGGGCGGCGTTCAGCTCATATCGGGATAGTGACTCAGCCGTGGCGGTGATGGACAGGAGGTTCGGCCGAGCCGCCGTGCCGGCCTCGAACGCTGCCGAAAGTCCCGCGATCCGCGCCTCGCCGGCCAAGATACGGCTTATGGCCGACTCGCGCCGCTTGAGGCTTTGCACCTGGAAATGGCTCGTGAAGCGAATTCTCTGGTCGCCCTCCACCAGGGACGCCTGATTGGCGATCGCGAGTTCGGTGGCATCGATGAGGACTCGATCGGGCCTCGAACGGGCAATGTCGAGTTCACCGATACGCCGCCACGCGCCCTTGCGGTCGAGTCGCTCGACTCCGACCCGGTCGTTCCGGTTGAAGTCAAATGTCCCGCTGGTCAGCTCAAAAGGTACGATGTGGCGTCTGAGGTCGCGGTTGTAGGCGCTGTCGGCCTGCGCGACGCCATCAGTCGTCAGCTCTCCCTCGGCGTCAATCAATGCACGCCAGAGCCGACGAATGTCGATGCGCTCAGCCCCTTGTCTAGGAACTTCGACCTCACTCAAGCGGTCAAATGCGGCGTCCTCGAACGCGGGCTCCGGGTCAGGCTCGCCCAAGTCATCGGCCGCTGGCGTTTCCGCCTTGCGGGCCGACTGCCCAGCCCAGCCCGCGACGAAGGCGGGATCGTCCATGAGCTTAGACAGGTCTGACAGCTCGGTAATATCCGAGCGCACGACTGCGACCTCGGCCGTGAACGGCATGAATTCAAGCCGAGCGAGCCGACCTATCCGCTTCTGGTCGAGCGGGGCGCGCCGGGCTCGTAAGGGGCGACCTGCGTTGTCAAGGAAGACCTCGATCTCTTCGCATGCGCCGCGGATAAAGAAGCTCGGCCGCCCGAGGCCCCGCCGGATATGGAAGGCACCCTCGTCCGGTAGGAGAGGGCCAACCGAGGCGCCCTGGATAGCAAGCTTCAATGCGGAATGTGTCACCGCCGCTGGTCGGGGGTCGAGGCCTCGCTCCAACGCCTCGATCAAGGGAAGCAACGTCCCGTTCTCGGGCGCGCTGTCCCGGCACATGGCGATAGACGTGGCAATGTCGGCAGCCACCGTCATTGGGAGTGCAATGGTGCCGAACAACTCTTCGACGATACGAGTGACGGCGAACCGGTCGCGCTCCATCCGTCCGCCGCTGGCGGGCGCATAGGCATTCGACTGGATATCCCCGTCATCGCTGGAGCTGAAGTCGACCAGGTCGATCAGCACCGGCCGCCCGTCATCCTGCGCAGCGACGATGACATTCTGTGGCTTTAGGTCCCCGTGCGTGAGGCCCAACTCATGCAGGGAATCCACACCATTGGCCAAGTCCAGGGCGAACTTGAGGGCGTTGGCCTCTGCACCCACGAAGGAGCCGACCTTGAGCGCTTCCGATAGGTCCGGCCCTTCCACCCACGCTTGCACGATGGCGATCGCGTCGCTGAGCCAAAACGCATCAAGGACCCGCCCACACCCTGGCGGGGGGGACAGGGCCAGGTCTCGGGCTCTGGTGAGGAAGTCGAGAATACGCGGCCCTTCGCGCGTCTGATCTCCCCAGGCCGCGCGTTTCCACAGCTTAACGAGGACTGGCTGGCCTTCGCGCTCACTCCGCCAGACGTCGAGCCGGTCACCCTCGCGCAGGCTTGCGGTCTCCGGATAGGCCGCGAAGAATTGCTTCTGGGAGCGGATCGTTCCACGGAACCGTTCGAGGCCCTCGATAACCTCGCGCGCGCTGGGACGACTGGCTGTCGCAGCGTTGAATGCATCAAGCGCGGCAGTCGCATCCCGGAACCGGTCCTGTGGAGCAAGTGACAGGCCCCGCTCCAACCACGCATGCAGGTCGGAATGACGTCCGTCGGCGTCGGCCTTCGGATCCCATTCGAAAGGCATGTCGTCGCCCCCCGACTTCGGCTGGACGCCGAACAGCAGCCAATGAACCGCCGCGGCAAGGAGGAACACATCCTTGCGTTTGGGGTGGTTCTCACCGCCGAGAACATCCTCTGGCAACTTGGCGCTCGCGAGGAACTGGTAGCGGCTCTTCCCCAGCGACTCTACCTGTGCGTACTGCGCGGCCATCAGGTGTGAGAGCTTCACGGTGGATGGCGATTCTAGCCAAACACTATGCCCGCCAAGATCGAGGTGCGCTGCGCCGGCCGCATGGAGAGCTGCGACGCGCGCGATCAGCTGCCGGGCGAGTTCGATGCGCCGTTCTCGATCTAGGCCGCCGGCCTCGGCGTTCACGAACTCCGACAGCCGCTTCAACCGCTGACGCCGGTCAAAGACCTCCCAATAGCTAACGCCGCGATCCGGGTCCTCCGCCCGTGGGTGGAGGACTGCGTTTTCACAGGCTTCGCCAAAGTCCTTCAGGAACTCTACGACGCTGCGTTCACGTCCGGCGATCTCGCTACGCGCTTCCTCGCTCTGAAAGCGGGTCTCGGCCCTTGAGAAATCCCAGACCCGCAATGTGCCCAGGGTCTGTGCGGCGTTCTCGTCGAACGCTTCGTACTCCGCGTAGATGCGGCCTGGGTGCTCGAACGTCGCGTCGTCCGACGCTGCCAGGAAGTTCGCGTACCGGCGACGCCCGGGACTAATGCGTCCCGTCCGGGCGTTGAAGAACTTGCCGAGCTGATCCTTCCAGACGACTTCCGTCAGCGGCCTATCGACGAATTCGCGGGCGACGGCCCCGAACATTGCAACTCGGGATCCAGGCTTGCAGACCTCCGCGATGAAGTTCTCGTCTGTGAAGACGGAGCCTCTCTCGGTGCCGGCGATACCGCTGAGGTCAGAGTTGCCGGTGATGACGATCAACCCCACCACTCGCGGGGCCAAAGTCCCCCTCATGTGGCGCTTCACGTGTTCCGTGAGCAGGTAACCGACATCCTTGGCGTTCTGGTGAATTTTTCCGACCGGCGAGGGCCCAGTGTCCCTCCCATTGTGCAACCAGTTGCCATTGTCGCTATCGATCCGACCGTGCCAGTCCTTCAGATCGATGAGAAAGATCCGATCCTCAGCCACTAAGACGAGGTCGATCTCGCGGGAGCGTCCCGGACCGGTGGCCAGGTCGAGGTTCGTGAACCCGTACCAATCGCTCGGCAGGCGGCGCAGACGTTCAATTCCGACCACCTCGCGTTTGTGTACTCCGCGCCCACAATTCGTGATTTGCATAGACCGCGCCCCCCGACCCTGACGGGCATAATGGTCTAGCTTGCTTGTCTCGCAAAGGCGGCAGCAGGTTTCCTGCTAGTGGCCGTACACTTAGGGCATTCGAACCTTCCCAATGCCATTTCACGGTGGAAGGGCCGGCCATATGTCGGCCGGCCTAGTGAGCTCCGAGCGGGTTCGCCGCCATCCCCACCACCGTCATTGATCCGCCCCACACGACGGCTTCTCCGACGGTCCCGGCGCTTACAGGTCCCGGTCCCCTACTCAGCAGCCGCGGCGACGTCGCCGGTCGGCAAGCTGGTGAGCTCAGCGATGCTTTGAAACTCGGTTAGATATTCAGGCTTCTGCTGCGCCAGCCAACGCACCACGCGCGCATTGCCGAGCAGCTTCACGAGGTAGGCCTTGGCCACCGTGAGATGGAGATTATCGAGGCCGTAGGTTTCTTCCACCGACTTGATCTGCACCTGCAACGTGGCGAGCTCGCGCTCTAGCCTGGCCACCTGTTCGCGGGTGACGGTGTTGTTGGTGGGCTTTCCGCGGCGTTTCCCGGAAGCCAACTGTGCATCTGCCGTCGCGGCAAGGAGCGCCATGGCGAACGGTCGACCGTAGTTGCTGTGCCCGACCATCATCTCAGCGGCTTCCCGCTGGCGCATGGGACCCATCTTCCTCAGCACGTCGAACACCGCCAACGAACATGGCGAGTCCTTCAGAAGCTCAGCGGCGTCATCGCTGATCCCGTCCATCAATCGGGCCCGCCGCTGGATCCCGCTGACGTTGATGCCCAGCGCTTCCGCCAAGCGGGCTTCAGAGACGCCACGCTCGATGGCGCGCGCGATCATCCGGTGCTCCTGCGGTGCCGAGAGGCGGTTTACCCGTTTGTTGTACGTGAAAGCCTCGTCGTCGCGGGAAACCAGGCAGTCGACGCTCGTTTCGCCCAGGTCTCGCAAGGCCTGAATTCGAAGGTGACCATCCAGCAGATAGTAGACGCCGGGCTGGTCCGCCGCCGGGATCACCACCGGCGGCTCGACTAGGCCCACAGCTTTGATCGAGGTGACGATCTGGCGGTACTTGGAGCTCATCTTCACGTCGGGGCGCAGCGGCTTCATCGCCACCAGTGCATCAATCGCCAAGGTCACGCTGCCTCGCTCAAAGCCCCACGCGACTCCGCCAGTGATGGGCTGCGGAGAGTTCACAGGGCGGCGCCCGAGAGCCGCGCATCGAGCGCGCGAGGCATGGTGTCTAGTTGCTCGGCGCGGAGCAGGTTGCCGAAATCGCGGTCCTGCCGTAGCTCCTTCAGCGCTTGGACTATGAACAGCAGCCGGCTCTGCACGAAGTCCGCCTTCTTGGCGATCAGCCGCTGCCGGTCGGCCTCCTTGCGGAAGATCTGCACAAGCTGCTCAGGCGTCGGTCGCGAGCGGTTGCTGGTTCGGCCGAAGCGCTGATTACCGAAGCCGCCACCCCGGCGCCGGCGTTCCAGCAGCCGGCGCACCAGCTCAACATTCTTGCCTTTGATTTTCCCATCCGCGTAGGCATCGGCCAACGCTTGCTGGATCCCCGCGTCGTCGCTGCGGGCGATGGTAGCGGCGAGCGTGAGCGGGATGACCCCGTTGTCGACGGCCGCGATGAGCCGCTCTTCTCCTTTTTCCAGCAGTCCCACTATCAGCGAGACCCAACTGGGCGTTACGCCGATCTTCTGGGCCACCTCGGCGTCGCTGTACCCTCGCTTACGAAGTGCACCGACTTCGCGCATGAGATCCACGCCGCGGTGCTGAGGGCGGGCGACGTTCTCGACCAGGCTGCGAACGAAACACTCCTCTTCCGGTAGATCGACAATGATGGCCGGGATCTGGCTCTCGCCTAACGCCTGGAAGGCCTCGATTCGTCCTTCGCCGCAGATCAAGTCATACCGCTCGCCCCCATCCGCGAGCTTCCGGCGGCTGACTGTGATCGGGCGCTTCAACCCCACTGCCTCGATATTGTCGATGATCTCGCGGTGAACGCGGCGACCCCGCCCGCGTGGATTGAGGACGGCGATCTTCTCGATCGGCACGAGCTCAATGGAGATGCCCGGTTCTTCACTCATGCCGCCCTCGAAAATGGAATGCGTATCGCGAGCTCAAAGAGCTCTGACAGATCATCGAAACGGTAGGCGTCGATCGACAGACCGTTCTCTTCCTTCACTCGCAGCCGCCCGCCTTCGAGGTCGAGGCTCGGAAACAGGAAGTAGTCGAGCGGTCGCTCATTCCCGCCCGCCATGCGAACCGCCACGGTGATGTCTGGGAGCAGCAGATTGTCGAAGGCGAAGCGCCATCGATACGCGCCGGAGGCGGTCTCATGGCAGCGGGCGATCGCTACCGAGACGGTCAGCTCATCGTTGATGGCGACCAACCCGGTCTGCTCGTTGGTGGTGGTCACGCCACCGATTTTGATGATGCCAGCGTGGATCTCGGCCAGGACCTCGGGGTGAAGTTCGCGGAGGCGCTGGTTGATTTGCAAGAAGCGGTAGTCGCGAGCCGGGCGGTAGCCGATTAGCTGGTACGCGCGCAGCAGGCTCCCGAACCGCGATCGATAGGCGCTGCTCGACGGCATGTCTGCACGCTCATCGATGATGAGGCCCGAGATGGCGCCATGACGCTCGAGTAGGCCTTGCAGTCGCTCGAGCAGCTCCTCGTTCGTGAACCGCTTCGACCGCTCCAGAATGATCTCTCGCGCCTGCAGAAAGCGCTCGTGATCAACGACGGGCTCGAACACCCCTTCGGCCCGGATCCACTTCTCCGGCGGGTTCTGAACCCGACGTACCTTCAGCTTGAAGGAACGTCGGTTGAACACGTTGTTGCCTATGTACTTCTCGTTGGTCAGCACCTGGTGGACGGTGGCGCGGGTCCAGGGGCGACCAAGATCTGTGACGAGACCCTCTGAGTTGAGCAACAGGGCGATTGCCGCTTCGGTCATGCCGGTGGAGACGAAGAGCCGATAAATCCGCCTCACTAGGTCCAGCTCTTCCGGAGGGCCGGGCACTAGGATCACCCGGTCGGTCTGCAGGCTTTTCTGTTCGCCCCGCGACAGCACGCCCTTCGACTCCCCGCGCTCATCCACCAGCACACGGCGAAGGCCAAAGCCCGCGGGTCCACCCTGGCGGTAGCCGAGCTCGATCAGGCGGCACTGGCCGGCGAAGACCTTGGAGGAGAGCTCACGGCTATATTCGCCAGCCATGGCGCGCTTCACGCTCTTCACGATGGTCGCCACCGGCGTGCCGTCATTCTCGAACTGCTCGGCGCAGTAGATGACGCGTACGCCGGCACGGCGGCATTGGTACTCGTAGAAGGCGCTCTCGTCGGCGTCCTGGAAGCGACCCCAGCGGGAGACGTCATAGACCAGCAGCGCCTCGAAGTTAGCGCGCTTGCCTTCGATGTCGTCGATCAACCGTTGAAGAGCTTCACGCCCAGCGATGTTGAGCCCGCTCTTACCTTCGTCGGCATACGTGGCGACGATGTCCATGCCGTGGATAGCGGCGTAGGCCGCGATCGCATCACCCTGGTTCTCGGTGGAGTAGCGCTGATGGTCCGTGGACATACGGACGTACTGGGCTGCGCGGATCCGAGGCGCGGGCAGCGTCCCAATGGCCTCCGTGATCTCGATCGCAGCGGCCATGAGGCCAGCTCCTCAATCAGTCATTCCCAACTGAATTGAAATCCAACATATTGTTGGAATGAGCACAAGCGGACTCTTGTGGTCTAGCTTGCTTTTGCTTTCGGAGGCTCCGAGCTCGCTTCGAGTTGGGCGAGCGTGGAGAGCAGGTGCTCGCGATCCGGGACAGACAGCCGGCGGAAGCGAGCGACGAGGTCGTGTTCGGCCGACGTAAGTTCGCCGGTCTCGTCATCGATCAGCGCCCATGGGTGGCAATCGAGGACCGAGGCGAGCCGGGTCATCCAGGCGACTGTGAGCTGGCGCTTGCCCAGTTCAAGGAGGCTGATCTGCTGGTTGGTGGTGCCAAGGGCGCTCGCTAACTGTTCGAGCGTGAGACCCTTCGCTTCGCGCAGCGAGCGTAGGTGGTTCAAAGGCAGCCATCGCAGTCTGTGAATCGAACGACCTTCACCTTAGGACGCGTCTTCATTTGGCTAAACCGCCAACAAGCGCGGCTTTCCGCTGATATCGAGAACAAACCGGGAATTTAGTGGAGCGACTTTGCACGTCGACTGCGTGCACCGCCACCGATCACAACGGTCGCCGCTGCCGAGGCCTATCGCGACCGCATCCTGGACGTTCTGCCCGAGGACGCGGAATTCACGCCACTGATGACCTGCTACCTCACCGACACCATCGACGCCGATGAGATCGCCCGCGGGGCCGACGCCGGGGTCTTCACCGCCTGCAAGCTCTACCCCGCTCACGCCACCACCAATTCGGCCCATGGCGTCACCGACATCCGCGCCCTGACCGAGGTACTGGAGACCCTGCAACGGATCGGCATGCCCCTGCTGATTCACGGCGAGGTGACCGACCCAGCCGTCGACATCTTCGACCGCGAGGCAGTGTTCATCGACACCATCCTGCAGCCTTTGGTCGCCGACTATCCCGAGCTGAAGATCGTGCTGGAGCACATCACCACCGCCGAGGCCGCCGCCTTCGTGACCGAGGCCGGTCCGCGGATCGCCGCCACGGTCACGCCCCAACACCTCATCATCAACCGCAACGCCCTTTTCGAGGGCGGCATCCGTCCGCACGCCTACTGTCTGCCGGTCGCCAAGCGCGAACGGCACCGCCTGGCGGTGCGCCGGGCCACCGTCTCTGGTTCGCCGAAGTTCTTCCTGGGCACCGACAGCGCCCCGCACGGCAAGGGCCTGAAGGAGGCCGCCTGCGGCTGCGCCGGCATCTTCAACGCGCCCTACGCCTTGGAGACCTATGCCCAGGTGTTCGAAGAGGACGGCGCCCTGCAGCATTTCGAGGCCTTCGCCTCGGAGAACGGCCCGCGCTTCTACGGCCTGCCACTGAACGAAGGCGTGGTGACCCTGCAGCGAGCGCCGACCGATGTGCCCGACCTGATAGGTGACGGCGCTACCGCCGTCGTCCCGTTCCACGCGGGCGAGACCCTACGCTGGCGACTGGCCACCTAACTCAGTCGGATCTTATGCGGTCAGTCGCGTGGGCCTTCGTCGGCCGCACCTCTACCTACCATTCGGGGCCTGACTCCGGCCGGCGGAAGATCGGCGCATGCGCGTCCAGGCTGCAGCCACCGAGGTTCAGGACGCCCGCCTCGGGATCCCTCACGATCAGCACCTTTGGCAGGCGCAAGCCCACGACTGCCTTGTTGACGTCGATCGGCAGGTCGGCCTGAGCGTCGATCAGCACCTCTCCGAGCTTCGTGCGGTTTCCGGTGAAGATGGACGGCAGGCTGAACTCCACCATCCAGAAACGGTCGGGCAGCGCCGCAAGCCGCTCCAGCTCAGGGGGCTTGATCGCGCTTCCATCATGACCCCGGACGGCCTGCAGGTGCGCGACATAGTCGTCGCGGGTGACGAGTATGGTGCGCAGCACGTAGTTCCAGGTGTTCTGGGTCACGTAGTCGAACCAACGCCCCGTCGCGACCGTCGCCAGGCTGCGCAGAAAATTGGTCAGGACGGCGGCGGACGTGGCCTCGGCGACCTCGGGTCGAACTTTCAGCTGCTGCTTTCGGATCGCCACGATCCAGTGCGCCCTGACGTCTGGGTCGAACTCGAGCGCCTGGCTGCTCAGGGTGAAGTACGGCCCGAAGTTGTCGTCATGGATCAGGAAGTGGTCGATCCAGTTGCTCGCCGGAAGGTATTGCGCAGAGCCAGGGCCCGCATAGGCGGGAATGGCCTGCGGATGCCATTCATCGGAATTGCGCGTGTGCCCATAGACCAGGACGACATGCTCCTGGGGTATCCCCCCGGCCTGGTGACCCGTGGTGAAGACCAGCAACGCCTGGTCGCCGCTCTCGATGATCGACCCCAGGATCGAGATGTACGTCTCACGCTCCAGCTTACGGCAATCGACGACGTCCGCGCTGAGACCTTCGCCTTCGATCACCTGGACGATTTGGCCGAGGTTGAGCCCGTCGCAGGGCGGTGCGATCCCCAGGGTCTTGTTAATGTCGTCGGCGCTGATCTCCTTGGTGGCCGACGACAGGGCCATCCTCAGGGACGCGTGCGCGCAGACGTGGTGGGTCCGGTTCTGCTGGCAGTAATAGACGCCACTAACGGTGAAGGTGCGCCCACCAATCACACACCCATAGTCCTTGCTCGACGAGATGTAGTTGTTCAGGAGGAGCTTATCCCTCCCGACGCTACTCGGCATGGTCGGCGGCGGCAGGATCCCCTCGAACACGTAGGAGTGCGAGAATTCGCTCTTCTCGGGCGGCCGATAATTGATGACCACCGCCTGGCCGAGGAACGACCTGTCGGCCACCGCCGCGATGTCGGTCGGATCGGCATCCCCAGAGAAGAACGAGATCGAGATCGCCTCGGCGGCGCCGCCGCCGCCCTGCGTCTTGTCCAGGGCGTCGATCTCGGCGCGCACATGCGCGCGGCTCAATGCCGTCTCCAGGACGACGAAGGTCGCCCCCTGCTTGCGCGCGAGAGTGCAAATCCGGTGGAGCGGCAGGCTGTTCGTCTGGCCAGCGGTCTTCCAGCAGGACCCGACTAGGTCGAAATAGAAGGAAAACGGCGGTTTGCAATCGAGGGTCCCCTCGACCGTCGTCAGATCGGTCCACATCAGGATTAGAGCGCCGAAGGCAACTTTCGTAGGAAGCGCCCGCTGGCCGGCAGGCGCTCTATCAGACCGTGGGGTTTTGAATGCCGCTAGGACCGCCGACCGTCACGGTCGGGTCATAGACGCCCGCCTGCTTGCACAGGCCATCCAAAAAATCACGCTGGTCCTGTGTCGGCTGGGGCAGTTCAACGACGCGCTCCGACGGAGCGCCAGCCGCTTCATGTTCGGTCATGTGCGCGCCTCGGCGTTGTGCAAGCCCACCCGGCCAGCCACCGGAACGCCGATGACCGCGAAGTGTTGCAGGTTAGTGGGAAGTTAAGACGAGCGCTTCTACGAGTCCCCCACCCACTCGGTCAAGCGAATCACGTACTTTAAAGCACTTTATGACCCGAACACCTGTATCGGCGGTTAACGGATTTCGCAACGCTCTATACGCGAGTACGCGAAACGGTCGCTGAGAGCGAGTACCCCGCGACGCGTCTGCGGCGTCAGCGGCTCTTCAGTTGGACATAGGCCGCGGAGATCACCTGCATCATCGCCTCGCGGCCGGACTGCGACAGATTCGGGTCCGTGCCGAGATAGGTCGCGATCTGAGATAAGGGCTCGGCGCGCGGCCGCTCCTGATCGCCAACCACGAAACTGTCAGCGCTGAGGCCCGACCACGCCAGCAGCGCGGCCATGCTGTCCACGTCCGGCCGCCGCCTTTGAGCCAAGCGAGTAAGGGTCGAGGCACTGACGCCCGAGGCCTCCGCGACCTGTTTCCAATTCATCTGCCGCGCGGCGCGCGCGGCGTCGAGCGCCGCGTAAAAGGTGGCCGCATCGAATTCCGCTCTCGGCATTGAATTTCACTCTTGCAATTATGGCGTCGCCCTGCGATATCGGACTGGCGATTTCATTTCTAAAATTAGCACGCGCTAGTGAAAAGGCAACTCCCATGGACCATCAGCGGCCGCAAGGCCCCGAAGACGAGATCACCATCAAGGAAGCGGATGGCGACGTTGTCGTCATCCGCGACCACGCCGACGACGTCGCCGTCGAAGTCACCATCCGCCACGAAGGCGGCCACGAGATCATCGAGGTCGACATCGTCGACGTCGAGGAACACGGCCGCGACAACCGCTGCCCGCCGCCGGCGCGCCACTACAAGATCAAGGTCGACGGCAAGCCGTTCGTCTTCGACAAGCGCCACGTCACCGGGGAGGACATCCTGGTGAAGGCCGGAAAGACCCCGGTGGCGCGCTACGAGCTCGAGAAGCGCGTGCACGGCGGCGCCTACGTCGCGATCGCGCTGAACGAGACGGTCGACCTCGGCGAGAAGGGCATCGAGCGCTTCGAAACCTTCCCCCTCGACGAGACGGAGGGCTAAATGCGCCGGGACTTCGACCTCGGTCCCGACGACGTCCGGGCGCTCGACGCGCTCGGGCGTCCCTGGGAATCCATCCGCTCGGGCTTTGGCCGATATGTGCTGATCCATCAGCACCCCGTGCCGCCCGGCTACAACCACCTGGCGGCCGATGTGGCCATCCGGCTCGACGTCTATCCGCCGGGGCCGCTCGACATGGCCTATCTCCACCCGCCGCTCGCGCGGGCGGACGGCCAGTCGATCAACAACCTCTCGGCGCTCGAGATCGACGGCAAGACCTTTCAGCAGTGGTCGCGCCACTACGCCTTCCGCCCGAGCGTCGACACCCTCGCCAGCCACTTGCGGCGCTTCCGCTCGTGGCTGACCCACGAATTCCGCAAACGCTGAAAGGGTCGCAAGATGAACATTCTGCGCATGACCGGTCCGCAACACGCCCAGTTGCAGGCCCACCTCTTCCCGGGCGATGGCGATGAGGCGGTGGCTATGGCGATCTGCGGCCGCGCCCATGCCCTCGACCGCGATGTCTGGATGGTCCACGAGATCATCGAGATCCCCCATACGGCCTGCCTCAGGGGCCCCGAGTTCGTGACCTGGCCGACGTCGGCGGTGAAAGCGCGGCTGGCCTCGGTCGCCGGCGCCGGCATGGCCTTCATGAAGATACATTCTCATCCGACGGGCTATCGCGGCTTCTCCGAGCGCGACGATCGCTCAGACGCCGAACTGTTCGACGCGATCGGGCGCCAGACGCCGGGCCGACACGTCTCGGCGGTGATGCTGCCCGACGGCGAGATCTTCGCCCGAGTCCTGCAAGGGGCGGACGTGGTGGCCTGCATCGATCGCGTGGCCGTGGTCGGTGACGACCTGGTCTTCCATGACCGGGACGGCGGCACGGACGTCCGCGACTTCGACCTGCGCCATCGCCAGGCCTTCGGCGACAAGACCACCGACCTGCTGTCGGGCCTGACGGTGGGCATCGGCGGCGCCTCCGGCACCGGCAGTCCGGCGATCGAGATGTTCGCGCGCCTCGGTGTCGCACGCCTAGTCGTGTTCGAGCCCGACGTGGTCGAGGTCAAGAACCTCAATCGGATCTACGGCGCGACCCGCGAGGACGCCGAGGCCGAGCGCAATAAGGCCCTGACCCTCAAAGCCCACGTGGAGCGCATGGGCCTGGGGACCGAGGTGATCGCCTGTGCCGGGCGGGTGGACGAGCCCGAGGCGATCCAGCTGATGTCGGTCTGCGACGTCATCATCGGTTGCATGGATTCCGTGGAAGGCCGGGACACCATGAACCGGGCCTGCGCCTTCTACACGCTTCCGTATCTGGACATCGGCGTTCGCCTCGACGCCGATGGCGAGGGTGGCGTCAGCAGCGTCTCCGCCGGCGTTCATTTCCTGCGGCCCGGCGGTTCCAGCCTGAAATCCCGCGGCGTCTATGACGACAACGAACTCTACGCCGAATATCTCAAGCGCACCGATCCCGCCTTCTACGACGACCAGCTGAAGCGCGGCTACATCCGCGGGGTGAGGGTCGACCGCCCGGCGGTGATCAGCATCAACACCGCGGCGGCGGCCTGCGCCGTCAACGAGCTGCTGGCGCGCCTGCATCCTTACCGCACCGCGCCCAATGGCGAGTTCGCGATCCACAAGCTCTTGTTCAGCCACGGTCGGACGGCCAACCGCCCCGACGGCCAGCCGGATGGCGAGCTAGCGGCCTGGGTCGGGCGGGGCGATTGTCGGCCCCTGTTGATGTGCGGCCGCCTGGACGCCCTGGCGTGAGCGGCAGGGTCTCCAACCTCGCGCGCCAGGTCGGCGCATGGGTCGCCGGGGCCGACGCCGAGCTCCGGGCTTGGCACCCCCCGTGGGCCGATCCGAGGATCAAGGTCATCCTAACCGACCGTGAACCGGCCAGGCCGAAGGCGGGCCGGATCTATGTCGCGACGGCCTCCGGACGGCCGACCTTTGGCTACCTCGTCTGCCCCTGCGGATGCCGCGAGACCCTTCATCTGCGGTTCCTGCCGAACCGCTTCCCGCGCTGGGACATCGCCATAGAAGGCAACGGCGTCGTGTCGCTGATGCCGTCAGTGTGGCGCCAAGTCGGCTGCCGGAGCCACTTCATCCTGAAGCGAGGCAAAATCCACTGGTGCTGACCAGCGGCGAAATCTCTAGCAGTTCACGGTGCTAATTTTCGCCAGCATTTGGTCGAAGATGCCCGCGCGGCTGGAGTCGGGCCCCGCCAGGTCGTTTGGCGCCCGCGTGAAGCAGGTTTCAGTCTAGATATCGGGACGACTTGTGGCACCGAAGGGAAGAAGACATTAGGATCGTTGCGACGATGGTCTGGGGTGTCGTCGGGAAGCTGACCCTTCAGCGTTCCGCTACGAGCCCGGTCCGGCCGCACTCAGTTTAGGCTCCCGCGCGCGCTCTTGAGCGGACCTTCCGAATGGCAGCAATGAGCCCAGAACGGACCTCTGCTCCGCGCAGGCCCGACGGCTGCTTTGGGCTCAAGGCCGACGTTGGCAAGGTCCGCTCAGGCAGCACGCCCCCGGCTTCGAACGCGGCCGGGCTGCGGCGCAGGTTCAGCTCGATGGAGTTGAAGATCTGGATGATCGCGCCGAACACCGCGAAGTCCTGCGCGGTCGGCTGCGAGAACCCGATCAGAGCCTCGGGCGGCAGTCCATTGAGCCAGGTATTCAGGCGCTCAAAGTCCGGCGCCGAATGAGGTCTCGGCAGGGCCAATGTTTCGGCTCGGCTCAATACGTCGCGAGCAGCTCGGGCCGCAGCGCTCGATCGAGGAAATTACGGTCAGTGCGAGCGTCGTACTCGACGACCCGCCACTCCCGCCGGTCCTCCCAATAGAGCATCATCACCGGCCCGTAGTCGGGATGGGAAGCCTGCGCCTTGACTAGGGCGTTGCGCTCTTGGTCGTTGATCATCCGCTTGGTCTCAACCAGTAGCACGCCGTCGCCACGCGCCCGATCTCGCACCCCGACGATGAAATCCGGATAGAAGTCGGGCTGACCCGGAAGCGGCACGCTGACTGAGAATGGCTTCCGTAGAGGATTGCGGTGCCACCAGAGCACCGTCCCAGTCAGGTCGTCGTCCAGGTATTCGGCGAACGGCCGCTCCCAGCCGTTCAAGTCATCGGGGAACACCCCGTAGAGGTTGAAGCGGGCCGGCTGCAGCTGCGTCGGCGAGACGATCTCGGCGGGAATGACATCGGCACGCTCCGCAACCGTGTGCCTCGCGACGGTCTCGGAGATCGCGCGTCGAAGCTGCTGAGGCCGAAGGGCGAGGATCTTGTGGAGGCCAGCCCGCAGCTTCTGATCGGTGTCGAACACATGATCGATGCCGCGGCGGGCAGCTTCGCGGCCGAGCTGCTCGATGAGGGCCAGGTGCAGCGCTCGGATGTCGATGACCTGGAAGTCGTCCGCCTTAAACAGAGTCTGTTGCGCGCGTGCGTCGATTTCCTTTTGCGCAAGGTCCGCGCGGATCTCTTCGCGGCGACCGGCCCGGGCGCCAAAGATCTCAACCTCTTCCATGAGGATCGTGGTTGCGCCGCGCTGCGCCACCAGCAGCGCGTCTTCATCGAACCGGAAGCGTGAAACGATCTCGCGTAGGAGGTCACGGCTTTCGAGCGAGAGCACGGCCCTGTTGAACGCCCGTGGCGCGCCCAGGCTGGTGTTCAATGCGTAGGAGTTGGCGCCCGCGGGCCGCTCCTCGGTTCTACGCGGCGATGACGGGTCGCCAGCGGGCGGCGGCGCGAGATTCCAATCCTCGAACAGGGCCCGAGCCACGCCGCCACGCGAGGGCTCGGGCGGCGGCGGCGACCAGTCGTCGGGCCGTTCGTCCGCCCAACCGCTGCGCCCTTCACTGGTGAAAAAGCTCAGCTGTCCTGCCTCTATCCGCTGCGTTTCCGGTTCGCCACCGAAGGCGACGACTGCAACGTTCGGCGTGACGGAGGCAAGTTCAGAGCGGATTGCATTGATCCGCTCGGCCGCCGATAGTAGCCCCGCCTGGCCGCTGTTGTCGGACAGGAAGACGTAGCCGTAATCGAGTGCAGAGGGCGCGTTGCGTACCGTCTGCAGCCGGCGATCGACCCGGAGGATCCGGCCGACGATCTGAACGCCAAAGTCGGAGTCGCGGACCGGCCGAAATGACACGAGAGTAAAGGCGCGGGGTGCGTCGAACCCCGTTGCGACCGCCAGCTTGAAGATCAGAACCTCGACGCTCTCGTCTGCCACCAGGCTTGAAAGGTGCGGATCTGGCTCATCCGCTGTGTGGCTCCGGATCAACCCGGCTTCGCCTTCGGTGGCGAAGCCCAGCTCCTTGAGCCACTGCGTGGCCTCTGCGACGGAGTTCTCGCTGCTATCAACCTGGACGAGGAGAAGTGGGGTCACGGTGGCCCCGGTCTCGGCCAGGAGGGCCTTCAGCGCCTTGTGGGTGGCGACGCCCTGCCGGAGCGCCGTCCTACGGAAGTCGATTAAGGCCTGTACGTCATCGGGCGCTTTAAAGATCGCGACCTTTACGCCCTCCTTGATCAGCCGGTCGCTGATTGCCTGCTGTCGGGAAACCGTGATGCGCCGGAGGTTCGTTATCCCCGCGCCCTGGGTGAAGGCCTGCAGATCTGAGTCACGCGGCGTGGCGGTCACGAGGATAGTCAGTTCGGGGCTAAGAACGTCGCGATAGAAGCGGATTGCTTCCGTCTGGCCCCGGAAGCTGTGATGCGCCTCGTCGATCACGGCGCCGATCGCGAAGCCCTGCGCTCGCGCGAACTGGACCAGGCCGTCGATCGAGGGCGCGGTCTCGGTCGCGGTGCGTACCTTTCGGCTCTGTGTGTTGGCGACCGCGACGTTTGCCCAGGTTGTGACAAAGACGTCGCCGGACTTTAGATCCTGCGGATCCCGGTCGGCGAGCGCGTCCCGAACGCGCAGGACGTCGAACTCCGAGCGTATGGTCCGGATCGTCTGTCCGATCACCCCGGTGAACGGCGCGATCCAGAACCACAGCACAGGCATGGCAGGGCCACTAAGGTGCAGCAGGCTGGTGTCGGCCGCCACGTGGCCGGCCATGAGCGTCTTGCCTGTTCCCGTCGGCGCTTCGAACAGAATCGCGCCGACGTCGCCAACGATCTGCTTTCGGCTGGTTTCGTACCCAGCGGTCCCGCGAACAGCGCGGAGTTCGTCAAGGCAGCTCGCAAAGATCGCCGCGCCGTTGTCGACAGCGTCCTGCTGGAACCGTTTGAGCACTGTTCCGAACGTCTGGGCCTGCATCAGGAGCCGACTCCACCGAAGCGGCCGATCAGGTAGTCGGGGATCTGTTCGACCCGAACGTGGCTCGCCTTAATCTCCTGCAGGACGAGTCCGCTCTGCCAGCTGTAAACGACCGCGGGCGTAGCGCTAAGTTCAAACCGGGCACGCAGCGCGCCCAGGGCGGAGGGCGTCAGCTGCGGCACATAGATCAGGTCAGGTCCGCCGCCCTCTCCCTCGAGGATCTGCAGTTCGGACGCTGTCTCGAAGGGTGAGATGGCGTTGGCGTGCAACTGCTGCAGGACCGTCCATACCTGGTCGTGCTGAATGTCGATGGCCACGCTCTCGCGCGGCACCCGCTTGGCCTGGAGATAGGCGAACTCGCCGGGTAGGCCAGCGACTGCTTTCGACCCCGTCTTGGTGCGATAGCTGTAGCCTTCGACTGCCGCACGCAGTCGACGTTGGGTGATGTCCCGGCAGACATTTTTCGACGGCTCGTCCTCGTTTGCCTCCGTGGTCGACACCAGGATGAAGCTCCGATCGCCGCCGTCCTCATCGTTGAGCGACAGAACGGCGTGCCCCGTCGTTCCGGAGCCGGCGAAGAAGTCGAGGACAATGTGCCCCTGGTCGGGTTCGGTGGCCTGGGCGATCAGGGATCTGATCAGGCTGATCGGCTTCGGGCACCTGCAGAAGCTGCTCCGCCGGAGCGCCGTCGGGATCCCAAGCAATAGACAGTTCGCCCGCGCCGGCGTCGACGACGATGTCCGCAGCTTGCGGGCCGCCGAGGCCGCCATAGACGTTCGCGAGCACCTTCAGTTTCGTGGCGCTCTCAATCCGAGTGCGGCACGCGGAACGCAGGATGCGCACATAGCTGCTCTTGCCGCTGCCGTTGCGGCCATAGATGACGGTGACGCCGTCCGGGGCGAAATCGAGCCTGGCCGCCGGGGCGAGACGGTTGACGTTCTGAACGTCGCGGACGGCGAGCAGCTTGAGCGGGGCGCCGGCCACTGCGCCGGAGAAGTGGCTCTTGGCGAGCGCCACCGGCGGCGGCGGCTCCGCCGCGACCGCCAAGCCCGCCTTTTTCTTGACCATGGCCAGAAGCTCGGCCTGATCGCCGGCTGTGAGCGACCCGCTGCAGGCCAGGCGACGAAGCGCGTCGCGCTGCCACAGCTGCAGCTTCTGGTCGGACCACTTGATGATGTCGTGGATCGGCTGGGGCGATGTCACGGAGGCCTCCCTTACCGCGCAGCCTAGCCGACCTTCCCCGGCTGAGTCCTCCCCGAAGAGCCGTCGCAGGCTAGACCTGCCTGGAGCTTAGCAGCGGTCGTACGTCCGCGCCTGGCGATGTTGTACTCGCGCCGGGTGGCGCCCCCCGTTACTTAGCCACTAAGAACTAGCTGTGCCAGTCAATGGAGGGGCACCCAAGGTCCGCTTTGTTGCCCTGGGTCAAGGTCCGCTTCTGGCGCATTGCGGCCTGTGGCCACCCGTGGATGGCGCCCCTCAACGAACCTGCCCCTCCCCCGATTTCCGATAACACTGCATATCCGAAGCGTCATCCCGAGCCCGTACAGCGCCGAAGGCGGGCGACCTTTGCGCCGTCTTCACACCCTGAGCCCAACGACAAAACCGGTCATAGGGCCTGTATAAAAGATACAGTTCTGGATGCGGATTTTCCGATCGGCTGGTAAGTTAGATCCATGACCAAGTCCCAGCTCCCCCGCCCCGCAGCGCCCGACTCCGTCTCCCTGAAGGTCGGCGGATGGCTGGAGGCGCACGCCACCGGTCGGGGCGTCATCACCATCCCGATCATCGTGGTGCTGCTCTTGGTCGGAGCCGCCGTTGCGGCGCTGATCCCCACCCTCCTCCCCTAGGGGGCGCTACTCAATCGTCCTGCGTGGCGCCCGGCGTGTCTGCCTCGCCGGCGCGCAATTGCGCGATCGCCGCAGCCAGACGCATCGCGTTGGCCGGGCTCGTCATCAGGTGGCGCGTGGCTTCGTCAGCCTCATACTCAGCCAGGGAAACCAGGACCACCGCTTCCCTGTCGCCGCGGGTCACCAGAACCGGCGCGCGGTCCTTAACGACGCGCTCCAGCACATCGTCAAACTGCGCCTGCAGATCCGAAACGGTGAGAACGTCCATCAGTCTTCCTCCCCGCTCGGCGGGCGCGTTCAGGATTAAAACTCGCCTGATCGGGAACATCTATCTGACCTGGGCGGTTGCCCCCACAGTTCCGCTGATCCTGCGCGGCGTGCCATGCTTCCACCTGCTCCATCAAGGTTACAGCCGGCAGCGCAGTACCTGCGCGCCTCAACTGGCCTGCAGCCCTACTCCCTCGAGCACCAGACGGTGGCGATCGCCGCCTACGCCAAGGCGCGCGGCTACCGGCTGGTGGCGACGTTCAGCGACGGTGACCGTAGCGGCCTGGACTTGAAGGCTCGTCCGGCCCTGCAGGAGCTGCTACGTCAGGCGCTGAGCGGCGCGCCCGCCTTCTCGGCCATCCTGGTCTATGACGTCAGCCGCTGGGGCCGCTTCCAGGATATCGATCAAGGCGCCCACTACGAATTCCTCTGTCGGCAAGCGGGGGTCGCGGTCGAGTACTGCGTCGAGCCCTTCGACAATGATGGCTCCTTTGAAGCCAGCCTTCTGAAGTACCTCAAGCGTTCGATGGCAGCGGAGTTCAGCCGCGACCAGTCGGCCAAGGTTCGTGCGGCGAAGTATGCGATGGCCGCGAAGGGCTTCTTCCAGTGCGGCTCCCCGCCTTACGGCCTTCGTCGCGCCGTGGTCGACGGGACCGGCCGGTTGATGGGCGTGCTGCAGCACGGCGAGTACAAGTCCGCCAACAGCTACCGAACCATCCTGGTCCCCGGCCCAGAGGCGGAGGTCGCCGCCGTTCGCCGCGCCTTCCACCTCTATGTGGTGACGGGCGCAAAGGCCGCCGCTATCGCCGAATACCTCACGGCCGAAAGCGCGCCACTTCCCGACAGCGGCCGTTGGACCGGCTATCGGGTACGCCAAATGTTGGGCAATCCTGCCTATGTCGGCACCTACCGGTTCGGACGCACCTCTGCCCCCCTGAAGACCCACCGACTGCGGCGCCCTCCGAGCCAATGGGTAGAGGCGCGAGGCGCCTTCACGGCCATCGTCCCGCAAGATCTGTTCGACCATGCCCAGGCGCTCCTCGCCGTCTACCGGCGCCGGTCGGACGCGCAGATGTTGGAAGAGTTGAGCACCCTCGCCCGAACCCGGCGCCTAACTGCCCAGGTGATCGATGACGCGCCCGATCTCTCGTCAGCCAAATCCTACGCGCGACGGTTTGGCGGCCTAAAGGCGGCCTATCGCCAGATTCGCGCGCCTCAACCGTCGCAACCGGATGATGTCGGTCCAGCCTCCTGAAGCGGCGGCGCCCGCCGCCCAATATCTGCGGGTGTCCCGCGAGGTGCAGCGCGACAGCCTAGCCATCCAGCGCGCCCAGATCGCCGCCTTCGCCGCGGTCAACGGCTACGAGGTCGTGGCTACCTACTGCGACACCGGGCGTAGCGGCCTGCGCCTGCACGGCCGCACCGCTCTGCAGGCCCTGCTGGCAGAGGTGCTGGCTGGCGAGGCCCGCTTCTCCACCATCCTCGTCCAGGACATCAGCCGCTGGGGCCGGTTTCAAGATCCCGACGAGGCGGCGCACTACGAGTTCATCTGCCGAGAGGCCGGGGTGGCGGTGCGCTACTGCGTTGAGCCTATACCGCATGCCTCCGGCCCCGCCGCGGGCATGGTCAAGGCGCTCAAGCGTCTGATGGCGGCTGACTTCAGCCGAGAGCTCTCCGACAAGACGCGGGCGGCTCAGTTCAGTTGGGCGGCGGCCGGCTACAAGATGGGCGGGGTCGCGGGCTACGGCCTGCGCCGCCGCGTCGTCACCGTCGATGGCCGGGTGAAAGGGGTGCTGGGCCCTGGCGAGCAGAAGCTCCTGCAAACTGACCACGTCCGCCTGATCGCCGGCCCGCCGAAGGAGGTGGAAACCGTCGGCCGCATCTACCACCTCTATCTCCACGAGGGCCTGACGCTCGAGGGCATCGCCGCGCACCTGAACGCGGAACAGACCTTCGGCGAGGGCGGTCGCCCCTGGAATAGCTGGACGATAGGCCAAGTGCTGGCCAACGAGAAATACGTTGGCGTCTACCGGTTCGGACGGCGCAGACGGACCCTGGCGGGGGAACGGCTCGATGTGCCCGCCGACCGGCAGCTACGGGTCGAAGGCGCCTGCCCGCAGATCATCGCGCGCGAGATATTCGAGGCCGTGGCGGCGAAGCGCGCCAAGACCATGCTCTTCCTAACCGAGCCTGAGATGCTGGTCCGCGCCCGCGGACTCTTGGCGGCTCAGGGAAGCCTGACCTGCAAGATGATCGCCGCTAGGCCAGACCTACCTAGCCCGCGCACCTACAACCTCCACTTCGGGCCACTGAATCGGCTGCACGCCCGCCTGGGCTTCTACCCGCCTGCCGAGACACGCCGAGGTGGTCGGGGCGCACTTGTTTTACCCGGATGTATTGACCTGGGGGACGCCCGCCATCAAATGCGTCGGCAACAGTTCGAGCGGGAGCACATGACCTTGGCACAGGCCTATACCGCCTTCGCGGGCGACCACTTGATCGCTATGGGGTCCCTCCCCGATGTCGCCCTTGCCGTGAAAGCCGCCACAGAAGCGGGCGACACCAAGATCCTAGTCTTCGACGACGCCACCGGCGCGACCGTAGAGCTCGACCTGAGGGGCTCACCACAGGACGTGTTGCTGCGCCTCCCGGCCCCTATCGAGCCGGAGGACCAGGACGACCAATCGACTCCGCGCGCCCGCGGCCGCCCCAAGCTGGGCGTCACGCCGCGTGAGATCACGCTCTTGCCGCGTCATTGGGACTGGTTGGCGACCCAGCCGGGCGGTGCGTCGGCCACCCTGCGCAAACTTGTGGAACAGGCCGCCCGCGACAGCGTCGAGGTCGACGCCGCCCGCGCCGCCCAGACCACGGCCTATAGGGTGATGTACGCGCTGGCTGGCCACCTGGCGCACTTTGAGGAGGCGTTGCGCGCCCTCTACGCGCCCGACCCGAAGAAGCTTGCTGAGATCTTGGACCAGTGGCCGCAAGACGTCGCCTCCTATATCCGGGGCCGGACTAACGCGATCGGCAGCATCTGGACGGCCTCAACCAAAATCTAGCTGTCCAAGCAGCTGTCTTGGCGGCGCCCAGTTGCCCCCGGCTGTCCGAGACGGAGATGCGGTCGATCGTTCGGCGCATTGGAGCGACCGAGAGGTCGACGAGGGGGCGTTCAAGGACGCCCGGCTTGGTCGCCGGTTCGCGGATATCCTGAAGCAGCTCGGCGACGGAAATGGGCGGATCCATTGGGGGCGTTCGGCTCGACAGCGTGGATCACCGTGAGATCCAACGATGGATAGCGCTTCTGCTTTCCGATCGGCGGCAAGACCCTGATCCGTTTGAAGCGGACGTCCAAAGCCACGTTGACGACCTCGCCGGCGTCGTCGCGCACTTCGATGATGTGCTGGCCCGCGGCGTGGACACCACTCATTTCGGCCCAAATCGTATGGCTTCCGTCGCCGGCCAGGCGGTCGACGCAGGTGCGGACCACGAAGTGCGTGCCCAATGGTGCCGCTGATAGGTGAACTCCGTCGTGTCCTGCAGCAGCAGAATGGGGCCATCACAGGCGTCAAACCGCGTGCGCGTCGCAGCGAAGTGGCCGCTCAGGATATCGCCTTCCTCCACTTTCGCGTTCGAGAAGAACCTGTAGGCCGCCTTGGTGTTCGCCCAGTCCTGGAATGCAAAGGGAAGGGTCGAAAGCGCATCGAATGGAAGTTGCTCACCGACCTTTCGGTCGAAAGCTGCGCTGAAGCCGTCGAGAAGATTCAATGGTAAGTGGCCAAACCCTCGCCTGAGACCTAACAGCAGTTGGCTGGCTTGCCGCTGTTCATGCCTCCAGCTCTGCAGCGGTAAGTTCACACCCCTCCAGAATGGCTCCCGAGAGGTCGGCATCCAGAAATCTTGCACGCACCGCGTGAGCATTGGCAAGGTTGGCGTGGCGCAACAGTGCGCGGCTAAGGTCAGTACGCAACGATCGGCCGTCGCCGA
>JAGNIV010000055.1 GCA_018001015.1 Phenylobacterium sp. | reverse complement strand
TCGTCGTCCAGTGGCCCGCCGCCCTCGGGAATTTCCCAACTGTAGTCACCGCACGGCAAACGGCTTTGCCCCACCAGGGTGATCGTCCCGTCATCATGGACAGGCAGGATCGCCACGGCGAAATTCTTGAAGCTGACCACCCCGTAAAGGGCGTCCGCGCCGGTCGGCGCCACGGCGTCGTACTCGGTCAGGCTGATCCAGGGATTGTCGTAAATCGGCCGCGGCGGCCCCTTGCGCCACGGCGTTCCGTGGGTCACAAGCCAGTCAGGTTTTTGCGACATGTTCTCAACTAGATTGCGAAACCACCCCCATAGTAAGAGGGTTCTCCTGTCGGCTTTCCTAATGAGGCGCGCTCCAAGATGACCCTGTCACTTCCCGCCGCCCCGCTGTTCGGCCAGCCGGTTCCGCAGCATCCGCACCCCGAACTCCTGAGATTCCTGGCCACGCGACGCTCGGCCTCGGCGGTCACCCTGGCCGAGCCGGCGCCCACCGCCAGCGAGTTGGACACCCTGCTGCGGCTCGCCGCCCGGGTTCCCGACCACGGCAAGCTGGCGCCCTGGCGCTTCATCATCCTGGAGCCGGCCGCCAAGGCGGTGTTCGCCGACCGCCTGGAGGCCCTGGCCAATTCCCGGGGCGACGCCCGCGCCGCCGCCAAGCTGGGCAAACTGAAGATTCCCCCCCTGGGCGTGGCCGTGGTCTCGCGGCCCAGGCCGGGCGAGATTCCGGAGTGGGAGCAACTGCTGTCGGCAGGCGCCGTCTGCACCACCCTGCTCTACGCGGCGCAGGCCCTGGGTTACGGCGCGAACTGGATCACCGACTGGTACGCCTATGACGACGAGGCCAAGGCGATCCTGGGCCTGGAATCTGAGGAACGGGTCGCGGGCTTTATCTTCCTCGGCACCCCCAAGGAGCCGCCGCAGGAGCGGGAGCGGCCCGATCCGGCCGGCCTGATCACCGCCTGGCGCCCCTGAAACACAACGGCCGGACGGCGAAGGGTCGCCGCCCGGCCTGAAGTGTGACACGCCCGAGGAGAGTTGGGCGAGCAAGACATACCCCGTTTTGGCGACGTCGGCTAGTCGACGGTTGATTCGCACACGCCGCGCCCCACCTGGGGACTCACTTCGGCCCGAGACATCGAAAGATCTCGGAGAACACGGGCCCCACTCTACTGTGAAGCTTCAGATTTGACCTGGCGGTACACAGATGAGCCCTGCGACAGGTGGCCGCAAATCATGGAAATCTGATCAGCCTCGGCCCCGATAGGGCGCGACACCTTGGTCCGGCAGCCACAGGCCCGCAGGCGCCGCGCCGCTCTGCCAAAAGACATCGATCGGGATGCCTCCGCGGGGGAACCAGTAACCGCCAATGCGCAGCCAGAGAGGCTGCGCCACCTCCACGATCCTGCGGCCGATGGCCACCGTGCAGTCCTCGTGGAAGGCGCCGTGGTTGCGGAAGGCGCCCAGATAGAGCTTCAGGGACTTGCTCTCGATCAGCCATGAGCCGGGCGCATAGTCGATCACCAGATGGGCGAAATCGGGCTGGCCGGTCACCGGGCAGAGCGAGGTGAACTCCGGAACCGTGAAGCGCGCCAGATACAGCGTGTCGGACTGCGGGTTGGGGACCCGCTCCAGAACGGCCTCGTCCGGCGAGTCGAAGCCGCGGACGTCGCGGCCGAGTTGGGTCAGGTTGGTCTCGTCCATGTCGCGCGCTTTACGCCGCGCGGAGCTCGCCCGCAACCGAGACTCCGGCGCGGCTAGGCGTTATCACGGCGCAAAGCTTCAGGGAGGACGCGCGATGAGCGGCAAGGATTTCCAGGATTTCGTGGTCGTTGTGACCGGCGCCTCCACCGGCCTAGGGCGCGCCATCGCCGTTGAGACCGCCAGCCGGGGCGCGCAGGCGGTCATCATCAACTACGCCTCCAGCGCGCAGGAAGCCGCCGAAACCGCCCGCCAGGTCGAGGCCCATGGAGCCAAGGCCGTCCTCGTGCAGGGCGATGTCGCCTCCGACGAAGATTGCCGCAAGATCGCCGCGGGGGCGCAACCCTTCGGCCGCATCGACGTCCTGTTCAACAATGCCGGCGTGACCAAGTTCGCGCCCAATCACGCCGACCTCGACGCGGTGACCGCCGATGACTTCCTGCGCCTCTATAGTGTGAACGTGGTGGGGGCCTATCAGATGATCCGCGCCGCGCGCGCCCTGCTGGAGGCCGCGCCGCAGCCGGGCGCTGTCGTGAACACCTCCTCCATCGCCGGCGTCGCCGGGATCGGCTCCTCGGTGCCCTATGCCGCCTCTAAGGGCGCGCTTACCACCATGACCCTGTCCCTGGCTCGGGCGCTGGCCCCCAGGATCCGGGTCAACGCCATCTGCCCCGGCTTCATCGACACGCCCTGGTTCGGCAAGGGTGTCGGGGCCGAGCGCGCCCAGAAGATGCGCGACAGCACCGCAGCCTCCACGCCGCTGAGGGCCGCCTCGACCGCCGAGGATATCGCTGGAGCCGCCGTCTTCCTGGCCGCGCCTGCATCGAAACACATCACCGGCGAGACCTTGCTGGTGGATGCGGGGACTCACCTGAACTATTCGCCCCTGGCGATGCGTTGAGGCTTGACCCCTGAAAGCCAGGCGTGGCGCCTAAGGCACAGCTTGGCGCCTAATTGCGCGGCGCCTCGCTTCATTAACGCACAAATTCCGCGCAGCGAGTAGCTAGGGGGCGCTACGGCTCCGCCCTGCGTTGATCTGGAGGCCTCCAACTGGCGATCTCCGGCGACGGTTGGGCGAAGCTCGGCTGGATATAAGGGGATAACGAAAATGAACGCTCTGAAGACCATGCTTCTCGCCGCTGCGGCCACCGCCGCCATGGGTGGAAGCGCCCTCGCCGCCGATGACGACATCGCGCTGTCCTTCAACCTCGGCGCCGCCACCGACTACGTGTTCCGAGGTGTCAGCCAGACCGACAACGAAGGCCAGATCTACGGTGGCGCTGACGCCACCCTGTACGGCATCGGCTATGCTGGCGTCTGGATTTCCAACGTCGAATTCGGCAACGGCACCGACCTGGAATACGACATCTACGGCGGCATCAAGCCGACCATCGGCGTCGTGAACCTCGACCTCGGCGTCTACTATTACGGCTACACCAACCAGCCGACCGGCAGCCACGAAGACTTCGTCGAGTACAAGGCCGCGGCCTCGACCGCCGTCGGGCCGGCCACCGTCGGCGCCCTGGTCTTCTATTCGCCGGAGTTCTTCGGCAAGACCGGCAAGGCCACCTATTACGAGATCAACGGCTCGGCTCCGGTTGCTGAGAAAGTCTCGGTGTCCGGCGCCGTCGGTCACCAGGAAATCGAAGGTCCGGCTGACTACAACACCTGGAACCTGGGCGTGAGCTACGCGCTCAACGATAACGTGGGCTTCGACCTGCGCTACCACGACACCGACGAACACAGCTTCGGCGACATCTACGAGTCGAAGGTTGTTGTCGGCGTGAAGGCCAGCTTCTAAGCATCTGGATCGTCTAACGACCGGGAAAGCCGCCCCCTCGCAGGGGCGGCTTTTCTGTTTCTGCGGCCCGGCGCATCACGGCCCCAAAAAAGCCCCTAAGTCCAAACAGATAGAGGCGGCGGGGTCGGTCAACCGGCTTCCACTTCTTTCCCACGCGCTCTAGGGTCCAGTTTCAGGTCGCTGGCCGATGAAGGGTGCGTGGCATGAGCCCTTTTTCGGGCTGAGAACTCCCGCGACGGGAGTTTCATTGGACGGTCGCGCCCACCCTTCTATGTTGCTGGCGTCGATGATTGAAGCGGAGCGCGATTCATGGAGCAGATGGCCAACAGAGCCCAGACCATCGTCGTCGACACGCTGATCGCGGCTGCCGCCTTCTTCCTCGCATATCTACTGTCGTCGGCCCGCACCTTGGGGCTGGACGATGGAGATCTCTCTGCTCTCCGCGTCGCGCAGCTGATGAGCTTCTATGCGGCCCTGGCCTGCGTCTTTTCCACGGTGTTTCGGCGCGAACTTTCGCCCTGGCGCTATGTCTCCATTCCCGACGCCCTCGTCCTGGCCAGAACCGCGATCCTGACCGCAGGCGTCTTTCTGCTGGCGGTGTTCGTGATCGACCGGGCCAGCGGCCTGCCGCGTTCGGTTCTGGCCATGGCCACCATCTTCCAGATGACCGGATCCATGGGCGCGCGGATCATGCGTCGCGCCTTGCATGAGCACGCCCTGGACAGCTTCGCGCCGCTGAAATCGGTGCATGATCGCGCGCCCCAGGCCCCGTCTCTGTTGCTGATCGGGCCGATGTCCCTGGCCGACACCTATCTGCGCGACGTGGCGCGGCGTCATGACCACGCCTGGACCGCCGTGGGCATCGTCGGACCCGACGCCCGCGATGTCGGCCAACAGGTGCGCGGCGTCTGCATCATCGAGTGTATCGAGAACCTTGAGGCGGCCTTGGCCGACCTGCGCCGCTGGAACCGCTATCCGCGGGCCATCCTGTTCCTGGATGAACCGAGCCGCCTGACGGGTCTTACCGCCGATCAACTGGGGCGGTTGAAGAACGACGGCATTCGACTGCTGCGCCTGCCCTCCATCGTCGAGCTGTCCCAGCATGACGGCATAGCCCTGTTGCCCATGCGCGAGATTAGCGTGGAGGAGCTGCTGGCTCGCGACCCCATCGAGCTGGACCATGAGGCGGTCAAGGCCCTGATCCGTGGCCGTCGGGTGCTGATCACCGGCGCCGGTGGCTCCATCGGCGCCGAATTGGTGCGCCAGGCCGCCGCCTTCCAGGCCGCTCACATCACCATGCTCGACTTCTCGGAGACGTCGCTGTTCGAGATTGACCGTGAACTGGGCGAGACCTTTCCCACTCTTTCACGTCACCCGGCCCTGGTGGATGTGCGCAACGCCGCCCGCGTCGCGGAGTGCTTTCAGCGCCAGAAGCCAGACCTGGTCTTCCACGCCGCGGCTCTCAAACATGTTTCCATGGTGGAGCGTCACCCCTGCGAAGGCGTGCTGACCAATGTGGTCGGAACCTGGAACGTCGCCGAGGGCGCTCGCGCCTGCGGCGCGGCGCAGATGGTGCTGATCTCCACCGACAAGGCCGTCGACCCCTCCAATGTCATGGGCGCCACCAAACGTCTGGCGGAGGCCGTGATCCAGGCGCAGCAGAACGGTCGCGGCACCCGGTTCTCGGCCGTCAGGTTCGGCAATGTGCTCGGCTCGGCCGGCTCCGTCGTGCCGATCTTCAAGTCGCAGATCGATCGCGGCGGCCCGGTGACGGTGACCCACGAGGACATGGAGCGCTTCTTCATGACCATTCCTGAGGCCGCTCAGCTGGTCCTGCACGCCACGGCCACCAGCGCGGAGGGCGCCGAGACAAGCCACGCTCGTCTGTTCCTGCTCGAGATGGGCGAGCCCGTGCGGATCATGGACCTCGCCCGCCAGATGATCGCACTGTCAGGCCGCACGCCCGGCAAGGATATCGAAATCGAAATCACCGGTTTGCGCCCCGGCGAGAAGCTCACCGAGGCCCTGCTGGACGAGACCGAGCGGTCCCTGCCTTGCGCGCCCAAGGTGATGGAGGTGGTCTCCTCCTCGGCCCTGCGCATCACCGCCAACCATCTGCGCGATCTCGAAGGCCTCGCTGACAAGGGCGATGTCGAGGCGGTGCGCCGCGCGCTCTTCGACCTGGTCGCGCAGATCCGTGGCGAGAAGCCCGGCGTTGCGCCTGCGCTCCGCGTTGTCGCCAACGGTTAGATACCCCGGCGGTCGGCTCCAAAGATCGCCTCGAAATAGCGTAAGAGAAACTCATGGCGGTTATCCTGGTCACCGGATCGGCGGGCTTTATCGGCTCGCACACAGCGCATCGGCTGCTGGACCGGGGTGACGAGGTCGTGGGTCTTGATGACCTCAACGCCTATTACGATCCGACCTTGAAGATGGCTCGCCTGGCTCGCCTGGAGGCCCGCAAGGGCTATCGCCACGCCAAGATCGACCTGGCTGACCGCGAGGCGGTGGCCAAGCTGTTTGCGCAGACCAAGCCCGACGGGGTGATCAACCTCGCGGCCCAGGCGGGCGTCCGCTACAGCCTGGAAAATCCCGAGGCCTATGTGGACGCCAATGTCGTGGGGTTCCTCAACATCCTGGAGGGCTGCCGCGCCACCCAGCCCAAACATCTGGTCTTCGCCTCCACCAGCTCGGTCTACGGCGCCAACGGCAAGCTGCCCTTCTCCGTGCGCGATCCCGTGCACCACCCCATCACCCTCTATGCGGCCACCAAGCTCGCCAACGAGTCCATGGCCCATTCCTATGCACACCTGTTCGGCATCCCCTCCACCGGCTTCCGGTTCTTCACCGTCTACGGCCCCTGGGGGCGGCCCGACATGGCGCTGTTCAAGTTCACCGAGGCGATTCTCAAGGGCGCGCCCATCGACGTCTACGGTCAGGGCAAGATGCAGCGCGACTTCACCTATGTGGACGACATCGTCTCGGGTGTCGTCGCGGCCCTGGACCGCCCCGCCGCTATCGATCCCGCCTGGGACGCCCTTGCGCCCAACCCTGCCACCAGCGGCGTCGCGCCCTGGCGCATCCTCAACCTCGGCAACAGCCAGCGTGTGGAGCTGATGCGCTACATCGAGGTGCTTGAGGAGAAGCTCGGCCAGAAAGCCAAGCTCAACCTCCTGCCCATGCAAGCCGGCGACGTCACCCGCACCGAGGCCGACACCGCCGAGACCCAGGCCGCCCTCGACTACGCCCCCAAAACCCCCATCGAGACGGGTATCGGTCGTTTCGTTGACTGGTACCGTGACTACTACCGAGCCTAGAGCATTTTTCGATCAGTCTGCATCATATCCAGCGGCGGCGAAGTAGCTCGCGCATTCCATTGGTGTGAAGGCGTCGATGATATGAGCGATGGCTGACCAGAGCTGCTCGAGGGTTCTGGCGGCCGCCTTTCGGAGCATGGCCTTGAGCTTTGCGAAGGCGTTCTCGATGGGGTT
>JAGNIV010000054.1 GCA_018001015.1 Phenylobacterium sp. | reverse complement strand
CTTCCTTTGGATTCTTGAGATGGATTCGAATGGTGTCGCCGACCTTGGCGCGGATGACCGGGCCCGGGACCGTGCCCCCAAACGTCCAGACTGCCTGGACAAAGCCCTTGGCCACCGTCATCGGCATCTCTTTGACAACCATGTCAATATCGTGCGTCGTGCCGGTCAGCGCCTTTGGCGCGGCGGGGTTATACAGCACGGGCGCGGCGGCCTTGGGATCAGGCAGGATATCGGTCGACGGCGCGGGTCCGCCGTGGTCGCTGCCACCGGCCGCGTTGGCGACCGCCGCCGAACCCTTGACCGAGATTGCGCCGACCATCCCGGCTTCCTTGTGGCCTGGCAGTGAGCAAATGAACGTCAGGCCATTTGGCGGCACCATCACTTCTCCCTCGACCGTTTCGCCAGCCTTGGCGATGATTTGGGTGCCATCGGCGAAGGTCACGTCGTGGAGGATGCTTCCCTTGTTGATCAGTCTGATCTTGTAACGCCCCGCTTTTTCGACGAGGAAGTTGTTCGGGCTATAGCCGATGTCTACGCCCTTCAGTTCCAGGGTTTCGATGACCGGGCCCTCGAGTTTGGCCGGAGTGGCCTGGGCGGGTGGCGCGGCCGGGTTTGAGACCGGCACCGCGGCGACTGCGACCGGCGCGGCGGTCTTGGCCGGGGCGACGGGGACAACAGCGGCCGGCGCGGCGGTGGGTGGGACAACCGCCGCTTTCTTGGGCTCAGGCACCAGCCAGGTGTAGACCTGTGAAAAGAGCGCGCAGGCGCTCAGGAACAACAGGATCGACAGTGGGATGCCGATGACGGGGGACAGGCGGAACTTCATTGGGATTCTCCTTCTTGTGTGGAAGCAGTCCAAAAAACATCGCGCGCGACCGCAGTTCCCGCGCTTCGCTCGGGGACTGCGGTCGCGTCCACATTTTTTGGATGTCCTTGAACGCGTTGATCAGAGGCGAACTCGATCGTGTAGGGCTGTTCAGCTTCGACCACCGCCAGGGTAGCCCCGCACACGGCGCAGCGCGGCCCGGAGGCGGGCTCCATCTGGCTGAGTCCCAAAAGGAACGTCACGCCGCACGCGCTACACTTGTCTTCCTCGAACATACGCCGATCAGACTAGAGCACTGGCTGGCGCGGCGCTATGACTTAAGTCACAGTCAAAAGAAAACATGCAAGGCACACCCATTTCCATGCCGCCCGGTCACATCCAGGCGCTGATGAAACCCATGGCTGCCACTCTATCGATGCCGCGCGAGTGGGTCGAATTGATGGCCCAGGCCGCGACCATCTGCCGCTTTGAGCAGGGGCAACTCCTTCAGGTGGAGGGCGATTCCGCCGAGGCTATGTACATCGTGCTGCGCGGGCGAGTCAAGGTCTTTCGGACCGCGACCACGGGTCGCGAGCAGGTCATGCATGTGGCCGGGCCCGGCGACCACGTCAACCTTGTGCCGCTGATCGACGGCGGGCGTTGTCCGGCCAGCCTGCAGGCCCTGACCGAGGTCGACACGCTCGTCTGCACCGTTGAGGCGTTCGGCGCCTTGCTGGCTCGCGAGCCTCGGCTGGCTCTGGTCATGATGAAGGACCTTGCCCGCCGCCAGCGCCATCTTGTGCGCCTGGTGGACGAGCTGGCCCTGCATACCGTGCAGTCGCGCTTGATTCGGTTGCTGCTCGACCGGGCCGAGTCCGCCGAGCGCGGCGAAGAGCTCGTATCGCTAACCCAGACCGAGATGGCCAGCCAGGTCGGCACGGTGCGTGAGATGGTCGGCCGCACGCTGAAGATTCTCGAAGGCCTGGGCTTGATCGGCCTCGAGGCCGGCAAGATCACCGTCCTCGACCGGGCCGGGCTTGAGAGCCGGGCAGAGGCGTGATGGGACTTGCGGCCGGGTAGCCGAAGGCATTGCCTTCGGCTACCCGGCCGAAAATTCCCGCCGCCAGTGGTAAAGTAACCCTTCAACGCGCATGGAACTCATTACTCGCTCGCGGCTCTTGCGCCGTCTCCCGGGCCTGATCGCGCTGGTTGCGGTCATGATTGTCCTCGCTTGGGCATTCGCGTCGGTTGACGCGCAGCCAGTGGCGGCAGCCCCGACGTACGCGAATGCGCCACTGGTGCCTCGCGCTACTATCCTCGTTCCGTTCTCCGACACATACGAGGTCAACAACTTTCAAAGCCAGGCGCGCGAGCTGAACCCTGGCTTCCCGTACGCCTCGATTCAGTGCGGCGTTGATCCGGGTTTCTCCGATTTCCTCAGGGTAATAGGCAACGCCAACTTCTATCAGTACGCTAGCCCCAACGCGGCCGATCTTGACTGGTACAGCGTCGAATTGACCGCGGGTTTTTTTTACACCGTCTGGGTTCGAAACCAGTCGTCCGGTGATCCGCTGTTCTTCAACGTTCAGCTCAAATCACCGTCGAATTTCGATGTCTCGCCTGCCCCGCTGCAGAGTAAGGCTCCGACTCTGAGCTTCTACACGGGCGTAACGGGCAAATATCAGCTTGGCTTGGCCTTGGTCAATGCCGGGACATTGGTGGACGCCTGGCAGTACAACTACGATGTATTTATCTGTGGAACCGGACCCGTTGCGCCTACATCTACACCCGTCCCGACCAACACACCCACTCCGACCCCGAGCGCACCAACCGTCGCTGGCGCAGATTCACTCGAACCCAATAACACCATCACCGAGGCGCAGTCGACTTCCGGACACGCCAACGGATTGCCTAGCTTCATATCGGTGGGCCAGACAGTCCCGGGGCTGAGCTTCACCCCGACGACCGAATCCGACTACGTCTACTTCTTCGCCCGCGGCGGGAGCGTCTACGAAGCCTCGACCGAAAACGTCCAGCCTGGCGTCGAGACCACCCTGTATGTGTATGAGCCGCTGGTCGAGGGCGCGGGCGCGCCCACCCGCCTGGCCGCCCCTTCGAGTGGATACAGCAACCCGAATAACCGCTGGCAGACCGGCCTGCGCGGCTCCAAGGTCACCTTCACCGCGGCCGGCGATGGCATCTACTGGCTGCTCGTCCGCAACTCGGACCAGTCGCCGCGGGCCGCCAGCCAGACCTATTCGCTAAAACTGCTCGAGATCCTGCCCGCCACACCCACCCTGACCCCCATCGTGCCCACGCCGACGGGTTTCCCAGGCTCGCCCGACCGCCTGGAGTACAACGGCGCATTCGATAACGCCAGTCTCATCGCGCCGGGGGCCAAGATCGACGGGCTGAATTTCGTGCCCATCAACCCGAGCTCCGCCTCCGACACCGACAACGACTACTTCAAGCTGCCCGTGAAGCAGGGCGTGTTCTACACCTGCGAGACCGACGATCTGGGTGGCGGCGCCGACACCAACATCATCGTCTACAACGGCGACCGGGTCGGCATCGGCGGGAATGACGATATCTCGGCCGATGAGCGCTCCAAGGGTGTCTTTCGCAGCCGCTTCTCATGGCTCTCGGCGTATACCGGGAACGCCTATGTTCTGGTCGGCCAGGTCAACCCGACCAACGCCACCGAGTCCGGCGGACGCAGCTACTCCTTCCGTTGTACTATCGGCCTGCCCAGCACCGCCACCCCGCTCGCCACCAATACGCCCGCGGCGACTTTCCCGCCCTTTGTGCCGTCGACGCCGCTTCCGCCCGATCCGACCAACACGCCGTTCCCGACCAATCGCCCGGCCCAGAACCTGGTCTTCCGCCCAGTCGATCCGGCCCGCGCCACCGCCGCCACGCCGACCACGGCTCCGCCGCCCCGCACGGTCACCCTCGACTTGGCCGTGTTCGTCGACACCAATCGCAACCTCGCCGATGACCTTAATGAGGGGATTGGGAACGTGTCCATTCGCGTCGCTGACGAACAGAGCGGCGCGCCGCTCGCCCAAGTCACCACCGACCCGGGCGGCCGGGTGCGCATCACCGTCGTCAATGACGGCCCGGTTCGGGTGAGCGTGCCGCTCTTTGGCGTGTCACTCGCCATCCGCGACGTCAGCGTCCAGATCAACGTCGCCGTCAACGCCCAGCCTGAGCTTCCGGATCGCCTGCCTTGAGCCGCCGCGATCCCTATGTTGCGCTCCGCCATCGCAACTTTCGCCTGATTTTGACGGCGTCCACCCTGAGCATCATCGGCTCGTTTCTCGAGACGACCGCCCTGAGCTGGGAGCTCTACGAGCGCACCAACGACAAGCTCGTCCTCGCCACAGTCGGTCTGGTCGAATTCCTGCCCGTCCTGCTGTTGGCCCTTCCGGCCGGCCACCTCGCCGATCGCTTTGATCGGAAGAAGATCGCGGTCATTGCACGGCTGGTCGAGGTGATCGCCGCGCTGGGGCTGGCCGCCCTGTCCTTCACCCGCGGCCCGATTCCCCTCATCTTCGCCGTCATCGCCCTGACCAGCGCCGCCCGGACCTTCAACAGCCCGGCCTTTGGCGCCTTCCTGCCGCTGAGCGTGCCCAGCGCGGCGTTTGGGAATGCCGTGACCTGGGAGATGACCGCTTTTCAATTGGCTGCGATGGTCGCGCCCGCCCTCGCCGGCGGCTTGATCGCGGTGATGGCGCCCATCCAGATCATCGGCGGGCCGCTCAACGTGGGCGCGACCCTGGGGTATGTGATTTCGGCCATCTTGTCGCTGGTCATCGCCGCCTGTGTGTGGTCTCTGAACGTCAGGCGTCTGCCGCCCTCGCATGAGGCTGCAACCCTCAAGGATGTCCTGGCCGGGGCGCGCTTTGTCTTTCGCGAGAAGACGATCCTGTCGGCCATCACCCTCGACCTGTTCGCCGTGCTCTTTGGCGGCGCGGTCGCCCTGATCCCGGTGTTCGCCAAGGATGTCCTGAATGTCGGCCCCGACGGATTCGGCCTGTTGCGCGCCGCGCCGGCCGCGGGCGCCATCGTCATGTCCCTGGTCATGACCCAGCTCCCGCCCATTCGCAAAGCCGGCAAGCTGCTCCTCATCGTCGTGGCGGGCTTTGGGGTTTCGACCATCGTCTTTGGCCTGTCCACGGCCTTCTGGTTGTCGGCTTTGGCGCTGGCCTTCACCGGCGCCTTTGACATGATCAGCATGGTCATCCGCGGCGCGCTGGTCCCCATGCGCACGCCCGACGCCATGCGCGGCCGGGTCAGCGCGGTCGAGCGGGTGTTCATCAGCTCCTCCAACGAGCTGGGCGCAGCCGAAAGCGGTCTGACCGCCCAGCTCTTTGGGCCCGTGCTCTCCGTCGTCGGAGGTGGCATCGGCACCCTCATCGTCGTCGCCCTCGTTGCGCTTGGCCTGCCGCAGCTGCGGCAGCTTGATGAGCTGAAAACCGAAGAACACTGACCGGCGCGGGATGGACGACGAAGTCGGCCATCCCGCGCCGTAATGTTAAAATCCAACCCACGCGGGTATAGCTGAGTTGGCTACAGCGTCTGCCTTCCAAGCAGAAGATCACGGGTTCAAGTCCCGTTGCCCGCTCTCATCCGCCGCCCGCAATCGCAGGCGGCGGCCTATTTTCAGCCCTAAGAATTCCTAACAAAGCCATCTTCCGAGGCGATATCTCCCCGGCGAAGCCGGGGAGATATCGCCTCGGAAAACAGGTTCTGTTAGGAGTCCTAACCAAATAACATGGAACTCAGAATTTGCGTCCTCGCCGGCGATTATGTCGGCCCCGAAGTCGTTGCCCAAGGCGTGCGCGTCATTCAGGCGATCGCCAAAAAGCACGGCCATACGGTCAAGCTTGACACGGCGCTGCTCGGCATCGGCGCGATTGAGAAGACGGGCAAGGCCCTGCCGGCCGACACTTGGGCCAAGGCCAAGGCCTCCGACGCGGTTCTGCTCGGCGCCGTGGGCGGGCCGCGCCAGGATCCAAAGGCCAAAGTCCGGCCGGAGCAGGGCCTGCTCGGCCTGCGCAAGGGTCTCAAGCTCTTCGCCAATATCCGCCCGGTCAAGGTCTACGACGCCCTGATCGACGCCTCGACCCTCAAGCCCGACATCGTGCGCGGGGTGGACATGATCATCCTGCGCGAGCTGACCGGCGGGGCGTATTTTGGCAAGCCCCAGGGACGCAGCGGGCGCAAGCCCAACCGGGCGGCCGTGGACACAACTTCGTATACCGAGGAGGAAGTCCGCCGCCTGATGCGGGTGGGCTTCGAGCTGGCCCGCGGCCGCAAGAAGAAGGTGTCCCAGGCCGACAAGTCGAACGTCATGGCGACCGGCCGGCTGTGGCGTGAGATCGCCCACGAGGTCGCCGCCGAATATCCCGATGTGCAGTATGAGGACGTGCTCGCCGACGCCTGCGCGATGCATCTCGTCCGCAACCCGCGCCAGTACGACATCATCGCCACCGAGAACCTTTTCGGCGACATCCTGAGCGACGAGGCGGCCATGCTGGCCGGCTCAATGGGGATGCTGCCGAGCGCCTCGATCGGGGACGTCAAGAACCGGCATGGCTTCCCGCGCGGGCTGTATGAGCCCATCCACGGCAGCGCGCCGGACATCGCCGGTAAGGGTGTGGCCAATCCGTTGGCCACCATCCTGAGCTGCGCGATGATGCTGCGCTGGTCGTTTGGGCTCACGGCTGAAGCCGATGCGATCGAGGCCGCGGTCGAGGGCGCGCTCAACGCCGGCCTGCGCTGCGGCGATGTGCGCTCGCCCGGGGCCACCGTGGTCGGCACGGTCGAGATGGGCGACGCCGTGATCGCGCGCCTGTAATGAATTGTCGGAAGCGACGTCCCCCGGCGGAGCCGGGGGACGTCGCTTCCGACAATTCACTACAGCCGCGTCAACCGACCCTCTTCCAGCCGCCACGTCACCCCCCCGAACACCTCGGCGAAACGTCGATCGTGCGACACCGCGACGACCGGGCCGGGGAACGCCCCTATCGCGGCCTCGAATTGCTCGATGACCTGCAGGCTGAAGTGATTGGTCGGCTCGTCGAGCAGCAAGGTGTTGGGCTGCGCGGCGAGCAGGCGGGCCAACTGCAGCTTGCGATACTGGCCGGCGCTCGCATCGCGGGCGCGGCGCTGCGTATCGGGGTAGGTGAACAAACCTGTCCAGATCAGTTCATTCAACAGCGCCTCGGGTTCGCCCGTCTGTCCGACCCGATACAGATCGAACAACGTCTCGTCGCCTGGCGGCCGCTCGGGCTCCTGGGCCAGAAACCCGATCCGGGTCCGCGGCGCGATGCGCACGGCGCCCCGGCTCGGCGCAAGCTCGCCCGCCAGCACCCGAAGCAGGGTGGTTTTTCCCGCGCCATTTGAGCCCGTGATCAGGATCCGGCCCCGGGCCGGCACATCGAGCGAAACATCCGCCAGGATCAAAT
>JAGNIV010000053.1 GCA_018001015.1 Phenylobacterium sp. | reverse complement strand
AGAAACATCAGGTGGGACCGGCGCAGCCAAAACGAGCCGAAGGCTCGGCAGGGCTTGCGGCCACGATGTGGCTCATGCCCGGCGATTGTGGGCTTGGGATCGCCGCGCACCACACCTTCCGGTCATTGTCGCCGCTTGGCCATGGCAAGTTGCCCATGGGCAACCCCGGTCATCTCCAGCCTATGGTCCGCCTCCCAAAGCCCTCCAGCGGCCAACGGGCTCTTGCATGGATTTTCAACGAGATTTCATGCAAAGAGGATCGAAGGCCGGGATCGGGGCTATGACCAAGTTCGAGCAGTTCAAAGCCAAGCTTACGCCCGGGCAAACCTATCGGCGGGCGGACCTGGCCCAATGGTCGACCGCGGTTGATCGTCACCTGAAGGAGGCCGTGCAGGCCGGCGTGCTGGCCAAGCTGTCTGGCGGCCTCTACTACGCGCCCAAACTGACCGCGTTTGGGGCGGCGCCGCCCGAGGACGCGATCCTGGTGTCGACCTTCCTCAAGGGCGCACCGTTCCTGTTGGCCTCACCCAACGCCTACAACGCGCTAGGGGTAGGCACGACCCAGCTGCACAACATGACCGTGGTTTATAACCACAAGCGCCACGGCACGTTCGCGCTCGGCAGCCGCAGCTACGAATTCCGGATGAAGCCCGCCTTCCCGAAGACGCTCTCACTTGAGTTTCTGCTGGTCGACCTGGTCAACAACCTCGATCAACTGGGCGAGGACGCCGAAGACATGCTGAAGCGCGTCAAGGCGCGCCTGGCGGCCACTGACCGAGCACGGGTGAAGAAGGCCTCGCAGTCCTACGGTTCCGAGCGGACCAAGAGGTTCTTCAACCGGACCCTTGCCGAGATCGACCTCGAGCGACAGGACAGCGAACCCACGACCCGCACATAGCCGCCGGGAGGGTCAGTCTGATATCGGTTAGCATATCAGAACGGGTCATCGATGCAGGTTAAGACATCAACCACTCGACAAACTCCCACCCCAATGATATCGCATTCGATATCCGATAGGTGCGTTGATGCAGAATAAGCAATCAAGGAGCCCTGCCTTGTCCGCCTTAGGTGACGTCGTGCGCCAGGCCCGGCAGGCAAAGGGCTGGAGCCAGCGCGAACTCAGCGCGCGCACCCACATGCCCCAGGCGCAGATCTCCCGCATCGAAAACGCTGACGTGGATCCTCAGGTGTCCACCCTGATTGAACTGGCCCGTGCCCTCGAGCTCGAACTGCAGCTCATCCCGAAGTCGGCCTTAACGGCGGTTGAGGCGACCGTGCGATCGACCGAGGCGCGGTCTGACGAGCGCGCGTCCCAAAACCTCATGGCTGAACTGCTGCGCGCTGCCGAGCAGGCCCATGCCATGGCGCCCGATCGCGAAGACATCGCCTCGTTGCTGTCGAGCCTGCGTGATCTTCAGCCGCTGACGCCTGCCTTGCGCGCGCGGGCCCTGATCGGCGATCTCAAGAGCGTGCAGATCCTGCTGCATGGCTTCCTGACCTATCCACCCGCCGAGCGCCCGAGCCACGCTCAGCCGATCCGCGACGCGGCGCAAAAGCTCAAGGACTTGAGAAACATGCTGGTGCATGCCCCCGCAGGCGAACGGCCGGCCTACAGCCTGGACGATGAGGACTGACGATGGCGGCGGATGCATTGGAAGTTCTGCTCGGCGACCGAAGGATCGGCCTGATCACTGCACTTGGCGGCGACCAGTCGATCTTTGCCTTCGACGACGCCTACGCCGAGGACTCAGACCGGCCTACGCTTAGCCTGTCGTTCAAGGGGGATCGCGGCGGTCTGCTGAGGGACCACAGGCCGACCCAGACACGGCTCATGCCGTTCTTTTCCAACCTACTGCCTGAAGGCCCGCTGCGCGACTACCTCGCCAAGCGCGCCGGTGTGAAGCCGATGCGGGAATATCCGTTGTTGGAGACCCTGGGCCTGGACCTGCCCGGCGCCATCACCGTGCGGCCGAGGGGCAGCGGCGAAATCGACGACGGCGACGCAGCCGAAGACGACCAGCCGGTCGATAGCGGCGCCGGGACACACGAAGCGGCCTTGCGCTTCTCGCTGGCCGGCGTGCAGCTAAAATTCTCGGCCGTCCAAAAGGCTCAGGGCGGTCTGACGATTCCGGCGAGCGGCCGCGGCGGCGACTGGATCATCAAGCTGCCGTCGATGCGGTTTCCCGCCGTGGCGGCCAACGAGTTTTCAATGATGCGCCTGGCGCGCGCCATGGGCATGGATATCCCCGACGTCGAGCTCTTGCCGCTCGACCAGATCGAGGGTCTGCCCGAGGGCCTCGGCAAATTCGAGGAGGATGCCTTCGCCATCCGCCGCTTCGACCGCCCCCTCAAAGGACCCCCGGTCCACATCGAGGACTTCGCCCAGGTCTTCGGCGTCTATCCGGCGGAGAAGTACGACAAGGGCTCCTACCGCAACATCGCCAAGGTGCTCTGGTTGGAAACGGGCGAGGCCGGGGTGAGCGAGTTCATCCGCCGTCTGGTGTTCAACGCCCTGATCGGCAATGCCGACATGCACCTGAAGAATTGGTCGCTGATCTATCCGGATGGACGCACGCCCAAGCTGGCCCCGGGCTACGACTTCCTATCGACGACCCTCTACCTCCCCGATGAGAACGCGGCGTTGAAGTTCGCCCGGACGAAAAAGGTCGCCGAACTGACCCTTGGCGAGCTGATCTATATGGCCGCCAAGGCCGGCATCCCCGAAGCCTTGGCAAAGGATGCGGCGACGCAGGCGGTCGACCGGTTCCACCAGGTCTGGGGCCAGGAGCGCGCTCACCTGCCGATCTCCGGCAAATTGGAGACGGAGATCAATCGGCTGCTGACCGTCATCCCACTGGCTATGGGCCGCTAGCACTTCTGGCGTCAGCGTCCATAGCCGCCGGCAGGCCCCTCCCCGCTCACGCCCCGACGCGCTGCTTGTGTGGCACCACGACAGAACTGAGGGCTCAACGGGCAAAATTGCGACGGTGCAATTTCCGGCCGAGGCGGTCACTGATACCCCGGAGGATCTGCGAAGTTGCCAATTGGCAACTTGCGTCTCGGGGGTTCGGAATCGCGCCGAAATCACCTTGTTGCCAATTGGCAACTTCAGGCCTTCAGACGCAGCCTTTGCAGCTCGCGCTGGAAGGCGGACTCGAAGTCCGCATTGCTCGCGTCGGCATCGAGCGCCAGTTCCAGCACCACCTTCTTCGAACCCTTGCGGACCAGGGTGAAGAGGGCTGCGCCGCTGTCGCTGGAAACGACAGTAGCTGGACGGGCCGCCTTGGCGGCCGGCTTGCGGCTGGCGACGGCCTTTAGGGCGCTGATGACCTTAGGAGGCTCCAGCATCGCCTTGCCAGCCGCCCTGCAGGCCGCCTGTTGAGCGGCCAGCCGCTTAGCTTCGGCCATCACCTTTGGTCGCGAGTCGTCGTCGGCGAGCAGAGGCTTGATTTCGCGCGCGTGGTTCTCACGCAGAAGGCGGATGTCCCCGAAGGCTTCCACGACGTCGGTCGGGAGCTTTCCGAGGTCTAGAAAGCGCGACAGCCACGCCCTTGGGACTTCAAGACGTTCGGCCATCCGTTGGGCGACGCCGCCGTAGAAGGTCTCGACGGCGTGTCGATAGTCGAGCGCGCGCTCATAATCGCTGATGTCCCTACGCGACCGGTTCTCGACGTCGGCCAGGCGAAAGGCCTGCTCGTCGGTGAGCTCGCGCTCCTCGATCAGGTAACGGATCTCGCGATGCTCGATATTGCGCAGGTAGCTGACCGACCAATGCCGCCGGGCGCCGCTGATGACCTCGTAATCAAAGGCCGGGTCGTCGTCGACCCGCCGCACGATCGCCGGAAACTCCTGCTCGCCCTGGGAACGCAGGCTCTCAAGGAGGTCGGCGCAGGAGGTTTCATCGAGCAGGTCGTAGCGGCGATTGTGCCGGCTCCACATCCGGCAACGGGCCGGATCGACGAGCTTGAGGGTCTTTTCCTTGACGTCCCCGGAGGTGACCCGCGCCAGCCCGGTCAGGCGGGTGCTCAGTCGCTCCGTTGCGGGCGCGCCGCGCTCAATAGTCGGGGTTTCAGTGACCGGAGCCACCAAGCCCGCGAGGATCGAGCGGTTCTTGCCTGTTGTGGATGCCATGACCGCCCTCCCCTACCCTAATCCAAGCCGACGAAGCTCCGGCCGATGGCTTGGCCAGGCTTTGCGAATAAGCAGTTCGATCTCGCCGTTCAGGCGATCCAGATTGTTGCGGCAGCGCTCATAGGTCTTGGTCGTCGGACCGCTTAGCTCATAGACGGTGCGCAGCTGGACGTTGGCGTTGTCGATTTCGGCGGAGTCGAGCAGCGAGGCCGACAGCATGTCGGCGCCGAACACCGCTTCCATCATGTCCCGGATCTGCGTGTGGGCGCTCTTGCCCTCATCGACCTTGGTCGCGACGACGCGCAGGAAATGGTAGCCGCGGGCGCCCAGGTGGTTCTGCATCACCTCGAGCGTCTCGACGATCATCCGCAGGAAGTGCGCCGTCGAGGCGAAGTCGACGGTCGAGGGCGGCGTCGGAATCAGCAGCGCATTGGCGGCGCGCAGCACGGCCAGCGAAAGCATGCCCAGCGCTGGCGGCGGATCCAGTAGGACCACGTCGTAGTCCCCGGCCATACTTTCCACGCCGCGACGCAGACGGTCGAGCGCGTCCGGATTGCCGCGAAGCCGTGCCGCCGCCTCGTATTCGGCCTGGTATAACCCAAGGTTTGCAGGCACCAGATCGATGCCCGGCCAGGCGGTAGACCGAAGGGCATACTTCAGGTCCGGTTCGCCGCCGTGGCGGAAGAAGGGGAGGAGGGTCTCCTCATCGTCGATGTCGATGTCGGGGTTGAAGCCGAAGATCGTCGTGGTGCTCGCCTGGCTGTCGCAGTCGATCACCGCCACCCGGTAGCCCTTCAGAGCCAGAAACTGGGCGACGTGGCAGGTCAGCGTGCTCTTGCCGACCCCGCCCTTGAAGTTCTGCACCGCCAGGACGATGGGCGGATCGTCGGGCCCACGCCGGGGGCGTGTGCCGAAGACGTCGCGCATGTGATTGACCTCGGACAGGTTGTAGCCTTCCCGGCGGCCGGTCGCGCTCAGGCGAGGGGCGGGGAGGCGTCCGTCGGCTTCGGCCTGCCGAATGGCTTCTGAAGTCCGCCCGACCATCTCGGCCGCCTTGGTGACCGTGAACCGCAGGTCGACGATCTTCTGCTCACCCGGCGCAAACACCGTGGCGCGAAGGCGGGTGATGACGTCATGCGCCCGGTCGCTGAGCGCCGACATGGCGGCGAGCAGGACGGGGCCGGAAGCGGTGCTTTCAGCTAGGGCTTGCTTCGCCATGGTCCGCCTCCTTTGCAAATATCCGACATCATGTCTGGAATTTGCCAAGTTTTCGTTCGGATACAATGAAGAAAGGGTTAACAGCGCGCCGAGCCTGAACCCTCTCGGTTCAAGGCGACGGCAAGCCAGCCTGTCCGCCACACCCCGTTAGAAGTTATCTTAGGGACAAGGTTAGACAGAGTTAGGCGCCGCAACGAGGCCGGAAAAGCCAATCCCCTCAAAGGGTTTTCAGATCGGTCGGTCACCGAAACCCCGAGGGGAGGGTCACCGATCCCCCGGCAAGACGGTCATCGATCCCCCGTGGAAAAGGTCACCGATCCCCCGAGGGCGGAACCCTACGCTTTTCAAACATCGCATCGACCTGCAAGGCCCGAGCGTCCTCGCGCTCCCGGCGGGCCGAATCGGCGGCGAGTCGCTCGAGATCGGCCTTGATGGCCGCGCGCTCGGCGGCGTCGCGCCGCACGAAATGGATGGCCTGGGAATTGTCGGCGGTATTGACGAAGCTGAGGTCGTATTCCGGCAGATCGTTTGCGGTGACGATCCGCTTGAGCAGGTAGTTGAACTGCTTCAGTGGGCTCTCGCTTCCGGTCTTGTCGTGCAGCACACTCACCCGACAGGTCCAGCCACCGGGCTGGTCGCCGGCGTGCTTGCGGGCGATCCGATAGATGGCGCGCTCGACCCCGCCCGCCAGCGCGAAATAGTCCGGATGCAGGGTCAGCAGGGAACGATCCTTGATCACCCCCTCATAGACCCAGTTGGACAGGGTCAGGCTGAGCCCCTTGGGCGCGCCGGTGACCGGATCCGATTCCAGCACCCACTCGTCGAGCCAGCCGAACTGCGCCTTGGTGTTGCGCTTCGAGCCGCGGATCGAGGTCTGGATCGTGGTGGCTTCGAGACGCTGTAGTGCCGCCTGCAGCTCCTTATAGCCCTTGCCGCCGGTGTCGCGCTTGATCGCCTTCAACAGGTCATAGCTGGTGGTGTGCAGGGTGCGCGGCAGATCGTTGACGCCCTGCTCGCGCATCTGATTGATCCGGGAGGTCGCCCAGATGAGGATGTCGGCGTCCCAAATGGTGGCGATGCCAAATGCCGGATTGGCGCTGACATGCACCCAGACCTCGCCGTCGGGGCTGGTGTATTCGATGGGCTTCAGCCGCTTGCGTTTGCTCAATGAGAAGAACGGCCGCTCCATCACCTCCCGCTGATCTTTCAGCGGCAGGCTGCTCATCCGAGGGATGAAGAGATCGAACTCCTGTTGTCGAATCGCGCGCTTGGACATCTTGGGCGCCACCATGCTCATTTGTGAGAGGGAAGGGTAGGGGAGGCGGCTCTCAGAGACCGCCGGAAGCCGAAGTTGCCAATTGGCAACAAGCCCATCTGCTCACCTCCCACAGCCCTGCCTTTATGGGTCTTTGGCCCCCGGATGCCCCGCTTGTCCGGGGTCCTTCACCAGTACGGATTGCCGGCGGACCGGCGCGTTCGGCTGGCCCTGCAGGTCGTCGACATGCGTTGAATGGAACCCACTCGCCGGGCGACCGAAGGGCCCCGCGGCCCCAAGTTGCCAATTGGCAACAAGCGGGCCTGGTGAGCTGGGTAGCATACAACATACCCTGCCTTGCGGGCCCGCCCGGCGACCGGACGGGCCCTGCCGAAGGCTAGTCCTCGTCGGCCGCCTCCTGGCGATCCAGCGACTTCAGCTCGTGCTGCGGGGTGGCCACCACCACCTTGGAGAAGAAGCGCTCCTGGCCGCTCTGGTCGGTGTAGCGGTCGTGGCGAATCTCGCCTTCGACGAACACCTTCGAGCCCTTGGGAAGATGGCGGCCTTCCAGCCAGCCGACCGTGCCCTGGTTCCAGATCTCCACCTGGTGCCAGGTGGTGTAGTCCTTCCGATCGCCGTCCTTCTTGGTGTAGCGGTTGGTGGCGACCCGCAGGGTGGCGACCTTCTTGCCGCCCGAGACGGTGCGGATTTCAGCGTCGGCGCCGGTGAAGCCGATGAGTTGAACCTTGTTGAGCATCACATTTCTCCAATCGACCGCCGGGAAGAGCCCCGGCGGCTCGCGGTCCCTGCCGCGATCACGCGACCTGCAGGGCCGGGCAAAGGGGCCGGGCCAAAGCCCGCGGGGTGTGGAAACCGGCCTGCACAGAGCGCAGCGGCGGAAGGCCGGAGGGTCCGCAACCCCGCGCCTCGCGCGCGAGGTCGGCTTTGACCCGTATCCGCCCGGCCTAGG
>JAGNIV010000052.1 GCA_018001015.1 Phenylobacterium sp. | reverse complement strand
AGGCCGCCTGGCGCGAGGCCTGGGACGCAGAACTGGCGGCGGCGGACCCGTGGGTCACCCGCGATCTCGTGTTGGTGGCGGGGTTGCTGTTGCCGATCTGGAGCAGTCTGCCTGACAAGCGGACCTCGGTGCGACGGCTGAAGGCGCCTGACGGGCGCCGTTGGCTTGGCCGTCTTCTGGCCCCGGCCCAGGTCACGCCACTGAAGATAGCGCTGGGGCTGACTGACACCGCCAGCGCCGTGGGTGATGGCGAGGCGGCCACCCGGCTGGTCCTTTCGGAGGGAGCCTCCGTGGCCTTGAGCGGCGGGCTGTGGCTGCGCCGGGCCAAGGTGATGGACCGCTGGCGGCTGGAGATCGTCGGGGCGGGGGCTCAGCGCACCAGCTTCGTGGCGCTTGGTTGCTTCGTTGAGATCATCGCCTACACGCCGCGCGTCTTTGTGCCGACCGATCGACCCGACGTGCTGAGCGAGATCCTCGATCGCTGGCCCGCCCAGACGATCCTGCCGGCCGCAGCCTAGCAGATCTGGGATGAGGGAGCCGCCGGTGATCCGCCGGCGGCTCTTTCCATGCCGGCGGCCCGGCCGGCAAAGGGCTGGAGGAAGGGACGGAGCGGGCAAGCGCTCCGGGATTGGCCCGGGGGCGAGCCCGAGGTTCCCATGTCCAACCCCCTCAACGACCTGATCAATGACATCATCGCCCGCATCGAGGCTGGCGTGCCGCCGTGGCGCCAGGCCTGGAAGGCCAGCGCCGATCCCAAGGCGCCACTACGCGCGACCGGCGAGCCCTTCAGCGGCAGCAACGCCTGGCTTCTCGCCTTCGCGGGCGCGTTGCGCGGCTATCGCTCGCCCTACTGGTTCACCTTCCGCCAAGCGCTTTCGATCAATGCCCCTGTGGCCAAGGGTGAGAAGGGCTCGCCCGCGATCCTCTACAAGACCCGGGTGGTGGGTGATCCCGCCGATGGAGCCGACGTGGGGCCGGCCGACGACACCGGCGATCCTCGTATCCTGCGCTACTTGAAGACCTATAGCGTGTTCAACGCCGAGCAGCTGACAGACTGTCCGCAGCAATATCTCAACGTCGTCGAACCCGATCCGGCCGCCCGCGCGGCAGCGCGCAACGCCGTGCTGGATGCGATTCCGGCTCGGGTGGAATTCGGCCGCGGGACGCCCTGCTATGTGCCGGCGCTCGATCTGATCCGGCTTCCCCTTCCGGAAGCCTTCGACACGCCCGACGACTTCCTGGCCACCAAGGCGCACGAGCAGCTGCACTGGTCGGGCGCGGCTCATCGGTTGGATCGCACCTTCGGCAAACGCTTCGGCGACGAGGCCTACGCCTTCGAAGAACTGGTCGCCGAGATCGGCGCGGCGGCGCTCGGTCTACGCATCGGGCTCGCACCGCAGCTGCTGGACAGCCATGCGGCCTATCTTGGCCACTGGGCGAAAATCCTGCGGCATCGTCCCTCGGCCCTTCTCGAAGCGTCCGGCCATGCCCAACGGGCCGTCGACTATCTGCTGGCGTTCAGCGCCCAGGCCGCGGTCGCCGCCTTGGCCGCCTGAAGCCGGCCTTTCCCATCATCTTGCAAGGAGGCCGCCATGGGCTGGCTCTACATGCGCTCGCTGGAGGGGCACGCGACCCCCAAAGCCTATCTCGATGCGCAATTCACCTACGACCGGGACACCGGCCGCTCTCGCGTGCTGGCCTCAAGTGTGGTCGGACGGCGCACCTACTACGCCGCCGTCGAATGGATCAGCGCCGGTACGGAGGCGCGGGAGGTCTGGGGCTTGGTGTGCTTGGTGCGCCATAACCCGCGCGACCGGGAGGGCTTGGTGTTCGGCTACAAAGACATGTCAGAATCCATGGGCCCGTGCGAGTCCGACTGCCCTGCGCGCATTCTCGACCTGCTGACGGCGACCGACAACACCAACGCCCTGGCTTGGCGCGAGCGGTGCCGGTCGGGTTTGGCCCTTCGGGCTGGGCGCTCCGCCAAGCCGACACCCAAGCCTGGTGATGTCGTGGTGCTGGCCGAGCCGCTGTTGTTTCGAGACGGCCGGACGTTCTCCCGCTTCGAGGCGATCTCTTTGCCTGGACGCAACCGCGGCGGTCTCGTCTATCGCAGCGAGTTGGGCGGCCTTTACCGCATCCCCAAGCTCAAGGACCGCGTCTACCTCATCGAGCGGAAGGCGGGGCGCAGCCACGCCTGAGCGCATGGGCGGACGGGTGGTGCGTGGCAGTGCCAAACGCTGAAGCCGAGGCGGCAAACGGTTGGTGTCGGCGGTGCTGCGGTCCTGGAGTCCTCTGGCTCTTGAGACCTCGCCACCGTCTGGCGCCCCCCACAAGGGACGCTCCGCTCAAAGCCCTTGTGGGCGTCCCCAGCCGTCGGCGCTGGGCGGTCGTCGAGCCGACGGGCTCAGAACCCCACTCCGACAAGGATCACCCTCATGCCCTCCTCCGCCTTCGCGCCGCTGACCGGCGCGCTCACCCACTTCGAAGCCCAGGCCCTGACCCTGGATGACCCCCGGCCCCACCCTCACGAGGATGCTTTGATCCAGTTGGGTCATGCGGTGCTGACCGAGACCCTCGATGTCTTTGGCGAGACCGCACTCGAGGATTTCCAGGCCATCATCTGCGAGACGCTCATCGGGGCGTTTCACTCGGCCGCCCAACGCATCGAACGGGACGCGGATCGGGCCAGGGACGAGCTCAACCGGCTGAGCCGGGACTTCGACGGCTCCGAGATCGCTGACACCGAGATGCAGGACGCCACCCGAAAAGCCCGCGCCGCCGACGTCGCCTGCCTGGCCTTGGAGTTCGTGCGAGACGCCGCTGCGGCGAGCTATACCACGGCGACCGGCGAGGTGTGGTCCCCTTGGAAGGGACATGTGAAGGCCTCGCGCCTGACTGCCGCCCAGATCGACGCGCGCGACGCCCTGCGGACCGCCAAGGCTCGCAAGCACGCCGCGACTGACCCTGGCGCCACCATCGTCGCGTTCCGCGCCGCGCCGCAAGCCGACACCGAGGACGACGCCCATCGCATCTTCGATGCGCTGAACTGGGCCCAGGCCCAATGGCCGGACATGGCGTTGGCGACGACTGGCGCCAAAGGCGGGGAGAAGATCGCCATCAAGTGGGCCAAGCAGAAGGCGGTCACCCTGGTGCTCGCCAAGGCCGACTTCGACAAGAACGGCCGCGCCGCCCCCTTCCGGGCCAATGACGAATTGATCGCCCTCGAACCGGTCTGTGTCCTGACCCTGGCGAACACCCTGAACGGCGCGCGCGGGGCGTCACTGCAGCCCTTCGGACCCGCCCTCAATCTCGGTCAAAAGGCCGCTGAACGAGGCATCCGCCACCTTCCAGTGAAGACACGCGGGTGACCCCGCAGGGCGTGGCCGCTGGCGCGGTCACGCCCATTTGTCTGTTGGCGGTCTGTGGACAGGCGCGATGCCCCCTTGCAGGGGCGCAAATGTTCTACTTATGTTCTCAACCTCGCCGCCTGCCCCCGTGTCGGCAGGCTTTCGAGGTCTCATGCGTCCCGTTGTCATCGGTCTTCCCCTTCCCCTCCCCCTCGTGGGCTTTCGCATTTGCTGCGGATTCCCAAGCCCGGCCGATGACTGGATCGAAGACGCCATCGATGTCAGCCGGCTCGTCGTCACCAACCCCGCCGCCACCTTCCTGTGGCGGGCGTCCGGCGATTGCATGACGCCCACGATCCTGGACGGCGACTACCTGGTCTGCGACCGCTCGCTGGCCCCGGTCTCCGGCGATGTGGTGGTCGCCGTCGTCGACAGCGAACCGACGGTCAAGCGCCTCGCCTATGTCGCCGGCCGGCCGGCCCTCAGCCATGACAATCCCCTGTCGCCGCCCTTCGCGCCGGACCCGCACAGTGAAATCAGCATCTGGGGCGTGGTCGCCTGGTCCCTGCGCGCCCATCGGCCGACTCGATGAGGCCGGTGATCGCGCTGAGCGACGGCAATTGCTTCTACGTCTCGTGCGAGCGGGTCTTCGATCCACGCCTGGAAGGACGGCCGACCGTGGTGCTGTCGTCCAATGACGGCAACATCATCGCCCGCAGCCCCGAGGCCAAGGCCATCGGCCTGAAGATGGGCGATCCCTATTTCAAGGTCCGCGAGCTTTGCGCCCGCGAGCGGGTCGCCGCCCTGTCCTCGAACTATGTGCTCTATGGCGACATGAGCCGGCGGGTGAACGCCGTCTATGAGCGGTTCGCGCCCGAGGTCGTCGTCTACAGCATTGACGAGAGCTTCCTGGATTTCACCGGGCTTGCCGATCCGGTCGGTCACGCCCGCGCCTTGCGCGCGACGGTCCGCCAGTGGACCGGGATTCCGACATGTGTCGGGCTTGGTCCTACCAAGACCCTGGCCAAGGTGGCTAACCACCTGGCCAAGCGCACGCCGGCGCTGGACGGCGTTTGCGATCTGAGCGACCCGCAGGTTCGCGCCGCCGCCCTAGACGATCTGCCCGTTGGCGACGTCTGGGGCGTGGGCCCGGCCTATGCCGCGCGGCTGACGGCCATGGGGGTGACCACGGCCGGCCAACTCCGAGACCTCGATCCGCGTCAGGCTCGCGCCGTCCTCAGCGTCGTGGGCGAGCGCCTGGTGCTGGAGCTGCGCGCCCAGACCTGTCTGTCGTGGGACGAGGTTCCGGCGGGCCGCAAGGGGTGCGCGGTGACCCGAAGCTTTGGCCAGCCGATCACGGACTTAGACGACTTGCTGCAGGCGGTCGCGAGCTTCGCCAGCCGGGTAGGTGAGAAGTTGCGCCGCAATGGCGTTGTCGCCCCGCGGCTGTCGGTGTTCATGCACACCAATCCCTTCGGCGCGGGGCCGCATCACAGCGCCAGTGGCGCCGTTACCTTTCTGGAGGCCACGGCCGACAGCACCGAACTCGTTGCCGGCGCGCGGCAGGCAGCGCGCCAAGCTTGGCGGGACGGGTATCGCTACAGCAAGGCCGGCGTCCTCTGCGAGGGCCTGATTCCCGCAGGTCAGGTACAGGCAAGCCTGCTGGCGGCGAAGGATCCGGGGCGCTCGGAGCGACTGATGGCGGCGCTGGACGCTTCGAACCGCCGCTTTGGACGCGGCAGCGTGGTCATCGGGGCGACCACGGGCCGGACGCGCTGGACGCAGAAGGCTGAATGGCGGACCCCGCGCTACACGACGCGCCTGGATGAGGTGCCCGTCGCCCGGGCCTAGGGCGGACGGGGCCAGGGATGGCTTTGCAAGGCCGGGCTCTATCCCGGATACGCGCTCGAGCCTTCGGCGGCTTCCGGCGCCGGGTCGGCGCCGGGATCGCCCTCTTCGGCGGCATGGGCCTGCACGAGCAAGGCGCGTTCGGTGATAGCGGCGGCGAAGCCTTCGGCGCCCTGGCCGCCGGCCGGCATGGCCGCCACCTCGGCGGCCGCTTGCTGCGCCTCGGCCGCAATGCGGCCGGCCAGCTGTTGCACGCGGCGCAGGGTGGCTGGCCCGGCCAGGCCGGCGGCCTCGGCCATGCGGCGCCAATGGCGGCCATAAATGTGCCGGCCGCGCTGCTGGCCGCCGATGTCCTGGGCGTGATTCAGGGTGATGTTGGGCCAGGTCAGGCCCGTCATCAGGTCATAGAGCGGCGCGAGCACGCTGCGCCTGGGCTGCAAGAGCACCGAGTAGTTCTTGGCGTGCGAATCGACGTTGCCGATGGCGATGTTGAAGATCACCGCATCGAGCAGCTGGTTGATTTCGCGCGCCGTCATGTGCTCGCGCACAAGGCCAAACATGTCGGCGGTCGATGGACCCCTCACCCCTGAATGGTTGTGCTGATACTTGGCGGCCGGCGGCTTGCCCAAGGCCTGGCAGAAGTCCTCCTGGTGCAGGCGCCGAACGCCGGCGTCCGAAGCCGCGCGGTCATAGCGTTCGACGAGCAGGTAGGATCTGGCCCCGGCCTGCCCGGTTGTCACCGGTGCGACCGCCAGGCCGCAGCGGCGGGCGAGCACCATGCACAGGGCTTCGTTCTGGACGCTGCCGGGCAGGCGTGGGTTGTCGGGCTTGAGAATGTGGGTCGAGGCCGCGCCGTTGACCGGAATGGCCAGGCCATCATCGACCATCGCCAGGGGCAACTTCTCCTGGGCGCCGGCAAGGCTCATCGACACCCCCTCTTCGCCAACGAGGAAGGGCCGGGCCGGCAGCTCCTCGATGATCCGCTCCAGGGCGTCGGCGGGCAAAGGCGTCAAGGCCGGCGCATCGCCGCGCCGCGGCTCGCCCGTGGTGAGCGCGCCCGCCAGGTCACGGCCGAGATTGGCGATCAGGCCGAGGATATCTTCCTGGGCGACGCCAAGGGCGCGCGTGACCACGCGCAACGGCTCACCTTCGGGCAACAGGTTCATCAGCCAGGGCACGGTGACCTGCGGCCCATGCCTGGGCTGGGTCATTGGCATGGTCAGGGAGATCGGGAAGCTGTCGCGTCCGCTGGTCCAGACCGTCTCGTACTGCAGCCAAGGACCATCCGGGCCGGCCTCAATCTGGGCGACAAGCTGGTCGGCGGCATAGATGGGCAGGCCCATGGCTCATGCCTCCGTTAGAATTCAGCCGAGTCGGTGAGGTGCATGCCGGCGGCCTTGGCCGCGGCGAGCGCCTTGCCCAGTTGAGCTGTGGCCTTGCCGGCTTCGAGCTCGACAATGAAGCGCTCGCCCACGCCGATCGACAGGGCGAGTTCGCGTTGGGTGAGCCCCAAGGCCTTGCGCGCGCGCGAGAGGGTGGCTCCGAAGTCTTTTGCCGTGGCGATCATTATATCTTCCCGAGCGGGATGATATTCGCAATTTTGGACGTGGCGCAAGGTAAATCTTCCCGAGCGGGAAGCTTGCGGGTTCGTACCAACGTTCTGGGTGAGCAGATCCCGTTCGTGCGAGAGCTTCCCGCTCGGGAAGAAACGCGCGTTTCGAGCACACAAATCTTCGAATTCTTCCCGAGCGGGAAGAACTATCGGCCGGTCGCGTTTGAAGCCCGAAATTGGCTAGTCGCCCCGCTGTCTCGCCTCGGCGAGCAGAACTGTCAGCGCTTCCGTTGTCTCGCGGCGATCAAACCATACTCCGCCCAGCGCAAGGGTCTCTGGGGCGCCGTCGCGCGCCAAGCGGCCGATTGTCAGATCGGTAGAGCCTCGCGCCAGGGCCTCGGCAGCCTCCACCATGCACGCCTTGCATAGCTCAGGATCGGTATGAGGATCGAGCGACTTGAGTCTCGCAATCAAGGTCTGAATATCGCTCATCGCTGCACGCATGTTCTGAACGCTCGGAGGCGAACGTCGGTTTTGCGCTTCGTAGAGTCTGACGTTGGCCGCCGCCAGGGGTGTCGGTGTTCCCCAGACGCTTCATCGACAGTCGTCTCCCAGATCAGCGCTGCCGAAGCGGGCTCGTCCGCGATCCAGCTCACGACCCTAGGGCGGGCCGGTTAGGGGCTAAGGCGACCTCGCCGAGGGCGAGGCGGGGCCGCCGGGCCCCCCCCGCCCTCGCCGCGCTGCAGGGCGGGTTTCATCGGCCCCGCCCCCGTCCCCCCCCCCCCTCCCCGCCCCTCCCCGGCCGGGGATCGCGGGGACAGGCCCCCCCATCCG
>JAGNIV010000003.1 GCA_018001015.1 Phenylobacterium sp. | reverse complement strand
GCGCCGACGTGCGCACATCCCCAGGGCCAAAGCCGTCCATACGATCCTCCATCCGATGGACCGTTGAATCAGCTCAGCTCAAATCAGGGAATCACTTCCGTGCATCCCGTAGCTCGCTGGGGGAGCTGTCAGCGAAGCTGACTGAGGGGGACTTTGACTCTTGTTTTGGGGTCGAAGAGGTCAACTACGTTGATCCCCCTCCGGCACGGACCTGCGGTCCGCGCCACCTCCCCCACATCGGCGCTACGCGCCTGGGGGAGGAATTAGGTCAGAACCGCCGCCAAGCTCGGCGCCAAGTCGCCCTTGGTTTCGACCTGCACCGAGCCGAGCCCAAGCCACCCCGCCATCAGCTTGAGCTCCGTCGCCAGCAACTTCGGCGTCGCCGCATCGGCCCAGGGTTCGGCGTGGGCCGACTGGACCAGCAGGACGCCGGCCTTGCGGTCGGCCTTGAGGTCGACGCGGGCGGTGATGGCCTCGCCCTGCAGGAAGGGCAGGACGTAGTAGCCGTGCACGCGCTTTTCGGCCGGGGTGTAAATCTCCAGGCGGACGCGGACGCCGAACAGCCGCTCAGTGCGCTCGCGGAACCAGATCAGGTTGTCGAAGGGCGAGAGCAGGGCGCGCGCGGTGATCCTGCGCGGCCTGCGCGCGGCGGGGTCGAGATAGGCGGGCTGGTCCCAGCCCTTCACCGACACCGGCAGCAGGTCACCGGCCTCCACCAACTCGGCGAGGCGGGCCTTGGTGTCGGCCACCGGCATCCGGAAATAGTCGCGCAGGTCGCGCTCGGTGGCCACGCCCTGGGCGCGGGCGGCGATGCGGAGCAACTGGCGTTGCGCCTCGTCGCGGGGCGGAGTGGGGGCGTCCCGCACCGACCTGGGATGGACGTCGTCTGGTAGGCCGTAGACTCGCTCGAAGGTGGTGCGCCGGGTGGCGGTGGTGATCTCGCCGGCCCAGAACAGGCACTCCATGGCCCGCTTGCCCTCGCTCCAGCCCCACCAGCCGCCCTTGCCCCGCTTCTCGCCGATCTCGAGCTCGCCGGCGGAGATGGCGCCGCGGGCGTGGATCTCGGCCAGGGCCTTGTCGATGAAAGGCCGGTTCTCGCGCAGGAAGCGGGCGACCCCCTTCCAGGTGCCGACGCCTTCGCGGGCGTCGTCCATCCGCCAGCGCATCAGCGGCTGGAGGGCGTGGGGGGCCAGCGACGCCTCGTGCATCCAGTACTCGAACAGGGCCGGCTTCCTGCCCCAGGCCAGGTCCTCCAGCAGGGGCCGGGGATAGGCGCCGAGCCGGGAGAACAGCGGCAGGTAGTGGGTGCGGCTGACCACATTGACCGAATCGATCTGCAGCAGGCCCAGCCGATCGATGGTCTTGACCAGATGGCGCTTGCCGGGATCGGCCGGGCGGCGCTCGCCGAAACCCTGGGCGGCCAGGGCGATGCGGCGGGCCTCCTGGGCGGTGAGGGTCTGCGTCATGCGGGCGGGTCAGCGCTCCAGGCGACCGTCCGTGAGGGCCTCGATCTCGAAGGGGAAGATGATCTTCGGGTCCGGGTCCTTGATCTTCTTGGCGATGTCCTTGGGCGCCATGGCGTTGACCAGGTAGCGCAGGACGTTCAGCCGGCCCTCGGTCTTGTCGTCGTTGCGGACGCAGACCCAGGGGGTGCGCGGGGCGTGGGTGCGTTTGAGCATCTCGTCGCGGGCCTTGGTGTAGTCGTCCCACTTCGATTGCGCCGCCTCGTCGAGGGGGCTGGATTTCAGCACCTTGAGGGGATCGGTGCGGCGTTCTTCCAGGCGCTTGGCCTGCTCCTTCTTGGAGACATCCAGCCAGAGCTTCACGACGGTGAGGCCGCTTTCCACCAGCATGGTCTCGAAGGTGGAGACGTCGCGCAGGAAGGCTTCATGTTCCTCGGGCGTGCAGAAGCCCATCACCGGTTCGACGCCGCCGCGATTGTACCAGGAGCGGTTGAAGATCACGATCTCGCCGGCGGCCGGCAGGTGGCCGACATAGCGCTGGAAGTACCACTGGCTGCGCTCGCGGTCGGAGGGCTTGGGCAGGGCGATGACCCGGGTGGCGCGGACCGACAGATGCTCGATGACCCGCTGGATCGTGCCATCCTTGCCCGCCGCGTCGCGGCCCTCGAAGATGATCAGCACCTTGGCGCCGCTCTCCATCGCCCGCTGTTGGCTGCGCACCAGGGCAAGCTGCGCCTGTTCGAGGTCGTTGAGGCCGTTGTCGGACTTATCGGATTTGGACATGGGGTGAACCTAGTCCGTGTGGCGGGGCTCGCGCCAGGGGGGTCGAAAGTGGGAGCACGCGCAATTTATCCGGGGCGTCCGCTTCGACCCGTTCAGTCGTGCGTGGCCCTACTTTCCACCCGGCGGCCGGTGGGCGCGGCAGACTGGATCAAGGGCCTGGAGCGCGAGACCGCCCGCAGCCCGCCAAGCGAGGCCCCAAGCTTGAGGAGACGGCGGGCGCCGATGAGGGTGGCCTATTTCATACAGTGGCACCGTAACTCCCGCACCCGGGCCCCAGTACGGCATTCCGCCTCAACCGAGGCCGATGAGGCGCGTGGGAATGTTCTGGACCCGACCGGCCCGCCACGACAATGACTGCAAGCTTCATTGTTTCAAGAACACGGAAGACGCGAATGGCTCCCAAGCCGACCCAGGAAACCCGTCTCCGGTGCCGATGCGGCGGCGTGGAATACCTTGTCTCGGGGCCCCCGATTCTCGGCGCCGCCTGCCATTGCGCCGACTGCCGTGAGGCGGCGGCTCAACTTGAAGCTCTCAGCGGAGCCGGCGACCTGCGCGACGCCGAGGGTGGAACGCCCTGTATTCTGTTCCGCAAGGACCAGGTCGTGTGTGTGAAGGGGCAAGACCAACTCCGCGACCACCGGCTCTCTCCCGAGGCGCCGACCCGCCGGGTGATCGCGTCATGCTGCGACACCCCGATGTTCCTGGACTACGAGAAGGGACACTGGTTCTCGGTCTACCGCGCCCGGCTGGGGCCGGAGGCGCCGCCGCTGCAGATGCGGATCAAGACCGGGGCGACGCGGCCCGCGGGTCCGCTGCCCAGCTTCGCCGGCTATCCGCCAAGGTTCATGTTCAAGCTGATGGCCGCCCGTCTGGCGATGATGGTCGGCCGCTGAGCCTTGCCGCAGATGTCCGACCTTGAAATCACCCTGGCCCAGCCGCACGAGCGGGCGGCGCTCGAGAACCTGATGCAGCTCTACGTCCACGACTTCTCGGAGCAGTGGTCGGACCAGGCGCGCGGGGAGGTGGGGGCGGATGGTCGATTCGAGCCCTATCCGCTGGACGCCTATTGGGCCGAGCCGGAGCGCGTCCCGCTGCTGATCCGGCGCGGCGGCCACCTGGCCGGCTTCGCCTTGCTGAACACCCACAGCCATTCGGGCCGGGCGATCGACCGCGGCGTCGCGGAGTTCTTCATCCTGCGGAAGCACCGCCGGGGTGGGATCGGCCTGGCCGCGGCCCAGGCGATCCTCGCCCGCTATCCGGGGGTCTGGGAGGCGGCCGTGGCGCGGCGCAACACCGGGGCCCTGCCGTTCTGGCGCAAGGTCGCGGCGGCCTATGCGGAGGTCGAGGAGATCGACGTGGTCAGCGAGGACTGGAACGGCCCGGTGCTGCGCTTCCGGGTCTAGGGGCTAGACGCTGCTTGCCAGGCAAACACACTCCGTCATCCCGGACGGCCGTCAGGCCGATCCGGGACCCAGGGGCCCTGCCCGCCGCCCTTGGGTCCCGGCTCTCCGCTTCGCTGCGGCCGGGATGACGTGATGGGGGCGCCAGGCGACTTGGTGGGCCGGCCCCGCGAGGACTCGTCGTTTTCAAAGCGACCCTGGGAAGCTTAGAACCCTCCCATGATCCGCCTCTTCGTCCCCAACGATCTCGCCGCCACCCTCGCCCTGCCGCTGGACGACGGGCAGAGCCGCTATCTGGCCGCGGTGATGCGCCAGGGGGTCGGCGACGAGCTGCTGGTGTTCAACGGCCGGGACGGGGAGTGGCGGGCCACGATCATCGAGACCGGCAAGCGCCGGGTGATCCTGCGGGCCGACCGGCTGGAGCGGGCCCAGGCGGTGGGGCCGGACCTGGATCTGGTGATCGCGGTGGTCAAGCGCGGGCGGCTGGAGACCATCGTCGAGAAGGCGGCTGAGCTGGGCGCGCGCCGCGTGCGGCCGATCCTGACCGAGCGCACCAATGCCGACCGGGTGCGGGTGGACCGCTTGCAGGCCATCGCCGTCGAGGCCGCCGAACAGACCGGCCGCCTGGACGTGCCGGAAATCCTCGAACCGGTGAAGCTGGACAGGCTGCTGAAGGACTGGAGCGGCCGTCGCCTGCTGTTCTGCGACGAAGCCGGCGACGCCAAACCGGTGATCGAGGCGCTTTCCGGGGCGGATTCGCAACCCTGGGGCATTCTGATCGGGCCGGAGGGCGGGTTCTCTCCCGCCGAGCGCGAACGCTTGCGCAGCCTCGATTTCACGGTTCCCGCGACCCTGGGGCCCCGCATCCTGAGGGCCGACACCGCGGCCATCAGCGCCATGACCCTGTGGCAAGCGACCCTGGGCGACTGGTGAGGCTCTTGAGCTTTCGAGAATTGCGCCCACCTGAGTGAACAGCGTAAAGATCGCCGCCGTTTCGGGATCGACACCCGTTCGGTGTGTTTGTGTGGGTTGGGGAGATACATATGGCCGACGTCCTGGGCGACGACCGACCCCTCACGTTCGAGGATCTGGTTCACTGGTTCGAAGAGGGCGAGAAGCCCGCCGACCAATGGCGCGTTGGCGCCGAGCACGAGAAGTTCGTGTTCCGCCTGGGGACCCACGCCCCGGTTCCCTATGAGGGACCCGACGGCATCAAGGCCCTGCTGAACGGCCTGACCCGCTTCGGCTGGAAGGCCGTGGAGGAGGGCGGGCATGTCATCGCCCTGGAACGCGGCAAGGCCAATGTGAGCCTGGAGCCCGGCGGCCAGTTCGAGCTTTCCGGCGCGCCGCTGGAGACCATGCACGACATCTGCGAGGAGACCGGGACCCACCTGCAGGAGGTCAAGGTCGTGGCCGACGAGCTGGGCCTGGGGTTCCTGGGACTCGGCCACACGCCGATCTGGAAGCGTGACGAGGTGCCGGTCATGCCCAAGGGTCGCTACAAGATCATGCGGGACTACATGCCCAAGGTCGGCGGCCTGGGCCTGGACATGATGTTCCGCACCTGCACGGTGCAGGCCAATCTCGACTTCGGCTCCGAGGCCGACATGGTGGCGAAGTTCCGCACCAGTTTGGCCCTGCAGCCCATCGTCACCGCCCTGTTCGCCAATTCGCCCTTCGTGGAGGGCAAGCCGTCGGGCTGGCTGTCCAGCCGCGCGCGGATCTGGACCGACACCGACCCCGACCGCACCGGCATGCTGGGCTTCGTGTTCGAGGACGGGTTCACCTACGAGACCTATGCGCGCTACGCCGTGAACGTGCCGATGTACTTCGCCAAGCGCGACGGCAAATACATCGACCTGGCCGGCAAATCCTTCGCCAAGTTCATGGCCGGCGACCTACCCGAGATGCCGGGCCAGCGTGCGACCATGAAGGACTGGGCCGACCACACCACCACCCTGTTCCCGGAAGTGCGCCTCAAGCAGTACCTGGAGATGCGCGGCGCCGACGCCGGGCCCTGGGGTCGGCTCTGCGCCCTGCCGGCCCTGTGGACCGGGATCTTCTATGACGCCCCGGCGCTGGCGGCGGCCTGGGACCTCTGCAAGGACTGGTCGGTGGACGACCACGAGCGCCTGCGCGCCGACGTGGCCCGCATCGGCCTGAAGGCCCAGGTGAACGGCCGCAGCGTGCAGGACGTGGCCCGCGACATGGTGGCCATCGCCCGTCAGGGCCTGAAGAACCGCAACCGCCTGAACGGCGGCATGATCGACGAGACCGGTTATCTCACCGAACTGGAAGAGATCGCGGACAGCGGGATCACCCCGGCCGAGCGGCTGCTGGAACTGTACAACGGCCCCTGGGCCGGCGACGCCAGCAAGGTGTTCGAGGCCTTCGCTTACTGAGGCCCCTCAGGGTAGATTTGCAGCTTATCTCGACGGTGCCGGTCGCTATCCAATCTGGCAGGTTATGCGGGTACGGAACCTGCCGAAATGTTTGTCGTTTGGGGAGCGAAGCCATCGCCTTGGCCAGCTATATGATTCAACAAAATGTTGATTGTTTTGCCGGATAGGTGTACCCAGTTGGTTAGGCCACGGCTGTTCGCAGAGCGTGTCCTGTTCCGGAGCCCGTGCAATTCATTGCGCGGGCTTCCGCGTTTTTGCTACAACCTCCAGTATGCATATCGCCTTCCTAGACGAGTTCGGGCATATCGGCCCCTTCGTCGCCCGCTCCGACAAACAATTCAATCACAGCCCCGTATTCGGCTTGGCCGGCTTTGTGTTGCCGCACGAGGAGGTGCGGTCTTTCTCAACTTGGTTCTTCCAATTCAAAAATGGCATGCTCTCGGGTGATCTCAAGGTCTCTGGAAAACACCCTGCGACTTGGGAAAAAAAGGGGTCGGAGCTGATCAATTCCCGAAATATTAGAAAATATCCGGCAGTTAGAGAGGGCGTTGATCGGCTAATTAATCGAATATATAAATCTGACGGAAGAATATTTTACTACGGCCGAGAAAAATACCAGAATCCGGAAGATAGTAAACCAAGCGGATTATACACAACATGCATGGGGCATACGGTCAGACAGCTAGATCGATATGCCGAATACAAGCATAAGTCCTTTATGATGATCCTGGATCAACACAGTGATCGCCTAAAGTTGTTAGAGACCGCTGCAAAAACAATGTTTGGAGCGGATCCGGCGCGCAAACTTGTCGAGCCACCATTTCAAGTGGAGTCCCATCTGTACCAAACAGTCCAAGCTGCGGATTGGATTGCTGCATTGGTCGGACGCGTACTGGCCTATCGGGTTTCCCCAGCGGAATATGCGGACTGGGAGTGGGCCGAGCGCCTGTACGGCGCGCGCATCGAGGCAGCATCGACCCACAGCAGACTTTGGCGACCTACTGCTTCAGTGGCAAATCAAAGAATTACTGCGCCGCCCGCCAAAACTTAGTGAGCGCTCGGTTTCAATCGAGACTGGGTCTCGACGAGTGAGGACCTAAACCCCCTCGGGTCTCGGCGGCTCATTGGTGTTGGCCGGCCAGTGTTGCTTCTGGCTGGCGCCGGAGCCGGAGTCGGTGTGCTGCACCGCCTCGTCGATGGCGTGGCGTTCGGTGTGGACGTGGGTGGGATCGACGGTGTCGTCATCCACCGCGTAGATCTCGAACCTGTCGGGATAGAAGGCCAGCCGCCCGCGAATCTGCTCCATGGCGGGGAAGGGCTCCTCATAGGTCCAGACGCCGTTCTCGGCCAAGTCGCCGTCCATCAGCACCGTGTAGTAGGCCGCGTCGCCCTTGTAGGGGCAGTGGGTCGAGCGGTCGGTGCGGGAGAAAAACTCCATCGAGACATCCTCGCGCGGGAAGTAGACGGCCGGCTTGTAGGCGGCCTCCTTCAGCACGACCGCGTCGTTCGAATCGGCGATGACGTGGCCGGCGAATTTCACCCGCCAGCGGCCTTCGCCGGGGCTGATGGTGATGGGGTGGTCGGGACCAGGGATTTTCATGGGACGCGCCTCCTTAGGCCTGTGGAACGCCTGAGATGGGGAACCGGCTCCACCGCCGCCATGGCAGGGGTGGCCGCTTGCTTGTGCTCGCGTGTTCGCCGTGATCTTCTCGCGCCAAATTAGCCCGGCGGGGGTGAAACGACCCCAATAGCTGCCGGCCTCCCAAGGATCGGAAGACCGACTTCATGTTGAACCTCGTTGTCATGCTCGGGATCGTCGTCACCCTGGTGACCGGCCTGCCCGTGCTGCTCCAGCTGCTCAGGAATCACCCGCGCGGGCTGATCATCCTGTTCTTCGCCGAGATGTGGGAGCGCTTCTCCTACTACGGGATGCGCGGCATCCTGATCTTCTACCTGACCCAGCACCTGCTGTTCGACCAGGCCACGGCCTCGGCGCAGTACGGGTCCTATACCGCGCTGGTCTATCTGCTGCCCCTGCTGGGCGGCCTGCTGGCCGACCGCTATCTGGGCACCCGCAAGGCCGTGGCCTTCGGCGCGCTGCTGCTGGTGGCCGGTCACGGGATGATGGCCTATGAGGGCAAGCCCGCCACCCAGAACCTGGTCTATGCGGGCCAGAGCTATGAGGTGGCCGCCACCGGCCGCGTCGACACCCGCCAGGCGCACCTGATGGTCGCCGGCAAGCCCTATGAGTTCGGTCCCGCCGAAGGTGGCGGCCTGGAGATCAAGGGTCTGGGCGACGGCGGTCCGCTGCCCCAGGTCCTGCCCAAGGACAGCTTCAAGATGGAGACCACCCAGGACCAGAGCGGCGTGAACGCCTTCTACCTGGCGGTCTCGCTGATCATCATGGGGGTGGGCTTCCTGAAGCCGAACATCTCCACCATCGTCGGGCAGCTCTATCCGCAGGGTGATCCGCGGCGGGATTCCGGCTTCACCCTCTACTATTACGGCATCAATCTGGGCGCCTTCTGGGCCTCGATCCTCTGCGGCCTGCTGGGCCAGACGGTGGGCTGGTGGGCGGGCTTCGGCCTGGCCGGGGTCGGCATGGCGCTCGGCTTCATCGTCTTCGTGCTCGGCAAGAAGCACCTGGAGGGCAAGGGTGAGCCGCCGAACCCCGAGCTGCTGGCGCGTCCGGTGGTGGGGCCGATCAACCGCGAATGGCTGATCTACGGCTTGTCCATCCTCGGCGTGGGCCTGGTCTGGCTGCTGGTGCCGCACAACGACGTGGTGGGCCTGGCGCTCTCGGTCTCCATCGTCGCCTCCCTGGCGGCCATCGGCTGGATCATGGTCTTCGCCTGCAAGACCTGGGTGGAGCGCCAGCGGATGATGCTGGCGGTGATCCTGATCTTCGGGGCGGTGGTGTTCTTCACCCTGTTCGAACAGGCCGGCACCTCGCTGAACCTGTTCGCCTCCACCAATGTCGACATGACCATCACCCGCCAGGCGGTGACCTTCCTGGGCATTCCCATCGGGACGCCCGAGCAGATCGCGGCCATCGGCATGAACCCGGCCAGCGACTTCTTCATCGACTCCACCATCGGGGCGGCCCAGACCCAATCGTTCAACGCGGGCTTCATCCTGATCTTCGCCCCGATCTTCGCGGCGCTGTGGGCCTATCTGGCCCGCCGCAACCTCGACCTGAACCCGACCATGAAGTTTGGCCTGGGCCTGCTGCAGGTCGGCCTCGGCTTCCTGGTGGTGGTCTGGGGCGCGGGGCTGGCGGACTCCAGCTTCCGGGTGCCGCTGATGCTGCTGGGCTTCCTCTACCTGCTGCACACCACCGGCGAGCTGTTCCTGTCGCCCGTGGGCCTGTCGGAGATCACCAAGCTGTCGCTGCCCTCGGTGGTCAGCTTCATGATGGCGGTGTGGTTCCTGTCCTCCTCGATCGCCCAGTTCGTCGGCGGCAAGATCGCCGGCCTGATGGGCACCGAGAGCATCGGCGGTCAGGTGCTCGATCCCCAGGCGGCCTTCGTGGCCTCCCTGGACGGCTTTACCAAGCTGGGCTGGGCCGGCGTCGGCTGCGGGGTGTTCTTCGTGCTGATCAGCTTCCTGGTCCGCAGCTGGGCGCACGAGACGGAAGCCTCGGCCAAGCCCGAACTGTAAGGGCCCCGATCTCCAAACATGACGAAGGCCGGACGCGTGAGCGTCCGGCCTTTTTCACGTCCGCGGCCTGTCAGAAGGTCTTCCGCACCCGGATGTAGAGGCCGCGGCCGAACTGGATGTCACTGTCGTCGACATAGGCGACGGCGGCGGTGTTGCGCGGACCGGCATAGGCGGTGGTGGTGTGGCGGAAGCCGCGCTCGGTCACGTTGTTGAGTTCGGCGCGCACGGTCAGGTCCGGCTTGGGCTTCCATTCGGCGAACAGCATCACCCAGGTCTTCAGCTTGTCGGTATAGATGGCGTTGTACTTGTAGGAGGTCTGGCGCCAGGCGCTGAAGACGTCGAAGCCCCAGTTCATCCGGTATTGCGGCAGGTCGTGGGTGAAGTGGGCCTCCCACTCCAGGGGCCGCAGGCGGTAGATCTCGCGCTCGTCGCCGGTGGTGGGGTCGGTCACCGCCGACCGCCGCCAGGTGGATTGCCCGCGCAGCTGGGCGCCCTTCAGGACCCGGTCCAGGGGCAGGGTGGCGTTGAGGATCAGTTCGTCCTTGGTCCCATCGCCGATGTTGCTGGGGGCGTCGAACACCAGGCCGCCTGAGAAGATCGGCGCGCGGTCGATGACGTCGGTGAGCTTGGAGTGGCGCAGGGTCAGCACCAGGGCGCCCTTGGTCCAGAACCGCTTTTCGAAGGCGAGCTCGCTCACCCAGGCCTGCTCCGGCGTCAGGGCCGGGTTGCCCACCGCCAGCCCGCCGCTGTTGGGGGAGGAGTCGGCCACGAAGTCGTCGAAGTCCAACTGGCCCACCATCCGCTCATAGCGGAAGCGGACCTGGGTCCTGTCGCTGGGCGCCCAGGTGCCGGCCACGCGGGGCTTGAGGAAATAGAGGGTTTTTTCCAGGCTGACGTCGCCCTCGGAGGTGAGGGCCGAGCCCTCGTAGCGCAGGCCGCCCTCCAGGGTGAGCGTGTTGATCGGCTTCCAGACCGACTTGCCGAACACCTCGCCGCGCTTCTCCGTCACCTTCACGTCGCCGGCGGGCAGAACGTCAGGGACGCCGTTGCTGAGCTGGTCGGTCTCGCTTTCCAGGACGTTCAGGGCGCTCTCGGCGCCCACCTCGAAGGAGAGCCTGTCGCTCTGGCGGTATTTCAGCACCCCGCGGCCGATGCTCTCGCTGGTCTTCTGGTCCAGGAAGAAGTCGCCGTTGAAGCCCGTCGAGCGGTAGGGCGAGACGATGTCGGAGCCGGTGAGCTTCTGCAGGCCCACCAGCTCCAGGTTCATGCGCGCGCCAAGGGCGCGTTCATAGCGGGCGCCCAGCTCGGTTTCGTACTCGTCTTCACTGTAGTTGACGGATTCGAGCGCCGGGCTGGGGAATTTGATCCAGTCCAGCTGATTGAATTCGTACCAGTTCCAGAAGCCCCGGGTGTTGAGCTTCAGCGTGCCGCCCGCCAGCGGCGTCTCATAGGCGCCGGTCAGCACCCACTGGTAGGCGCGGCCATGGCTGTCGATGTCGGAGGTGATCAACCGCGCGCCGCCGGGGCCGATCCTTACATGGCGGCCGGGACCCGCGCCATCGTCGATGCCCTGTCCATAGCGCAGTCCGCCTTCCCAGGCGCCGGGGCCGGCCTGGCCGGAGGCTTCCAGCCGGACGCCGCTGCTGTTGCGGCCGTCGTCGAAGACGTGATTGTTGGCGAGCGCGATCAGGCCCTGGAAACCCGAGCCCTTCACCTTGACCACATTGGCCAGGATGGACTTGCCCTGCATGTCGATGCCCGGCGCGCCGCCGCGGATCAGCTCGATGTGGTCCACCTGGGCGGCGGGGATGCGGCGCAGGATCTCCTCGATGTCGTCGGTCTTGGAGGTCGGCCGGGCGCCGTCGATCAGGACGTTGGCGGCCGCGCCTTCGAAGCCACGCACGTCGTCGCCGCCGTCGATGGAGAAGCCGGGCAGGCGCTGGACCATGTCCAGCGCGGTGGAGGGCCGCTGCTCGGCGAAATAGGCCTGGGGATAGCTGATCACGCCCTGGGTCGCGGGGGCGGGCTGGGCCACGGCGAGGGCCGGGACCGCGGCGGTGAGGACAGCTGCCAAGCTCAAGGCATGTATCATGTGACGGTTCCCCCAGTGCCCGCGCAAGTGACCTGCGCCCAGGGAGTCACGCCAATTAAATGCCCGTAACCTGGATTAAATCGCCGAAAGGTTAGCCGGGCCGCGCGAACTACGCCTGTAATTCACACGAAAATTACAGGCGTAGTCTGCGATGTCAAACGGAGTTATGTGAATTCGCCGTCATGCCCGAGGGGCGACTAGACCGAGGTGCCGCCGACGGTCAGGCCGGTGATCTTCAGCGAGGGCTGGCCGACCCCGACCGGGACGCTCTGACCCGACTTGCCGCAGACGCCGACGCCCGGGTCGAAGTCGAAGTCGTTGCCGATCATGGTGACCCGGGTGAGCGCCGAAGGTCCGTCGCCGATCAGGGTCGCGCCCTTCACCGGGCTGGTGATCTTGCCGTTCTCGATCAGGTAGGCCTCGGTGCACTGGAAGACGAACTTGCCGTTGGTGATGTCCACCTGGCCGCCGCCGAAATTGGCGCAGTAGAGGCCGCGCTTGGTGGCCTCGATCATCTCGGCGCGGGGGGTGTCGGTCTTGCCGTTGTCCATGCCGGTGTTGGTCATCCGGGGCATGGGCATGTGGGCGTAGGACTGGCGGCGTCCGTTGCCGCCGGCCTTCATGCCCATCAGCCGGGCGCTCATGCGGTCATGCATGTAACCCACCAGAATCCCGTCCTCGATCAGCACGGTGCGTTCGGTGGGGGTGCCCTCGTCATCGACGGTGAGCGAGCCCCGGCGGCCGGGCAGGGACCCGTCGTCGAACACGGTGACGCCACGGGCGGCCACCTGCTCGCCGATGCGGCCGGCGAAGGCCGAGGTGCCCTTGCGGTTGAAGTCGCCCTCCAGGCCGTGGCCGACGGCCTCGTGCAGCAGGATGCCGTTCCAGCCGGCGCCCAGGACCACGTCCATCTCGCCGGCGGGGCAAGGAACGGCGTCGAGGTTGGTCAGGGCCTGGCGCAGGGCTTCCTCGGCCTGCTCCTGCCAGTTGGCGGCGCTGATCCAGTTTTCGAAGCCGGCGCGGCCGCCCGCCCCGGTGAAGCCGTTCTCGCGGCGACCGTCCTTCTCCACGGTGATCTGGACATTGATGCGCGACAGCGGACGCACGTCGCGGATCAGCCGGCCGTCGGCGCGCAGGATCTCCACCGTGCGGCGCTCGCCCGACATCGAGGCCATGACCTGGACCACGCGGGGATCGCGAGCCCGGCACCAGGCGTCGATCTCCTGCAGCAGGGCGACCTTTTCCGAGAAGGCCGGCGAGGCGGTGGGATCATCCTCGCCGTAGAGCTTTGTGTTGGTGGCGCGGGGCGCCTCATCGGAACCCGAGACGCCGTCATAACCGCGCTTGGCCAGGGAGGCCGAGGCCGCGGCCCGGCGGATGGAGGTCTCGGAAATCTCGCTGGAATGGGAGTAGCCCGCGGTCTCGCCCGCCACCACCCGCAGGCCGAAGCCCTCCGACGAATCATAGGCCGCCGATTTCAGGCGCCCGTCGTCGAACAGGAACGATTCGCTCTCTGATCGCTCGACGAACAACTCCCCATCGTCGGCCCCCCGCAGCGCGTCCCCCAGGATTTCGCGCGCCCGTTCGGGGGACACGCCGGCGGAATCCAGGATCGAGGGGGCGGGGGAGTGGGCGTTCATGAGCGCTTTGCCTTGACTGACTTGGGTTCAGAGATAGGGGCTCGCGGGCCGATCGTCACCCCAAACCGCGCCAGCGCGCCAATCCGGGCCCCTTCCGGGCCTCATCCCACGTTCGCCGAACGAGGGGTGAGGTCAGGTGCGTCACATCGTCCGAAGGCCGCCGGCCGGGACGGAAATCAAGCCGGCATGCGGGGGGGCGTCACCCCAGCCGGCGACGGCCGTCAAACCCGGCCTTGATTCGCCTCAATCTTCCTTGGCAAGGCCACGGCGAGCGCGTATGCACCCCGTCGAAGGACCGGGCCGCGTGAGTATACGGGGCGCGTTCCTCTATGACGGCGGCGGGCGCGATCGTTTCGGCGAGGCGCGGCCGGCCAAGCAGACCGAGGGGACATGAAGTCGAGGTTTCAAGGGATGCGAGCGCTGGCGGCAGGCGCCGCTGCGGGCGCAATGACAGCGTTCTGGGGCGTCAGCGCCCTGGCGGCTGAAGAGCTTCTGGGTCAGCCCACGCCGGGCGCGATCGATCTGCAGCGTGGGGTCACCCCGCTGCGCGCAGACGCCATCTTCTTCCACAACATGATCCTGTTGCCGATCATCACGGTGATCTGCCTGTTCGTGCTGGCCCTGCTGATCTGGATCGTGGTGCGCTACAACAAGCGCGCCAACCCGATCCCGGCCAAGTGGAGCCACAACACGCCGATCGAGATCATCTGGACCGTGCTTCCGGTCCTGATCCTGATGTTCATCTCGATCTTCTCGTTCAAGCTTCTGTTCGCCTACCACGACATGCCCAAGCCCTACATGACGGTGAAGGCCACGGGGTATCAGTGGTATTGGGGATACGAGTACCCGGACAACAAGATCGGGGAATTCGTCTCCAACATCCTTCCCGAGGACGAGGCCAAGGCCAAGAACGTCCCCTATCGCCTGGCGGCGACCGAGCCGATGGTGGTCCCGGTCAATCAGGTGGTCCGCGTCCTGGTCACCGGCGCCGACGTGATCCACGCCTTCGCGGTTCCCGCCTTCGGGGTGATCAGCGACGCCATTCCGGGCCGGGTCAACGAGACCTGGTTCAAGATCGACCGCCCGGGCATCTATTACGGCCAGTGCCGCGAGCTGTGCGGCGTCGATCACGCCTTCATGCCGATCGAGGTCCGCGCCGTGAGCCAGGCTGATTACGACGCCTGGGTCGCCAGCAAGGGCGGCTCGGCCGTCGGAGCCGCCGCCGCCGCGCCTGCCGTGGCTCCGGCCGCCGCCGACGCCGCGGTCCCGGTCTCGGCCACCGCGCCGGCCCCCGCCTCGCCGACCAATCCCGCCGCGCCGGCTCCGGCCGCGGCGACGCCGACTTCCACGCCGCCCGCGCCCGCTCCGGCGCCGGCCGCGCACTGATCTAGGACACGCGTACGATGGCACACGCCGCCGCTCACGATCATCACGACGATCACGACCACAAGCCCGGGTTCTTCACCCGCTGGTTCCTGTCGACGAACCACAAGGACATCGGCACGCTCTACCTCCTCTTCGCCATCATGGCGGGGATCGTCGGTGGGGCGCTGTCGGGCCTGATCCGCTGGGAGCTCTTCGAGCCGGGGATCCAGGTCTTCCGTCCGGGTTCGCTGCTGGACAGCCTCGGCGTCATCGAGGCGTCCAAGCACGGCTACAACGCCGTGGTCACCGCCCACGCCCTGATCATGATCTTCTTCATGGTCATGCCCGCCATGATCGGCGGGTTCGGCAACTGGTTCGTGCCGCTGATGATCGGCGCGCCGGACATGGCCTTCCCGCGGATGAACAACATCTCCTTCTGGCTGCTGGTGGCGGCCTGGGTGATGCTGCTCACCTCGATGTTCTCCGACGGTGGCCCGGGCAAGGGCTTCGGCGGCGGCTGGACCCTCTATCCGCCGCTGTCCACGACGGGCCACACCGGTCCGGCCATGGACCTGGCCATCCTCTCGGTTCACCTGGCCGGCGCCAGCTCGATCCTCGGCGCCATCAACTTCATCACCACGATCTTCAACATGCGCGCGCCGGGCATGACCCTGCACCGCATGCCGCTGTTCGTGTGGTCGATCCTGGTGACGGTCTTCCTGCTGCTGCTCTCGCTGCCCGTCCTGGCCGGCGCGATCACCATGCTGCTGACCGACCGCAACTTTAACACCCACTTCTTCGACGCCGCCGGCGGCGGCGACCCGATCATGTACCAGCACCTGTTCTGGTTCTTCGGGCACCCGGAAGTGTACATCCTGATCCTGCCCGGCTTCGGCATGATCAGCCACATCGTGTCGACCTTCTCCAAGAAGCCGGTCTTCGGCTACCTCGCCATGGCCTACGCCATGGTGGCCATCGGCTTCATCGGCTTCGTCGTGTGGGCCCACCACATGTACACGGTGGGGATGACCATCAACCTGCGCGCCTACTTCGTGGCCGCCACCATGGTCATCGCGGTGCCGACCGGGGTGAAGGTGTTCTCCTGGATCGCCACCATGTGGGGCGGCTCCATCGACTTCAAGACGCCCATGCTCTGGGCGATGGGCTTCATCTTCCTGTTCACCGTCGGCGGCGTGACCGGCGTGGTGCTGGCCAATGCGGGCGTCGACTACAGCCTGCACGACACCTATTACGTCGTGGCCCACTTCCACTACGTGCTCAGCCTCGGCGCCGTGTTCGCGATCTTCGCGGGCTTCTACTACTGGTTCGAGAAGATCTGGGGCGTGAAGTACCGCGAGTGGCTCGGCGCCCTGCACTTCTGGGTCACCTTCGTGGGCGTGAACCTGATCTTCTTCCCGCAGCACTTCCTCGGCCTGCAGGGCATGCCCCGCCGCTACGTGGACTATCCGGAGGCCTTCACCCTCTGGAACCAGGTTTCGACGATCGGCTACCTGGTCACGGCCGGCGGTGTGGTGATCTTCCTGCTGCTGCTGGCCGAAGCCGCCATCTCGCGCCGGAAGGCCGAGGCCAATCCCTGGGGCGAAGGCGCCACGACGCTGGAGTGGACCCTGTCCTCGCCGCCGCCGTTCCACCAGTTCAACGAACTGCCGGTGATCAAGCCCGACCTCCACTAGTCGAGCCTTCGCCAGAGACTTCGAAAAGGGGCGCGGGCTGGATCTTCCGGCGCGCGCCCTTTGTCTGTTGAGAGTATACCGATGACGATGTCGTCAGCCCTCCCCACGAGCCGCGCGCCCGCGCGCTGGCAGGACTTCCTGCAGCTGCTGAAGCCGCGGGTGATGTCCCTGGTGGTGTTCACCGCCATCACCGGCATGGTCTGCGCTGAGGCCCCGATCAATCCGATCCTGGGCGCCATCGCCGTCCTCTGCATCGCCGTGGGGGCGGGGGCCTCGGCCTCGCTCAACATGTGGTTCGACGCCGACATCGACGCCAAGATGCGCCGCACGCGGGGCCGTCCGGTGCCGGCCGGCCGGGTGCAGGGCGCCGACGCCCTGGCTCTGGGCGTCGTACTCTCGATGTTCTCCATCATGCTGCTGGGCATGACCGTGAACTGGCTCGCCGCCGGTCTGCTGGCTTTCACCATCGTCTTCTATGCGGTCGTCTACACGATGTGGCTGAAGCGCTCGACGCCGCAGAACATCGTCATCGGCGGCCTGGCCGGCGCCCTGCCGCCGGTCATCGGCTGGGCGGCGGCCACCGGGACGGTCCCGCTGAACGCCTGGCTGCTGTGCGCCATCATCTTCATGTGGACCCCGCCCCACTTCTGGGCGCTCTCGCTCTACACCAGCGAGGACTACGAAAAGGCCGGCGTGCCGATGATGCCGGTGGTGGCCGGCGCCAAGTCGACCCGCAAGCAGATCCTGATCTACAGCCTGTTGTTCACGCCGCTCTGCCTGGTCCCGGCCTTCACCGGTCTCGGTGGGATGACCTATCTGGCGGTGGCCGCCGGCGGGGGAGTGATCTTCCTGGTCCTGGCCTGGCGGGTGTTCAAGAGCCGGGCCGGCGACGCCGCCGATCCGCGCCAGGACGACGGGCTCTATGATGTGAAGGCGGCGGCCAAGGATGCGCGCAATCTGTTCGCCTTCTCGATCCTCTACCTGACCCTGCTGTTCGCTACCCTGCTGGCCGAGCATCTCCTCGACCTGCCCGCCTTCGGAGGTTTTTGATGAGCGACCCGCAGAACGAAGGCCCCGTCGACGCCAAGGCGCGCCGCGGGCGCAACATCGCCCTGGCGCTGGGCCTGGCCCTGTTCATGGTGCTGGTCTTCGTGGTCACCATCGTGCGTCTGGGCGCGAGCACCGCCAATGGCTAAGCCGCTGTCTCCCCAGGCCCGCCGCAACCGCAACCTGGGCGCCATCTGCGCCGTGGGCTTCCTCGGCATGGTGGGCGCGGCCTACGCCTCGGTCCCGCTCTACAAGGCCTTCTGCCAGCTCACCGGCTTCGACGGCGTGGTGCGCAAGGCCGAGGCCGCCCCCGACACCGTGCTGGACCGCAAGCTGCTGATCCGCTTCGACACCAATGTCCGGGAGCTGCCCTGGACCTTCAAGTCCGAGCAGACCAGCCAGAGCGTGCGAATCGGCGAGACCGGGCTGGCCTATTTCAAGGTCACCAATAACGGCTCGGCGCCGATGACCGGCCGGGCCATGTACAATGTCGTGCCGGAGTCGGCCGGCGCCTATTTCCAGAAGCTGGAATGCTTCTGCTTCTCGGACCAGACCATCGCGGCCGGAGAAACCATCGAGTTTCCCGTGGTTTACTTCGTCGATCCGAAATACGCCGACGATTTCGAGACCAAGGGCAAGCCCGAGGTGACGCTGTCCTACACCTTCTTCCCGTCCGTCGACGCGGAGAAGGCGAGCCGGCGCGCCGATGCATCGCAGGCCAAGGCGCCTTCGGCCCTTGGCGGACACACCACGGCGGGGCTATAGCCTGCGCTGAGACTGCCGTGAGCTGCGGAGAGGCGCTCATGGCTTTGAGATTTGAGAGGGGTTAGGACCGACTATGTCTGCCGGCGACGTCAAGCACGACTACCATCTGGTGAATCCCAGCCCCTGGCCCCTCGTCGGGTCCATCTCCGCGACGGTGATGGCGATGGGCGGCGTGGTCTGGATGAAGGGCCTGTTCGGCCTTCCCGAAGGGACGCCCTGGGTCTTCTACGCGGGCCTGGGCGGGGTGCTCTACACCATGCTCGGCTGGTGGATGGACGTCGTCAAGGAAGCCAATGCGGGGGACCACACCCCGGTCGTGGCCATCGGGCTGCGCTACGGCATGATCATGTTCATCGCTTCGGAAGTGATGTTCTTCGTGGCCTGGTTCTGGATATTCTTCGAGATGGCCCTGTTCCACGAGGCGCGCACGCTCTCCTCCATCGAGGAAGTCCGCACCGCCTGGGCCACCTGGCCGCCGGCCGGCGTCGAGCTGGTTCCGGCCTGGAACCTGCCGCTGGTCAACACCCTGACCCTGCTGCTCTCGGGCACCACCGTCACCTGGAGCCACCACGCCCTGCAGACCGGCGACCGCAAGGGCGCGAAGATCGGCCTGGCCCTGACGATCATCCTGGGCGCGATCTTCACCGCCATCCAGGCCTATGAGTACCACCACATCCTGGAGCATAAGTACTTCTTCAGCGAAGCGGCCACCAACGCCGGCCTCTACGGCTCCTCCTTCTTCATGGCCACGGGCTTCCACGGCTTCCACGTCCTGATCGGCACCATCTTCCTGGCGGTCTGCCTGATCCGCATGATGGGCACGGGCTTCACCCCCAAGCAGCACTTCGGCTTCGAGGCGGCGGCCTGGTACTGGCACTTCGTGGACGTGGTCTGGCTGTTCCTGTTCGCCTTCATCTACGTCGTGTTCGGCGGAGCGGCGGGCGCCCACTAATCCGATGAAGGGTCACAATCCGCTGCTGGCGGGGCTCGCGGGCCGCTGTCCCAACTGCGGAGAAGGGCCTCTCTTCTCGGGCTTCCTCAAGGTGGCCGCACGCTGCGAGGCGTGCGGCTACGATCTGGCCAAGGCCGACTCCGGCGATGGGCCCGCCGTCTTCGTGATCCTGATCGCGGGGTTCCTCGCCTGCTTCGGCGCCCTCTTCACCCAGTTCTCCTTCGATCCGCCGGTCTGGCTGACGATGGTGATCTGGCTGCCCATCACCCTCTTTCTCTGCCTGGGCCTGCTGCGGCCCTTCAAGGGCGTGATGCTGGCCGCCCAGTTCGCCAACAGGGCCTCCGAGGCGCGGCATGACGGCGAGCACTGACACCTCCACCCGCAAGGCCTTCCCTCTCGGCCTGACCATCGCCACCCTGATCGCCGCCGCCATCCTGGTCTGGCTGGGCGCCTGGCAGATGCAGCGCCTGGCGTGGAAGACCGACCTGCTGGCGCGCGTCGCGGCGCTGCAGGCCGCCCCGGCCCGTCCGCTGGGTCCCGTCCTCGACAGCCTGGCCCAGGGTGGGCAGGGCGATTTCATCCGGGTGAAGGTCGAGTGCCCGGGCCTGGGCGCCGCCCCCTATCTCGAGCTCTATTCGGTCCGAGAGAGCGGCGCCGGCCTGCGGCTGATCTCGGCCTGCGCGGTGCAGAGCGCCCGGTACCGCACCATCCTGGTGGACCGCGGCTTCGTCGCCGACAACATCTCCGCGCGGCCGCCGGTGAACCCGGGCGACAGGACCCCGGTCGCCCTCGTGGGCGTGCTGCGCGCGCCGGACAAGGCGACCTTCGTGACCCCGCCCAACGATCTCGAGGGCAATCACTGGTACTCGCGCGACATCCCGGCCATGGCCGCGCGCCTGAAGGCGGTTAGCCCCGCGCCGATCATCCTGGCGGCGGAGACCAGTTCCAACCCCGGCTGGCAGGCCCTGAAGCCCGAGCCGCTTCCGGCGGAAATCCCCAACCGCCATCTCGAATACGCCCTGACCTGGTTCGGCCTTGCGGGGGCCCTGGCCGCCGTCTATGCCGCCATGCTCTGGCGATGGTGGAAGGCTTGATGCGGTACGTTTCTACGCGGGGGCAGTCGCCCTCGGTCGGCTTTGTCGACGCGATCCTGGCGGGCCTGGCGCCCGACGGCGGCCTCTATGTGCCGGAGGAATGGCCGAGCCTGACCCATGGCGAGATCGCCGCCCTGGCCGGCAAGCCCTATGCCCACGTGGCCACGGAGATCCTGGCCCGCTTCGTCGGCGACGAGATCCCCCGCGAGACCCTGGCCGAGATGTGCGCCGAGGCCTACGGGACCTTCACCCACGCCGCCGTCGTGCCGGTGAAGCAGCTCTATCCCGGCGGCTTCCTCGCCGAACTGTTCCACGGGCCGAGCCTGGCGTTCAAGGACGTGGCGATGCAGCTGCTGGCCCGGCTGAGCGACCACGTGCTGTCGGCTCAGAACCGCACCCAGACCATCCTCTGCGCCACCTCGGGCGACACCGGCGGGGCGGCGGTGGAGGCCTTCCGGGGCCGCGCCAACACGCGCATCGTCGCCATGTTCCCGGACGGCCGCATCAGCGAGGTGCAGCGCCGTTTCATGACCACCGCCAGTGAGGACAATGTCCGCTGCGTGGCGGTCTCGGGCACCTTCGACGACTGCCAGGCGATCCTGAAGGACGCGCTCGGCGACCAGGGCCTGAAGCAGTCGGTGGGCCTGTCGGCGGTGAACTCCATCAACTTCGCTCGCATCGTCGCCCAGGCGGTCTACTACTTCACCAGCGCCGTCGCGGTGGGCGCGCCGCACCGGCCGGTGGCGTTCGCCGTGCCGTCGGGCAATTTCGGCGACGGCTTCGCGGGTTTCATGGCCAAGCGCATGGGGCTGCCGATCTCCAAGATCATCGTGGCCACCAATTCCAACGACATCCTGGCGCGCGCCTTCCAGGACGGCCGCTACAGCCGCGGCGCGGTGGCCCACACCCAGTCGCCGGCCATGGACATCCAGTCGGCTTCCAACTTCGAGCGGCTGTATTTCGAAGCCGTCCGCCGCGATGGCGTGGAAACGGCGCGAGCCTTCAAGGCCTTCGGCGACACCGGGGTGATCGATATCCCGCCCGGCGCGCTGGCCATGATGCGCGAGACCTTTTTGGGCATGGCCATCAACGAGCGCGAGACCAGCGGCTCCATCGTCGCCACGCTCAACGAGACCGGCGAACTGATCGACCCCCACACCGCGGTGGGCATGGCCGCCTTCCGCCGGGCGCGCGAGATCACCGATCCCATCGTGGTGCTGTCGACGGCCCACGCCGCGAAGTTCCCGGAGGCCGTCAGCGCCGCCTGCGGCGAGACCCCGGTGATGCCGCGCAGCGCCCAGAACCTGGCGGGAAAGGCGGAGCGCTTCGACCGGCTTCCGGCCGACGCCGACACCATCAAGGCCTACGTCCAGGCCTTCGCGGGAAGCTGATCCTGGCCACGCTGCACACCCTCTCCAACGGCGTCCGCGTCGTCTGCGACCCGGTCCCCGGACTTGAGACCGTGGCCCTGTCCGTTGTCGCCGGCCGCGGCGCGCGGTTCGAGGACGAGGCCCGCTCGGGGTGGTCCCACCTGCTGGAGCACATGGTCTTCAAGGGCGCGGGCGACCGTTCCGCCCGCGAGATCGTCGAGGTGGTGGAGGCGCAGGGCGGCTCGATCAACGCCGCCACCGGCTATGAGCGCACCAGTTTCCAGATCAGGGCCCTGGCCGGCGGTCTCGACCTCGGCTCGGCGGTGCTGGCCGACCTGATCCAGCGGCCGGTGATCGCGCCCGCCGACCTGACCCGCGAGAAACAGGTGGTGGGGCAGGAGATCGCCGAGGCCACCGACACCCCCGACGACGTGGTCTTCGAGATGGCCCAGGGCGCGGCCTTCGCAGGCCAGGCGCTGGGGCGCTCAATCCTGGGAACCGAGGTCTCCATCGCGCCGGCCACCCGGGAGACCCTCGCCGACTGGCGCGCGGCGCTCTATGCGCCGGAAACCCTGATCTTCTCAGCCTCGGGTGCGGTCACCGAGGACGAGGTGCTGAAACTCGCCGAGCGCGACTTCGGCGGCGCGGTGGGCAAGCCGATCGCCGACCCCGCGCCGGGCGTCTTCACCGGCGGGACTCAGACGGCGGCCAAGTCGCTGGAGCAGGCCAACCTCGTCTTCCTGCTGCCCTCCGTCGGCGTCCGGCACGACGACTATTTCGCCCTGCGTCTGTTCGCCGAGATCCTGGGTGGCGGCATGGCCTCGCGGCTGTTCCAGGAGGCCCGCGAGAAGCGCGGCCTGGCCTATGCGGTGGACGCCTATTCGGAGACCTATGCCGACACCGGCGTGCTCGGCGTGTTCGCCGGCTGCGCGGCCAAGGACGCCGCCGAACTGGCCAAGGTGGCGGCCGGGGAGATCCAGGGCCTGGCCGAGGGCGTCGAACCTGCTGAGTTGGCCCGCGCCAAGGCCCAGCTCAAGGCCGGCATGTTCATGGCGCGCGAGTCGCTGCAGTCGCGCACCGAACAGGCCGCCGGCCAGGTGCTGCTGTTCGGACGCCTGCTGGCCACCGCCGAGATCGCAGAGCAGATCGACGCCGTCGAGGCCGCCGATCTCGCCCGCCTGGGGGCCTCCCTGCTGGCGCCGGGCAAGGCCGCCGTCAGCGTGCTGGGCCCCAAGGCCGCGCTCAAGGCCGCGGACGCCTTCCAGAAGGCGTTGTTCGGGTAGCGCAGCTTCCCCCATTCATGGGGGAAGGGGCCCCTTGACGCCCCGCGCCGTGCGGCCGACCTTCCTCCCATGGCCCTGCTGGACTGGATCGCGCCGGAGAGCGGCCTACGCGTGGACGGCGAGGGGGTATTCCTGCGTCCCGCCCGCAACGCCGACTTCGAGGAATGGCGGGAACTGCGCGCCGCCTCGCGCGACTTCCTGCAACCCTGGGAGCCGACCTGGCCCGCCGATGACCTGAGCCGCGCGGCCTTCCGCCGCAGACTGACCGCCTACGCCCGCGATCGCGAGGCGGGTTTGGCCTATCCGTTCTTCGTTTTCCGCTCCAGCGACGAGGCCCTGACCGGCGGGATCACGCTCTCAAACGTCCGCCGTGGCGTCGCCCAGATGGGCTCGGTGGGTTACTGGTGCGGCCAAGCCTTTGCCCGGCAAGGACAAACCCTGGCCGCCGTTCGGGCGCTCACCCTGTTTTCCTTCCGCACCCTCGCGCTGCATCGCCTGGAGGCCGCCTGCCTTCCGACCAACGAACCCAGCCGGAAACTGCTCAACCGTGCCGGGTTTGCCGAGGAAGGATATGCGAAGGCTTATTTGAAAATTAACGGCGTTTGGCGAGATCATGTCCTGTTCGGGCTTGTGTCGCCGCTTCGCGCGGCCCTGGAGCCTGATCAGGGAGTGTCGGTCTAGCCGGCGCATGGCCAGAGTTAGTCGAGGCGATGGCGAACGACCGTTGGATCTGGGACGCCACGACGACGCTTGAGGCGTTGGGCGCCGCCGACGTGGCGCTCTGGCTATGGGAGCCGGAACGCGACCGGCTGCGTATCACCGGGGCGTCGCGCGCGCTCGGCCTTGGTCCCCTCGCGCCCGAATGTTCGTCCGCCGCCATGCGCGCGCTGGCCATGCCCCAGGACCGGGCCCTGGCCGAGGAAGTCCTGCGCGTCCAGGAGCCCGGCAGCGAGATCGCCGTGCGCCTGCGGATGCGGGCTGGCGGGATATGCATCTGGCGCGGCGTCTGGCTGGAGGAGGGGCTTCGCGCCGCCGGCGTCGTGGCGCCGGAGACCAAGTTCGCCGCCTCCGACGTCGACAAGCTGACCGGCCTGCTTGATCGCAAGAGTTTCATCGCCCAAGCCCGCGAGCGGCTGCAGACCCCGGGCGTCCACGAACTGGTGGTGGCCGACCTCGACCGCCTGCGCCGCCTGAACGAGGCCCTGGGCCACGAACGCGCCGACCTGGTGCTGGCCGCCCTGGGCTCACGGATGGCCGCGGCCTTCCCGCCCGGGGTGCTGATGGCCCGGATCGGCGAGGATGAGTTCGCCCTGCTGAGCCCCATCCGCGCCATCAGCGCGGCCGAGATCCTGCGCAAGGCCCTGGAGCAGCCTCTGCGGGTCGCCGGCTTCGACATCCACCCCACCCTTTCCATCGGCGCCGTCGAGGCCATGGGCGGCGACGACGCGCCCGAAGCCGCCGAACTGCTGCGCCGGGCCGAGCTGGCGGTGGAATCGGCCAAGAGCAACGGCCGGGGCGGCGGGGCCGCCTATGGCCGCACCATGGAGACCGACGGCCTCTCGCGCCTGGCCCTGGAGAGCGATCTGCGCGGCGCCATCGGGCGCGGCGAGCTGACGGCCTATTATCAGCCCATCGTGCGTCTCTCGACCGGGGCGCTGTCGGGCTTCGAGGCCCTGGTGCGCTGGAAACACCCGCGCCGTGGCCTGCTGACGCCGGACCAGTTCCTGCCGCTCTGCGATGAGATGGGGCTGATGAGCGAGCTGGGCGCCCTGATGATGCGCCAGGCCGCCGAGCAGCTGGCCGTCTGGCGCAACAACCACCGGGCGGCGGGAGAACTGACCGTGGCGGTGAACCTCTCCACTGGCGAGATCGACCGGCCCGACCTGGTGTCCGATGTCATTCGCATTCGCCGCGAGACCGGCCTGCCGCCGGGCGCGCTGAAGCTGGAGGTCACCGAGGGTGACGTCATGCGCGATCCCGACCGGGCCGCCGTGATCCTGGGGAACCTGCGCGAGGCCGGCGCAGCGCTGGCGCTGGACGACTTCGGCACCGGCTTCTCGTCGCTCAGCTACCTGACCCGGTTGCCCTTCGACACCCTGAAGATCGACCGTTATTTCGTGCGCACCATGGCCACCAACCCGGGCTCGGCGAAGATCGTCTCCTCCGTCGTGAAACTGGGCCAGGACCTGGCCCTGGAAGTGGTGGCCGAGGGTGTCGAGAACGCCCAGATGGCCAAGGGCCTCCTGGCGGTGGGCTGCGACTACGGCCAGGGCTTCGGCTATGCCCCGGCGCTTTCGCCGCAGGAGGCCGAGGTCTATCTCAACGAAAGCTATGTCGACGGCGCGGCGCCGGTGAAGGCGCGGGGCTGATCTTTCCCCGCTCGTCCCGGCGAAGGCCGGGATCCAGGTCACAGCTCCCCACCTGCGCCAGGAGTCCTGAAAACGGCTGATGCATCTGGGTCCCGGCCTTCGCCGGGAGGAGCGGGTTTGCGGTTAAGCCCGGCCCGCCTCAGCCGTCAGCAGGCTCGCATCGACCCCCAGCTTGGCGAGCGCCTTGGTCCACTTGCGATCATAGTCGGGGTCGAAGATGAGGGCCTCGTCGGCGGGGCAGGTGAGCCAGACGTTCTCGCGGATCTCATATTCCAGTTGGCCCGCGCCCCAGCCGGCATAGCCGAGCGCCAGCAGGGCGCGGCGAGGGTGATCCTCCGTCCCCATGGCCTCCAGCGCCTCGCGGGTGGGGGTCAGGGCCACGCCGCCGCCCAGCTCGATCGAGTGGTTGCCGGCGCTGTAGTCGTCGGTGTGGACCACGAAGCCGCGCTCGCGCTGCACCGGGCCGCCGATCAGCACCAGGTCAGGCGGAATCTCGATCTCCGACTTCACGTCCAGGCGCTTGAGCAGGTCGGGGACGGTCAGCCCCTCGACCGGCCGGTTGATCGCGATCCCCATGGCGTGGGTCTCGTCGTGGGCGCAGATCAGCACCAGGGCGCGCTCGAAGCGCGGGTCGCCGATGCCGGGCATGGCGATCAAGAGCTGGCCCGAAAGGAAGGTGGCGTCGTCCATCGTCCCTAGTTTGAAGGCGAACGCGGCGCTTTCAAGTCTCGACCCCAGAAGTTCTGCGTTGAACGCCGGCGGCGCAGGCTTATCTGGTTTCCAACGCCATCACGGGAGAGAGACCATGACCATCAAAGTCGGCGACAAGCTGCCCAGCGCCAACCTCATCGCCGGAACCTCCGAAGGCCCCAAGCCCACCACCACCGACGAGATCTTCGGCGGCAAGAAGGTGGCCTTCTTCGCCGTCCCCGGCGCCTTCACCCCCACCTGCTCGGCCAAGCATGTGCCCGGCTACAAGGACCTGGCGGGCGAGATCAAGGGCAAGGGCGTCGACGCCATCGTCTGCCTGTCGGTGAACGACGCCTTCGTGATGAAGGCCTGGGGCGAGAACCAGGGCGTGCTGGACACCATGCAGATGATCGCCGATCCGGCCGGCGACTTCACCAAGGCCGTGGGCCTCGACATGGACGGCTCCAAGTTCGGCCTGGGCCTGCGCTCGCAGCGCTATTCGATGATCGTCGAGGACGGGGTGGTGAAGGAGCTGAACGTCGAGGCGCCCGGTGAATTCAAGGTCTCGGCCGCCGACTACCTGCTGGCCCAGCTCTAGAACGACTTCGGGAACGGCCGGCTCAGGAACTTCGAGCCGGCCAGACCGTAGCGCCAGGGGGTCTGAACCCCCTTGGTGAGGCCGATACGCGGGCCCACCACGATCTCGGGGGCCCGCATCGAAGGCTCCAGGGCGAAGGGTGGCCTGTCCAGCGGCGCCTCGTCGTGCTCGCGGGAGATGGCCAGGGCCTGGCATAGCCGCCCCGGCCCCGCGCAGAGCAGGCGTTGGGCCTCCATGCCCCGCCGTTCCCGCATCAGCTCGACGCCGCGCATCGGCTCCAGGGCGCGGATCAGCACGGCGCTGCCCGGCGTGTCGCCGCAGACGAAGTTCAGGCACCAGTGCAGGCCGTAGGAACGGTAGACATAGGCGCGGCCGACGGGGCCGAACATGGCGGCGTTGCGCGGCGTTGGCCCATTGAAGGTGTGCGAGGCGGGGTCTTCGTGGTGGTAGGCCTCGGTCTCGACGATGGCGCCCCCCACCCCGTCCACGGTGAGGATCATGCCGATCAGGTCGCGCGCGACGTCGGCGGGATGGCGCGCGAACAGCTTGACGCGGGGTTGGCTTGGGTCCGAACTGCCGGAAAGAAAAGAACTCATCAGGGAAGAACGCCATGCCTTACGTTGAGGGCCAGACCATCCATGACGCCGACAGTCATGTCATGGAGCTTCCCGGGGCCATCCTCCCCTATGTGGAGGCGCGTCACCGAGAGGACTTCGCGGCCAAGACCCTGAAGAAGAACGCCCTGGTGGAGTGGACGGCGAAGGCGGAGGCCCTGCACGACGACCCCGAGTTCCGGGCCGGCGACGAAGCCAACCTGCTGCTGCGTAAGAACTTCCAGGCGATGGGGTCGTTCCGCAACGCCGACCGCCCCAGGGCGCTGGATCTGCTGGGCTTCACCAGCCAGCTGGTCTTCACCACAGCGGCGCTGGGCAATTATGGCCTGGAGGAGATGGGCGAGGTCGAGCTGGCCGTGGCCGGGGCGCGGGCTCACAATCGCATGATGACGGACTTCTGCGCGGTGGACCGCCGGCTGCTGGCTACAGGCTATGTGACCCTGGTGGACCTCGACCGGGCCGCCGACATCGCCCGCGAGGCCATCGAACTGGGCTGTAAGGGCCTGGTCATCCCCTCGCGTCACCCGCCGCATCACGCCCCCAGCCACAGCGGCCTCGATCCCCTGTGGGCGGTGGCCCAGGAGGCCGGCGTGCCGATCCTGTTCCACGTCGGCGGCGAGGAGAAGATGCACGAGGCCTATCTGGAGAACGGCGGGCCGCGCGTGCTGGACTTCCACGGCGGGGCGGAAAACTTCACCTCGCTCACCTTCATGTCGATCCCGCTGTCGGTCTGGCAGACCCTGTCGGCCCTGGTGATCGACGGGGTCTTCGACCGCTTCCCGAACCTGAAGTTCGGAGCCATCGAGCTGGGGGCGTCCTGGCTGCCCAGCCTGATGCGGTTCATGGACTCGGGCGCGGCGGCCTTCGGCAAGGAGGAGCGCCTGCAGAAGCTCACAGGGAAACCCAGCGAGATCCTGCGCCGCCAGTTGCGGGTGACCCCCTATCCGCACGAGGACACCGCCTGGATCATCGCCAACTCGGGGCCGGAGATGTGCCTGTTCTCCTCGGACTTCCCCCACGTGGAAGGTGGTCGCAATCCGCTCAAGCGATTCAACGACGCCCTGGAGGGCTGCTCCGAGGCGGCCAAGCGCGGCTTCTACCGCGACAACTTCATCGACCTGATGGGCAAGGGACTGGACCCCAGCCTGCGTGATCACCCGGCGCTGATGGCGGCGGAGTAGCTGCGAAGCCCTCCCCCTCGATGGGGGAGGGTTGGGTGGGGGTGCGCGCTCCGTGTCTGGCGAAGAGCGCCTTCGGGCGCCGCGCCGACCTTGAGCTTCGCCCACCACCCTGCATTCACCCCCATCCCCGCCCTTCCCCCATCGAGGGGGAAGGGAGGTTACGTCTTGGCGGCGGCCAGGATCGGCCCGCCGGGTCCGGCCTGGACCAGGATGGCGGTCTTCAGCCTGGGGTCGGCGCCCGCCGGCAGCCGGTAGGTGATGGCTTGGCCGCCATAGGCGCCGAGCCGGGTCATCTCGCGGACCACGTTGCGGTGGGGCAGGGTCTTGCCGGTGTTCTCGCCGCGCTTGATCGGCACCTGGACGACCGCCGGGTCATAGCGCACCAGCCAGACGTCGGCCTTGGCGGCCTTGCCGGCCCCGACCGTCAGGACATCGCCCGTCACCGACAGCTGCGGGCCGCCGGTGAGCGGAACCCTGCGGGCGGCGGCCTCGATCTCCGGCAGCTTTGTGCCCACGACGTCGGTGGCGCCGTTGATGACAACCTGGGGCGTCCAGACCTGTCTGTGACCCAGGCCGCGCGAATAGGCCCACTGACGGTCAGTATAGGTCTTGCTGGCGAAGGTGTCCTTCCAGCCGAGCTGGTCCCAGTAGGTGACGCCGAACGACAGGGCGAGCACGTCGGGGCGGTCGGCGAGCTTGGCGAGATTGGCGTTGGCCGGCGGGCAGGAGGAGCAGCCCTGGCTGGTGAATAGCTCCACCACGGTGAGCGGCGGCGCGGCGGCGGCGGCGGGCAGGGCGGTCAACAGGGCGATCGCCGAGGCCAGGATCAGGGTCTTGGGCATGGGAGCCTTTCCGGCTTGCAGATAACGACAGGTTCGCCGCGCCGCGGGCTTCGGTTACAGCTAAGCTGACGGTAACCAATCCCTGCGGCCCTGCGTATCCAGGGGAGACACGTGGACCAGACAGAAACGCGACTACGGGCCTTGATGCTCGCCGGCCTGGCCGGCGACGCCGCGGCGCATCGTGCTCTGCTGGCCGAGCTCGGCCGGTTGCTGCGGCGCTACTACGCCCGGCGGCTCGGCTTTGGAACGCCGGAGGCCGAAGACCTCGTCCAGGAAACCTTGATCGCCGTGCATACCCGCCGCGCCACCTATGATCCGCAGCAGCCCTTCACCGCCTGGGCCTACGCCATCGCGCGCTACAAGATGATCGACCATCTGCGGCGGATGAAGGTGCGGCCCTCCTCGCCCCTGGAGGAGGCCAGCGAGCTGTTCAACGACGGCGGCGCAGAGGACCTGGTGGTCAAGCGTGACCTGGACCGCGTGCTGGAGCAGGTTTCGGCCCGCACCGGCGCCCTGATCCGCGACGTGAAGGTGGAGGGGCTGTCGACCCGCGAGGCCGCCGAGAAGCATGGGCTGTCGGAGACGGCCGTGAAGGTCGCCGTCCACCGTGGCCTCAAGGCGCTGACCGCCAGGTTCGGAGGCGCGCGTGAAAACTGACGACCTGATCGAACGGCTGTCGACGGACCTTGAGCCGGCGTCCCCCTGGTGGGTGACGCGGCGGATCCTGATCGGCCTGGGGGCTGGGGCCTTCTTCTCGGCCCTGCTGATGATCTTCTGGCTGGGGGTGCGACCCGACCTGATGGACGCCATGACCGGGACGATGTTCTGGGTGAAGTTCGGCTACACCCTGGCCTGCTCGGCGGTGCTGGTGGCGGCCCTGATCCGGGTGGCGCGGCCCGGCGGGGCGATGGGCTCGCTCGCCTGGGCGCTGGCGGCGCCCTTCGCCCTGGTGGGCGGCATGGCGCTGTGGCGGCTGGCCAGCGCCGAGCCGGTTATCCGCCACGGTATGCTGATGGGCGATTCCGCCGAGGTCTGCCCCTGGCGGATCGCGGTCCTCAGCATCCCGATCTTCGCGGGCGCGGTCTGGGCGCTGCGGGGGCTGGCGCCCACGCGGCTGGTGCTGTCGGGCTTCGTGGCCGGCGGCTGCGCCGGGGCCATGGGCGCCTGGATCTACGCCTTCCACTGCAATGAGAGCGCCGCGGCCTTCGTGGCCCTCTGGTACACGGCGGGCATGGCGGTGGTGGCCCTGCTGGGGGCCTTGGCGGGGCGGAAGCTTCTGCGGTGGTGACTAACCCCCCAGCGCCCGCGCGCTGACCGCCTCATAGTCCGCCGCGCCTTCCATTACCCCTTCGGCCAGGCCTGGGACCTGGGCCAAGACCTGGGCGGCGTAGACGCGGGCCAGGGCGGCCTTGCTGGTGGACCACTCGTCGGTGGCGCCCACCAGCGCCAGGGCCTGCAGGCCCAGCATCCAGCCGCCCACTACGTCGCCGGCCAGCTTCAGATAGGGCGTGGCGCCCGACAGGGCGTTCGGTCCCTTGTTGGCCAGGATCCAGTCGGTGGCGCGTTCCAAGGCGGCGACCCCAGCTTCCAGCCGCGAGCCCACGGCTTCGAGGCTGGGCGCGCCTGACAGGGTTCCAGCCGTGGCGTGCATCTCGGCGGCCAGGGCGTCCATGACCCCGCCGTTCTCCATCGGCGCCTTGCGGCCCACCAGGTCGATGGCCTGAATGCCGTTGGTGCCCTCGTAGATCGGGGCGATGCGGGCGTCGCGATAGTGCTGGGCCGCGCCGGTCTCCTCGATGAAGCCCATGCCGCCGTGAATCTGCACCCCCATGGAGGCGACCTCCACCCCGACATCGGTGGACCAGGCCTTGGCGATGGGGGTGAAGAGCTCGGCGCGGGCCTTGGCCACGGCGCGTGCGGCCTCGTCGGGGGCCAGGCGGGCCACGTCGTTGAGCACGCCGGTGGACAGGCAGATGGCGCGGGCGGCCTCGATCTTGGCCTTCATCAGCAGCAGCGAGCGGCGGATGTCCGGGTGGCCGTAGATGGCGCCGTCGGCCGCCCAGGCGGCGCGGCCCTGGCGGCGCTCCTGGGAGAAGGCCAGGGCCTGCTGGAAGGCGCGCTCGGCGATGGCCACGCCCTGGACGCCCACCTGCAGGCGGGCGGCGTTCATCATGACGAACATGTGGGCGATGCCGTTGTTCAGCTCCCCCACCAGCTCGGCCCGGGCCCCCTCGAACAGCATGACGCAGGTGGGTGAGCCATGGATGCCCAGCTTGTGCTCGATGGAGCCGGCCCGCAGGTCGTTGGGGTCACCGAGGTTCCCCTCGTCGTCCACCAGCCGCTTGGTGGCCAGGAACAGGCTGATGCCCTTCACGCCGGGCGGGGCGTCGGGCAGGCGGGCCAGGACCAGATGGCAGATGTTCTCGGCGGCGTCGTGGTCGCCCCAGGTGATGAAGATCTTCTGGCCGTGTAGGCGGTAGCCGCCCTGGCCGTCCGGCTCGGCCCGCGTGGTGACGGCGGCGAGATCGGAGCCGGCCTGCGGCTCGGTGAGGTTCATGGTGCCGGTCCACTCGCCGCTCACCAGCTTGGGCAGGACGAGCCGCTTCTGCCGCTCGGTGCCGTGTAGCGCCAGGGCCTCGATCGCGCCTTGGGTCAGCATCGGGCAGAGACCGAAGGCCATGTTGGCGGCGTGCACCATCTCGAAGACTGCCAGACCCAGGGCGCCGGTCAGGCCCTGGCCGCCGTATTCCGCATCGGCCGACAGCGAATTCCAGCCTCCGGCCACGAAGGCCTGATAGGCGGCGGCGAAGCCGGGGGCGGCGGTGACCTTGCCGTTGGCGTACTTGGCGCCTTCGGTGTCGCCCTTGCGGTTGAGCGGCGCGAGCTCGCTCTCGGTGAAGGACCCGGCGGCTTCCAGGACGGCGACGACCGTGTCCTCATCCAGGTCGGGGAAGGCCTGGGCCATCAGGGCCGAGTGACCCACCGTCCTGAGGGCGAAGGCGAGGTCGCGGACCGGGGCGCGGAAGGTCATGGGCGGCTCCTGAAGCTCAAGGCCGCTGTGTATCTCCTGGCGCGCGTCTGACCAAGCCGGTCGCCCGACCCGGTCGACGTCGTCTGACGATTATCCGCCTTTGCGGGGCGCCTCGCGGGCCTTCTGGATGGCGGGCAGCAGCAGGACGCTGAACGCCGAGTTCGAGGGCCGCTTCGTCGCCTGGCTCATCCCCTGTGTGACCGGCCTGACGGATGACCGCCGACCGCCTGCGAGGACGCTCTGGTGGCCCTGGTCAGCCGCGGCTTCAGGGTCCGTAGCGCCTCTTGCGATCGCTGCACTTTTGGCTTCGAATGCCGACCTGCTGGCGCCTCTGCGCAGGCCTTGCCGAGGAAGTCGCCGTGGTCCGTCGTCTGCTGCTCGCCGTGGCGCTCTGGGGCGCCCTCGCCTTCACCGCCCAGGCCAATCCCACCAGCCAGGATCCGGCCAAGGTCCCGGCCGGCCAGTACGTGCTCGACAAACGCCATGCCAGCCTGCTGGTGAAGGTCCCGCACATGGGCGGCTTCTCGAAGTTCACCATGCGGTTCGACCGGCTGGACGGGAACTTCACCTACGATCCGGCGACCTGGACCACGACGAAGGTGACGATCACCGCCGACCCCACCTCGATCAACACCGGCTTGCCGGACTTCGACAAGACCATCGCAGGCGCCAGCTACTTCGACTCCGCCAAGTATCCGGTGATCACCTTTGTCTCGACAAAGGCCGAGGGGGCGGACGGAAAGGGCACGGTGGCGGGGGACCTGACCTTCCACGGCGTGACAAAGCCGGTGGTTCTGGACGTCACCTTCAACGGCGTGGGGCCGGGCATGCTGGGAGCCGGGACCCGCATCGGATTCTCCGGAACCACGCGTCTGAAACGCTCCGACTTCGGCGTCACCGCCATGAGCCAGTTCGCCGGGGACGATCTGGACCTCGTCTTCGAGGTCGAATTCGTGAAGAAATAGCCGATGGTCCAGGATCGCTACAGAACCCCCGCCATCGTCCTGCACTGGCTGATCGCCGCGGCCATCCTGTTCCAGATGCAGCTGCCTTGGCGCTTCCACGACCTGAAGACGCCCGAGGCTTTCGCCCTCATCCAGCTGCATAAGTCGGTGGGGATCACCATCCTGGTTCTCAGCCTGGCGCGGCTGGGCTGGCGGCTGACCAATCCGCCGCCGCTGGAGCCGGAGACCCTGGCGCCCTGGGAGCGAATGCTGTCCTCGGTGGTGCATGTCGGGCTCTATGGCCTGATGATCGGCATGCCGATCACCGGCTGGCTGCTGGTCTCCACCAGCAAGACCGGCATTCCGACCCTGCTCTACGGCCTGGCGCCGTGGCCCCACATCCCGGGTTTCGCACGCCTGCCCGAGGCGGGCCGGGAGGTCTGGAACGGTTTCGCCCACGAGGGCCATGAGCTGCTGGGCTGGGGGTTCTATATCCTGATCGGCCTGCACGTGGCCGGCGCCCTGAAGCACCAGCTGTTCAGCCGCGATGAGCCGGTCCTGGCCCGGATGGCGCCCGGCGCCGTGGCCGGTCGTTGGGCCGAGCCTCGCCTGCTGCTGATCGCCCTGGGGGTGATCGTGGCCATCGGCGGCGCGTGGCTGATCCATCCCAAGCCCCCAGCCCCGGCGCCCTTGCCGCCGCCGCCCGTCGAGGCCGGGGCGCCTGTCATCGAGCCGGTCATGCCCGTGGCGGCGGTGGAGCCGCCGCTGAAGGTCGAGGCCGCCGAGGCGCCTGCCGCGCCCTCGACATGGGCGGTGGCCAAGGGCTCGACCCTGGGCTTCTCCACCGCCTGGGGCGGCCAGGCCGTGGAGGGCCGATTCGACGCCTGGAGCGCGGACATCGCCTTCTCGCCTGACGCGCTCGATCGCTCCCGGGTGAAGGTGACCATCGACCTGGCCTCCGTGGCCACGGGCGATCCGCAGCGGGACGTGGCCCTGCCGGGCGCCGACTTCTTCGACGCGGCGCAGCATCCCAAGGCGATCTTCACCGCCGACAGTTTCGAGGCGGCCGGTCAGAACCGCTATGTCGCCAAGGGCAGGCTCAGCCTGCGGGGGGTGACCAAGCCGGTGCGCCTGCCCTTCACGCTGAAGATCGACGGCGACAAGGCGCGCATGAGCGGTGTAACCAGCCTCGACCGGACCGCCTTCGGCGTGGGGCAGGGCGAGTGGCAGGCGACCGATCAGATTCCCGCAGAGGTGAAGGTGAGCATCCAGCTCACGGCGACGCGCTAGACGCGGCGCTCGCGGCCCTACGCGCGGGCGGCCTCGTCATCCTGCCCACCGAGACCGTCTATGGCCTGGGCGCCGACGCTTCCGACCCTGCCGCCGTGGCCGCGATCTATGAGGCCAAGGGCCGGCCGCGCTTCAACCCCCTGATCAGCCATGTCGCCGACCTTGCCACCGCCGAGCGGCTGGCGGTGTTCGACGACCGGGCGCGCAAGCTGGCGAGGGCGTTCTGGCCGGGGCCGCTGACCCTGGTCCTTCCCATCGCCAGCGACACCGTGGTCTGCGATCTCGCGCGCGCGGGTCTGGAGACCGTGGCGATCCGTGTCCCGGCACACCCCATGGCCCGCGAGTTGCTGGCCCGGTTCGGCGGCCCGGTTGTGGCGCCCTCGGCCAACCGCTCGGGACGCCCCAGCCCCACGACCTTCGCCGACGCCGTGGACGAAACCGGCGCCAAGGCCGCCGCCGCTCTGGATGGCGGTCCCTGCGTCGTGGGCCTGGAGTCCACGGTGGTCGCCCTGCTGGATGCGCCGCGCCTGCTGCGGCCGGGCTCGGTGACGCGCGATCAGATCGAGGCGATCATCGGGCCGCTGGCCGAAGCCGAGGACGACGCCAAGCGCTCACCGGGAAGGCTGGCGCGGCACTATTCGCCCGAAGCGCCGGTGCGCTTGAACGTCGACGCCCCCGCGCCGGGCGAGGCTTATCTCGCGTTCGGGCCGACCCGGGCTAGCGGCAATGTCCTGAACCTCAGCGTTTCGGGCGACCTGCGGGAGGCCGCCGCCAACCTCTTCGCCTTCCTGCGCGCCGCCGACCGCACCCAGCCCACCGCCATCGCCGTCGCGCCCATTCCCGCCGAGGGACTGGGCGAGGCGATCAACGACCGCCTGAGCCGAGCGGCGGGCTACGTGGGCTGAAGCGCTGAGCGGATGTCGGTGCGAACGAAGTCGTCGCCCTTGTAGAGCAGGGGGGCGTCGAGAGACTTCGCCAAGGCGTAGGCGAACACATCGCCGAGGTTAAGCCGTGCTGGGTGATGGCCGCGACCATAGGCGAGGTAGGCAGCCATGGCCCCTGAGGGGTCGCCGGGTGAGGTGTCGATCTCGACGGCGAGGCTCTTAAGCCACAGATCGAAGTCTCTAGCGCCGGTGAAGCGGTGGCGACCGATCAGGGCCACGCCGGCCTCGACGGCGTTTATCGGCGAGATCAGCGCTCGACCAGCCTGCTCGATTGCGCCGAGATAGAGTTTCGCCTCCGGCTCGCCCTCCGCGATGGCGACCAGTGCTGACGCATCGACAACGATCATCGGGGGTCAAGATCCTCGGATTCAGCCCAGAGGTCATCGAAGGTCTGTTTCGTTGCGTTGACCTTGCGCTTGTCCAGGCCAACGGCCTTTCGGAAACGCTCCGTCGCAGCCATCATTTCCGCCACGGTCGGACGTGGCTTTATCCTGGCGTTCTCCTCGGTCAGCCGCCGCTTGATCGCCTCGTCGATGGCGCCGGTGAGGCTCTCGCCCGTCAGCGCAGCCAGCTCCCGCGCGCGCTTCTCGACCTCGGGGTTCTTGATCAGGATGGCCATGTCCCGGCTCCGTTATATATGGGAGTATATACTGGCCTGTCGGCCCATGGAAGCGTAGGCTCCAGTCCCATGAGCCTCTCCGTTCCCGCCGATGTCCTCTCCCGCCTGAAGGCCGTGCTCGGCGAGGGCGGGTGGAGCCAGGACCCAGAGCGCCTGGCGCCCAAGTTGCTGGAGTGGCGCGACCGCTGGAAGGGGACCACGCCCCTGCTGGCCCTGCCGAAGACCACGGCGGACGTCGCCGCGGTGGTGGGGATCTGCCACGTAGAGGGCGTGCCGATCACCACACAGGGGGGCAATACCGGGCTGGTGGGCGGCCAGATTCCGCAGGGCGAAATCCTGCTCTCCACCGAACGGCTTTCGACGATCCGCGACGTGGACGCCTTCGACGACGTCATCGTGGCCGAGGCCGGGGTGACGTTGGCGGCCGTGCATGAGGCGGCGCTGAAGGTGCGGCGGCGATTCCCCATGGGGCTGGCCTCGGAGGGCACCGCCTCCATCGGCGGGATCGTTTCCACCAATGCCGGCGGCACGGCGGTGCTGCGCTACGGCAACACCCGCGACCTGGTGCTGGGCCTGGAGGCCGTCCTGCCCAACGGGGAAATCTGGAATGGCCTGAAGCGGCTGCGCAAGGACAATACCGGCTATGACCTGAAGCAGCTGTTCATCGGCGGGGAGGGGACGCTCGGCGTGGTCACCGCCGCCAGCCTGAAGCTGTTCCCGATTCTCGCCAGCCGCGCCACGGCTGTGGCGGCGGTGGAGTCGCCGGAGGTGGCGATCCAGCTGCTGGTGCGGGCCAAGGAGGAGGCCGGCGGCGCGGTCGAGGCCTTTGAGCTGATGGGCCGGCGCGGGGTCGAGTTCGTGCTGAAGAACATCGCCGGTCAGCGCGACCCCCTGCACGCCGCCTATCCCTGGTACGTGCTGATCGAAATCGCCTCGGGCGAACCCGGCGCGGCGGAGGCGGCCATGGAACGCCTGCTGGGCAAGGCCCTGGAGGACAGCCTGATCCTCGACGCCGCCATCGCCCAGAGCGAGGCCCAGGCCAAGGCCTTCTGGTCGGTGCGGGAGAACCAGTCTCCGGGTCAGAAGCCCGAAGGCGCGACCTGGAAGCACGACATCTCCGTCCCTGTCAGCCAAGTGGCCAAGTTCATAGCGCAGGCCACGACGGCCATGGAGGCCTTCGCGCCCGGCTGCCGCATCACCGCCTTCGGCCACGTCGGCGACGGCAATATCCACTACGATGTGATCCGCCCTGACGGTGGCGACGACGCGGCCCACTCGGCCAAACGCAATGAGGGCTCGCGGATCGTGCATGACATCGCCGCCAGCCTGGGCGGGTCGATCTCCGCCGAGCATGGCCTGGGCGCGATGAAGACCGAGGAGGCCCGGCGCTACAAGAGCCCGGTGGAGGTTGCGGCGCTGTCGGCGATCCGGCAAAGCCTCGATCCCAAGCGGATCATGAATCCCCGCGTCTTCTTCTGAGTCGCCATGCTGATTGTCCTGTCCCCGGCCAAGGCGATGAATTTCGCCGCGCCGGACAAGCCCCTGCCGATGACCACGCCGCAGATGGGCGAGGACATCGCGCTGCTGTCGGCGACCACCCGCAAGCTGACGGTGGCCCAGGTGAAACGGCTGATGAGCCTGTCGGACAATCTGGCCCAGCTGAACCGCGAGCGCTTCCAGGCCTTCGACCCTGCCATGGAGGAGGGGCTCCAGGCCGCCTTCGCCTTCAATGGCGACGTCTATTTGGGCTTGCGGGCCCGTGAGCTGGACAAGAAGGCCCTCGCCTTCGCCCAGGACCATGTCCGCATCCTGTCAGGACTGTACGGCCTGCTGCGGCCCCTGGACGGCATCCAACCTTACCGTCTGGAGATGGGGACGCGGCTGAAGACCGCGCGCGGTCCCAGCCTCTACGCCTTCTGGGGGGACAAGGTCGCCAAGGCGCTGAACGAGCAGACGGCCGGCCACAGCGACCCGACCCTGGTGAACTGCGCCAGCCAGGAATATTTCGGCGTGGTGGATTTGAAGGCGCTGAAGCTGCCCGTCGTGAACGTCCGCTTCTTGGAAGAGAAGGACGGCGAGGCCCGCGTGATCAGCTTTTTCGCCAAGCGGGCGCGGGGCGCGCTGGCGCGCTACGCCGTCGATCATCGCATTACCCAGGCGGCCGATCTGAAGGCTTTCGATACCGACGGCTACAGGTTTCAGCCTCAGGCCTCCAGTGAGGCTGAGTGGGTGTTCGCCCGACAGCAGCCGCCGCTGGTCAGCGCGAAGGGCAAGGTTTCCGCCGGCGCTTGACGCAGCGTCCGGCGCGCCAGATGTTCTTTCTAGGGGGCAGTATGGCTCTCGGTAGGGAGAACACCATGAGTAAAGCCGCCACGCTCGACGCCACGGTCAAGACAAACGCCGGCTGGGTCGAGGGTTTGACGCGCGGCCGCCACATGGCTTTCTATGGGATCCCCTATGCCGCCGCGCCCACTGGCCAGGGACGTTTCCGTGCGCCCAAGCCGGCCGGCGCCTGGGCGGGCGTGCGCCAGGCGACGGAGAAGGGCTACGCGGCCCTGCAGACGCCACACTTCATCCCGGGTTTCGCAGCCAGCGGACCGCAGGATGAGGACTGCCTGAACCTCAACGTCTTCACCCCGGCGGCGGACGGCGCCAAGCGGCCGGTGATGGTCTGGATTCACGGCGGCGGCTTCACCCATGGGGCGGGCTATGAGCCGCTCTATGACGGTGGTCCGCTGGCCGAGCGGGGCGACCTGGTGGTGGTCTCGCTGAACTACCGGCTGGGCGCTCTGGGCTTCCTCTCGATTCCCGAGGCCGGCATTCCCGGCAACGCCGGCCTGCTGGACCAGGTGGCGGCGCTCAAGTGGGTGTCCGACAACATCGCGGCCTTCGGCGGCGACCCCGACCAGGTGGCCATCTTCGGTGAGTCCGCGGGTTCGGCGGCGGTGGCCTGTCTGGTGGCCATGCCGGCGGCGAAGGGGCTTTTCCGGCGGGCCATCCTGCAGAGCGGGGTGGGCCGCGCAGGCCCGCCCGAGGTCGCCGCCAAGGCCGCCGACAAGCTGCTGGCGGGGCTGGGCCTCGACCGCAGCCAGGTGGTGGATCTGTTCGACCTTCCGGCCGCGAAGATCCTGGAGGCCCAGGCTTCGGGCGGCTTTGGCCCCGGCATGGGCTTTGGTCCGACCCGTGATCCGGTTTCCCTGCCGCAGGACCCGATGACGGTGGTCCGTGAGGGCGAGGCCGCCGACATTGGTCTGCTGATCGGCTCCAACCGCGACGAGGTGAAGCTGTTCGTGCCGGGCCGCCGCGAGCCGATGACGGACGAGGGGTTGCTGGCCGCCGTACGAGGTCGCCTTCCCAAGGCGTCCGAGGACCAGGCCAAGACGCTGATCGATGTCTACCGCGCCTCGCGTGAGACCAAGGGCCTGCCCACCGACAACCTGGACCTGATCGACGCGGTCGGCAGCGACCTGCAGTTCCGGATCGCCTCCACCAAGTTCGCCGCCGCTCAGACGGCGCACCGCCCGGCCTATCTCTACCTCTTCACCCACGTGTCTCCCGCGCGCCGCGGCGCGCTTGGCGCCTGCCACGCCCTGGAGATGCCCTTCGTGTTCGGCACGACGAAGATCGAGGGCCAGGTGAACTTCGCCGGCGCGGGTCCCGAGGTGGAGCGGCTGGAGGGTGAGATCATGGACGCCTGGATCGCGTTCGCCCGCACCGGCAGCCCCAACCACGCCGGCCTGCCGGCCTGGCCCGCCTATGGCGCGGAAAGCCGCCAGACCATGGTGTTCGACACCGCGGCGTCCACCGTCCAGTCCGATCCCTTCGGCGAGGAGCGGAGGGCCCTGGAGGCGCTGCTCTAGCCGGGCTAGGGTTCCCCAAGCGTGGCCGAACCGAGCCGCCGAGAGGGATTTCAGATGGCGAAAGACAGCAGCGGACCGGTGGTCCTGATCACCGGGACCTCCACGGGCGTCGGCCTGCACACCGCCATCGCCTTTGCCCGGGCGGGCTACGTCACGGTGGCCACCATGCGCGACACCTCCAAGAAGAAGGACCTGCTGGCGGCGGCCAAGGCCGCGGGGGTCAAGGTCAAGGTCGAGAAGCTCGACGTCCAGAGGAAGAAGTCGATCGCGGCCTGCGTCGAGAAGGTGATCCGCAAGCATGGCGGTATCGACGTCCTGGTGAACAACGCCGGCGCCGGCTTCCTGGGCAGTCTGGAGCAGACCACCGACGCCGACCTGGACCGCACCATGGGGGTGAATTTCTTCGGCGTCTGGCGAATGACCAAGGCGGTGTTCCCGCACATGCGCGAACGCGGCGCGGGGCGGATCATCTCGGTGACCAGCGTCGGCGGTCTGATCGGCCAGCCCTTCAACGACGCCTATTGCGCCGCCAAGTTCGCGGTCGAGGGGATGATGGAATCCCTGGCGCCGCTCGCCCAACGGCTGGGTGTGCAGGTCAGCCTGATCGAGCCCGGCCCCATCAACACCGAGTTCGTCAACAGCGTCCGTTCGGTCAGCGACCTGGCGGCCTATGCCCCGCCCTATGACGAGATCGTGCAGAAATACATGGGCGCCAGCACCAATGTCTTCGCCCAGTACGGGCAGACCGGCGCGGACATCGCCGAGGTCATCCTGGCCGCGGCCACCGCCGAGACGCCCGACTTCCGCTACATCACCTCGGATTTCGCCAAGCAGGTGGTGGCGCCCAAGGTGGTGGACCCCACCGGCAACAGCGTCGTCTCGGCCTTCGCCGCTCGGCTGCAATAGGCGTCAGCGGCCCTCCCGGCGTTGTCGCCGGGAGGGCCGCCATGCTCCTGCGCGGGTCAAGCCGGCGTCGGGACCTTGTAGCGGGCCGCCGCGCGGTCCTTCGAGAGGTTGGGGCCGAGCGCCAGGCGGGCGGCGTTGAAGGCCTCCCAGTCGGCGGGATCGGGCAGGGACGGAATGGTGATCAGCTCGCCGCGGTCGAAACCGGCGAGCGCCGCGTCCACCATTTCATCGACGCCCATCATCACACCGGGCGGGAACTGGCTGATGTCCGTGCCGGCCCGCTCCCAGATCTCCGTGTGGGTCGCGCCCGGCAGGACAGCCTGGACCTGCACGCCCGCGGCGCCGACCTCCAGGGCCAGCTTCTGGGTGAGGTTCAGGACATAGGCCTTGGCGCCGGCATAGCCCGCGCCGGAAATCTCGGGAGCGAGGGCCAGGATAGACGCGATGTTGATGATCGCGCCCGTGGCGCGCGCGCTGAAGGCCTTGGCGGCCACCGCGGCCAGGCGCGAGACGGCGGTGACATTCAGGGCGATCATCGCCTCCAATCGGTCCAGATCTCCTTCAGCCAATGTGCCGGGCATACCCACCCCGGCGTTGTTGATCAGGATCTCGATGCGCTCGTCGGCAGCCAGGCGCTGCTCGACGGCCAGGCGGTCCGCGCGATCAGTGAGGTCGGCGGGCAGGACGTCGATGGTGACCCCAGTCTGGGCGCGCAGCTTGGCGGCCAGGGCTTCCAAGCGGACCTTGTCGCGGGCCACCAGGACCAGGTCATGGCCGCGGCGGGCCAGGCGGTCGGCATAGGTGGCGCCGATGCCGGAGGATGCGCCGGTGATGAGGGCGGCGCCTTTGGGAGTCTTCATCGTCTTCTCCAGGGTCCCGTCCGACGGTCCGGACGAGTAACTTGCATTAGGATAGTAACTCGCCTAGGTTCCCGCCATGAGCCGCACCAATTTTTCTGAAATGTCCTGCCCAATCGCCCGCAGCCTGGACCGGGTGGGGGAGTGGTGGTCGATCCTGATCCTGCGCGACGCCTTCCACGGGCTGACCCGGTTCGACCAGTTCCAGAAGAGCCTGCCGATCGCGCCGAGCATGCTGACCCGGCGCCTCGCCGACCTGGTGGAGGACGGGCTGCTGGCGCGCCGCCGCTACAGCGACCACCCGCCGCGCGACGAGTACGTGCTGACCGAGCGCGGCCGAGACTTCCGTCCGGTGCTGGTGGCGATGATGGCCTGGGGCAACCGGCAGTTCGCCGGACCCGAGGGCGTGCCGAGCCAGCTGGTGGACGCCGAGACCGGCATTCCCGCCGATCCCATCATCATCGACCGCAACACCGGCCGCGAGATCGACGACACACACTTCAGGTTCGCCGCCGGCCCCGGCGCCGACGACAATGTCCGGGGCCGGCAGGCCTTCCTGGACGCCCGTAGGGAGAAGACCCAATGACCAAACCCACCGCTCTCGTCGTGGGGGTCGGCGCCGAACAGGGCGTCGGCGCCGCCGTCAGCCGCCGCTTCGCCGCTGAAGGTTTCCATGTCCTGGTCACCGGCCGCACCCAGGCCAAGGTCGATCAGGTGGTGGCCACGATCCGGAGCTCCGGCGGCAGCGCCGAGGCCCTCGTCGCCGACGCGACGCAGGAGGAACAGGTGATCGCCCTGTTCGATCACGCCATGGCGCCGGGCGAAGGGTTCGATCCGATCAGCGTGGTGGTCTCCAACGCCGGGGATAACCGCCCCGTCCCGTTCCGGGAGGTGACCGCCGAACTGTTCGAGGCTTTCTGGCGGGTGGGCTGCTTCTCAGGCTTCCTGGTGGGCCGCGAGGCCGCCCGCCGGATGGTCCCGCTGGGGCGCGGCACGGTGATCTTCACCGGCGCCTCGGGCAGCCTTCGGGGCAAGGCCCAATACGCCCAGTTCGCCGCCGCCAAGGCCGGCCTGCGGATGGTCGCCCAGAGCATGGCCCGTGAGTTCGGTCCCCAGGGTCTGCACGTCGCCCACGTGGTGGTGGACGGCGGCATCGATGGGGCGCGGCTCAAGACCGCCATCCCCGAGATCGTCGCGGCGCGCGGGCAGGACGGCCTGCTCGGCGTCGACGCCATCGCCGAGATGTACTGGCAGATCCATCGCCAGCCGCCCTCGGCCTGGACCCAGGAACTGGACCTGCGGCCGTTCAAGGAAGCGTGGTAGCGCGGCTTGACGGACCGGGCGTCAATATCGCCTCTGTCTCCCCAACATCGCAAGAAACGACAACGGGAGCAGACGCCATGGCCTACAAACCCTTCGACCTGACCGGCAAGGTGGCCCTTGTCACCGGTGGCAATGGCGGCATCGGCTTTGGCATGGTCGACGCCCTGGCCCAGTCCGGCGCCGACGTGGTGATCTGGGGCTCGAACCCCAAGAAGAACGCCGACGCCGAAGAAAAGCTGAACGGCGCGGGCGTCCGGGTCCTGACCCAGGTGGTGGACGTCGCCGACGAGCAGGCGGTGAAGGCCGGCATGGCGCAAGCCATCGCCAAGATGGGCCGTATCGACACGGTGATCGCCAATGCCGGGATCGGCGGCGGCGCGCCCTCGTTCTCGGAGTTCTCCACCGAGATGTACCGCAAGGTGCTGTCGGTGAACCTGGACGGGGTGTTCTTCACCTTCCGCGAGGCCTGCAAGCACATGGTCGAGCGGGCGGGCTCCGGCGACAAGGCCGGCGGCTCGCTGGTGGTGATCTCCTCGCTGTCGGCCCTGGACGGGGCGCCGAGGAACGAGGCCTACGCCGCCACCAAGGGGGCGGTGATCTCGATGATCCGCGCCATCGCCGTGGAGCACGCCCGCTATGGCGTGCGGGCCAACGCCATCCTGCCTGGCTGGATCGCCACCGACATGACGGCGGGCGCCCAAGGCAACGACAAGTTCAACGACGCGGTGATCAAGCGGGTGCCCATGCGCCGCTGGGGCCAGCCGGCCGACTTCGGCGGAATGGTCGTCTACTTGGCCTCGGACGCCTCGGCCTTCCACACCGGCGACAGCTTCCTGATCGACGGCGGCTACGGGGTCTTCTGACGGCCCCTGACCCTGGGTCACGGTTCCCTTCGCCACGCTCCGGCGCCATCCTGGGGCCAACGAGACTTCGGGAGAAAACGCCATGACCCTGCACACCCCCCTCTGTGACCTCCTCGGGGTCGAGCACCCGATCATGCTGGCCGGCATGGGGGGCGTCTCCTATGCCGAGCTGGTGGCGGCGGTGTCGAACGCCGGGGGCTACGGCGTGCTGGGCATGGCCGGCCGCACGCCGGAGTTCATCCGCGACGAGATGCGCAAGGTCAAAAGCCTGACGGACAAGCCCTTCGGCGTGGACCTGCTGGCGGCCAGTCCTGAGAGCCTCACGGCCTCGGTGGAGATCATCATTGAGGAGGGCGCCTCCAGCTTCGTGGCCGGCCTGGGCGTGCCCATGCCGATCATGGAGAAGCTGAAAAAGGCCGGCCTCAAGGTCATGGTGGTCTGCGGCGCGGTGAAGCACGCGGTGAAGGCCGAGCAGGCCGGCTGCGACGCGGTGATCTGCCAGGGCGGCGAGGGCGGCGGCCATACCGGCCTGGTGGGCACCATGCCCCTGGTGGCCCAGGCGGTGGAGGCCGTGAAGATCCCGGTGGTGGCGGCCGGCGGCCTCTATGACGGACGCGGCCTGGCCGCGGCGCTCACCCTGGGCGCGGTCGGCGTCTGGATGGGCACCCGCTTCATCGCCAGCCATGAGGCCCACGCCGGCGAGCTCTACCGCCAGACCATCGTGGAAGCCGCCGACGAGGACACCGTCCGTACCCGCTCCTATTCCGGCAAGCCGATGCGGGTGCGCAAGAACCCCTATGTCGAGGACTGGGAAACCCGTCCCCAGGACATCCAGCCCTTCCCCATGCAGGCCATGCTGTCGAGCCAGGCCGGCGTGATGGGCGGCATCGGCGGCCAGATCGAGGGCCTGGACCCCGACAAGTCCTGCTTCGCCATGGGCCAGTCGGCGGGCGGCATCCACGAGGTGCTGCCAGCGGCGCAGATCGTGGCGAACCTGGTGAGTGAGGCGGAGGCCGCGCTGAGCAAGGCGAGCAGATTGGTGAAGGTGACGGCTTAGACTTCTCCCTCCCATTCATGGGGAGGGTGGACGGCGGTACGCCGGACGGGTGGGGAATACGGGCCACCCTTCCCCACCCCGACCGCTAAAGCGGTCTGCCCCTCCCCATGAAGGGGAGGGAGGGATTTTCTGTTCCAACGATCAGGGTGGAGGCGCGGGACGCCTCCACCCCTCGCTGCCGCCGGGCTGGGGGTCAGCCGCGGCGGCCTTGGCCGTCGTCCTCCGGGGGAGGTCGGAACGACGGCCTGTGGGTTACGCGGCCAGCTTGGCGGCGATCTTGGCGACGTGCTCGCCCTGGAAGCGGGCGCCGTCGAGTTCGTTGGCGCTGGGCATGCGCTGGCCCTGGCCGCCGGTGATGGTGGCCGCGCCGTAGGGCGAGCCGCCGGTCATTTCATCGAGAGTCATCTGACCGGCCCAGGCATAGGGCAGGCCGACCACGACCATGCCGAAGTGCAGCAGGGTGGGGATCGAGCCCATGATGGTGGTCTCCTGGCCGCCGTGCTGGGTGGCGGTGGAGGTGAAGATCGAGCCCACCTTGCCCACCAGGGCGCCGCTGGCCCACAGGCCGCCGGCCTGGTCGAGGAAGGCCGCCATCTGGGCCGGCATGCGGCCAAAGCGGGTGCCGAAGCCGAAGATCACCGCGTCGTACTCGGTGAGGTCATTGATGGTGGCGATGGGGGCGGCCTGGTCGAGCTTGTAGCCGGACTTGCGGGCCAGCGCCTCGGGCACGGTTTCCGGAACGCGCTTGATGTCGACCGTGGCGCCGCCGGCGCGTGCGCCCTCGGCGACGGCCTGGGCCATGGTTTCAACGTGGCCGTAGGTGGAGTGATAGAGGACGAGGACCTTGGTCATGGACTTGTTCCTGGGGAGGAGAAAAGGGGGGGAGGGCCGCCCCGGCTTTCACCGGGGCGGGAAGGGCTTAGGCGGCGTCGACGAGGACGAGTTCGGCGTCTTCGAGGGCGGTGACGCGGACCGTGGCCTCGTCGCGGATGGCGGCGCCGTCACGGGTGTTGAGCGTCACGCCATTGACCTCCACCGAGCCGGTGGCGGGCACCAGGTAGCCGAAGCGGTCGGCGCCCAGCTGGTACTCGGCGGTCTCGCCGGCCTTGAGGGTGGCGGCCACGACCCGGCCGTTGGTGCGGATCGGCAGGACATCGGTGTCGCCCTCGACGCCGCTGGCCAGGGTCACGAACTTCCCGGCGCGGTCACCCTTGGGGAAGGGCTTGGCGCCCCAGCTGGGAGCCCCGCCGGTCTTGTTGGGCTGGATCCAGATCTGGAACAGGGTGGTGGGTTCGTTCTCCAGGTTGAACTCGGCGTGGCGGATGCCCGAGCCCGCGCTCATCACCTGGACGTCGCCCGCCTCGGTACGGCCCTCGTTGCCCAGGCTGTCCTTGTGGGTGATGGCCCCGGTGCGGACATAGGTGATGATCTCCATGTTCGCGTGGGGGTGCGGCGGGAAGCCGGAGTTCGGCTCGATCTTGTCGTCGTTCCACACCCGTAGCGGCCCCCAGCCCATGCGCTTGGGGTCGTGGTACTCGGCGAAGGAGAAGTGGTGCTTGGCGTCGAGCCAGCCGTGGTTGGCGCCGCCGAGGGAGTCAAAGGCTCTACGTTCGATCATCTCGTGGTCTCCTGTCTGGTGAGGGCTGCTGGCCGAAGGGCCGCGCCGCTGTTGAGATCAAGGTAGCCATCCCCGGACATTCCGAAATAGAAACGATGGAAACAGATCGTTTCAGGAATCGTGATGGCTAGACTTCCCGACTTCGAGGCCTGGGCGGTGTTCGCCAAGGTGGCCGAGACCGGCGCTTTCGCCCGCGCCGCCCTGGAACTGGAGCTCTCCAAGGCCACGGTCTCCAAGGCGGTCTCGCGGCTGGAGCAGCGGCTGGGCACGACCCTCTTCCACCGCACCTCCCGCAAGCTGTCCCTGACCGAGAGCGGGCGCACCGCCCTGGAGCGGGCCAGCCGCATCCTGGCCGAGGGCGAGGCGGTGGAGGCCGAGGCCGCCGCGCAATCGGCGACGCCCCAGGGGCTGGTGCGGCTGGCCGCTCCGATGTCTTTCGGCACGCGGCACTTGGCGCCCCTGCTGCCGGAGTTCCTGCGGCTCTATCCCGAGGTCTCCATCGACCTCAGCCTGTCGGACCAGAAGGTGGATCTGGTGGGGGAGGGCTTCGACCTGGGCCTGCGGATCGGCAACCTGGCCGACTCCTCGCTGCTGTCGCGCAGGCTGTGCGGGGTGCGGCTGGTGCTGGTGGGATCGCCGGCCTATCTGGCGGCGCACGGGCGGCCTGAACATCCCCGCGATCTGTTGTTCCACAGGGCGCTGACCTACGCCTATGTCCTGACGCCGGAGGTCTGGACCTTCGTCCACCCGACGCAAGGGACCCAGTCGGTGACCGTCTCGGGCCCGCTGAAGGTCAACAATGCCGACGCCCTCATCCCCGCCCTGCGCGAGGGAATGGGCCTGGCCCTGCAGCCGGAGTTCATCGTTTGGCCCGAGTTGGAGGACGGCACGATCGAGTCGGTAATGTGCGACTGGCGGACCCCGCCCATCGCCCTGCATCTGGTCTCGCCGCCGGGACGGCTGCGGCCGGCGCGGGTTCGGGTGCTGTACGACTTCCTGGCCGCCCGGCTTTCCACGGCGGCCTGGGCCGCGCCGGAGGAGTCAGAGAGCGTTTAGTCGCCCACCTTCTTCGTGAACGCGCCGAAGCTGCCAAGGCACCCCTGCCAGACGCCCACGTGCTGCTTCACCTCCTCGGCGGTCATCCGCAGGTTCACCAGGGTGGCGTAGGCGAGGTTGGGCTTGCCGTCGTCGGACAGGAAGGCGCGGCAGGCGACCTGGCCTTTGTTGAAGTCGTTGATCTGCTTCAGCGTCACCCCCTTGGCCGAGAAGGCGGTGGAGAAGATCAGGGCGCGGCAGGCCTTCCCCTTGGCGTCGCAGTCAACGTATTGGGCGCCGAAGTCACCGCCGGGCGTGGTGACGTTGAGAAAGACCGCGGCAGCCTCGGTGCGGGCGACCTCGGCCTTGGCGTCCATCGTCTTCAGCAGGGTGATCAGGGACGCGGGATCGCGGACATCGAAGAGGCCCGAGGGCCTGGCCGGCGTCTTGGCCGGCGTGGCGGCGTGGGCGGCGACCGCCAGGGCGGCGATGGCGACGACGAGGGTGGCGATACGCATGACGGGTCCTTGGATCGACTCGACCGGGATTTAGCCGATTTCCGGGGAACCGGCGGCAGGAGAATGGCGCTCGCCTTGTGCGCGCGACGGGATGACAACAGCGTTGAGAGCTTCTTAAATGACGCTATGCGCCGCTCCATGCTTATCCTCGCGCTCTGCGCCGTGGCCTTCCCGGTCCTCGCGCAGGATCGCAGCCCGGCCCTGCGCCAGAGCCTCGTGGACCTCGCCTATGTGCTGGGCGAAAGCCACGCCCTGCGTCAGGCCTGCGCTGGCGCCGAGGATCAATACTGGCGCACCCGGATGATGAACCTGGTCAGCAACGAGAAGCCCGACGCGGCCCTCGACGGCCGGCTGAAGGAGAGCTTCAACACCGGCTTCGCGTCGCGTCAGACTGAGTTTCATGCCTGCACCCCGGCCAGCCGCCGCGCCGAGCTGGCCGCCGCCAACCACGGCCTGGATATCTCCAAGCGCCTGGCCAAGGTGATGATCAAGACCGAGCGCGAACCGCTGCCCACCATTTTCGAGATGAACGCGACAGGGGAACAAGCTCCGCGCTAAACTCTCTGACGAATTGTCGGAGATCTCGTCATGGCCGCCGCGACCATCGCGTCTATCGCCTTCCTAATCCTCGCCCTCGTCGTCGTTCTGGGCGCCATCAAGATCGTGCCCCAGGGGCGCGAGTACACGGTGGAGCGGTTCGGCCGCTACACCCGCACCCTCAAGCCCGGCATCTCATTCCTGACCCCCTTCGTCGAAGGCGTCGGGCGGCGCATCAACATGATGGAGCAGGTGCTGGACGTGCCGCGCCAGGACGTGATCACCAAGGACAACGTCTCGGTCCAGGTGGACGCCATCGTCTTCATCCAGGTGATGGACGCCGCCGCCGCCGCCTACCGGGTGACCAATCTCGACTACGCCATCACCCAGCTGACCATGACCAACCTGCGCACCGTGGTGGGCAACATGGAGCTGGACGAGGTGCTGAGCCAGCGCGACCAGATCAACACCCGCCTGCTGGACGTCATCGACCAGGCCACCAGCCCGTGGGGGGTGAAGGTGGCCCGCATCGAGATCAAGGATCTGCAGCCGCCGCCGGACATCACCAACGCCATGGCGCGTCAGATGAAGGCCGAGCGCGAGCGCCGGGCGGTGATCACCGAGGCCGACGGCGAGAAGCAGGCCGCCATCACCGTGGCCGAGGGCGCCAAACAGGCCGCCATCCTGCAGGCCGAGGGCCGGCGCGAGGCGGCCTTCCGCGACGCCGAGGCCCGCGAGCGGGCGGCGGGCGCCGAGGCTGAGGCCACCAAGCTGGTGTCGGACGCCATCGCCAGCGGCGACGTCAACGCCATCAACTACTTCGTGGCGCTGAAATACGTCGAGGCCTTCGCCAAGCTGGCCGAGAGCCCGCAGCAGAAGACCGTCATCGTGCCGGCCGACATGGGCTCGCTGGTGGGCTCCATCGCCGGCATCGGCGAACTGGTGAAGTCGATCCAGTCTGACAGCCCGCCGCCGCGTCCGCCGCAGCCGGCGCGCGCCACGGCCGTTCCCAAGACGGGGAGCTGATCCGTGGACGGCCTGATCCAACTGGTGGTGACCAACCCCTTCTGGGTCTGGGCCGCCATCGGCGCCCTGATCCTGGCGACCGAGGTCTCGACCGGGTCGGGCTGGCTGCTGTGGCCGGCGGCCAGCGCCGCGGCCGTCGCCGTGGCGGCCCTGCTGTTCCCGCAGCTGGGCTGGGTGGGGGGCGTGGGCCTCTATGCCGGCCTGACCATCGTCACCAGCCTGATGGCGCGCCGCTTCTGGCCGCCCCGGCAGCCGGGGGACGCCGACGACATCAACGACAACAACGCCCGGCTGGTGGGCCATCACGGCAAGGCGGTCGCCGACTTCCGCGACCGTTCGGGCCGGGTGTTCATCGACGGCAAGGAGTGGGCGGCCGACCTGGATGAGGACGCGATCCTCACCTCCGGCGCCCCGGTGGAGGTGACCGGAGTCAGCGGCGCGCGGTTGCGGGTGCGCCCAGCTCGCTGATTTCCGACAGGAAGACGCGCAGGGCTCTCAGAAACGGCGTCGCCGCGCGGAACTCATCGTCGGTGAAGCCCTCGCGCAGGGCCTCGGTCTTGGACTTCATGTCCTTCATGATGGCGTTGGAGGCCTCGAGCCCGGCCCGGGTGATCTTCACCCGCTTCTTGCGGCCGTCGTCACAGTCGGCGAGCACGGCCACGAAGCCCATCTTCTCCAGCTTGTGGAGGATATTGGTGATGGCGCCCTTGGTCAGCAGCATCATGCGGGCGAGCTCGGCCGGGGTCTGGCCATCGCCGTAGCGCATGAACCATTGCAGCATCTCGAATTGCGCATGGGTCATGCCCTCGGGCAGATGCTTGGTCACCGCCGCGCGCAGGTAGTGCTCAATGGCCCCGATCTCCGTGAAGACCTCCACATAGGGCTGGTCCTGCACGGTGGGTGCGCTGCGATGAGCTGGCGTCGGCATTGGCGCCTCCATAACGTTCAATGTTGAACGATATGGGCAGGAGCTGATCCGGCTTCAAGTGCTAGAGCCCTTTCCGCTCTGATTGATTCAATCGGAGCGGGCGAAAAAGGCTCCAATTCAAAAAGTTAGAGCATTGTTCGATCAGATAACCGTTTCACACATATCGGAAAATGCTCTAGGCGCGTGCTTTCATCAGGGCTTCCTTCAGCCCCTTGCCCGCCAGAAAGTCGGCGTGCTCGTTCAGTTCGTGGCCGGCGTGACCCTTGACCCAGCGCCAGTCGACCGTGTGGCGGTCACGGGCGGTGTCGAGCCGGCGCCATAGATCCTCGTTCTTCACCGGCTTCTTGTCGGCGGTCTTCCAGCCACGCTTCTTCCAGCCGTGGATCCACTCCGAGATGCCCTTCATGACGTAGGTGCTATCGGTGTGCAGCTCGACCTGGCAGGACTTGGTCAGGGCTTCCAGCGCCTGGATGGCGGCCATCATCTCCATGCGGTTGTTGGTTGTGTCAGGCTCGCCGCCGCACATGTCCTTGCGGTGGCCGCCGGAAATAAGCACCGCGCCCCAACCGCCCGGCCCCGGATTCCCAGAGCAGGCGCCGTCGGTATAGATCACCACCTTGGCCTCGCTCACGCCTGGTCCCCGAACAGGACGAGGTCGGGCGCCGCGCGGTGGACGGCCAGCTTGCGTTCGTACTCAAGCGGGTCCTTCGGGCGGACCAGGGCGCCGGCCGGGGTCGAGCCCCAGGCCTCGAGCCGGGTCAGGAAGAACCGCATGGCGGCGCCGTGGGCCAGGACCGGCAAGGCCTGCCGTTCGGCGGCGGACAGCGGTCGGTGGGTCTCATAGCCGGCCACCAGGGCGCGGGCGCTGGTGATGTTGAAACTGCCGTCGGCCTCGAAGCACCAGGCGTTCAGCGCCACGGCGATATCGTAGGCCAGGGTTTCGACGCAGGCGAAATAGAAGTCGATGGCCCCGGCGAACTTGCCGCCCGAGAAGAAGACGTTATCGGGGAAATAGTCTTCGTGGATGATCCCCTGGGGCAGGCCCTGGGGCCAGGCCTTGGCCAGCCGCTCCAGGTCCGCGCCGATGGTGGCGGCGAGGCCGGGCTTCAGGGCCTCGGCGTCGTCCTTCAGGGTGGCGAACAGCGGCGCCCAGGCGGCCTGGCCCAGGGCCGGCGCCCGTTTGCCGGGGAAGCCCTGGGCGGCCAGGTGCAATCGCGCCAGACCCTCGCCCGCCTCGCGGCAGTGGGCGGCGGTGGGCCGGCGGACCGACAGTCCGGGCAGGAACTCGATGATGGCGGCCAGTTTGCCGCGCACGTGCTTGATGGTCTCGCCGTTGCGGTCGGCGATCGGCGAGGCGCAGGGGTAGTCGTGTTGGGCCAGCCACCGCATCAGGTCCAGGAAGAACGGCAGTTCCTCGGCCTTCATGCGCTTTTCGTAGACGGTCAGGAAATAGCGCCCGACCGTGGTCTCCAGCATGAAGTTGGAGTTCTCCACCCCCTCGGCCACGCCCTTGAACGCCACGGCCGCACCGAGGTCGAAGTCGGCGAGCAGGAGTGCGAGCTCCTCATCGGTGATGTCGGTATAGACGGCCATGCTGGGCTCGGGATGGGGGAGCCCGCGCCGGGCGTCAAGCCTTGGTGACCACCCAGAGGTCCTGGCCGCCGTCATAGTCGGCGGGCGGCGCCCAATTGCCCTTATGAACCGACAGCACCGTCAGGCCGGCGTCCTTGATGGCGTGGTTGAGGGCGTGGAGCGCGTGAGCGATGGCCCGCTCGGGGCTGCGGGGGTCCACCACGCTGGAGGTGGCGTCATAGTCCTGGAAATCGAACAGTGGATTCTCCGCCATCCGCGGCGAGAAGGCGGTGAAGGCGAAGCGCCCGCCGGGCTTCAGGGTCCGCGCGGCCTCCTTCAGATAGTGGCTCATGGCGGCGAAGCGCATGTGTGTGAAGACCGACATGGCGAAGGCCACGTCCACCGAAGCGGTCGACGCCGGGAAGACCACCTTGTCCTCGGCGATGGCGCCGCCGCGGTTGTAGTCGCCGTTCCAGACATCGAGGTGAATGAAGGTCAGCTGCGGATGGCGGCGTTTGCACATGCCGATCGCCGCCTTGGAGAGGTCAAAGCCCACATAGGGATGGTCGGTCAGGTGGCGGGCCATCCGGCCGGTGCCGCAGCCGATGTCCAGCACCGCGTCGCCGGGCTTGAGACCCGCATAGGTCTTCAGCCACCCCACGGCCTGCAGGCCGATGGCGTAGTGATCGCCGTTGCCGACATTGTGGATCACGCTCCAGGGATCGCCCGCCCGCCGGGTGGGCAGACTCTTGATGTCCAGCCACAGACCGGACAGGGCGCGCCGCAGGGGCGGCGGGGCATAGGCGGCGAGGGTGCGGATCATGGTGCGAGGATATCGATCCGAGCGGGCGCTGTCTGCGGGCCAAGGGTCGGAGTTTGTATTACGTGCGTTATAACGATAAGATAAGTTGATGATCACGCTCAAGCTTAGCCAGATCGGCAACTCCGTCGGACTGATCCTTCCGAAAGAAGCCTTGCTACGGTTGGGCGTCGCCAAGGGGGACACGCTCTATCTGACCGAGGGGGCAGGCGGAGAGATGCGACTGTCGGCCTATAGCGCCGAGGTCGCGGAGGAGATCGCGCTCGGCGAAGAATTCATGGATCAGTATCGCGACACCTTCCGCGCCCTGGCCAAGTGAAGCGCGAACCCCGCTGGGTCACCAAGGAAGGTCTGATCGTCCTTCATGACCGCAGCATCGCGCGACATGGCGGCGCGCCGGGTTTGCGGGACGAGGGCCTGCTTGAGTCCGCCTTGGCCAGGCCCGCCAACCTCTTTCACTACGAGGGCGTCGAGGATGTCTGCGCCCTGGCGGCGGCATACCTTGTCGCGGTCGCCAGCAACCATCCCTTTTCAGACGGCAACAAGCGCGCCGCCTATCTGGCGATGGGTCTCTTCCTGATGAAGAATGGCCGGCGTTTGACGGCCGAGCCCGCGGCGGCGGCGCTCATGGTGTTGTCGGTCGCGAGCGGTGAGCGCGATCTCGACACGCTAGCGGCATGGATCCGCGCCCGCTCGGTCCCTAGCCTTCCACCAGCACCCGGGGCAGCTTGAAGCTGACGGTTTCGCGCACGGCGTCGACCTCTTCCACGGTGACGTCGAAGACCTCGCCCAGGGCGTCGATCACCCCTTGCACGAGCACTTCAGGGGCCGAGGCGCCGGCGGTGACGCCGACGGTCCGGGCGCCGTCGATCCAGGAGAGGTCGAGGAAGGAGGCGTCGTCGATCAGGTGGGCCTGGGCCACGCCTTCACGCTTGGCGACCTCCACCAGACGCACCGAGTTGGAGGAGTTGGCCGAGCCCAGCACCAGCAGGACGTCGCTGCGGGCCGCCACGCTCTTTACCGCCTCCTGGCGGTTGGTGGTGGCGTAGCAGATGTCTTCCTTGTGCGGCGCGGAGATCTCCGGGAACCGCTCGCGGAGGGCCGCGACGATGGCGGCGGTGTCGTCCACCGACAGGGTTGTCTGGGTGGCGAAGGCGATGTTGCTCGCATCTCTCGGCGTGAAGGCGCGCGCGTCCTCCACCGTCTCGATCAGGGTCACCGCGCCCTCGGGAAGCTGGCCCATGGTGCCGACGACCTCTGGGTGGCCGGCATGTCCGATCAGCACGATCTCCATGCCCGCGTCGTAATGGCGCTGGGCCTCGACATGGACCTTGGAGACCAGCGGGCAGGTGGCGTCGAGATAGAGCATGTTGCGCGACCTGGCGTCGGCGGGCACCGACTTGGGCACGCCGTGGGCGGAGAACACCACCGGGCGATCGGTGGGGCACTCGTCCAGCTCCTCGACGAAAATGGCGCCCAGCGCCTTCAGCCGGTCCACGACATGGCGATTGTGGACGATCTCGTGGCGCACATAGACCGGGGCGCCGTACTTCTCCAGCGTACGCTCGACGATCTGGATGGCGCGGTCGACCCCGGCGCAGAATCCGCGAGGGGTGGCGAGCAGGACCTTCAGGGGGCGGCGGGCGTGGGTCGGTTCGGACATGGTCCCAAACTAGGCGTCCGGCGCTTCCACCGCCAGCCGCGTTGCGGCCTCAATCGATAGCCAGTAGTACAGGGCCGCCCGCGCGAACCTCCGCGCCCCGTTTCTCTGTCTGGACGACCCCATGCGCCGTTCTCTTCTGCTCGCCGCCTGCGCCTTCATGGCCGCCGCGATCGCCCTGCCCGAAATCGCCCTGGCCCAGGCCTCGCCGCGCCGAGACGAGCAGCGCCAACAGCAGGAGGCGGCCAAGAAGAAGAAATCCAAAGAAGAATGGAACAATGTCCAGGCGCCGCTGCAAGCCCTGCGCAACGCGGGGCCGTGCCCCTTCGTGAAGGTCCTCTACGACGCCGGCCGCTATATCGAGTTCAAGGACGCCAAGGAGGCCTCGGCCAACGTGGCCTATACCGGCGAGATCCAGGGCATCTCGGCCGGCTGCCAGTACAAGGACGACGAGCCGATCCAGGTCCAGATGGAAGTGCTGTTCGAGCTGGGCAAGGGGCCGCAGGCGGAGGGCTCGTCCAAGAGCTACCGCTACTGGGTGGCGGTGACGAAGCGCAACGAGGCGGTCATCGCCAAGCAGTATTTCGACCTGCCCATCAGCTTCGGACCCGGTCAGGACCGCGTCTACGCCACCGAAAAGATGGCCCAGATCACCATTCCGCGCGCCAAGGACACCACCAGCGGCGCCAACTTCGAAATCCTCGTCGGCTTCGACGTGACGCCGCAGATGGCCGCCTTCAACCGAGAGGGCAAACGCTTCCGGCTCAACGCGGGCGCCGCGGCCGTCGCCGCCGCGGGGACGACCGACCGTCAATGAGTGATCTGAAACGGGGCCTGGGCGAAGCGGTCGCCGCCGCCTTCGCCGCCGCGGGCCTGCCGGCTGAACTCGGACGCGTGACGCCGTCCGACCGGCCCGACCTCGCGGACTTCCAATGCAATGGCGCGCTGGCCGCGGCCAAGACCGCGCGCCGCGATCCGCGTGAGATCGCCGCCGGCGTGACCGCGACCCTGGCCACGGATCCGCGCCTTTCGGTGGTGGAGATCGCGGGCCTGGGCTTCATCAACATGCGGGTCTCTGACACCGCCCTGTCTGAGCGCGCCAACGAGATCGCCGCCGATCCGCGCCTTGGCGCCGGTTCGGTCGAGGCCATGCGCCGGGTTCTGGTGGACTATGCCGGCCCCAACGTCGCCAAGCCCATGCACGTCGGCCACCTGCGCTCGTCGATCATCGGCGAGGCCATCAAGCGCATCTACCGGTTCCGGGGCGACATGGTGGTGGGCGACGCCCACTTCGGCGACTGGGGCTACCAGATGGGCCTGCTGATCGGCGCGGTCATGGACGAGACCCCGTTCGTGAAGGCGCTGATGGAACAGCTCAACGGCCGCACGACGGCGATCACGCCGGAAGAAGAAAAGACCGCCTTCGCCGCCCTGGAGAGCCGGATCAGCCTGGAAGATCTCGACCGGCTCTATCCGGAGGCCGCCGCCAAGGGAAAGGCCGACATTGAGTATCGCGAACGGGCCCGCAAGCTCACCGCCGAGCTGCAGAACAAGGCGCCGGGCTATCATCTGCTGTGGCGCCATTTCGCCCGGGTGACCAAGGTCGCCTTGGAGCGGGACTTTCATGCCCTGGGCGTCGACTTCGACCTGTGGAAGGGCGAGAGCGACGTCGATGACCTGATCGCCCCCATGGTCAGGGAACTGGACGACAAGGGCCTGCTGGTGGACGACCAGGGCGCCCGGATCATCCGGGTGGCGCGGCAGGGCGACAAGCGCGACCTCCCGCCCCTGCTGGTGGTCTCCTCCGAAGGTTCGGCCATGTACGGCACGACCGACCTGGCCACCGTGCTGGACCGCAGGAGGAGCTTCGATCCCGACCACGTCCTCTATGTGGTGGACCAGCGCCAGGCCGACCACTTCGAGGTGGTCTTCCGCGCCGCCTACCTGGCCGGCTATGCGGCCGAGGGCAGCCTGGAGCACATCGGCTTTGGCACCATGAACGGGCTGGACGGCAAGCCCTTCAAGACCCGCGAGGGCGGGGTCCTGAAGCTGAACGACATGATCGAGATGACCCGCACCAAGGCGCGCGAGCGCCTGAGGGAGGCTGATCTGGGCGCCGAGCTCGACCCCGACACCTTCGACGACACCGCCAACAAGGTCGCTGTGGCGGCCCTGAAGTTCGCCGACCTGCAGAACTTCCGCGGCACCTCCTACGTCTTCGACCTGGACCGGTTCTCCAGCTTCGAGGGCAAGACCGGCCCTTACCTGCTGTACCAGGCGGTGCGGGTGAAATCCCTGCTGCGGAAGGCCGAGACCGAAGGGACCAAGACCGGTCCGATCACCGTGGTCGAGCCAGCCGAGCGTGAGCTGGTGCTGCTGTTGGACGCCTTCGACCAGGCGCTGACCGACGCCTACGAGAAGCGCGCGCCGCACTTCGTGGCCGAGCACGCCTTCAAGCTGGCCCAGGCCTTCAGCCGCTTCTATGCCGCCTGCCCGATCCTGATCGCCGAGCCGGTGGTCCGGTCCTCCCGTCTGGCCCTGGCGGAGACCACCCTGCGCCAGCTGGAGCAGGCCCTCGACCTGCTGGGCATCGCGGCGCCGGAGCGGATGTAGGTCTCCCTCCCACCCCCTCATGGGGAGGGGCCGGCGGCGCAGCCGCCCGGGTGGGGACGCCTTAAACTTCCGCACACCCGCCTGAATTCCGCACCTGGCTGGCGCTGCGCGCCATCCACCCTCCCCATAAGGGGGAGGGAGTTCGTCCACGCGACTTTGCGCGTTGACTCAGCCCGGCCCTTCGAACAGGTTCCGCCTCGACTCTCGCGGGAGAGACCGGGCCTCGAGCCCGGAGCCGAAGGCGCAACCGCCCCGGAAACGCTCAGGCAAACGGACCGCGAAGGCTGATGAACGCTGGAAAGTAGCCGCCGGGTTTTGGCGGCTCGCCGAAGGAGCAAGGGTTGGTCCCAAGGCGCGGGACGCACCTGAAATCTCTCAGGCCCAAGGACAGCGGGGGCAGGGCGGCGGCGGAGCTTTTTTCGTCGGCGCCTGCAATCGTCAGCCGGAGTCTCATGCGTGACCGATGAAGCCCTGAAGACCACCCCGCTCGCCGCCGCGCATGTGGAAGCCGGCGCGCGCATGGTGCCGTTCGCGGGCTATTCCATGCCCGTCCAGTATAAGGACGGCGTGCTGAAGGAGCACCTCTGGACCCGAGAGCACGCCGGCCTGTTCGACGTCTCCCACATGGGTCAGGCCCGGCTGCGCGGCGTCTCGCCGCTGTCGGCCTTCGAGGAGATCACGCCCGGCGACTTCATCGGGCTGAAGCCCGGCAAGCAGCGCTACTCCGTCCTGCTCAACAAGAAGGGCGGGGTGATCGACGACCTGATGGCCGCCCGCCCCGACGACGACGGGCTGTTCGTGGTGGTCAACGGCGCCTGCAAGGACAACGACTTCAAGGTCATCGACAAGGAGCTGGCCGGCCAGGTCACCATCGAGCGCCTGGAGAACCGCGCCCTGCTGGCGATCCAGGGACCCGAGGCCGCCGCGGTGATCGGTCGCCACCTGCCTGCCGCCCTGCGCATGGTGTTCATGGATAGCCGCGCCATGCCGGGCTTCGGGACCAACATCCTGATCTCCCGCTCGGGCTACACCGGCGAGGACGGCTACGAAATCTCCGTGCCCAACCATCAGGCCGAGGCGATCTGGAACCTGCTGCTGGAGGACGAGCGCGTCCGCCCGATCGGCCTGGGCGCGCGGGACTCTCTGCGTCTGGAGGCGGGCCTGCCGCTCTATGGCCATGACGTGGACGAGACCGTCAGCCCGATCGAGGCCGACCTCGCCTTCGCCGTCTCGATGAAGCGCCGCGACGCGCGCGACTTCCCCGGGGCATCCCGCATCGCCCAGGAACTGGCCGACGGCCCGTCCCGCAAGCGCGTCGGCCTGAAGGTGCTGGAAGGCGCCCCGGCCCGCGAGGGCGCGGAGATCGCCGACGGATCTGGCGCCGTGGTGGGTGTCGTCACCTCCGGCGGCTTCTCCCCCAGCCTGGGCTATCCCATCGCCATGGGTTTCGTGCCGCCGGCCCTGGCCGCGCTCGGGACTCAGTTGAAAGTCATCGTCCGAGGCAAGCCGCAGGGCGCCGAGGTCGTGCGCATGCCCTTTGTTCCCACCCGCTACGTCCGCAAGGTCTGAGGAGATCACCCCGATGCGTTTCACCAAGGATCACGAGTGGGTCGCTCTCGATGGCGACGTGGCCACCATCGGCATCACCGCCTATGCCGCCGAGCAGCTGGGCGATGTGGTGTTCGTCGAGACCCCTGAGGTCGGAAAGACCGTGAAGGCCGGCGACGGCCTGGCGGTGGTGGAGAGCGTGAAGGCGGCCTCCGACGTCTACGCCCCGGTCTCCGGCGAGGTGGTCGAAGCCAACGCGGAACTGGGCGACGCGCCCGAGACGGTCAACGCCGTGCCGGAATCCGGTGGCTGGTTCGCCAAGCTGAAGATCGCCGACAAGGGCCAGTACGACGACCTGATGGACCGCGACGCCTACGAAACCTACCTCGGGACCCTGTAAGCACCCATGCGTTACCTGCCCCTGACCCCGGCCGACCGGACCGAGATGCTCGGCGTCATCGGCGCGGCCACCATCGACGACCTGTTCGTCGATGTCCCCGCCGCCGCCCGTAAGGCCGACCTCTTCGACCTGCCGCTGCACGCCGGCGAGATGGAGGTGGAGCGAGAGCTTGCCGCCCTGGCCGCCAAGAACCGTCCGGCCGGTGCGGGGCCGTTCTTCTGCGGGGCGGGAGCCTACAAGCACCACGTGCCGGCGACGGTGGACCACATCATCCAGCGGTCGGAGTTCCTGACCAGCTACACGCCCTATCAGCCCGAGATCGCCCAGGGCACCCTGCAGGTGCTGTTTGAGTTCCAGACCCAGGTGGCGGCCCTGACCGGCCTGGATGTGGCCAACGCGTCGATGTACGACGGCTCCACCGCCTGCGCCGAGGCGGTGATGATGGCCCAGCGGGTCACGCGCCGGAAGAAGGCGGTGCTGTCGGGCGGCCTGCACCCGCACTATGCCGCCGTCACCCAGACCATCGCCCATGCCGAGGGCATGGACATCACCCGCCAGGCCGTGGCCATCGACGCCGAGGCCGCCGTGCTGTCGGCCATCGACGCCGAGACCGCCTGCGTCGTGGTCCAGACTCCCAACGTGTTCGGCGTGGTCACCGACGTGAGCAAGATCGCTGAGGCGGCGCATGCCGCGGGCGCCCTGCTGATCGTGGTGACCACCGAGGCGGTCTCCTACGGCCTGCTGAAGTCACCCGGCGAGATGGGCGCCGACATCGCCGTGGGGGAGGGCCAGTCCATCGGGGTCGGCCTCAACTATGGCGGGCCCTATATCGGCCTGTTCGCGGCGCGTGAGAAGTTCGTCCGCCAGATGCCCGGCCGGCTGTGTGGCCAGACCGTGGACGCCGACGGCGCCCGCGGTTTCGTCCTGACACTGTCGACCCGCGAGCAGCATATCCGCCGCGAGAAGGCGACCTCTAACATCTGCACCAACTCGGGGCTCTGCGCCCTGGCCTTCACCATCCACATGACCCTGTTGGGGGAACGCGGCCTGCGCCAGCTGGCGGCCCTGAACCACAGCCGGGCCCGAGAGCTGCGCGAGGCGCTGGCCGCCGTGCCGGGGGTGGAGATCCTGTCGCCGCGCTTCTTCAACGAGTTCGCGATCCGTGTTCCCGGCAAGGCCGCCGACGTCGTCGAGGTCCTGCTGGCCGACGGCGTGGTGGCCGGCGTGCCCTTCAGCCGCCTCGACCCCAAGGCCGGGATGGACGACGTGCTGTTGGTCGCCGCCACCGAGACCACGACGCGGGATGACATCGCCGCCTTCGCCAAGGCTCTGAAGGGGAGGGCCGCCTGATGGCCATGTCCAACATCGGCCGCCCGACCCAGCCCCAGGCTGGCGGCGCCGCCACCGCCCACGCCTCGCTCACCGGCGCCCGGGGGCTGTTGCAGGATGAGGCCCTGATCTTCGAGATGGACGGCTGGGACAAGACCGGCGTCGATTTTGAGCCGCCCAGCCAGGACGCCTCCGACCTGGGCGATCTGGTCCGCACCGCGCCGATCGGCCTTCCGGGTCTGTCGGAGCCGGAGGCCATGCGCCACTTCGTGCGCCTCTCTCAGAAGAACCACGCCATCGACCTGGCCCTGTATCCGCTGGGCTCGTGCACCATGAAGCACAACCCGCGCCTCAACGAGAAGATGGCCCGCCTGGCCGGCTTCGGCGACCTGCATCCGATGTCGCCGCTGTCGACGACCCAAGGCGCGCTGGAGCTGATGGACCGTCTGGCCCACTGGCTGAAGACCCTGACCGGCATGCCCGCCGTGGCGCTGTCGCCCAAGGCCGGCGCGCACGGCGAACTGTGCGGCCTGCTGGCCATCAAGGCGGCCCACGAGGCCAAGGGCCAGGGCCATCGCCGCCTGGTGCTGGTGCCCACCTCCGCCCACGGCACCAACCCGGCCACCGCGGCCTTCGTCGGCTATGACGTGGCCGAGATCGCCCAGACGCCGGACGGCCGCGTCGACCTCGCCGACCTGGCGACCAAGCTGTCGCCGGACGTGGCGGCGATCATGGTCACCAACCCCAACACCTGCGGCCTGTTCGAGCGTGACATCATCGAGATCGCGAACCTGACCCACGCGGCCGGGGCCTACTTCTACTGCGACGGGGCCAACTTCAACGCCATCGTCGGCCGGGTGCGCCCGGGCGACCTGGGCGTCGACGCCATGCACATCAACCTGCACAAGACCTTCTCCACACCACACGGCGGCGGCGGTCCCGGCGCGGGTCCGGTGGTGCTTTCGGCGGCCCTGGCGCCCTATGCGCCCACCCCCTGGGTGGTGAGTTCGGGCGAGGGCTTCAAGCTGGTGGAGGAAGCCCAGGATGAGGCCGCCGCAACCTTCGGCCGCATGGTCGCCTTCCACGGTCAGATGGGCATGTTCGTCCGCGCCTACGCCTACATGCTCAGCCATGGGACCGACGGTCTGCGGCAGGTGGCCGAGGATGCCGTGCTCAACGCCAACTACATCAAGGCCAAGCTCTCGCCGGTGATGACGCCGGCCTTCCCTGACGGGCCCTGCATGCACGAGGCGCTGTTCGACGACAGCTGGCTCGAAGGCACCGGCGTCACCACGCTGGACTTCGCCAAGGCGATGATCGACGAGGGTTTCCACCCCATGACCATGTATTTCCCCCTGGTGGTGCACGGGGCGATGCTGATCGAGCCGACCGAGACCGAATCCAAGCAGGAACTGGACCGCTTCTGCCACGCGCTCACCCTGTTGGCTCAGGCCGCCAAGGCGGGCGATGTAGAGCGGTTCACCGGCGCGCCCTACCTCGCGCCCATGCGGCGCCTGGATGAAACCCTGGCGGCCCGCAAGCCTCGTCTGACGTGGCGCCCAGAGCCCACAACTGTGGCTCCGGCGCCGATGGCGGCTGAATAGCTACAGTCTGGACGAAATTTAACCCTGCGGAACCTTTACGAGTCGCCCGGACGTTCTCATACCTATTGGTGCGTGGTGGCCGAACGACCTCCCCAGATCGGGCGGGCCGCGCATTCCAGGTTGAATATCTAGTCCTACGCCATCGCTGGTGCGTGCTTCTTCGTGCGCCTGGGTGGCGGATCGGCCGAACCTGGCTCGCCGGGGTTTGGGCTCAGGGGAAAGTGTGGCTCTGGCGCCGCGCGATCCCCGAATTGAGCATAAACCTTAAAATTTAACGCGGACGTCGCCTTTACGACTCTCTTGTACGTTCGCATATGCGTTTAACGACGACCGCCTGTCCTCCCCCGAACAGGCGCGCGTCAGAACCCCTGGTTTGAACCAAAGTGTCCTACGCCATGCCCAGCGTGCGCGCCCTGCGCGCCTCCGATGAATTCGCCCGCGAGGTTGTGGGACGGATGGTGCGCGTCGGTCTGGCCTCGCTCGGCGTGCTGATCGTGCTGGCGGGGATCGCCGTAGCGCCGCTGCCGGGCCCCGGTGGCCTGCCGGTGATCGTGGTCGGCCTGATGCTGGTGCTGCGCAACTCCTTCAAGGCGCGGCGGACGTTTGTCCGTTTCCAGCACGCCCATCCGAAGATGGTGTTTCCGATCCGCCGCTTGCTGCGGCGCGACCCGGAGATTCTGCTGGTGGCCTGGCAGCAGGCCCTGCGCATCGAGCGGCTGATCGTGCCCCGCAAGCTGCGCTTCGCGGTCAAGACCCGCCGGCGCTTCCGCCGCCGTCCTTCCTGAAACGAAAACCCCTCCGCGAGGAGGGGTCTTGCCGAGAGCAGACGCCGGTCGCCCGAGGGCGGCGGCTATTGCAGCTTGGTGGCCAGTTGGCCGAGCGCGCCGTCGATCAGCGGATCGGTCTTCATGCCCGCCAGCCGCTTGGTGAGCACCACCTCGGCGGCGGCCGTGGCCAGGTCGGCTGCGGCGGCGCGAACCTCGGTGGCGGCCTGGGCCTCGGCGTTGGCGATGCGGCGCTCGGCCATCTGTTGGCGGCGAGCCAAGCTCTCCTCCAACTTGGCCTTGGCGTCGGCGGCGTAGAGCTTGGCCTGTTCCTCGGCGGCGGCCAGCATTTCCTTGGCCTGAGCCTCAGCCTCGGCCCGCTCGATCTTGAGCTGGGCCAGCAGGCGTTGGGCCTCCTCGCGGATGCGGGCGGCTTCGTCGAGGTCGGACTGGATCTTGGCGCTCTGGGCGTCGAGGCTGGCGTTGATCAGCTTGGGCGCCTTGGCCACGAAGATCACGATGCCGAGGAAGATCAGGAGGCCGACGCCAACCCACATCTCCGCTTCGGCGGGGTTCAGGAAGGCGGGCATCAGGCGGCTCCTTGGGCGGTCATGGCCGCATCGACCTCGGCCGTGGTCATCTTCTGACCGGTGAGCTTCTGGACGATGGCCTGGGCCGTCTCCACGGCGATGCCGCGGACATTGGTCATGGCCTGGTCACGAAGACCGCGGATGCGGGCCTCGGCCTCGTCCATCTGCGCCTGAAGGCGGGCGTCCTCGGCCTTCTGGCTCAGGGCCAGATCGGAGGCGGCCTTGGCCTTGGCGTCGGCCGCGACCCGCCGGGAGCGGTTGCGGGCTTCGGCGATCTCGGCCTGGGCGGCGGCGGCTTGCGCCTCCGCTTCAGCCTGAACGCTGCGGGCCTGGGTGACCGCCGTGGCGATGGTGGAGGCGCGCTCGTCCCGGATCCGGCGCAGCTTCGGCACAAAGACCTTGGCTAGCAGGACGTAGAGGACGGCGAAGATCAGGAAGAGCCAGACGATCTGGCCGCCCCAGTACTCAAACCTGAACTGGGGCAGTCCGCCGCTTTCGCCGCCATGGGCGGCGGCTTCCGTCGTACCGGCGGAGCCATGGCTCTGCGCGGCGCCGTGGGCGTCAGCGGCGGTGGGGCCGTCGCGGAGGTCCGCGGGCGGCGGTGATGTGGTCTCGGCGGCCATAAGGCTTGATCGTCCCTAAAACGCAGGCTGAGGACGCCCGGAAGGCGTCCCCATGACCCTGCGGATCTTGGCTTAGGAGAACAGGATGAGCAGGCCGAGCACGAAGGCCAGGATGCCCAGGGCTTCGGTCAGGGCGGCGCCCAGGATCAGGTTGGTGAACTGGCTGCCGGCGGCCGACGGGTTGCGCGTGGCGCCCGCCAGGAAGTGGCCGAAGATGGTGCCAACGCCGATGCCCGCGCCGATCATGCCGAGGGTCGCGAGGCCCGCGCCGATGTACTTAGCCGATTCCGCGTCCATAGTTTTCAGTCCCGTTTGGATGTTGAGAGAGGTTGTTTGTATTCGGCGATCAGTGGTGATGGCCGAGGTTGACCACGTCGTTGAGATAGACGCAGGCCAGAACCGCGAAGACGAAGGCCTGGAGGAAGGCCACCAGGAACTCCAGCGCCGTCAGGGCCACGACGCCACCCAGCGAGAGGGCCGCGCCGGGGATGCCCAGCAGGCCCAGTCCGCCGCCGGCCGCCATGGCGCCCAGGGAGACGACGAAGCCGGCGAAGACCTTCAGGGCCACGTGACCGCCCAGCATGTTGCCGAACAGACGCAGGGCCAGTGTCACCGGGCGCAGGACGAAGGAGATGATCTCGATCGGCGTCACCAGGATCAGCATGTACCAGGGGATGCCGGCCGGCACGAACAGCTTGTACATGTTCGCGCCGTTGCGCAGCACGCCGTAGCCGATCACGAGCAGCATGGTCATCACCGCCAGGGAGGCGGTCACCGCCAGCTGGGAGGTGGCCGTGAACACCAGGAACAGGCCCAGCACGTTCATCGCCAGGATGAACAGGAACAGGGTGAAGACGAAGGGGAAGAACTTGCGGCCCTCGGGACCGATGATCCCGGCCACGAGGTCGTCGATATAGCTGAAGACGCCCTCGCCGATCACCTGCATGCGACCGGGCACGACAGCGGCCTTGGCGGTGGCGACCGCGAAGAAGGCCACGACCAGGGTCGCGGCCAGCATCATCGCCATGACCGAGTTGTTGATCGACAGATCGATCGCGCCGAGACCGGGGATATTGACGGTGGGCAAAGGGAGAACCTGTTGGATCTCGAACTGATGCATCGGGCTGGCCATGCCGCCGCGAACTCCTTCAATCTTCCTGGTCGTCGAAAGGGAGGTCCTGTGGGGGACCCCATTCTTTCGCCGCTTCGGCAGCCATACGCTGAGCCGAATTTACGGCCATCCAAATCGAAATACCGAAGCCCAGGAGGACACCGACAATCATCCCCCAGGGCGCTGTCTTTAGGACAGCGTCCGCCCCGGCGCCCAAGCCTAGCCCGACAAACACCCCGCCTATCAGCACGCCCATGAGGCGATAGCCGTAGCCGGCGGCCTGCGAGCCGTAATCCCGCGGAGTCTGGACCGTTCGCGCCTCAAGCGCTGCGGCCCTTTCGTCGAGGCGTCGAATGTCCTCGGCGCGCGAGTTTTCCGGATGCGGCATGCGTTATGGCCTATGTGACCACGACAACGCCCGCCGCGGCCGGGGCTTCAAGTCGCGGCGGAACCTATAGAGCCGGGTGTAGTGCGTCAAGGCTGGGAAGTCATGATTTAACACGTTGAATTCAATCGTCTTTTGTTCCCGGGTCCAAGGCGGGCGCGGAGATTCGGGAAGCACTCGCCATGGCGCGCCTACTGCGCCGCCATGGCCTCGGCCTGGCGCAGGTCCACCGAGACCAGTTGGCTGACGCCGCGCTCGGCCATGGTGACGCCGAACAGCCGGTCCATCCGGGCCATGGTCACCGGGTTGTGGGTGATGGCGATGAAGCGGGTCTGGGTGCGGCGGCGCATCTCGTCCAGCAGGTTGCAGAAGCGATCGACATTGGCGTCGTCCAGCGGCGCGTCCACCTCGTCCAGCACGCAGATCGGCGCCGGATTGGCCAGGAACACCGCGAAGATCAGGGCCGCCGCCGTCAGGGCCTGCTCACCGCCGCTCATCAGGCTCATGGTGGCCATGCGTTTGCCGGGGGGGCAGGCGAAGATCTCCAGCCCCGCTTCAAGCGGGTCGTCGCTCTCGACGAGACGCAGCTCAGCGACGCCGCCCTCGAACAGGCTCTCGAACAGGGTCTTGAAGTGCTCGTTGATCACCTCGAAGGCGGCCACCAGGCGTTCGCGGCCCTCACCGTTCAGCTCGTCGATTCCCTGGCGCAGCTTGCCGATGGCGCCGGTGAGATCCAGGCGCTCGGCCTGCATGGTCTCCAGGCGCGCGGCGTGCTCGACGGCCTCCTCCTCGGCCCGCAGGTTCACCGGGCCGATGGCGTCGCGCTGGCGTTCCAGGTTGTAGAGGTGGGCCTCCATGCCGCCGGCGTCGCCGGGGATGGCGATGGCGGCGTCGGCGAGACTTCGAGCCAAGTCTTCCGGTTCAACACGCGCGGTCTCGCGAATCTGGGTGGTGATCTCAGCCAGGCGCTCGGCGGCGGCCTCCAGCCTGGCCGACAGGCTGGCGCGCAGCTCCCGAGCCTGGCTGGCGGCGGCGTCGCTGGCGCGGACGGCGCGGTCGGCCTCGGCGCGGGCTCCCTCGGCCTGGGCCAGGGCGTCGCTGCTCTTGGCCCGGCGGGCCTCGGCGGCGGCCAGTTCGTCCAGCAGCTTCTCGAATCGGTCCTGGTGGGTGGCCGGCGCCTCGTGGGCCTTGTCCAACAGGCCCTTGGCCTTGGCGCGCGCCTCCTCCAGGTGGTCCAGGCGCTTGGCGGCCCCCTGGGCCCGGCGGGTCCAGTCGTCGCGGTCGCGGGTCAGGTTTTCCAGCCGCCGCGCCCGGCCCTCGCGCTCGCGGGCCTCGATCTCCATGGCGCTGCGGGCCTCGGCGGCGGCCTCGCGGGCGGGACCGGCGGCGGCGCGGGCGGCGGCCAGCTTGGCGGCCAGGTCGCCGACGGCGGTGTCCTCGGCCGATTCCGACTGCGCGACCCGCAGGATCGATTCGGCGTCGGCCAGTTCGGCCTCGAAGCGGCGGATGACGTCGTCCAGGGACTGGGCGTGGGCCTCGCGGCGGGTGGCCTCGCGGTCCAGCTTCTCCAGCACCAGCCGGGCGGCGGTCACCTTCTGCTCGGCGGCCTGAGGCTGGCGGCGGGCTTCGCGCAGGGCCTCGTCGGCGGCGCGCACCCGGGCGTTGGCGGCGGTCTGCACCTCGCGGGCGGCCTTGGCGCGGGGCTCTAGGGTTTCGATCTCGGTCTCGACCTCGGCCAGCCGGGTCTTCTGCTCCATCCGCACGGCGGCAGGCTTGGGCGCGTCGGCCCGGGCGGTGAACCCGTCCCAGCGCCAGAGGTCGCCTTCTCTGGAAACCAGCCGCATGCCGGGCGCCAGCGCGGCCTGCAGCCGGTCACCGTCGGCGCGGGCTGTCAGGGCCACATAGGCCAGCCGGGCGGCCAGCGCCTTGGGGGCCTTCACCAACGGGCCCAGCGGCGTCGCGCCCTCCGGCCACCGCGGAGCGTCGGCGTCTCGTCCACCCCAGAAGGCCGGGGCCTTGGGGTCCAGGGCCGCGTCCAGGTCGTCGCCCAGGGCGGCGGCCAGCGCCTGTTCATAGCCCCGATCGGGGGAGACCTCGTCCAGGGCCGGGGTGAACCCGCCGCGCTTTTGTTGCGCCACGATACCGGCCAGGGCGCGAGCCTCGGCGGTCAGGCGGCCCAGCTGTTCATCGGACTTGCGGGCGGCTTCCCGCGACGCCAGCTCAGCCTCCTGGGCCTTGCCGCGTTCATCCTCGGCGGCCTCCAGGGCGGCGCGAAGGGCGGTGAGCGCAGCCTCGGCCCGCTCCAGTTCGGTCTTGGCCTGCGCGGCCTGCGGATTGACCGCCGGGCCGATCTGTTCGCGCTCGTGTCTGGCCTGCTCGAGGGCCCGGCGCGTGCGGTTCACCCGGCCCTGAGCTTCCTCGACGCGGGCCGCCCCGGCCCGGCGACGGGCCTCTTCGGCGGCCGATTGGGCGGCCAGGGCCTCCACGGCGGCGTCGGCCTCCACGCGGGCGGCCTCGGCGGCGCGGGCGGCGGCTTCCAGCTCCGGCGCCCGTTCCGGCGCGGCGGCGATGGCGGCCTCCAGGGCCTCCAGATCGCCGGCCATGCGGGTCAGGGCGAGCTGGGCGTCCTCGACCATCTGAGTCTCGCGGGCGCGGTCGGCGTCGATGCGCGACACGTCGCCGGTCAGCCTCTCCACCTCGGCGGCCAGGGCCTCGCCCTCCCGCTCCAACCGGTCGCGGTCGATGGCCAGGCGGTGCAGGACGGCGGCGGCGATGGTCTCGGCCTCCCGCAGCGGCTTGATCTGTTCCTCGGCGGCGGCGGCGCGGGTGGTGGCGCCGGCGGCCTCGCGGGCGGTCTCCTCCACCGCGCGGATGGCGTCCCCGGTTTCGGCCTGCAGCCGTTCGGCCGCGCCGCGCGCCTCGTTCCAGCGGGCATAGAGCACGGCGCCCTGCAGGGCGCGGATCTCCGCCGACATCTTCTTGTAGCGGTCGGCCTGGCGGGCCTCGCGCTTCAGCCGGTTCAGCGCGCTCTCCAGCTCCTTGGCGACGTCCTCCAGCCGGGTGAGGTTGGTCTCCGCCGCCCGCAGCCGCAGCTCGGCCTCATGGCGCCGGGTGTTCAGGCCCGAGACTCCGGCCGCCTCCTCCAGGATCATCCGCCGGTTCTGGGGCTTGGCGGCGATCAGCTCGGAGATCTGTCCCTGGCGCACCAGGGCCGGAGAATTCGAGCCCGTGGACGCATCGGCAAAGAGCAGCTGCACGTCGCGGGCGCGGACCTCGCGGCCGTTGATCCGGTAGGTGGAGCCCTCGCCCTTGTCGATGCGGCGCACCACCTCCAGCACCGGATGGTCGTTGAAGGCCGCCGGCGCCTTGCGGTCGGCGTTGTCGATGGTCAGCGTCACCTCGGCATGGTTGCGCGAGGCGCGTCCGCCGGAGCCGGCGAAGATCACGTCGTCCATCCCGCCGGCCCGCATGGCCTTGGCGGAATTGGCCCCCATCACCCAGCGCAGGGCCTCCAGCAGGTTCGACTTGCCGCAGCCATTGGGTCCGACAATGCCCGTGACTCCGGGCTCGATGCGGAACTCGGTCGCATCGACGAAGGACTTGAAGCCCGAAAGGCGAAGCCGCTGGAAGTGCACGGAGGTGCGGGGCCCTTCCTATTTCTTGGCTTGGGCGGCGGCGATGGCGGCGTCGAACTCGGCCAGGGTGGCCTCGCCTTCCTTCATCTTCTCACCGTTGATCAGGAAGGTCGGGGTGGCGGTGATCTTCTCGTCGCGGGAGGCTTTTTCCACGCGAGCGTTCAGGGCCTTGAGCGCGGCCTCATCGGTGATGCAGGCGTTGAACTGCGGTTCGGTCATGCCCGCCGACTGGGCCACCCGCAGCAGCACGCCGCGCATGTCGCCGGTGGTGAACATCTCATTCTGAGCCTGGAACACGGCGTCCAGCACGCTGAAATACTTGTCCTTGCCGGCGCAGCGGGCGGTGAGGAAGGCGGCGGCGGCGACCTCCACCGGCGGGGTCAGGAATTCCTTGAAGGTGTAGTGGACCTTGCCGGTGTCGATGTATTTCGCCTTCAGGGCCGGGAAGACCTCGTTGTTGAAGGTGGCGCAGTGGGTGCAGGAGGCTGAGGCGTACTCGGTGATTTTCACCGGCGCCTTGGGATCGCCCAGTGTCATGTCGGCGGCGTCGGCCGCGCCGCCGCTCTTGGAACAGCCCGCGAGGGCGAGCGCGCCGAGGGCGGCGACAACAAGGAGGCGGCGGCTGAAGTTCGGCATTGGACCCTCTGCGGAATTCCGAATGAAAGATTAAAGCGCGATTCCCCCGACCACGGGGGCAAAGTCAACGGCTGCGGCGATCGCGCAGCACACCCCGACCCAAGCTCAGCAATGCGGCCTTGAGAGGGCCGTCGGGTTCGGACGCCAGGCTGGCGGCCAGTTCGGCCTCCTTGCCGGCGTCCAGCGGGGGCAGGGGACGGCGCACGGGGCGGACGGTCTCGGGGTTCACATTCCGCAGCGGGCCTTGGACGATGCGCAGCTTGTTCACCGCGCCGGCGCCCAGGAACAGGTTCACCCGGGCCACGATCTCCGGCGCCTGGTGCTGGATCAGGGCGGCGGCGGCGCCGGCCACCCGGATCTCCAGGGCGGCGGGTTCGCCGGCCTTCACCTTCGACAGCTTCACCGGCTCGGTGCGCTTGGCGATCTGCTCGCCGACGATCTCTTTCCAGCGCGCCTGCAAGGCGCCTGGGCCCTGGCCGAAGCGGGCGTCCAGGTCCTTCAGCAGCTTGGACAAACCCCGTCCCGCCGCCGGCGGCGGCCGGCGCTGCGGCTTCGTCCGCTTGCGCGACAGGATAAAGGCCGCCTCCGCGGGGGTGGGCAGGGGACGCTTGGGCATGGCGCCCACCTTACAGCGAGCGGCGCCCGCAGGTCATCACCCGAGCCGCGCCTTGACGCCTTCACCCGCAGGTCGCAATCACCAGCCCCAGTCACTGGGGGGAACACGCCATGTCCGACAGCAAGCCAGCGGCCTCGCACCGCCGCATCCTGGCCGCCAGTCTCGTCGGCACCGCGGTGGAGTTCTACGACTTCTACATCTACGCCACCGCCGCCTCCCTGGTGTTCGGCAAGCTGTTCTTCCCGGCGGCCTCGGCCTCGGCGCAATTGATGAGCGCCTACGCCACCTTCGCTCTGGCCTTCTTCGCCCGGCCCCTGGGGGCGGCGGTGTTCGGCCATTTCGGCGACCGGCTGGGGCGCAAGTCGACCCTCGTCGCCTCCCTGATGCTGATGGGAGGATCGACGCTGGCCATCGCCTTCCTGCCGACCTACGCCCAGGCGGGGTGGGTCGCGCCCTTCCTGCTGTGCGTGCTGCGCTTCGGCCAGGGCTTCGGGCTCGGCGGCGAGTGGGGCGGGGCGGCCTTGCTGGCGGTGGAGAACGCGCCGCCTGGCTGGCGCGCCCGCTTCGGCATGTTCCCGCAGCTCGGCGCCCCGGTGGGCTTCATCGCCGCCAATGGCCTCTTCCTGCTGCTGGGCGTCCTGCTGACGCCGGAGCAGTTCCTGGCCTGGGGATGGCGTATTCCCTTCCTGCTCAGCATCGTCCTGGTGGGGGTCGGCCTCTGGGTCCGCCTAAAGCTCACCGAGACCCCGGCCTTCGCCGAGGCCATGAAGGAGGCCCCGCCCGCCAAGGCGCCGCTGGGCGAACTGCTGAAAAACTATCCGCTACAGACCCTTGCCGGCACCTTCGCCGTGGTCTGCTGCTTCGCCATCTTCTACCTGACCACCGCCTTCGCCCTGGGCTACGGCACAACCAAGCTGGGCTATAGCCGCGAGACCTTCCTGGGCGTGCAACTGGGCGCCATCGGCTTCATGGCCGCGGGCATCATCGCCGCCGGCTACTGGGCCGACGCCACCAGTCCCCGCCGGGTGCTGATGGCCGGCTGCATCGCCACGGTGGCGGGGGGCTTCCTGCTGCCGGTCATGATGGGGTCAGGCTCGCTGTGGCTGATCTGGGGCTTCCTGTCCCTGGCCCTGGTGATGATGGGCCTGGTCTACGGGCCCCTCGGCGCCTTCTTGCCCGGCCTGTTCCCGGCCCGGGTTCGCTACACCGGCGCTTCGGTGGCTTTCAACATCGGCGGCATCCTCGGCGGCGGCCTCGCCCCCATGATCGCCCAGGCCCTGGCCGACCAGGGGGGCCTGGTTCCGGTCGGCTACTATCTTAGCGGCGCGGCCCTGATCAGCCTGGCCGCGCTGCTCTTCCTGAAGCGCCAGGCGGAATGAACGCCGCGGGTCTCCGCGCCAGGCTGCTGGCCTGGTACGATGGCCAGGCGCGCGACCTCGCCTGGCGGGTCGGCCCCACTGACGGCCGCGCAGGGGTGCGCCAGGATCCCTACCGGGTCTGGCTGTCGGAGGTGATGCTGCAGCAGACCACCGTGCCGCACGCCACGCCCTATTTCCTCAAGTTCATCGCCCGCTGGCCCACCGTCACCGCCCTGGCCGCCGAGCAGGACGTCGAGGTGATGGCCGCCTGGGCCGGGCTCGGTTACTACGCCCGCGCCCGCAACCTGCTGGCCTGCGCCCGGGCCGTGGCCGCCGATCACGGCGGCGTCTTCCCCGACACCGAGGAGGCCTTGCGTGGCCTGCCCGGGCTCGGCCCCTATACAGCCGCCGCCGTGGCGGCCATCGCCTTCGATCGACCGACCAACGTGGTGGACGGCAATGTCGAGCGGGTCATGTCGCGCCTTTTCGCCGTTGAGACCCCGCTGCCGCACGCCAAGCCGGAGCTGAAGCGCCTGGCGGAGGCACTGGTGCGCGACGACCGTCCCGGCGACTGGGCCCAGGCCCTGATGGATCTGGGCGCCACCATCTGCAAACCGAAGTCGCCGCTCTGCGACCGCTGCCCAGTCTCGGCCGACTGCGCGGCGCTGGCCACAGGTGCGCCCGAGACCTATCCGCGCAAGACAGCGAAGGCCGTCCGGCCGCATCGTCACGGCGTGGCCTATGTCCTGACCAGAGGCGATCAGGTGGCCTTGGTGCTCCGCCCCCCGAAAGGCCTGCTGGGCGGCATGCTGGCCCTGCCCACCAGCGACTGGCGCAGCGCACCCCATGCGGATGCCGAAGCCCGCGCGGAGGCGCCGGCCGAGGCCGACTGGCGCGATGTGGGGGAGGTGGAGCACGGCTTCACCCACTTCACCCTGACCCTGAAGCTGCTCAGGGCGGAGGGTGACGCCGAGGGTGTGATCTGGTCGCCGAGGCGCGATCTCGACGGCCTGCCGAGCGTGTTCCTGAAGGCCGCTCGCGCGGCTCTCAACAGCCTGCTCTAGGCCTTCTCCGCCTCGGCCTTGGCCTCCTCGACGGTCGCCGCTCGGGGGAACAGGAAGGTCAGGGTGATCAGGGCGGTCAGCGACATGGCCAGGGCGGCGGCGGGGATGGCCGGAACCCCGTAGGCGGCCAGGGCCGCGCCCCCCACCGTCGAGCCCAGGGCCTGGCCCACCGAGATCACCGAGCCGTTCAGCGCCAGGGCCACGGGCGCGCCGCCGGTCGCCTGGATCAGGCTGGATTGGATCACCGGGGTGATCGAGAACAGCGCCGTGGCCGCCAGGAAGATGCCCAGCGCCACCAGGACCGCGCTCGGCCAGCCATCGGGCAGGACGTGGTGGGTGGCGGCGAAGTGGACGCTCATCGCGGTGGCCTGGATGATGAAGCCCTGCAGGATCCAACTTTTGCCCGCATTGCGGTCGGCGGCCCGCGCCCCCAGCCACAGGCCGGCGATGGAGCCCACCCCGATCATCGCCTGGAAGGCCCCGACGCCCGCGCCCGTCACGCCCGCGCCGACCCGCACGATGGGGGCGATGTAGAGGTTCAGCGTCATGTTGGCGGCGAAGGTCAGGAAGGTGGTCAGGTAGAAGGGCCAGATGGTTGGCAGCAGGACCTTCAACGTGTCGCCGCCCCCCACGCGCTTGGGCGGCGCGGGGACCTTGGGCAGGAAGAAGACCACCGCCGTCAGGGCGATGGCCGACAGCCCCGCGGCCAACAGGAAGGTGGCGCGCCAGTCGAACGCCGCGCCGACGATACTGCCAAGCGGGATGCCGACGACGAAGGCCAGGGTCATGCCCCCTGACACCATGGCCAGGGCCGAGCCCCGCCGCTCCGGGGGGACCAGGGAGGCCGCGGCGACGCTGGCGGCCGGGCCCGACATGGCGCCGGCCAGGCCCGCCAGGGCGCGCAGCACCATCAGGGTCTCGAAATTGGGGGTCATGGCGCAGGCCAGGTGAAGGGCCAGGCCCAGGGCCAGAGCGGCCATCACCATGATCTTGCGGTCGACCCGCCCAAACAGCCAGGCCGCCACCGGCCCCAGCACCGCCGAGGTCAGGACGAACACCGTCTGAAGCTGCCCGGCCACGGCCGTGGTGACGCCGAGGTCGGCCGCCAGGCTCTCCAGCAGGCCGGCGAAGATGAAGGCGCCCGACCCGAAGGCGAAGGTCACCAGGGTCAGGACATAGATGCGCGGATTCATGGTCCCGAGCTTAACCGCGAGCGTACCGACCGCCAGACAAATTGGCGGCCGGGTCGAACTTCTCGCTACGCGGCCATCTGGGCGAGTGAAGACCGCATCTTCATCCGCAGGACGTCAATGGGGGCCAGGCCCTTGTCGGTCTTGAAGTGCCAGTAGGTCCAGCCGTTGCAGGCCGGCGCCGACTGGATCATGGCGCCCACCTTGTGGATGGAGCCGGCCATGTCGCCGATCACCAGGCTGCCATCGGCCCGCACCCGGGCCGAGCGCTCGCCCTTGGAGCAGTAGAGGGTGTCGCCGGGGCGCAGCATGCCGGACTCGACGATCTGGCCGAAAGGAATGCGGGGTTCCGACCGCTTGGAGCCGGTGACCTCCAGTTCCTCCTGGGTCAGGGGAACCACCTTGGCGATCCGCTCGCGGGCCAGGGTGGCGTATTGCTCCTCGCGCTCCAGCCCGATGAACTTGCGGCCCAGCTGCTTGGCCGCCGCGCCGGTGGTGCCGGTGCCGAAGAAGGGATCCAGGATGATGTCGCCCGGCTTGGTGGAAGCCAGGATCACCCGGCGCAGCAGCGCCTCGGGCTTCTGGGTCGGGTGCGCCTTGACCCCGTTCTCGTCCTTCAGGCGCTCCTCGCCGGTGCACAGCGGGAAGGTCCAGTCCGAGCGCATCTGCAGCTCGTCATTGGCCATCTTCATGGCGTCGTAGTTGAAGGTGTAGCGGCGCGAGCCCCGGCCCTTGGCGGCCCAGATCAGGGTCTCGTGGGCGTTGGTGAAGCGGGTGCCCTTGAAGTTCGGCATCGGGTTGGACTTGCGCCAGACGATGTCGTTCAGGATCCAGAACCCCAGGGTCTGCAGGATGGCGCCGACCCGGAAGATGTTGTGATAGCTGCCGATCACCCACATGGCGCCGTCGTCCTTCAGGACGCGTTGGCACTCGCTCATCCATTCGGTGGTGAAGCGGTCATAGGTCTCGAATGAGTCGAAGCGGTCCCATTCGTCATCGACGGCGTCGACCTTGGAATTGTCCGGGCGCAACAGGTCGCCGCCCAGCTGCAGGTTGTAGGGGGGATCGGCGAACACAAGGTCCACGGACTTCGATGGGAGCTTCTTCAAGCTCTCGATGCAGTCGCCCAGGATAACCGTGTTGGTGGCAATCGCGCCCATGTCCGCCTCGCTTCTAAGGAAACGGAATCCTGAGTCATCGTAGTGAAGGGTAGGTGTCCAAACGTGGTGAACGGAGCGTTAATCGATCAATTCAACCACTTAACCCACGCGCCATGCGGGTGGACGGTGGCCAGGATGCGATCCTCGCCCCCGGGCCAGAGGGTGAGGCGAACCTCCATATTGCTCATGTGCTCGGGCGGCGGCTCCATCCGCAGCCAGGCGAAGGGGGCGGCCCGCGTGGCGCTCGCGCCATGGCTGGCCAGAGCCTGTGCCAAGGCCGCTTGGCTCTCAGCAGGCATGTATTGCCAGAAGACCGAGTGATAGAGGACGGTCGCCGCACCGGCCCGCGGGGCCGCGACGCGGGCGGTCCAGTCCACGGCGTCGGCTTCCTCCACCGTCACTCTCAATGACAAGGCCAGATCGATGGCCGCGCGGATGCGGTCCAGGCGTTCGAACTGGTCGGGCCAGATATAGGCCAGCAGCCGGCGGCGTTGGTCAGGGTCGGTCAGATCGCCGGGCCGGCGGTCGCAGGCGGCGCGCTCGACCACCTCGACCCTGGCGTCCACGGGCGGGGCTGAGCCGGTCCATTGGGTGTCCATCACCACCCGCGCCTCGGGATCACCCCAGGCGGTGTCGCCGAACTGGTAGCGGTATTTGTCCCAGTTGAGGTTCAGCCCGGCGCTGGCCGCCACCTCGAAGGCGCGGATCGGCAGGCCGGTCTCGGCGGCGATGGTCAGGAAGCCCGGCGCCAGGCAGGCTGACCTGCGGACCTCGTTGGTCTGGGGTTCGTGGGTCATGAAGGCCGCCAGCCGGTCCTGATGGCGGAGGATCGCCGCCCGCGCGGCGATCCAGGCCGGCGCCGCATCAGCCTTGCGTCCAGGCGTTGGGTAGGTGGCGGCCAGGGCCAGGTCATCACCGCTGAGCACCAGATCGTGCAGGCCACCCAACAGGCGCAGGGCCACGGCGTCGTCAAACAGCTTGCGGAGGTCGGCCTCCGCCCAGGGCGTCAGCAGGGCCACGACCGGGCCGTCGGCCTCCAGATCGTCGGCGGCATGTTCCAGCAGGTCACCATGGAAGGGCGAGCCCAGGTTGCGGCAGCCGGCGGCCTGTAGGCGGAGGGACCTGGCGAGTTCGGGATTATCCATGACCGCGATCTCCCGCCGGTGCGGGAAAGGGGTCAATCTTGATTCAGTAAATCAAGCTCGCCGTTCACGGGCTCACCCCTCAAGGCCAGTTTCACCGGCGCCCAGCCCATACGGTGGATCTCGCAGGGACCCAGCGTCCGCAGGGCCTCGACGTGGATGGGGGCGTGATAGCCCTTGTGGGCGGCGAAGCCGTAGCCGGGATAGAGGCCGTCCATCTCCCGCATCAGCCGGTCGCGGGCCACCTTGGCCAGGATGGAGGCCGCGGCGATGGAACTGCTGATCCCGTCGCCCTTGATCACCGTCTTGATGGGGCAGGGCAGCTTGAAGCGGTAGTTGCCGTCCACCAAGGCGAAGGCGGGCTCCACGGCGAGCTCGCCGATGGCGCGGCACATGGCCAGGCCCGCGGCGTGCAGGATGTTGAGCTCGGCGATCTCCTCGACGCTGGCGAAGCCGACGCCCCAGGCGACGGCCTTGTCCTTGATCTCCAGCTCGAGGTCCTCGCGCTGCTTGGCGCTGAGCTTCTTGGAGTCGTTCAGGCCCTTGGGCACGCGGTCCGGATCGAGGATCACCGCGCCGGCCGAGACCGGCCCCGCCCATGGGCCGCGACCAGCCTCGTCCACGCCGCAGACCGGCGCCGGGCAGGCGCTTTCCAGCAGCATGTCGGGCATCAGGCGCTCATCCGGTCGACGGGCCCGTGGCGGTGGCAGCAGGTGAGGTGGTCGTTGACGAAGCCGGTGGCCTGCATGAAGGCGTAGACTATCACCGGGCCGACGAACTTGAAGCCCTTCTGCTTGAGCCCCTTGGACATCTGGACGGCGACCTCGGTCTGGGCCGGCACGTCACTGATGGCTTCCCACCTGTTGTGGATCACCCGGCCGTTGGTGAAGCTCCAGAGGAACTGGGAGAAGTCCTCACCCTTGTCTCGCATGTCCAAGTAGATGCGCGCGCCGTTGATGGCGGCGTCGATCTTGGCGTTGGAGCGCACGATGCCGGCGTCGGCCATCAGCCGGGCGCGGTCCTCGTCGCCATAGCGGGCGACGATCTCCGGATCGAAGTCGGCGAAGGCCGCGCGGAAGGCGTCGCGCTTCTTCAGGATGGTGATCCAGGAGAGGCCGGCCTGGAAACCGTCCAGCACCAGCTTCTCCCAGAGGGCGCGGGAATCGTATTCCGGTACGCCCCATTCCATGTCGTGATAGTCCTCGTACAGGGGGTCGCCCTGCATGCCGCGCCAGCCGCATCGAATCGGTTCGGAAGTCATGGCTGGTGTTTTCGCAGGCGTGGCGGCGGCCAATCAAGCGGGACCGAGATAGATGGCGTTCGAGGGCTTCCAACTGTCGCGGGTCGATGTCGGCGAGGTGACCCTGCGGGTGCGTCACGGCGGCTCGGGCCCACCGCTCCTGCTGCTGCACGGTTACCCGGAGACCCACATGATGTGGAGCCGCGTGGCCGATGACCTGGCCCGCGACTTCACGGTCATCGCGCCCGACCTGCGGGGTTATGGCGAGAGCACCGCGCCGGCCACCACGCCGGATCACGAGACCTATTCCAAGCGCGCGATGGGCCGCGACGCCCTGGCCCTGATGAAGCACTTCGGCTTTGACCGCTTCAACCTCGCCGGCCACGACCGCGGCGGGCGGGTGGCCTACCGCCTGGCCCTGGATCATCCCGAGGTCCTGCTGAAGCTGTCCATCCTGGACATCATCCCCACCGCCGATGTGTGGAAACGGGCCAACAAGGCCTTCGCGCTCGCCTACTGGCATTGGTCGTTCCTGGCCCAGGCCCATCCGTTCCCGGAGACGGTGATCGGCGCCGATCCGGAATACTTCCTGTTCAGGGGCTCGGGCGGAATGTTCGATCCCACCACCTATGCCGACTACGTCCGCTGCCTGCAGAACCCGGCCATGGTCCACGCCATCTGCGAGGACTACCGCGCCGGCGCCTCCTATGACGTCGCCGCCGATGAGGCCGATCGCGGCAAGACCCGGATCAAGGTCCCGGTCCAGGTGCTGTGGGGGTCAAAGGGCGCGTTGGCCGCCTGGTACGACGTGCTGGCTATCTGGCGCGACTGGGCCGACGACGTGCAGGGCCACGCCATCGAAAGCGGCCACTTCATCCCCGAGGAAAACCCGTCCGAGACGTTGAAGGCGCTGCGGGCCTTCTTCCTTTAGAGCGGCAGCCACTTCGGCCGATCCACCTTCACAGCCTTGCCATCCGCGGTCAGGTCGCCGTCGATCCGGTCCAGCCGCAACAGCGCCATGGCCCTGCCGTCCTGGCCCGACAGCATCCCGCCCGCCCGCCGGTCGCCCAGCAGCAGCTCGGCGTCGAAGGCCGGCGGAGCACCCTCGAACGTCAGCGGCAACATGCGGTTCTTGATCTGACCCCGGCGCTTCATGCGCGAGGTGGTCTCCTGGCCGACGAAGCAGCCCTTATGGAAGTCGATGCCGTTCAGCAGGTCGAAATTGGCCTCGATGGGATAGGTCTTCTCCGAGCCCCAGTCGGCGGGGCCCGGCACGCCCAGCGCCAGGCGATGGGTCTCGTAGACGGCTTCATCGACGACAGCTGCGTCGCCCGATGCGGCGCCGTAGCCGCGCCAGCCAAGCCCTGCGAGCCTCGGATCGACGATCCAGCCCGGTGGGGCCGCGCCCTGGCCGAACAGCGCCGCCACCGGCGTCTCGTCGGCGGCGATCACCACCTTCGCCCGCAGGCGGTACATGGTCAGCCGCATCGTCAGAGCCGCGCGGTGCTCGCCCTCGACATCCAGCCAGCATCCGTCGTCGCGCCCCACGACAAAGAGGTCGAACAAAAGCCGTCCTTGTGGGGTCAGTAGTCCGCCGAACCGCAGTTCGCCGGGTTGCAGCGTTTCCACATCCTGAGTGATCAGACCCTGGAGGAAGTCGCGCCAGTCCTCGCCCGAGAGCGAGATCAGGGCCCGGCTGCTGAGGGCGGCGTAGGAGAGAGCGTGCGGCATGATGTCGAAGTTAGGTACGGCACGGGTGGAGCGCCAGCGCCGGGAGCCGTATAGAGGGGCGATGACCCCCGGGTCCTTCCCGATTCTATTCATCACCGCCACGCGGATTGGCGACGCCGTGCTCTCTTCCGGGCTCATCAGCAAACTGCTGTCCGAGATCCCCAACGCCGAGTTCACCATCGTCGCCGGACCTGTCGCCGCGCCCCTGTTTCTGGACGTGCCGAACCTCGATCAGATTATCGTCTTCGAGAAGGCCAAGGATGGCCGTCATTGGTTCCGGCTGTGGCGGCAGGTGCGCAAGCGCCACTGGGGCCTGGTGGTGGACCTGCGGGGCTCGGCGATCTCCGGCTTCCTGAAGCGCGACCGCCGGGCGGTGTTCAAGCGGCCGCCGACCCCGATGCACAAGGTGGTGGAGGCGGCGCGGGTTCTGCAGATCGAGGATGATCCGCCTGCGCCTCATCTCTACACCTCGCCCGAGACCGAGCAGATGGCCGCCGAGCTGACGGCCGGTGAGGGCCCGATCCTGGCGCTGGCGCCCTCGGCCAACTGGGTCGGCAAGACCTGGCCGGTGGAGCGCTTCGCCCAGTCCGCGATCCAGCTGCTCGGTGACGAGGGTCCGTTGGCCGGTGCGCGGCTGATGGTGCTGGGCGGACCCGAGGACGCTCAGGCGACCCAGTCCCTGCGCAACGTGGTCCCCAAGAGCCGCTTCATCGACCTGGTGGGCAAGGTGGACCTGCTGACCGCCTATGCCTGCCTCAAGCACGCCCGCCTGTTCATCGGCAACGATTCGGGCCTGATGCACATCGCCGCCGCCGCCGGCGTGCCCACCGTGGGCCTGTTCGGACCCTCGGACGAGGCGCTCTACGGCCCCTGGGGGCCCGACACCCGCGTGGTGCGCGGACCTCGGGATTTCGCCACCATCCGTGCGGTTGACCCTGGCTTCCAGCAGGCCCTGTGTCACATGATGGACCTCCCCGTCGACACCGTGGTCTCCACGGCGCGCGACCTGCTGGCCAAGACAACCGGGACAAGATGAGCGAGACCTACGACCTAATCATCCGGGGCGGCGAAGTGGTGAACCACGCCGGCCGGGGCCTTTCCGACGTCGGCGTGCGCGCCGGCAAGATCGTCGCCATCGGCGACCTCTCGCAGGCGTCCGCCGGCGAGGTGTTCGACGCCAAGGGACTGACGGTCCTGCCCGGCGTCATCGACACCCAGGTCCACTTCCGCGAGCCCGGCCTGGAGTGGAAGGAAGACCTGGAGAGCGGGTCCCGCGCCGCCGTCCTGGGCGGGGTCGTGGCCGTGTTCGAGATGCCGAACACCGAGCCCACCACCACCGATCCCGACGCCCTGGCCGACAAGCTGGTGCGCGCCAAGGGCCGCATGCACTGTGACCACGCCTTCTATGTCGGCGGAACCCACGAGAACGCGGTGTTCCTGGGCGAACTGGAGCGCCTGCCCGGCTGCTGTGGGATCAAGGTGTTCATGGGCGCGTCGACCGGCAGCCTGCTGGTGCAGGACGACGCGGGTATCGAGCAGGTGCTGCGCCATGTGAACCGCCGCGCCGCCTTCCACTCCGAGGACGAGTACCGCCTGGCCGAGCGCCGGCCGTTGGCCCGCACCGGCGACTGGACCAGCCACGAGGAGGTCCGCGACGCGGCCTCGGCCCTGGAATCCACTCACCGCCTGGTGCGCATCGCCAAGGCGCTCGGCAAGCGAATCCACGTGCTGCACGTCACCACCAAGGAGGAGATGATCTTCCTGGCCGCCAACAAGGATGTGGCCAGCGTCGAGGTCACCCCCCAGCACCTGACCCTGACCGCGCCCGAGGCCTATGAGCGGCTGAAGGGCTACGCCCAGATGAACCCGCCGATCCGTAACAAGTATCACCAGGACGGCCTGTGGGATGCGCTGGCCGCCGGGGTCGCCGACGTGCTGGGCTCCGACCACGCGCCCCACACCAAGGACGAAAAGGCCCGCCCCTATCCGGCCTCGCCCTCGGGCATGCCCGGCGTGCAGACCCTGGTGCCGGTGATGCTGACCCACGTGGCCAACGGGCGGCTGTCCCTGGAACGCTTCGTCGACCTCACCAGCCACGGCGCCAACCGCCTGTTCGGAATGGCCGACAAGGGCCGGCTGGCGGTGGGCAACGACGCCGATTTCACCATCGTGGACCTCAAGGCCAAGCGGATCATCAAGCACGAGGACATGGCCAGCCGTGTCGGCTGGACCCCCTTCGACGGCTTCGAGGCCACCGGCTGGCCGATGGCCACCATCATCCGCGGCCGGGTGGTGATGCGCGACGACGAGGTGATCGCTCCCAGCCTGGGCGAGCCGGTGCGGTTCTCCGAGACCCTCGGCGGCTAGACTTTTTTCGAGGCTACTGTCGAATCGGCTTCAGGCGGCGCGTCTCTCATCCAGACGACACCCTGAAAGGAGAGTTCGATGCAGTACATGCTTCTGGTCTACGAACCCGAGGATCTCGATCATGGCCCGGAGGGGCAGGCCAGCCTGAGGGATGTCGGCGCAAAGCACATGGCGCTTGCCCAGGCCATGCGCGAGGCCGGCGTCATGCAGGCGGGTGCGGGCCTGCAGCCGATCGCGACAGCCACCACGGTGCGGACCTCGGCCTCCGGCGGCCAGACCCTGCACGACGGCCCCTTCGCAGAGACGCGCGAGCATCTGGGCGGCTTCTACTTGATCGAGGCGGCCGACCTGGACGCGGCGCTCGTTTGGGCCCGCCAGGTGCCGATCCGACCCGGTGGCTCCTGTGAGGTGCGGCCCGCGCTCAATCCCTGAGCATGGATATCGGGCGCGCGATCTTCGACGCGCGGCCTCGCGTCGTGGCCGCCCTGGCCGTCCGCCTGCGCGACCTCGACCTAGCCGAGGAGGCCTTCGCCGAGGCCAGCGCCGCGGCGGTGCCGGCCTGGCGTGCGCAAGCTCCCCGCGATCCCGCCGCCTGGCTGTGGCGGGCGGCCTGGCGTCGCGCCCTGGACGCCAGGCGCCGGGCCGTGGTGCGTCAGCGGTTGGCCCCCGACGCCCCCGAGCCTGCCCCCACGCCGGAGGATGAGGTGATCGCCGCCCATGATCCGATCCCAGATGAGCGCCTGCGGCTGATCTTCGTCTGCTGCCACCCCGCCATCGCCGCTGATACTCGCGCGGCCCTGACGCTCAAGGTGGTCTGCGGCCTGTCGACCGAACGGCTGGCGCGGGCCTTCCTCATGGGTGAACCGGCCATGCTGCAGAGAATCACCCGGGCCAAGCGCAAGATCCGCGACGCCGGCGTGCCCTTCGAGGTCCCCGGTCGCGAGATGTGGCCCGAGCGGCTGGAGGCGGTGCTGGCCACGCTGGAGCTCGCCTATGCCCAGGCCTATGAGGACGCCGCCCTGGCGACCGATGGCGCAAGCTTCGCGCAGGAGGTTCTGCGACTTTCGGGCCTTCTCACGGAGTTGATGCCGCGCGAGGGCGAGGTGCTGGGCCTCGCCGCCCTGGTTCGCTTCGCCGAGGCGCGGCGTCCGGCGCGGCTGGACGAGACCGGCGCCATGCTCCCGCCGGGCGAGCAGGACATGGCGCTATGGCGGGCCGACCTGATCGGGCAAGGCGCGCGCCTCCTGGACACCGCCGCCGACCTCGGACGAACCGGGCCCCGACAACTGCTGGCGGCGATCCACGGCCTGCACCTGTCTCGGCGGGAAACCGGTGTCACCCCTTGGGCCGATATCGTCAGTCTCTACGACGCCCTGGCCCTGTTCCGCCCCGACGCCGTGACGGCGGTCAACCGGGCCGTCGCCGTGGGGGAGGCGCGGGGCGCGGCGGCGGGGCTGGCCGCCCTGGACGCGGTTCCAGACGCCGGGCGCCTCACCAACTGGCTGCCCTATCAGGCGGCCCGCGCCGGGCTTTGCGAGCGCGCTGGGCTGACCGGGGACGCGGCCGCCGCCTACCACGCGGCGCTTGCGCTTGGACCTGCTCCGGCCGAGCGGCTCTATCTGCAGCGGCGGCTTGCGGCCCTGACCTGAAGGTTCGCGCTTTCCATCGGCGCATCCAGGACGTTAAGCCTAGGGCATGGACGCCGAGCTGAACATCGCCACCGCCCCCTTCCGCGACGCCCGCTTCGCCCCGCGCCGCGTCGAGATCGAGCATCGGGGCAACGGCGAGATCATTGTCGCCAACCCCACGCCCTATTCCACGGCCTTCTCCACGACCACCGAGGCGCTGGCGCACTGGGCCGCCAAGACGCCGTCCGCCATCTGGCTGGCGGAGCGCTCGGGCGACGGTTGGCGGACCATCTCCTATGCCGAGGCCCTGGGCGCGGTCAGCGCCCTTGCCGGCGGCCTGCGGGAACTGGGTGTCGTCAGCGAGCGGCCGCTACTGATCCTGGCCCGCAACGGTGTCGATCACGCCCTGATCAAGTACGCCGCCATGAGCCAGGGCATCCCCGTGGCGCCGGTCTCGCCGCAGTACGGCCTGCCGGGCGCCAACCTCTCGCGGCTGGCCCACGCGGTGGAGGTGTTGAACCCCGCCGCCATCTACACCGAGGACGCCGAGCTCTTCATCGCGGCGCTGGAGGCCCCGTTCCTGGCGGGCCTGCCGGTGATCGCGGGCAAGAATCCGCGAGCCGGCGATGTGCCGCTTGAGCGCCTGCTGAAGGCTCAGCCCGCCGCCCCGACCGCCCAGCCCGACGATCACGCCAAGTACCTGCTGACCTCCGGCTCAACGGGCCTGCCCAAGGCGGTGATCTGCACCCATCGCGGCATGGCCTGGAACTCGGCCCAGATCCGCGCCTGCTTCGAGGACGACGAGCCGCCAGTGATGGTCAATTCCGCGCCCTGGAGCCACAGCCTGGGGGCAAATTCCATCCTGCACATGTCCACCCACCGGGGCGGGGCGGTCTATATCGACGCCGGTCAGCCGGTGGCCGGCCGGTTCGCCGAGACCGTGCGCAACCTCAAGGACATCGCGCCGACCTATCAGAACATGGTGCCCGCCGGCTGGATGCTGTTCGCCGGCGAGTTGGAGCGCGACGACGACCTGGCGCGGACCTTCTTCTCGCGGGTTCGCCTGCTGCAGTACGGCGGCGCGGCTCTGGGCCAGGAGATCAACGACCGTATCCAGGCCGTGGCCGTCCGAACGGTGGGGGAGCGCATCTCCTTCGCCTCGGGCTATGGCGCGACGGAGACCGGGCCGACGGCGGCGACGGTCCACTGGCACAACGGCCGCATGGGTCTGATCGGTCTGCCCGTGCCCGGCACGACGGTGAAGCTGGCGCCCTGCGGCGACAAGCTGGAGTTCCGGGTCAAGGGGCCGCAGATCACCGCGGGCTACCTCGGCCGGCCAGATCTGACCGCTCAAAGCCGGGACGAGGAGGGCTTCTACCTGCTGGGCGACGCCGCCCGCTTCGTGGACGCCGCCGACCCGACCCAGGGCATGGTGTTCGACGGCCGGCTGTCGGAGAATTTCAAACTGGCCAGCGGCACCTTCGTGACGGTCGGCGACCTGCGGGTGGCCGCCGTTTCCGCCGTGGGCGACGCGGTCACCGACGCGGTGGTCTGTGGCGAGAACCAGGAAGGGGTGGGGCTGATGTTCTACCCCAACCCCGATCTCGCGCCTGAGGCGGTCGCCATCGCCGTGCGCCTGGGGCTGGAGGCCTTCAACGCGCGGGCCAAGGGCGCCGGGGGCCGCATCGGCCGCGCCCTGGTGCTGGATGGTCCGCCCGACGCCGGCGCCGGCGAGATCACCGACAAGGGCTATATCGCCCAGGCCCTGGCCCGGTCCCGCCGGGCGCAGACCGTGGCGAAGCTGTTCGCCGATCCCCCTTCCTCCGATGTGATGGTGTTCTGACATGAACGGCGCCGACGCCCTGATCGAGACGCTCGTGGACAACGGCGTCACCGCCTGTTTCGCCAATCCCGGCACCAGTGAGATGCAGTTCGTGGCCGCCCTCGACCGGCAGCCGAAGATGCGTCCGGTGCTGTGCCTGTTCGAGGGTGTCGCCACCGGGGCCGCCGACGGCTATGGCCGGATGAGCGACACGCCCGCCTGCACCCTGCTGCACCTGGGGCCCGGCTACGGCAACGGCCTGGCCAACCTGCACAACGCCCGGCGCGCCTATACGCCGATCGTCAACGTGATCGGCGACCACGCCACCTATCACCGCCAGTACGACGCGCCGCTGAACTCAGACATTCCCTCCATCGTCGCGGCCAACTCGGTCTGGGTAAAGTCCGCCGATACCCCCGACACCGTGGCGGCAACCGCCGCGGAGGCGATCACCGCCAGCTATGGCCCGCCCGGGGGACCCGTCAGCCTGATCCTGCCCGCCGACTCCGCCTGGCTGGAGACCAAGGTCTCGAAGGCCCTGGCGACCCGGCCAAGGCTCGCCGCCCCCGACGCAGCCACCGTCGAGATGGTCGCCAAGGCCATCAAGGCCGCCGCCAAGCCGGTGGTGCTGATCGGCGGTCGCGCCGTGCGCGCCGAGGCGCTCGTTCAGGCCGCGCGCCTGCAGGCCGCCGGCGTCCGGGTCATGGCCGACACCTTCGTGGCCCGCCAGCCGCGCGGGGCCGGGATCTTCGCGCCGGCCCGCATGCAGTATTTCGGCGAGGCGGCCCTGGCCGACCTCGAGGGGACCGATCTGATGGTCTATGCCGGCACCACCACGCCCGTCGCCTTCTTCGCCTATCCCGACCGGCCCAGCGTGTTGGTCCCGGAGGGCTGCGCCACTCTGACCCTGGCCGGCCGCGAGACCGACACCGTGGCCGCCCTGGCCGCCCTGGCCGACGCCCTCGGCGCGCCCGCGACGGGGCCGAGCCAGCCGCTGAAGCTGCCCGAGCAGGCTCCCACCGGCGGCATGACCCCGCAGAGCGCCGGCATCTCCATCGCCCGCCACCTGCCCGAGGGCGCGATCATCTGCGACGACTCGGTGACCTCCGGCGGCGGCGTGGCCGTGCCCTGCATGACCGCCCGCCCGCACGATGTCCTGGCGCTCACCGGCGGCGCCATCGGCATCGGCATGCCACTGGCCATCGGGGCGGCGGTGGCCTCGCCGGGACGCAAGGTCGTGTCGCTGAACGGGGACGGCTCGGCCATGTATACGGTTCAGAGCCTGTGGACGATGGCGCGGGAGAACCTGGACGTCACCGTCGTGGTCTTCGCCAACCACTCCTATCGCATCCTGAATATCGAGATGGGCCGCACCGGCTCGGGCAATCCCGGACCCTCGGCGTCCAAGCTGCTGGACCTTGGGGATCCCAAGATCGACTGGGTCTCGATGGCCAAGGGCATGGGGCTGCCGGCGGTCCGCTGCGAAACCGCCGAACAGTTCGAGACCGCCTTCGCCCGCGCCATGAGCGAGCCCGGCCCGAAATTCATCGAAGCCGCGATCTGATCCTTTCTCCCTGCTGTGCGGGGGAGGTAAGCCCAAAGAAAAAGGCCCGCGGGACGAACCCGCGGGCCTCGATCTTGTCGGACGTCTGAACGCTTAGACGTTGCCGGGCAGCTTGCAGTCCTTCGAGAAGGCGCAGCCGATGACACCCACCACCGACATCGGGCTCGGGGAATATTCCACGATGTAGCCCTTCAGGCCGTCGGCGCAGGCGACTTCGAGATAGCCGGTGCCCTTGGAGGTCTTGCCGATGAAGCGGGTGGCGGAAACGGCGCAGTCGTTCTTGCCCATCTTCTTCAGGTCGGCCGTCACCAGCGGGAAGGCCGCGTCAGGCTTGGTGAAGGAGCAGCGGTAGCCTGCCACGGGGGCGCGGGCGCAGTCATAGACCTGCGGCTTCACGCCGGGGCCGCCGAAGACGCCGACGCCGCCGGTTCCGTTGGTGCAGGCCATCTCCACCACGTCCAGACCGGCGGGCGAGGGGAAGGGGGCGTACTTGGAGACTTCGCAGTCGAAGGCCGCCGACTTGGCCAGCTTGGTGTAGAGGCCGGCCTGGGCGGTTTCAGCTTCCTTGGCGTCGGTCAGCTCGCAGCCGCCCATCACCATGGAGGCCTTTTCGCAGGGATAGGTCTGGGCGAGCTGGCCCTTGTCGACCTTGTAGAGGTAGCCCTTACCGTCGGTGCAGGAGGTCTCGTAGAACATCGCGCCAGCCTGGGACACGCCGGCATAGCGGCGATCCTTGATGGTGCAGCCGTTCTTCGAGGCGACCACCAGCGTATCGACGATGGCCATGCGATGGGCCTTGTCGTGCAGGGTGCACTTAATGTTGCTGGTGCTGTCGTCATACAGCAGGCAGTTGTCGGCCTGGACCGGCTTGGCCTCATCGGCCGGGGCGCTGGTCTTCAGGACGTAACCGTCGCCGGCGGCGCAGGAGACTTCCAGGAAGGTCTGGGTGGCGCTCTGACCGATGCCGCGGACCTGATCGGGGGTGCAGGCGATGCCGGCCTTGGCGATGTAGCCGGCCAGATCGGACTTGGGATCGGCGTTCCCAGGCAGCTTGCAGGGCAGGGTCGAGGGCTTGCCATCCGGCTGCGGGGTGTTGGCTTCAACGCAGGTGAAGGCGGTCGGCGTGCCGCCGGTCACATTCGACAGGATGAAGCCGAGGCCCTTGTCGCAGTCGATCTCGTAGTAGCTGGTTTCCGTCTTCGCCTTCTTGTCGCTCATCTTGCCGACGAAACGCGCGTCGGAGACGGTGCAGGCGATGCCGGCGGCCTTGGCGATGGCGGGCGCCTCGGCCATGCCCTGGGTGCGGGACGCGGCGGTGACTTCCTCAACCGGCTTCTTGGCCGCCATAACGACGGCGGCGGGCGCCATCACCGCGACAAACAGGGCCGCGGCGAGCCCGATTCCGAATGACCTCATGGTCGTGATCTCTCCTGGGGTAGTTCCTCTGGGCGGACTTAAGCGCCCCTGCGTCCCTCAAATCAAGTTTGGCGTGAACGGGGCCTGAACTGAGCCGCACATGACACTATTGCGGTTTGATAGAGACCGCTTGTGGCGCGACAATGACCGAACACGGGTTGGAGTTGCGGGTGATGCGGGACGGTTTCGAGGAGACGATTGTCGATCACCCGCGTCCGAGGCTGACCTATCCCTTTGAGCATGGCCCCAAGACCGGCGAAGCGCTGGATGTGGCGCCGGGGGTGAAGTGGCTGCGGATGCCGCTGGGCGGGTCACTGGCCTTCATCAATGTCTGGGCGATCCGGGAGGGCGAGGGCTGGGCCATCGTCGACACCGGCATGGGCGGACCGGAGACCATGCAGGCCTGGCGCGAGGCCTTCGCCAAGTCCCTGGGCGGCCTGCCGGTGACGCGGGTCTTCGTCACCCATATGCATCCCGACCATATCGGCATGGCCGGCTGGCTGACGCGGAAGTTCGATTGCCGCCTGTGGATCACCCGGCTCGAATTCCTGATGTGCCACAACTTGGCGGCTGACACCGGCCGCGAGGCGCCGGAAGACGCCCTGCGGTTCTATCGCGCGGCCGGGTGGAACGAGGAGCAGATCGAGAGCTACCGCGCGCGGTTCGGAGGTTTCGGCAAGGGGCTGCACGCCCTGCCGGCCAGCTTCCAGCGGCTGTCGGACGGCGACGAGCTGATGATCGGCGACGAGCTGTGGCGGATCGTCGTGGGCTCGGGCCATTCGCCGGAGCATGCCTGCCTCTACTGCCCGAACCTCAAGCTGATGATCAGCGGCGACCAGGTGCTGCCGAAGATCTCCTCCAACGTCTCGGTCTTCCCCACCGAGCCCGGCGGCGATCCGCTGACCGACTGGCTGACATCGCTGGCGCGGATCAAGACCAAGGTCCCCGACGATGTGCTGGTGCTGCCCGCCCACAACGATCCGTTCCAGGGCCTGCATGCCCGCATCGACCACCTGATCGGCGGCCATGAGCGGGGCCTGACCCGGCTGAAGGCGTTGATCGCCGAGCCGAAGCGGTCGGTGGATGTGTTCTCGGTGCTGTTCCGGCGGAAAATCGACGAGTGGGTGCTGGGAATGGCGACCGGCGAGAGCCTGGCGCACCTGAACTGCCTGATCACCCGAGGCCAGGCTGTACGGGAGACCGACGGCCACGGGGTCGACTGGTACCGGGCGGTCGCCTGAAAACTTGATGCGGTCGGCAGCGTCCGCATAATATACGATGTAAGAAATTGAGGGAGTGGACGATGAGCGAACATGTCTTGAGCGAGAAGTCGGGCGGGGTCCTGACCCTGACGCTGAACCGGCCGGAGAAGAAGAACGCCCTGACGCGGGACATGTATCAGGCGCTGGGTGACGCCATCGACCAGGCCGAGTTCGACAAGGAAGTCCGCTGCGTCCTGATCCAGGCCAATGGCGACATGTTCACCGCCGGCAACGACCTCTCTGACTTTGCCGCCGTCAACGCCGGGGATTCCAGCGCCAATGAGGCGCGGCGCGGCGGCAATCCGCTGCTGGCCGCCCTGGCGCGGGCCAAGACGCCGCTGGTGGCCGCCGTCAACGGCCGCGCCGTCGGCGTCGGGGTGACCATGCTGTTGCACTGCGACCTGGTCTACATCTCCGAGGACGCCCTGCTGACCACGCCCTTCGTCAACCTGGCTCTGGTTCCGGAGGCGGCGTCGAGCCTGACCCTGCCGGCTCGGATCGGCCATGCGCGCGCCTTCTCGATGTTTGTGCTGGGGGAGGCGGTGGACGCCAAGAAGGCCGTCGACTGGGGCATCGCCAATGCGGCGGTCCCCACCGACCAGCTCCGCGCTCGGGCCAAGGCCGCCGCCGACGCCGTGGCCGCCCGTCCGCCCGCCGCCGTGGTGATCACCAAGTCGCTGATGCGGGACGGCGAGGCCATCGCCAACCGCATGGACGAGGAGGGCCGCCACTTCGCCGCCCAGCTCAAGTCGCCGGAAGCCAAGGAGGCCTTCGCCGCCTTCGCCGAGAAGCGCGCGCCTGACTTCGCCAAGGTCGGCTGAGATGGCCCGCATCACCGCCGGCCTCTCGCCCTTTACCGACGCCGCCGTCATCGCCGAGGACCATGACCTCACGGGCCGCACGGTGGTGATCACCGGGGCGGCCACCGGCATCGGCATCGAAACCGCCCGCGCGTTGGCCGCCGCCGGCGCCGAGGTCACCATCGCCGTCCGCAACCGGGAGGCGGGCGAGAAGGCCGCCGCCGAGATCAACGCCGACATCGGCGAGGATCGGGTCAAGGTCGGCGCCCTGGATCTCTCCGACCTGGCCTCGGTCGCCGGCTTCGTCAGCACCTGGGGCGATGCGCCGCTGAACATGCTGATCAACAACGCCGGCGTCATGGCCTGTCCGCAGAGCTACACCGCCAACGATCTGGAGATGCAGATCGGCACCAACCATTTCGGCCACTTCCTGCTGGGCGTCGGCCTGGCGCGGGCCCTGATGAACGGGGCGGAGGAGGGGCGCTCGGCCCGGCTGGTCTCGCTGAGCTCCAGCGGCCACCGGCGCGGCGGCATCAACTGGGACGACGTTCATTACCGCACCCGCCCCTACGACAAGTGGGAGTCCTACGGCCAGTCCAAGACCGCCAACGCCCTGTTCGCCGTGGGCTATCACAAGCGCTTCGCCGAGCTGGGGATCACCGCCAACTCGGTGATGCCGGGTGGCATCATGACCCCGTTGCAGCGCCACATGGCCCGCGAGGAGATGATCGCGCTGGGCTGGATGAACGAGGACGGCGTGGTGCGCGAGGGCTTCAAGACCCCGGCCCAGGGCGCGTCCACCAGCGTCTGGGCGGCCATTGGCGCCGAGCTGGAAGGCGTCGGTGGTTTGTATCTGGAGAACCTCGCCGAGGCTGTGCCCTTCGATCCCGCCGATCCCTATCAGGGGGTCATGCCCCATGCCCTGGACCCCGAGAGCGCCGAACGCCTCTGGGCCCTTTCCGAAGAGACCACGGGAGTGAAACTATGAGCCTGCAAGGCAAGACCCTGTTCGTCACCGGCGCCAGCCGCGGCATCGGCCTGGCCATCGCCCTGCGCGCCGCCCGCGACGGCGCCAATATCGCCATCGCCGCCAAGACCGCCGAGCCGCACAAGCACCTGCCCGGCACCATCTATTCCGCCGCCAAGGAGATCGAGGCGGCGGGCGGCAAGGCCCTGCCGCTGATCGTCGACGTGCGCGACGAGGCCAGCGTCTACGAGGCGGTGGAGAAGACCGTGGCGGCCTTCGGCGGCATCGACATCTGCGTCAACAACGCCTCGGCCATCCAGCTGACCGGCACCCTGCAGACCGACATGAAGCGCTACGACCTGATGAACCAGGTCAATGCGCGCGGCACCTACCTGACGTCCAAGGCCTGCATCCCGCACCTGAAGAACGCCGCCAACCCCCACGTCCTGGCCCTGTCGCCGCCGCTGGACATGAGCCCGCGCTGGTTCGAGGGCCACGTGGCCTACACCATGGCCAAGTTCGGCATGAGCATGTGCGTGCTCGGCATGGCCGAGGAGTTCCGCGCCGACGGCATCGCCTTCAACGCGCTGTGGCCCCGCACCGGCATCGCCACCGCGGCCATCCAGTTCGCCCTGGCCGGGGAGGAGGGCATGAAGTCGTGCCGCACCGTCGAGATTATGGCCGACGCCGCCCACGCGATCTTCGAGAAACCGGCCAAGGACTTCACCGGCAACTTCCTGATCGACGACAGCTTCCTCTATGCCGAGGGCGAGCGCGACTTCGACAAGTACCGCGTGGACCCGAGCGCCAAGCTGATGCCGGACTTCTTCGTGCCTGCGGACTCCGTGCCGCCGCCGGGTGTGGTGATCGGCTAGGCTGTCTTCCCCTGCGCAACGGGGGAGGAAATTCAAGTCACGCCTTGGATTTCTTCTTCGGCCTGGTCTTCGCCCGCGCCGCCGCCTCGATGCCCTTGCTGGCCCACTCAGCCAGAGCGTCGGGGTCTTCCAGCGCCTCCAGAGGCGCAGACCAGTAGCTCATCGCCTTGTCGCCGCCGAAGGGCTTGAAGGGTTCGCTGCCGGCGGCGGCGAAGGCCTCGCGGTTGTCGTCGTCGACCTTGAGATAGAGGGTGTCCTCCGCGATCAGGCCGAAGAACAGCTCGTGGCGGGAGATGCCGACCCCGCCAAACATCCGCTTGTGGGTGATGCCGCCCATGGGGTGGAGCTGTTCCAGCACATAGTCCAGGAAGTCGGGGGAAACGGCCATGGGTCGCGCTCTCGAAGCCAGACGGGAAACCTATCAGCCATGACCGTGACTGTCCGCCCCGCCGTCCCCGCCGACGCCGCCCTGATCTTCGGCTTCATCCGCGGCCTGGCGGACTACGAAAAGCTGCTGCACGAGGTGACGACCACGGCGGACGAGGTGGCGGGCCATCTGTTCGGGCCGACCCCGCGCGCCTTCTGCGACATCGCCGAGGCGGACGGCGCGCCGGTGGGCTTCGCGCTGTGGTTCTACAACTACTCGACCTTCCGAGGCCGGCATGGGATCTATCTGGAGGACCTGTTCGTGGTTCCCGAGGCGCGGGGGATTGGGGCTGGGAAAGCCCTGCTGCGCGGCCTTGCCCAGCGCTGTGAGGCCGAGGGCCTGGCGCGGCTGGAATGGGCGGTGCTCAACTGGAACGCGCCCGCCATCGCCTTCTATGACGGGCTGGGCGCCGGGGCGCAGACCGAATGGACGGTGCGCCGGCTGACCGACGGGGCGCTGACCAAGCTGGCGCGAGGCTGACCGCGATATGATAGCGTCCTGGCGATCCCAGCGACTGTTTCGGAGCCCCCAATGAGCGCCCCACCCAAGACGGTCCTGACCGCCTCGCCGGAGGAGGAGGCCGCGATCCGGCAAGCCGTGCGCACCGCCCGGCCGGGCTCCCCCGACAGTGTCCTGGCCGGACCGGAACACGTGCTAGGCTTGGTGACCCTGCTCAGCGATCCGGCGGTTTCGGGGCCCATCTATGACCTGCCCAGGCCCATCAACACCGAGAGCGTGAGCGCCTGGGTCAGCGAGGCGGAGGCCTTGCGGCAGAAGGGTGAAGCCCTGCTCTTCGTCTCGCTCGACGCGGCGGGCGAGGTGGCGGGCTATTCGCGGTTCACCGTCTGGCCCGACCGCTCCTCGGCGGAGATCGTCGGCGGTCGCCGCGCGGATCTGCAGAGCCGAGGCCAGGGCAGTTCGGGCGCGGCGCGGTCTTTCGGCTGGATGTTCGAGGCTCTGGGGGTTCGGCTGGTGGGGGTGACCGCGGCCCTCGACAACGTGCGCTCGGCCAAGGTGATCGAGGCGGGCGGCTTCGTGCGGATGGGCGAGCGCGACAGCGTCCGCCCCGACGGCACGATCCGCAGATCGCTCTACTGGGAGATGACCCGCGACCAGTGGCGGGCGCGGCAGGCAAGCTCATAGAAAAAGACCCCGGCCTTTCGACCGGGGTCCTCATCTTGTTGTTCGATACGTCCGCTCTTACGAGGCGGGCGCCGCGGCCGGGGCCGCGCCTTGGCTGGCCAGCGGCGGGCGCTGGACCGGGAAGAACTTCGGGGCCATCGCGGGGATGGCTTCCTTGATGATGCTGTCGACGGTCCAGCCCTCTTCCTTGGTCACGGTCTCGATGGGCCGCGGCTGCGAGTAGAGGGTGATGGTTTCGCCCGAGGAGCCGAAGATCTGGCCCGAGACGCTGGCGGCGGCCGGGGTGATCATGGCCACGGAGAAGCGGGCCGGCTGGTCGGCGCGGATCTTCTCGGCCATCACGGCGCGACGGGCGGCGGCGGCTTCGTCCTTCACGGGGACCGACTGGGTCATGCGGGTCCAGGCGACCGGAGCCACGCAGTTGGAGCGCACGTTGTTGCGGGCGCCTTCCATGGCGATGATGCGCGACAGGCCGGCGATGCCCATCTTGGCGGCGCCGTAGTTGGCCTGACCGATGTTGCCCAGCAGGCCCGAGGTCGAGGTGAAGAACATGTAGGCGCCGTCGTTCTGCTCGCGGAACAGCTCGATGGTGGCGCGGGCCACGTTGAAGGAGCCGCGCATGTGGACGGCGATGACGGCGTCCCACTCGGCTTCGGTCATCTTGTGGAACATCACGTCGCGCAGGATGCCGGCGGGATTGATCACGGCGTGCAGACCGCCGAATTCCTTCTTGGCCTGCTCGACCATGCCGTAGACGGCGTCGAGGTCGGTCACGCTGTCGGAGTTGGAAACCGCTTCGCCGCCCGCGGCGCGGATTTCCTGGGCGACGGATTCAGCCGGACCGGCCGAACCTTCGTCTTCGCCTTTCAGGCTGCCGCCCAGATCGTTGACCACGACCTTCGCGCCTTCCTGCGCGGCGATCAGCGCGCAATCGCGGCCAATCCCATTGCCGCCACCCGTTACAAGAACAACTTTGCCTGAAAGAGCACCCATGAACCAATCTCCCTGAAATATAATTCGCAGACTGTTATTCGAGCCTGTCGGCCTTGCGCAAGGCTGGAAACAGTTTCGCCCAGACACCGGTGACGATCAACGCGCCCGCGCCGCCGAACACCGCCGCGCCCACCGGACCGAGGAATCGGGCCACGACGCCGCTCTCGAATTCGCCCAATTCGTTGGACGCTCCGATGAACAGGGACGACACCGCCGCGACCCGGCCGCGCATGTGGTCGGGGGTGACGATCTGCACCAGGGTCTGGCGGACATAGACGCTGAGCATGTCGGCGCCCCCTAGGACAGCCAGCGCAAAGACCGACAAGGGCAGGGATTTCGAGAGCCCGAAGACGATGGTGGCCATGCCGAACACCGCGACGCCGGCGAACATCTTCAGGCCGGCATGACGCTTGATCGGCCGGCCGGCCAGGATCACCGCCACCAGGGTCGCCCCAATGGCGGGGCCTGCCCGCAGCAGGCCGAAACCGTCGGGGCCGACATGCAGCACATCGCGCGCGAACACCGGGAGCAGGGCGGTGGCTCCGCCCAGCAGCACGGCGAACATATCGAAGGAAATGGCCCCGAAAACGATCTTGTTTGTCCAGGTGTAGACCATCCCCTCCTTGATCAGCGCCCAGCGCGAGCCCGCCTGGACGATGGGTTTGGTCACGCCCCGGATCATGAAAACGCACAGGAAGGAGACCATGTAGAGGACCGTCGTCACCGAATAGGAGAGGCCGGTGGAGTGGGCCAGCAGCAGGCCGCCGATGGCCGGGCCGACGATGGAGCCCCCCTGCCAGGCCAGGGAGTTCAGCGCGATGGCGCGGGGTAGCAGGCTGCGCGGCACCAGCATCGGGCCAAGCGCGGTGGCCGACGGGCCCATGAAGGCGCGGCTGGCGCCGAACAGGGCCGAGAGCAGCAGCAGCAGCGGGATGCTGGCGAAGCCATAGATCGAGGCCGCCGCCAGGGTGACCGCCGTGGCGATCTCGCCCACATAGCAGAGCAGCAGCACCTTGCGCCGGTCGTAGCGGTCGGCCGTCTCGCCGGCGAAAGGCGACAGCAACAGCACCGGGATGAAGGCGGCCAGGCCGATCATGCCGACATAGAAGGCCGACTGCTTCACATCCATGGTCTCGCGGGCCACGGCGTACATCTGCCAGCCCAGGGCCACGCTTTGGATCTGCACCCCCAGGGTCGCGCCGACGCGGCCGATCCAGAACAGCACGTAGTCGCGGCGCTTCATCAGCTCGCGAAGGGTGGTGGGCTCAGCGGGTTCGTCGAAGGGAGTCTGCGTCATGGACGGCGGACCTTGCGGCGCCGCGGCGCAGCTCGCAACGCGTGATTGACGCGCAGGCCACATGGCCCTAATCGCGGCCCTCGTGAACGAGAAGCCGGGCGACGTCATGCGACAACTGCGACGAACCGGGCGCGCCAGCCGCGCCGCCTAGAACCGCCCGCCGGCCGGAGCATTTGTGTGCGCGGCGGGCAGACCGTCGCAATCCGCACAAGATCCATTGCCCATGACCCTTCCCGCCGCCAAGGCGCCGACCCTCAGACTTGAACAGCCCCTCGATGGCCTCGCCATCGAAGCCCTGCTGGACCACGCCTTCGGGCCCGGCCGCTTCACCAAGGTGTCCGAGCGCGTCCGCGAGATCGCCGAGTTCCGGCAGGAGCTGTCCTTCTGCGCCTGGGACGGCACGCGCCTGGTGGGCTGCGTGCGCATGACCCGCATCGCGATCGGCGGGACCGAGGCGGTGTTCCTGGGTCCGCTGGCGGTCGAGGCCGACGTGCGCAAGTTCGGAACCGGCGGGGCCCTGGTGCGGGCCGCCTGCGACGCGGCCCAGGCCGCGGGGTTCGCCAGTGTGCTGCTTGTGGGCGACGAGCCCTATTTCAGCCGGTTCGGCTTCTCCGCCGCGCCGGCCAGGGATGTGCGGCTGCCGGGCCCGGTGGATCAACGCCGGGTGCTGGCGCGCGCGCTGCGCGAGGGGGGCGCCGAGGGCCTTTCCGGCCTGGTCACGGCCCCGCTTCCCTAGCGTCGCGCTTGAGGCGGCCGCCCCAGCGCCCTACCTTGACGCCATGACAGACACCACCAGCAAGACCGGCCTCGAAGGGGTGATCGCCGCCGCCAAGCAGGCGCCGGGCCGAGGCCTGCCGCCGGTCCATCTCTGGCATCCGGAGCACTGCGGCGACATCGACATCGTCATCAAGAAGGACGGGCTGTGGTTCCACGAGGGCACGCCCATCGGCCGTGAGGCCCTGGTGCGGCTGTTTTCCACCGTTCTGCGCAAGGATCCGGATGGCTTCCACCTGGTGACCCCGGTGGAGAAGATGAAGATCACGGTGGAGGACGCCCCCTTCATCGCCGTCCGAGTCGACAAGGTTGGCGAGACCTTGAAGTTCCTCACCAATGTCGGCGACGAGGTCGAGGCCGGGCCCGAGAACGAGATTCGCGTCGAGATGGACGCGACCACCGGCGAGCCACGTCCCTATCTCCACGTCCGCCGCGGCCTGGAGGCCCTGATCGCCCGCCCGGTATTCTATGAGCTGGTGGAGCTGGCGCAGGAGCGCGAGACGTCGGAAGGGCCGCGTCTGGGGGTGGCCTCAAACGGCGCCTGGTTCCCGGTGGGCCCGGCCGGAGCGCACGTCCTGTGAATCCCGCGCAGGCCTCGGCCGCCACCCGCGACTGGATCATGGCGCACCTCGATCCCCTGGAGGAGCGCGAACCCGTGTCCGGCGCCACGCGCTCGGATTTCGACCTGTCGGGCCAGTATGGAACCCCGCCCGCTGAACTCACCCCGGCCTCGGTGCTGGTAGGCCTGGTGGAGCGTGAGGGGGCCTATTCGGTGATCCTCACCCGTCGGGCCGACACCCTGCGCCGCCACACCGGTCAGATCGCCCTGCCGGGCGGCCGCCGCGATCCGGGGGAGACGTCCTGGGGCACGGCCCTGCGCGAGGCGCACGAGGAGGTGGGCCTGCACCCCGACTACGTGACCATAGCCGGACTTTCCTCGCCCTACGTCACCGGCACGGGCTTCCTGATCACCCCGGTGGTGGGGTTCATCCGCCAGGGCTTCACCCTGACGGCCAATCCCGCCGAGGTGGCCGACATCTTCGAAACCCCCTTCGGCTTTCTGATGGACCCCGCCAATCATGAGGAACATGAGCGGGAGGCGCCCAGCGGGGAGAAGCGTAGATTCTACGCCATGACCCACGCAGAACGCTTCATCTGGGGGGCCACCGCCGGTGTCCTGCGAGCCCTGTACGAGCGGCTCTACGGCGCGGCCGTTGCTTAGCCTCATCGCCACCCGCGCCCTCTTGGTGGCCCTGCCGTTCGGGCTGTGGTTTCTGTGGCGCGAGGTCGCCCGGCGCACCGGCCGGGAGATGGGATCGACCCCCTGGGCCTGGCTCTTTGCAGCCGGAGCGGTGCTGTTGGGGGTTTCGCTAATGGCCACGGCGGTGTTCCATGGCGACAATCGTGGCGAGGTCTATGTCCCCGCCGAAGCGGGCCCGGACGGGCGCGTCACGCCCGGCCACTTCGAGAAGAGAGCGCCCCAGACTCCATGACCGACAGTATCGGCCAAAAGCCCTGGATGAAGACCCCGGCCGTTACCGCCGTGATGGACGCCCTGGAGGCGCGCGGCTTTTCCGGCTGCGCGCGGTTCGTGGGCGGGTGCGTGCGAAATTCGCTGCTCAATCGGCCCATCGAAGACATCGACATCGCCACCACCCTGACGCCGGACCAGGTCACCGAGGCCCTGAAGGAGGCCGGCATCCGGGCGGTGCCCACCGGGGTCGAGCATGGCACCATCACCGCCGTGGCCGAGGGCCAGCCTTTCGAGATCACCACCCTGCGTCGCGACGTCTCCACCGACGGCCGCCGCGCGGTGGTGGCCTTCACCCAGGACTGGGCCGAGGACGCGCAACGCCGGGACTTCACCCTGAACGCCGTCTATGCCGACCGCGACGGGACGCTGTTTGATCCAACCGGCCGAGGGATCGCGGACGGCCGGGCGGGCCGCATCGTCTTTGTCGGGGACGCGATGACCCGCATTCGCGAGGACTATCTGCGTATCCTGCGCTTCTTCCGGTTCCAGGCCTGGTACGGCAAGGGGGAAGCCGACGAGAAGGCGCTGGCGGCCTGCAAGGCGCTCAAGGAGACCCTCTCTGGCCGCCCCGCGGAACGCACGGCCAAGGAGCTCACCAAGCTGCTGGCCGCCGAGGAACCGCGCCCGGCCCTGGCTCTGATGGCCAAGGCCGGCGTGCTGACCGCGGTCCTGCCCTGCGCCAGCGATCTCGCGGCCTTCAACCAACTGGTGGAGATCGAGACCGACCAGCTCTTCGAGAACGATCCGATCCTGCGGCTGGCCACCCTGATCCCGGAGGACCAGATCGGCGCGGCCCAGATCGCCGAACGCCTGCGCCTCTCCAACGAGGTCCGTGATCGGTTGGTGGCGGCCATGGGCAAGACACCCCGCATCACCAGTTGGATGAGCCCGCGGGAGACCCGGCGAGGCGTCTACGCCATCGGGCTGTCGGCCTTCAACGACCGGGTGAAGCTGGCCTGGGCCAAATCGGGTCGTACATCGGCCACCCACCAGTGGCGGGGCCTGCTTGCCCTGGCGGAGAGCTGGTCGCCGCCGACCTTCCCGCTGACGGGTGAGGATGTGATGGCGTCGGGCGTGCCTAAGGGTCCGATGGTGGGCCAGGTGCTGCGCGAAGTGGAGGACTGGTGGATCGACCACGACTTCCTCGACGATAAATTCTCGGCCATCGAGAAGCTGAAGGCGGTGGCGCAAGGCATGGCCTATTGAGGCTGGGCATCCTGGAGACCGGAGCGCCGCCGCCGCAGATCGGCCAGTTCGGTGACTATCCGGCCATGTTCCGCGCCCTGTTCGGCGAGGACGCCTACGACTACGCCACCTTCGATGTCCAGGCGGGGAGACTTCCGGCCACAGCCGACGCCTGCGCCGCCTATGTGATCACCGGATCGTCGGCGGGGGTCTATGACCCTCTGCCCTGGATCGAACCGCTGAAGGGGTTCCTGCGCGCCGCCAAGGGCACGCCGATGGTGGGGATCTGTTTCGGCCACCAGATCATGGCTGAGACCTTCGGCGGCAAGGTGATCGCCTCGCCCAAGGGCTGGGGCCTGGGCCTGCACCGATATGAGGTTCAGCAGCCCCGGGCCTGGATGGACGCACCGCGCCTGACGGTCGCCGCCTCGCATCAGGATCAGGTGGTGCAGCCGCCGCCGAGCGCGACCGTCATCGCTGCAAGCGAGTTCACCCCCTTCGGCATGCTGGCCTATGGCGACCAGCCCGCCATCTCCCTGCAACTACATCCGGAGTTCGAGCCGGCCTACGCCCGGGCCCTGATCGAGAGCCGGCGCGGGACGCGGCTGACCGACGAACAGGCTGACACGGCGATCCTCTCCTTCGAGCAGCCGGATGATCGCCTCCAGGTGGGCGGCTGGATGCAGCGGTTCCTGGCTGAGGCAACGCTTGGCGGTCCCTGACGTTCTGTTCCCCGGCGTGATGTTGCGCGCCGGCCAGGAACGATCCCCATGCGCCACGCCCGCGCCCTGCTTTTGTCCCTCGGCGCGGCCGGTCTCGTCGCCGCCGCCACCCTGACCGCCCAGGCGCAGACGGCTCCCAGCCAGGCCGCCGCCTCGGTGCTGGCCGAAATGGAGGAACGGACCTCGCTGAAGCCCGCCACCGCGTTCAACACCATCACCGACAAGAACGCTCGTTCGGTCGCCCTCTTCCAGGAGGCCGGCAAGGTCATCACCCACCCGCGTTGCGCCAACTGCCATCCGGTGGACCGCCCAACCCAGGGCGATGACCGCCGCCCCCACATGCCGGTGGTCGCCCGCGGCGGAGACGGCCACGGCGAGGGGTTGCAGTGCGCGTCTTGCCATACGGCCAAGAATGTCTGGGTCGGTGGGACCTACATCGTCACCATCCCCGGCAATCCGAAATGGGCGCTCGCGCCCGCCTCCATGGCCTGGCAGGGCAAGTCGCTGGGAGAAATCTGCGCCCAGATCAAGGATCCCGCCCGCAATGGCGGCAAGACCCTGGCCCAGATTCAGGAACACATGGCCGTCGACGAACTGGTGGCCTGGGGGTGGAATCCGGGTCTCGGCCGCGCCGCCGCGCCGGGGACCCAGGCCCAGCTGGGCGAACTGATTCAGGCCTGGATCGACACCGGCGCCTCGTGCCCGGCACCCGGCGGCGCGAAGGTCCCCAGCCACGACCTCAAGATCGAAGCCGGGGCCCTGAAGCCCAAGATCTAGGCGAGGTCGCGCACCATCCAGATGGTCCCTGGCGTCGGCTGTTCTGAGAAGCGGCTGAAGCCGTAGATGTCGTAGAACCGCTGGGCGCGGGTGTTGGCCTCGCTGACGCCAAGGTGGACGCCGCATGCGCCGGCGGCCTTCAAGGCGGCAAGGTGGGTGTCGATCAGCCGCTGGCCCATCCCCTGGCCCTGCAGGTGCGGCAAAAGGTTGATGTGCAGGTGCGCCGGATAGGCCGCCACGACCGGGTCGGGCGCGGCGTTCGGCTTGTGGAACAGGCGCTCCAGGTGCTGATCCGGTGTTCGCTCCGCCCATGGGACACCCTGGGGGTCAGCGTGGGCGGCCCGGAGCATCGGCCACCAGCGGTCCTCCAGCAGGGCCTCGAAGCCCCGCGTGTCGGCTGCGCCGACGATGTAGCCCGCGACCCCGCCCTGATCCTCCACAACGAAGGCGAGATCGGGCGCATACCGGCCATAGGGCGCGGCGTAGATCGCCCCGATGAGATGCTTGTCGCGATAGAGGGTGGTGGCGTCCTGGCCACTGTCGCCGGTCTTCAGACAGACTGCGTAGAGACCTTCAAGGTCCTGCGGGCGATAGGGCCGGATCGTCGCCATCAGCCGGCCTGCCTCTGCAGGTCGCGCAGGGGGCGGAAGCTGATCAGCTTCACGCCGGACGCCTCGATCTCATCCTTCAGCCCGCGATCGGTGAGGCAGGTCAGGTCATCGACGCGAATTTGCGCCTCCTTGCGGTCATAGCAGCGCAGTTCCGGGCCGTCCTCCACCGGGTGGAAATAGATCTCCGTCACGCCGGCCCTGGGGTGCGCCAGGGTGTCGGCGAACACCCCTCGGGCGTCATGGCCCCAGGGGCTGACGAAATAGTCCGGATAGAGCACGCCGGCCGCGCTGGCGGTCGAGCGGCCGGGAAAGCCCAGCCGCCGCTCGGCGCCGGCCCCGAACATCCGCAGCGGCAGGCGGTATTCCACCGCCAAGTCCACGAACAGCGCAAAATAGCGCGGTTCGATCTGCATCGTGCCCATGTGGGCGTCCAGGTGGGTAGGGTCGAGGCCCCAGGCCAGGGCCTGGTCGATCTGCGCGCGGCACTCGGCGGCCACCTCGGCGAGATCGGCCCGGGCCCAGACCGTGGCTGGCTCGGCGGGCATGTAACCCTGCTCGTCGCACAGCGACTTCGCCCCGGTCAGCGGCCGCCAGCGATAGGTGGGATACTCTGCCGTGAAGGTCAGGTGGACGCCGATGTCGAAGCCCCGGGCCTGCTCCAGCCCGTCCAGGGCCCAGGGGCAGGGGACCATCAGGGTCGCGCTGGTGGCCACGCCGGCCTTCAGCACCGTGGCGATGGCCCGGTTGGCCGCCGCGCTGGAGCCCAGGTCGTCGCAATTGACGATCAGCAGCCGCTCGCCCGCGTCATGCCCCAGGCGTTCGACAAGGCTCACGGGCGTCTCCGCGGGTTAGAGCCAGGCCACCATCGGCGGCATGGACGAAAGGATCGTATCGATGTTCCCGCCGGCCCTCAGGCCGAACATGGTGCCGCGGTCATAGAGCAGGTTGAACTCGACGTAGCGGCCCCGGCGGACAAGCTGCTCCATCCGGTCCTGCTCGGTCCAGGGTTCGCTCATGCGGTGGCGGACGATCTTCGGATAGACCTCCAGGAAGGCCTCGCCGACGGCGCGGGTGAAGGCGAAGTCCTTCTCGAAGTCGCCGGAGTTGTGGCGGTCGTAGAAGATGCCGCCCACGCCCCGGGTCTCCTTGCGATGGGGCAGGTAGAAGTACTCGTCGCACCAGACCTTGTACTTGGCATGCCACTCAGGATCGTAGGGGTCGCAGGCCGCCTTCATGGCGGCGTGGAACAGGACCGCGTCGTCGGCCGCCTGGCTGCGCTGCTCATCCACCATGGGCGTCAGATCGGCCCCGCCGCCGAACCAGCTCACGGCGGTGGACAGGAAGCGGGTGTTCATGTGGACGGTGGGCACACGCGGCGACCGCGGGTGGACGATCAGGCTGATGCTGGCCGAGAGATAGGATGGGTCCTGGTCGGCCCCCGGCATTTCCTTGGCCATTTCCGGCGAGAACCGGCTGGTGGCCGCGGACGTGTGGACTCCGGCCTTTTCGAACAGGCGGCCCTTGAGGTGCCCGCCCAATCCGCCGCCGACTCCGGTGTCGCGGGTCCAGGGGCGCTGGTCGAATCGGCCCGGCTCCTCTGGGTAAAGTTCGGGCGGAGCCTCATCCTCCAGCTGTTCCAGGGCGGCGAAGATCCGCGATTGCAGGTCTTCAAACCACGTCTTGGCGCGGGCGCGGCGGTCTTGGATTTCAGGCGGCAGGTTCGTCATGCGGCTGGATTAGGAAATTGGCCGGTCTGGCGCAACGCCTCCGAAAGACCGATGGCCGCCGAGACCGTGACGTTCAGCGATCTCATTCCAGGTATCAGCGGAATATAAACCCGCGCATCGGCGCTTTCATGAACCTCGTCGGGAACGCCCGCGCTCTCGCGTCCGAACAGCAGCACATCGTCGGCCTGGAAGACGAACTCGTGCAGGGGCGTCGCGCCCCTGGTTGTGAACAGAACGATCCTTCCGGGCCGTTCTTGGGCGAAATCGGCCCATCCGGGGTGCCGCGTCACTTCGCCCGGCTCGCCGTAATCCAGGGCCGCGCGGCGTATCGCACGGTCGGAAAGTGGGAAGCCACAGGGCTCTATGACGTGAATCCCGACCCCCAGGCAGGCGCCGAGACGGAGGGCCGCCCCAAGGTTTTGCGGAATGTCCGGTTGAAAAAGCGCCAGCAGCATTCTAAGCGATCCAGCCTAAGGGATTGGCCGGGGCTAGGCGCGAATCACCGGAGGGGCGACCGCAAAGCGCGATCGCTGTCACTTCCGGTAATTCGTCCTGCTCCAGCATTCGATTCCGAATGGCCCTTACCAGAACGTCTGGCAGGGTCGAAGACGGGTCTCGGCGCAAGGTCGCGGCCGCAAACGAAGGGTAGCTTTAAGGTGGCCGACACCGTCGTGGGCGCAAATCCCGATCCTCATGCCTCGGGCGAAGACCCGAACCGGCGTGATTTCATTCACATCGCCGCGGCCGTCATGGCCGTGGGCGCGGTTGGGGCGTTGGCCTGGCCGTTCATCGATCAGATGAACCCGGCCGGCGACACCCTCGCCCTCGCCTCGGTGGAATTCGACCTGACAAAGGTCGAAGCTGGCCAGCAGGTCACCATCAAGTGGCGCGGCAAGCCGTTGTTCATCCGGAATCGGACGGGCAAGGAGATCGCCGAGGCGATCAAGGACGACACCGCCGATCTGCGCGATCCGCAGACCGACGAGGAACGTCACAAGCCCGGCAAGGCCCAATGGCTGATCCTGATCGGCACCTGCACCCACCTGGGCTGCGTGCCGACGTTCGGCGGCGGTGATTACGGCGGCTGGTTCTGCCCCTGCCACGGCTCGCACTACGACACCTCCGGCCGAATCCGGAAAGGTCCCGCGCCGAAAAACCTGGCGGTGCCGGACTACGCGTTCCTGTCGGACACCAAGGTCAAGGTGGGCTGAGGATCATGAGCGGACATTCAAACTACGAGCCGAAAACCGGCTTCGAGCGCTGGCTCGACACCCGACTGCCGATCGTGCGCCTGGCGTACGACAGCGTGATCGACTTCCCGACCCCGAAGAACCTGAACTACTGGTGGACCTTCGGTGGCATCCTGGCGGTCTGCCTGGGCATCCAGATCGTGACCGGCATCGTGCTGGCCATGCACTACGTCCCGCACGTCGACCACGCCTTCAACTCCGTCGAGCGCATCATGCGCGACGTGAACTACGGCTGGCTGGTGCGCTACATGCACTCCAACGGGGCCTCGATGTTCTTCATCGCGGTCTACATCCACATGTTCCGGGGCCTCTACTACGGGTCCTACAAGGCGCCCCGCGAGGTGCTGTGGATCCTCGGCTGCGTGATCTATCTGCTGATGATGGCCACGGCCTTCATGGGCTACGTCCTGCCCTGGGGTCAGATGAGCTTCCACGGCGCGGTGGTGATCACCAACCTGTTCGGCGCCCTGCCGCTGGTGGGCGAGTCCATCACCACCTGGCTGTGGGGCGGCTTCGCGGTGGATAACCCCACCCTGAACCGCTTCTTCTCGCTGCACTTCCTGCTGCCGTTCATGATCGCCGGCGTCGTGATCCTGCACATCTGGGCGCTGCACGTTCCCGGCAACGGCAACCCGACCGGCGTGAACGTGAAGTCCAAGGAGGACACCGTCCCCTTCCACCCGTACTACACGGTGAAGGACGGCTTCGCGATTTCGGTCTTCCTGCTGATGTTCGCGGTCTTCGTGTTCTTCCAGCCGAACGCCCTGGGCGACGCGGTGAACTATGTTCCCGCCAACCCGCTGGTGACCCCGGCCCACATCGTTCCGGAATGGTACTTCCTGCCGTTCTACGCGATCCTGCGGGCGGTTCCCGACAAGCTTGCCGGCGTGCTGCTGATGTTCGGCGCCATCGCCATGCTGTTCGTCCTGCCCTGGCTCGACACCTCCAAGGTGCGGTCCATGCGCTACCGGCCCACCGCGAAGCTCTACTTCGGCATCTTCGTGCTGGCCTGCCTGGTGCTGGGCTATTGCGGCGGCCGTCTTCCCGACGACCACGTGATCGGCAACCTGTCGACCTTCCAGCTGCTGGACGCCGACCTGAACTCGATGGTGTGGCTCTCCCGCGTCGCGGCGGCCTACTACTTCGCCTACTTCCTGGTCGTGCTGCCGATCCTGGGCCTCACCGAGACCCCGCTGCCCCAGCCGGAATCCATCTCCGCGCCGGTGCTCCCCGCCAACGCGCCTGCCGGCGCCGCGGCTTCGCCTGAAAAGAGGGGCTGAGCCTCAGATGCTGCGCAAAGGTTTCATTCTCGCGGCGCTCGGGCTCGCTTTCGTTGCTGGTCCGTCGTTCGCGGCGACCCACCCGGAAGAACCCAAGGGCGTCCACTGGAGCTTCGAGGGCCCGTTCGGCAAGTTCGATCAGGCCCAGGTTCAACGGGGCTACAAGGTCTATCGGGAGGTCTGCTCAGCCTGCCACTCGATGAACCTGCTGAGCTTCCGTAATCTCGGTGAGAAGAACGGCCCGTTCTTCGACGACAAGTACAAGAACCCGAACGACAACGCCTATGTGAAGGCGATCTCCAAGGACTACCAGATCAACGATATCGACTCGGAAACCGGTGACGTCGTCCAACGTCCCGGCACCCCGGCCGATCGTTTCCCCAGCCCGTTCCCGAACGAGGCCGCCGCGCGCGCCTCCAACGGCGGCGCCCTGCCGCCGGACCTCTCGGTGATCACCAAGGCCCGGCCTCAGGGACCGCAATACGTCTACTCGATCCTGACGGGCTATGTCGCTCCGCCCGCCGGGCTCGAAGTGCCGCCGAACCAGCACTACAACCCCTATATGCCCGGCGACGTCAGCGCCTTCTACAAGGGCAAGGGCCACGTGCCGGCCGGGGGCTTCATCGCGATGGCGCCGCCGCTGGAAGCCAACAAGGTGACCTTCGACGACGGGACGAAGTCCACCCTTGATCAACAGGCCAAGGACGTCGTGGCCTTTCTGGCCTGGGCCTCAGAGCCCAAGCAGACCGAGCGCAAGCAGTTCGGCGTGGCGGCCATGGTCTACCTGCTGATCTTCGCCGGCCTGCTGTTCGTCAGCTACCGCCGTATCTGGAAGAAGATCGGGCACTAAGCCTCGACCGGCTTTTGAAGACGACCAAGGCCCCGGTGAGAACCGGGGCCTTTTTTCCTGTCTGGGCCCGGCAGATGAACAATCGCTAAGTTGCCCAGGGCGAGCCCGTGCGCCGACATGGCGACGGGGCTTCAGGGAGAGGGCGACATGGCTGCCGACACCGGGCGAGGGCGCGTTCTGGCCTATCTCGCCCTTTACGCCGCGCTCTGGGGCGGGGCCTTCGGCTACCTCTATTTCAAGCAGGCCGACTGGAGCTTCCCCCTGGTGTCGCTGGGGGTGTTCGGTGTGGCGCTCTCGGGTCTGGCCTGGGTCCTGACCCGCAATTCCGATCCCCCACCGGTCAGGGTGCGCCGCCCGACGCTCGAACTCACCGCCGTGCTGGTGTTCATGGTGATCTACGCCGTGGGCTTCCTCGGCCTGGGCATGCAGCTCCTGAAGGCCGCCTTGCCGGAGGGCCAAACCCGCGAGCTGGTGATCCTGGCCGCCAAGCTGGCGGTCCATGTCGCGATCCCCGCCCTGATCCTGCTGGCGCTGGGCGGCCGGGTCGCGCCGCTGTTCTCCAGCGGTCTGGACCGCAAGGGTTTCTGGCCCACCCTGATTGTCATGGGGGCGATCTTCCTGGCCTTGCTCAGTGTGGTCAGCCCCAGCCTCGGGCAGATCGCCGCCCTGCAGCCCGGGCTCCAGGTCCTGGCCTGGGCCGCGCCGGCCGCCTTCATCTGGATCGCCCTGGAGGCGGGTCTGGCCGAGGAGTTCCTGTTTCGCGCCGTGCTGCAGACGAGGCTCGCCGCCGTCCTGCGCAGCGAGACCGGCGCGGTGATCCTGGGCGCCCTGGTCTTCGCGCTGGCCCATGTGCCCGGTCTCTATCTGCGCGGCGCGCCAGGCGAGCAGGGCCATTCCACCGACCTCTTCGAAGTCATCGCCTACACCATCGGCGCCCTGTCGCCGGTGGCCCTGATGCTGGGGGTGATCTGGGCCCGGACCCGCAGCCTGCTGCTGGTGGTCCTGCTGCATGCCGCCATCGACGTCCTGCCGATCCTGCCGGAGTTCCTGACCACCTGGGCGGGGTTGACCCCGGTCTCCTAGGGTCTACGCAACAGCAGCCGGCGGCGCGGGAAGTCGAACCGCAGCGACCAGCGCGACAGAACCGGCGCGCCGATGGCGCCGATCGCGCCTCCCACGGGCGGCTGCAGGCCCGCGCTCAGCGCCTCGAACAGCTCGCCGGCGAAGGACAGGGCCCGGAGCCCTGCACGGCGAGGGCCATAGGGCGCCACATCCAGCGGCGCAGCCCCAGGGACGCTCGCCAGGGCCTCGTCGAGCTGGGTGGCGCTGTCCAGGCCGGTAGCGATCACAAAGCCGCCCAGGGCCGTCCTGGGGCCGTCCGCCACGGCGGCGGTCACGATCGGCCGCCCCCCGGTCAGGCGCATCGCCAGGCGGGCGTCTGCGTGGAACCTCGGCGCCCTGCCGACCGGCCAGATATCCACCCGGCAGGGGGCGAAGGCGACGTCCACCACGTAGGCCGACAGGACATCGGCGCCGATCACCCCGGCGATAGGCGTGGGGAAGGCGTAGGTCCGGGCGTCGAGATCCACCACCACCACGGGCCGATCGGTCAGTCGCAAGCCGTCGACCCTCACATCGCCCGCGAACGCGGACGGCAGGCCCGCCATTTGGGCGCGGGTCTCATGGAGCTGGGTGGCGGGGCTTCCGGTGTCGAGAATGTAGTCGCCGGCGACGCCCGCCACGCTGGCCGGCACCACCACCACGCCCTGCTCCAGCCAGCAGGCCGCCGCCTGCGCGGGCGCCGGGGCGAGCCAGAGGGCGGCGAGGGCCAGGACAAGCTTCAACTCAGGCGATTCCCGGAGGGGAGGGTCGCCTGACCATAGCCAAGGTCGGCGGGCTACGCGATAAATGCGCATGCTCATCTCGATCCCCAACCCGCCGCGCACCGCGGGCTGCTGACATGGCCTTCACCAAGGCTTGGCGCGACTTCCGGCGCATGCAGGACGTGGCCACGGCGGCTTCGTCCCTGATCTATGCCGGCTCGGTGGTCCACGCCTTCAGCGTGCTGCCGGGCGGCCCAGCCGTCATCGCCCGCCATGCCCTGGTCTGGCCGGCCACCGCCCTGCTGGCGGGCTTCGCCCTGCCGCTGTTGATCCTGCCGGCGCGCCGGGCCCTGGCCCGCTATGTGTGGATGAGCTTCATCTCGGGGTTCGGCCAGACGCCGGTCTCGGTGCTGACCGGAGTTGGCCTGCTGATGGCTGCGGCGGGCTTCATCTATTGGCAGGTCGCGTCAGTGGCCACCGGCGGGCACTACCCCGCCGCGGTCTTCGCGGGCTATGCCGCCGGCATCGGTATCCTGGCCGCCCAGTCGGTCCTGGCCCGCTGGCTGGAACGGGACCCCGAGGCGCGCAAGCACATCCAGGAATAGCGCCCTACATCTCGCCGCGGCCACCGCCGTTGTTCATGAACAGCTGCAGGGTCCTCAGCCGCGCCAGACGCGCGGCGTCGGGGTGATAGTCGGCGCGGCGGTCGGAGACGAAGCCGTGGCCGGCGTCATAGAGGTGGACCGGGATGTCGGGATGGGCCGCTCGGATCTCCTCCACCTTCTCCAGGGGGATCGAGGCGTCGCCCTTGCCGAAGTGCAGGATGGTGGGGACCTTCGGCGTCTCGTCCACCAGTTCGCTGGTCCGTCGGCCGTAAAAACCCGAGGCCGCCGCGACGCCAGAGCAGCGGCAGGCCGCCAGCCAGGCTGCCGCCCCGCCCCAGCAGAAGCCGGTGACGAAGACGGCCGGCGCCAGGGCGTCGATGGCCGCCTGGATATCGCCGGCGACTTGATCCCAGGGCGTCTGCGTGGAGTATTTCACCCCCTTGGCGATGGCGTCTTGGCTGTAGTCGGCCTCGAAACCGGGTTCGAGGCGGTCGTAGAAGCTGGGGGCGATCACCTCGTAACCGTCTTCGGCGAAGCCGTCGGCGAGCTCGCGGATATGGTCGGTGACCCCGAAGATCTCCTGGATCAACACTAGTCCGCCCCGCCGCGCGTCGGCGACAGGGGCGTGGTAGGCGGCCAGCTCGAAGCCGTCGAACCCGCTGGTCAGGCGGATCGTCTCGCCCATGGCGCTCAAGCGCCCGCAAACAGGTCGAGGGTGCGCTGACGGGCGAGGTCGGCGCTGGGCTGGTTCAGCCGCTCGGGGTCCTCGTTGTTGAAGCCGTGGCCGGCGTCCTCATAGATGTAGACCGCCACACCGGGGTTGGACGCCTGGACGGCGGCCTTCACGTCGTCGGCGGGAATGCCCGCGTCCTTGCGGCCCAGATGGATGGCGGTCGGGCACTTGGGGGTCTTGTCGGCGTTGGCCTGGACCAGGCTGCCATAATAGCTCGACGCCGCCGAGAAGCCTTCAAGCTGACACGCCGCGAGCCAGGTCAGCGACCCGCCGTAGCAATAGCCCACCACGAACACCTTCCCGGCGTCCGCCATGGCCGCGCGGCAGACGTCCACATCGGCCAGCGCCTGGTCCAGCGGGGTGGCCCGGGCATGGGTGACGCCGGCGGTCAGTCCGGCCGGGTCGTGGCCGGCGGTGAAGCCCGGCTCGCGGCGGTCGTAGAGGGACGGCGCGATGGCCTCGTAGCCAAGGTCGGCCCAGCGGTCGACGTCGCGGGCGATGTGCTCGTCGATCCCGAAGATCTCCTGGATCACGACCACGCCGCCCTTGCACTCGCCCGTGGGCGCGGCGCGATAGACCGCGAACTCGAAGCCGTCGGCCCCCTTCAGCTTGGAAAATTCGCCCATGATGTCTCTCCCGTTTTGTTGGGAGCATTGCTAGGGCAGGGAGGTCAGACGTTGAAGCGGAAGTTCAGCACGTCGCCGTCGCGGACGACGTATTCCTTGCCTTCCTGGCGGAACTTCCCAGCCTCGCGGGCGCCGGCTTCACCCTTGAGGCTGACATAGTCCTCGTAGGCGATGGTTTCGGCGCGGATGAAGCCCTTCTCGAAATCGGTGTGGATCACGCCGGCCGCCTGGGGGGCGGTGTCGCCCTTGTGGATGGTCCAGGCGCGGGCCTCCTTGGGGCCGACCGTGAAATAGGTCTGCAGGCCCAGCAGGTGGTAGGCCTCGCGGATCAGCTTGTTGAGGCCGGGCTCGCTGAGACCCAGGGTTTCCAAAAACTCGGCGCGCTCCTCGGCGTCCAGCATGGCGATCTCGCTCTCGATCTGGGCCGAGATAGCCACGTGGTCGGCGCCGTCGCGGGCGGCGCGCTCGGCCACCAGCTTCGACATCTCGTTGCCGTCGGCGGCGGAGCCTTCGTCGACATTGGAGACGTAGAGAGCGGGCTTGGAGGTCAACAACTGCAGCATGCGCCAGGCCTTGTCGTCCTCGGCGTCGACCTTGGCCTTGCGGGCCGGGCGACCGGCGTTGAGTTCGGTGAGGGCCAGCTGCACCAGGCGCAGGGTCTGGGCGCTCTCCTTGTCGCCGGCCTTGGCGCGCTTCTCGAGATTGCTGACCCGCTTCTCCAGGCTCTCCAGGTCGGCCAGCATCAGCTCGGTTTCGATGGTTTCCAGGTCGGAGAGCGGATCGACCTTGCCCTCGACGTGGGTGATGTCGTCATCGATGAAGCAGCGGGCGACGAAGGCCACGGCGTCGCAGTCGCGGATATTGGCGAGGAACTGGTTGCCAAGGCCCTCGCCCTTGGAGGCGCCGCGCACCAGGCCGGCGATATCCACGAAGTTGATCCGCGCCGGGATGATCTCCTTGGAGGGGATGACGGCGGCCAGGGCGTCCAGGCGGGGCTCGGGCACGGCCACGTCGCCGGTGTTGGGCTCGATGGTGCAGAACGGATAGTTGGCGGCCTGGGCGGACGCGGTCTGGGTCAGCGCGTTGAACAGGGTCGATTTGCCGACGTTGGGCAGGCCGACGATCGCGACTTTCAGGGCCATGGAGCTCTATTTCCTAATGCGAGGGCGCGACCTAGCACGTCTGGTGCGCCCAAACCAATTCCAGTGACTAGGTGTCGCCGCGTGTCCGGGCCTGCCGGGTGTCGCCCTTATCGGCGGGGGCCAGGCGCAGGACCTCGGTCTGATACTTGTCGTCCTCGCCGACGGCCAGCAGGGGCGCGGCCTGGGCCACCGCCTTCAGCAGGTCGATGACCCACGGGTGCTCCACCTTGTGGAAGTCCGACAGCACGTGGCCCTGGACCCGTTCCGGGTGTCCCGGATGGCCGACGCCCAACCGGGCGCGGCGGAAGTCGGGGCCGATATGGGCGGTGACGGAGCGGACGCCGTTGTTGCCCGCCGCCCCGCCGCCGGTCTTCATCCGGAAGCGGCCGGGAGCCAGGTCAATCTCGTCGTAGAACAGCACGACGTCGGCGGGCGTTGCCTTGTAGAACTTCATGGCGGCGCCGATGGAGCGGCCGCTCTCATTGTAGAAGGTCTGGGGCTTGAGGATCAGTGCCTTGACCGGGCCGTCCGGCGTCTGGATCTCGCCTTCGCGCGCGAGGCCGGAGAACTTCGACTTCTCGGGACCGAACCGCCACTGTTTGGCGATCTCGTCCACGGCGATGAAGCCGATGTTGTGGCGGTTCTTGGCGTACTGGGCGCCGGGATTGCCCTGGCCCGCGAGGATCAGCATGGGCCCTGCGCCGGGTGGCTCGGCCCCCCCGGAAGGGGGCCGGCCAGTCCTTAGACGGTGGTGGAGGCGGCGGCGGCGGCCGCGTCGTCGGTGGCGGCGTCAGCCGAGGCCGAGGCTGACGAACCGGCCAGGGTCGCGACGACGAAGTCGCGATCGACGCCCGGCTTGACGCCTTCGGGCAGGGTGAAGGCCGACATGCGGATGGTGTCGCCGATTTCAGCGCCGGTCAGGTCGAAGACCAGCTCTTCCGGGATGTGGTCGGCAGGGCAGGCCAGCTCGACGGTGTGGCGCACGATGTTGAGCGTGCCGCCCTTCTTCAGGCCGGGCGAGTCTTCCTGATTCTTGAAGTGCACCGGCACTTCGATCTTGATCAGCTGATGCTCATCGACGCGGTACAGGTCGAAGTGGACCGGCTCGTCGGTGACGGGGTGCATGTCGATCGCCTTGGCGATGACCGGCTGGCTTTCCTTGCCGTGCTTCAGGGTCACCAGGTGGCCCAGCAGCTTGCCCGTGTAGAGCGCCTTGCGGAATTCGTTGGCTTTCACCGCGATGGCGACGGGATCCTTGTCGCCGCCGTACAGCACGCCAGGGACCATGCCGGCCCGACGGGTCTCACGCGCACCACCGGTGCCGGTGCGTTCGCGGACTTCAACGTTCAGAATGATATCGGCCATGGCCTTGCCTCAAAACGAAACCGCCGCGCGAAGTGCCGCGCGGCGACGGACGACCCTCCTGGGGTCGAAAGGTGGGCGTAAATACACAAAAGCCCCGCCCGTGGCAACGGGCGGGCGCAGATGTTTTAGCGCTTCTTGGTGTCGGCCTTGGCCGGCGTCTTGGCCGGGGTCACCTTGTAGGGCGCCGAGCCGTCGGCGACCTTGATCTTCGGAATGAACTTCGCCTCGAAGGGCTCGGTGTTCCCCGAGGCCTTAATCACGCAGCGGCCCGTGTCCATCATGATGTGCTGACCCAGGCAGAAGACGTCCTCGTAGTGCGGCTTGGAGACCGCCAGGCACTGGTAGAGGTTCAGCTTGGCCATGTTCATGCAGAAGGCCACGTTCGGCTCGGCCATCACCGCCATCAGGGTGTCGACATTGGCGTCCCCGCCTTCACCCAGCGCCGCGAGGGCGGCCACGGCCATGCCACGGACCACGATGGGGCTGTAGGGCGGCGCAGCCGGTTCAGCGGTGAGGCCCAGGGTTGAGCCGCCCAGGACCGCTTGCTGCAGGCGCGCGGTCTCCGCCAGGTCGCCAACCACCGGCGTGGCGGAGAGAGTCTTGGCCTGGGACAGGCGCAGGTCGCGGTTTAGGACGTCCGACTTGGACCACTTTTGTTTCTGAATGTCGTAGGCCGACTGCTTCACCGCCTTGCCGGCGTCGTAGAGTTGCTGGCCCTCATTGCCGAGCGCGGTCTTCACCAGGCCCGCGGCGCTGGCCGAGCCGGCGATGCCCACGACATAGGCCGGGTCCTTGAGGATCGCGGCCACCACTTCGCGGCGCTGGTCCAAATTGACGGCATAGGTGCGCACGCCGGCCACGAAGGCGGGGTCTTGCAGGGCGATGACGGCGGCATAGGCCGTGGCGCCGCGCTGAAGTTGCTTGGGCTCATAGGCCGCGCCGGTGGCCACGCCCTTGGCGATCGCCTCGCCGTCGGCGAAGTCGGGCGTGATCGCGCTGACGCGAGCCATGTAATAGCGATAGGCGGCCGCCTGCTCGATGAGCTTGGGTGACAGGCTCACGGCCGGCGCTGGCGGCGGAGGCGGAGGCGGCGCGGGCTGGGAACAGGCCGACAGCAGGGCCGCGAAGGCGATGGCGGCGAGCGTGCCGGTCACGCGAATGGCAGAGGTCATCCTGAAGCTTCCCCAGAAGATAAGCGCGCGAGGCTAACATAGATGCGCGGGCAGGAATGTGACCGCGCGCCCTTAACCCTTACTGACCAAGCGTGGCCGTTTGGGGGGCTGGCCAGCAAGTCCCGTGCCGGAAACCTTTAGAATTCAGGATGAACGGTCAGTCGAACAATTTCGACACGGACTCTTCATTGGCGATCCGCCGAATGGCCTCGCCCAACAGCTTGTCGCAGCTGACATAGCGCAGCTTGGACTTGTCGCTGGCCGCCTGGGGGGCGGAGATGGAGTCGGTCATCACCAACTCCTTGAGGATCGAGGAATTGACCCGGTCGATGGCCGCCCCCGACAACACCCCGTGGGTGACATAGGCCGAGACCTCGGTCGCGCCGCCGTCCACCAGGGCCTGGGCGGCGTTGCAGAGCGTGCCGCCGCCATCGATGATGTCGTCGAACAGGATGCAGCGTCGTCCCGAGACGTCACCGATGATGTTGGCCACCTCGCTCTTGCCTGGCCCCGAGCGGCGCTTGTCGACGATGGCCAGTTCTGCGTTCAGCCGGCTGGCGACGGCCAGGGCCCGCACCACGCCGCCCACGTCGGGGGAGACGATCATCAGCTCGCTGGTCTTCTCGTAGTTTTCCTTGATGTCGGCGGCCAGCAGCGGCGCGGAGACCAGGTTGTCGGTGGGGATGTCGAAGAAGCCCTGGATCTGGCCCGAGTGCAGATCCATCGTCAGCACCCGGTCGGCGCCGGCGCGCTCGATCAGGTTGGAGACCAGCTTGGCGGAGATCGGCGTGCGGCCCCCGGTCTTCCGGTCCTGCCGGGCGTAGCCGAAATAGGGCATGACGGCGGTGATCCGCTTGGCCGAGGCGCGTCGCAGCGCGTCGATGCAGATCAGCAGCTCCATCAGGTTGTCGTTGGTGGGGTAGCTGGTGGACTGCAGCACGAAGACGTCCTCGCCGCGGACGTTCTCGTCGATGGTCACCCAGACCTCGTTGTCGGCGAAACGCTTCACCTGGGCCTTGGTCAGGGGCAGGTCGAGATGGGAGGCCACGGCCTCGGCGAGAGCTCGATTGGAGTTGCCAGCCAGCAGCTTCATGAGAAATCCCGCAATGTCCCGCCGATGCGCGGGGCTTGTAGCAGGCGAGCCGCCCGCGGCAAGGCCCGCCGGCGATTCAGACGAGCGTAATCGCCGAAAGCAGCCGGCCGAAGTCCGGTTCGCCCCGTTTGAAGGCCCGACGGTTGGAGAAGAACAGCTCTTCCTCCGCGCAGGTGTCGTGGCCGATCCAGACCGCCGTGCCGACTCCCGCCGCCGTGAGCCGCGAGATCACGAAGCCGGGCAGATCGAACATCCGCTTCTCGGCGCCCTGGCCGGGGGCGAAGAAGCGTTCGTGGCCGGGGTCCTTGGTGGTGAAGGCGGCGAGGAACTCCAGGCCGACCTCGTAGGAGGCCTGGCCGATGCAGGGTCCCACCACCGCCACCATCCGTGACGGGTCGGCGCCCAGGCCGCTCATGGCGGCGACGGCGGCCTCGGCCACGCCGTTCAGCGCGCCCTTCCAACCGGCGTGGGCGGAGGCCACCACGCGCGCTTGCGCGTCGGCGATCAGGATCGGCGCGCAGTCGGCGGCCAGCGCCCCGCACAATATGCCGGGTGTGGCGGTGACCACCGCGTCACCTTCCGGGCGCTCGTCGCCCCAGGGCCGGTCGGTGGCCAGGGCCGTCGCCGAGTGGATCTGGTAGCAGGTGGAGAGCGCGTTCACCGGCAGGCCGAAATGCGCCGCCGCCCGGCGCCGGTTCTCGGCCACATGGGCGGGTTCATCCGCCGAGCCCCGCCCGACATTCAGGCTGTCATAGATCCCGGTGGAAACCCCGCCCCGCCGCGTGAAGAAGGCATGACGGATACCCGGCAGATCCAGGAACGGTGACGTCAGCGGGTTCATCTCAGGTCTCGAAGCCGGGCGGGACCAGGCCCGGGGTGTGGATACAGACGACCTTGAACAAATCGCCCATCTGGTCGGGCGACACCAGCCGCTCCAGCTGCCGCTCGATAACCTCGCTGCGGTCGGGCCGGGCGGCGGTGAGCGCCTCGGCCCGGGCGCCGATCCCCAGGCGCACGAGGAACTCGCCCTGGGTCAGGATGGCCGCCGTGGCCGCCCCTTCCTTCGCCGCCGCCGCCAGCACGGCGGGGAAGTCGGCATGGACGGTGAGGTCGGCCTCGCCGGGGCTGGCGAGCGGGCTCTCCCTCACGTGCCGCCTGAGCGCCTGCAGGGTGTCGCCGAAGCCGGGGGTGTCGCGGCCATAGTCGATCAGCAGGGCCGCCCCGCCATCGATGGCGATGCGAGCTCCGATCTCCGAACCCAGGGCCTCCTGGCTGGGGGACTGCTCCAGCACCGATCCGACCGGCGCGTCGGGCAACAGCTGGCCGAGCGCGACGGCCGCGAGCCCGAAGGCCAGGTCTCCGGCGTCGGTCAGTCCCACCACCCGCTCCGACCAACGGGTCTGGGTCCGCACGAACTGTCGCGGCGGCAGGCAGTCCAGAAGTTCGTTGGCGATCATGATCATGGGGGCGCCGTCAGGAACCTGGCCCTGGGACGCCGCCCAAGTCACGCAATCCCCTAGCGCCTGGCGCTGCCGCGCCTGCAAGGGTTCGGAGGTCTCCACCAGCCAGACATCGGCCGCGGCGACGAAGGCGGGCGCCAGGCGCGCGGCCCGCAGCATGTCGTCCATCAGGGTCCCGTCGCCGGGGCCCATCTCCACCAGCCGGAAGGGCGAGGGGCGGCCCAGCCGTTCCCAGCACTCCACCGCCCACAGGCCGATCAGCTCGCCGAACATCTGGCTGACCAGGGGGGCGGTGATGAAGTCGCCCGCCGCGCCCAGGGCGGGTCGGGTCGCGTAGTAGCCGTCCTGCGGATCGTGCAGGCAGGCGGTCATGTACTGGGCCACGCTCATCGGCCCGCTCTCGCGGACCTGGGCGATCAGCCGGTCACGCAGGCCCATCGGCTTCGATCTTGAACTGATCGCGGGCCGGCGGCTCGCCCTCCGCGACCTCGGCGACTTGCGCCTCCAGGCCGGCCTCAAGCTGGGGCAGGGGCTCGTTCATCCCGCGCCAGATCAGCCAGGCGCCGCCGATGGCCATCGGAATCGACAGCATCATCCCCATAGTCAGGCCAAGCGGGAAGTCGGGCATGTAGGCGTCCGGCTCGCGGACGTTTTCCAGCGCGATCCGGCAGACGGCGTAGCCCAGGAAGAACATCCCGGCCACAACCCCGCGCCGGTTCAGCAGCCTGGCGTGATGGGTGGCGATCCGCAGGATGATGAACAGCAGCAGGCCCTCCAGCAGGGCCTCGTAGATCTGGCTGGGATGGCGCGGCATGATTCCGGCGTCGGGGAAGACCACGCCCCAGGGGAGGCTGGTGGGCCGGCCCCACAGCTCGCCGTTGATGAAGTTGGCGATGCGCACGAAGAAGATGCCGATGGGGGCGGCGGCGGTGATCACGTCGCCCAGCCGGAACACGTCGACCTTGTTGACCCGGGCGAACAGCAGGGTGGCGATCAGCACGCCAAGCACCCCGCCGTGGAAGCTCATTCCACCCTTCCAGGTCTTGAACACCTCCAGCGGGTCCGTGACCACCAGGGAGGGGGTGTAGAAGAACACGTGCCCCAGCCGCCCGCCGACGATGATCCCGAGCGTGATCCAGAGGATCAGGTCATCGATCTGGGCCGGACTGGCCGGCGCCCCGCGCAGGGGCCACAGCGCCTGGTTCTTGGCCATCGAGGTGATGTAGCGCCAGCCGATCAGGATGCCGGCCACGTAGCCCAGGGCGTACCAGCGGATGGCGAAGGGACCGATATGGATCAGGACGGGGTCGATGTCCGGGAAGGGCAAGGCCAGGCTCTCCGAGAAGATGTCCTCGCGGTTTAGACGGAAACCCCGTGGCTTTCATCCCCTCCGATCCCATATAAGGAAGCATGCAGACCCAGAACCCCTTCCTCGACGAGATGGCCAAGCTGACCGGAGCCGCCATGGGCCTCGCCCAGAGCGCCGGCGAAGAGGCCAAGGCCGCGTTCCGAGCCCAGGCCGACCGCATGGTCGCCGAGCTCGACCTGATCCGCCGCGACGAATTCGAGGTGCTGAAGGCGGAGATCGTCGCCCTGCGCGCCGAGATCGCCGCCTTGAAGGGCGCCGAGGCCCCCAAGAAGGCGTCCAAGAAAGCCTGATTGCGCGGCATAACGACCGGAACACACGAATGTGGCTCGCCCGCCGGAAGAAGCCGGTGACAGGCGGCCCACGAACCAGATTAGTTTCAAGATCGCAGGCGAATCGGAGCGCGCTCGCTTCTCCGGACGCCGTACGCGAAAGGGTCTCATGGACACGCCTCTGTCTGACGAAGACGTCCTGCTCGCCCACGACCCGCTCGATGTCGTTGAGCATGTTCTGCAAGCCGAAAATCTCCAGTTCGACCGCACCGAGGAAGGCGACCTGGCCTTCACCCTGGCCGGCGACTGGAAAGACTACGAACTCTGGTTCGCCTGGCGGCCCGAGGCCGACTGCCTGCAGCTCTGCCTGTCGGTGGACATCCAGGTGCGTCCCGAACAGCGCGCGGCAGCGTTTGAACTGGTCTCGACGGTCAACCAGCGCGTCTGGCTGGGTCACTTCGAGGTCTGGGATGACGGCGAGATCGTCTTCCGCCACGCCATGGCCCTGATGGCCGGCGAACGCCCGACCCTGGCCCAGGCCGCGGCCATGATCGACGTGGCCATGGAAGGCGCCGACCGCTTCTACCCGGCCTTCGACTTCATGGCGCGCGGCGGCAAGTCGCCGGCCGAGGCGATCGCGGCCTGCATGTTCGACACGGTGGGCGAAGCCTAGCCCGCCAGTCTGGCCGCCAGGGCCGGGACCCGCGCCAGCAGGTCCCGCGTCAGGGCCTCGCGGTTGGCCCAGAGGCCCAGATACCAGTCGCGCCGCTCGGCCGCCTGCTGGGCGAACATCCGCTGGTCACGGACATATTCCCACGCCGCCCGCGCCATGGCCCGACGCTTGTCGCCGTTGCGCAGGGCGATGCGCAGTTGCCGATCCCAGTCGCGCAGGTCGCGGGCGATCAGCCCGGTCTCCCCGTCTCGGATGGTGTCGGCATAGACCACCGGCGAGGCGATCATCAGCACCCCGCCCCGTGCGGCGTCGAGGAACTTGGCGTCGCTCTTGAAGGCCTCTCCCGCCGCCCCCTCCAGCGGCGACAAGCAGATGTCGCACGCCGCCATCGCCTCCAGATAGGCCTCGTAGGCAAGGGTGGGATGGAAGATTTTCCGCTTTGTTGGCAGGGCGTCGAACACCGCCCGGTCGTGGACCACCACGAAGCTGGTGCGCGGATTGTCGCCGATCACATTCTTCAGCGAGGCCGCCACCTGGGCCGGGAACGGCCCCCGGTTCGCCGCGCCGTAGAAGACGCTGGGAGAGCCTGCGCGCTCCGGGAAGGGCGGTAGGTCGAACACCGCATTGGGAAACACCTTCACCTGCGGGTTCCGCGTGCGGAAGGCCTCGGCTAGGGCCGGCGTGCTGGTCTGCACCGCGTGGACGTGGGCGAACTTGCTCCAGTCGGTGGTGGCCTGGGGCCGGCCCTGCTGCCGGGCGATGAAGTCGGGGTGGTCATCGACGTCGATCACCACCACCCAGCCGTTGCGCAGGATGTGGGTCAGGTCCCCCAGCATGCGCGCCTCGGTGTCATAGAACGGCCGCTGCAGCACCAGCACCTTGGGCTGGTCGGCCGGCGTGGCGGGCAGGGCGATGGGCAGGCCCTGGGCGAAGGTCGACTCCAGGGCGGGGTCGGCCGCCAGGGCCTGGCTGGGCAGCCGGCCGCGAATGTCCAGCAGGGTCGAGGCGAAGGCCGCCACGTGCAGGCGCAGGGGCAGGGCGGCGTCGGGCTCGGGCAACGGTCTCTGTGTCCTTCGTGCGCAGGTCTCTTAGCAACCGCGCACCATGCTGGCGAGCCGGCGGACAGGCCTCTAGGGTGGCGGCGTTCCGCGGCCGGTTGGAGAGCCCCATGACCCCCATTCTGATCCTGGGCGCCGGCCGCATGGGCGGCGCGCTCATCCAGGGCTGGCGCAAGGCCGGCGCCTTCGCCCCCGCCGACCTGATCCTGCGCGATCCTCACCCCACCGACCTGGCCGCCGCCGTGGCCCGCGACGGGGCGCGCCTCAACCCGCCCGACGCCGCCCTGGCCGAAGCCAGGACCGTGCTGCTCTGCGTGAAGCCGCAGCTGTGGCGGGAGACCGCCGGGGAGGTGGCGAGCCTGCTGCACCCGGAGGCCGTGATCGTCTCGGTGGCGGCTGGCGTGCAGGCGGCCGATATCGCCGCCGCATTCGGCCGCCAGGTGGCTCGCGTCATGCCCACCACCGCCGTGGCCATCGGCCAGGGGACCACCAGCATCTACGCCGCCGACCCGGCCGCCCGCGCCCGCGCCCACGCCCTATTCAGCCCGGTCGGGACGGTGGTCGATCTGGACGACGAAGCGCTGATGCACGCGGCCACAGCCGTCTCCGGCTCGGCGCCGGCCTATCTCTACGCCTTCATCGAGGCCCTGGAGGCCGGCGGCGCGGCGGCGGGTCTGTCGCCGCAGGCCGCCCAGCGGCTGGCCCGCTCCACCATCACCGGCGCGGCGGCCCTGCTGGCCCAGAGCGGCGAGGAGCCCGCGGAACTCCGCCGCCAGGTCACCTCGCCGGGCGGCACCACCCAGGCGGCGCTGGAGGTGCTGATGGGGGAGGACGGCCTGTCACCCCTGCTGCGCGAGGCGGTGGCCGCCGCCGTGCGTCGTTCCAAGGAACTCGGCGCCTAACGCGTCCAGGTCTGGGCCTGGCAGATCGGGCCGATGCAGCCCTCCACCTTCAGAGTGCCATTGGGGTTGGCGGCGAGTTTGGAGCCATAGGTCTTGCCGCTGCCGGGGTCGTAGATCTTGCCGCCGGTCCACTTGCCGGGTCCCGCGGGCTTGAAGTCGCGGATCAGCTGCAGGCCCAGGACCGGGCGGGCGCGCAGGGCCGGGTCGGGGTTGTTGGTGTCCTTCTGGGGACCGCCGGCCTTGTCCTTGGGGTTCTTCATCCAGGTGATCGTGCCGCAGGCCTTGGCCGAGTCAGCGGGGCAGGGGGCGACGCGGACCTTGGCGCCGCCGCCGACGGTCAGCCAGTCCCCCATCACCGGATCGGCGGCCTGGGCGGTGGGGGCGGCCAGCAGGGCGATGGCGGCGGCCGGCGCGAGATAGGCGAGTTTCATCTGGTTTCCCCTCTTTGATCCAAGCTGTGCCTTGGAACCTCTAAACCAAGGCTCTAACCCGGCAATCTGACGGTGGCGCGAAGGCCGCCCATCGGCGAGCGGCTGAGCGTGACGTCGCCGCCATGGCCGCGCGCCACGTCGCGGGCGATGGCGAGGCCCAGGCCCACCCCCTTGTCGTTCTGGTTGCGGGACTCGTCGAGGCGGCTGAAGGCCTTGAACGCCTCCTCATAGCGGTCCTCGGGGATGCCCGGCCCGTCGTCGTCCACCACGATCTCCACACCGCCCCCGGCCCGCGCGGCGGCGGTGACCACGATGTGCTCCCCGTGGACGGCGGCGTTCATGATCAGGTTCGACAGCGCCCGCTTCAGTGAATTGGGCCGCACGCTGGCGGTCAGGTCAGGCTCGGCGGTGACGCTGACCTCGGCGCCGGCCCGCACCGCGCCTTCGCTGACCTCCTCGATCAGGGTCTTCAGCCGGACGGTCTCGACGGCCTCGCCGCCCTCGCCGCGGGCGAAGGCCAGGTACTCGTCGATCATGTGCTCCATCTCGGAGAGGTCGCGCTTCATCTCCCCGGTCCGCTTGGTGGGTTCGGCCAGGGCCAGCTCCAGCTTCAGGCGGGTGAGCGGGGTGCGCAGGTCGTGGCTGACGCTGGCCAGCAGGGCGGTGCGCTGGTCCAGGTGCCGCTGGATGCGGGCCTTCATGGCCAGGAAGGCCTGGGCCGCCTGCCGCACCTCACGCGCCCCCGAGGGCTTGAAGAAGGGAACCTCCACCCCGCGCCCGAAGTCGTCGGCGGCCGAGGCCAGCCGCTCGATGGCGCGCACCTGATTGCGGATGAACAGGATCGAGATGGCGGTCAGCAGCAGGGTCGCCACGGTCATCCACAGGACGAAGATGTGGCCTTGGGTGGCGATGGCCCGGTCCCGGGGCGCCAGCACCCGCATCACCCCCTGGGGCGTCTGCACCCGGATGTCGACATAGGCGGGGTAGCGGGTCGTATCGAACCAGAAGGGCGCGTCGATCCGGCCGGCCAAAGCCTTCTCCAGGGAGCGGTCCACCACGGCGAACAGGGCCGGGCGGCGGCTCACCGGCAGGGTGCGGCCGGTCTGGAAGGCCAGCGACAGGCTCATCGAGCGCTCAGCCCGGTCGGCGATGCGGGCGAAGCTCTCGGGCGTGGGGTCGTCCTGATAGCTCTCCACGGCCCAGGCCACGTCGCCGGCCAGGCCCTCCGAAAGCCGGCTGGTCACCGCCTGCCAGTGGGCGTCGAAGAACACCCAGGTGACCGCCACCTGCATCAGGGCCACGGGCAGAATGATGATCAGCAGCGAGCGGCCGAACAGGGTGGTGGGCAGGCTGCGCTTGATCAGCCTCTGCAAGCGTACCGGCGAAAGGCGCAGGCGCATCAGTCGGGCGCCAGCAGATAGCCCACGCCGCGCACGGTCTGCAGGTAGCGCGGGGTCTTGGGATCGGTCTCGATCTTGCGGCGCAGGCGGGTGACCTGGACGTCCACCGCGCGGCCCGAGGGATCGACGGTCTCGCGGGCCAGCTCCATGCGGTCCACCGGCTCATGCGGACTGCGGGCCAGGCGCTTGAGCAGGGCCACCTCCGCCTCGGTCAGGCGCACGGGCGCATCCTCGCAGGTCAGCTCCCCGCGCTCGACGTCGAACTTGCAGCGCCCCAGGGAGACCGGCCCGCCCGCCGTGGAGCCGGGCCGCCCCTGCGACCGGCGCAGGATCGCCTCGATGCGCAGCAGCAGTTCCTCAGGCTCGAAGGGCTTGTTGAGATAGTCGTCGGCCCCGAGTTTCAGGCCCTCGATCCGGTCTTCGGCCAAGCCGCGCGCGGTCAGCATCAGCACCGGGGTGCGGCCGGCCATGCCCTTGCGCTCCCGCAGCCATCGGGTCAGAGAGAAGCCGTCCTCGCCGGGCATCATCACGTCGAAGACCGCCAGGTCGAAGTCCAGGGTCTCCATCAGCTTGCGGGCCGGCGCGCCGCCCGGCGCGGTGGTGACGCGGAAGCCGGCGCGGGCCAGGTATTCCTTCAGCAGTTCGCGGATGCGGTCATCGTCGTCCACCACCAGCAGGTGGCGTTCCCCGGCCTCGCTCATCGCCCCGCTCCCGTCTTGGTCCGGCCACCCGCCAGCGCCGCCAGGATACGCCGGGCGCCGCCCACTCCGTCCAGCCCGCCCGTGCGATAGGCCCGCGCCAGCTGCCCGCGCAGCCGCTCGGAGATCCGCGCCTCGAAGGCCGCCCCGGCCTCGGTCAGGGTCGCCGCGCGCCTGCGCCCGTCCAGGTCGCCGTGGGCCTTCTCGGCCAGGCCCTGAGCCTCCAGGTCGCTGATCACCCGGCTGGCGGCCTGCTTCGACAGGCTGGTGATGTGCGCCAGCTCCTGCACCCCCAGGCCCGGCCGCTGTTTCAGCAGGAAGGCCGCGCGCCAGTGGGAGCGCCCCAGGTTCAGCCCTTCGGCCTCCAGCCCGGCGTCGACGCCCGCCCAGACCGCGGCCTCGGCCAGCAGGATCAGCTCAAGTCCGGCGTCGAGTTCCTCGTCGCGCAAAACCAGCCGCGGATCGGCCACGCCGCTCATCGGAAACCCCCAATTTGTTTGACGTCGCGGGCCCGGGGGTTTGTAAGGAGGCGTTCCCAGTAGGAGGTCCCATGTCTCTCGTTCCCTTCGATGACCGCGATGGATGGATCTGGCTCGACGGCCAGTTCGTAGCCTGGCGCGAGGCGAAGGTTCACGTGCTGACCCATGGGCTCCATTACGCCTCGTCGGTGTTCGAAGGCGAGCGGATGTACGGCGGGGAGATCTACAAGCTGACCGAGCATACCCAGCGTCTGTTCCAGTCGGCGGAGATCCTCGACTTCGAGATTCCGTTCACGGTGGCCGAGATCGACCAGGCCTGCAAGGACACCTGCGCCAAGAACGGCCTGACCGACGCCTATGTCCGGCCCATCGCCTGGCGCGGATCGGAGATGATCGGGGTCTCGGCCCAGCAGACCAAGATCCACGTCGCCATCGCCGTCTGGGACTGGCCCAGCTACTTCAAGCCCGAAGAACGCGCCAAGGGCATCCGCATGTGCTGGGCCAAGTACAAGCGCCCGTCGCCGGAGTCCGAACCGGTCCATGCCAAGGCCAGCGGCCTGTACATGATCTGCACCATCTCCAAGCATGCCGCCGAGAAGGCCGGCTACACCGACGCCATGATGCTGGACTATCGCGGCTACGTCGCCGAGAGCACCGGCTCCAACGTCTTCTTCGTCAAGGACGGTGTGCTGCACACGCCCACTCCGGACTGCTTCCTGAACGGCATCACCCGCCAGTCGGTCATTGCTCTGGCCAAGTCGAAGGGCGTCGAGATCATCGAGCGGCACATCAAGCCCGAGGAGCTCTCGGGCTTCACCGAATGCTTCGTGGTGGGCACGGCGGCGGAGGTCACCCCGGTGGCGGAGATCGGCGAGTACAGCTTCACGCCGGGCAAGCTGTCGTTGGAGCTGATGGACGACTACGCCAAGCTGGTGCGCCGCGAACTGGTCCCGGCGTAGAATACACCGCTCACCCCGGCGAAGGCCGGGGCCCAGGTACATCCGCCGAATTCAGGATTTTCGCCCAGGTCGTGATCTATGATCTGGGTCCCGGCCTTCGCCGGGATGAGCGGGTTGGGGGTAGGCCTTAAGCCAGGACCTTGGCTTCCAGCTCCGCCAGCCGGCGCCGGGTGACCGCCAGGTCCTCGCCGTAGGCCACGGGATCGGCTGAGGCGAGCGCGCCGCTGATGTCTAGGCTTTCCCGGTAGAGATCCAGCGCCCGCATGCGGTGACCGCGGTCCTCGCGGGCGTCGGCAAGGCGCTCCAGGGCCAGGGCCAGGGCGCGCTTGCCGCCGAGGTCGCCGGGCTGGGCCTGGGCGAAGGCGCGGCGCAGGGCCAGGGCCTCCTCATAGGCGTCCACGGCGGTCTCCAGCCGCTGTTCCTCATAGGCCACGTCCCCGACATTGGTCAGGGCGTCGGCCAGGCCCGAGGGCTCGCCGATCTGGCGGGCATAGGTCAGAGCCTCGTCATAGGCGTCGGCGGCCTGGTCGGTCAGGCCCTGGGCGCGGGCGAAGTCCCCGGCGTCCTGGGCCGCGAGGGTGCGTTCGTGATCGTCCCCCGCCAACGACGAAAGCCGCCTGACGATGTCGGCGGCTTCTGACCAGCGTTCGGCCCTGGTGTGTTCGTGGAGCTCCCGCCTGGCCTCGGCGAAGGCTCCCGGGGCCCCGGGCGGCGCGCCGGAATGGACCACCGGCTCGGGCGCGGCCTCCTCCGCCGCTGGCTCGGGCGGCAGGGCCGCCACCTCCGCCTGGTGATGGGCGTGGGTGGCGCCGCTGTCGTGGGCGGCCATGGGCGCGGGGTCGTTGAAGTCGATGGTCATCGGGGCCGCCCCCTTGCGGCGCTTCTTGCCGCCGCCGCCCGACGGGCCTCGTGGCCCCTTGGGCATCAGGGCGGCGATGAAGATGATCGCCCCCAGGCCGGCCGCGGCCATCGCCACGAAGAACCGCAGGCTCTCGAAGGCGCCCAACGGGATCGGGGGAATCCGCCCCTCCAGCCCGCCCGGATGGAGAATGGCGTAACCGACGCCTCCAAGCGCCAGCCCCAGCAGCATTCCGAATATCCGACCCAGCATACGAATTCCCCCGGCCGTTCGCCCCCCAGGCGCCGACGAGGTGAAGGTTCGGGACCGGGGCCGGGGGACGTCGAGGTGATGCAACCCGCGGGGGATGCGATCAGCTCGATCCGCGCGCTTCCTGGGCGAAGCGCGCGGATTCTGCCTCTAAATTAGCCAGTTCATGGGCCGGGGATAGGCTTCCCCTCGGGACAGGTACATCAGCCCCACGACGCAACGAACCGCGAACCAGATCCCCACGGCGCCGAAGATGAACAGGCCCAGTAGGAAGAACGGGATGCCGATTAGCACTAACGAGAGCGGCGCTCCGAACAGAACCAGCAGGCCGCCGATGATCGCCCAGGCGATGCTCAGCCAAAAGGTCCGGATCATGAAGGTATAGTGGGTCTCCATTTTCGGACCGGCCGTCCCACGGTTCGCGTAAGCGATGATCAGCCCGACAAACAACGTCAGTCCGCCGCTGGCGAACCCCAGCAGGTACAGCACGTAGGCCACCATCGGCATGGTCTTGTCTTCGGTCATGGTGACCGTGCCGGTGTCCAGTCGTTCACTCATGACGGGCTCCTCTTCGTCTCGTCCAGAGTATGATGTGGCCCTGATTTGGCCTGGCGCCAGTTTAATTCGCGTCCATGTTTTGGCCGCTTCTATTGAGCCAGGGCAGGGCGCCCGCCGCCAGGATCATTACGAACACCAGCCGCGCGGCCAGCGCCACGCCCAGGGTCCAGGCCCCGGCGGTGGCGGCGAACAGCAGCAACAGCAGGGCGCCGCCCCCCAGCAGGCCGATCATCCAGGTCAGCGGCTCGGCCAGGGGCGTCCCGGCGTTGCGGAACCGTGCGCCCGGCGTGGTGACTGCGGCCGCCGCCGCCACTGCGCCGACAAAAGCCGCGAAGGAAGCCGCGCGGTTCTCCGGCCGCAGCCCACGGGTATAGCTCATGGCCGGAATGGTCAGACGGCCGCGCGCGAAGGTCAGGATCGCGCCGCCCTCGGCGCTTTGCAGGCTCTTCAGCCTGGCCAGTTCGAACCGCCGCGCCCGGCGACCGCGGGTTTCGGTGATGGCGTCCCCGTCCAGCGTCCATACGGTCTCGCCCTGCAGGGGGGAGAGCCGGGCGCTGTGGGAGATGGCCATGGGGAGAGACTCCGCTTCGAAGCAGGCATCTTAACCTTCTCCCGCAAGGGGAGGAGTCTGGCGACTACCCGCGGACGACCGTGATCTCGACGCCCGCCGCCGCCGCGTGGGGGGCCAGCGCCAGGGGCTTTTCGACCCGCACCCGGGCCCGCGTCACCCGAGGGTCGGCGAGACAGGCCCGCGCCAGCCGTTCGGCGAAGGCCTCCACCAGGCCGATATGGCCCTCGGCGGCGATGGCGCGGGCGGCTTCGCCCACCATCTCGTAATTGACGGTCTCGCTCAGGCGCTCGGCGCCGGCCGTGGGCACGTCGAGTTCGACATCGACGACGAGGGGCTGAGCCTTGCCCTTTTCATGGGAATAGACGCCGATCTGGGCATCGACCTTCAGTCCGGTGACGAAGATCTTGGTCATGACGATGCGGCCGGCGGCCACGGGACTGGCTTGCGTTTCGGCGGGAATCTCCTGGATCGGCGAGAGGGCCAAGGTCGCGCTCCTTCAGGTCAGGTGCTGACCGGAATCGACAGCGATCATCTGGCCCGTCACTGACCTTGCGTCAATCAGATAGGCCAGGGCCTGACCGATCTCCGCCGGATCGACCGGGTGGCCGAGCGGCGTCGAGGCGGCTTCGGCGGCGAAGGCGGCGTCGTCCTGGTGGATGGAGGCCAGCGTCGGTCCGGGCCCGATGCCGTTCACCCGGATGCGGGGCGCCAGGGCCTGGGCCAGCATCTGGGTGGCGCTCCACAGGGCGGCCTTGGAAAGCGTGTAGCTGAAGAACTCCGCGCCGGGCGCCAGCACCCGTTGGTCCAGCACATTGACGATCAGGCCGTCGCGGTCAGCCGGCAGTCGGCGGGCGAAGGCCTGGGCCAGGACCAGGGGCGCGCGGAGATTGGTCTCCATGTGCGCGTCCCACGAGGCGCGGTTCATGCTGGAAAAAGCGTCCTCCTCGAAGGTCGAGGCGCAGTTCACGAGCAGGGTCACGGGGCCGAGCTCCGCCTCGACATCGCCCACCATGGGGGCGGCGGCCGCCTCCTGGCGCAGGTCGCAGGGATGTAGGTAGGCCTTGCGGCCAAGGCTGCGGACATCGGCCGCGGCGGCCTGGGCGTCATCATCGACGGCCCGGCAGTGGATGGCGACGTCATAGCCCGCGCGCGCGCAGGCCAGGACCAGCGTCCGGCCGATACGTCGCGCGCCCCCGGTGACCAGGGCCGCGCCGCGCGTGCTCGCCGCCATTCCGGGTCGGTCAGTCGAAGCGGCCGAACTCGAAATAGTTGAGGCTGAAGATCACGACGAGGAAGGCGAGGATCGTGTAGATGGCGACCATGGTCGGGCTCCGATTTGCTGGCCCGGTGTTAGCGAGCGGCGGCGGGGGCTGCAAGGCTTCACTCCCTTCCCCCTCGATGGGGGAAGGGCGGGGATGGGGGTGAAGGCAGGGTGCTTGGCGAATGCCTCATTCGGCGCCGACCTCGGTCTTTGCCGAACTTCAGCGGGCGCACCCCCACCCAACCCTCCCCCATCGAGGGGGAGGGCCATTTGACCGCAACGGGTGAGAGGCCAGGAAAAATCCCAAGACCGGAGCTGCTCCGCCGCGCTAGCGTGGAAAAAAATAGAAACGCCCCCCGAGGAAACCCATGCCGCTCACCCCCATCGCGCCTTCCAGCCTCACCAAGATCGCGCTCGGCATCGACCGGCCCGAGGACGTCGTCGTCTCCAAGGACGGTCGGGTCTTTGCCTCCGACCACCAGTGCGCGGTGGCCGAGATCTTCCCCGACGGCTCGTTCAAGCGGCTGGGGCCCAAGGGTGGCGCGCCGAACGGCATCAACATGGATCGCGAGGGCCGGGTGCTGATCGCCAACTTCGGCATCTATGACAAGCAGGAGGGGCCGCTGCAGCGCTTCGATCCCGCCACCGGCCAGCACGAGACCCTGGTGGCGCAGGTCGGCGGCAAGCGGCTGACCAGCGCCAACTATCCGGTGATGGACCGGGCCGGGAACATCTGGTGCGCCAACTCGACCCACGCCGAGACCTGGCCCCAGGCCCTGGACGGCCGCACCGACGGCTTCATCTTCGTGCTGCGGCCGGACGGCTCGACGGAGATCGTCGCCGAGGGACTGAAGTTTCCAAACGGCATGGCGCTGTCGGCCGATGAAGCCACGCTCTACTGCGCCCAGACCAGCGGCGCCGACGTCATGGCCTTCCCGGTGCTGGCGGGCGGAAAGCTGGGCGCCGGCTACCGCTACGGGCCGGTGCTGGGCAAGCTGCAGCAGGAGGTCCCGGCGCCGCCCGCGGAGCAGCTGGGCTACACCGATGGGGTTGGGATGGACGCCGAGGGCAACCTCTGGGTCTGTCTGCCGGCCGCCAACAAGGTGGTGGCCATCACGTCCAGCCTTGAAGTTGTCACCGTGATCCACGATCTGTCGGGCGACATCGTCAACCACCCCACCAATATCACCTGGGGCGGCCCCGACCTGAAGGACCTCTATATCGGCTCCATCCGCGCGGGTTACGTCCTCAAGGGACGCAGCCCGGTGGCGGGGCAGCCGCATATCCACCAGTAAGATTCCTCCCCTCGCCGGGCGTATTCGGGCGATGGGGACTTCCACAGTGATCGGCGATCACTAAAATGCTTGTTTGAAGTCGGCCCTGCCGGCGAACCATCAACGAAATCCCGGGAGGACGCCCATGCGCGAGTACCTGAAGTTCTACATCAACGGCGAATGGGTCGAACCCACCGAAGCCAAGACCCTCGACGTCATCAATCCGGCGAACGAGGAAGTCTGCGGCAAGATCTCGCTGGGCAACGCCACCGACGTGGACAAGGCCGTCAAGGCCGCCCGCGCCGCCTTCCCGGCCTGGTCGCAGACCACCCGTGAAGAGCGCCTGGAGGTCCTGGGCCGCATCCTGGCCGAATACCAGAAGCGCTTCGGCGACCTGGCCACCGCCGTGACCGAGGAAATGGGCGCCCCGGCCAACCTCGCCCAGCGCGCCCAGGTTCCGATCGGCATGGGCCACCTGGCCACCGCCGTGGAAGTGCTGAAGACCTTCAAGTTCGAGGAAGACCGCGGCCCGACGATGATCGTCAAGGAGCCGATCGGCGTCTGCGGGTTCATCACCCCCTGGAACTGGCCCCTGAACCAGATCGTCTGCAAGGTGGCCCCGGCCATCGCCACGGGCTGCACCATGGTGCTGAAGCCTTCGGAAGTCGCCCCGTTCTCGGGCCACATCTTCGCTGAGATCATGCATGCCGCGGGCGTTCCCGCCGGCGTGTTCAACATGGTTCAGGGCGACGGCATCGGCGTCGGCGTCCCGCTCTCCAGCCACCCGGAAGTGGACATGGTCTCCTTCACCGGCTCCACCCGCGCCGGCATCGAGGTGGCCAAGAACGCCGCCCCGACCGTCAAGCGTGTGGCCCAGGAGCTGGGCGGCAAGAGCCCCAACATCGTTCTGGACGACGGCGCCTTCGCCAAGGGCGTGGGCCGTGGCGTCGCCACCATGATGACCAACTCGGGTCAGTCCTGTAATGCGCCGACCCGCATGCTGGTCCCGAAAGCCCGCATGGACGAAGCCATCGCCGTGGCCCGCGAGGCGGTCTCCACCGTCACCGTCGGCGACCCGAACGGCAACAGCCAGCTGGGTCCGGTGGTCTCGGAAATCCAGTTCAACAAGATCCAGAAGCTGATCCAGGCCGGCATCGACGAGGGCGCGACCCTGGTCTCCGGCGGCGTCGGCCGTCCGGACGGGCTCGACAAGGGCTACTATGTGAAGCCCACCGTCTTCGCCAACGTCACCAACGAGATGACCATCGCCAAGGAAGAGATCTTCGGCCCCGTGCTGTCGATCCTCGGCTATGACAGCCTCGACGAGGCCATCGAGGTCGGCAACGACACCGAGTACGGCCTGGCCGCCTATGTGCAGGCCGAAGACCTGAACGCCGCCCGCAAGGTGGCCGCCAAGCTTCGCGCCGGCCAGGTGTCGATCAACGGCGGCGGCGGCGACATGATGGCCCCGTTCGGCGGCTACAAGATGAGCGGCAACGGGCGCGAGTGGGGCGATTTCGGCTTCCACGAGTTCCTGGAAACCAAGGCGATCCTCGGCTACGCGCCGAAGCCCGCCGCGGAATAGTCCAAGGCCTTACCGACCCCCGGAGCTCAGCTCCGGGGGTTTTGGTTCGCCTCGCCCGTCAGGCGCGCGGCGTCCGCCCGGCAGCTTTCCAGCGCCGCGGCAAGCACCTCCCGACCCAGTTCTGAAGACTCCGGCATCGCCCTGGCCAAGGCCAGCGCGCCGGCCATGCGCGACAGCAGGGCGATGGCCTCGCCCCGCGCCCGCGGCCCCTCGGGCAGGCGGGCCGCCATCGACTCCACCATCCGCTCAAAGCCCTCGGCGAAGACCTGCTTCACCGGTTCGCCCTGCCGCGAGACGTCCCCCGCCAGGGCGGCGGCCGGGCACGCCTTCCCCGGCGCGCGGCAGGCGGCCTCGGACAGGTATTGGACCAGCAGGTCGTCCAGGCTCTCCATCCCGGCCCGGTGGTCATCCATCTGGCGGAAGGCCTGGTCCAAGGCCTGCGCCGACAGCGCCTCCTTGGATTTGAAGTGGTTGTAGAACCCGCCGTGGGTGAAGCCCGCGGCCTTCATCAGGTCGCCCACCGCCACCCCGTCGAAGCCTCGCTCGCGGAACATCCGCGCCGCCGTGGTCACCACGCGGTCGTGATTCTGCTGCGCCTGGTCCCGGCTGATACGCATGGCGTCGCCCCTCTTTGCTTATAGGCATCATCAATAGAACCCCGGCGGGGCTTGATCAATACGACGCGCCTCACTTATGATGATGAACATCATCATTGAGAGTCGAGGGACCCATGCCGCTCTGGAAAATCTATCACCCCGAAAACGCCTTCTCCGTCGAGGACAAGCACGCCCTGTCCCAGGCCATCACCGCCCTCTACAGCCGCCTGCCCAAATTCTATGTCGGCGTGGTCTTCCAGGAGGTCGCCAAGGACTCCTTCTTTGTCGGCGGGGAGCCAACGGAGAAGTTCGTGCGCATCTGGGTCGATCACATCGCCCGCACCCTGCCGACCCCGGAGGCCAAGGCCTGGTGGATCAAGTCCTGCGACGAGGCGATGGCGCCCTTCATCCGCGACCGGGGCTTCGACTGGGAGTTCCACATCGACGAGACCCCCTTCGATCTCTGGTCGATCCAGGGCCTGCGCCCGCCGCCGCCCAACTCCGAGGCCGAGGCCCGCTGGATCGCCGAGAACAAGGCGACCCCTTATGAGCCGGTGGCCGTCCCCGCCGGCTGACGTGGCGGCGCCCTAAACCCGGCGTTGCCATCCCGGCCATCTGGTGCGAATTCAGATGGCCGGGCCCCGTCTTAAGGGGCCGGCGAGCCGGGAGGATCGATGTCGCAGGACATCTCGTGCGTGGCCGACGTGGCGCCGCGGCGCGGGCGAATGCGCGCATCCTGCCGGGAAGGCCGCGACCATCAGGTCGGCTAGAACAAGGAAAGAGACCCGATGGATCCGCACATCAAAGCCATGCTCGACGCCGCCGCCGCCGCCGCTGCGGGTCAGCAGGCGCCGCCGCTGGACGCCATCCCGCCGGAGATGATCCGCGCCGGCTACCGCATGCAGCGCCAGGCCCAGAACCTGAACGCGCCGAAGGATGTCACGGCCAGCGACATCAAGGTCGATGGCGCCGAGGGGCCCATCCCCGCCCGTCTCTACGTCCCGGCCGGCGCGCCCGCCGTCACTCCGCTGCTGGTCTATTATCACGGCGGCGGCTTCGCCATCGGCGACCTGGAGACCCATGACGGCCACTGCCGCCGGATGGCCGCCTATGCAGGCATCCGGGTGCTGGCCATCGACTACCGCCTGGCGCCCGAACATCCCTTCCCGGCGGGCCACGACGACTGTCTGGCCGCAACCCGGTGGGCCTTCGACCACGCCGCCGAGATCGGCGTCGATCCCACCCGCATCGCCGTGGGCGGCTGCTCGGCGGGGGGCAACCTGGCCGCCTCCATCAGCGTGGACATGAAGAACGATCCCCAGCGGAAGATCGCCTTCCAGCTGTTGCTCTATCCGGGCATCTGGCCGGACGTGGAGACCCAGTCGCGCAAGGACCTCGACGGCCCGGTCCTCACCAAGGCCGCCATCGCCTGGTTCGACAAGTGCCTGGCCGCGCTCGGCCACCCCCAGGCCCACCGGGCCATGCTCGGCCGCGCCGACGTGGCCGGGACCCCGCCCGCCCTGGTGATCACCGCCGGCTACGACCCCCTGAAGGACGAGGGCCGCGACTTCGCCGCCAGGCTCAACGCCGCCGGCGTCAAGGCGACCCACAAGGAATACGCCGACATGGTCCACGACTTCCTGATCATGGGCGACGTCTCCCCTGCCATCGACGCCGCCGCCCACGAGATCGCGGCGCAGCTGAAGGCGGCGCTGAGTTAAGTGAAACAACCCCGCTCATCCCGGCGAAGGCCGGGACCCAGATCATAGATCACAGCCTGCGCCAGGAATTCGGAATGCGGTGGGTGTACCTGGGCCCCGGCCTTCGCCGGGGTGAGCGGGTGAGGGGCTAGCAAACCACAGCCCGGATCGCCCCCGTCAGCCGCGCCATCTCCGCGTCGGAGGTCACGAAGGGCGGGGTCAGGTAGACCACCTTGCCCATCGGCCGGATCCAGCAGCCCAGGTCGGCGAACCGGGCGCAGAGGCCGCCGGCGTCCACGGGCTCCTCGAACTCCACCACCCCGATGGCGCCCAGGGTGCGGACGTCCACCACCCCGGGTGCGCCGCGGCAGGGCTCCAGCCCCGCCGCCAGCGCCGTATTGATCCGCGCCACGTCCTCTCTCCATGCCCCGCTCTCGAACAGATCGAGCGATGCGTTCGCCGCCGCGCAGGCCAGCGGATTGGCCATGTAGGTCGGGCCGTGCATCAGGGCCGCGCCGGCGTCATCGGACCAGAAGGCCTGAAACACCTGGCGGCTGGCGATGGCGGCCGACAGCGGCAGCGTGCCGCCGGTGAGCGCCTTGGACAGGGTCACGATGTCGGGGATCACCCCGGAGCCCGAGCAGGCGAACAGGTCCCCGGTCCGGCCGAAGCCCGTGAAGATCTCGTCGAAGATCAGCAGCAGGCCATGCTTGTCGGCCAGCCGCCGCAGAACCTGCAGCACATGATCATCGTGTAAAAGCATGCCGCCCGCCCCCTGCACGCGGGGCTCGACGATCAGGGCGGCGATCTCGTGGCCCTTGTCCGCCAGCAGGGCGTCCAGCGCCGCCTCGCGCTCGGCGTCGCGGGGCAGGGCGACCACGTGCTGGGCCGGCATGACCCCGGCGAACAGGCCGTGCATCCCCTCCTCGGGATCGCAGATGGTCATCGTGGCCAGGGTGTCGCCATGATAGCCGCCCAGGAAGCTGACGAACTTGGCGCGCCCCGTCACGCCCCGGTTGATCCAGTACTGCAGGGCCATCTTCATCGAGATCTCAACGGCCACCGATCCGCTCTCGGCGAAGAACACATGGTCCAGCTCGCCGGGCAGCAGGGCCGAAAGTCGGCTGGCCAGGCGGTAGGCCGGCTCGTGCGCCAGGCCGCCGAACATCACGTGCGGAGCCCGCTCCAGTTGTTCGGTCACCGCCGCGCGGATGTGCGGATGGTTGTAGCCGTGAACAGCGGTCCACCAGCTGGCGATACCATCCACCAGCTCGCGACCGTCCTCCAGGATGATCCTCGCCCCTTGCGTCCGCGCCACCGCCAGCGGCTCCGGAGCGGTTTTCATCTGGCAGTAGGGCCGCCAGACATGGGGCGCGCCGTCGGTGAGCCATTGGGGCATTGGGGGGTTCCTCTGCGGGGGGGCGCCCGCGTCGTAGTGAGCGCCGCCCGCCCCTGGCAAGCCGCCAAGCCCCGGCATCGCAACTAATGACGCCCATATTGTGTACCCGGTCGCCGACGCGGCCTAAGTTCGCCCGATGATTCCCCCGCCTCAAGATTCGGCGCCCCCGGCGCTCGACAGCCGTCGGCTGACCGCCCGGCAGAGCGCGGAGTACTTTCTCAACATCGTGCGGCTGCTGGATCACGCCGTGGACCGTGATCTGGTCACCACCCTGACCTTTCTGTCGATCGCCCGGGCGAACATGCGCCGCTTCACCGGCGACCCGGACCGGGCCCTGCGCTATGCGGCGATGGACGCCATTCCGCCCGACAGCGAGCGTGTGCCGGTCACGGTCTACGCCGTCGCCAAGGAGCTGGGCATTCCTTACGAGACGGTCCGCCGCCACGCTGCCAAGTTGCGCAAGGAGGGGCTCTGCGAGAGCGTCCCCGGCGGCCTGATCATTCCCACCCGCGCCTACGTCAACGCGGGCATGCTGGGCGCGGTCCAGGCTCACTGGGCCCTGACTCAGGATCTGGTGAACAACGCCGGCGGCTTTCCGACCCCCGTCGCCGCCCCGCTGATGGGGGATGTCAGCCGCCAGGTCGTGCGCCTCGGCATCGACTATTTCCTCGACGTCATCGCCTTGATCGGCCGCACCCTGGAGGTGGACGCCCTGGGCGCCCTGGTCATTCGCGCGGTGTCCTTCGCCAACGTCGAGCAGCATGCCTTCGACCCCAGCGCCTATCCGGAGGTGCCCATTGGCCCGCGCGACAGCGAGCGGGAGCCGGTCTCGGTCTATGCGGTCGCCAAGACCCTGAACCTGCCCTACGAGACCACGCGGCGCCACGTGCGCCGCCTTATGGAGCGCGGCCTGCTGGCGAAGTCGGGCGCGGGTGTGATCGTCCCGGAAAAGGTCAGCGCGCGGCCCCAGGTCCTGGCCGGCATCGGCGAACTGACCGAGCGCACCGAGGCCTATCTGGTCCGGCTGGCCGAGCTCGGCGTGCGCCCCGCCCCCGCCCCGGAGGGCGGCATGGCGGACGGAACCTAGCCAGCGGCCGTCCGTTCCTGATGGGTCTAGGGGGATGTTCATGGGCAGTGGACAGGAGGCGGCGCCAATCACCGACGAGAGCCGCTACCGGCTCCTGATCGACGCCATTACCGACTACGCCATCTACATGCTCGACCCCGATGGGCGGGTGACCAGCTGGAACCCTGGCGCGCAGCGCTTCAAGGGCTATGTCGCCTCCGAGATCATCGGCGAACACTTCTCCCGCTTCTATTCAGAAGATGACCGCGCGGCCGGAATCCCGGCCGCCGCCCTGCGGGCCGCCCGCGAGGAGGGACGCTTCGAGAAGGAAGGGTGGCGGATCCGCAAGGACGGCAGCCGCTTCTGGGCGCACGTGATCATAGATCCGATCCGCAGCCCCGACGGCGGCCTCATCGGCTATGCGAAGATCACCCGCGACCTCACCGAGCGGAAGATCGCCGAGACCGCCCTGCGGGCCAGCGAGGAACAGTTCCGCCTCCTGGTCCAAGGGGTCACCGACTACGCCATCTACATGCTGGACCCCACCGGCAAGGTGTCCAGCTGGAACGCCGGCGCCCAGCGCATCAAGGGTTATAGGCCCGAGGAGATCGTCGGGTCTCATTTCTCCCGGTTCTATACCGAGGAGGACCGCGCCAGCGGTCTGCCCGACCGCGCCCTGGCCAGGGCCGCGGCCGAGAGGCGTTGCGAGCAGGAGGGCTGGCGGGTCCGCAAGGATGGAACCCGGTTCTGGGCCCACGTGGTCATCGACGTGATCGGTGACGACGCGGGCGGCGTGATCGGCTTCGCCAAGATCACCCGCGACATCACCGAGCGCCGGGCGGCGCAGCAGGCGCTGGAGACCGCCCGCGAGGCTTTGCTGCAGTCCCAGAAACTGGAGGCCATCGGCCAGCTCACGGGCGGCGTGGCTCACGACTTCAACAACCTGCTGATGGCGGTGCAGGGCAGCCTGGAGCTGGTCCGCAAGCGCCTGCCGCACGACCCCCGCGTCACCCCGTTGATCGACAACGCCATGCAGGGCGCACAGCGCGGCGCGGCCCTGACCCAGCGGATGCTGGCCTTCGCCCGGAAACAGGAACTGAGGCTCGGCCCCGTCGATCTGGCGGCCCTGGTGCGCGGCATGACCGGCCTGCTGCAGCGCTCGCTGGGGCCGGCCATGCGCATCGAAACCCACTTCCCGCGCGGCCTGGCCCTGGTGCTCACCGACGCCAACCAGCTTGAGAACGCCCTGCTGAACCTGGCGGTCAACGCCCGCGACGCCATGCCGGACGGCGGCGCGATCCGCATCGAGGCGCTGCCCCAGACCCTGACGGCGAAATCCGAGGCCGGGCTTCCGCCGGGCGACTATGTCTGTCTCAGCGTCTCCGACACGGGCCACGGCATGGCTCCCGAGGTCCTGGCCCGCGCCGCCGAGCCGTTCTTCATCACCAAGGGGGTCGGCAAGGGGACCGGGCTCGGCCTCTCCATGATCCACGGCCTGACCGAACAGTCGGGGGGGCGCATGGTGCTCCGCAGCCAGGTGGGGGAGGGCGCGACCGTCGAGCTCTGGCTGCCCCAGGTGCGGGACGGCGACGAGCGGCAGGTCTTTGTCGGAACCGGTGCGGTCGAGCAGATCCAGCCCTCCGGGCCATTGACCGTCCTGGCCGTCGACGACGACAGCCTGGTGTTGCTCAACACCGTCGCCATGCTGGAGGACCTCGGCCACGTGGTCTTCCCGGCCATCTCGGCCCGCGACGCGCTCGCCACCCTGAAACGCGAGCAGATCGACCTGGTGATCACCGACTACGCCATGCCCCAGGTCACCGGTCTGCAGCTGGCCGATGAGATCCGGGCCAGCCATCCGGGCGTCGCGCTGATCCTGGCCACCGGCTACGCGGAACTCCCGGGCGGGTCCGATCCCCACCTGACCAGGCTGGCCAAGCCGTTCCTGCAGGACGATCTCGCCCGCGCGCTGCAGGAGGCCATGGCCCGTGGCTGACCTCAGGCCGGCGCCCAACCGAACCAGACAGCCCGCCCCACCACCAGAAGCGCGCCCAGCACGATCAGCGGCGTGAAGATCCGAAAGGTAAGGCGGGTGAAGCGCTCCGGCAGGTAGGTGTCGTGCGGCGCGGTCCGGGTCGCACCGTACCTCACCGCCACGGCGGTGAGCGGGCACTTCATGCCGCTGGCCGCGAAGACCAGGCACTCGACGGCCACCAGCCCCGCCGCCACCCACAGCCAGGGGCCGTGGGCGCCCGTGATCCCGGCATAGAGGACGACGAACACCGCCCCGGCCATCACCAGATAGATCGCCGTATGCAGGCCGCGCACCAGGGCCAGGCGCAGGGCGTCGGTCACGCGCCGTACACCGCGCCCCTACCGCCCGGTGAACACCGGTTTGCGCTTCTCCAGGAAGGCCGCGCGGGCCTCCTTGCCGTCCTGGCTGCCGAAGGCGCGGCCGATGTTGGAGACCTCGTAGCGAAGCTGCTGCTCCATGTCGTGGCTCTCCGAGGACTTCACCATGCCCCGCTTCAGCAGCCGCAGGGTGATGGGCGACCACTCGCACAGCGAGGCGCAGTATTCCGCCAGCCGCGCGTCGAACTTGTCCTGGTCCACCACCTCGCCGGCCATGCCCCAGTCCAGCGCCTCGGCCCCGGTCACCGTGCGGTTCTCCATCATGAAGCGCATGGCGCGTTCGTATCCCATGACCTGGGGCAGGGTGATGGTCAGCCCCGCGTCCGGCGAGCCGCCGATCCGGGTGTAGCCGGCCATCAGCCGCGCGTTGGAGCTGATCAGCCGCACGTCGGTAGCCATGGCCAGGCCCAGGCCGGCGCCGACGGCCACGCCGTTGATCCCGCCCACCACCGGCTTGTCGCAGCGCTTGCGGATCGACAGCAGGAACTGCCCGACCCAGCTGATGTCGTCCAGCTGGGCGGTCATCGCCGGATAGGGCGAGTGCGGCGGCGCGCCCGACAGGTCCAGTCCGGCGCAGAAGGCGTCGCCGGTGCCGGTGATGGCCACCACCCAGACATTGTCGTCCTTGGCCGCCTCGTCGACGGCGGCCACCACGCCCCAGGCCAGCTCCTGGCTCAGCGCGTTCTTCTTCTCCGGCCGGTTCAGCGCGATCGTCCGCACATGCCCGTCGTCGGAAACCTTCACCAGCGCGCCCATGCCGCCCTCCCTCTGTTGTTGCGGGCAGGCTAGCACCGATTGCGGCGCGGTCAGCCCCCCGTCAGCGCCGCCGTGTTCACCACCCGCGCGCCGGCCTGCGCAAAGGCCGCGTTGTGCCGAGCGATGATCTGCGGCGCAGTCTCGCCGTTCCAGTCCCAGGTGCCATGAGCATCGGCCACCACGGTCACCTTCAGCCCCGCCGCCAGCGCCCCCTTCACCGTGGCGGCCACGCACTGGTCGGTCTGGGCGCCCAGCAGCAGCACCTCGCCCGCGCCCTGACCTGCGATCCAGGCGCCCAGCTCGGGGTTGCTGAAGGCGTCGCCGACGCTCTTGCTGAAGGTCGGTTCGTCCTGCGCCTGGCCCAGGGCCGGCCACACCGGCCAGCCGGGCTTGCCCGGCGCCAGACCGTCACCGGGGCGGCCGTCATGCCGCACGAAGGCCACCGGATGGCCGCTCGCCCGCGCCCAGGCCAACACCGCCCGCGTCCGCGCCACCAGATTCTCCGCATCATGGATGGGCGGCTCATTCACCCCGTCGAACATGCCGGTCTGAAGGTCGATGACGAGGACGGGAGCGTGGGTCATGGCCGGAGAATATCGCGGAGGCCCCGGTGAGCAAGCCGATGGTTCAAGCTCTGGTGGCGCGGCGGCCCCTCGCGCCTTCGCCCGGATGAGCGGAGAGGGTGCGCCCTTCCCCCAGTCCCAACACCCGTGCATATCGGCGCCCGATGACCGACAGCCTCACCGCCTTCGCCGCCGAGAAACTGGACCAGCTGGAGAGCCGCAGCCTGCGCCGGCGGCTGGTCCCCACCGACCGGATCGACGGCCTGTGGGTCGAGCGGGGCGGGCGGCGTCTGGTGTCCTTCTCCTGCAACGACTATCTGAACCTGTCGCACCACCCCGCGGTGAAGGCCGCGGCCATGGCGGCGGTCGAGCGCTATGGCGCGGGCGCCGGGGCCTCGCGGCTGGTGACCGGCGACCATCCGATCTTCGGTGAGCTGGAGGCGCGGCTGGCGGCGCTGAAGGGCAAGCAGGCCGCCTGTGTCTTCGGCTCCGGCTACCTGGCCAACACCGGCATCATCCCCACCGTCATGGGGCCGGGCGACCTGATCCTGGCCGACGAGCTGGCCCATGCCTGCATCTGGTCGGGAGCCCAGCTTTCGGGCGCCACGGTGCTGGCCTTCCGCCACAACGACATGGCCGACCTGGCGGAGAAGCTGGCCGCCCATCGCGGCGCCGCGGCCCGCTGCCTGATCGCCACCGACGGGGTGTTCTCCATGGACGGCGACCTGGCGCCCCTCGATGCAATCAGCTCTCTTGCACGTGCAAATCACGCCTGGCTGCTGGTGGACGACGCCCACGGCCTGGGCGTGGTGGGGGAGGGCGGCGCGGGCTCGGGCTCGGTCTATCCCGGCGCCCACATCGACCTGTCCATGGGCACCTTCTCCAAGGCGCTCGGCGGCTACGGCGCCTATGTCTGCGCCAGCGCGCCGGTGATCGACCTGATCAAGACCCGCGCCCGCACCTTCGTCTATACGACCGGCCTGCCGCCCGCCAACGCCGCCGCCGCCCTGGCCGCCCTCGACGTGATCGCCGCCGAGCCGTCGCTGGTCGGTCGGCCCTCGGCCAACGCGCGGCGCTTCACCCGCGCGCTGAACCTGCCGGAGGCCACTTCGGCCGTCGTCCCCATCCTGATGGGGGAGGCCGACCGCGCGCTCGCCGCCGCCCGTGCGCTTGAATCGAAAGGCTTCCTGGCCGTGGCCATCCGCCCGCCCACCGTGCCCGCCGGCACCGCCCGCCTGCGCCTGGCCTTCACCGCCGGCCACACCACGCGGGACATTGACGGTCTGATATCGGCCATGGTGGGTCTTCTCCCATGAAGGCCGTCTTCATCGCCGGATCCCATACGGATGTGGGAAAAACCTGGGCCGCCTGCGCGATCCTGAAGGCCGCCCGCGCCCAGGGTCGGTCCGTGGCGGCCTTCAAGCCCGTCGTATCGGGTTATCTTCCATCCACGGCCGTCACCAGTGATCCCGGACGGTTGCTGGCGGCCCTCGGCCGCGACCTGACGGCGCAGGCCCTGGAGGCCATGTCCCCCCTCCGCTTCGAGGCCGCCCTCTCGCCCCCCATGGCCGCCCGGTTGGAGGGCGTGACCCTGACCCTCGCCGACCTGCTGGCCGTCTCCCGCCCGGTCCTGGCCGCCCAGACCGCCGACCTGCTGCTGGTGGAAGGCGCCGGCGGCGTCATGAGCCCGATGGCCGAGGACGCCACCGGCCTGGACCTGCAACTGGCGCTCGGCCTGCCCACGGTCCTGGTGGGCGGCGCCTATCTCGGTGGGGTCAGCCACACCCTCACGGCCCTGGAGGTCCTGCGCTCGCGAGGCCTTGCGGTGCTTGGGATCGTGGTCAGCCAGAGCCCCGATCCCGACGCGCCCGCCTTCCCCCAGACGGTGGCCGCCATCGCTGCGTTCGCCGGCGACGTCCCGGTGCTGGCCGCCCCCCGCGACGACGAGACCTGGGCCTCAGCCCTGCTCTAGATTGCGCCGCGCCTGCGACCAGGTCAGCAATCCCATGCCCAGCACCATGGACATCAACGACCCCACGATCACCCCCAGCCGCACCTCGGTCTGGGCCGCCAGGTCGCCAGGGCTGAAGGCCAGCGCGCCGATGAACAGGCTCATGGTGAAGCCCACCCCGCACAGCACCGCCACCCCATAGAGCTCGATCCACTTGGCCCCGGTCGGCCGCCGCGCCAGCTTCAGCCCCATGGCCAGGGCCGCGGCCCCGAACACCCCCACCTGCTTGCCCACGAACAGCCCCAGCCCCACCCCCAGGGCCACCGGACTGAACAGCTCCTTCAGCGACAGCCCGCTGAAGCTGAACCCCGCCGCCGTGAAGGCGAAGAGCGGCAGGATCAGGAAGGCCACATAGCCGTGCAGGCTGCCCATGAAGTAGTGCAGAACTCCGCCCTGGCCGGCGCGGCGCGGCTCGATCGGCACGGTCATGGCCGCGGCCACCCCGGCCAGCGAGGTGTTGATCCCGCTCTTCAGGGTGAAGGCCCAGATCAGCACGAAACAGCAGGCGTAGAAGAAGTAGGGCGCTGTCTTCCAGCGGCCCAGGAGGAACATCAGGGCCAGGGTCGAGATCGCCCCGCCAAGCGCCAGCAGGTTGACCTTGGCGGTGAACAGCAGGGCGATCAGCAGCACGGCGGCCAGGTCGTCGGCGATGGCCAGGGTCAGCAGGAACACCCGCAGCGACGGCGGCAGATTCTTGCCGACGATGGCGAGCGCGGCCAGCGCGAAGGCGATGTCGGTGGCCGTCGCGGTGGGCCACCCCTGCGGCGATCCGCCGGGTCCCAGGTTCAGGGTCAGATAGACACCCGCCGGGACCGCCAGCCCGCCGATCGCCGCCAGGATCGGCAGGGCCAGCCGCCGGGGATTGGACAGTTCGCCCCGCAGAATCTCGAACTTGATCTCCATTCCCACGACGAAGAAGAAGATGGCCATCAGACCTTCCTTCACCCAGTCCGTCACTGAGCGGGTCTCGTCGAAGGCGCCGACCTGGACGGTGAACTCATGGGAGATGAAGCTGAAATAGTGCTGTGACCACGGGGAGTTGGCCAACAGGATCGCCGCCAGAGCGGCGGCCGCCAGGATCATGCCCGAGGCGGCTTCGGTCTTCAGGAAATCGAGGGTGATGCGACGCGCCATGGCCGACCGGTAGCATGGCTCGCGTGACCAACGCATCACAACCACGCTTGCCGTGGACGGTTTTCGGCTCCATCTGGCGGCCATGCCCGTCTCGTCCGCCTACCGCCCCGATCCGCGCCTGCCCGACCTCGGCCCCGAGTTCGCCGACCCGGTCGCGGCGGCGGATTTCCCCCAGGTCTTGCTGCGGTTTCGCAACGATCGGGCCGCCGCCACGGTCGGCCTGGACACCCTGACCGACCCTGAGTGGGTGGCCCACTTCGGCCGCTTCCAGCCCCTGCCCGGCAACCTCGAAACGCCGCTGGCGCAGCGCTATCACGGCCACCAGTTCCGAGTTTACAACCCCGACCTGGGGGATGGTCGCGGCTTCACCTTCGCCCAGCTGCGGGAGGTTGGGAGCGACCGCCTGCTGGACCTGGGGACCAAGGGCTCGGGGACCACCCCCTGGTCGCGGGCCGGCGACGGGCGCCTGACCCTGAAGGGCGGCATGCGCGAGGTGCTGGCCACCGCCATGCTGGAGGCGCTCGGCGTCCCCACCTCCAAGGCCTTCTCCCTGATCGAGACCGGCGAGGCCCTGGAGCGGGGCGACGAGCCCAGCCCCACGCGCTCGGCGGTGCTGACCCGGCTGTCCCACGGCCACATCCGCTTCGGGACCTTCCAGCGCCAGGCGTTCCTGGAGCAGCCCCACGAGATCGTCCGCCTCGTCGACTACGTGATCGAGACCTACTACCCCGAACTGGACAAGGCCCCCGATCGGACCTCCGCCCTGCTGACCGCCGTGGTCGAGCGGGCCGGGACTCTGGCGGCCTCCTGGATGGCGGCGGGCTTCGTGCACGGGGTGCTGAACACCGACAACATGAACATCACCGGGGAGAGCTTCGACTACGGCCCCTACCGGTTCCTGCCGCACAACGACCCGAACTTTGTCGCCGCCTATTTTGACCAACAAGGCCTCTACAGTTTCGGCCGCCAGCCCGAGGCGGTGTTCTGGAACCTGCAGAACCTGGGCGGTTGCCTCTCCATGGTTGCCGAGCAGCAGCCGCTGGTCGACGCCCTCAACGGTTTCGCCGACGCCTATCGAGGCGGCCTGGCGGCGGCGATGCTCAGGCGCCTGGGGCTGAAGAGCCGGGGACGAGAGCTGGACGCCGGCCTGGTCAACGCCGCCTTCACGGCGCTCGCCGCCGGCGGTGAGCGGCTGCGCTGGGAGCCCTTCTTCTTCGACTGGTTCTGCGGCGACGTGGGCCGCGCCATGGCGAGCCCGCGCGGCGACATCTATGGCGGCCAACCCTTCGCCGACTTCCGTCGCCGGGTGGCCGAGACCGAGCCGGATCGCCCGGGCCGGTTGCTCGATCCCTACTTCGCGAGGGCCGAACCTGAAGAGCTGCTGATCGACGAGATCGAGGCGATATGGGAGGCGATCGCCGCCGAGGACGACTGGACGGCCTTCCACGCCAAGCTGGCGCGGATCGAGACCGCCCGGAAAGCCTGGGACCTTTAGGCGGGCCGTGGCCCGGGCCGGCTGGCCCATTGCGCAAGCACCACGCCGCCCAGGGCGACCGCCGCGCCGACGGCGGGCCAGGTCCCCAGCAGCTCATGGAACAATACCCAACCTAGAGCCGCCGCGACGACCGGTTGAACCAGCACCACCACGGAAGCTGTCGCGGCCGGCAATCGTCCCAGGGCCCAGGCGATGGAGCCCTGACCCGCGACGTGCATCAGGCCCAGGCCCGCGCAGGCGGCCCAGCCGCCCATCGCCGTGGGGATGATCTGTTCACCCAAACCAAGCGCCGCCAGCAGCATCAGCGGCGCCCCCACCAGGGTCGACCAGAACATGATGCGGCTTGCGGAAATCGACTGGCGGGCGCTGGAGACCACCAGGAAATAGAGCGAGTACCAGACGGCCGTGGCCGCCGAGAGGGCGTCCCCCAAGGGCGGATTCACCCCCGTCGAACCGGCGCCCTTGGTCAAGGCCATGGTCCAGGCGCCGGCCACCGCGAAGGCCACGGCCAGCAGGAACAGCCGCCTGGGCCGCTGCTTCAGGAAGATCCAGGCGAAGGCTGTCACCAGCACCGGGGTCAGGTTCGACAGCACCGTCGCCTTGGCCACCGAGGTGTAGGCGATGCCATAATGCCAAAAGCCGAGATCCAGCGCGAAGGCGACGCCCGCCAGCACCGCTGCCCGGGGCGCCTTGCCGATGCCGCCGCCGGTCTTCTGCGCGATGACCGCCAGCAGCGGCAGGGCGAAGAGCAGCCGCCAGAACCCCGCCGCCGCCGGCCCCGTCTCAGACAGGCGAACCAGCACCGGACCGACACCGATCACGCAGGCGCCCATCAGCAGCATGGCCAGCGCCTTGCCCTGGTCCTCAGGGTGGTCGGTCAAAAGCCCATCTCCGCGCGAAGCTCCTGTGGCGTCACGCCGGCGGCCCTCAAATCCGCCAGGGTCTGGGCGTGGTCGCGCTTGGCGTAGCGCCTGCCGTCAGGTCCCGTCAGCAGCCGGTGATGGCGATAGACGGGCGTTGGCAGGCCGAGCAAGGCTTGCAGCAGACGTTGGACGTGGGTGGCCTCGAACAGGTCCCGGCCGCGAATCACGTGGGTCACACCCTGCAGCGCGTCGTCCAAGGTGACGGCCAGGTGATAGGCGACCCCGACGTCGCGCCGCGCCAGCACCACGTCGCCGCCCAGCTCGGGCCGGGCGATGATGACGCCCGTGTCGCCGTTCGGGCCGGAGCCCTCCTCGATGAAGGTCAGCGGACCGGCCTGGGCCAAGGCGGCGTCTAGGGAAAGCCGCCAGGCGAAAGCCTCCCCGGCCGCCAGCCGCCGCGCCTCTTGGTCGGCGGGGAGGGGGCCGCCGCGCCAGGCGTCCATGGCCCCATGCGGCGCGCTGGCGATGGTCTCGGCGATTTCCCTGCGGGTGCGGAAGCAGCGGTACAGAAGGCCGCGTTGGGCGAGGCGTTCGATGGCGGCCTGATACTCGGCGAGATGCTCGGACTGCCGCCGCACCGGGTGTTCCCAGGTCAGGCCCAGCCAGGCCAGGTCCTCATGGATGGCGGCCTCGAAGGCCGGCCGGCAGCGGGTGGCGTCGATATCCTCGATGCGTAGCAGGTACCGGCCGCGGGCCGCACGGGCCGCCTCGTACGCCGTGAGCGCCGAAAAGGCATGCCCCCGGTGGAGCCGGCCAGTGGGGGAGGGGGCGAAACGGGTGGCGAAGGGCGCGGTCACGCGCGCAAGCCTACTTCCGGTGGTCGTCGGCGAAAATCTTCATGTGCTCGAAGACGCCTCGCAGGAACGCTTCCTCGCTGCCCAACGCCGCCTTCAGGGTGTCGAACTGCTTGAAGGAGGCCATTTCGGCCAGGCCGTGGGCGGCGCACCAGGCCGCGGTGGTGGCCAGTTCCAGAGCGATCTCGTCGCTGGGGTCGGCGCCGGCCTCCACGAGGGTGTCGCGCACCTGACAATAGGCGCTGTCGTCCTCCAGGTGGACGTGGGAGGGCAGCTCGTCCTTGTTGCGGGAGCCGTCGTACATGATGCGGTAGAGGCTGGGGTTTTCGCGGGCGAAGACCACATAGGCCACCCCGAGCGCGGTCAGCTTGTCCTTGACCGAATGGGCCGATTTCCGGGCCGCCGACAGCGAGTCGTTCAGCAGGTCCCAGCCCTCCGTGGCCACGGCCTCCAGAAGCTCGCCCTTGTCCTTGAAGTGATGATAGGGCGCTGCCGGACTGACGCCGGCCTCGCGCGCCACGGCCCGGAGCGACAGGGCCGACGGCCCTTCGGATTCCAACAGACGGCGGGCCGCGTCGATCAGGGCGCGGCTGAGATCGCCGTGGTGATAGGGCCGAGGCTCGGCGGCTGCAGTTTCACTCATCGCACTCACTGTAAAAGTATATCTGGACGCCGTAAAGATCATCTTGACGGCGTTCAGATCGCCGCTATCTTAGCATTGTTCAAATAACAAACCCCCCGCCTCCCCGCGGGTTCAAACTTGAAAGGTGTGTGTCATGTCTCTCGCCAATTTCGAACGCTTCTTCGACCGTATCGCCCCCACCGTCCTTCTGGTCCTGGGCCTCACCGTCGCCGCCGCCACCGCGGTGGTCGGCGCCTAAGGCGTGACAGCCTCAAGTGGGCGCCGGTTCAGGCGCCCGTCACGCTTTAATTCAAGGTTCGAGCCTCTCTTGTCGCTTCAGATGAAAATCTGAAGCGGAGAGGCTCGCGAAGAAAGTCGATCCCTGATCGCAAGGGCCCCTTCGGGGGCCCTTTTTGTTGCGCCAGACCGCAGAGCGAAGCCTATGCGGAAATGCATAGCGTACACTGTAAAATGTATCTGTACATTGCTCAGATGATTGCTATCTTAGCGTTGTTCACATGAACAACCCGGCCGGGGGCTCCGGCAGATAGGGACCATCACCATGTTCACCCACACCGATCACGCCTTCGCCCGCTTCGTCGACACCACCGTCGTCGTCGCCTTCGCCGTTCTGAGCTTCATCCTGGCCGGCGCCACCGCCATCGTCGGCGCCTAATGGCTTCCGGCATCGCCCCGCTCGGGTGACCGCAAGGCTCGCGAGCGGGGTCCAGGCCGCATCACGCGGTCATGGAGATGTCTCAGAATCTCTCCTATAGTTCTCCTGCGTCGGGAATCGGGACCCTCAGGGTTCCAACCGGTTCGCCGATAGCGCGGTTGAGAATGAGGGCTTCGTCTTCAGTTTCCACGCGTATCCATCTGGCGCTGTAGCGCACCGGGACGACCGGCGATGAAGGTGCTCACGCACCCCCCGTCCGGCTGGCCCTGCCTCGTGCTGAACGCCGATTTCCGCCCGCTCAGCTACTATCCGCTGTCGCTCTGGCCCTGGCAGGATGTGATCAAGGCGGTGTTCCTCGACCGGGTCGACGTGGTCTCCACCTACGACCAGGAAATCCACTCCCCATCCTTCACCATGAAGCTGCCCAGCGTCGTGTCGCTGAAGCAGTACGTGACCCAGGACCGGCCCCCGGCCTTCACCCGGTTCAACCTGTTCCTGCGCGACGCCTTCACCTGCCAGTACTGTCACTCGGCGGCGGACCTGACCTTTGACCACGTGGTGCCGAGGTCTCGTGGGGGGCGCACGACGTGGGAGAACATCGTCACCGCCTGCGCCCGCTGCAACCTCACCAAGGGCGGCCGCACCCCGCAGGAGGCGCACATGTTCCCGCGCCACAAGGCCCGCCGCCCCAGCGCCCACGAGTTGCAGGAACGCGGACGCAAGTTCCCGCCCCGCCACCTGCATCAGAGCTGGCTCGACTACCTCTACTGGGACATCGAGCTGGAGGCGTGAGCGTCGGCCCCCATGGGGCGATCACTATCAAACGCGGGCAGATTCATCGGCACATCCGCAGCGTCCGCAATTGCTTGCACGGTCTTCTGAAGGCGAGTCCAAGAGGACCGCATGGAGTGATCAGCCTCCTCAATAACCTGCAGCTGGTTTCGACCTTCGGAAGCCGGGGTCATCGCGTGAATGAACCCTACGAGATCCACAACGAGCACCGGATCAGCAACACGCTCCATCAGCATTCGCAGCGCGGCTTGCCAGTCCGCCATTAAGCTCGCCCATTTCTCATAGACCCGTGAGTGCGGGATCCCGTCGGCCGGTCTCCGCATGTCTTCGCAACTCCGGTGGGTCCAGGTCATTGCATAGGCGGCGAGGGCACCGACCGCCATGACGGTCTCGACGCCCTGGCGTTTTCGCATGAGCTCAGCGTGCTCGAACTGCTTCTGTTGACGGCGCGCTGAGCCGCGCTCGATGGCGATAGCAGCGATGATGGCACCTACCGAAAAGATGCCCTGCGCCCAAGCCGCTTGGCCTTCGTGCGCGTCCATACGTGCGCAAATGTCGGCGATAGCGCAGAGGTCAACCATGGAGCGAGCTTGTGCCGATTCTACGGCGTGGTGCGTCTGCCTTGCTGCCCAAAGAGGCAGAGCGGGGTTTCGGGGATCTGGAGGGTCAACCTGGCGGATAAGCTTCCATGCAACCCGGTCCAGCTACCTCTACTGGGCCTCTTGAGAGACGAAGGCCTGGCGGATCATCTTGGCCTTTCGCGGGCCGTCGCTAAAAGGATAGCTCCTGTGCGGGGGCCCACCCCAGCGTCGTCCTGGAGCTCTCGTTGTCCCTTCCGCCCACGCTGGACATCTACATCGGCTACGACGTGGCCGAGCGCGTCGCCTATCATGTGCTCAGCCAGAGCCTCATCGACCATGCGTCGCGCCCCGTGCGGATCACGCCGATCGCGCTCTCCACCCTGTCAGGGCTGCACGGCCGGCCTCGCGTGTCGCAGCAGTCGACCGACTTCTCCTTCAGCCGCTTCCTGACCCCGTTCCTGTCCGGCTACGAGGGCTGGTCGCTGTTCATGGACTGCGACATGCTGGTCCGGGCCGACATCGCCGAACTGTTCGCCCTGGCCGACGACCGTTTCGCCGTGATGGTGGCGCAGCATGACTACGCGCCCCGCGACAGCGTGAAGTTTCTTGGCGCTCAACAGCTGCCCTATCCCAAGAAGAACTGGTCCAGCGTGGTCCTGTTCAACAACGCCCGCTGCCGGGCCCTGACACCGGACTATGTCGACACCGCCAGCGGCCTGGACCTGCACCAGTTCCGTTGGCTGTGCGGTGATGAGGAGATCGGCGCGCTGCCGCTGGAATGGAACTGGCTGGTGGGCGAGTATCCGGCCAATCCGGCGGCGAAGATCGCGCACTTCACCCGCGGCGGACCCTATTTCGCCGACTATGCCGACTGCGACCATGCCGACGAATGGCGCACCGCCCTGGCCCGCACCACCAGCGTCGCCGGTTCCGGGGCCTGATAGCGCAGGCCTCAACGCTTAGCGCCGCGTCAGACCCTGCTGTTCCAGCCGCCACTTGAACTGGTCGAAGCGGTCCTGGCCAAAGAACGGCTCGTTGTTGAAGGCGATCATCGGCACGCCGTAGTGGCCGGCGGCCCGCTGGGCCTCCTGGGAGGCCTCGATCACCGCGTTGAGGCGGTCTGACTCGGCGTCCACTGTCGCGGCGAAGGTTGACGGATCGAGGCCCGCCCGCGCCGTGGCCTGGGCGATGTGGTCGCCGAGATGCCAGTCGTCCACCGTCCCACTCCAGATGGTCTTGCTGACCTCGTCGAGGAACTCCAGCCCCTTGCCCTGCTCGGCCGCCAGAGCGCCCATCTGGGTCAGGCGGTGGATATGCGGCTGGTCCTTGGGATAGGTCCGGGTGGCCATGTCCATGTACACCGGGTCGGGGCGGGGCCAGCGGAAGGGCAGGCCCAGGAACTGCGCCTCGCGGTGAATGTCAGTGAAGAAGTAGCTGAACCAGAGCGGATCGCGGGTGTCGAAGAACTCCGGGGTTCGCACCGCCAGCGGGTAGACCGGCCGCACATTGCAGACCACGTCGTAGTCCCGCTCCAGCGCCGTCAGCCGGTGCATGATCATGTAGGAATAGGGTGAGCGGAAGGACCAGTAGAGGTCATAGGTGAGGGTCATGGGTCTTGCCGCCTGCGGGTTTCGCTCTTTGAGCAAATAGTGGCATGTATCGCGCCACAATCAAGTGATCTGGAACCCTGACATGCTCCGCCTCCTGCCCCGCCTGCTCGTCGGCGCCCTCGGCGTGCTCGCCCTGATCGGCGCCCTGAGGATCTGGATCGACCCGACGGTTCCCGCCGTGACGCTCGGCCTGTCGCCCATCGGCGGCCTGGGCCTGGCCAGCTTGCGGGCCGATGTTGGCGGCTTCTTCGGCGGCATGGGAGGCTTCGCCCTGGCTGCGGCGGTCCGCAATGACCGGCGGCTGGTGACCGTGCCCCTGGTGCTGGTCAGCCTGGCCCTGGCGGGGCGGTTGATCACGGCGGGGATGGAGGGTCTGGCGCCCGAGATGGTCCTGCCCATGACCGTTGAGGCGGTTCTCGCCGTCCTGCTGGCCGTCGGCCGCCGGACGCTTGGGACGCGTTAGTTCATCTCTTCCGGCGGCTTCACCGTCCGGAACATCAGCAGCAGCAGCAGGTCGTAGCCGATCTTCAGGCCGCCCCCGATCAGCAGCGGCCAGGCGAAAGGGCTCATGGTCAGCAACAGGCCCGCGATGGACGGGCTTAGCGCCGCGGCCAGGCTGCGCGGCACATTGGTCAGGCTGGCGGCCGCGGCGCGCTCGGGCGGAGTGACGATGGCCATCACGTAGGAGGACCGCGCTGGCACATCCATCGCCGAGAGGGTGGAGCGCACCAGCAGCAGACCCATGGCGACCGGCAGGTTCGGCGCGAAGGCCACCAGCATCAGGCAGAGGTTGGCGGGGATGTGGGTGAAGACCATGGTGTTCACCAGGCCGATCTTCCCGGCCAGCCGCCCCGAAGCGAGCTGCGAAAAGGCGGTCAGAACCCCCATCCAGAAGAACAGCCCCGAGGCGGTGGTCAGCGACAGGCCGTAGTGCTGGAAGAGGTATAGCGCCAACAGCGACTGAACGAGAAAGCCGCCGCCGAAGCTGTCGATGCTGAACAGGCCGGCCAGCAGCAAGACCCGGTTGCGGGACGGGCCCAGGGGCTGGCGGGCCTTCTCGGCGTCGCTCTCGACGGCGGGGAGCCGACGGTAGAGCGCCATCACCACCAGGCCCAGGAGGGCGTAGAGCCCGAACATGCCGCGCGCGATGTCGAGATGGCTCCAGACGAAGTGACGGCCCAACTGCTCGGCCACGCCCACGGCCAGGGCGCCGCCCGCCACCGCCAGGGAGCCGGTGAGGCTGTAGCGGGCGAACAGGCTGGTCCGCTCGCGATCGGGGGCGCTGTGAGCCAGCATCGACTGTTCCAGCGGCAGGAACGGGCTGACGTCGCCGCCGGAGGGGTTGAGCGTGCCCACGCACCCCACCACCACCAGGGGCCAGAATCCGCCCAGTCCCGCGAAGGCCAGTCCCGTCAGGCACATCAGGCCGGAGGCCGCGATCAGCAGGCGCCGCGTGCTGACGCGATGGGCGACGGCGCCGACCGCCAGCGTCAGGGCCGCCGAGCCCAGCAGGGTGGCGGTGGTGAGCATGCCCACCTGCAGCGGGGAAAATCCCAGGGCGGTGAGATAGACCGGCAGCAAGAGCGCGACGAAACCGTCCCCGAAGGCGCGGAGCCCTCGGGTCAGCAGCAGGGTGCGGGCCGGACCGGTCACACCGCCTGCGGCTCGCGCCACATGGCCCAGGCGGGCGGAGCGTCGGGGCGGGCGCGGAACTCGGTCATCACCTCGAAGCCGTAGCGGCGGTAGAGCGGGACATTGGCCTCGTTGGAGGATTCCAGATAGGCGGGCAGCCCGGCGGCGTCGACCTTGGCCAGGCCGGCCTTTAGCATCCGCGACCCGACACCCATGCCCTGGGCTTCCGGCCGCACGCCCAGGAACCACAGATAGGCGTGGGGCCGCTCCATGGGGTGCAGCTCGTCCATGATCTTGCGCATGGCCGAGAGGCGGCCGATCCGGCCCAAACCCGTGGCGTGCAGGATGGTGGGCAGGACCCGCAGTTCCTGCATCAGGCTATTGGGGCCGAGCGCTTCCGAGGGAATCCAGATGGAGACCGCGCCGCCGCCGGCCGGACGGGTCACCTCGCCGGTGGGCAGGGCGATCTCCTTCAGCAGCATCTTCATGAAGGCCAGGCGGGCGGACTCGCGCTTGGCGTCGTCGCGCAGGAACCAGCAGAACTGCGGATCGGTGCGGAAGGCGGCGTTCAGATCGTCTGCGGCGGCGTCGATATCGGCGGGGCCCGCGGCGACGGGCGCCTCGGCGCCACGGCGCAGGGCTTCGATCTGCGCGTCGGTCATAGCTTCTCGCTGATCTTGATGGCCGCCTTGCAGCCGGCGCGGATCACGGCGGCCAGGATCGGATAGCCCAAGGCGTCACGGGCGCCTTCCTCGACGGCGTGGTCGCGGTGCGCCAGTTCCTCATCGCGGAACTTGGAGAGCTCGGCGGCCAGCTCAGGCTCGCGGTCGGCCAGTTCGGCGACCTGGCCGGCGTAGTGCTGCTCGATCACATCCTCGACCGCCTCGGTGCAGGCGTGCGCCGCCTTTTCGCCCAGCAGGGCGGTGCCGGCGCCGAGCGCGAAGGCCGCCAGCCGCCAGACCGGCGTCATGGCGGTGGGGCGAACCCCATGGTCGGTGAGCAGGGCGTCGAAGCGGGCCAGGTGGACGGCTTCATGGCCCTCCATCTCCGCGAGCTGACCGGTGATGCGCTCATGGCCCATGGAGGCGCCGAGCACGGCGCGCTGGCCGCGATAGATCTGCACCGCGGCCATCTCGCCAGCGTGATCGACCCGCAGGATTTCGGCCAGGCGCGCGGCGGTGGCGCCTTGTCCGGGGCGGTGGGGAACGGGTTTGTCACTCATGGTTGGCGCCGGCCGCGCAGGGCCGCCCAGGCGCTGTAGATCGTCAGCTTCAGCGATATCAGCGCGTTCCAGCCGGCCATGGACAGGCCCAGGAACACCCAGGCGGCTTCGTCGCAGGCCGGCGGCCGAATCTTCGCGCCGCCCAGCAGGTCGGTCATGGCCTGAGTGCTGACCCCCGCGCCCGTGGACGCGCAGGTCGCGGGGCCAGGCCACCACTTCCACTCCGCGCCGGCGTGATAGACGGCGACGCCGACGCCGACCGCGAAGACCAGGGCCAGGGCCGCATCGAACAGCCAGCGCCAGCGGCGCCCGCGTGGCAGCTTGCAGACCACGATTGCGATCAGGGCGAGGCTTCCGGCGACCCAATAGACCTCGCGGGCCCGAAGGCACAGCGTGCAGGGCGCGTAGCCGCCGAAGGTCTCAAAGGCGTGAGCGATCGCCAGCATCAGGGCGGACGAGCCGAGCGCCCAGAAAGCCCAGCGGTCGAGGACGGCGCGGATCAGCTGCATCATGGCGCGCGATATGAGCGCAAAACCGGGCTCAGCCCAAGACTTTCAGCGCAACAATTCCGCCGACCAGAACCGTCAGGCCGATCACGGTGTACAGGGTCAGCCGCTTTTCGAACTCTTCACGGACGGCGGGCCCGAAGTATTTCAGCAGGGTGGCGGTGAGGAAGAACCGCGCGCCGCGGGTCACCACCGAGGCCCAGAGGAAGGTCAGGAACGAGAATTCGGCCAGGCCCGAGGCGATGGTCACCAGCTTGTAGGGGATCGGGGTCAGGCCCTTGATCAGGATCACCCACAGGCCCCACTGGTCGAACCAGGCCTTGAAGGCGGTGTCACCGTCCGGATGGCCCATCAGGGCCAGCAGCCAGTGGCCCAGGTCGCCCAGGTGGTAGCCGATGAAATAGCCCAGGCAGCCGCCCAGCACCGAGGAGATCGTGCAGAGCCCGGCATAGAGGAAGGCCCTGTCCGGCCGGGCCAGCACCATCGGCGCCAGCATCACGTCGGGGGGGATCGGGAAGAACGAACTCTCGGCGAAGGAGACGCCGCACAGCATGACGGGCGCGTGGCGCGACCCGGCCAGGTTCATGACCCAGTCGTACATTTTGCGAAGCATGGCGATCCGAGGAGGCTGTTCACTCGTTTGCTACCAGCGCCCGCGGCCCTTGTCTCCTGGGCTCGGATCAGGCATTTGGTTTCAAATGATACTATGTCTCCTACAAGGAGTGCGCAGATGAACGCCAAGGCCCCCTCCCGTGACCTGTTCGACAACCCCTTGGCCACCGACGGCTTCGAATTCGTCGAGTTCACCGCCCCCGAACCCGACCTTCTCAAGGGTCTGTTTGAGAAAATGGGCTTCACGGCGGTCAGCAGGCATCGCTCGAAGAACGTCATCCGCATGCGCCAGGGCGACATCAACTTCCTGCTGAACATGGAGCCCAGCGGCCAGCCGGCCGACTTCCGCCAGATCCACGGCCCCTCGGCCAACGCCATGGCCTTCCGGGTCAAGGACGCCGCCAAGGCGCTGGCCCTGGCCCTGGAGCGCGGCGCCATCCAGGTTCAGGGTCCGGTCGGCCCCATGGAGTTGAACATCCCCGCCATCGAGGGGATCGGCGGTTCGAACCTCTATCTGGTGGACCGCTACGGGGCCCAGGAGATCTACGACGTCGACTTCATCCCGATCCCCGGCGCCGCCGAGGCGGAGGCCAGGAACGGCGTCGGCCTGACCTATCTCGACCACCTGACCCACAATGTCTTCCGCGGGAACATGGGCAAGTGGGCCGACTTCTACGAACGCATCTTCAACTTCCGGGAGATCCGCTATTTCGACATTGAGGGCGCGCAGACCGGTCTGATCTCCAAGGCGATGACCAGCCCCTGCGGCAAGATCCGCATCCCCCTGAACGAGAGCCAGGACGACCACTCGCAGATCGAGGAGTTCCTCAAGGACTACCACGGCGAGGGCATCCAGCACGTGGCGCTGGGGACCGGCGACATCTATCACGCGGTGGAGACCATGCGGGACCGCGAGGTCCGCTTCCAGTCGGTGCCGGAGACCTATTACGAGCAGTTGCCGGACCGGGTGAAGGGTCACGACGAGAACCTGCAGCGCCTGCGCGCCGACCAGATCCTGATGGACGGCGCCCCCACCGAGGGACAGGGTCTGCTGCTGCAGATCTTCACCGAGAACATGATCGGCCCGATCTTCTTCGAAGTGATCCAGCGCAAGGGCAACGAGGGCTTCGGCGAGGGCAACTTCAAGGCGCTGTTTGAGTCCATCGAGCTGGACCAGGTGCGTCGCGGGGTCCTGCCGGCCAAGGAGGGCTGATTGCCGCCGAAATGCGCCATTGTCGTTCACGGTGGGGCAGGCGTGATCGAGCGCGCCCAGCTCAAGCCTGAGCAGGAGGCCGCCTATCGCGCCGCCCTGACCCGGGTGACGGAGGCCGGCGCCCAGGTGCTGAAGGCCGGGGGCAGGGCCCTCGACGCCTGCGAAACCGCCGTCCGCCTGCTGGAGGACGACCCGCTGTTCAATGCGGGTCGCGGCGCGGTCTTCACCGCCGAGGGCCGCAACGAGCTGGACGCCGCGATCATGGAGGGCCGCACGCTCGCCGCCGGCGCCGTGGCGGGCGTCACGCGCGCCCGCCATCCCGTCAGCCTGGCCCGCGCGGTCATGGAGCGCTCGCCCCACGTCATGCTGATCGGCAAGGGCGCCGACGACTTCGCCGCCGACCAGGGCGAGGAGCTGGTGGAGCCCTTCCACTTCCACACCGCTCGGCGCTGGCGCAGCCTGATCAACTTCCTCAAGGCCGAGAACCTGCCCATTCCGCCCGAGCCGGCTGGCGCCGACCGGCCCGACCCCGCCCAGGGCTTGGCGCACGACGAGGGCAAGCACGGCACGGTGGGCGTCGTGGCCCTCGACAGGCATGGGGACGTGGCCGCCGCCACCTCCACCGGCGGCACCACCGGCAAGCGCTGGGGCCGGGTGGGGGACAGTCCCTTGATCGGCGCCGGAACCTACGCCTCCAACGCGGGCTGCGCGGTCTCGGCCACCGGGACCGGCGAGTACTTCATCCGCCTGACCGTGGCGCGCGACATCTCGGCCCTGGTGGAGCTGAAGGGCCTTTCGTTGCAGGCCGCCGTCGATGAGGTGGTGCAACGTCGCTTGACCGCGCTCGGGGGTGACGGCGGCGTGATCGCTGTCGCACCGAATGGCCAGGTGGCCTGGAGCTTCAACACGTCGGGCATGTATCGGGCAATGTCGGTCGAAGGTCGGCCAATGTCGGTCAGCATCTACAAGGACGAGGCGTGATGGCTCGAAACTGGATCCCGATCCGTGGCGCACAAGGGGTTTACTCCCGCCAGGCCCACGCCGACATGCCCCCCGGCACCTACGAGCGCGAGGTCTCCAAGGAGGGCTTTTTCGGCCCAGCAGCCTTCCTGCACCATCCACGGCCACCGACAGGTTGGACCAGCTTCGAGGGCCCGCTTCGCCCCCGCGCCTTCGACCTCGCCCGCTTGACCGAGGCGCCGGGCTCGCCCTGGAGCGCGCCGGTGGTGCTGCACAACGCCGCCGTCGAGATGCGCTTCTGGAAGCTGGCGACGCCCATGCCGGCCCTGGCCCGCAACGCCGACGGCGACCAGCTGCTGTTCGTCCACGAAGGGGCCGGCGACCTGTTCTGCGACTATGGCCGCATCGGCTACGCGGCCGGCGACTACCTCTACCTGCCGCGCGGGACCATGTGGCGGCTGGCGCCCGCCGCGCCCACCGCTGTGCTGATGATCCAGGCCACCAACACCCACTTCTCCCTGCCCGACAAGGGCATGCTGGGCGGCCAGGCCCTGTTCGACCCGGCCATGCTGGATACGCCCGCCATGGACGCGGCCTTCCGCGCCCACCAGGCCGAGCCGGGCGAATACCGGGTGGAGATCAAGAAGCGTGGCCAAGTCTCGGTGGTCACCTATCCCTACAATCCCATCGACGCCGTGGGCTGGCACGGCGACCTCGCGCCCGTGCGCCTCAACGTGAAGGACCTGCGGCCGGTGGTCAGCCACCGCTATCACCTGCCCCCCAGCGTCCACACCACCTTCGTCTCCGACCGCTTCGTGGTCTGCACCTTCGCGCCGCGCCCCTTCGAGACCGATCCGGGCGCTCTCAAGGTCCCGTTTTTCCACAACAACGACGACTTCGACGAGGTGCTGTTCTACCACGCCGGCGACTTCTTCAGCCGCGACGGCATCGACGCCGGGATGATGACCTTCCATCCGTCCGGCTTCACCCACGGCCCGCACCCCAAGGCGCTGAAGAACATGCTCAGCCAGCCCAAGCCCGCAACCGATGAATATGCCGTGATGATCGACACTCGCGACCCCTTGGAGGTTGGCGAGGCCGCCGCGACGGTTGAGAATGCCGCCTATGTCGACAGCTGGAAGACCGCCTAGGTGAACGTCCCCCTCGACCGCAACAAGCGCAGCCTCGCCGCCGTCCCCATGGAAGTGCGTATCTGAATGCCCAGCGTCGACCGCCAACAGGATTTGGCGGACGCCGCCGAGGAAGAACTGGCAAGAGCCTGCGACCTGGGCTGGCGGGAGCTCTCCCAGGTCACCCCCTGGGGCGACACCTACGAAGGCTTCACGCCGGCCGGCCGCTCCGCCTGCTTCGAGCGCAACTACCTGTGGGCCGCCGAGCCGCTGGGCGAGATCTGCGTTGAGGTCGTCGTCTATCAGCCCCAAGCCTATGAGCGCGGGGTCCGGCTGACCCGGATCATCGCGCGCCGCGACTCAACAAAAACAGAAATGACGGGAGACCAGGAATGAAGCTCGCTTCACTGAAGTGGGGGCGTGACGGACGCCTCGTGGTGGTGTCCAGCGATCTGGCCTGGTGCGTGGAGGCGACCAATATCGCGCCCACCCTGCAGGCGGCCCTGGACGACTGGGAGCGATGCGAGCCCCTGCTCAAGGGCCTGGCCGAAAGCCTCGACCACGGCTCGATCCCCCGCGTGCGCTTCCACGAGCACAACGCCGAGAGTCCCCTGCCGCGGGCCTATCAGTGGGCGGACGGCTCGGCCTATGTGAACCACGTGGAACTGGTGCGTAAGGCGCGCGGCGCGGAGCTACCGGCCAGTTTCTGGACCGATCCGCTGATGTACCAAGGGGGTTCCGACGGCTTCCTGGCCCCCCGCGATCCAATCCCCCTCGCCGACGAGGCCTGGGGCTGTGACATGGAGGGCGAGATCGCGGTGATCACGGGCGACGTGCCCCAGGGCGCGAGCCGGGAGCAGGCGCTTGCCGCCGTCCGGCTGGTGATGCTGGCCAACGACGTGTCGCTGCGCAACCTGATGCCCGACGAACTGGCCAAGAGCTTCGGCTTCTTCCAGTCCAAGCCCGCGTCGTCCTTCTCCCCCGTGGCGGTGACCCCCGACAGCCTGGGCGACGCCTGGGCTGACGGCCGGCTGAGCGGCGCCCTCGAAGTCGAGCTCAACGGCAAGCCGCTGGGGGAGGCTGACGCCGGCGTCGACATGACCTTCGACTTTGGGACCCTGATCGCTCACGCCGCCAAGACCCGCGCGCTCGGCGCCGGCACGATCATCGGCTCGGGGACGGTCTCGAATCGTGGTCCCGACGGCGGTCCAGGGAAATCGATGGCCGAAGGTGGTGTTGGCTATTCCTGCCTCGCAGAGTTGCGGACTGTCGAAACCCTGGCCCTTGGCGCGCCAAGGACGCCGTTCCTCAAGGTGGGAGATCGCGTGCGGATTGAAATGCGTGACGCGCGCCGCCACTCCATATTCGGCGCCATCGAACAGGAGGTCGCGGCCAGATGACCGTTCAGTCCCAGCCCACCGATACCGCCGCCGCGACGGGGCTGAAGCTGGACGCCTACCTGCCCTATCGGCTGTCTGTCGCCTCCAATGCGGTTTCGGGCCTGATCGCCCGGGCCTATGAGGATCGGTTCGGTCTGACCATCCCGCAGTGGCGGCTGATCTGCGTGCTGGCGGAGGATGGCGGCCTGACCCAGGGCGCCATCGTGGCGCGCACCGGCATGGACAAGGTGACGGTGAGCCGCGCAGCCCAGGGGCTGTTCAAGCGCCGGCTGCTGGAACGGTCGGACCACCACGCGGACGGGCGGTCGCACGTCCTGGCCCTGACCCTGGAGGGCTCCCGGCTGCATGCCGAGATCGCGCCCCTGGCCCTGGCCTACGAGGCGGCGCTGATCGCCGGATTATCGCCTGACGAGGTGGGGCTGCTCAAGCGGCTGCTAAACCGCCTGCAGGCGGCCGCCAATGCGCTGGCGGGTGACGCGGGACCGGCGCTTAGTGCGACGTCTCCGGCATCCGGACGCCCCAACGGTGGGAGCCCTCGCCGAACCGTAGGGTGAAGCCGAAGGTCTCGCGCTTCTCCGCGTCGTTCCAGGCGGCCTCGAAGCTGGTGATGACCGTGGTCTCCAGTTCCTCGGGGATGTTGCGGACATCGACCCCGGAGTCGCGCGCCATCTGCATGATGACCTCCCGGCGATGGGCTTCGCCGCCGAAGAGCAACAGCGTCTGACGGATGCGCTCGGCCACGGCCTCGGCGCTGGTCTTGGGGCGCGGCTTGCGCCGCCGTTCGGTTTGGATCTTTTCCATGATCACGCCTCCCACGTCAGGAGGGTGCGCTCGGGTCCTTTATTGTGTCGTTAAAGCTCACGCTTAACTTGTGTTTGGAACGTTTTACCCGCCGCCCAGCGCCACAGTGACCTGGTAGACGATCAGGGCCGCGATATAGGCCAGGGCGAACATGTAGACGAACATCACCGTCGGCCACAGCCAGCTGTTGGTCTCGCGCTTCACCACCCCCAGCGTGGCCACGCACTGGGGCGCGAAGACGTACCAGGCGAGGAAGGACAGACCCGAGGCCAGGGACCACTGCTCGGCCAGCCGCGCCGCGAGGCCGCCACTGGCCTGCTCGGCGTCGCCCACCGCGTAGACGGTGCCCAGGGCGGCGACCGCGACCTCGCGGGCCGCCATCCCCGGAACCAAGGCCACGGACATCTGCCAGTTGAAGCCGATAGGGGCGAGGGCCGGCTGGATGAAGTGGCCGATCATGCCGGCGAAACTGTAGTCGATGGCCGGCCCGGTGGCGCCGGCCGGCGCATAGGGGAAGGTCGACAGGAACCAGACCAGCACCATCAGCGGCAGAATAATGCGGCCCGCCCGGCTCATGAAGATCTGGCCTCGCAGCAACAGGTTGCGGGCGACATTGGTGGGGTCGGGCTTCTTGTAGGTAGGCAACTCCATCATGAAGGGCTCGCTCATCCCCCGCCAGAGGAAGCGCCGCACCACGAAGGACACGCCCAGAGCCGAGAGGATGCCCGCCGCATAAAGACCGAACATCACCAGGCCCTGCAGACTGAACACGCCGGCCACCACCTTGGCTGGAATCACGGCGCCGATGATCAGGGTGTAGACCGGAATCCGCGCTGAGCAGGTCATCAGGGGCGCCACCATGATGGTGGTCAGCCGGTCGCGCTTGGAGTCGATCACCCGCGTCGACATGACCCCGGGGATGGCGCAGGCGAACGAGGAGAGCAGGGGAATAAAGGCCCGACCGTGGAGGCCCGCCCCGCCCATGATCTTGTCCATCAGGAAGGCGGCCCGGGCCATGTAGCCGGAGTCCTCCAGCATGATGATGAACAGGAACAGGATCAGGATCTGCGGCAGGAAAACCAGCACGCTGCCCACCCCGGCGATGACGCCGTCGATGATCAGGCTGCGGAGCAGGCCTTCCGGTATGGCCAGAGCCGCCAGGCCGCCCAGGCCGGTCATGGCGCCGTCGATGAGGTCCATCAGCGGCGTGGCCCAGGTGAACACAGCCTGGAACATCAGCAGGAGGATGGCCAGCAGGATGGCCAAGCCCCAGACAGGGTGAAGCAGGACCGAGTCCACCTTGCCCGTCAGGGTGTCCGGTCGCTCGGGCGGCCGCACGTGGGCCTTCATCAGGCGCTGCGCCTCCCGGTGGGCGTCGCGGATTTCACCGGCGTCGGGTTCGCGCCAGTCCTGAGCGCCCGCCGCGGCGGCCTCCAGGGTGGTGGCGTCAATCTGGGCCACCAGTTCCTCGATGCCCCGCTTACGGGTGGCGACCGTGGTCACGATGGGCGCGCCGATGTCGCGGGCGAGACCCTCGAGATCGATGCGAAGGCCCTGCCGCTGGGCGATGTCGAACATGTTGAGCGCCAGCACCAGGGGGCGGCCCACCCGCTTCAGCTCCAGGATCAGGCGCAGCACGAGGCGCAGGTTGGTGGCGTCGGCCACGCAGACGATCACGTCGGGCGGCGTCTCGCCGGCCAGTTGGCCCAGCACGGCGTCCCGGGTGACCACCTCGTCCGGGCTGCGAGCGCGCAGCGAGTAGGTGCCCGGCAGGTCCAGCACATGAATGGTGCGGCCCGACGCGGTGGTGACGGTCCCTTCCTTTCGCTCGACGGTGACGCCGGCATAGTTGGCCACCTTCTGGCGACCGCCGGTCAGGGCGTTGAATAGGGCGGTCTTGCCGGAATTCGGATTGCCGACCAGGGCGACCCGGGACGGCGACAGGGCGACATCGGTCATGGAAGATCCAGCAGGATGATCACTTCACCAGCGTCGCGACGGCGAAGGGCGATGCGCATGTCGTCCAGGCGGACGGCGATGGGGTCGTGGCCGATGGCGCCCTCGTGGATGACCTCGACCCGCGCACCCTCGACGAAGCCGAACTCCAGGAGGCGGCGTTGAAGCTCCGCGACATCGACGCCGTGATCCCTGCCGTCATCCTCGGCGCGCACATCGATGATGACGCCGCGATCGCCCACCGAGGCGTCGCTCAGCCGAACGGTGATCCCGACTTCGGGGATCGCCTCAGCGACCTCGACCCGGTCCATCGACAGATTGTTCATGCAGACGCCCTCACTCTTTGCGAGTGATTATCATTCAGATGATGTTACGTCGAGAGTGTGGCCGCGCTTACGGCGAAGCGTCTCGCCGGAGTCGGGCGCCGGGCGGCAAGCGGCGGCTCCAAAGCCGGAGATGCCGACCTGGATCTGATCGCCGCCCGACGCCACATACGGTCGTGAGCCGACGTGCGGACGAGGCTGTCGCGCCCTCGGTCCAATCGGCGCTTGCGGCGCTGGGCCTCGACGCTACATTGCCGGCCGCTCTGAGGCCCCAGTGGCGAAATGGTAGACGCGGCAGACTCAAAATCTGTTGCCGAGAGGCGTGTTGGTTCGAGTCCGACCTGGGGCACCAGATCGATCAGCGGTGGTCGCGCTCGCTGACGGCGATTCCCGTTTCAGGGGCGGGCGTTCAATCCTGACCCAGGTCCTCCGCCGTCCTGGCGAGCAGGTCAAACAACTCGGCCAGGTCGATCGGCTTGCGCAGGACGCCATCGGCGCCGTCGGCAAGATAGTTGGCGACATCCTCGTCAAAGACATTGGCGGTCAGCATCCAGATCGAAATGCGCGTGCCTTCGGGCTCCGCGCGCCGAATCTCGCGAACCGCCTCTCGCCCGCCCAGCACGGGCATGTTGACGTCCATCAGGATGAGATCGAACGGCTGGGATCGCCACGCGTCCAGGGCCTGAGCGCCGTCCTCGGCGAAGACGAGGGACACACGCGTTGACCCCAGCAGGGCGGCGAGCACGTTACGGTTGCCGGGGTTGTCCTCGGCGGCCAGGATGCGGATCACCTGCGCCAGAGGGGGTTCGATGACCGATCCTCGGGTAGGCGCCGCCGCCACGGCCGCGGTGAAAGTGAACCAAAAGACGGCGCCGTCGCCAGTATCGTCGGTGTCCCCAGGGTCGGCGACGCCGACCTCCCCGTCCATCAGAGCCAGGTTCCGGGCGCAGACCGCCAACCCGACTCCGCTCGTCCCGCGCACTCGCCCCCGCCCTGTTTGCTCGAAGGCGTCGAAAATGCGCGGGCGATCCTCCGGTGGCACGCGGGGCCCGCCGTCGGCGACCTCGATCAGGACGCTGAGGGCGTCTCCGCTCGACGCGCCCGCGAGGCGAACCTCCACTCGGCCCATCGAGGGGGTGGCGTCCATCGCGTTTGAGATCAGGGCGACCAGCGCTTGCTCCACCCGGGCGGCGTCGGCCGTTATCGAGAACGACAGCGCCGGATCGGCGTCAACAAAGCTGAACGAGACGCCCAGGTCCCGGGCGTGAGGGCCCCAGACCCGCATCACCGCCTGTATCATGTCGCGCAGATCGACCGAGGTCAGGTTCAACTGATCGCCACTGGCCTCAAGGTGGCTCAGGTTCAGGACGCCGTCCAGCATTCGGGTCAATTGCTGGCCACCCTCCACGATTCCTCGGGCCAGGCTGGCCTGGCTTGGCGTCAGGGTTTCGCTTCGTAACGCCTGAGCGAAGCCCAACACGGCGTTCAAGGGCGTGCGGATCTCATGACTGGCGAGGGCCAGCAGGTCAGTCTTGACCCGGCTCGCCGTCCTGGCGTCTTCGGTGGCTTGCGCCAGGGCGGCGTTCTGCCGCGTCAGGTCGCGCATGGCTTGGGTCAGGCTGCGGTCGGTCGCCTGCTGTCGCGAAGTCACCACCAGGACGGCGGCGACGAACAGCAGCATCGCCAATGCGTAGTGGTTGACCGCAAGCGGGTCGGACCAGTCAACGGCGATCCAGATCAGCGTTCCCACGGGCGGCGCGACACCGAGGGCGTAGCTGATGCGGCTCATATGCAGCCGCAGGGCCGCGAAGAGCAGGACGCAGATCGCCAGCAAGGCCGCCTCGACCCGCATGATCGGGTCATCGTAGAGGCGGATTTGCACGGCGAGCCAACAGGCGTTGGTCACCAGCAGCAACATCAAGACGTCGGACTGCCACCGAAGACGTTCTGACGCCTTGACCGGGTCGGGATGGCGCGATGCGACCTTGGTGGCGGCGAAAAGCGCCAAGTAAAGCACGAATTCCAAGCCGCCCAGGGCCGCCATATGCCACGGTGTGAAGCTCACCAAGAGCGCGACGAAACAGGCGACCAGCGCTAGCCGGGACAGCGCCACGCCGCGCGAGTATCGAATGAAACCTTGAGGTTGGGAGACATTCGTCGTCGGATCCAGCATGCGTTCGCCGTCCAGGTCTTCTGCAAGGGGAGCTGTGCGCGCTCACAAGGCATAGATTAGCGATTCGAGCCTGGACGCTCGCCTTCAGCGCGAGCTTGTGCTCATATTCACGGCAACAATCGTAGCTATACCGTATAGGTCGAAATTTTGATCGGCTGCAATCTGGACTAATATCTAAAGAAGCAGCATGTTTTCGACCTTCTCGGCGAGAACATACTTATGTGTATTTTAGATTTTCTTGGGAAAATTTGGCGCTACATCTGAATCGGCGCGATGTTTGATCCATGGCTCCGCGAGCAAGTCGAGGCTGCCACTTCAGCGGGACCGGTTGAGAAACTCGCTATACGGGCTCACTACCCGCGAAACGTGTTGGCGCGAACCTAGTTCGTGCGGCGGATCACAAAGCCCGACCAGAAGTGCCAGTAGTCGCGCAGCAGGTCGGGTACGATCCAGAAGCCGTGCCGGTAGGGTTGGGCCACGCCGATCACCAGGGCGGGGTCGGCGGTTCCGCGCCAGGTCCCGAACAAGCGGTCCCAGATGGGCGCCATGGCGAAGTGGCCGGTCGGCTCGGTCATGTCGAGCTTGTGATGCAGGCGATGGTGCAGGGGAGATTGGATCAACCAGCGGCCGACCCAGCCCCAGTCGGAGGTAAGTTGCGAGTGGATCAGGAACCCCACGGCGGTCACCAGCACGCTGACGAAGATCATCACCGACGGCGTCGCGCCCAGGATCGCCAGCGGCAGGTTGATCACGAAGAAGGCGCTGAAGGCGGCCGGATGCTGTCGCGCCGAGGTGACGACGCAGAAGTCCTCCGCCGAGTGGTGATAGCGGTGAAGGGGCCAGAAGAACCGACTGTGATCCAGGCGGTGGGTCCAGTAGTCGAAGAAGGTGTAGACGTAGAAATAGATCACCAGCTGGGCGGCGAACGGCAGGGCGGTCAGGTCGACGGCAAAGCCTGTCCGCGCTTGTATCCAGTCGCGGATCGCGGCGCCTGAGATCATCGACAGACCCAGCATCATCGCCTTGCCGACCAGGTCGAGGACCTGACCCTGGCCCAGGACCAGGACCGCGAGGTCGGTGCGCATGGACATGGTGGGGCCGAAGATCAGCGCGCGCGCGGAACTGCGCCGCCAGCCGACGACAAGGCACTCGATCCACAGCGCGGCCGGTAGGATGGCGGCCACCAGGCCGATCCCGGTGACGATGCGATTGTGGACGTCGCCCACGACCTTGGTCTTGCCGAAGGCGTGCAGGCTGACCTGGTCCGGCAGCAGGTTGACCACCGCCCACCATGCGCCCGCCAGCAAGCCGGCATAGACCAACAGACCCATGACGATGGCGGCGCGGCCCAGGATGGACCGACGGTCGCCCTCCAGCGTCATCGAGGTCTCGGCAAGCGCCATCAGTCTTCGCTCCACGGGGCTGGGGGCCTAGTAGAGCGACTTGGCGTTGAATGGCCGTTAACGGAGGCCGAGAGAGGCGGCGGCCGCCCCCTCTGGTCCTTGCTGCGTCAGTCCTTGAGACTGGCGGGAACCTTGCCGCCGTTCTCGGCGAGCTTCTTCCAGACGGCCTTCTGAAGGGCGATGTTTTGCTCGGCGCTGCCATGGGCGCCTGCGTTGACGCCGAGTTCTCCCGCAAGTTCCTTGCGAGCGTCGAGGCTGGAATCCAGGTCGAGCATCTTCAGCAGGTCGACGATGGACGTGCGCCAGTTGCCGCCGCCGCTGTTTTGCTCGGCGAGTTCGGTGAGCACGGCCTCGACATCGACGGGGGCAGGCGCCGGAGCGGGCGCGGCCGGCGCGGCCGGCGCAGCAGGGGCAGCGGTGTTCGGCGCCGCCGGCTTCTTGTGTTGGAAAATCTTGTCGAAGATCTTGCCGAAAATGCTCATCAGCGCCTCGCTGGAGTGTGAGGACGGAAGGCTTGAGGTGGGAGTCGGTTCCCCACGCCGGCGGAATGGCGCTGGGCCACATCAGACGGGCCTGGAGTGGATGGCTTCTCTCGAAGCCTGGGCGGCCTGACGCCTACTCGGCCGCTTGCGCCAACGCGACGTTCTGCGGGCCGCGGATCAGCTTGCCGGGCATTTCGCCGGTGGCTTCGCCGTTCTCGAAGGTCACCACGCCGCCGACGATGGTGGCGACATAGCCCTGAGCCCGCTGGATCAGGCGACGGCCCTGCGCGGGGAGGTCGAAGGCCATCTCCGGGGCCTGGATCGCCAGCTTGTCGAAGTCGATCAGGTTGAGGTCGGCCTTCATGCCGGGCGCCAGCGTGCCGCGATCATGCAGGCCGTAGAGCCGGGCGGTGTCGCGGGTCTGCATGGAGACCACCTTTTCCAGGCTCAGCCGCTCGCCGCGCGAGCGGTCGCGAACCCAGTGGGTCAGCATGTAGGTGGGGAAGCTGGCGTCGCAGATCACCCCGCAGTGAGCCCCGCCGTCCGACAGGCTGAGCACGGTGTTGGGATGGTTCATCATCTCGTGGATGTGGTCGAAGTTGAACTCCGCATAGTTCAGCAGCGGCAGGTAGATATAGCCGCGGCCGTCCTTCTCCATCAGCATGTCGTAGACGATGGTGTCGGGCGCCTGACCGGTGGCCTTGGCCAGGGCGGCGATGGAGTCCTCGGCGCGGGGCTCATAGTCGAGGCCGCTCTCGTGCTCCAGACGGAACATGCGGTCGAAGCCCTGGGTCAGGATCATGCCGATGGCGCCCATCGACTTGGAGGGCTCGGCCAGAATCTGGGCGCGGACGGCCGGATCGGCCAGCTGCACGATCCGCTCGGCGAAGGGCAGGGGGGCCAGCTTGCGGTAGGTCTCGCGGCCTATGAACGGATGCACCGTGCTCTGCCAGCCCAGCACCATGCCGGTGGGGCGGCAGGCGATCTGGGCGGTGATCTGGGCGCCCTCGGCGCGCGCCTCCTCGGTCAGTTGCAGCAGCCGCCGCCAGCCGTCGGCCTTCACCGGCGACTGCAGCAGGCCGTAGGTGACCGGCACCCCGGTCTCTGCCGACAGCGACCGCATCCAGTTGAACTCGTCTTCGGCGGGCGCCATGTCCGACGCCATCTCGAAGACCCCGTGGCCGGCCAGACCCATGGCCCGACCGATGCCCAGCAGTTCGTCCTCGGCGGCGAAGGTGCCGGGGACCGGCTCACCGTCCTTGGCCAGGTGCAGCATGGTGCGCGAGGTGGAGAAGCCGAGTGCGCCGGCCGCCACGCCCTCGCCGACGATGCGTGACATCTCGGCGATGTCATCGGCGGTGGCCGGTTCGTTGCGCGCGCCGCGCTCGCCCATGACATAGGCGCGCACCGCGCCGTGCGGCACCTGGGTGGCCACATCAATCACCCGGGGCTGGCCCTCCAGGCTGTCGAGATATTGCGGGAAGGTCTCCCAGGTCCACTTGATGCCTTCGGAGAGGGCCGCGCCGGGGATGTCCTCGACGCCTTCCATCAGCTCGATCAGCCAGGCGTGGCGGTCGGGACGAACGGGCGCGAAGCCGACGCCGCAATTGCCCATCACCGCCGTGGTGACGCCGTGCCAGCTGGACGGGGCGAGATAGGGATCCCAGGTCACCTGGCCGTCATAGTGGGTGTGGATGTCGACCCAGCCCGGGGTGACGATAAGGCCGCCTGCGTCAATCTCGCGACGCCCCGTCTGCGCGATCTTGCCGATGGCTGTGATCTTGCCGTTGTCGATGGCGATGTCGGCCAGGAAGGCCGGAGTCTCGGCGCCGTCCACCACGCGCCCGTTTCGGATCACCAGATCATGCATCGTCCGCCCTCGGTCGAGGTTCCACGCAGGCGTCATTCTCGTCGCGTCTGCGGACCCAACTCTGGCGATCATCTACCCAAGTTACGCGGCCGGAAAGTGTGACCCCACGTCAGGCGGCTTCGAGGGTTTCTTCAGGGCACAGGACCCTGGGCCATCACCGGAGCTGGAAGGCCAAGGCGGGACGGGCGAGCCGATCACCGTGAGGATCCTGAAGGGGGCGCTCCAGGCGCTCAGTGCTGAGCCAGGACCACGCCCACCAGCACGGCGACGTACTGCAGGGCCGCGCCGCCGACGACATGCCCATGCCAGATCGCGCGCCTGAACCGCAGCTTCTCCAGCAGGTAAAAGACCGCGCCGGTGGAGTAGATCGCTCCGCCGAGGGCCAGCAGCAGCAGGGCGACCCACGAGAGGCCGTCCACCATCGGCTTGATGGCCACCAGCACCAGCCAGCCCAGCGCCAGGTAGAGCCCGACCCAGAAGCGGCGGCCGAGACCTGGGAGGAACAGCTTGCCGAAGATTCCCAGCGTCGCCAGCGACCAGACCGCGGTGGTCATGGCGATGGACCAGGCTCCGGTCAGGTTCTGCGTCGTGAAAGGGGTGTAGGAGCCTGCGATCATCAGGAAGATGCCCGCATGGTCGAAACGGCGCAGCAGGGGCCGCCAGGTTGGCTTGGCGAAGTTATAGGCCAGCGACAGGGCCAGCATCGCGACCATGGCCACGCTGTAAACCGCGACCGCAGCGACCTGGCCCAGGGTTCCGATCTTCACAGACAATCCCAGGAGGATTCCCCCACCGACCAGGGCCAGGGTCAAGCCGGCGATATGCACAACCAGATCGGCGCACTTGGCGGCGGGCGTTGGATAATGGCGAGGCGGAAGCATGATCTCACCATATCTGCGACCTGTGTCGCGTCCATGACCAATCTTGTTCCGTATGATCTGGGACAGGATCGCTCGGATGGTTGTGGTTTATGTTCGCCGTCAAGAATCCCAATAGTCTGGGTTCGCGAGCCCGCTAAGCCGATCAGGACCTAAATGCCAGACCCGGTCGCTCCGACATTCCCCCCCGATGTCCGCCGTCATGTGGTCCGGCTCGCCGGCGACTTCTTCCTGAAAAGCGCCCGGATCATCAGCACGGCGATCGATACCGACCTGGTCACCGGCATGATCTTCCTGGCCATCGTGCGCGCCAATGTCCGCCACCTGCTGGAGGAGCCTGGGGCGGCGCTGGACTACTTTGAACCCGGTGACGCGCCCCCCGAGGCTTTCCGCAGGCCCGTGAGCGTCTACGCCATCGCCCGCGAACTTCGGTTGCCCTACGAGACCGCACGCCGGCATGTCAGCAAGCTGCTGGCCAAGGGGCTGTGCGAGCGGGGAGGCGACGGCGGGGTGGTGTTCCCGCCAGAGGTCAATGACCGGCCCGAGGTGCGCCAGGCCGTGGTCACCAACTTGGACGCCACGGTTCGTTACGCCCGGGCCCTGGCCGATGTCGGACTGGTGGCGACTCCCGGACCGGCGCCGGACTCGGCGGTCAGCGCCGCCTTCAGGCCGCGCGAGGTTGTGCGGCTATCGAGCGACTACTTCCTCAACACCGTCGAACTGTTGACCAGCAACCTGGACCTGGACCTGGTCGAGGGACTGATGTTCCTGGCGATCGTCCGGGCCAACACGCTTCATGTGACCCGCGACCCTGTGCTGGCGGCCACCTACAGCGGCGTCGACGAAATTCCGCCCGACGCCCTGCGCCGCAGCGTCAGCGTCTACGCCCTCGCCCGCGATCTGCGCCTGCCGTATGAAACCGCCCGCCGCCACGGCCGCAAGCTGCTGGACCTGGGGTTATGCGAGCGGGCGTCCGACCGCGGTCTGGTCGTCCCGACCCACGTCCACGCGCGCGAAGACTTCAAGGCCAGCGTTGAAGCGTACGGCCGGGTCACCCAGGCCTTCGTGAACGCCCTGGCCCAGGCCGGCCTGGTGCTGTCCTAGGCGGGGCCGAGCGCAGCGTGGCGACGCCGGGGATGGCGCGCGCGCGCCGAACACCCTAAGGCCGGGGCATGACCGGCGCACCCGCACCCATCCACATGACGGCCCAGAACAACGGCATGGGGATCGCCCTGCGGGTGGCGGCCATGGTCTGCATGGCCGGCCTCGCGGCCCTGGTGAAGTGGTGCTCCAGCCGTGGCGTGCCGGTGCTGGAGATCATCTTCTTCCGCAACGCCTTCGCCTTCGTGCCGGTGCTGATCTACATCTCCCGGACCAGCGGCTTCGCGGTGCTCAAGACCAAGCGTCCCTTGGGTCATCTAATGCGTTCGACGGTGGGCTTGACCGGCATGGTCTGCGGGTTCACGGCCGTCAGCCTGCTGCCGCTCACCGAGTCCACGGCGCTGTCCTTCTCCGCCCCGCTGTTTATGACCGCCATGTCGGCGGTGATCCTGAAGGAGACCGTGGGACTGCACCGCTGGGGCGCGGTGGTGGTCGGCCTGGCGGGGGTGCTGATCATGATCCACCCCGACCCCAGCCATATGGCGGTGAAGGGCACGGTCTTCGCCCTGGTGGCCGCCGTGGGATCGGCTGGCGCCATGATCGCCATCCGCGAGATCGGCCGCACCGAGCCCGGCGCGACGATCGTCTTCTACTTCACGCTGGCGGGAATGCTTCTGGGCCTGGCCAGCCTGCCCTTCGGCTGGGTGATCCCGGACATGACAACCCTTGGCCTGCTTATCCTCGCGGGCCTGATCGGTGGGGTGGGGCAGCTGTTCCTCACCGAGGCGATCCGCCGGGCGCCGGTCGCCGTGGTTGCGCCCTTCGACTACACCCAGCTGGTCTGGGCCAGCCTGATCGGCTTTCTGGTCTGGGATGAGACGCCGCGCCTGGCGACCTTGGTGGGCGCGCTCGTGGTGGCCGGCAGCAGCATCTACATCCTGCTTCGCGAGACCCGCCGCTTCCGCGCATCCTGAGCCTCGTTGCGGACCGCAAGCTGTTGCCAGTGAAGCCAACCCCTTCAGAAACCCTGCGTTGACAGACCACCGGAGCAGGAAGATTCTGTCCCTCCAGTCAGGTTCCTTGAGAGCCTTCGGCGCTCGGGACCGGCTCCAGCTAGATGGAGGCCAGTCATGATCAGGACAGTATCGACGGCGGGCGTATTGCTGCTGGCTCTTCTCGCCGGTTCGGCCCAAGCGGCGGTCACCGTGATCGGCGGCGGCATGGCCCAGGCCTGCTCTCAGGCGGCGATTGGCGGTGAGAGCGACTACAAGTTCCAGCAGCTCTGCACCGAGGCGCTGGACAGCGAGTTCATGACCGCTCGCGACCGGGCCGGAACCCTGGTCAATCGCGGGGTCCTGAAGCTGCGGCGCGGCACCTACCCAGAAGCCACTCAAGACTTCAATCAGGCCGTAAAGCTGAAGCCCGACATGGGCGAGGCCTATGTGAATCGGGGCGCCGCCGCCATCGGCCAGCGCCGATATGCCGAAAGCCTGGCCGACCTCAACAAGGGGTTGGAACTGGGGGTGCAGGAACCAGCCAAGGCCTACTATAACCGGGCCTTGGCCCATGAGGGCCTCGAGGACGCCAAGTCGGCCTATTTCGACTATCAGAAAGCGGTCGAGATTCAGCCGGAATGGGCGGCGCCCCGTGAGCAACTGTCCCGCTTCAGCGTTTCTCGCCGCTAAGGACCCGCCGTTGGGTTTGCGCGTTTCCTCAATATGCGCGCCCTGTTCGCCGTCCTGATCGTCACCGCCTGCGCCAGACCCGCCATGGCGCAGGATTCGACGCTCGACGCCCGCTACGAGGCGATTTGGCAGGAACAGCAGGCCGCCAACCAGATGGCGCGTCAGCGGTCGGTCGCGTTGGAAAACAAGGTCGGCGCTCTCGAAGCGCAGATGCAGACCGAGACCAGGCTGCGTGAGGCCCAACCGCCCGCGCCGCGCCTCGCTACGCCGGACAACGCCGTGGCCGGGCCCGTGGTGGAACTGCCCTCCAATATCGCCGTCTGGATGGCCCAGTCCAACGCTCGGGTTCGGGCCGCCGCCGCGAACCGGAGATAGCAAGCTTCGCAATTGCGACTTGCCCGCGCGGCTTGCGCCGGGAATAAGGGGCGAACTACCTGTAGTGGTGGTTGGTAGCGTTCAGGGTCCCGGGGGGGAGCTTCATGTTTCGGTGGTTGATGGTCGCGCTGTGCGCGGCGGTGTTTGCTTTGCCGGCCGCGGCGGCCCCGCCCATTGAGGCCTATGGGCGGCTTCCCACCCTTGAACAGGTTCTGGTCTCGCCGGATGGGACCAAGCTGGCCTACGTCCGCCCCGAGGGCGAGAGCCGCAAGATTGTCATCCAGAACCTCGCCGACGGCAAAATCCTGGCCGGCGTCGGCGTCGGCGCTGAAAAGCTGCGCGACCTGCTTTGGGTCGGGAACGACCACATCGCCTTCTCCACATCGACCACCGCGCGCGTGCGCAGCAATAGTTCGTCAATCGACTTCGTCGGTCGCGGAGAGATCGCCCAGACCCGGGTTTATGACCTGACCACGCGCACCTTCCAGCTGGTGTTGGATAAGACGCCAAATACCGGAAACTTCACGAGCGGCGTGCAGGTGCGCATGAGCGAGGGCAAGCCGATGCTCTACGCCATCGGCCTGCGCTTCAGCGGCGTCGAAAGCTATCAGAGCCTGTTCCGGGTCGATGTGATGGGCGGTCCGACCCGGCTTCTGGACTCCGGCCCCAGCGTCGGGGACATCTCCACCCAGTGGATTCTCGACGGCGCCGGCGCGAACATCGCCCGCACCGAGTACGACTCCAAGGACGGCGATTGGCGGCTTCTCGTGAGGGCCGGCGTCAAATGGTACCCGGTGCTGCAGGAGAAGGCGCCTCTCGATCCGCCGTGGTTCGCAGGCCTTGGTCCCGAGCCCGACACCCTTCTGCTGGGCCGTCTCGAGGAGGGGCGGGAAGTCTACCGGCCACTCAGCCTCATCACCGGCAAGCTGGGTGAGCCGCTGGACCTGAAAACCGGTGTGCGGGGCTTCATCTTCGATAGCGTGACCCATCGCGCCATCGGCCTGGTCGAGAACGATGTCGGGTCTACCATGACCTTCTTCGCACCGGCCGATCAGGCGGCCTGGGGCAAGATCACGCGCGCCTTCCCCGGCGAGCGCGTGACTCTGGAAAGCTGGTCCGACGATCGCAAGCAGATGGTGGTCCGGGTTCAGGGGCCCAAGACGGGCGCGGCCTACATGTTCGTGGATCTCGCCGCCGGCCGGGCGTCCATCGTCGACGACATGCAGGCGGGGCTGGGCCCCGACCAGCTCGCGACGCCGAAGATGATCACCTACAAGGCCGGCGACGGGCTGGATATCCCGGCCGTTCTGACCTTGCCGAAGGGGCGCGAGCCAAAGAACCTGCCGCTGGTGGTCCTGCCGCACGGCGGACCCGAATCCTACGATGGCCTCGGGTTCGACTGGTGGAGCCAAGCCCTGGCGTCGCGCGGCTATGCGGTGCTGCAGCCCAATTTCCGGGGATCGTCGGGCTATGGCCAGGCCTTTACCGCCGCCGGCTATGGCGAGTGGGGCCGCAAGATGCAGACCGATCTGTCCGACGGGGTGAAGCACCTCGCCGGCCAGGGCGTCATTGACCCGAGGCGCGTCTGCATCGTCGGCGCCAGCTATGGCGGCTATGCGGCGCTCGCGGGCGTGGCGCTGGAGCCAGAGGTCTATCGCTGCGCGGTGTCGCTGGCCGGCCTGTCGGATCTCCACAAGATGCTGGTGTGGCTCCGCAGCCGGATGGGTGGAGAGCGGAACGAGACGACGCGCTACTGGCGGCGTTTCATGGGGATCGAGGGCCGTGACGAGAGTGGACTGGACGCGTTCTCGCCCGCGCTCCAAGTGACCAAGATCAAGGCTCCGGTGCTGTTGATCCACGGCAAGGACGATCTAGTTGTGCCCTTCGAGCAGAGCCAGCTGATGGCCGACGCCTTGACCGCCGCCGGCAAGCCCGTGGAGCTGGTGACCCTCGCCGCCGAGGATCACTGGCTGTCGCGCGGGGCGACCCGCACCCAGATGTTGCAGGCCACCGTCACGTTCCTGGAAAAGGCCAATCCACCGAACTAGCTGACAGCGGCGCCGTTCCGCCGCATCCTCAGCAGTTCTGGCGCGTTGAGGCCGCCAGGGTTGGAGGAGATGGCCATGCGTTGGGATCGTGGACGCCGCAGCGGCAATATCGAGGATCGGCGCGGGCTCGGCCCGGTGGCGGGGGGCGTGGGCATCGGTGGCCTGGTCCTGGCGGCCATTGGTTACTTCGTCTTCGGCATCGATCCCTCCACCACGCTTAGCGCCGTGGAGGCCGTTGGCGGGGGCGGTCAAGCCCAGCAGGAAGGTGCGCGGGGCACGCCGGCTGATCGCGAGGCCCAGTTCGTCGATGTCATCGAGACCTCCACCAGCGATGTCTGGGGCCAGGTCTTCAAGGCTTCCAACCGCAGCTACGATCCCCCGGCCGGTGTGGTGATCTATGACCGCGCCACCGGCACCGGCTGTGGCATGGGCCAGTCAGCGATGGGGCCGTTCTATTGTCCGCAGGACCGTAAGGTCTATCTCGACCTGGCTTTCTGGGAGGAACTCTCCGGCCGCTTCGGCGCTCAGGGCGAGGCGGCGCGAGCCTATGTCATCGCCCACGAGGTCGCCCATCACGTTCAGAACCTCACCGGCCAGATGGATAAGGCCAAGCAATTCGGCGCCAAGGGCGTGGACTCAGGCTCTGTGCGACTGGAACTGCAGGCCGACTGCTATGCGGGTGTCTGGGCGGCGCGGGCCTCGGAGGCCTCGGGCGGCCAGGTGTCGCTCGATCCCAAGGACATCGAGGACGGCCTGAAGGCCGCAGCCGCGGTTGGCGACGACACGCTTCAGAAGCAGTCCCAGGGCCGAGTCATGCCTGACGCCTTCACGCACGGCACCAGTGAGCAGCGCATGCGCTGGTTCCGCGCGGGCGTGCAGAACGGCGATCCCGCCGCCTGCGATACGTTCGGCGCGTCACGTCTCTAGGGTGGGGACCGGCTCGTAGCCGAGGCAGACATCCACACAGCGCTTGGCGAGCAGTTCGCCGGCGTCGAGCAGCGGCTTGGCGACGTCCCTAGGCCCCAGCACCAGTGGAACCTCGGTGCAGCCGGCGATGATCGCCTCCGCGCCGTCCGCAACCAGAATCTGGGCGAGGTCGGCCATGGCCTGGCGAACCTCTGCCCCGACATCGCCCGCCTTGATCTTGGCGAGCAGGGCCATGAAGCCCTCCTGGGCCTCCGCGGGCAGGGTGACGAGACCCATGCCCTGGGCTGCGAGATACTCCCGATAGAGCCGGATCGCCTGCTTGGTGCCCAGCACGCCTGCGCGACGGGCGCCGGTGTCCCGCGCGGCGTGTGCGGCCGTCGCGATCATATCGATCAGCGGCAGGCCCGAGGCCCGGGTGATCAGGTCGGCGTGGGCGTGGGCGTGGGCGGTGTTGCAGGCGATCGCCAGCACCTCGGCCCCCGCGCCGTGCAGGGCGCCGGCCATCTCGGCCAGCACCGGGCCCGGCTTGGCGAAGGGATCATTGCGGTCGGGGACCTGCGGGTTGATATCGACGATGACCCGGATGTGGTCCTTCTCCTGCTTCGCCGGGGTGAAGGCCTGGAGCTTGGTGAGGAAGTCGAGGGTGGCGGCGGGGCCCATGCCGCCGAGGACGCCGAGGACAAGGCTCATGCCAGGTTTCCTTCCAGTTCAGAGGCGTAGCCGAACAGGCCCTGAGCGCCGCCGGTGTGCAGGAACACCACCGTCTCGTCCCGGAAATGGCCAGCCTTGCTTAATGCGATCAGACCCTTCATCGCCTTGCCGGTATAGACCGGGTCCAGCAGGAGAGCCTCGGTGCGGGCCACCAGTTTCAAACCGTCGATCACCGCCTGGTCGATCAGGCCGTAGCCCGCCCCGACGTAGTCGCAGTCGGCGACGGTCATCTCCCGGCCGACCCGCTCAGCGTAGCCCAGCAGTCCCGCGGTCTCGACAGCGAGCTTGTGGACATTGGCTTCCTGGATGTCCTTCGGCGCACGGACGCCGATGCCCAGGACCGGGATATCGGCGCCGATGACGGCGAGGCCGGCCACCAGGCCCGCATGGGTGCCCGCGCTGCCTGTCGCGGTGACGATGCGGTCGATGACGATGCCCTGCTCGTCGGCCTGGCGCACCAGCTCGATGGCGCAGTCCACATAGCCCAGGGCGCCGATGGCGTTCGAGCCGCCCCCGGGAATGATGTAGGGCACGCCGCCCTTGGCGCGGACCTCCTCGGCCACCTTGGCCAGCTCGGCGTTCATGTCGGTCCCGGCCGGCACATTGCGCAGCCTGGCGCCCAGCAGACGGTCCAGCAGGACGTTGCCCGAGGTTTTGTAGTCGACAGCCCTGGAACCCGTCCGTTCTTCGAGGATGATCTCACAGGCCAGGCCGAACCGTGCAGCCGCGGCGGCCGTCTGGCGCACGTGGTTGGACTGTACAGCCCCCTGTGTCACCAGGGTGTCGCAGCCCTGGTCGAGGGCGTCGCCCAGCAGGAATTCGAGCTTTCGGGTCTTGTTGCCGCCGCCCGCCAGACCCGTGCAATCGTCACGCTTCACCCACAGTTCCGGCCCGCCCAGTTCACCGCTCAGCCGCGACATCGGCTCCAGTGGCGTGGGCAAATGCGCGAACCGCGCGCGCGGGAAACGGGCCAGGTGCATGGGGAACTCCTAAGCTCCCTGACTAGCACGCAGCGCTTGGCTTTCGCGAGGTGCTAAGGCTTCAACTTGGGGGGCAGGCTGGCGATCTGCGGCGGGGTCAGCCTGGTGATCGACTTTACGATGCAGGGCGAGAGGCCGATGGACCCGGCGACCTTGAGGTCCAGGTCCATGGGCCGGCAGACCAGGTCACTGCCGCCGACGGTCTCAACCACCAGAGGGTCGCCCATATTGGCCCCGGCCAGGCAGGCGCCGTGCATGTCGATCCGGAAGACGCCCTTGTTGCGGACGCCGACATAGAGGGTCTTCGGATCGGCGACCCGGTGGCCTTCCATCTGGCTGACACGGAAGCACTGGCGGCCGGGCGTGGGCTCCTGGGCCAGGGCCTGGGTGGCGCCGGCGGTCAGGGCGCCGGCGGCGAGGAGGAGGGGGAGCAGGCGGTTCATCGGGCGATCCTTGGCTTGGTGATCCAGCTCAACAGCCCACGATGGCATTTGTCGGGCCTCCGGGGTAGCGTGATGGCTTCTCCGGGGAGTCGCCGCAGCGGCTGAGAGGCGGGTTTGTCCCCGCGACCCGCCGAACCTGATCCGGGTCATGCCGGCGAAGGGAGGGAACGCGGCGCCTGCCCGCACGACCACTCTGCGCGACACGTCCGGGTCTCCTTATCAAGGCAGGAGCCCGCACATGAACTTCCAGACCCCCGCCCCCAGCAATGGCGCCATCCCCACCGGGGAGCGTCCCGGCTCGCGCAAGGTCTATCAGCCCGGCCTGCTGTGGCCGGACATCCGCGTGCCGTTCCGCGAGGTGGCCGTCCACCCCAGCGCCAACGAGCCGCCGGTGACCATCTATGACCCGTCGGGACCCTATACCGATCCCACCGCGACCATCGACATCGAGCAGGGCCTGGCCCGGACCCGCGAGCCCTGGGTGGTCTCCCGCGGCGACGTGGAGGTGGTGGCCAAACCCCGCGCCGTGAAGCCCGAGGACAATGGCGGGGCCAGCGGCAAGCACCTGGCGCCGGAGTTCAAGACCCCGCGCCGGGTCTATCGCGCCAGGGGCGGGGCTTGTGTCACCCAGATGGACTACGCCCGCCGCGGGATCATCACCCCGGAGATGGAGTACGTCTCCATCCGCGAGAACCTGCGCCGCCAGGAGGGCGATGGGTTCATCCGCGACGGCGAGGACTTCGGGGCCGAGATCCCGGACGTCTGCACGCCGGAGTTCGTGCGCTCCGAGGTCGCTCGGGGCCGGGCCATCATCCCGGCCAACATCAACCACACCGAGCTGGAGCCGATGGCCATCGGCCGCAATTTCCTGGTCAAGATCAACGCCAATATCGGCAACTCCGCGGTGCTCTCCACGGTGGCCGACGAGGTGGACAAGATGGTCTGGGCCATACGCTGGGGGGCCGACACGGTCATGGACCTGTCGACCGGCCGCAACATCCACAACATCCGCGACTGGATCATCAGGAACAGCCCCGTGCCCATCGGGACGGTGCCGATCTACCAGGCGCTGGAGAAGGTGGACGGCGTCGCCGAGGACCTGACCTGGGAGGTGTTCCGCGACACCCTGATCGAGCAGGCCGAGCAGGGGGTGGACTACTTCACCATCCACGCCGGGGTGCGGCTGTCCTATGTGCCGCTGACCGCCAGGCGGGTGACGGGGATCGTCAGCCGGGGGGGCTCGATCATGGCCAAGTGGTGCCTGGCCCACCACAAGGAGAACTTCCTCTACGAGCACTTCGAGGACATCTGCCAGATCATGCGGGCCTACGACGTGTCGTTCAGCCTGGGGGACGGCCTGCGGCCGGGGTCCATCGCCGACGCCAATGATGCGGCCCAGTTCGCCGAGCTGGAGACCCTGGGGGAGCTGACCCAGGTGGCCTGGAAGCATGGGGTCCAGACCATGATCGAGGGCCCCGGCCACGTGCCGATGCACAAGATCAAGGCCAACATGGACAAGCAGCTGAAGGTCTGCGGCGAGGCCCCCTTCTATACCCTCGGCCCGCTGACCACCGACATCGCGCCGGGCTATGACCACATCACCAGCGGCATCGGAGCGGCCATGATCGGCTGGTTCGGGACCGCCATGCTCTGCTACGTGACGCCGAAGGAGCACCTCGGCCTGCCCGACCGGGAGGACGTCAAGCAAGGCGTGATCACCTACAAGATCGCCGCCCACGCCGCCGACCTGGCCAAGGGTCATCCCACCGCCCGGGCCTGGGACGACGCGCTCAGCCGGGCGCGGTTCGAGTTCCGCTGGGAGGACCAGTTCAACCTCGGCCTCGATCCGGAGACGGCGCGCCAGTACCACGACGAGAGCCTGCCCAAGGAGGCCTTCAAGACCGCCCACTTCTGCTCGATGTGCGGGCCGAAGTTCTGCTCCATGAAGATCAGCCAGGAGATCCGCGAGACGGCGGCCAGGCAGAACGACGTGGCGCAGGGGATGGCGGAGATGAGCGCCAAATTCCGGGCGGCGGGGAGCGAGATTCAGGTCAAGCTCTAGAGCCTGTCCGTTTCAGATGGACTCATCTGAAACGGATGAACAGGCTCGTCGTCTTAGAGTTGGAGCGTGACGGGCGCCTGAACCGGCAGCCACTTCAGGCTGTCACGCTCCAGCCACATGTCGGTCGCCACGGATGGATGAAATGGCCTTTTCAGACGGGGCGACCGACGAAGACCTGTCGATGGCGGACTGGTCTGACGCGGACTGCACCGACGCGGTGTTCACGAACTGCACGATTCAAGGGGCGCAGTTCTCCGGGACGGTGTTGGAAGGCAGTAAATTCAAGGGTTGCCGCATCCTTGGGTCCCGGTTCGCCAGCGCCAACCTGCGCGACGCGCACTTCGACGCCTGCGTGTTCGCCCACGGCCAACATGGGCCGACATTTGCCCGTTGCGGTCTCGATGAGGTGCGCTTCGTCCGCTGCGACCTGTCCTTCGCGCGGTTCGAGCGGTCGAGCCTGTACGGCGCGCAGTTCGAGACCTGCAACCTGCGGGGCGCGGCCTTTGTCGGCGCCGACTTCAGCCGGGCCTTCGGTCGCAAGGTGATCCGCACCCAGGTCTCGTTCTCGGGCTGCAGCCTGGAGCTGGCCGACCTGGCCCAGGCGCGGCTGGCCGGGGCGGACCTGACCAACGTCTCGCTGCGGGAGACCGACCTGCGGGAGGCCGACCTGACCGGCGCCGACATGCGCAAGTGCGACCTGTTTCAGGCCCTGACCGGGGGCGCCAAGTTCGCCGACGCCGACCTGCGTGGGGCCGAGGTCAGCGGCCTGAACCTGTCAGGGCTGGCGAACTGCGAGGGGATGAAGATCGACGTCGGCCAGCAGTACCGCCTGCTGACGGCGCTCGGCCTCGACGTCCACGCCGACTAGGCGCGTGAGTTAGAGATTTTGCTTGTCGCCTGACGGGCGCCTGAACCGGTGCCCACTTCAGGCTGTCAGGCTTAGTCGTCGCGGCGCGCGCGGACCTTGACGGGCTCGGGCTTGGGCCAGGACTTGACCATGATCACCAGCATCGAGGACCCGAGGATCGCGGCCAGGCCCGAAAGGCCTTGGGCGGTGTCCATGCCGATCGCGGCCTGACGGCCCACCAGGGCGCTGGCGACGATGACGAGGGCCATGGCGGCGCGTTCGGCGGGGATGCGGGCAGTGATCGACTTGAGCATGGGGCCTCCAATGCCCTCCAATTGACGTGCGATCGGAGGATCGTTCGTCAGGGTAAACATCGAATGTGGTCAGGCTGCGGCGAGTGGTCACGCTTGAGGCGACCGGGACCCCAGATTGCCGGGTTTCGCGTCAGTCGTCCTGACGGGCGGGAACCTTGGCGGGCGCTGGGGCGATCCGCACCCAGACCGCCACCGTTACCGAGCCCAGCACCGCGGTCGCCGCGCCCGCCCACTGGACCAGTTCCATGCCCTGGGCGGCGTAGCGGCCGGCCATCAGGCTCACGGCGAACACCAGGACGGCGGAGCCCCATTCGGCTCCGGCGCGCGAGAACAGCGTGTTCAGCATGGGGGGCTCAAGGCGGGGCGGGATGTCAGTAGGCGTCCATAAGGCCATGGCTGCAGGGGATTGGCGATGCGGCACGGCCGCGCACAGGCTGGAACCGCCCGCAGGTCTAGAGCCCGGGGAGGACCAGGCGCGCGCCGTCGGCTCGGGCCGACTTGTCAGCTGGCGGGCCCGAGCAGGCGGCCGGGGCGAACCCGGTCAGCCGATAGCCGTCAGCAGTTGGGTCCGAATGCCCAACTCCCCAGCGGCGGCCGCCAGGCGGTGGTCCAGGGTCACCAGCAGCAAGTCGCCGCGCCGGCAGATGGCGGCGTGTAGGGCGTCGGGCGCGCGGAGCATCAGGTCGAAGCGGCGGACGAAGATATTGGCCAGCCGGATGTCGGAGGCCTGGAGGTCGAGGTCGAGGGTGGCTGAGGCGCGCCAGGCGTCGAAGTCGGCGAGGCGGGCCGTGGCGTCGCCTGCCTCCAGCAGGCCGGTGCGAACGAGGCGCGACAAGGCCGAAGCCACCTCGGCGGCGGCGAATTCGCTCACCACCAGGGGCTGGTCCGCCTCGGCCATGAACCGGTCAACAAGCGGGCTTCCCGGCTCCTCGATCAGGATGGGCAGGATCGCGCTGGCGTCGAGATAGGCGCTCACGCTTCGTCGTACAGCTGGTCGAGCAGCTCGACCGAGGTCAGGCCGACGCCCTTGCGCTTCAGCCGGCGCGCCTTCAGCCACATATAGCTGGCCGTGGACACCTTCTGATCCTCCCGCGCAATCGAGCGCAGTTCCGCGACGGCTTTCCCGTGCCGGGAGATGATGACCTCCTCGCCCTCCAGGGCGCGGTCGATCAGGCGCGGCAGGCCGTTCTTGGCGTCGGCGACGCTGTAGGTGGTCAAGGGGGCGACCTCCGAAATTATGGCTATAATGATAGCCATATATCTCGGGCGATCAAGGGGTTTTGGCGGCGAGGGCGACGACAGGGTGAGGGCGCTCTCACGGCGCCTGCAATGTGAACCCCAGCGGTGCGGCCGTCTCGGTATGGTCAGCGAAGTACATGTCCATGAGGAGGGTGGCTTCGGCGGGGTCGCCCGAGCGGCAGACCACCTGATAGGCATCGACGATGTGGCCGTAGATCCCGGGCTTCGGTCCGTAGCTGCCGATCCTGCTAAAGGCGGGAGCGACTCCGTCCGAACAGCGCAGTCTTGAGAGATAGTCCCGCTCACCATCCGGCCTGAAGACCCGGATGGGGTTCTCTCGGCTTCCAAGAGGCCGGCGGGCGCCTTCCTCCAGTCGAAGCGACAGTTCCTCGGGCGAAAGACTGTTGGGCCACATCTTGTGCGGCTCGGCCGCCGGCGCCGGCGCGGCTATCAGCATCGCGAGCAGGAACGCGGCGAGGCAGAGGGCTCCCGCCGCAGTCGATTGTCCGACCCTGGTCCTCATTACCTGTCTACCGCGCCGCCATCCCGAGCCGCACCTCGTCCAGCGCCGTGCCCGCCGGGTAGTTGCCGCCCAGCCATTGGCTGCCGAACATCAGCAGGGCGGCGGGGAGGGCGGTCTCGCCGGGCTCGGCCGTCGCGGCGGCCAGGTCCAGCTTGGCGGCTTCCAGGCGGTAGGTGCGGGTGGGGTGGTCGGCGACGGTGAGGACGGCGCCGGCGTCGGTGATCTCCAGGATGGGATCGACCATCCAGACCTTGAGCATGCCGCCGTGGGCCTCGAAGTGGACGATGCCGGTGAAGGTTCCGCGTCCGGTCAGCTTGCCGGCCTCGTCGAGGGCCAGGGTGCTGTCGGGGCCGGCGGGGAAGACGAAGCCGCCGTCGGCGGCGGTCTGGGCGCCTTCGCTGGTCTGCGTCTTGCCGCCGGCGCCTTCGACATAGCTCCGGAAGCTCTGTTTCACACCCCAGGTGAGGGTCTTGATGGTCGACATGGGGCTCCTCAATCGTTGCTGGACGGGCCGCGGCGGGCGGCGAAGGCGGCCTCGACGCAGGGCATGACCAGCCAGCCGATGCCCTCGCCCACGAAGGCCAGCTCCTTGGCCGTGCTGGAGGAGACGTGCAGGAACTGGGACTCGCAGATGAAGTGGACCATCAGCACCCGGGGGTCGATGCGGCCCGCCACGCCGTGCAGGTTGAACTCGTCGTTGAAGTCGCTGGCCTCGCGCAGGCCGCGCACGATGTGGGTGGCGCCGATCTCGTGGGCGTAGCCGATCAGGCTGCGGTTGGCGTAGTCGCCGACCTCCAGGGCGCCGCCAAACAGGGCGTCGGTCCCCAGGGGATCGGCGGCCTGGGGCCACAGCTCGGTGACCGAGTCGACGATCAACTGCCGGCTCTCCTGGACGCCGAAGGTGCGTCCCTTCCTGACATTGGTGCCGATGGCGACGTGGACGGCGTCGAAGGTCGAGAGCGCCTTGCCGATGATGTCCAGATGGCCCCGGGTTACGGGATCGAAGGATCCCGCATAGAGCGCCTTGGTGGCGCCGGACTTACGCATGTAGGGACCTCGAACGCGTGTCTGACAGGCGGAGAGTTCCGCGATGCGGCGCGATTGTGCAAGCCCCGGCGCGCGCGGCGACTTTCACGTTATGATCAGGACATGATTCAGCGCCTCCTTATCGCGGCCCTGGCGGCCGCCCTCGCAGCCCTCCCGGCTCAGGCCCAGACCGTGGTCATCGTGCGGCATGGCGAGAAGGTCGCCCCCAGCGGCGATCCCGATCTGTCGGCCGCGGGCCAGGCGCGGGCCGAGGCCCTGGCTCAGGCGCTGGCGGGGGCGAAGGTGACGATGGTGCTGGCGACGCCCCTGAAGCGCACCCAACAGACCGCCGCCCCCACCGCCAGGGCCGCCGGGGTCACGGTGGTTGCGCTCGGCGTCGAGGGCGGCGACGCGGCCCACGCCCAGCGGGTGGCGGCGAAGGCGCGCACCGCGGGGCCTGGCGATACCGTGCTGATTGTTGGGCACAGCAACACGGTGGCCGCGATCGCCCGGGCGCTCGGCGATCGCGCGCCCGTGGCGCCCACCGACTGCGAGTACGACAAGATGACGGTGTTGGAGCTGGGCGCGCCCGCGACGCGGGCGATCCACACGCGCTACGGCGCCCCTACCGAGCCCTGCGCCTCCTAGTGAGTAGGGGCCGTCTGGGCGGCGACGAAGCCGGTCTGGGTCACCCTGACGCGCTCGGATCCCAAGGGGGTGAGGTGGTTCTTTTCGGCCAGGCCGGCGAACCCTTCGGCCAGCCGGGCTGGTGAGAAGTCGCCGAGGGCGGAGGCCGCCTCCCTAAGCGCCGCGCGCGAGATGGCCTCATTGGCGCCGATCCCCAGCTCTCGCACCCCCGCCATGAGCGCCCATTCCACATCCGACAGGATTGGCCGACCACCTTCAGCGGGCGGCTCGGCGGCGGGTTGGTCGCCGTCGTCGTGGATCCCCGCCAGCAGGGCCTGGGCCAGCTCCCGCTCCCCCAGGATCGCGTGGTCGGCGCCGAGCCGGGTGAGATGCTCGATCTCGGCGTCGGAGTGGGCGCGGGTGACGATGGTGATGGCGGGGTTGGTCCGCCGGGCCTCCTGCACGACGCCCCCGGCCTCGAACCCCTCGGGAATGGTGACGATGACCCGTCGAGCGAGGGCCAGGCCTGCGGCCGAGAGCACGCGCGGATCGGCGGCGTTGCCGATGTGGGTCTCGGCGCCTGCGGCCACGGCGCGCTTGCCGGCCGCGTCGTCGGCCTCGATCACCAGATAGGCGATCTCGGCGGCTTCCAGGCGCTCGGCGACGATCCGGCCCACCCGGCCAAAGCCCACGACGATGACATGGTCGGTGAGGATGGTGGGCAACTGGTCATTGGCCGCCTGGGGCAGGGAGCCAGCGGCCCTGGCTGCGGCCGCCTTCTCGCGGCGGACCACGGCGGCGAACAGGAAGGGGTTGAGCATGATGGAGATGATGGCGCTGGCCAGGATCAGGTCGCGGCCAGCCTCCGGCAGCAGGCCAAGGCCCACGGCCAGGCCCGCTAGGATGAAGGAGAACTCGCCAATCTGGGCGAGGCTGGCTGAGATGGTGAGCGCGGTCCGATTGTCGTGGCCAAAGGCGCGGACGATGACGAAGGCGGCCAGGGACTTGCCCACCACCACGATGGCGACGGTGGCCAGCAGGGGCCAGGGCTGTTCCACCAGGACCAGGGGATTGAACAGCATCCCCACCGAGACAAAGAACAGCACCGCGAAGGCGTCGCGCAGGGGTAGGGTCTCCTCGGCGGCCCGCTGGCTGAGTTCCGACTCCGCCAGGATCATGCCGGCGAAGAAGGCGCCGAGCGCGAAGGACACGTCGAACAGCATCGCCGCCCCGAAGGCGACGCCCAGCGCTATGGCCAGGACGGCCAGCCGGAATAGTTCCCGCGAGCCGGTGTGGGCGGTCCAGTGCAGGACCCAGGGGATCACCCGGCGTCCCACCACCAGCATGAAGGCGACGAAGGCTGCCACCTTCAGCAGGGTCACGCCCAGAGGGATCACCCAGGCGCCGGCCGGAGCGCCGCCCACGGGCCCGGCGACGGCGCCCGCCAGGGCCGGCAGCAGCACCAGGGCCAGGACCATGGCCAAGTCCTCAACGATCAGCCAGCCCACGGCGATGCGGCCGCGGTTGGTCTGGACCACCCGCTGTTCCTGCAGGGCGCGCAGCAGCACCACCGTACTGGCCACCGAGAGCGCCAGGCCGAACACCAGGCCCGAGATCAACGACCAGCCCAGGAGATGACCCAGCCCCATGCCCAGCAGGGTGGCCACCGCGATCTGTCCGAGCGCGCCGGGGATGGCGATCCAGCGGACCGCCAGCAGGTCCTTCAGCGAGAAGTGCAGCCCAACGCCGAACATCAGCAGAATGACCCCAAGCTCCGCGAGCTCGGTGGCCAGTTCCTGGTCGGCGACATAGCCGGGGGTGAAAGGTCCCACCACCACGCCGGCGAGCAGATAGCCCACCAGCGGCGAGAGTTTCAGGCGATGGGCGAGTGCGCCGAACACGAAGGCCACAGTGAGGCCGGCGACAAGGGTCGCGATTAGTGGAGTGTGATGCATGCGTCCTGACAGATAGACTGTAGGGCCGCATCAAACCACCGCTGGCCTGGCGTCATCCGGACACAAGGACTTTATCCGCGGACGCAATGACTTCGAAAATCTCCCGTGGACGCGGCTGTCGCGATCGCGGCCTATGCTGGACGCATGAGCCTCCTGTCCCAACTGCCGCCGGGCGCCTTCGCCAAGCAGGATGATGGCGACGACGCCGAGTTCTACGCGCAGGCGCGGCTCAAGACCCATATCGACGACGCGGCCATCGCGGCCCTGACCGGGTTCTACCGGCAGGTGCTGCCGCCGGGCGGGGTGCTGCTGGACCTGATGAGCAGCTGGGTGAGCCACCTGCCGCCGGAGGTCGCCTATGGCGAGGTGATGGGGCACGGGATGAACGCCGAGGAACTGGCGGCCAATCCGCGCCTGACACGCTGGTTCCTGCAGGACCTGAACCGCGCGCCGACCCTGGCCCTGGAGGACGCTTCAATCGACGCGGCGATGATCTGCGTCGGCGTGCAGTACCTGCAGCAGCCCGCGGCGGTGCTGGCGGAGGCAGCGCGCGTGCTGCGGCCCGGCGCGCTCCTGGTGGTGAGCTATTCCAACCGCTGCTTTCCCACCAAGGCCGTGGCGGTCTGGCGCGACATCGGCCCGCAGGGACACGCCCGGCTGATCGAGCTCTATCTCGAGGCGGCGGGGTTCGCCGGGATCGAGGTCCACCGGCTGATGGACGGCCGGGCCAGCGATCCACTGACCGTGGTCATGGGGCGGGCGCCGGCGCCGTGAGGTCGAAGGCCACGCGGAACAGGCGGCCCGGCCGGGCCAGCTCATAGGTGAAGACCTTGGGCGTCAGGCCCAGGGACCAGACATTGGTGTTGGAGGCCGCGCGGCCGGTGCGGTTGAACAGGGCGATGGAATAGGCGTCGGCCGGGAAGCTCTGGAGGTCGGGGGCGCCGGGGCCGGTGGTGTCGCCGCCATACTGCGAGACCTCATCCTCCGCGCCGTCGGGGTGGCGGTGGTCGTGCTTCAGGCGCAGGCGGTCGCCGGGCAGGCGGGTGATCACCCAGGTGCGCGAGGGATCGGCGCCGACCCGGAAGGGGATGCGGATCTCGTCAGCGCTGCAGGCGGCCACGGTCATGGTCAGCCTGGCCTGGCGCATGGCGGCGTCGGCGACCGGGTCGCCCTCCACCACCGTGCCGGTGAAGGTCTGGCCGCAGAGACGGGTCAGGCCGGCGAAGAAGGCGTCGGCCGGGGTCTGGGCCTGGACGGCCAAGGGCCCGGCGCACAGGGCGAGAATCAGGGCGAGGAGGAGACGCATGGGGACCACCTTTCGGAGGCGGCCAACCTAGAGCCTGATCCGTCGAGGTGGAATCGCTTCGCAATTCCGCCGATGCGGCGGATCAGGCTCCAGATATAAGCGAGAGCATGATTCACGCCTGAGCCGGGACCGCTGCGCGGTTCCGTCTCAAGCGATCATGCTCTAGCGGCGGCGCCCCGCCGGCGTCTCGCTAGAACTCTTCCCAGCCCTCCGCCTGCGGCTTGCGCGCGCCGCCGCCGGCCCGGCTGACGGTCTTCATGGCCGTGACGGTGGCGGCGCGGGGGGGTTCGGCCTCCGCGGCGACGCCGGTCTGGAAGCGGCTGATGGAGCCGGCCAGGACCTCGGCCTCGTTGCGCAGGGCGTGGCTGGCGGCGGTGCTCTCCTCCACCATGGCGGCGTTCTGCTGGGTGATCTGGTCCATCTGGTTCACCGCCGTGCTGACCTCGGCGAGACCCGTGGCCTGTTCCTGGGCGCCGGCGGCGATCTCGGTGATCAGGCTGTCGATGTCGGCCACCTTCTCGATGATCCGCTGCAGGCTCTCCCCGGTCTGGCCCACCAGCTTGACGCCGGTCTCCACCTGGCGCGACGAGGCGCCGATCAGGGCCTTGATCTCCTTGGCGGCGTCGGCGGAGCGCTGAGCCAGGGCGCGCACCTCGGAGGCCACGACGGCGAAGCCCTTGCCGGAGTCGCCGGCGCGGGCGGCCTCGACCCCGGCGTTCAGAGCCAGCAGGTTGGTCTGGAAGGCGATCTCGTCGATGACCCCGATGATGGCGCTGATCTCGCGGGCCGAGCCCTCGATGGCGCTCATGGCCTCGACGGCCTGGCGGACGACGTCACCGCTGGTCTGGGCGTCGCCGCGCGCGGCCTGCACGACCTGGGCGCAAGAGATGGCGCCGCTGGCCGAACGCTGGACGGTGGAGGTGATCTGCTCCAGGGCCGCGGCGGTCTCCTCCAGGCTGGCGGCCTGCTGCTCGGTGCGGCGCGACAGGTGGTCGGTGGCGGCGGTGATCTCGCCCGAGCCGCTGCGGATGCCGCGCACATTACCCACCACGATGGTCATCGCGTCCTGGAGCTGAGCCATGGCGGCGTTGAAGTCGCTCTTCAGCTTGGCGTAGTCCTCGGGGAAGGCCTCGGTGATGCGGTGGGTGAGGTCGCCACGGCTCAAATAGTCCAGGCCGCCGGCCAGGGACGCCACGACGACAGCCTGTTCCGCGGCGGCGCGGGCCTTGGCGGCCTCGGTGCGGGCGCGCTCCTCCTCGGCGGCGCGGCGCTGCTCGGCGCTCATGCCCTCCAGGCGCAGCTTCTCGATGCCGGCGTCCTTGAAGACGGCCACGGCCTCGGACATCAAGCCCACCTCGTCCCTGCGGCCCTGGGCGGGGATATCCACGGTGAAGTCGCCGCCGGCCAGCTTGCGCATGGCGCGTGTCATGGCGGTGACGGGGCCGGCGATGGCGCGGGTCAGCCACAGGCCGACGGCCACGGCGATCAACAGACCCAGGATCAGGCCGCTGGTCAGGCTGACATAGGCGTTGCGAGTGGTGGCGGCCTGGGAGGCGGCGAGGCTCGCGAGGCGCTTGGTCTCACTCTCGAAGATAGCCTCGATGCCATCCTCGGCCGGCGCGATCAGGCCGTCGGCGGCGCCGTCGGGGGAGATCATGTCGATCGCCTGCTGGCGGGTGGCCGGATCGGCGGCCAGGACCTGACCGGCCTGCGCGATCTCGCTGTGCCAGCGGTCGGCGGCGGCGCCGATGGCGGTGAGGGTTTCCAAGTCCTTGGGACTGTCGGCCAGCAGCGGCGCGGCCGCGCTCAGGCGTTGCTTGAAGTTGTCCCGGTGCTTGGCGATGCGCTCGACATAGTAGGGGTTCGCCGAGAGCAGGAAGCCGCGATAGCTATTCTCCTGCCGGGCCAGGAAGAACTTGGCCTCGTTGAGAATCTGGATGGTCTGGCGGCTCTCGTCGGTCTCGCGACGGGCGGTCTCCAGGGACTGGAAGGAGAGGAAGGTGGCGGCTCCCATTCCCGCCATGGTCACCGTCACGGCGGCGAACCCTAGGGTGAGCTTCCGAGAGATCTTCAGATTGTTCAGTGACATGGGTTAGGTCCGCGTTTCCGCCGGCCTGCGATTGCTCCGTACCGGTGACCTCGCGTCTACCTTGAGCGCCTTGACCAAATGGTTACTCGCGGTTGAACCACCTTCCCCTGCGTCAGTGCGCCACACGCGGCTATGGATCGTACCCCCCGGACTGGAATGGGGGAGGTCTGGCGGGCCGACCTGGGCTATCTCTGAGGGAGATTTGCCCCGGAGACCTGCATGAGCCGCCTGGCCCTGGTGATGATCGCCCGCGACGAGGCCCACCAGATCGCCCGCGCCCTGGACAGCGCCCGGCCCTTCGTCGACCTGATGATCGTGCTGGACACCGGGTCTGTCGACGGCACCGTCGGGATCGCGCGGTCGTGTGGCGCGCAGGTGCATGAGTTCGCCTGGCGCGACGATTTCGCGGCCGCCCGCAACGCCTCGCTCGACCTGTCGCCGGCCGCCTGGAACCTGGTGCTGGACGCCGACGAGTGGATCGAGAGCGGCGGGGAGGCGCTGGGCGCCCTGGACCCCGACGCCATGGGCTGGGTGCGCCGCGACAATCAGCTGGAGGGCGAGGCCATCGCCCAGACCTGGATCCCGCGGGTTCTCCCACGCGGGGTCCGCTATGAGGGCCGCGTTCACGAGCAGCCGGTGGGGCTGGAGCGCGGGGTGCGCCTGTCGCTGCTGCTGGGGCATGACGGGTTCACCGCGCAGAGCCTGGCGCGCAAGGGGGACCGCAACGAGGTCCTGCTCATGCGCGACCTGCAGGACCACCCGCAGGACCCCTATCTGTGGTTCCAGCTGGCCAAGGAACACCAGGCGCGGGGCCATCCGCCCCAGGCGGCGCTGTGCTTCACCGAGGCCCTGCGGCTGGCGCCGACGGAGGTTCCGTGGCGCCACAGCCTGGTGGTGCGGGCGATCACCGCCCTGAAGGACGCCGGTCAGCTTGAGGAGGCCCGCGCCCTGGCGGAGTCCGAGCGGGCCGCCTGGTCGGGATCGCCGGATTTCCACTTCGCGGTGGGAGACCTCTACCTGGACAGCGCCATGGCCGATCCGGTCCGCGCGGTGAGCGAACTGCTGCCGGTGGCCGAGGCGGCCTGGAAGCGGTGTCTGGAGATCGGCGAGCAGCCACACCTGGACGGCGCGGTGCGCGGCCGGGGCAGCTTCATGGCGGCTCACAACTTGGCGACCCTCTACGAGACCTTCGGTCCGCCCGAGGCGGCGGCGCGGTATCGCGCCCTGGCCGCGCGGCGCTAAAGGACGGCCTTGAGGTCGGTGCGCGCGAAGTCGTCGCCGATGAACAGCAGCGGGCAGTCGCTGGCTTTCGCCAAGGCGTAGGCGAAGCAGTCACCCAGGTTCAGGCCGGCCGGGTGAACCCCCTTGCCCCAGGCGGCGTAGGCGTCCGACACCTGCCGCGCCATGGATTCGGTCACCGGCGCCACGGTGAAGGCCAGACCGGTCACAAGTTTGTCCACTTGGTCGGCCACGTCTCGGCGGCCAGAAACGATCAGGGCCTCCGCGAGGGTGCCGGCGGAGATGAGGACGTCAGCCTCGGCCTCCAGGGCCGCGATGCAGGCGTCGCTCTCCGGTTCGCCCAGCACGATCGCCATGAGGGCCGATGTGTCGACGACGATCATCCGGGGACGCCGTCGTCATCATAGAGGAAGTCCTGGCTACGGGCGGCGGTGGGGCCCGGCAGGGCCTTGGCCGCGCCATCCCTGCGCACGGCCTCAAGGATCGCGCGGCGCGCCTTGAGGTCAGGCTCGGCGCGGATGGGGGTGAGGCGCGCGGCAGCCTGGCCGTGACGGGTGAGGATCACTTCCTCCCCGGCCTCTGCTCGGCGGACCAGCTCGGTGAGCTGGGCCTTGGCGTCGCTGACGGAGATGCGCATTCGACACCTGACCACTTGATGGTCCATTATGGTGGACTATCAAGTGGTCCAAAGTCAATCGCCCGAGAAAAAGGCGGCGCCCGGAGGCGCCGCCAAGTTTGTCAGGGCTGGTGAGAGGAGCGGCTCCAGCCCTGGAGCCTGAGTGGCCCTTACGGGGTCGGGACGTTGGCCGCCTCGGGCTGGGCCGAGTCCGGCGTCGCCTCGGCCGGCGCCGGATTGACCGGTTCGGCGGCCACGGTCACCGGCGGGACCACGAGGGCGGTGGGCGCCGAAGCAGAGGTCTGGGCCGGGCCGGAATAGGGCTGCGGCGTCGCCGGGATTGTGGCGCTGGCGTCCGTGCCCATCCCTTCCGCACTCACCGCGGCGGGGGCGGGGCGGGCCCGAGCAACGCGGGTCGGGGTGGCGGCGACCCGGGCGGGGGCCGTCTCGACCCGAGCCGGGGTGGTGACGGCGGGCGCTTCCGGAGCCATCGTGGCCGGGGCCGCGGTCTGCGTGGCCGGCGCCAGCATCGGAGCGGGAGTCACCGTGTTGGCCGCGCTGGGCGGCGGAGCCGCCTCGTCCCGTGGGTCGCCCAGGAACATCATGCCGGCGCCCAGCGCCAGGGCGACGGCGGGAACCGCGGCGAAGATCAGGGGGTTGATCCCACCCTTGGCCTTGCGGCTCTTGGGCTGGGCATAGATCGGCGTCTCCGTGAAGACGGGAGACTGTTGGCCGAGTTGCGCGTCGCTGCGCTCGAAGTCAGCGGCGGTGAACGTCGGCTTGGCGAAGGGGCTATATTCGGCAGTCATCCTTAGACCTCCCAATGTTGTTCGAGAGGTTAAACGAGGGTGCTGCTCACACGTTCCGTGATTCAGGAGGAATTGGCGGCTTTGATTTGATGCGGCGTCCCCAGTTCCAAGCGCCATATGGGGTTGGAGGTATACATTTTCTCCCCGAACCTTCAACATGTCCGAGAATCTTCGACGACATACTTTCGAGTATGCGCCGAATTGTTTCCTATTCTAGCCGCAAACACGCCGCATTTGATGGCTCAGCCTAGATTTTCCGTCAGTTCGCCGATGGACAGGATGATGCGGTCGGGTTTGATGGAGCTGTCCTTGGGCAGGCCCACCCCCAGGTGGTCGTGCCAGATGGCGTGGATACCCAGGCGCTGAGGCGCGGCGACCTCCCACTCCAGATTATCGCCGACCATCCAGGTCTCATGAGCCTCGACTCCGAGCGCGGCCATGGCGTGCCGATAGGCCTGTTCCTCGGGCTTGCCGAAGCCGGCCTCGCCCTCGATCTGGATGTGCTCGAAGCGGTGGGAGAGCTCGAACCGCTCGATCTTGGCCCGCTGGACGTCCGCGGCGCCGTTGGTGACCAGGGCCAGCTTCACGCCGCGTCGCTTCAACGCGTCCACCGCCTCAAGCGCGCCCGGAAAGAAGCGGGCCTGCTCCTCGCGATAGGCGTGGAACCGGTCGGCGAAGGCCGTGGCCATCTCCGGCGTCAGGCCCGGGGCGCGCGGACGCAGGGCATCGAAGACGTCGCCGACCAATTTCCGCCGCGCCGCGCCCAGCGTGAACCGCCAGGCCTTGTGGCGCTCTGGGTCAGACCAGAAGTCCCGGAAATGCGCCTCCAGGAGATCGGCCAGCTCCAGCGGCGCGATCGGGGCGAGGGCGGCGGCGAACTCCTCGGCCACCTCGGCCAGCAGCAGTGGGCGCTTGCCGAAGGAGAGCAGGGTCTCGTCGAGGTCGAAGAGAATGGCGCGGGGCAGGGCGATCATGCGCCAAGCCTATCAGACTGAGTCCTTTCCGCCACGGTGGGGCCCGCCTGACGCGGGTGTGACAACGGGCTGCCAAAGCCCCGCTTGACCCGCACCTCGCGGCCCCGCCAAGGTGGCGCGGACGTCGGAGGGTATGCATGAGTTTTAAGGCCCGGCTCGAACGTGAGTGGCGGTTCGTACGCGGGCTCAACCGCACCCTGAAAAGGGTGAAGACCATTGCGCCCGCCTCGCCCAACCTGATCTGCGACGATCTGCAGGCCGCCGTCGACCAGTGGCGCGAGAAGCCGGCCCTCACCTTCGAGGACAAGACCGTCACCTATGGCGAGATGGACGCCATCGCCAACCGCTACGCCCACTGGGCCAAGACCAACAACCTGCGGCGCGGCCAGACGGTGGCGCTGTTCATGCCCAACCGGCTGGAATACTTCCCCATCTGGTATGGCCTGACCAAGGTCGGGGTGATCACCGCCCTGATCAACAATCAGCTCTCGGGTCAGGCGCTGGCCCATTGCCTGAACATCTCGGGCGCCGGCCACGTGCTGGTCGACGCCGAGACCTCGCCGGCCTTCGAGGAGGCCAAGGGCCTGCTGGACAAGCCCATGCAGCAATGGGTGCTGGGCCATGCGGTGGGCGACCAGCGCGACCTGTCACAGGCCCTGAAGAGCTGCAGCTCCCTGCCGCCGGACCGTTCGGTGCGCGAGGGGATGACCGCCAGCGACACCGCGCTCTACATCTATACCTCGGGGACGACAGGTCTGCCCAAGGCGGCGAGGATCACCCACGTGCGGGCCCAGCTGTTCATGCGCGGTTTCGCCGGCTCGACCGGGGCGACGGACAAGGACCGGGTCTACAACCCCCTGCCGCTCTACCACTCCACGGGTGGGCTCTGCGGTCTGGGCGCGGCGCTGCTGAACGGCGGCTCGGTGGTGTTGAAGAAGAAGTTCTCCGCCAGCCATTTCTGGTCCGACGTGGTGGCGCAGGAGGCGACCATGTTCGTCTATATCGGCGAGCTCTGCCGGTATCTGGTGAACCAGGCGCCCGGCGAGGACGACACGCGCCACAAGCTGAGGCTGGCCTTCGGTAACGGGCTGCGCCCGGACGTCTGGGCGGAGATGACGTCGCGGTTCAAGATTCCCGAGATCCTGGAGTTTTACGGTTCGACCGAAGGCAATGTGTCGATGTTCAACTTCGATGGCCGGACGGGCGCCATCGGCCGCGCGCCCAAATGGCTGCGCAACAAGTTCAACATCCGCCTGGTCCAGTACGACGTGGAGGCTGAGGCGCCGATCCGCGGAACCGGCGGCTTCTGCATCGAGGCCGGCGCCGGACAGGTGGGCGAGTGCATCGGCAAGATCGGCCTGGGGGACGCCCGCAGCGAATACATCGGCTATGTCGACAAGGCGGCCTCGGACCGCAAGGTTCTGCGCGACGTGTTCGAAAAGGGTGACGCCTGGTTCCGCACCGGCGACCTGATGAAGACCGATGGCGACGGCTACTTCTATTTCGTCGACCGCATCGGCGACACCTTCCGCTGGAAGGGCGAGAATGTCTCCACCGGCGAGGTCGCCGAGCGGCTGCAGGCCATCCCGGGGGTCGTCGAGGCCAATGTCTATGGCGTGGAGGCGCCCGGCGCCGACGGCCGCGCGGGCATGGCGGGCCTGGTGGTGGACAGCGACTTCGACATCAAGGTGTTTGGGGCCCAGGTGGCGGCAGACCTGCCGCCCTACGCCCAGCCGGTGTTCGTGCGCATCCTGCCGGCCATCGAGACCACGGGCACCTTCAAGTACCGCAAGCTGGACCTGGTCGCCGACGGCTTCGATCCCGGCAAGGTGAAGGGGGCGATGTTCTACAAGGACGGCGCCAAGGGCTATGTGAAGCTCACCAAGGCCGGCTTCGCTAAACTGCAGGCGGGCGGCGTCAGGCTTTAGGGCGACCTTAAAGCCTGTCGCGCCATTCTGATTCCATGGCCAAGCTCATTCTCGTCACCGGCGGCGCCGGGTTCATTGGTTCGTCGCTGTGCGCGCGCCTCGTGGCCGACGGTCACAGGGTGATCTCGCTGGACAACTATTTCGCCGGCACAAAGGACGCCCACGTCGCCGGCGTCGACTATCGCGAGGGCCACACCAAGGACATCGCGACCCACGTGCCCGAGACTCCGGACCTGGTGTTCCACCTCGGGGAGTACTCCCGGGTCGAGAAGAGCCTGCTGGAGCCGGCGGTGGTCTGGGATCTGAACAAGGCCGGGACCTTCGGGGTGCTGGAATTCTGCCGCACCAAGGGGTGCAAGCTGCTCTATGCCGGCTCGTCCACCAAGTTCGGCGACGGCGGGCTGGGGCGCGACCAGAGCCCCTATGCCTGGACCAAGGCCACCAATACCGAGATGGTCCGCAACTACGGCGACTGGTACGGGCTGAAATACGCCATCACCTACTTCTACAATGTCTATGGGCCGGGCGAGCGGGCCGGGGCCTACGGCACCCTGATCGAGATCTTCCGCCAGCGCCGTCTGGCCGGCGAACATCTGCGGGTCAATGCGCCGGGGACCCAGAAGCGTAACTTCACCCATATCGACGACATCGTCGAAGGCCTGGTCCTGGTGGGCGAGAGCGGCGAGGGCGACGACTTCGGCCTGGGCGACAGCCGCGCCTATTCCATCCTTGAGGTGGCGGAGATGTTCGGCGGCGAGATCGTCATGGGGCCGGAGGTGGCGGGCAACCGGATGAGCGCCGATATCGACACCAGCAAGAGCCGCCTGCTGGGCTGGGCGCCGAGCCGGGCCTTGATCGACTACATCGCCCAGACGCCTGGCGCGAAGACCAAGCCCCGGCGCGACTAGAGCCCTTTCCGCTCTGATTGACTCGTTCAGAGCGGATGAAAAGGGCTATAATTCAAAAAGTTAGAGCATTTTTCGATCCGATAACCGTTTCACACTTATCGGAAAATGCTCTAGTCCAGGGGCAGGACCACGCGGCAGTGCAGGCCGTCTTGGCGATAGTCCAGGGTGGCCTCGCCGCCGAGCTCGCCCTTCAGACTGCGCTCGATCAGGCGTGAGCCGAAGCCCTTGCGCGTGGGAGGGCCGACCTTGGGGCCCTTTTCCTCGGTCCAGGTGATCACCAGGCGATCCTCGCCGCCGGCGTCCTCAAGGCCCCAGGTCACCTTAACACAGCCCTCGGGGCTGGAGAGCGCGCCGTACTTGGCGGCGTTGGTGGCCAGTTCGTGGAACAGCAGGCCAAGAGCGAGGGCGCGGGCCGGCGAGAGGCCGAGGTCGGGGCCCTCCAGGCGATAGCGCTCGGTGCCGTGCGGCCGGAACTCAGCCAGCAGGATGTCACGCAGGTCCGCGCCCCGCCAGCTCGACGCGGTCAACAGGTCGTGGGTGGACGAGAGCGCCAACAGCCGGGACTCGAAGGCCTGGTTGAAGGTGGCCGGGTCGGGGCTGGTGCGCAGGGTCTGGGCGGCGATCGACTGGACGGTGGCGAGCGTGTTCTTCACGCGGTGGTTCAACTCGTCCAGCAGCAACTTCTGCTGCTGCTCGGCGCGCACGCGGTCGGTGACGTCGCTGCCCTCGACGAAGACCCCGGCCGCCTCGCCGTCGGGGCCAAGGATCGGTTGGTAGATGAAGTCGACGAAGCGCTCTTCGGGCGGCCCTTCCGGCGTGCGTTGCAGGACCACGCTGGCGGAGCGGCCGATGAAGGGCTCCCGGCTGGCCATCACATTCTCCAGCAGGTTGACGAACCCCTGGCCGCGTACCTCGGGCAGGGCCTGATCGATCGGGCGGCCCATCACCTCGCGATGGCCGATCAGCTGCTGATAGGCGTCGTTGGCCAGGGTGAAGGTCAGGTCCGAGCCGGTGAGGACGGCCATGAAGCCCGGCGCCTGGCGGAAGATGTCGCGAAGTTCGCTGGTTTCCTGCAGCAGGGACAGGTTGGCCTGCTGAACCTCCTGCACACGCTGCAGCAGACTGGTCTCGCCCGGCGCCGGCGCGTCGCCGCTGGCCATCTGCTTGAGCGTCTGCAGTTCGGTGACATCGACGGTGTTCTGCACGATGAAGGCGACCCGGCCGTCATCGCCGAACAGCGGGGTGTGGACCGCCGACCAATAGCGCATCTCCATGCCGCCACCCTGGTTGGCGGGACGCTCGATGGCGTAGGCGATCAGGGCCATGGTGTCGGACTGGCCGGTCTCGATCACCCGCTCGAACGAGGCGCGCAGCAACCGCCCGCTTTCACCGTCGTCGGGAAAGGCCTCAAAGAGGTGGCGGCCGATCAATTCCCCGCGGGCGCGCGCCAGGGTCTCGGCATAGGCCCGGTTGACCTCGACGTACCGCAGCTCCCGATCCAGCACCATGTAGGGGCTGGGCAGGGTGTCGAAGAGGGCCTTGAAGTCGATCTTGGGCAAAGCTGCATCCCCGCGCTGTCCTGAAGCCCAGCGGCGATCAAGCGACGCCCCTCATATCGAACGGCGCGGACAGGCGCATCCCTCGGCATTGCGGGACTGACGAAAAGTCGCGGCGGCACTGCGCCGCGACGCGGACTCGCCTATATCTGTGGCATGCCGACGGACACCGCCCTGGCGCCTCTGAAGGGGGCCGAGCTGATCAAGGATCAGGTGAAGCGCCTGCCCGACGCGCCGGGCGTCTATCGCATGATGGGCGAGGACGGAGAGGTCCTCTATGTGGGCAAGGCCAAGTCCCTGAAGAAGCGGGTGCTGCAATACGCCCAGGGCCGTTTCCACACCCAACGCATCGCCCTGATGGTGGACCTGACCCGGTCCATGGAGTTCGTCACGGTCCGCACCGAGACCGACGCCCTGTTCCTCGAAATCAACCTGATCAAGCAGCTGAAACCGCGCTTCAACGTGCTGCTGCGGGACGACAAGAGCTTCCCCGAGATCGTCATCCGTCGGGAGCACCCGGCCGCCCAGCTGCGCAAGCACCGCGGGGCCCACACCATCAAGGGCGACTATTTCGGGCCCTTCGCCAGCGCCTGGGCGGTGAACCGCACGCTGAACACCCTGCAGAAGGCCTTCCTGCTGCGGTCGTGCTCCGACAGCGTCTATGAGAGCCGCACCCGGCCCTGCATGCTGCACCAGATCAAGCGCTGCGCAGCGCCCTGCACGGGGCTGGTGAGCCTGGAGGACTATGCGGGCCTGGTGGAGCAGGCCGAGGACTTCCTGCGCGGCAAGAGCCGGGCGGTGATCTCCAAGATGTCGGGCGAGATGCAGGCCGCCTCTGACGACATGGAGTTCGAGCGTGCCGCCCGCCTGCGCGACCGCATCCGGGCGCTCGCCTCTGTCGCCCAGGAACAGCAGATCAATCCGGAGAGCCTGGAGGAGGCCGACGTCTTCGCCCTGTTCGCGGAAGGCGGGCAGGCCTGCGTCCAGGTGTTCTTCTTCCGGGCCGGCCAGAACTGGGGCAACCGCGCCTACTTCCCCCGGGTCGACAAGTCCGACGAGGATATCGACGTGATGGGGGCCTTTCTCGGCCAGTTCTATGACGACAAGCCGATCCCCCGGCTGATCCTGACCAATGTGGAGCCCGCCGAGCGCGAGCTCCTGAACGAGGCCTTCACCCTGAAGGCCGGCCGCAAGGTGGAGATCAGTCGGCCGCAGAAGGGCGAGAAGAAGGGGCTGGTGGACCACGCCCTGACCAACGCCCGTGAGGCCCTGGGCCGGAAGATGAGCGAGAGTTCGGCCCAGGGGAAGCTGCTGGCCGGGGTGGCCGAGGCCTTCGGCCTGGAGGGCCCGCCCGAGCGGATCGAGGTCTATGACAACAGCCACATCATGGGGACCAACGCGGTCGGCGGCATGATCGTGGCCGGACCCGAGGGCTTCCAGAAGAACCAGTACCGGAAGTTCAACATCAAAGGGACCGAGCTCACCCCCGGCGACGACTTCGGGATGATGAAGGAGGTGCTGCGCCGCCGCTTCGGCCGGATGGTCAAGGAGGAGGAGACCGGCGAGGCCTCCAGCCCCCGGCCCGATCTGGTGCTGATCGATGGCGGCGCGGGCCAGATTTCGGCGGTGATGGAGGTGATGGCCGACCTTGGTGTGGACGACATCCCGGTGGTGGGCGTGGCGAAGGGCCCCGACCGCGACGCAGGCCTGGAGCGGTTCCACGTGGCCGGCAAGCCGCAGTTCATGCTCGAGCCCAAGTCGCCGGTTCTCTACTACCTGCAGCGGCTGCGCGACGAAGCTCACCGGTTCGCCATCGGCACCCACCGCATCAAGCGGTCCATCGACATGAAGAAGAACCCGCTCGACGAGATCGAGGGGGTGGGGCCGGGCCGCAAGCGCGCCCTGCTGCACGCCTTCGGCTCGGCGCGCGGGGTCTCCAGGGCCTCGGTGGATGACATCATGAAGGTCGATGGGGTCAGCGAACCCCTGGCCCAGCGGATTTTCGACTTCTTCCGGAAGAGCTAGCGACGGAAGCTGCGCTGGAGCGTTAGACTGTGATGATGAAGTCCCTGCCCAACATCCTCTCCACCGGCCGCCTGATCCTGACGGTCTTCATGTTCGTGGCCCTGGCCGCGGCGGCGGGGGGCGTGCCCTATGTCAGCGAGACCCTAACGCCCGACACCCAGTTCGCCCTGCAGAGGTTCGCCTTCTGGGCCTTCGTGATCGCCGCGGTGACCGACTATTTCGACGGCTGGCTGGCGCGCAAGCTGGATGCGGTGACGGTCTGGGGCGCGATCCTCGATCCGATCGGCGACAAGGTGCTGGTGGCCGGCGCCATCCTGGGCCTGATGGCGCTCGGTCCGCAGCCGATGGTGGTGCTGCCGGTGGGCCTGATCCTGTTCCGGGAGTTCACGGTCAGCGCCCTGCGCGAGGTCGGCGCCGGCAGGGGGATCAAGCTGCCGGTGACCCTGCTGGCCAAATGGAAGACCACTCTGCAGCTGGTGGGTTTGGGCGCGGAGTTGCTGGTGGCCTCGTGGGCCGCGTTCCAGATGCCCTCGGACCCGGCCATCCAGGGACCGGTGACGATCTTCGCCCACACGGTGCTGTGGCTGGCGGCCCTGGTGACACTGATAACCGGCTGGCAGTACTGGGACCAGACGCGCAAGGCCCTGGCGACCTAAACCCCCTCGTCATCCCGGTCGCAGCGTAGCGGAGAGCCGGGATCCAGGGGGAACCGCAGTGCGCCGGCCCCTGGGTCCCGGCTCTGCGGCCCGCGAGCGGGCCTTGGCCGGGATGACGGTTTTTCAGGACATCGGATCGGCGGGTGGCGACGGCTCGGGCAGGGGGATGAACTCCTGGTCGTCGGCGTCGGGCAGCTTCATGCGGCCGGCGCGCCAGTCGGCCTTGGCCTGCTCGATGCGCGCCTTGGACGACGAGACGAAGTTCCACTCGATGAAGCGCGGGCCCACCGGCTCGCCCCCAAGCAGCATGACGATGGCGGGCGTTGCGGCGGTGAACAGCACCGGCTCGCCGGGTTTGAAGATGATCATCTGGCCTTGGTGGAAGGTCTGGCCCAGGACCTCGACCTCGCCCCGCGCCACATAGGCGGCGCGCTCGGGATACTCCGCGGGCAGCTGGGCCTTCGCGCCGGCCTGCAGGGCCCAGTGGACATAGAACATCGGCGAGTGGGTCTTGACCTTGGCCTCCGCGCCGAAGGCCTTGCCGACGATCAGCCGGGCCCACATGCCGTTTTCCTCATAGGTCGGCAGGTCGGCGACGCCGTGGTGATAGAAGGCCGGATCGATCTCCTCCTGGCCGTCGGGCAGGGCGACCCAGGTCTGGATGCCGTCCATGCGGCCGCCGTGGGCGCGCAGGTCCTCGAAGCGCTCGGAGTGAGTGATGCCCCGGCCGGCGGTCATCCAGTTCACCTCGCCGGGCTTCACCACCTGGGTGGCGCCGACGGAGTCGCGGTGGGTCATCTGGCCTTCGAACAGATAGCTGACGGTCGAGAGGCCGATGTGGGGGTGGGGCCGCACATCGACGCTGCGCGGGAAGCCTGCGGTGAAATCGGCCGGACCCATGTGGTCGAAGAAGATGAAGGGGCCCACCATCCGGTGGGCATGGAACGGCAGCACCCGCCCCACCTCGAACCCGCCAAGGTCCTTGCGGCGTTGTTCGATGACGAGGTCGATCATCGCGGAGGACTCTTAGCTGTGGGCGCTCACATACGGACTCACGAGGCCCAAGGGCGCGGCGGTCGTATTCTTCACCGAGCGGATGACGATCCGGCTCTCGATATTGGAGACCAGGCCCAGCGACAGGATCTTGTCGCGCAGGAAGTCGTCGAAGGCGTGCATGTCCCGCGTCACGACGCGCAGTTCGTAGTCGGCCGAGCCGGTGACCGTGGCGCACTGGACCACTTCCGACAGCTTGGTGATCGCCGTCTCGAAGTCGTTGAGGTTGTCCTTGGTGGGGAGGCTGAGCTTGACGGTGCAATAGACCTCGAAGCCCAGGCCCAGCAGTTCGCGGTCCAGGATGGTCACGCGGCGCTGGATGATACCGGAATCCTCCAGGCGCTTGATGCGGCGCCAGCAGGGGCTGGAGGACAATCCGACCCGTTCGGCGATCTCCGCGACGGACAGGCCGGCGTCATGCTGGATGAGATCCAGAATCTTAGCATCGACGGCGTCGAGGGCCTCAGACAAGTTTTCCTCCCACACTTGGTGCTATTGCGCCTCATTCGTGCCCCGGAACGGCTGTCAGGGGGCACGCCTTTAGCAAGCAATTGCAGCGCACTTATATGATCTTCTAACCTCGTTAGGGAACCCAAAAGGAAAGAAATTGCGATGCGGCACCAGGATGTGACGCTAGACGACAAATTTCTGCTCAGCCAGGGCCGGGTTTTCATCACGGGCGTGCAGGCCCTGCTGCGGGTTCTGATGGATCAGCGCCGGTTGGACCAGGCGGCGGGCCTGAACACGGCGGGTTTCCTCTCCGGCTATCGCGGCTCGCCGCTCGGTGGTCTCGACCAGCAGGCCACGCGGGCGAAGACGCATCTCGAAGCCTGCGAGGTGGTGTTCAAGGAGGGCCTGAACGAAGACCTCGCGGCCACCGCCGTCTGGGGCAGCCAGCAGGCCAACCTGTTCCCCGGCGCCAAGTTCGATGGGGTCTACGGCATGTGGTACGGCAAGGCCCCGGGGGTCGACCGCACCGGCGACGCCTTCAAGCACGCCAACTTCGCCGGGACCTTTCCCAAGGGCGGCGTCCTGGCCGTGGCCGGAGACGATCACACCTGCAAGTCCTCGACCCTGCCGTCGCAGTCGGAGTTCGCTTTCCAGGACTTCGAGATGCCGGTGCTTTCGCCGGCCGATGTGCAGGAGGTGCTGGACTACGGCCTGCTGGGCTACGCCATGTCGCGCTACTCGGGCCTGTGGGTCGGGCTGATCGCGCTGGCCGACACCATGGATAGCGGCGTCACTATCGACGTCGACCTGGCCCGCCACAAGTTTGTCCTGCCGGCCAACTTCGCCCTGCCGCCTGGCGGTCTGGGGATCCGACTGAAGGATCAGCCGCTGGACAAGGAGCGCCGGCTCCGCACCCAGAAGCTGCCCGCCGCGCTAGCCTTCGCCCGCGCCAACAAGATCGACCGCGTGGTGCTGCCCGCGGCCCGCCCGCGCCTGGGCATCGTCTGCCAGGGGCAGGCCTATAAGGACGTGATCGAGGCCTTCGCGGCCATGCGCATCTCCTTCGAGGAGGCCGCCGGACTGGGCGTCTCCATCTACAAGGTTGGCATGCCCTGGCCGCTGGAGCCGCAGGGCCTGCGGGCCTTCGCCGCCGGGCTTGAGACCCTGATGGTCATCGAGCACAAGCGCCCGTTGATCGAGACCCAGGCCCGCGCCGCCCTCTATGACCTGCCGGCTCATGCCCGCCCGCGCATCATCGGCAAGACCGACGAGGTGGGCCATCCGCTGTTGTCGGAGCTGGGCTCGCTGTCGGTGGCCGAGGTGGCGCTCGCCATCGCTGACCGCCTGCCGCCCGGCCCGCACATGGACCGGGTGCATGACTATCTGAGCCGCGTCTCGGCCGCCTCGATGGCCGCGGTGACCCTGGCCGCCGAACAGCAGCGCAAGCCGTTCTTCTGCTCGGGCTGCCCGCACAATACTTCGACCCGACTTCCGGACGGGTCCCGCGCCCTGGCCGGGATCGGCTGCCATTACATGGCCAGCTTCTCCGATCCCCAGACCGATCTGAACAGCCACATGGGCGGCGAAGGTTTGACCTGGGTGGGCTCGGCGCCTTTCACCACCGAGGATCACGTGTTCGCCAACCTCGGCGACGGGACCTACAACCACTCCGGCTCGCTGGCGGTCCGCGCCTCGATCGCCGCCAAGTCGCACATCACCTACAAGCTGCTGTTCAACGACGCCGTCGCCATGACGGGCGGGCAGCAGGCCGAGAGCGGCTTCACGCCGGCCCAGATCACCCGGCAGCTGGCCTCCGAAGGCATCGCCAAGACGGTGATCGTCGCCGACGATCCCAGCCGCTACGCTCATGTCACCGACCTGGCGCCCGGCGTCGAGGTGCGGCCGCGCTCCGAGCTGATCGCCGTGCAGAAGATGCTGCGCGACACGCCGGGGACCACGGTCCTGCTCTACGACCAGGTCTGCGCCACCGAGAAGCGGCGGCGCCGCAAACGCGGCTCGATGGAGACCGCCACCAAGCGGGTCTTCATCAATCCCCTGGTCTGCGAGGGCTGCGGCGACTGTTCCAAGGTGTCGAATTGCGTCTCGGTCGAGCCGCTGAACACCGAGTTCGGCCGCAAGCGGAAGATCAACCAGTCCAGCTGCAACACTGACTATTCCTGCCTCGACGGCTTCTGCCCCTCCTTCGTCACCATCGAGGGCGGCGAGAACGCCCAGGCCAGGGCGCTGCCGGCCCTGACCGCCGACTCCACGCCGCTTCCGGCCTTCGAGCCGCTGGAAGGCGTGAAGAACATCGTCTTCACCGGCATCGGCGGGACCGGTGTCACCACCGTCGCCTCGATACTGGCCATGGCCGCCCACGTGGACGGCCGCGCCGCCTCGGTGGTGGACATGACGGGCCTGGCCCAAAAGGGCGGGGCGGTGTTCTCCCACGTCCGGATTGGCCAGGAGGAAGACACCGTGGTGGGGGGGCGCGTGCCCGCCGCCTCCGCCCACGTACTGATCGCCTGCGACATTCTCTCAGCGGCGGGGCCGGACGCCCTATCGCTCTACGCCAAGGACCGCACGGTGGCCTGCGGCAACGAGGACTTCGCGCCCACCGCCGACTTCGTCACCGACCGCGACGTGCGCTTCGACGCCGGGAACATGGCCAAGCGGATCGCGGCGGCCACCCAGTCCTATGACGAGTGCCCGGCCCACCATCTGGCCGAGACCCACTTCGGCGACGCCATCTACGCCAACATGATCATGGTGGGTTTCGCCTGGCAGAAGGGACTGATCCCGATCTCCAGCCGCGCGGTCTATCGGGCGATCCGCCTGAACGGGGTGCAGGCCGAGGCCAATCTGCAGGCCTTCGAGCTGGGCCGCCGGGTGGCGCATAACCCCGCTGAGCGCGGCAAGGCCGAGGCCGATGTGCCGACCCCGGAGACCATGCCGCTGGCCGAACTGATCGCCCATCGCGCCCGCGAACTGACCGCCTATCAGAACGCCGCCTACGCCCAGCGCTATCTGGACCGCGTGGACCAGGTGGCCAAGGCCGAGGCCATCTTCGGCTCGGAGGTGCTGACCCGCTCGGTGGCGGTGAACCTCTACAAGCTGATGGCCTACAAGGACGAGTACGAGGTCGCCCGGCTCTATTCGGACGGCCGCTTCGAGACCGAGAAGACCGGGACCTTCAAGGGCGGCAAGGCCAAGGTCTGGCTCGCCCCGCCGATCATCGCGCCGAAGGACTCCGAGGGCCGGCCCAAGAAGATCGCCTTCGGCGGGTGGATGCTGGACTACGGCTTCCCCGTCCTGGCCAAGTTGAAGGGCCTGCGGGGCACGGCGCTCGACCTGTTCGGCCACAGCGAGGAGCGCAGGATGGAGCGGGGGCTGATCGCCGACTACCAGGCGAGCCTCGACAGGCTGCTGGCCGGCCTCGCGGCGGAGAAGATGCCGCTGGCCGTGCAGATCGCCCAGATCCCGCAGCAGATCCGCGGCTACGGCCACATTAAGGACGCGTCGGTGACCAAGGCCAAGGCGCAGGAAGCGGCGCTCTGGGGGCAGTGGGGCGGGGCCTGACCTCGCCCAAGGCTCACAAGAAGTGCGGTCGGGCGACGGTGCGCGAGAAGTCGCCCGCGCGCGCGTCCGTCTCGCGCACGAAGACGTAGAGCGTACCGCCGGCGCCCCAGTTCATCTTCAGCCGGTCGTCGGAGTCGATCTGCAGCAGGAGCCGCCAACTGTCCGACGCCGCCTCAAACCCAGGCGGGATGACTTGTCCATGTTTGTAGGACAGGCCCCGCGACTCGAACTCGCAGACCATGGGCAGCCACTCGCCCTGAATCTCGTCCGGATACCCGCCGAGTTGGTGGCGCGGCCCGGGCGCGCAGGGCAGGTCGGGGATAAGGCTCCAGGCAGGATGCTGGGGGTCGAGTCCGACTTTCTCCTCCCCCAGCCACAAAAGACTCGGGAGCGATGTCTCGGGCGTGAGGGTCACCGGTCTTTGAGGGTGGCGCCAAGTCCGCGGTACGTCGGCAGGCGGCGACCGGGGCGCCCTTTCGCCGTCGGGCGCATGCAGAATCCGCACCTGATCGGCACAACCCCAGCGGTCATCGCGAAACGCGTAGAGCGCGCCTGAGGGCGGCAACCAATCGGGTCCCCCGTGCCGATGCGCCTCGGCGAGGTCGATCTGAAGCAGGAAACCGAGGGGCCCCTCCGCACCCTGAGGCCACTCGATGTTCACCGGAGCGTCCGGGTCGCCGCCGATCTTCGAGAAGCCCGAGCCCTCGCCAGGGATCAACCGCAGACTTGGCGCCGCCATTTCCACGACCCGCCGGGCGATCTGCTCCGGATCTCCGGTCGCCCTGCCGGAGGGAGCCTGCGTCTTCGGGGGCGGCCGCCGCCGGTCCAGCACGGTGCTGACAACCACGTAGGCGAGGGTCGCCAGGATCGCGATGATCCAGAAGTTCAACGTCCCGCCTCCCTGTCGTCCGCCGCGGACTCGGTCGCGATGGCGCCGTCGCCGACCAGGATTCCGTTGGCGGCCTTCCACCAGTTTGGCGTACCGCGAATATAGCGCTCAAGAGGGCCGAAGCGCGCCTTACCCTTATATCGCCCATGGACGAGGCCGTGCTCTTCCGCCGACTCCATGCCCTTGATGTTGAAGGGTTGGTTCTTGATCCAGTCCGGAACGACCTTTCCCCAGCCGTTCGCGGGAATGAGGGCGTGATGTCCTGGCTGTCCCTTTTCGAGGATGCCTCTTTCAGTCATCCATTTCCGCATGCCGGGCGCCTCCCAGGGCTTCGTGCGCCAGGCGAAGGGGGGCCTCAGCTTAATTTGCCCCTTGAGCAGGCCCCACCCGCCCTTGCCCAGCAGGTAGATTTCCGTCGCCCCCACAGCGCCCTCGGTGAGCGCCTTAACCCGGTCACCCTTCACCCAATCCTCATGTGCCTTGGTCGGCGCCTTCAGGACTTCAACCACGTCGGCGACAACACTGTCTGGAAAGGTCCTGGGCGGGGCCGCCTGCGGGTGCGCCGGGGGCGCGCCGGGTGAACCTTCCACCCTCGCCTTGTGATCCCGGATCATGGCGTCGTAGGCGTCCTTATCGGGATCCACGACCGAACGGGGTTGATCGCCCCTTGCATAGGAACCGCTCACATTTGTCTCCTTGCTGATGGCTCTCCGCTACGCGACCGAGCACGCAATCTGAGGATGCCATGCAAAGTGGAAAAAATGGAACAAAAAGTGAACATTTAGGAACTGGGCCCCGAGGGGTCATCCTGGTGGCTCCCCCGGTCCCGCAATGGGGGAGGCTTTCGGTCTAAGGCCTCGCCGCCTGACGCTCCGCCAGCAGGGCCCGTTCCAGGCTGGTCTGGCCGGCGGCGCGGGCCGCGGCGATCAGGGTCAGGTCGATGACGTCGCGCTGGGCGTGGCTGCCGCCGAAGCGGTGGGCGCGGTTGCGGACCGTGCGCAGGTCGTCGACGGCCTGCGCAAACCGGCCCTGGCCGAAGGCGTGAAGGGCGCGGGCGACCGGCAGTCCGACCTCGGCGGTCATCATGGCGTTGTCGCCGTCGCCCGCCGCGCCCGCCTCCAGGGCGGTGAGCAGGTCGCGAGCCGCGTCGTCGCGTCCGGCGCCGACGAAGGCCATCATGGCGTGGGCGTCGTCGAAGGCCTGGAGGCCATAGGCGCCCCGGCGTTCATAGGCGTCGGCCAGAGCCTGGAAGCGGTCGTCGGTGGCGCAGCCCTCAAGCTTCAGCCGCCAGAGCAGGGCCGCGGCGTCCAGCAGGTCGAAGGCCATGTCCGACCCACCGCCGAAGATCGGGCCGTCATAGAGGGCCAGCACCTCGTCGATCTGCCCCAGGCCCAGGTGGAAGAGGGCCAGGTGCCACCAGTTGTGGACGGCGAACAGGCTGTCGGTCTGCCAGGCCAGGTTCTCGCGGCGCATCCAGGCGACGCCGTCGGCGCGGCGGTCCTGCATCTCCAGCACGTGGGCCACGGCATGCTGGGCCCAGGCATTGCGGGGCTCGAGCGCGATGGCCTGGCGTCCGGCGGCCTCGGCGCGGTCGTAGAAGCCGGTCTCCTCCAGGCCGAAGGCGTGCATGCCGAGGATGGCGTGGTAGTCGGGCGTCTGGGGCGACCAGGCGGGCAGGGCGCGGGCGATGCGGTCGCGCAGCATGCGGTTGTCGCCCAGCATGAAGTCCATCAACTGGCCCGCCTGTAGCGCCACGCCGTCGAGGGGCTCGGCGACAGAGACGTCCTCCAGGATACGCCCGGCGGCGGCGAACTGGCCGCCCGCGATCTGGACGGCGGCGGCCACGTGGCCCTGTTCGCGGGTCGTGGCTGACAAGCCGCTGGCGGCCTTCACAGCGTCGGCGCCCATGGCCGCGACTTCGGGCGAGGCGCCCACCAGCAGCATGTCGGCCTTCAGCACGTGGGCCATCACGAAGCCGGGGCTGTCGGCGATGGCGGCCTCCAGCCGCGAGAGGGGATCGCCATGCAAGGCATGATAGAGGCTGACGGCCGCGCGATAGTCCTCCGCCGCGCGGGGGCTGGCGCCTGAGAGGCCAAGGCCTGCGGCGTCTGTCTCAAGCATGCGATGGTCCTCTCCCGAAGGTCGAACCTAGCGTCCTATTTCGGCCTGACCAGTGGATAGAGCGCCGCCGAACCCGCCAGCAGCACGCCGGCGATCAGCGGGGCCTTCCAGTCGCCCGAGGTCATGCGGGTCACCAGCAAGGCCAGACAGACCACGGCCCCGGCGATGGGCACGAACAGCGGCACCTCGAAGCCGCCGCGCGGCTCGTCCTTGCGCAGGCGCAGGACCACCAGGGCCGAATTCACCACCACGAAGATCGACAGCAGCAGCAGGACGGTGGCCGCCGCCAGTTCGGCGCTGTCGCCCGACATGGTCAGCGCCATCAGCACCACCAGGATCAGGGCGATGGCGATGTGCGGGGTGCGCCGGTCGGCATGTACGCGGGCCAGCCGCGAGGGCAGGCGGCCGTCGCGGGCCATGCCGTAGAGCAGGCGCGAGGCGGTGACATAGTTGATGAGGGCTGAGTTGGCGACCGCGACCACCGTGATGACCACGAAGGCCCAGCCGGGGAACCACGGCGCGGCCTTGGCCATGACCTCGGCCAGGGGCGCGCTGGCCTCCGCAAGGTACTGCCAGGGAATCACCGAGACCGCGGTGATGGCGACGCCGACATAGAGGACGCAGGCCAGGAGCATGCCGATGACCAGTCCCAGCGGCAGGGTGCGGCGGGGGTTCTTCACCTCCTCGCCCACGTTCAGGGTGTCTTCGAAGCCGGCGAAGGAGAAGAAGGTCAGCACCGCGCCCTGGACCAGCAGCAGGGGCGGGACGGCCAGCAGGCCGCCGCCGACGGGATTGGCCGGGGTCTGGAACAGGTCCGCTGAGCCCCAGAACTTGGCCCCGACGATGATGATCAGGGCCAGGCCGCCGGCCTCGACGATGCTGCACGCCACGTTGGCCCACATGCTCTCGCGGATGCCGCGATAGACGATGCCGGCCATCAGGACGAGATAGGCCAGGGTCAGGACCGTCACCGGAACGCCCGACAGGAAGGGGACGCGCTGCAGGTTGGCCCCGATCACCCAGGAGCCGGCGGCGATGGAGCCGAGGCCGGAGCACGCCACCGCCAGCCCCAGGACGTGGGTCAACAGGCCGTTGTCGAAGGCCCGGTGGGTGATGAAGGCCGCCCCGGCCGCCCGCGGATAGCGCGAGCCGAGGGCCGCGTAGGAGAGGCCGGTGAGCAGGGCCGCGACGGCCGCCACCAGGAAGCCCAGCCAGACCGCGGAGCCGAGTTCGCCCGCGGCCTTGCCCACCAGCCCATAGATGCCGGCCCCCAGCATGGAGCCGGAGGCGTAGAACACCATCTGGGCCAGACCGATGGTCCGGCGCAGCTCCGGCTCGCCGGTCGGCGGGTGGGGGTCGGCGGGGGCGTCGCTCAGGGTCTTGGTCTCCGCTGTGGCCGGGACCTTGGGGCGGCGGCGCGCGCTGGGCAAGATGGCGGCTGGTGATGGCGGAGCCTGAATGCGGATTGCCTCGTTGCGGTCAGGTCCGGCAGCCCGGCTGAACTCGTCATACAATGAGCCAGGGCCGCGCTTGGCCTCCCGGTCGGCATCGGCTACCCACCAGTACATGGCGGATTTCGATTTTGATGCGGTGGTGGTGGGCGCGGGCGCCGTGGGCCTGGCCTGCGGCTACGCCCTGACCAAGCGGGGCCTCGTGGTGGCGGTGCTGGAGGCCGGCCCGATCATCGGCGAGGGCGTCTCGGCGCGCAATTCCGAGGTGATCCACGGCGGGCTCTACTATGCCAGCGGTTCGCTGAAGGCCAGGCTGTGCGTCCAGGGCCGCCGCGCGCTCTACGCCTTCTGCGACAGCCACAAGGTCGCCTATGACCGCTGCGGCAAGCTGGTGGTGGCCACGACGCAGGATGAGGTCGGCCGGCTGGACGCCATCCTGGAACAGGCCCGGGCCAACGACGTCGAGGGCATGGCCCATATGACCAAGGCGCAGGTCCTGGCCCTGGAGCCGGAGCTGAAATGCGAGGGAGCCTTGATCTCCCCTCAGAGCGGCGTCTTCGACAGCCACGGGTACATGCTGGCGCTCCAGGGTGAGATCGAGGCCGGCGGCGGCGCGGTGGTGACCTCCACGCCCTTCGAGGGCGCGAGCCCGATCGCCGGCGGCGGTTGGTCGGTGCGGGCCGGTGGCGCGGAGCCGACGACACTCACCTGCCGTATCCTGGTGACCGCGCCGGGACTCTCCGCCCAGGCCGTGGCCGCGCAGATTGAGGGATTCCCGAGGGAGACCATCCCTGAGGGCCACTACGGCAAGGGGGTCTATTTCCGGCTGACCGGCAAGGCGCCCTTCGCCCGGCTGATCTATCCGCCGCCGATCCCCGGGGCGCTGGGCACCCACTACCGCCGCGACCTGGGCGGCCAGGCGGTGTTCGGGCCCGACCTGCAGTTCGTCGACACCATGGACTACAGCGTCGATCCGGCCCGCGCCGCCGAGTTCTACGCCTATATCCGCAAGTTCTGGCCGGGCCTGCCGGACGGGGCGCTCGCGCCCGATTACGCCGGCATCCGCCCCAAGCTGCATGGGCCCGGCGAGCCGCAGCCGGACTTCCGCATCGACGGGCCGGAGAAGCACGGCATGGCCGACCTGGTCACCCTGTTCGGCATCGAGAGCCCGGGCCTGACCAGCTCGCTGGCCATCGGGCAAGAGGTGGTCTCGCGGCTTCACCTCTAACGCTGGGCGTGGGGCTCCCCATATGGACCCCATGACCTTGCTTTCCGTTCTCGACCTCTCGCCGATCCTGCAGGGCGGCGATGTCGGCCAGTCCCTGCGCAACACCCTCGATCTCGCCCGCCACGCCGAGCGCCTCGGCTACAACCGCTACTGGCTGGCCGAGCATCACAATATGCGGGGCGTCGCCAGTGCGGCGACGTCGGTGGTTATCGCCCACGTGGCGGCGGGCACCAGTACGATCCGGGTGGGGGCGGGCGGGGTCATGCTGCCCAACCACGCGCCCCTGGTGATCGCCGAGCAGTTCGGAACCCTGGCGGCCCTGCACCCGGGCCGCATCGACCTGGGCGTCGGCCGCGCCCCGGGGACCGACCAGCTCACCGCGCGCGCCCTTCGGCGCACCCTGACCGGCGACGTGGACCAGTTCCCGCAGGACGTCATGGAGCTGCTGCACTATTTCGAGCCGGCCCAGCCCAATCAGGCGATCCGCGCCGTGCCGGGGGAGGGGACGCGGGTTCCCGTCTGGATCCTGGGGTCGAGCCTGTTCGGCGCCCAGCTGGCCGCGGCGCTGGGCCTGCCCTTCGCCTTCGCCAGCCACTTCGCGCCCGCCCAGATGATGCAGGCGATCGGTATCTACCGGCGGCAGTTCCAGCCGTCGGCCTACAGCGACGCGCCGCACGTCATGCTGGGCCTGAACATTGTCGCCGCTCCTACCGACGCGGAGGCGCGGTTCCTGTTCACCTCGCTGCAGCAGGCCTTCGTCAATCTGCGCACCGGCCAGCCCGGCCCCCTGCCGCCGCCGGTGGAGGGCTATGGCGAACGGCTCGATCCGATGGCGCAGGCCGGCCTGGCCTCGGCCCTGTCCCAGGCGATCATCGGGTCTCCCGACACGGTGCGGGCGGGCCTGGCCGAGTTCGTGGCGCGGACCGGCGCCGACGAGCTGATGGTCACCTCACAGATCTTCGACCACCAGGCGCGCCTGCGCTCGTTCCAGATCGCCATCGAGGCGCGGGATGAGTTGGCGCGGGTGGCGGCTTAATCCAACCGTCATCCCGGCCGCAGCGAAGCGCAGAGCCGGGACCCAGGGGCCGCGATCAACCCCCCTGGGTCCCGGTCTCCCTGCGGTCGCCCGGGATGACGTGGAAGTGTGAGCGGGCTTTAGATCAACCCTTCGGCACGAGCTTCAGGATGCGACCCTCAGCGCTGTCGGTGGCGAGGTAGAGGGCGCCGTCGGGGCCGACCACGACGTCGCGGATGCGTTCGTCGAGCTCGGTGACGATGCGCTCCTCGCCCACCACCTTCTCACCGTCGAGGGTGAGCCGGGTCACCGACTTGCCGGCCAGGCCGCCGGCGAACAGGCTGCCCTTCCATTTCGGGAACAGGCCGGCGTTGTAGAAGGCCAGACCCGAGGGGGCGATCACCGGGTCCCAATAGTAGATCGGCTGTTCGAGGCCAGCCTTGGCGCCGATGCCTTCGCCGATCGCGCCGCCCTGGTACTCGATGCCGTAGGTGATGGTGGGCCAGCCATAGTCCTTGCCGGCCTGCGGGATGTTCAGCTCATCGCCGCCGCGCGCGCCGTGCTCGGTGGTCCAGAGCTTGCCGGTGGCGGGGTTGAGCGCCGCGCCCTGGACGTTGCGGTGGCCGTAGGACCAGATTTCGGGCCGCGCGCCAGCCTTGCCGACGAAGGGATTGTCCTTCGGGACCGAGCCGTCGGAATTCAAGCGCACGATCTTGCCGAGCAGGCCGTCCAGCTGCTCGGCCTGGACGCGGCCGGGCAGGATGGAGCGTTCGCCGAGGGTGATGAACAGCTTGCCGTCCGGGGCGAAGACCAGCCGACCGCCATAGTGCAGGGTGGATTCCAGCGACGGCGCCTGGTGGAAGATCACCTGGGCGTTCTCGATGACGCCCGACCCATCGGCGGCGACCACCAGCTTGCCACGGGCGACGGCCGTGTTGGTGAACTTGCCCTCGGGGTTCTCGGCATAGCTCCAGTAGATCAGGCCGTTCTTGGCGTAGGCCGGGTCGATGGCCAGGCCCAGCAGGCCGCCCTGGCCCTTGGCGTAGACCGCGGGAAGGCCGGCGACCGGTTCGCTCAGAGCGCCGTCGGCGCCGACGATGCGCAGGCGGCCCGGCTTCTCGCTCACCAGCATCTTGCCGTCGGGCAGGAAGGCGATGGCCCAGGGATTGGCCAGGCCCTCGGCGACGGTCTTCACCTCGTACTCGACCCCGGCCTTCATCTCGGGCGCGCGGGTCTGGTTCTCGAAGGCGGGCTTCAGGTTCGGCGCGTTGGCCGGGCGGGTTTCCACGGGCGCGCCCGGCGCGGCCTGGCTGGGACCGCACGCGGAGACGAGGGCCGCGACGGCGGCGGTGAAGAGAAGGCGGCGCATATGAAGCTCCTTGAAATCCATAATCAAATTGTCCCGGCCACCTGGGCCAGGGCGTCGTTGGGGGCCGCGCCCTCGAGATGGATCAGCGACCAGACGGCGAAAAACAGCAGCGGCCAGCGCTCAGAGCCGCCGCTTTCGAAGGTGGAACGCACGGCCTCGGGGGTTCGCACCCGGCGAACGGCCTCGATGCGGCCGATCCGCTCTGCGAGGTCGGCGGCGCGGGGCGCGATCCAGGCGTCGACGGGCACGGTGAAGCCCTGCTTGCGGGCCCAGGGATCGGCGGCGGGACAGACCCGCTCCAGCCACTTGCGCACCAACCACTTGCCATAGCGCCCCCGCACCTTGAATCGGTCGGGCAGGGGGAAGGCGAAGTCGGCGACACGGGGGTCAAGGAATGGCGTGCGCCCCTCCAGGCCGTGGGCCATCAGGCACCGGTCCAGCTTCAGCAGCAGATCGTTCGGCAGCCAGGTGGCGATGTCGGCCCACTGGGCCTGCTGCAGGCGGGTGAGGCCGGGAGGTGGCTTTGCCTGCCTGCGCCAGCGGGCCAGGGCCTCGGCGTCGTCCGGCCGCGGCTCGGCGGGGCGGCCGCCCAGCCAGGCAGGGCGCAGGGCCTTGCGATAGCGGCCATAGCCGCCGAACAGCTCGTCGCCGCCCTCGCCGGTCAGGACCACGGTGAGCGTGCCCTTGGCGGCCTGCGCCAGCTTGTAGGTCGGCAGGGTGGCGTAGTCGGCGGTGGGATCGTCGAGGGCCCAGGCGACCTGGGGCAAGATGCGCCAGAAGTCGGCCTCGTCGAAGCGGGTCTCGCGCCAGTCGAGGTTCAGGGCCTTGGCCACCCGCTCGGCCTGGCCGCGTTCGTCCCTGGCGCCGGGGGCGTCGAAGCCGCAGGTGAAGGCGGTGACCGGGCGCGCGTTCAGCCGCGACATCAGGGTGGCGATGGCGGCGCTGTCGACGCCACCGGAGAGGAACAGGCCATAGGGCACGTCGGAGCGCTGATGCACCCGGACGCTGTCCTCCAGCACCGCGTCGAGGCGGTCGATAAGGGCGGTCTCGCCGGTTGGGCTCTTGGCGGGGGAGGCCGAAAGAAACGGACGCGTCTCGGGCCGTTGCAGCCTTCCCTCCACCACCTCGACGATCTCGCCAGGGGCCAGGCGCTTGAGGCCCTTGAAGATGGTGTCGCCGCCGAGCGTGTAGTTGAAGGCCAGCAGTTCGCGGGCGTGATCCTCCGACAGCTCGGGCGCAAGCAGCTTGGCGAGGGCGCGGGGCTCGGAGGCGAAGTAGACCGCGCCGTCCTGCTCCAGCACATAGAGCGGCTTGATGCCGAAGGGGTCGCGGACCAGCCAGGTGCGGCCGTCGGCGCCGATCAGGCAGAAGGCGTACATGCCCCGCAGCCGCTGGAAGGCCGCCGGCCCTTCCTTCGCATAGAGATGCAGCAGCGGCTCGAAGTCCGAGCCGGTGGACAGCTGGTCCTTCAGCCCGAACTCGGCGGTCAGTTCGACATAGTTGTAGATCTCGCCATTGCCGATCACCGTGCCGCCGGCCGCGTGCAGGGGCTGCCAGCCGCCCTCCAGGTCAATGATCGACAGCCGAGCGTGGGCCACCGAGCCGCCGCGCACCTGCTCGGTCCGAACCCCGTTGGGGCCGCGATGGGTGAGGGTCTCGATCAGCGGACTTGCGGAAGCGGTCCCGTGCAGCACGCCTGCGATGCCGCACATCAGGCGGCTCCGTAGTCGGCGAAGAGGGCCCGCCACTGGGCGACGACCGCGGCCTCGGAGAACTCCGCCTCCACCCGGTCGGAACCGTTCTGCACCAGGCGGATCCGCAGCATGGGGTCGTCCAGCAGGCGGCGGGTCGTGGCGGCCAGGGCCTCGGCGTCATCGACCGGAACCAGCAGACCGTCCTCGCCATCCGCGATCAGGGCGGCGGGGCCTTGCGACGCGGCGGCCACTACCGGCAGGCCGTGGGCCCAGGCCTGGATCACCACATTGCCCAGGGGCTCGTAGCGCGAGGGGAAGACGCAGACATCGGCGGCGCGATAAAGCGCCGAGGCGTCGGTGCGCCAGCCCAGGAACCGCACCCGGTCGGCGACCCCTAGGGCCGCGGCCATGGCCTTCAGCTTGGCCTCCTGCGGACCGACGCCGGCGATCCACAGGAAGGCGTCAGGAATCCGGGTCAGGGCCTGGAGCGTGACATCATGGGCCTTGGCGTCGTGCAGGCGGCCCATCGACAGCAGCAGGGGCGCGTCGGCGGGCGTGTTCAGCAGGTCTCGTTCGGCCGGCGCGGTCTCCGGCGGCGCGGCGGCGAAGTTCGGAATGTGCCGCACCTTGCCGGCGGGCCAGCCCTGGCCGACGATCCACTCGGCGATGTCCTCGGTATTGGCCACCAGCTCGTCGAAGCCGCGATAGTATTTGAGATTGTAGTAGCCCCCCAGCCGGCCGATCCGCGCCGGGCCTTTGGGCGTGTGCCGCGCGGCGCGGTTCATCCAGGCGAGCGCCAGCTTGACGTCCTGCCGGCGGGCGAAGCCGGCGACCTTCGGCTTGGTCAGAATGTCGATCGGGCCGCCGAACCGGAAGGTCGCGGTGGGCACGTCGGCGGCGGCGAGCGCGGCCTGCCGATTCCCATTGGGACGGATGGCGGCGGCCTGCCGAACGCCCGCGCGGGCGAGCCCCGCGACCAGGTCGACGAAGTACGTCTCCGCGCCGCCTTCGCCGGCCGTTCCAAGGAGGTGGAGCACGCTCATATGAGCCGCAACTCTAGCCGGGCTTTGCGCCGCACCCAAGCCGCTTGAAGCGGCGAACTTCCCACCCTATAACCCGCGCCTCCGCGGGTGGCCCATGGCTGGGTAGCTCAGTTGGTTAGAGCGGTGGATTCATAACCCACAGGTCGGCGGTTCGAGCCCGCCTCCAGCTACCACCCGCGGATAATTTTCCCCAGGACAGCCCCCAGGTCTCCCTGGAGGTGCAGGGCGTCGCGCGGCGGCCTGCTTGTGCTATGGCATGAGCCATGCGCGTCCAAGTCTCGCTTCTCGCCCTGATGCTCGTGGCCCTCGCCGCCTGCTCCCCTCCCGCCGAGCCCCAGGCGCCGGCCGCGCCGCTGTCGCGGTGGTCGGCCATCGTCACCGGGGCCGGGACGACGCTGGCCTACGCGCCGGAAAGTCCGAGCGTCCAGACCCCGCCGATCCGCCTGAGCTGCGCCCGCGAGCCCGCCGTCTTCCAGGTGGCGGTGGAGAAGATCATCCCGATCTCCAGTGAGGACCGACTGTCGGTGGGCTTCGACGGCGCCCCGTTCGCGCTCGCCGTGACCCCGAAATCGCTGGAGGCGACCGAGGGGATCGAGGCGGCCGGGCCGATCACCCAGGACCTGCTGGTGATGCTGCAGACCGCCCGGATGATCCAGGCTTCCTATGGCGCGACGCAGGTCGGTCCCTATGACGCGCCGCCGCCGGCCATGCTGGCGAGCTTCGCCCAGGGCTGCCGTGCGGCCGGTGTCAGCCGGTAGAGGTCCCGCACCTCGCCGTTCTCCTCGTACGGGCCGTCGGGGACGAAGCCCAGCTTGATGAGCACGCCCTTCGATCCAGCATTGTCCGGGTGCGTCCAGGCCGCGAGGCTGGGCAGCCGCAGGGTCTCCAGGCCGTGCGCCACCAGCCGCTGTCCGGCCTCGGTAGCGATCCCGTCGCCCCAGGCCGCGCGCTTCAGGCGGTAGCCGATCTGGACCGCGTCCGTGCCCTCCAGCGGAACCAGCAGCGCCCAGCCCAGCATCTCCTCCGGCGCGGTCTTGCGGAAGATCGCCCAGTGCCCGAGGCCCTCGCCCCGGTCGGTGGCGAACTGCCGTGTCAGATGCTCCCGCTGCTGGGCCGGCGGCCAGACCGGTCCGACATAGCGCATAACCTCGGGGTCGCTGTTGATGGCGACGCAGGCTTCGAGGTGCTCCAATCCCCGCGGACGCAGGATCAGGCGCGGGGTTTCGAAGACGATCATCACGCGGCGAAGATCCAGCCGCTGTCCAGGCTGGCCAGGGACACCCCCACCAGGATCATCTTTCCGCCGCCGGCCATGTCGATCACCGTGTCGGCCCCCACCTGGCTGGCGGTGGCCGATGTGCCCACGTCGAGCTGCACCCGGTCGCCCTGGGCGCGGCTGAAGTCGGTGACCCGGTCGATCCCCGTCCCGCCCCAGGTGCGGAAGGTGTCGGCGCCCAATCCGCCGCTCAGGGTGTCGTCGCCGAGGTCGCCGGACATCCAGTCGTCGCCGGCCCCGCCCGACAGGCTGTCGTCGGCCTGGCCGCCGCGCACCCAGTCGACGCCGTCGCCGCCCTCCTGGGTGTCGGCGCCGAGGTTGCCGTAGACCACGTCGTCACCGGCGTCGCCGTACAGCATGTCATTGCCCTGGCCGCCCACCACCCAGTCGGGGCCGTCGCCGCCGCGCACGGTGTCATTGCCCTGGTTGCCGTGGGTGTCGTCGAAGCCCGCGCCGCCGACGATGCTGTCGTCGCCCAGGAAGCCGCGCAGGAAGTCGTTCCCGCCGCCGCCGCTCAGATAGTTGCCCGCGTCATTGCCCAGCAGGGTGTCGGTGGCCGCGCCGCCCAGGACGTTCTCGATCACCGTGCCGTAGGCGATGCCCACATTGTTGGACCAGGTGTAGGTCCGGGGATCGATCACGAACTCGGCGATGGCGGCGGCGCCGCCCGGATAGAGGCTGGTCCAATAGTCGGCCTGGGCCTGGGCGGAGTAGTAGGCGATCGAGGAATAGGCGCCCGGCGTCAGGTCGACGATCGACGAGCGGGTGTGGCTCGACAGGTCGAAGGTGTCGGTCCCGCCGGCGTCATAGACCGCCTGCAGGATCGGGGTCGCCTGGGACCAGGTGTAGGTGGTGGCTCCGGCCGCCGTGGTCGGGTCGGCGCCGTAGCGGGCCTGCAGGGCGGCGATGTCGAAGACCATGGGCGTGGAGGCCTCCACGGGCCGGCCCACCAGCCGGTTGACCCCGTCCACCGGCTCGACGGTGATGTAGTAGGTGTCCTGCGGCGCCTCATAGGCCATCACCGTGAAGCGGATATTGTCGTAGCCGGCCGGGAAGGTGGCGCCGGGGCCGAAGGGGTGCTGCAGGCCGAGCGCATGTCCCAGTTCGTGCAGGACGGCCGCGTAACCCTCCGAGTTGGGCGCGAAGTTCGAGGTCTTCAGCGTCTCGTCCAGCCAGACATCGCCTTGCCAGGCGGCCAGGGCGTACCCCGGCTGGGGCGGGCGGTAGGCGAGCGCCGTCGTCTCCTCATTCCCCGTGGTGTCGTTGACGTCTGTGAAGGCGATGCGGATCTGGCCCGTATTGGTCAGGTCGTCGGTCTCCACCAGGCTGGGGGCGATGACCGCATCCCAGGCCTGCAGGGCCAGCCGGATGGCCGTGGCCTGGGCGTCGGTCACGGTTCCGTAGTCGGCGTTGGCCTGCTCGTCGTCCGCCGCATAGCTCGGCCAGGTGCTGCCGGCCTTCGGGAAGCTGAAGGTGATCTGGTTGCCGCTCCAGGCGTTGCCCTCTTCGTACAGCAGGACGCTGATGATCTCGGAAATACTCGGCGCGGCCATCTTCGCCTCCAGAGGTCGACGCCGGTACGCGTCACTAAGAGTTCTACCCTAGCGCGATCTGCCCAGAAGGGAGCAAGCCTAAAGGCGTCAGGCGGCGATGGCGCGGCCCCACTCGTTCCAGCCGGCGATGCGCGGTGTGCCCGGCACGTACATGGTGTCGAGCCAGTCGATCTTGAGGCCGGCGGCGGGCAGGGTGGCCGCCACCGGGCGGATGATGTGGCAGCCGCCGGCCATCGCGCTCCACAGCGGATCCCAGAACCTCTGCCACTTGGCGACGTCGGCGTCGGGGGCCAAGCCATGCTCGCAGAACAGGAAACTGCCGCCGGGTTTCAGCACCCGCCGCGCCTCGGCCAGCGCCGCGGTAGGGGTGTGGACCGAGCAGAGGGTGAAGGTGCAGACCACCGTGTCGAAGCTGCCGGCCTCGAAGGGCAGGGCCTCTGCGGTCCCCTCGGCGACCTCGACGGCCAGGCCGGGGGGGCGGGGCGCGGCCTCGGCGAGCGCGCGCAACTCCGGCGACGGATCGACCCCCACCACCACCTTCACCGCCGCGGGATTGTAGAAGGCCAGGTTCAGCCCCATGCCGATCCCCAGCTCCAGCACCCGTCCGGTGGCGTGGGGCACGACCTTGGTCCGCTGCTTCATCATCGGCGGCGAGGAACAGGCGCAGGCCAGCAGCCGCGGCAGGATCTTGCGGTCGTAGAAGGATGACATGGCGTCTCGTCCCCAGGGCTTTCGGCCAGCATCCTCCAAGCTCGGCCGCGCCGCTAGTCTCCGCTCGCGGGGTGGTCGCGCGAGGCCCCGCGCTCGGCTCGGCGGCTTTGAGGCGGAGGTGCTTGGAGAATGGAGACGCCCCCGATCAGGCCGCGACCGACTCTTCGCCGCCGCCGAGGTTGTCCTGCAGGGCTTTCAGCAGGTGCTCGGGTTTCATGGGCTTTTCCACCACCCCGTTCATGCCGGCGGCGAGATAGCCCGCGGCGTCCTCGGGGTCGGCGTTGGCGGTGAGCGCGATGATCGGCACCAGGCCGGCCTCGCCGGGCAGGGCGCGGATCGCGTGGGTGGCGGTGACCCCGTCCATCCGGGGCATCTTGATGTCCATCAGGATCAGGTCGAAGCGACCGGTGCGGGCGGCCTCCAGGGCCTCCACGCCATCGACGGCGGACTCCGAGGTGCAGTCAAACATCTCGCACAGCGTCTGGGCCACCATGCGGTTGGTGGCGTTGTCGTCCACCACCAGGATGTGGGCGGCGCGCTGCGGAGCGTGGAGACTATCGGCTTCCTCCTCGCCGCTGCATTCCACGGCGTGGGGGGCGGTGAACTCAAAAACCAGGGTCTCGCCGGCCCCGGCGTTGGCTTCGGTGTGGACCTCGCCGCCCAGGGCGCTGACGATCTGGCGCCCCACCGCCACCGATAGGGCGGTCTCCAGGCCGAACAGGGCCTCGATCTCCTGGATATCCAGGGCGTCGCCGATATTGCGTTCGCCCCCGCCGCGCACGCGTCCCTCCAGCCGCACCATGTCGCCGGCCGACTGGGTGCGCAGGGTAGCTTCCACCGCCCCGTGTCGGACGCCGGCCAGGGCCTGGGCGATGAAGCCGTCGAAGGCCTGGATGACGCGGTCGGAGTCGATCAGCGCCGTCATCTCGGGCGCGCCGTCATAGGAGACCAGCAGGGTGACGCCGGACTTGGCCGCCTTCTGGCCCCAGCGGGCCTCGATTTCGTCGGCCAGGTCCCGCAGCCGCTTGGGTGCGGGTTCGAAGGCCATGCCGTTCGTCGCGGCGTCCTTCAGATCGGCGGTGGAGGCCAGAATCTGGCGCACGCAGGCCGCGGCCTCGCTCACGCCGGCCACGCAGGCCTGGGCGTCGGCCCCCAGGGGATGGCGCGCCAGGCGATCGGCAAGGGCCAGCACGCCCTCCATCTGCTGATGGATTTCGCTGGTGACCCGTTCGAAGAAAAATTCTGGCAGAGACATGAACAGCCGGCACGGGGGGAACTATCCCCAGAATGCGCTTAAAGCGCTTGCGGAGACGTTAAGACATCGAACCGAGGGCGATCAGCGCTGCGATCGGTCGCAGGTGTCGGAATTTCCTGGCGCGCGCGCAGAAAAGGGCGGCGGATTGCTCCGCCGCCCTTGAAATTCTTGCAGAAACCCGGCTCCGGGGAGCCGGGCGCCGCAGGCCTTAGAACTTGTACTGCAGTTCCAGGCTGTAGGTGCGCGGCTGAATGAGGCCGCGCGAGATCGCGACGCCGGTCTGACGCAGGTACGGCGTGCCGCCCACGACGAGGCCCGGATTGGGGTTGCCGAACACCGCCGTCGGGTTGGTGGAGCCCGTGGAGGTGAAGCCCTCTTCGTCGGTCACGTTCTTCACCGAGGCGATGAGCGTGTACTTGTCGTCAGCGTCCTTCCACAGCGCCCGCAGGTCGCCGGTGCCGTAGGCCGGAACCTCGAACGCCGGGTCGTTGAAGGGCTGGTAGATGGTCGAGTCCGTCCAGGTGTAGGTGCCCGACAGGATCAGCGAGCCCGGCGCGAAGTCGAAGGTGTAGTTGGCGTTGAACGCGAACTTGTTCTCCGGTGACTGGAAGAGCTGCGAACCCTTCAGGTCTTGGAAGACCAGCAGGACGCCGTTCGTGGTGGCCGCGCCGCCCTTGGGCTGGGCGCCCGGGAGCAGGGCCGAAGGATCGGCCGGATCGTAGAAGCAGCAGCCACGGGTGATCTCTGTGTTGAGATAACCGTAAGAGGCGATCATCTGCAGCGGCTCGATCGGACGCCATTGGGCCTCCAGCTCGACGCCCCAGGCCGTGGCGTCGACGTTCACGAAGTTCGAGGCCGCCGCCGTGCCGGTCGCGTTGAGCTGCGACAGGTTGAGCTGTAGGTCCTTGAAATCGTTGTAGAAGATCGACGAGTTCAGAATGAAGCGGCCGTTGAAGGTCTTCTTCAGGCCGATCTCGTAGGCGTTGACGGATTCCTGGTCGGCCTTCGGCTGCGGGGCGAGGGTGCCCAGCAGGAAGCCGCCCGACTTATAGCCGCGGCTGTACTTGGCGTAGGCCAGGGTGTCCTGGTCCGGGGTCCAGTCCAGGTTCAGGGTGCCGGTGACGGCGCTCCAGCTGTCGGACAGGCTGCGGAAGTTCTGCACGCCCGGAGTGACCGGATTCATGTCGCTGGAGACGTCGAAGGCCGCGGCGCCGAAGGCGATCGAGGGCGACTGGATGATCAGACGCTGGGTCTCGAAGCCGTCCTTGTCGTCGACCGTGTAGCGCAGGCCGCCGGTGATCGCCCAGGCGTCGTTGAACTTGTAGGTGGACTGGCCGAAGACGGCCCAGGCCTTGGACTCCAGGGACGCCTGCTGGTCAGCGAAGTTGCGCAGCGGGTTCGGGGCGGCCGGCGTGCCGGCCAGGGTCAGCGGGGTGGCCAGTTGCGCCTGGCCCGGTGAGCCCAGCTGGATCCGCTGCTTGTATTCCTCGTGGTACTGATAGAGGCCGAGGATCCAGGAGAGCGGGCCGTCGCTGTTGGAGGTGAGGTTCACCTCGTTCGAGAAGTAGCGCTTGTGCTCGTTGAAGTCGGTGGTCAGGTCCGGAGAGAAACCGACCGCCATGCCGGGGATGGCGATCAGGCCAGTCCGGCTGGTGGCGTCATAGTCGCCGCCGGTCTGGTAGTTGTACTGCTGGAAACCGCCGATGTACTTCAGGTCGGCCCATCCCAGGTCGTAGGTGACCTGGGCGGTGAGCACGTGGTTGCCGCGCAGATAGCCGTAGCCGTCGCGGTTGGTGTTCTGCGTGTAGGGGTCGGCCGCGCCAGGATTGGCGACGCCGTAGCCATAGGCCGGGTTGGGCAGCAGGCCGCCGATGGGCTGGAAGACGCGCGTGGTGTCGTAGGGCGTCACCAGGTTGGACAGGCGGTCGCCGACGCCGGTGGTGTCATCCCAGTTCGAACGCGAGTAGCGCAGCCAGGTCTTGGTGTTGTCGCCCAGCTCGGCCTCGGCCTGAATCTCGAAATAGGTGCGCTTGACGGTCCCGCCGTCATTGGCCGGGCCGATGTTCTTGATGAAGCCATCGCGCTGCCAGTCCTGGCTGCCGCCGATGCTGAAGCGCAGGTTGTCGGCCACCGGGATGGAGACCAGGCCTTCCAGCTTGGTGCGCTCATAGCTGCCCACCGCGACGCGAACCTCGCCGCCGAACTCGTCGGCCGGACGCTTTGAGATGGTGTTGATGGCGCCGCCCATGGCGTTGCGGCCGTAGAGGGTGCCTTGCGGGCCGCGCAGGATTTCGGTGCGCTCGACGAACAGCGGCGACTTGAACAGCTCAGACGATGAGGCGGAATAGAAGCCGTCGGTGTAGGCGGCCACGCCCGGATCGTTGCCGACATAGAAGGTGTTGCGGCCGGCGCCGCGCAGCGACACCCGGTCGGTGCCGGAATAGTTCATGCCCGGCGTGAAGTTCACGAAGTCCTGGATGTTGTTCATCCCGATGACGTCGCGCTGGTTGGAGGTGTAGGCCGACACGGCGACCGGAACGTCCTGCAGGGCCTGTTCGCGCTTCTCAGCGGTGATCACCAGCTCATCGATGGTGAAGTCGTTGGCGTCCTGGGCGAGGGCGGGGGCCGCGATCGCCGCCAGGGTCAGGGACGAAACCCCGAGCGCCAGAGCGGTGCGCAGCCGAAAACGGTTGGTTGAAGACATGTATCCTCCCGGGCGGCGGGGCTTCGCCCGCGTCCGCCTGCATGTACGAATCTGATGAAGCCTGGGCGCGGGGAGGCGCCGAAGCGCGCGATACCTGTGTCGGGCGCTCTGCGGCGTCAATGTGCGGCGCCGAAAGGGGTCTGCTTTCGGTCACGCTTTCGCACCAATGTGGCCGAAGTACCGCAGTTTCAAACTGGCGGTACAAAACAGACCCGCGTTCTTTGGTGTCGCCGGTAATTGTCAGGAAAGCTTGAGCATTCCGGCAGCTAGCGGTGACCTTGCGTCATACCGGATTCCAAAATCGCGGTGGGTTCCGTGTGCGGCGGCGAATTTCCGCAGTGCGGCCAAGAAAAAGGGCGGCGGGTTTCCCCGCCGCCCCAGAAAGATGGCCTCGACCTCGCGTCGGAGGTCCGAGGTTAAGTCCTAGAAGAACTTGTACTGCAATTCGATGCCGTAGGTCCGCGGCGGTGTCAGGCCGAGGTTGAGGGCGCCGTTGGCGAAGTTGTCGCTGGCGATCGCCGGATTGCGGTTCCGGTTCGAGCCTGACACGGCGGCGTCGTAGCCTTCCGTATCGGCGACGTTCTTCACATAGCCGATGATCGCATATCGGCCGTCGATCGAGTTCCAGTTGGCGCGCAGATCAATCTGGTCCCAAGTCGGGGCCTCGTTCCAGGCCTTCTCGAAGATGGTCGAGTAGGCCTTGTCGCGCCACACATAGGTCGCCCCCAGGGTCAGGGTGCCTGCGTCGAGGTTGAAGGCGTAGCTGGCGTTCAGCGCGAACTTGTTGCGCGGGGCCTGCGGCAGGGCGTTCCCCTTCACGCTGACGGCGCCGGGCGTGATGTTGTCATTCACGTCGACATAGAGCCCGCTCTCCGTGATCTCCGTATCGTTGAAGGAGTAGGAGCCGATCAGCCGCAGCGACTCCGTCGGCGCCCAGATCGCATCCAGTTCCAGCCCTTGCGAGCGCGATTCCGGAACGTTGATGAACTGGGTGACGTTTGTCGCGCCGACCTTCACCGTCACCGGCGCCTGCAGATCGGTATACTTGTAGTGATAGAGGGCGGCGTTGATCTGCAGTGTCGCGAAGTTCTTCTTCAAGCCGACCTCGACCGAGTCGACGAACTCCGGGTCGGCATAGGGCGCAGCGAGTCCGCCGCCGGCCGACAGACCAAAGGCCTTGTAGCCGCGGCTGTAGCGGGCATAGGCCATGGTGTCGTCCGAGGGTTCCCACTGAACGCCCAAGGTGCCGGTGACCGCGTCAGACTCTCCGCCAAGGTGCCGCACCATGTTGCCGTTGCTGGCGATGGTGTACTGCTTGTAGACGCCGGGCGTGGCCGTCGCGACGACGGGATCGGTGACGCCCTTGGCGCCGGCGGCCGTGGTGGTCGGCGCAAGTGCGGTGGTCAGGTCGAAGGCTCCGTTGCCGAGACCCGTGAGGCCGGCGAGCGCCGGAGCACCGAAGGTTCCGGCGAGGGACGCCACGGCATTGATGTTCCCCAGCAGGCTGCCCCAGTTGGCGGCGGTCCCCGGACCGAAGCCCGAGAGGCCCAGGGCCGGATAGAGGCCCGGGAAGCAGACATCGGAGAAGCAGACAACCCGGCGGTTCTCGACCCCTTCCTTCTCATCCTTCGTATAGCGGAGGCCGGCGGTGAACTTCAGCGTGTCCGTGGCCTTCCAGTCGAGCTGGCCGAAGATGGCCTTGCTCTTGGTGGTCAGGTCGTACTCCGAGATGCTGAACGCGCCGGTCGGGTTCGGCGCCGCGCCCAGCACCGGGGTCTTCATCTGGGGCTGGCTGCTGAAGCCGTTCAGCGTGTTGGTCGCCGTATAGCTCTCCTCGAACTGATACAGACCCACGATCCACTGCAACGGGGAGTCGGTAGTGGAGGAGATGTTGATCTCGTTGCTGAACCACTTCGGCTTCTCGAAGTAATGATAGGTAGCGGTCGCGTCCACGGTCAGGGGGCCGCAGTTAACCGGCGCGACGCCCAAGCTGAAGAGCGTGCCGATCGTGCCGCAGATCGACCCGGGCGCCAGGGGGATCTGATAGGATTTGACGTTGGAGTTATCCAAGTCGCCGGTGGTGTTGTAGGCGTAGTTCTGGATGCCGCCGATGTACTTCACGTCGAAGGTCGGGGCGTGATAGTTGAAGTTCGTGGTGAGCAGGTGAACGTCGGTCAGGCCGACGAAGATGGGCGTGTTGGTGTTGATCTTGTGGGCGTCGCGTTGCGCCGGGTTGGTCGTCGTCGTGCCGCCATTGAATTGCTGCAGGCTACCGGGGACGATGCCGTTCAGCCCCGTTTCAGGCGTATAGCCGTGGACCGGGTTGTAGATCACGGAGAAGTTCGGGTCGGTCAAACCGGTTTCGTAGGAGCCCGCGAGGTAACCCGAGCGAGCGCCGGGGCCGCCGCGGTTGTCCCAATGCAAGGTGCCATACTTCACCCAGAAGTCGGCGTTCTCGCCCATTTGACCCTGAAGCTGGAGTTCTAGGGCGTACTCGTCCCGAACCGAGCCTTCGCTGGGCATGTTGGAGTTGACGTTCTCGTAGTAGCCCTTGGTCTGATCGAGTTTGTATCCCGACAGGCGATACTGGAGATTGTCAGTGATGGGGCCCGACATCGCGCCCTGGAAGTTGGTGACGCCGTAGTTTTCCACGATGGCGCGGACTTCGGCATAGGCGTGATCAGTCGGCCGGCGGGAGATGATGTTGACGGTGCCGCCGATCGAATTGCGGCCGTAAAGGGTCCCCTGGGGCCCGCGCAGGACCTCGACGCGATCCGTCATCAGCGGCGGCGCGCCGGCGAACACGGTGGAGGTGGTGTAGAGGCCGTCGATATAGATCGCGATGGCGCCATCGACGGAGTGAATGTTGGTCAGACGGCCGACCCCGCGCATGCTCGCGCGGTCATTCACGGCCGAATAGACGAAGCCCGGAGTGAAGTTGGTCAGGTCTTGGACCGTGTTGATCCCGACCAGGTCGCGCGCCTTGCTCGTGAAAGCGGAAATGGCGACAGGAACGTCCTGAAGGCTTTGCTCTCGCTTTTCAGCTGTGACCACCAGTTCTTCAATGGTCGTGGTGGGGGCGGCCTGCGCGAAGGCGGGCGAGCTCATCGCGGTCAGGGCCGCGGCGCTCGCGCCAACAGCCAGCAGGCTCCGCAGGTGCAGAGTTTTGGACATTCACTTTTCCTCCCATGACAGCCGGACTTTCTACGCCGGTCCGGTCTGTCAGCATTCGCCACGCAAAAGTCTTGCCCTGGAACCCGCAGCGGCTGTCCCAGCAGACGGTACGGTCACGCCGCGATCTAGAGTCTGTCAACGGACGGCGATATGTGAACGCTGTTCACTCAGTCGTTTTTTGAATGCCATGTTGCGCAAATACCAAGGGTCTTTGAGCCTTCCGTAGCGGCATGAACGCCTGATTTCGCAAGGGATAGGCGAGTTCTTGATCGCCTGGGCGGCGAACGCGGCCAGCGGACTGTCGCCCGCGGAGCACATCGGGGAGCGCCGCGGTGACACCCCAGTCTTCCGATTTGGCCGCGCCTGACGCATATGGACCTGATGAGCCAACCGTCCCGCGCCCTCGTGCTGTTTTCCGGCGGCCAGGATTCCAGCGTCTGCCTGGCCTGGGCCCTGGAGCGCCATGATCACGTCGAGACCGTGGGCTTCGACTATGGCCAGCGGCACGCGGTGGAAATGGCCCAGCGCCAGGTGGTGCGCGCCGCGATCGCGCAGCGTTTTCCCCGGTGGGCCGGAAAGCTGGGGGAGGATCATGTCCTCGACCTCACCGGCTTCGGCGCCGTCGGCGAGACCGCCATGACCACCGAGCGCGCCTTCGAGATCAGCGACAAGGGCCTGCCCAACACCTTCGTGCCGGGGCGCAACCTGGTGTTCCTGACCTATGCCGCGGCCCTGGCCGACCGCCGTAAGGCCCGGTTCCTGGTGGGCGGCATGTGCGAGACAGACTTCTCCGGCTATCCCGACTGCCGCCGAGACACCCTCGACGCCCTGCAGAGCGCGCTGAACATGGGCATGGCCCAGGACTTCGTCATCGAGACCCCGCTGATGAAGCTCACCAAGGCAGAGACCTGGGCGCTCTCCAAGACCCTGGGGGGGGAGGCCCTGGTGGAGCTGATCGTCGCCGACAGCCACACCTGCTACCGCGGCGAGCGGGGCGAGCTGCACGCCTGGGGCCACGGCTGTGGCGACTGCCCGGCCTGCGACCTGCGGGTTCGCGGCTGGAACGAATGGGTGGCCGCGGGCCGTCCGGAGCTGGCCCTGTGAGCTATTCGGTCAAGGAGATCTTCCTGACCCTGCAGGGAGAGGGGGGGCAGGCCGGTCGCCCCGCCGTCTTCTGCCGGTTCGCCGGCTGCAACCTCTGGTCCGGCCGCGAGCAGGACCGCGCCACGGCGGTCTGCACCTTCTGCGACACCGATTTCGTGGGGATGGACGGCGAGGGCGGCGGGCGCTTTCCCACCCCCAAGGCCCTGGCCGACGCCGTGGCCGCGAAATGGCGGGGCGGCCCCGACAACCGCCTGGTGGTCTGCACCGGCGGCGAGCCGCTCTTGCAACTCGACCCAGCCCTGATCGAGGCCCTGCACGCGCGGGGTTTCACCATCGCCCTGGAGACCAATGGCACCCTCGCCGCGCCGGCGGGCGTCGACTGGATCTGCGTCAGCCCCAAGGCCGACGCCCCCGTGGTGCAGCGCCAGGGGCAGGAACTGAAGCTGGTCTTCCCACAGGCGGGCGTCGATCCCGCCGCCTTCGAAGCATGGGAATTCGAGCGTTTCCTGCTGCAGCCGATGGACGGACCGGCCCGCGTGGAAAACACCCAGGCGGCGATCGCCTATTGCCTCGCCCACCCTCAGTGGCGTTTAAGCGTCCAAACCCACAAATACCTCGGTATTCCCTAAGCCGCGCCAGCGTTTGGCGACGCCAAAGACAGCTCATGACCGCCCCGATTTTCGAGATCACCAAGGCCGCGACCTTTGACGCGGCGCACTACTTTGAAGACGGCCCCGAGCACCGGCCCTATTCGCGGCTGCATGGCCACTCGTTCAAGGTGGAGGCCACCGTCCGGGGCACGCCGCAGGAGCCGGTGGGATGGGTCGCCGACCTGGCCGACCTGGACGGCGCCCTGCGCGCCGTGGCCGCCGAGCTGGACCACGGCCTGCTGAACGAAAAGCCCGGTCTGGAGCGTCCGACGCTGGAACACCTGTGCCTCTATTTCGCCGAGCGCCTGAAGGTCCCGTTCCCGGGGCTGTGCCGCATCGTGGTCTCGCGGCCGACGATCAGCGAGAGCTGCGCCCTCAACGTCTAGCGCCGCTTGCGGTCGTCGCGGTCTTCGTCCTCGTCACCGCCGCCGGGGATGACGGCGCGCCCGACCATGCCCGCGCCCTTGGCGGTCATCCCGACCGCGCTGGCGGTGACGCCCACGGCGGTGCCGACCACGGCGCCCGCGGCCATGGCGATGCAGCCGGCCTGAGAGAGGCCGATCGCGGCGAGGAGGGCGGCGGTGGCCGCGGTGCGGGCGATGGTCATGCTGGGGTCCCCGGATGGTCCGCCAGAGTTAACCCGCAATCGATACCAAAAGGTGGCGGACGGGCGCCTTCGGCCTTTTAGAGTTTGATGGCCCGGGGCGTCGGGCCGTCCGCGGACCGCCGGCGCGGGCCATCATATTTGGGGTCCACCTTGCGGCGGCGGTCGGGGCCGAAATAGTCGTCGGTCCGCACATAGGGGCGCGGATGGTCGATGATCTTCTGCAGCCGGTCCAGGACCCCGCGCGCGGTGAGCGGCTTGGCCAGGAACTCATTGACACCCACGTCGCGGGCCTCGCTGATCCGGCGCATGGTCGAGTGGCCGGTGATCATGATGACCGGGGCCATCTGGTTGGGACTGTCGGGGGAATTGCGCAGCAGCCGCACGAAGTCGATGCCGTCCAGCGGCTCCATGGCCAGGTCGGTCATGACGATATCGATGGGATGGGCGCGCATCTGCTGCAGCGCCTCGGCCCCGTCGCCGGCCTCGTAGATGTTCTGCAGCCCGACCGCGCGCAGGACCTCCGACAACAGCACCCGCATGTGGTGGTTGTCGTCGACGACCAGGACCTTGAGGACTTCGAGCCGCACGGAGTTGGAGTTCGCCCCACAATCTAACCGAGAAAACGGGCGCTGCGCCGGCTGGAAAGTTTCAGGGGCCGGCGGCGCGGAAGGCGCTCAGATACCGGCGTTGAACGCGTTCGGTCAACGCCCAATAAGGCTTTACGATCAAATCGATCCGAACGCCGTATTGTGAAGCTTGCCGCCTCGGCCAAGCCCGGCGTCAGCGGTCTGCTACTTTGCCGGGCAAATGGGCGCCGCCACCCGTTTGAGCCCGATGTCGCAGGAAGGCGTCGGCCAGGACGCAGGCGGTCATCGCCTCCACAACCGGCACCGCCCGCAGGCCCACGCAGGGGTCGTGGCGGCCCTTGGTGCGCAGGTCGATGTCGTCTCCGGCCTCATTGATGGACTGGCGCAGGGAGAGGATCGAGGAGGTCGGCTTGAAGGCCACCCGCGCCACCACCGATTGTCCCGTGGAGATGCCCCCCAGGATGCCGCCGGCGCTGTTGGAGAGGAACATCGGCCCGTCATTGCCCATGCGCATCTCGTCGGCGTTCTCCTCGCCGGAGAAGGCGGCGCTGGCGAAGCCCGCCCCCACCTCGACGCCCTTGGCGGCGTTGATGGACATCAGGGCGCCGGCCAGTTCGGCGTCGAGCTTACCATAGATCGGCGCGCCCCAGCCGGCGGGCACCCCCGTGGCCTCCACCTCGACGATGGCGCCGGTCGACGAGCCGGATTTGCGCACCATCTCCAGGTGCTCTTCCCACACCGAGACCATCGCGGGGTCGGGGCACCAGAAGGGGTTCTCGGTCGTCTGGTCCCAATCGAAGCGGCTGCGGTCGATGGCGTGCGGGCCGATCTGCACCACCGCGCCCCGGATGGTCACGCCGTCGAGGATCTTGCGGGCCACCGCGCCGGCGGCCACCCGGGCGGCGGTCTCGCGGGCCGAGGCCCGTCCGCCGCCGCGATAGTCGCGCACCCCGTACTTGGCGAAATAGGCATAGTCGGCGTGGCCGGGGCGGAAGGCCTGGGCGATCTCGGAATAGTCGCGGCTGCGCTGGTCGACGTTCTCGATCATCATCGAGATCGGCGTGCCGGTGGTGACCTGGCCGTCGGTGCGGTCGTCCGCGAACACGCCGGACAGGATCTTCACCGCATCCGGCTCCTGGCGCTGGGTGACGAACTTGCCCTGGCCGGGACGACGCTTGTCCAGCCAGACCTGGACCTCTTCGGCGGTGAGCCGGATGTTGGGCGGGCAGCCGTCCACCACGCAGCCCAGGGCCGGACCGTGGCTCTCGCCCCAGGTGGTCACGCGGAACAGATGGCCGAAGCTGTTGTGCGACATGCCGGCGCTTCTAACCGCGCGTCGTGACTATGGCTAGGCCGCCCAGGCCGCGGCGAACCGGCGGAGCTGGGCGCGGGCGGCGGAATCGGCGGTGGCGGTGTCGGCCGCCAGGCGCAGGAAGAGGTGGCCCTGGCGGTGTCGACCGCGGCTCGGCAAGCCCTGGCCCACCAGGCGGATCAGGCCACGCTCGCCGGCCTTCTTGGTTAGCCAGACGACCCGACGGCCCAGCGGCGTCTCGACCCCGATGCGGCCGCCCTCGGCCAGCAGGCGCGGCTCGATCTTCACGGTGATCCAAAGGTCGTCGCCGCGCACCAGCATCTCGCCGTCGCCGCGAATGGCGACCGCCAGTTCGGCGTCGCCCACCCGCACGGTGTCGCCGGCCCGCATCCCCGCCGGCAGGTCGATCTTCACCCGGCGACCGTCGGGCAGGCGGTGCTCCACCTTGCCGCCGGTCATGGCGATCATGGGCGGGACTGAGAGAGTCGGAGAGCTGGCCATGGGCCGCGCCACCGTGGCCGGAGGCTGGCTGATCCGGTCGCGCGGGACGGGGGCGGTCTGCAGGATGCGATAGGCCTCCACCACCTCGCGGAAGCGCTCGGCGTCCCCGCCCTTGCGGTCGGGGTGGGCGCGTTTGGCGGCCTCGCGGAAGGCGCGGCGCAGCTCGGCGGGGCCGGCGAGGGGACCCGCCCCCAGCACCTCGCGCGCCTGCTTCGCGTTCATCGTCGTGGGGGTCGCACCGGCCATCGGCGACAGTCTTAGGAAGACACGGTCAATGGGGGGTTAAGCCCCTGACGGATCGGCGGCCTCTGCGCTATATGCGGAGCCATGACCGACAAGCCCTTCATTCCCGCCTCGCCGACCGAGGACGATTACGTCCGCAGCGTCACAGAGGCCGCGCCGCTTCCGCTGCTGTCGGAGGAAGACCCCATCTCCCTCTTCAACGCCTGGCTGACCGAAGCCCTGGTGAGGGAGTTGAACGACGCCAACGCCATGGCGCTGGCCACGGCCGACGCCGACGGCCTGCCCGACGTGCGCATGGTGCTGCTGAAGGACGCCGACGAGCGCGGCTTCGTCTTCTATTCCAACGAGCAGAGCGCCAAGGGCCGGGAGCTGGCGACCAACCCGCAGGCCGCCCTGCTGTTTCACTGGAAGTCGCTGCGCCGCCAGGTCCGGGTGCGCGGGCCCGTCTCCCATGTCTCCGAGGCCGAGGCCGACGCCTATTGGGCCACCCGCGCCCGGCCGGCTCAGATCGGCGGTTGGGCGTCCCAGCAGTCGCAGGCCCTGCCCGACCGACTGGCCCTGGAAAAGCGCATCGCGGAGTTCGGCCTGAAGTTCGGCTTGGGCAAGGTGCCCCGTCCGCCCCATTGGCGCGGCTTCCGCATCACCCCGCACGTCATCGAGTTCTGGCGCGACCGGCCCTTCCGCCTGCATGAGCGCCTGGTCTTCGTGCGTCAGGGCTCGGGCTGGACCACCCAGCGGCTCTATCCTTGACCGACCCGCGGGAAGCCGAGGTCGCGGCCTGGTTCGAGGCCAAGGCCGACCGCGCCATCGAGACCGCCTGCGCACGGGTCTATCTGGCCGGCGACCAGGCCTTCAAGGTCAAGCGCCACGTGGAGCTGGGCTATCTCGACTACTCCACCCTGGACTTGCGCCACTGGGCGCTGGAGCGCGAGCTGAGCTTCAATCGCGCCGCGGCCTCTGACATCTACCGCGCGGTTCGCAGGGTGACGCGCGCTCCCGACGGCGGACTTGAGCTGGACGGCGCTGGAGAGACCGTCGAGTTCGCCCTGGAGATGCGCCGCTTCGACGAGCATGCGGTCCTGGCCGCCCAGCCCTGGGCCGTCGACGGGCCCCTGGCCGACGCGCTGGGCCGCACGGTGGCCGGCTTCCATGTCCAGGCGCCGGTGCGTCCTGATGGCGGTGGCGGCAAGGCGCTGAAATATACCATCGACTCCAACGCCCAGCTGCTGCGGGGCCTGGCCGCCCGCCTGGGCGCCGACCGGGTTGAGCGGGCGGTCACCGCGACCGACGCCGAATATCACCGTCTCGAGCCCCTGCTGGACGCCCGCCGAGCCGCCGGCTTCGGCCGCCACTGCCACGGCGACCTGCACCTGGGGAACATCCTGCTGGAGGACGGCAAGCCCATCCTCTTCGACTGCATCGAGTTCAACGACGTGCTCTCGGAGATCGACGTCCAGTACGACCTGGCCTTCCTGTTGATGGACCTGCAGTTTCGCCGGCGATCCGACGCCGCGGTCCGCGCGCTGTCGGCCTATTTCGACCAGGCCGCCCGCGCCTGGGGCGACGCGCTGCGCGAGGGCCTGGCGGCCCTGCCGCTGATGCTCTCGGTGCGCGCCGCCGTCCGCTCCCATGTCTGCGCCTACAGTGGCGATGATGCGGGCGCGATCGCCTATCTCGACGCCGCCATCGCCCACCTGACACCGGTGGCGCCCAGCCTGGCCGCCGTCGGCGGCCTGTCGGGTACGGGCAAGTCCACCTTCGCCCGCCTCATCGCGCCCGGCCTCGGCGCCTCCCCCGGCGCCGTGGTCCTGCGCACCGACGAGATCCGTAAGCGCCTGTTAGGGGTCGCGCCCGACGCCAGGCTGTCCAGCGCGGTCTATTCCCCGGCCTTCTACGGCGATGTCTACGACGCCCTGTTCGCCGACGCCCGCGCCTTGCTGAGGGCTGGTCGGGCGGTGGTCCTGGACGCCACCTTCATCCAGCCCGAGCTGCGTTCCAGGGCCCAGGCCCTGGCCGACGAGATAGGCGTGGCCTTCCACGGGGTCTGGCTGGAAGCCCCGACCGAAATCCTCGCCGCCCGCATCGATGGCCGGACCGACGACGCCTCGGACGCCACCCGGGCGACCCTGCAGATGCAGCTCGACCGCGACATCGGCGAGGTGACCTGGACCCATGTCGATGCGTCGGGCCCGGCCGAGGATTCCGCCGAGGCCTGGTCGATCCGCTACGCCCGCTAGCGCAAGGCGGACTCCTCATTTTGAGGCTGTGCGCGGTCGTCGCAGGCCGGTGACGATTCACGCTCTGTTAGTCACGAACCTCCAGGGTCGCCGAACGAAATTCGGAGATCGATGTTATGGGCGCGCAGACGCAAACGGTTGAGGTCCTCGAGGCCAGCGTGTCCAGCATGGTGGGGGTCCTGGCCTGGGAGATCGAGTTGGCCGGCGCCCGGTGCATGAAGCTCGACACCCTGGTGGGGGAGCTGATGCATATCCTGCCCCTGGAGCACCGCGAGAAGCTGGTGGAGGGGATGCACACCGTCGACCTGTTGGGCCAGCAGCTCACCGCGCTGTCGTCCTTCGCCCGCAATCTCAGCGACGAAATTCCCGAAACCATCATGGCGCCCGTTGAGGACGCCTTGGGAGACATAACCCTGGGCGCCCTGGCCGACCGCATGTTCAGCGCCCTGGGCGGTGAGGAAAAGGGACTCAACGACGGCGACGAGGCGGGCGATCTTGACCTGTTCTGAAACCGGCTCCGTTCCCCAGCACCAAGGCGATCGCCGATGAATCCTGAGCTCAAGGACCGCCGCATCGTGGTGTGCGACTGCGATCGCACCGTTCTGGAACTGCTGCAGATCCGGCTGGACCTGGCCGGCTGCCACACCTTCGTGGCCCGGACCGGCGCCGTGGCGCTGGAGACCATCAAGGCCATGCGGCCCCACGCCTTGCTGCTGGAGCTCAACCTGCCGGAGATGGACGGCTTCGAGGTGCTGCGCACGCTCAATCCGCGCGGAGAGGGTATCGGTTTCCCGGTCCTGGTCATGGGCAAGAAGCTGGCGCCGGCCGATATCCAGCGCGCCGTGGGCCTCGGCGCCCGCGACGTCCTGATCAAGCCCTTCGGCGGGGCCGACGTCCTGGAGCGGGTCGCCCGGCAGTTCCGCCGCGCCGCGGCGCCCGCGCGCCCGGTTCCGGCGGGCGCTGTCGCTCAGGGGGCCAGAGCGGCTTCGGCCTAGCCGCCGCTTCCCATCGCGGCCGCCCGCCGCCATGGTGGGCGCGTGAACATCCTCTTCATCACCCTCGACCAGTTCCGTGGCGACGCCCTGGCCTGCGCCGGGCATCCCCTCGTGCAGACGCCGCACCTGGACCGGTTGGCCCGCGAAGGGGTCCGCTTTGCTCGCCACTACAGTCAGGCCGCCCCCTGCAGCCCCGGCCGGGCCAGCCTCTACACCGGAACCTACCAGCTCAATCATCGGGTGGTGGCCAACGGCACACCCCTGGATCGGCGCTTGGACAATGTGGCCAAGGCCGCGCGGCGGGCGGGCTACGAACCCACCCTGTTCGGCTACACCGACCAGGCGGTCGATCCCCGTGACGCCACCGGCCCCGACGACCCGCGCTTCAAGTCCTGGGAGGGCGTGCTGCCGGGCTTCGAGGTCGGCCTGAACTTCGCCACCCACAATCCCGGTGTCTGGGTCGAGTGGCTGCGCGGCCTGGGACACGAGGTCCCTGACGACTATGAGGGCGCCGTCAGCGGCGAGCCAGGCCGCCCGGCCGAGCACAGCCTGTCAGCCTATCACACCGACGTTTTGCTGGACTGGATCGCCGCCCGGGACGGCCCCTGGTTCGCGCACCTGTCCCAGCTTCGCCCTCACCCGCCCTATGGCGCGGCGGGCCATTTCGCCACGATGTATGACCCGTCGGACATGGCGTCGCCCATCGCGCCGTCCGAGGACCGCCATCGCCTGCACGATGGCCTGCTGCGGGCCATGGGCGCGCCGGAAGACCCCGCGGAGATGGCCAAGCTCCAGGCTCAGTACTTCGGCATGGTGACCGAGGTCGATCACCAACTCGGCCGCCTGTGGGCCGCGCTGGAGGCCTCGGGCCAGTGGGAGGACACCTTCATCGTGGTCACCGCCGACCACGGCGAGCAGCTCGGCGATCATGGCCTTATCCAGAAGTCGGGCTTCTTCGAGGAGAGCTACCATATCCTGGGCATCGTCCGCGATCCGCGCCAGCCCCAGGCCCACGGCACGGTGGTCGATCGTTTCACGGAGAACGTCGATGTCCTGCCGACGCTCTGCGAGGCCATGGGGATTGCGGTCCCCGACCAGTGCGACGGCCTGCCGCTGACACCCTTCCTGAGGGGCGAGGATCCGCCGCACTGGCGCGCCGCCGCCCACTGGGAGTTCGACTGGCGCGGCTCCAACATTCCCAAGGGCGCGCAGGCCTGGCCCTGGGACCGCCGGTTGGAGCAGCAGAACCTGGCGGTGCTGCGCTCTGAGGAGGCCGCCTATGTCCAGTTCGGTGACGGCGCCTGGCTGTGTTTCGACCTCGCCGCCGATCCGACCTGGCGCACCCCGCTCGCCGACACCGGTGTCGTCCTGGCCCATGCCCAGGCCATGCTCACCTGGCGCGCCCAGCACGCCGACCGCACCCTGACCGGCCTGCTGATCGAGAATGGCGGCACGGGGCGCTGGCCGGCCGCTCACACCTGACGCGGACGCTAACCAAACCTCTCGCGTATGGGGCGCGCGCCGTTGCGTCGGAGCCCCGCAAAAACTAGCCTGTCACGCGCCCGTTCAGAGGCCGCAGTAGAGGGACGCTTTCGATGCAAGGCAGGATGCAGGACTGGCCGTTGACGGTCGATCGGATCATCGACCACGCCAAGTCCTGGCATGGCGACCGTGAGATCGTCTCGCGCTCGGTCGAGGGGCCCATGGTGCGCACCACCTATGCGCAGGTCCATGCGCGGGCCAAGCGGGTCTCCAATGTCCTGAGGGGCCTGAACATCCAGCCGGGCGACCGCGTCGCGACGCTTGCCTGGAACACCGCCCGGCACATCGAGGCCTGGTACGGGATCATGGGCATGGGGGCGGTCTGCCACACCCTGAACCCGCGCCTGTTCTCCGAGCAGCTCGTCTACATCATCAACCACGCCGAAGATAAGGTCATCTTCACCGACCTGACCTTCCTGCCGATCCTGGCCGGGATCCGCGACCAGATCCCCACCGTCCAACACATCATCGTCTTCACCGACGACGCCCACATGACCGCCGACCTGCCCGGCGCCCATTCCTATGAGAGCCTGTTGAGCCAGGTGTCGGAGGACGCGGTCTGGGGCGGCTTCGACGAGAATTCGCCAGCCGGCCTCTGCTACACCTCGGGCACGACCGGTAATCCGAAGGGCGTGCTCTACAGCCACCGCTCCAACTTCCTGCACACCCTGGTGACCATGGGCGCCGACGTGCTGGGTATCGGGGCCACCGACACCGTCCTGCCGGTGGTGCCGATGTTCCACGCCAACGCCTGGGGCGTGGCCTTCTCCGCCCCCGCCGTGGGCGCCAAGCTGGTGATGCCCGGCGCCAAGCTGGACGGCGCCTCGATCCACGAACTGCTGGAGAGCGAGCAGGTCACCTTCTCGGCCGCCGTGCCGACGGTCTGGCAGATGCTGCTGACCCACCTGCGCGACACCAACGGCACGTTGAACAGCCTCAAGCGCGTGGTCATCGGCGGCTCGGCCGTGCCGGAGGCCATCGTGCGCGCCTTCCGCGACGAGTACGGCGTGGCGGTGACCCACGCCTGGGGCATGACCGAGACCTCGCCGCTTGGCACCCAGGCGACCCCAAACCACAAGATCGCGGCCATGGACGACGAGGCCCAGCTTCGCTTCCAGCTCAAGCAGGGCCGACCGCCGCTGGGTATCGATCTGCGCCTGACCAACGACGCCGGCGAGGATCTGCCCCGCGACGGCCACACCTTCGGCAAGCTGCTGGTGAAGGGCCCGTTCGTGGTGGGCGAGTACTTCAAGGGCGACGGCGGCCAGATCCTCGACGACCAGGGCTTCTTCGACACCGGCGACGTCGCCACCCTCGACGAGCACGGCTTCATGCAGATCACCGACCGCGCCAAGGACGTCATCAAGTCCGGCGGCGAGTGGATCAGCACCATCGAGATCGAGAACATCGCCGCCGGCCACCCCAAGGCTGAGCTGGCCGCCGTCATCGGCATGGCCCACCCCAAGTGGGACGAGCGGCCCCTGCTGCTGGTCAAGCTGCGGCCGGGCCAGGAGGCGACGAAGGAAGAGTTCCTGGCGTTCCTGGAAGGCAAGATCGCCAAGTGGTGGATGCCCGACGACGTGGTCTTCGTCGACGACATCCCGCTCGGCGCCACCGGCAAGATCGACAAGAAGCTGATCCGCACCCGGATGGCCGACTATGTCCTGCCCACCGCTGTCGCGGCGGCGGCCTCCACCATCGCGCTCGCCGCCCCGCCGGAGCCCAAGATCTACGCGCCGGAACCTGCGGCTCCGGCCGAGCCCGAGGTCCATGCGCAGGCCGTCCCTGAAACCGCCCCGGAGGGTGACCACACCGGCTGGTCGCCGGCCGCCAAGCCGACCCAGGAGGAAAGCTATTCCGGCCTGACCGTGGTGACCCCGACCGTCGGCGACTTCCCCGCCCCGGAGGCCGAGGCGGAGGCCATCCTCCCTTTTCAGTCTGAGCCGGCGCCGGAGGCGCACGCGCCCCTGACCCTGGCCACGCCGTCGGCGACCGACGAACCGTTCGGCGCGCCGCTGGTCCCGCGCCGCGCCAAGAAGCGCAAGGGTGATGGCTTCGCCGGCTTCTATCTCAACCTCGCCACCCTGCTGGCCCTCACGCCGGCCCTGATGGTCGGCGCCGGCATGCTGGGCACGCGCTATGGGCTGATGGACTGGAAGACCGGGCTGGGGGTCATCGCCCTGGAATGGGCGCCCAAGGTCGCGCTGATCGCCGTGGCTGCGGGCCTGCTGGGGGTGATCATCGCCCTGTTCGCGGGCTTCGGTCGCTACTGGGCCCGTGCCCTGATGGTGCTGATCCTCTGCGGGGCCACCTTCGGCGGCTATATCTGGGCCCGCCAGGCCCAGATCACCAATCCGCCCATCAACGACGTCTCCACCGACTGGACCATCCCGCTGACCTTCTCTCAGAAGATGATGCGGGAGCGGGGCCCGGAGGCGATCATGGTGGAGGCTGATCCGATGCGGCCGATGGACTCCTTCGCCTATGCCGGCCGCCGCATCGCCGACATCAACGCCGAGACCTGCGCCGAGGCCCGGCCCCTGGTCCTGGCCCGCGCGCCCGGCGCCGCCTACGCCCAGGCCAAGGCGGCCGTCGAGGCGGCGGGCCTGGCCTTGGTCACCGACGATCCCGCCTCGGGCCGCATCGAGGCCACCGGCCGCAGCGCCGCCTTTGGTCTGAAGAACGATGTGGTGGTCCGCGTCCTGCCCGCGCCGCAAGGCGCGCGCATCGACGTCCGCGCCATCGGCCGCGACCCGGTCCCCGACTTCGGCGCCAACTGCGCCCGGGTGACCGAACTGATCGGGGCGATGCGGAGCTAGACCGCCCGGTACTCGCTGTCAGGCCCCGGCGTCCCGTCCGTCGTCACTAGGCCTCGCCGCACGAGGTCGATCATGTGGCCCAGCACCGAGCGGGCGGCGGCCGGATGCAGGCGCGGATCGACGTCGGCATAGAGCACCGGCACCATCTCTCGGATCTTGCCGTGGCCCTCGGTGACGGCCTTCAGCACCTGGGCCTCGCGCGCCCGGCGGTGGGCGATATAGGCCTCGATGAACGGGGTCACCTCGGTGATCGGCGGGCCGTGGGTCGGCCACAGGACCGAGAACTCGCGGGCCTTCACCTTGTCCAGGCTGTCCATGTAGTCGGTCATGTCGCCGTCCGGCGGGGTGATCACCGTCGTCGACCAACCCATGATGTGGTCGCCGGAGAACAGGGCGTTCTCCTCCTTCAGGGCGAAGCAGATGTGATTGGAGGTGTGGCCCGGCGTGGCGATGGCTTCCATCGTCCAGCCCGGCCCCTCCAGCACCTGGCCGCCGCCGCACAGGCTGACGTCCGGCGAAAAGCCGAAGTCGGCGCCGGCCTCCATCCGAACTCCGCTGTCGTCCACCGGGATCTCGGCCACCGCGCAGCCGTAGATGCTCGCCCCGGTGCGCGCCTTCAGCGGTCCCGCCAGCGGCGAGTGGTCGGAGTGGTGGTGGGTGACCAGGATGTGGGTGATCTTCTCGCCCGGCTCCAGAGCAGCCAGGATCGCCTCCAGGTGATCGTCCATGTCCGGACCCGGGTCGATCACCGCCACCTCGCCGCGGCCGATGATGTAGGTGCCGGTGCCCAGATAGGTGAAGGGCCCCGGATTGTTGGCCACCACGCGGCGGATCAGCGGAGAGACCTGGTCGGCCTTGCCGTATTCGAACTTGATCTCGCGGACATAGGGAATCATCGGGCGGTCTCCTTCTTGCGCTGCGCGGCCTCAGTTCAGTGAGATGAGGCGGTTATGGCGGCGCAGGCGGTGTTGTTTGTTTCAAAACGGCTTCAGAGGGTGGTCTTCGCCCTGATGTGTCTCATGACGGCGCAACTGATTCTGACCATGGCCAGCTGCGAGCCCGACGAACCGGCCCTGCTGGGCGCGGTCCGCGTGCCGATATCCTATCCGGGTTAGGCCGGGAGCACACCGTTCAGGTCATAGCCGGCCTCAAGCCCCAGCGCGACCAGCTCATCGCGTGACCGCGCGCCGTCCATGGCCTCGCCCAGCGACCAGGTGATGATCGAGCGGGTGCCCGAGCGGCAGAAGGCCAGCACCGGCCCTTCCGAGTTTTCCAGGATCGAGCGTTCCTCCGCCACCTGGTCCTGGGTCGGACCGCCGCGTACGGGGATGTAGGCGTATTGCAGACCCGCCGCCCTGGCCGCGGCCTCGACCGCGGCGCTGGGGGGTTGGGCCGGGTCCTCGCCGTCGGGGCGATTGTTGATCACCAGCTTGAAGCCCATCGCGGCGGCGCGCGGCAGGTCCTCCAGGGTGATCTGGGGGCTGACGGACAGCTGGTCGGTGACGCGTCGAAATTCGGTCATGGTCTGACTTCACTTGAGGTGGGAGGAGGCCCTTCGTTGACATCATCGGGGGGCGATGAAACTTTCGCAACGCCCGGCCGTCAAAACGCCCTCCACCTTGAGCTTCCAAATCCATGTTGCGTTTCATAGGCCGGCGACTTCTCGTGGCCATCCCAACGCTGTTTCTCGTCGTCACGCTGGCCTTCTTCATGATGCGGGCGGCGCCCGGCAGCCCCTTCGACATGGACCGCAAGCTGTCGCCCGAGATCGAGGCCAACGTCATGGCCAAGTACGGGATGGATAAGCCGCTTGGCGCCCAGTACGCCGACTACATCAAGGGCGTGCTGCAGGGCGATTTCGGCCCGTCGCTCAAGTACAAGGACAAGACCGTCCTGCAGATCCTGCAGGAAAACTACAAGGTCAGCCTGATCCTCGGCCTCTCGGCCATCACGCTCGCCGGCGCCATCGGCGTGACCCTGGGCGTGTTGGCGGCGCTGAAGCAGAACGGCTGGGTGGACTACGGGGTCATGGGGGTGGCGATCGTCGGGGTCTGTATCCCCACCTTCGTCACCGCGCCCCTGCTGGTCCTGCTGTTCGGCTCGATCCTGCAATGGCTGCCCAACGGCGGCTGGAACGGCGGGGCGATCCAGAACCTGATCCTCCCCATCACCGTGCTGGCCCTGCCGCAGATCGCCATCATCTCGCGCCTGACGCGGGCCGGCATGATTGAGGTGCTGCAGTCCAACTATGTCCGCACCGCCCGCGCCAAGGGCCTGCCGGCGCATCGCGTGGTGTTCAAGCACGCCCTGCGCGCCGCCATCCTGCCGCTGGTCAGCTATCTTGGGCCCGCCTGCGCGGGCCTGCTCACCGGCTCGCTGGTGGTGGAGAAGATCTTCAACCTGCCGGGCCTGGGCAAGTTCTTCGTGATCTCGGCCCTGCAGCGCGACTACACCGTGGTCATGGGCATGGTGATCTTCTACGCCGGCCTGATCCTGTTCCTGAACCTGATCGCCGACCTGCTCTATGCGGTCCTCGATCCTCGCGTGAGGCTGTCGTGAGCACTCCCATCCTGGCTCCCGGCTCGCGCGAAGGCGCCGCGCTGATGGAAACCGCCGTCAAGGGCCGCAGCCTGTGGGACGACGCCCGCCGGCGCCTGCTGCGCAACTGGGGGGCGGTCGGCGGCATGGTCGTGCTGGTCATCCTGGTCCTGGTGGCGGTCATCGGTCCCTATGTGACGCCCTTCGCCTATGACCAGATCAACAAGGGCGACGTCTGGGCGCCGCCGCTCACGGCCGGCCACCTGCTGGGCGCCGATTCGCTGGGCCGCGACCTGCTGGCCCGGCTGCTGATGGGCCTGCGGGTTTCGCTGGCCATCGGTCTTATCGCCACCCTGGTCTCCCTGGTGATCGGCGTCGCCTGGGGCGCGGTGGCGGGCTTCGTCGGCGGGGTGGTGGATGAGGTGATGATGCGCATCGTCGATGTGCTCTATTCGCTGCCCTTCATCTTCTTCGTCATCCTGCTGATGGTGACCTTCGGCTCCAACATCATCCTGATCTTCATCGCCATCGGGGCGGTGGAGTGGCTGACCATGAGCCGGATCGTGCGCGGCCAGACCCTGTCCCTGAAGCACAAGGAATTCGTCGAGGCCGCCCGCGCGGCGGGCCTGACCCAAGGCTCCATCATCACCAAGCATATCGTGCCCAACCTGCTGGGCCCGGTGGTGGTCTATGTGACCCTGACCATCCCCGCGGTGATCCTGGCCGAAAGCTTCCTGAGCTTCCTGGGCCTCGGCGTACAGCCGCCCATGGCCTCCCTGGGCACCCTGATCGCCGGCGGCGCCCAGGACATGGAGCTGGCCTGGTGGCTGCTGGTCTTCCCGTCGCTCACCATGGTGATCACCCTGATGAGCTTCAACTTCATCGGCGACGGCCTGCGCGACGCCATCGATCCCAAGGATCGGTGACCATCTTCCTTCTCCCCCCGTGGGAGTAGGTGGCCTCGCGGAGCAGGGTCGGATGAGGGGGCGATCACCCCATCCGCAATATCTCAGACGTCATCCCGGCCGCAGCGCAGCGGAGAGCCGGGATCCAGGAGCCGCGCTCAATTCCCCTGGGTCCCGGCTCGGCCTTCGGCCGTCCGGGATGACGGTAGGGGTTGGTCTGATGAGGTCGCGAAATCCCTCGTCCGAACGGTCTTCGACCGGCCACCTTCGTCCTACCGCACCCGCCGGGCCCGCACCGCGCGCTGGCCGTCCAGGTTCATGAAGTAGCCCATGGCGGCCTTGCGGATCTCGGCCTTGGAGCCGGCCTTGGGGGCGCGGGCCACCGGCTCGTCGTCGGTCTGGGCCCAGACCGCGCCGCCCTCCAGCTCCACGGTCCAACGGCGGTCGCCGCCCTGGTAGGCGCGGACCACGCCGGTGGTGACCCGGTCCAGGTCCTCGGACTTCTCCCCGCGCTCGAACATGGCCATCGAGGGCAGGGTGAAGCCGAAGGCCTGCTTGCGGGCGGCGCGGGCCTGATCGCGGTCCACCACCACGATGTCGCCCTTCTTCTCGGCCACATCCAGGCTGGAGACGGCAGCGTCATAACAGGCCAGCCGTTCGGCGGCGTCGCCCTTGGCCTTGCAGTCGATGAGGTTCTGGAACACCGCCGTGCGCGCCTCGACCTTGGGCTCGGCGGCCGCCGCGGCGCTCGTGAAGGCGAAGGCGGCGAGGGCGGCCAGCTTTAAGCGCGTCGGAAACTGTGTCATCCGTGACCCCATGATCTCAATATCCCGCATTGATAAGGCGCTGCTGTCGCGCGGCAAGCCGATGATGTTGGCGCTCGCCGCCTTTTCGCTCCTGGCCCTGGCCGGTTGCTCGCAAAAGGCCTCGCGGCCGCCCTGTCCCCCTGGCCAGGTCTGTTTCCAGGCCGGCAACGGCTCCGAGCCCGCCACCCTGGACCCTCACAAGGCGACGGGCACTTGGGAAGACCGGATCATCTCGGACTTGACGGTGGGCCTGACCACCGACGATGCCGGCGGCAATGCGATCCCAGGCATGGCCGAGCGCTGGACCACCAGTCCGGACGGCAAGACCTGGACCTTCTATCTGCGTGACGCGGTGTGGTCGGACGGTGTGCCGGTCACCGCCGAAGATTTCGTTTTCTCTCTGCGCCGCATCCTCGATCCGAAGCTGGCGTCGGAATACGCTTCCCTGATCTACGTGATCAAGAACGCCCAAGGCGTGAACGAGGGCAAGCTGGCGGCCGATCAACTTGGTGTCCGCGCGCTCTCGCCCAAGGTGCTCGAGATCACCCTGGAGCACCCAGCGCCCTACCTCACCGAACTCGCCAAACACCAGACCATGCTGCCGGTGCCCAAGCATGTGGTGGAGAAGTGGGGCGACGCCTGGACGCAGCCGGCCAACTACATCTCCAATGGCCCCTACATGCTGAAGAGCTGGACCTTGGGTGACCACGTGAACGTTGTGAAGAACCCGCGCTTCTATGACGCCAAGAACGTCTGCATCGACCAGATCAACTTCTACCCCACCAACGACGCCATCGGCGCCGAGCGCCGGGTCCGCCGCGGCGAGCTCGACATGAACGCCGACATCCAGTCCAACCGCATCGCCTTCCTGCGCGAGCGGATGCCGGACTATGTCCACACCTCCACCTACCTCGGGGTGGCCTATCTGGCCTTCAACACCGCGGTGCCGGCTTTCAAGGACAAGCGCGTCCGTCTGGCCCTGAACATGTCCATCGACCGCGAGTTCATCACCGGCAAGCTGCTGCGCGGTGGTCAGTCGCCGGCCTACACCTTCGTGCCGCCGGGGGTCGCCAACACCACTCCCACCGTGCCCCCGGCCTGGTCGACCTGGACGCTGGAAAAGCGCCAGGCCGAGGCCCGCCGCCTGCTGGCCCAGGCGGGCTATGGCCCCGGCAATCCCCTGAAGATCGAGATCAAGCACCGCAACAGCCCCGACCCCATGCTGTTCATGCCGGCCATCCAGGCCGACTGGAAGGAGGTCGGCGTCGAGACCGCCCTGATGCAGAACGAGACCCAGATCGCCTATGCGGCCTATCGCTCGCGGGACTTCCAGGTGGCCGACGCCGCCTGGATCGCCGACTACAACGACGCCATGAGCTTCCTCTATCTGCAGCAATCGACCACCGGCTCGCAGAACTACGGCGACTATAGAAATCCGGTCTTCGACGACCTGCTGGCCCGCGCCGACAACGAGCCGGACGCCATGGTTCGCGCGGGCTACCTGGCCCGGGCCGAGAGCATCATGCTGGATGATGTCGCTGTCGCCCCGATCTTCTTCTACGTGAACAAGAACCTGGTCTCGCCGAAGATCACCGGCTGGAAAGACAACCTGACCGACAAGCACCGCTCGCGATTCCTCTGCATGCCGCGAACGCCGGGCTGACCGGGCGTGGGCCTGCTGTCGCGAGCGGCCTGTCAGGCGTAGCCGAGCAGCTCGCGCAGGCCCGGCGCCATGAAGTCGACGGCCTTCTTCTGCGTGTCCGGCAGCACGTCGGGGAGGGTCATGCCCACCGACAGCTTCTCGCGGCTGGTGGCGCTGTGTTCGCGGGAGGACCCCACCCGGACCCGGTCGCGCCAGTCCTCGGTGATGGCGATGCCGAACTTCGCCAGCAGGTCGCGGAAATAGGCCTCGGCAGCTGGGGCGTCGAGGTCCTTCAGGTGGCCGACGATGTCCTCGTAGCGCACCAGGTGCGCCCCGGTCCCCAGCCACGCCACGGCGTGGAAGGTGAAGGCCTCCCGCAGGGCCGGCGCCTTTCCGGGGATGCCGAAGATCATCATGTTCATCATCTGCTCGACGCTGACCGCCCCGTTCTTCAGCGGGTTGAGCTCGGGATGATCCAGCTGGTCCGACAGGCTGAACCGAGCGCGCGCCAGCACATAGTCGTAGGGGTCGCGCACCAGGATCACCTGGTTGGCGTGTTTCAGCGCCATCAGCGAGATGTCGGCGAACAGCAGGTGGCCGACGCTGAACGACGGCCGGCCGGGGTTCAGCGCGCCGATGTGCTGCTGCAGGTTCTGCACCTGGATGAACTCGCGGTCGTAGTGCTGCTCCGTGGGCACGAACATCCGCACGATGTTGCGCAGCAGGTGGGTGCCGCACTTGGGCACGCTGTTCAGGAAGGCGGTCTGGCGCAGCGGCGCCTGGGCGAACTTCCGCACCTGCGGCCCCAGCGTGTCGGGCTTGGTGCGGATGATGGCGACCGGTTGAGCCATGGGAGCGCTCCTGGAAACAAGACCTATCGCTAGGCGCCGGGCGAGCCTCACGCAACCGAAAATAAGACGCCCTCGGCGCACCGGAAATCCGCTAGCCTCGGCGAAAGACCTAGGGGGCGACGCGGTGACATGAGCGGCTTGGACCAGACGCGCCGGGGTTTGATCGGCGGCCTCGCGGCCACCGGGCCGCTGGCGGCCTGCTCCACGGCCCTGCCCGGTCCGCGCCGGATGATCCAGGTCAACCTGACCGACACGCCCCTGCCGCCTGTCCCCACGGACAAGGCGCCGCCGCCCGCCGATGACGCTGTGTTGCAGGCCGGCTTTGATCCGGTCCAGCGGATGACCGTGCCGGTGATGATCGAGGGCAAGGGGCCCTTCACCTTTGTCGTCGACACCGGCGCCAACCATTCGGTGCTGTCCATCGAGACCGCCCAGGGGCTGGGCCTGCCCAGCGGCGGTCAGGCCGCGGTCCACGGTATCGCCGGGGTTGAACCCGCCGAGACGGTCTATGTGCGGCAACTGACCATCGGCAGCGTGGTGACCAAGCGTATCCGCATGCCCTTGATCTCGCGCCGCAACCTGGGCGCCGATGGCCTGCTGGGGGTGGACGTCCTGACCCGCCGCGATGTCCAGCTCGATTTCGAGCGCAACCGCTTCAACATCGCGCCTTCCAACTCCAGCTTCCGACAGACCGCGACCACCGGCGGCACGGGCCGGCTGGCCACCCCCGTGTTCAATCCCAACATCGTCGTGGTCCCGGCCCGCTACCGCTTCGGGCAACTCACCATCATCGATGCGGAGGTCGGTGTCGGCCTGCCCATCACCGCCTTCCTGGATTCCGGCGCCCAGTCGACGGTGGGCAATCTGGCCCTGCGCAACGCGGCCTTCCGCCAGGAGCCTGACCTCGCCTTGCGGACCCTGCGGGTGCAGCTGGTCAGCGCCACGGGACAGACGGTGTCGGGCGACCTGGCGCGTCTGCCGGGCCTGCGCCTGGGGGGCTTGAGGATCGGCAACCTGTCCTGCGTCTTCGCCGACCTGCACACCTTCAAGATCTGGGACCTTGTCGACCGGCCGGCCATCCTGATCGGCATGGACGTCATGCGTCACTTCAAGACCATCGAGCTGGACTTCGGCCGCCGCGAGGTGGTGTTCGAGACGGGTCCCAAGGCGGCCCCCTCGGTGGTGGGGCTACCGGGCTCCGCCCCGCCGAGCTAGGCGCTTACAGTTCACGCCCAAATCAACTTCGTCATCCCGGCCGCAGCGAAGCGGAGAGCCGGCGACTGTGTTGGGTCAAGGGGTCTTCTGCCAGGGTTGGTTGGCCTTGATGATGCTGTTTGCGGCGACGACGATCTTTCTGGCGATGGCGACGAG
>JAGNIV010000013.1 GCA_018001015.1 Phenylobacterium sp. | reverse complement strand
TTGGACGACCAGCGGCCAGCGTACCTTCGCACAGCATCATAGCTGCCCTCATATCCCTCCCGGGATAGCAGATCGGCCATCCGCGTCAGCGTCAGCCGATCCTTCCTGGCGCCGGCGGCGTTGGCCTGCCTCCAGAGCGCTTCTGAGAGGGAAGCCCATTGCATTGCAACTGATGGCGAGGTCGGATGGCCGCCTCTCCAGACCCACGGCAGACGGTAACAGATGACTGAAATCGCGGCGGTTGAATTGGATCTGTCATACAGCGCCGCGAAGGTGAGCGTCCGGGTGTTGGCGCCTGAATGGGACGAATACGAGGGATTATGGTCCTGCAGGTTTGAGATCAGCGAACCCATAAACGTGGAGCGCAAGATCAGTGGTGTCTCGAGCCTGCAGGCTCTCGCCCTTGGGCTGAAAACGCTGTCCGCGTACCTCTATGGGTCGGACCTCTACAAGAATGGCGAGTTGGGAGTGTACGGACAGTTCGGTGGCAGCCTCTCTATCCCGGCCCCCCAGTCAATGCTCGACAGAGCTCCGTTCCCTTTCTGATCGTCGGCCTGTTCATCCTGGAGACGCTGGACCTCCGACTGCGTCCACCGCCAGACAGTCAGGGCAACTTGGCTCTTCTCCGAGACCAAGTCACCAAAGCCCCGGCGCACCGGGCTTCCAGCGAGACCAATCCGTCATCTGGCCTGTTCTCCGAAGGCCCTGTTCGGCCCCCAAACCCCTCCACCTCTCGTTTCAGACGATCAGTTCATCAGATTATATTGAAGCGCGTCGATCACCCCGCGCAGGTTGGTAGCACTTCGCACTCGTTCTATTTGTTCATCCAACATCTCCTGCTCATCACGAAGTGGGCCGTCCTCGCCTGCGACGGCCTCATCGTCCCGCCAGTGATCCGGGTTGGCTTGGATCGACCTGCAAACCCGATCCAGCACTGCGTCAAAATCGAGGGGATCTTCTTCGACGAGGTCGTATCGGACTCGGCGATCACCGCGAAAGATGATCCTAAGGATGCGTTTCCAGGACTTTCCTCTCGGCCCTATGTCGATCACCCGCACTATCCGCCAGCTTCCCCCAGCGACATCGACGAGCAACATTCCATCTCGCGCGCGCCGTTTCAGATCCCAGAGGCTGCAGGTCGAAAACGTCTCCTCATCATAGAACCAGTCGAGCTGTTCTACGCCTTCCTGAGCCTCGGCCCCTATCTCTATGGCTCGGACCTCTACAAGAATGGCGAGTTGGGAGTGTACAGACAGTTCGGTGGCAGCCTCTCTATCCCGGCCCCCCAGGCAATGCTCGACGTAGCCCCGTTCCCTTTCTGATCGTGGCGGGCGGGCATACGTCGCCGGAGACGCGGACGAAGTGGCGCGGCCCCCCGCCGTGCGTTCAACAAATTGCAGCACGATCACCAATGTTTCTCGCCAGCGTGACCTAACCGAATCGCGGGCTCCGTAGAGCTGACCTCCTCACCAGAGGGGGTCATCATGAAATCTCGGCACAGTCATCGCGAGACCGCGCTTTGCGGCGCGGCTCTATCAGTGCTCATTCTGGCCGGCGCATCGCCCGCCTGGGCGGACGAGGCGGCGGACGCCGAGGGAGGCGTCGGACTTTCCGAGGTGGTGGTCACCGCCACCAGGAGTGAAACCAACCTCCAGAAGACGCCGATCTCGATCTCGGCCCTGAGCGGCGAGGAACTTGAAGACCGCCACGTCCAGTCGCTGGCCGATTTGGTCACCGGCGGCGCGCCAGGCCTGCGGGTCATGCCCTATGCGTCGCGCCCTTTCAGCCTGATCCTGAACATTCGTGGCGTCGGGGTGATGATCGACACCAACCAGCCGGCTCGAGACCCGGGCGTCGGCGTCTATATCGACGGCGTGTATCTCGGCCGCCCGCAAGGTCTGAACGCCGCCCTCTACGACGTCCAGAGCTTCGAGGTCCTGAAGGGGCCGCAGGGGACCTTGTTCGGCCGCAACACCGAGGGCGGCGCCCTGAACATCACCAGCAAGAAGCCGACCGGGGAGTTCCATCTTGAGGTGGGCGCGGGTCTCGGCAACTTCGGCCGCTACGAAAGCGAGCTCCATCTGGATCTACCGGAATACCGGGATGTCAGCATCAAGCTGGACGGCGTCATCACCGGCCGCGACGGGGTCGTGAAGAATCCGATGGCCGGCGCCTCCGACTTCGGCGCCATCGAGCGCCGCGGCGTTCACGCCCAGGTTCAGTGGCGTCCGACGGACGACTTCACCGCCAACTATTCCTTCGACACGAGCCATGACGAGTCGAGCACGCTCTATTCCTACAACGTCAAGGCGGGCAGCAACAAACTCGCGCCCCTGACCCCCGTCCTGCCCAACCGGGTCAAGACGGCGTCGGTCGGCATACCGCTACAGCCCAGCGTCGGCACTCAGTCGGGCCATGCCCTGACCCTGAAGTGGGAGGTGTCTCCGGCCCTGACGCTGAAGTCAATTTCCTCCTATCGGGAACTGACCCAGACCCAGTTCTCCAACAGCAGCTCAGGAGCGGTGTTCACGCCAAACGGACAGTTCGCCCGCTACAGCCTCGCTGAATTTGTCCAGGATCAGTACAGCCAGGAATTCCAGGCGCTCGGCGAAGTCGATCTCTTCAAGTACGTCGTCGGCGCCCTCGCCTATCACGAGAACGTCGACGACATGGCGCAGACCTATAACTCCCTGCAGTTCAACGCCACGGGGACCGCGGCCACCCCGCTGCCGCTAGGCCCCAACGTCGCCCCCATCGCCATCGACATACCGATCCTGTTTCCCACCGCCCCGATCGACCGGGCGAGCCGGGTCGCCGCCGACAGCTATGGTGTCTATGGGCAACTCACCTGGACGCCTCCGATCTTCAACGACATCGTCCACCTGACCGGCGGCCTACGCTGGACGAAGGACAAGAAGGACGGCGAACTCTACGTCGTCAACAACGCCTTGCCGATCAACCAATTCGGCAAGCCGGTGGTGCTCGGCTTCAGCAAGAGCTGGTCGCGGATCGATCCGATGATCACCGTCGCGGTGGATGTGACGCCGGACATCCAAGCCTACGGCAAGTGGAGCACCGGCTATAAGTCCGGCGGGGCCAATTCCCGATCACTGAGCTACCAGGCCTTCGATCCCGAAGAAGTCTCGATGTTCGAGATCGGCGCCAAGACCCAGTTCTTGGACAACCGCGCGCGTCTGAATATCGCGGCCTATACCGGCGAGTATACGGACGTACAGGTCGACTTCTCGGCGCCCTACTATTCGTACGACGCGAACGGCAACATCATCACTGGGGCGACGACGACCCGCACGACCACCGACACCGTCAACATCCCGGGCAAGGGCCGGGTGAGCGGCGTGGAAACCGATTTCACCCTCATCCCCATGGAGGGGCTGACCCTCTCGGCCAGCTACACCTATGCCTATGTCCACCTGGCGCCGACGATCAATCCCTTCCCCACCTTCGTGCCCGGCGTCGGCATGGTGGTGCCCACCACTCCGACCGTGATCTATCAGGAATACACCCCCGAGCATGCCGCCAACCTGGCGGTCGACTATGTCCGGCCCTTCGAGACCTTCACCCTGCGGACCCACTTCGACGGCAACTGGGACTCCGGCTCCTACGCCACCGACCGCGATCCCGGCCCGACCCTCAAGGCGATCAAGAGCGAGCCCGGACTGGTGTTCAACGGCCGCATCTCGCTCGCCGACATCCAGCTCGCCGACTCCGGCGCCAGGCTGAGCGTCTCGCTCTGGGGGCGCAACCTGTTCAACAAGGAGTACCTTTACTCCCGCAACATCAGCCTCACGACCGGCATCACCGGCTCATTCAACGAGCCGCGAACCTTCGGTCTTGAGGCCAAGGTCAAGATGTAGTCCTCCGCCGCAAATCCCCTCAGCCGGACGCTCTCCGCAGCGTCCGGCTGAACACTTCACGCTCCCACACGCCTGTGTGGGAGCGTTTTCTTTGGGGTCAGGCCAGATCCAGTCCGACGGCGGGATGGCTGGCCAGGGCGAGGACGTCGGCGACGCCCTGAGCGCGGGTCAGGATCGCCAGGCCGGAGGTGCTGTGGAGGTCGCGGACCTGGTGCGTGCGGACCTTGCGTCGAGACGGAGCGCGGTGGGCGACGAGGCCCAGCAGCCGCAGGTGACGGAGGTAGCGGCCCTCGTTCTTAAAGGTGTTGAGGGTGACGATACGCACCCGGCGTCAGGCGGCGCGCTGGCCCTCGACCCAGACGCCGCGGACGACGGGCAGATCGCCGCAGGTGTTGACCCGCACGAGGTCAGCGCGACGGCCGGCCTCGATCACGCCCCGGTCAGTGAGTTGGGCCGCACGGGCCGGAGCGGCGGTCACCACGGCCACGGCCCGGGCCAGGTCCCAGCCGAACGGCGGCGCCGTTAGGGCGAAGGCGCACTCGATCAGGCTGCGCGGCACATAGTCGGAGGCGAAGGCGTCCAACAGGCCGGCGTCGGCCAGCTCCGAGGCCGGGACGTTGCCCGAATAGGAACCGCCCCGCATCAGGTTGGGCCCGCCCATCACCACCACCATGCCGCGCTCCCGGGCGCGCCGGGCGGCCTCGATGGTGACGGGGAATTCCGAGACGGTGGCGCCCAGGTCGGCGGCCTCGTCAACGTGCTCGACGTCCTCGTCATCGTGGCTGGCCAGGGGTATCCCCCGCGACCTGGCCAGGTCCGCCACCAGGCGGCGGTTGTTGGCCGCATTGCGGCCCTGACGGTCGTGGATGCCGGCCAGGCGCTCGTCGATGTCCTGGGGAGACATCCCGTTCGCGGCCCAGTTGGCCAGGTGCTTCTCGATATTGCGGTACTGCCTTTGGCCGGGTGTGTGGTCCATCAGCGAGAACAGCGAGGTCATCGGGTGACCCGCCATCTGCTCCAACCGCGCCGGCAAGTCATCGGCCGGGGTCTCGCAGCGCCAGTGCAGGCGATGATCGCCCTTCAGCATGCCGGCGTCGCGGGCGGCCAGCAGGCCATTGGCCAGCCGGGGAAGGTTGTCGTGATTGCGCGCGACGGACGGATTGAACGTCCCGATGCTCAGGCTGTCGAACACGGTGGTCACCCCCACCGACAGGCAGCAGCCGTCATGGGTCACCGCCGCTGAGATGGGATTCCAGTCGATGTTGGGCCGGGGAAAGAAGTGCTTCTCCAGATTGTCGGTGTGCAGGTCGATCACGCCCGGCATCAGGACGTCTCCAGCCAGGTCCTCTCCGATCGAGCCGCCGCGGTCGATCGCGACGATCTTGCCGTCCCGGACCAGCACCGAGCCGAGGAACGAGTCATCGGCGGTGACGACCTGGGCGTTCTTGAAGGCGAGTTCCAAGGCGGTTCCTTTCGGTTTGCGGGTCAGGACCGCTCTGGCTCGGGGAAGTCGATCAACACCTCGGTCGTGGAGCGGGAGATCCCGTACTCCAGGGGTCGGCCGAGGCCGTCGATGTTCAGATAGCTGTGCACCAGAAGCGGGACGTGCCGCGGAATGCGCAGCTGCTCGGCCTCGTCGGCTGTGGGCAGCCGGGCCGAAATGGCGGTGCGCCGGCGGGTGTAGTCGGGGATGCCGGAGTCGATCAGCGTGTGGGTGATCGATCCCCTGGCCCGGTACATGTCGATGAAGGTCGGGAACCGGTCGTGGCTGAAATAGTGCTGACTGATGCCGGTGGGTTCGTCGTCGATGAACCGGCGGCGCTCCAGGTAGATCACCGGCTGACCGACCCGCAGGCCGAGCTGAGCGGCGATCTTGGAGTCGGCCGCCCGCGCCGTCAGCTTCAGGGTCTCGGTACGCGGAATTCGGCCACGTTCGCGGACATGGTCGGAGAACCGCGGACGACGCTGCAACTGCATCGGCGTCGAGGGGCGTCGGACATAGCTGCCCCGCCCCTGGGTGGACTCGACGATCCCCTTGTCCTGCAGGTCCGACAGCGCGCGGCGCACCGTGTGGCGATTGACCATGAACTCCCGCGACAGCTCGAACTCGGTCGGCAGCTTGTCGCCGGGCGTCAGCTCCCGCGCCAGAATCCGGCGTTCCAAGGACTGTGAGATCGTGCGCCAGAGGGCCATGGCGGCATCCCTAGCACCGACTCTTATCAGTCTTGCGACACCAATCTAGACAAGTTCTATTGATGTCAAAGAAACTTCATCATTGGTTTGTTGCCGCTCCATTAGCGCTCAACTAACACTCGACTTAAGCGAATACAACATACTGCTTATTTGTCGGAGGTTATCGATGGCGGTTCAACCAGTTGTCGAGGGGGCGCCCGAACGGCGACGCTGGCTCTCCATCCTGGCCAAGGCCCAGCCGGGGGAAGTGCTCGCCGCCTGGGAGGGCATTGCTGCCCGGCCGGAATACCGCGCCCTGCGCAGCCCGGAGATTGGCATGGTCCTGGTGCGTGGCCGCATGGGCGGCACGGGCGACGCCTTCAATCTGGGCGAGATGACGGTGACCCGCGCCGCGGTGCGCCTTGAGAGCGGCGAGACCGGGATCGGCTACGTCGCCGGCCGCGACCGCAAGCATGCCGAGATCGCCGCGGCGGTGGACGCCATGATGCAGTCGGCGGACCTGCGCCCCACGGTCGAGGGCGCTGTGATCGCCAAGCTGGCCCGCGCCCAGGACGAGCGCCGGTACACCGCCGCGCGCAAGGCCGCCGCCACCAAGGTCGACTTCTTCACCATGGTCCGCACCCGGAGCCCCGGCTGATGTCCGCTGTCCTCGATCTCGCCGCCATCGCCCCGGCCTTCCCCGATCCGACCCGGGGCAGCCAGGCCGTCTTCCGCAAGGTGATGGAGGCCATGGCCCGGCCCGGCGTCATCCATGACCTGGGCTTCGCCCCGGACGCGCCGCAGGGCCTCGACCGCGCCGCCGGCGCCATCGCCCTGACCCTGTTCGACTTCGAGACCCAGGTCTGGCTCGACCCCGCCCTGCGCGGCGGGACCGCCGAGGGTTGGATTCGATTCCATTGCGGAGCGCCGCTGACCGCGGACCCGATGGCCGCGGCCTTCGCCCTGATCACCGAGCTCGGGTCGGCGCCGGAGCTCACCGCCTTCAACATGGGCGACGCCAAGTACCCGGACCGCTCCACCACCCTGGTGATCCAGCTGCCCGCCCTGGAGGGCGGCGCGCCGGTGGTTCTGACCGGACCGGGGATCAAGACCGAGATGGCCCTGGCCCTGGCCGGCCTGCCCGACGGCTTCTGGGCGCAGGTCCAGGCCAACCACGAACAATTCCAGTTCGGCCTCGATTTCATCTTCGTCGCCGGCGACCGCGTGACCGCGCTGCCGCGGTCGACACGCGTCACCATCAAGGGAGACTGACATGGCCTATGTGGCAGTTAAGGGCGGCGAGCGGGCGATCACCAACGCGCACCGCTGGCTCGCCGAGGATCGCCGCGGCGACGTCGCGATCCCGGAAATTGAAACCGATCAGATCCGCGAGCAGCTCTCGCTCTCGGTCGACCGGGTGATGAGCGAAGGCTCCTGCTACGACCGCGACCTCGCGGCCCTGGCGGTGAAGCAGGCGGGGGGCGACCTGCCGGAAGCCATCTTCCTGATGCGGGCCTACCGCACCACCCTGCCCCGCTTCGGCGCCTCCCTGCCCGTCGAGACGGGTCAGATGGCGGTACGCCGCCGCATCTCGGCGGCCTTCAAGGATATCCCTGGCGGTCAGTTGCTTGGCCCGACCTTCGACTACACCCACCGCCTGCTGGACTTCACCCTGGCCGCCAACGGCGAAACCCCCGTGGAAGGCGCGCTTGAGGCCGAAGAAGCCCAGGCCTACCCCATGGCCACCATCGCCTCGGTCTTCGCCCATGAGGACCTGCTGGAGCCGGACGTCCGCACCGAGGACGCGCCCGCGCCCTTCGACCTGACGCGCGAACCGATGGCCTTCCCGGCCGGCCGCGACCAGCGCCTGCAGGCCTTGGCCCGTGGCGACGAAGGCTTCCTGCTGTCCCTGGCCTACTCCTCGCAGCGCGGCTGGGGCTCGACCCACCCGCTCTGCGCCGAAATCCGCCTTGGCGAGGTCGCCGTCGAGTTCATCCCCGACGAACTGGGCTTCGCCATCGAGATCGGCGACCTGACCCTGACCGAGTGCCAGATGATCTCCACCTACGGCGGCGGGATCGACACCGCCCCGCAGTTCGCCCGCGGCTACGGACTGACCTTCGGCCACTGTGAGCGCAAGGCGATGTCCATGGCCATCGTCGACCGGGCCCTGCGCGACGCGGCCGCCGGCGAGGCCTCGGCTCCCTGCCAGGACGAGGAATTCGTCCTCTACCACTCCGACAATGTGGAGGCCTCGGGCTTCGTGCAGCACCTGAAACTGCCGCACTACGTCGACTTCCAGGCCGACCTGCAACTGATCCGCCGCCAGCGCCGCGACTATGCCGAGCGCGCCGCCGCGATGAAGGAAGCCGCCGAATGACCGCGCGTCCGAACGAACCTGAGCGCTACTACAACTACGCCTACCTGGATGAGCAGACCAAGCGGATGATCCGCCGCGCGATCCTCAAGGCCCTGGCCATTCCCGGCTATCAGGCGCCCTTCGGCTCGCGCGAGATGCCGGTGCCCTATGGCTGGGGCACGGGCGGCATCCAGCTGACCGCGGCGATCATCGGTCCCGACGATGTCTACAAGTGCATCGACCAGGGCGCCGACGACACCACCAACGCCGTCTCCATCCGCCGGTTCTTCGCCCAGGTGGCCGACGTCGCCACCACCGAGGACACGGGTGAGGCGACCATCATCCAGACCCGCCACCGCATCCCGGAAAAGGGCCTGACCGAAGGCCAGGTGCTGATCTTCCAGGTGCCGCAACCCGAGCCGCTGCGCGGCCTGGAGGCTCGCGAGACCGAGACCCGCGCCATGCACGCCTATGAGGAATACGGCCTGCAGTACGTCTCGCTCTACGAGAGCGTCTCCACCCACGGCTACATCGCCTCGACGGTGGGTTACCCCACCATGATCGAGGAGCGCTACCTGATGAGCCCCTCGCCCATCCCCAAGTTCGACAACCCGAAGATGGGCGACAATCCGGCCATCCTGCTGTTCGGCGCCGGGCGCGAGAAGCGCATCTACGCCGTCCCGCCCTATACCAATGTGCGTAGCCTGGACTTCGAGGATCATCCCTTCGAGACCCAGACCTGGGAAGAAGACTGCGCCCTGTGCGGGGCCACGGAGAGCTATCTCGACGAGGTGGTGCTGGACGACTCCGGAGACCGGATGTTCGTTTGCTCCGACAGCAATTTCTGCGCCGACCGCCGCGCCGCGGGCCATGCCGGCCCGATGGCCGGCCACCAGCTCGCCGCCCTCGACAAGGAGCCGGCGTGATGGACGCTGTCGTCATGACCAAACCCCGGGCTTCCGGGATGACCCAGGTCGCGCCGCTGTTGCGGGTGACCGACCTCACCAAGTCCTATGGCCACGTGGTGGGCTGCAGGAACGTCTCCTTCGAGCTACGCCCCGGCGAGGTCGTGGGCATCGTCGGCGAAAGCGGCTCGGGCAAGACCACCCTGCTCAACGCCATCTCCGGCAAGCTCCCGCCCACCGCCGGCAAGGTGGAGTTCGACACCAGCCGCTTCGGCCTCACCGACATCTACGGCCTGAACGAGCCTGACCGTCGGCGCATGCAGCGCGAGGAATGGGGCTTCGTGCACCAGAACCCCCGCGACGGCCTGCGCATGCGAGTTTCGGGCGGCGCCAATGTCGCCGAGCCGCTGATGAACATCGGCGACCGGCACTATGGCCGGATGCGGGCGGCCACCATCGCCTGGCTGGACCGCGTCGAGCTGGACACCCGCCGCATCGACGACAAACCGCGCAACTTCTCCGGCGGCATGCAGCAGCGGATCCAGGTGGCCCGAAACCTGATCCACGGCCCCCGCCTAGTGTTCATGGACGAGCCCACCGGCGGCCTCGACGTCTCGGTGCAGGCCCGCCTGCTCGACCTGCTGCGCGAACTGGTCCGCGACCTGAACCTGGCCGTGATCATCGTCACCCACGACATGGCCGTCGCCCGGCTGATGGCCGACCGGCTGCTGGTCATGAAGAGCGGCTTCGTGGTGGAGACGGGCCTCACCGACCAGGTGCTGGACGATCCCCAGCACCCGTACACCCAGCTCCTCGTCTCCTCCGTCCTGCAGATCTAGGGCCCACCATGAGCAACCTTCCTCTGATCGTCGTGGACGACTTGGCCAAGACCTTCGTCCTGCACAACGCCGACTCCGCGCAGATTCCGGTCTTCGAACGCCTGACCCTGGAGGTCGGCCCCGGCGAGTGCGTGGTCCTGGCCGGGGAGTCCGGCGTCGGCAAGTCCACCCTGATGCGCTCGATCTACGGCAACTACCTCCCAACCCAGGGCTCCGTGCGGGTGCTGCACGATGGTGAGTACGTCGATATCACCCAGGCTCTGCCGCATCAGGTGCTGGACGTTCGCCGCCGGACCCTGGGCTATGTCAGCCAGTTCCTGCGGGTGATCCCGCGCATCTCGACCCTGCATCTGGTCATGGAGCCGCTGCTGGAAAACGGCGTCGCCACCGAGGAGGCCCGGGCCCGCGCCGAAACGCTGCTCTCGGCCCTGCGCCTGCCGCGCGCCCACTGGGATCTGCCGCCCGCCACCTTCTCCGGCGGCGAGCAGCAGCGCGTGAACATCGCGCGCAGCTTCATCCGCAACTACCCGGTCATGCTGCTGGACGAGCCCACCGCCTCCCTGGACGCCGAGAACCGCGCCATCGTCGTGACCCTCATCAAGGAAGCCCTGGGCCGGGGCGCCGCCATGATCGGCATCTTCCACGACCATGACGTCCGCGACGCCGTCGCCACCCGCCTGTTTGGGGTGTCCGAGTTCAAGGCGGCCGCCTGATCATGGAACAGCGGATCTTCTCGCAGAACATCGTCACGCCCCAGGGCCTGGTGCGCGGCGAGGTCGTGGTGAGCGGCGAGGTGATCCTCGCCGTGGAGCCGCGCGACAGCGCCTCGGCGGGCGCTCTGGACTGGGGCCCCGACTGGCTGATCCCGGGCCTGGTGGACATCCACACCGACAACCTGGAAAAACACTATCAGCCCCGTCCCGGCGCCCTGTGGGACGCCTATGGCGCGGCGCTCGCCCATGACGGCCAGTGCGCCTCGGCCGGCATCACCACGGTGCTGGATTCCCTCAGCCTGCATGGGCGCAAGGAAGGCCTCGACCGCAAGGAGGCCCTCGGCCCCATGATCGCCGGGATGGACGCGGCCCAGGCCGACGGCGCCCTGCGGGCCGAGCATCTGCTGCACCTGCGCTGCGAAGTGACCAATCCGGAACTGCTGGCGCTGCTGGAGCCGCACGCCGACAATCCCCGTCTGAAGCTGCTGTCGGTGATGGACCACACGCCGGGCCAGCGGCAGACCGCCAATGTCGAGGCCCTTGAGGCCCGCATGGTGGCCGCCGGCCGCAACGAGGCCGAGATCGGCGAGATGCTGGCAAGGCGCCACGCCGGGCGTGATCCCGGCGTCGCCCCGTCCAATCGCCGCAGCGTGGTGGCCTTCGCCCGAGAATACGGCGTGCCGATCTGCGCCCACGACGACGCCACGCCGGAACAGGTCGATGAGGCCCACGACGACGGCTGCGTCATCGCCGAGTTCCCCGTGACCCTGGAGGCGGCGCTCCGCTCGAAGTCCTACGGCATGGCCATCTGCATGGGCGGCCCGAATTTCGTGCGCGGCGGCTCGCACTCTGGCAACCTGTCGGCCCGCGAATGCGCCGAGCACGACGTGCTCGACATCCTGGCCTCCGACTATGTGCCCCTCTCCATGCTGCGCTCCGCCTTCATGCTGATCGACGATCTGGGGTGGACGCCCCAGCGCGCGCTCGCCACCGTGTCCGCGACGCCGGCGCGCAGCCTTGGCCTAGACGACCGCGGCGAGATCGCGGCGGGGCAGCGCGCCGACCTTGTCCGCATCGCCCGGCGCACGGCTGGCTGGCCGGTTCCCACCGAGGTCTGGCTGCGGGGTCTGCGGACCGCATGACCGCTCGCTACGCGATCTACTACGCACCCCGGGCCAACTCGGCCCTTTGGGACAAGGCCTCGGCCTGGCTGGGCTATGACGCCCATGCGGGGAAGGTCGTGGCGCGCGCGTCGCCAGCGGGACTTGAGGACCTTGACCTCGACACCCTGACCGAAGACCCGAAGGGCTACGGCTTCCACGCGACGCTCAAGGCGCCCTTCGAGATGGCCGACCGGCGCAGCGAGGCCGAACTCCTGGATCAGGTCGCCCTCGGGGCTGCCCGCCTGCCGGCCTTCGAGGTTCCCATAGCGCCCGCCGCCCTGGGTCGCTTCCTGGCCTTCCAGCTGCAACATCCCTCCCCTGAGATGCAGGCCCTGCACGCCCTCTGCGTCCGCGACTTCGATGGCTTCCGCGCTCCGCCGTCGGACGCCGACCTCGCCCGCCGGCGCAAGGCTCCCCTTACCCCCGAGCAGGACGCGAGGCTGGTGGCTTGGGGCTACCCGTACGTCTTCGAGGACTTCCGCTTTCACATGACCCTGACCGGCGCCATCCGCGACGAGGCGCTGCGTGCGCGGGTCCTGGCGGCGCTGAAGGACCACTTCGTGGCCGAGACCGGTCCGCACCTCTTCGACGGTCTCTCGGTCTTCAAGCAGGACGACCGTGAGGCGCCGTTCCGTATTCTGCAGCGCTTCGACTTCAGCGCCTGAGGGCGGCCAGGAACCGAGCCACGCCCTCCTCGGGCATCCCATCGTTCCGTACCTCCACGACATCCTCGCCGGTGACGGCGATCGCCTCGGCGCGGGCCAGGCGCGCGGCGATGTCAGCGACGCTCTCGCGCCCCCGCGCGGCGAGCCTGCGGCTGAGGATCTCCGGGTCGGCGGTCACTACCAGCACGCGCAGGACGCCGAAGCGGGCGCGGGCCTCTTCCAGCACCGCGCGGGAGACATTGACCACCACGGTGCGATCGGCCGCCAGATCCTCACGGATCGTCGCCGGGACGCCATAGGCCAGGCCGTGGGCGCGCCAGGTCAGGGCGTAACCGCCCGACGCCTCACGGGCGGAAAACAGGGAGTCATCGACGGGAACATGGTTCTCGCCGCCCGCCTCGGCCGGCCGGGTGATCTCGCGGCGAGGAAAGACGAAGTCCGGGTCGCCGGCCAGGGCCGTCCGCGCGCCGTCCAGCAGGGTATCCTTGCCGGCTCCTGACGGACCGACCACGAGCACCAGCATGCCGACCTCAGGCGTGCTTTTCGACGAAGGCGTCGGCGTCGAGGCTTCGGAAGTCCTCGAGGGCGTCGGCGAGGCGCTCATGACTCCAGTCCCACCAGGAAATCGCCAACAGACCATCCCGCACCGCCTTGGGGAAGCGCTCGCGGATCGGCGTGGACGGAACCCCGCCGACGATGGTGAAGGGCGGCACGTCCTTGGACACCACCGCGCCGGCCCCAACCACAGCCCCCGTTCCGATGCTGACGCCCGGCAGGACAGTCGCGCCGTGACCTATCCAGACGTCGTGGCCCAGGGTCACGGTGTGCGAGCGCCGCCATTCAAAGAACGCATGGTCGTCCTCGGCGCCCAGCTCGTAGGAGCGCGACCGGTAGGTGAAGTGGTGCAGGGCCGCCTTCCAGGTCGGATGGTTGCCCGGATTGATCCGGGCGTCGCGGGCGATCGAGCAGAACTTGCCGATCTCCGCATAGGCCGCCGAGGCGTCATTGACGATGTAGCTGTAGGCGCCCATCGAGACCTCGGAAAAGCTCGTGCGGGCGCCGACCCGGGTCCAAGGACCGAGGATCGAGTCGTGGACCTGGGCGTCCTTGTGCACCACCGGGGCGGCGGCATCGCGTGGCTCGGTGGGCTCAACCGGCACATAGCGGTCGAAGTAGAGGTAGCCGTCTTCCAGAGGCCGGTCGGCCAGACGCAAATCCATCAAGCGGCTTCCACGACACTGAAGGGCTCGGGCGCGCTGACGCGGCCATAGACGCGGTCCACGACCTGCGGAGTCAGGCCGGACGGGGGGCCGTCGAACACCACGCAGCCCTTGGACATGGCGATCACCCGGGTGCAGTAGCGCCGCGCGATCTCCAGGCTATGCAGGTTGACGATCACCGGGACGTTGCGCTCGCGGCAGATCTTCTGCAGGGCGTCCATCACCACCTCGGCGTTGACCGGGTCGAGGGAGGCCACCGGCTCGTCGGCCAGGATCAGGTCGGGTTCCTGCAGCATGGCGCGCGCGATCGCCACCCGCTGCTGCTGCCCCCCCGACAGGGTCTCGGCGCGTTGCAGGGCCGCGCCGGCCATGTCCAGGGCGTCAAGTTCCAGAATGGCCCGGGCCCGGTCGGCGGCGGGGAAGAACTTGACCAGCGAGCTCATCAGGGGCCGCTCGCCCACCACGCCCACCAGGACATTGGTGATCACATCCAGGCGCGGGCTGAGATTGAACTGCTGGAAGATCATGGCGCAGCGGCGGCGCCACTGGCGCAGGTCCCGGCCCCTGAGGCGGCTGACGTCCTCCCCGTCCCAGGTGATGCGGCCCTCGGTCGGGTCGGCCAGCCGGTTGAGAAGGCGCAGCAGGGTCGACTTCCCGGCCCCGGACCGACCGATGATCCCCACCAGTTCGCCCCGCTGGCAGGAGAACGAAACCCCGTTCACAGCCAGGGTTTCGCCAAAGCGCTTACTGACGCCATGCAGTTCGAGCATCGGACCTCCGGATGCGACCTATCCTTCGAAGGCTACCCGGGGGCGGTGACGCGGACATGACGCCGGACCGGCCACGCACCGGACCAAGCCAGAATTTGTCGGCGTCGCCCGGATGTCACTGGCCTGGTCTAGGGGTTCTGTCTGCGGAGGATCTGATGGCCGACTTCCTGGTGATCGGCGCCCTGGCCCTGGACAGGCCGATCCAGCTGAACGGACCGCTGGAGTCAGGGGCGCGCCTGTTGGGTCGAACCCTGGACGGCGCGCTGGCCCCACGCCTCGGCGGCGGCGCGGCCAATGCCGCGGTCGCCCTGGCGCGGTCAGGACATAGGGTCGCCGTCTGCGGGAGCGTGGCGAGAGACCACGATGGCGACGCCTGTCTGGCGATGGCCCGGAAGGCCGGCCTCGACATCACCCGCGTCGTCCGCCGGGCCGGGACCAGCCGAACCACCCTGATCCTCATCGAGCCCGGCGGCGAGCGTGTCGTCCTGGGTCTCGACCCAGACCACCTGACCCTGCCGCCCTTGCCCGCGCCTCAGCCTGGCGAAACCTTCGCGGGCCTCTATGTCCGCGCGCCCTTCCCCGGCGCGGAGGCCTGGGCGGCCGCCTGCCGTGGAACGGTCCTGGCGCACTGGCCGACAGGCGCCTTCGCCGGGCCCTGCGACATCCTCGTGGCCTCGGTGGATGATTGCGATCCCGCCACCCTGGCCGACCCCTTCGCGGCCGGCCGCGCCCAGGTGGGCGAGCGGCTGAAGTGGATGGTGCTGACCAGCGGGTCGCGCGGGGTCACGGCCCATGACGGCCGGCGCTCCGTCGTCGTGAGGCCGCCGCCCGCACGGGCCGTGGACACCACCGGGGCCGGGGACTGCTTCGCCGCCGGCCTGCTGGAGGCGCTGACGGCCGGCGCGGAGATGGAACCGGCGCTGGCCCAGGCCTGCGCCTGGGGCGCCCTGGCGGTCGGCCTGGAGGCCTCCGCGCCCCTGGACGGTGTGTTCCGCGCCTTCAGGCCAGCCGAGCCCTGATCCGTTGGGAGAAGGTGTCCAGAACCGCGACGCAGACCATGTAGAGGCCGACGATGAAGAACACCTGGTCGAAGGCGAAGATGCGGATGCGCTCTTCCAGCTCGAACCCGATGCCCCCCGCGCCGACGATCCCCAGCACTGCGGCGTTGCGGAAGTTGCTCTCCAGGAAGAACAGCACCTGGCTGGCCATGACGGGCGTCACCTGCGGCGCCAGGCCGTAGCGCAGCACCATCAGGGGCGAGGCGCCCGTGGCCCGGACGCCGTCGATGGGCCGGCGGTCACTGTTCTCGATGGCCTCGGAGAACAGCTTGGCCAGACTGGGCACATCGGCCAGGGCCAAGGCGATCACGCCCCCGAACGGACCCAGCCCGAAGGCCGAGACCAGAATCAGCGCCCAGACCAGGGCCGGAACCCCCCGGAACCAATCCAGCACCCGGCGGAAGGCGAAGTGCAGCACGGGCTGTCCCACCACCGTCTTGGCGCCCAGCACCCCCAGCGGCAGGGCGGCCAACGCGGCCAGCACCGTACCGGCGAAGGCCATGGCGAAGGTCTCGGCCAGCGCCTTGAGGATGCGCGGCAGGTCGCCGCCGTCGCTTGGCGGAAAAGCGCTCGCGGCCAGGCGGTCGAACTTGTCCATGCCGGCAAGCAACGCCTCAGGCGCCAGCTTCAGGTCGATGCACATGACCGCGAAGGCGGCGACCGCGAACAGGGTCAGCCCCACGGTCTTCAGCCGACGCGACCAGCTCCCCCCCATGGCGGCGGGGGCCGCCAGGTAGGCCCGGGCCTGGATCTCGCGGCTCATCGGGCTTCTCCCAGGCCGATCAGGCGGTGGCGGATCGCCTCCGACGCCATGTCGATCAGGAAGATCATCCCGACGATCAGCAGCAGGATCGCCAGATAGGTGTCGAATTCCGTGTAGGTGATCGCCCGTTGCAGCTCGATGCCGATGCCGCCCGCGCCCACGATCCCCAGAGCCGCCGCGCCCGCCAGATTCCCCTCCAGCCGGATGAGGGCGTATGAGGCGTAGTTCGGCAGGACCTGCGGGATCACACCATAGCGGATCTTGGCGATGAGGCCGACGCCCGAGGCTTCCATGGCCTCAAGCTGGCGGGGATCGACTTCTTCGTTGATCTCCGAAAACAGCTTGCCGAGGCTGCCCATGGTGGAGATGGCCAGGGTGATCACCCCGGCCAGCGGCCCCACGCCAAAAGCGGCCACCAGCAGCAAGGCCAGCACCAGATCAGGCAAGGTGCGGATCGCTTCCAGCATTCGTCGGACGCTGAAGCGGACAGCGGCGATGGGCATCAGGTTCCGCGCGCAGAGGAAGGACGCCAGCAAGCCGCCCACCGCCCCCAGCACCGTGGCCACCACGGCCATCTCCACCGTCTGCCAGCCAAGCTTCAGCCAGACCGGCAGGTCGTAGAACCACCAGGCCAGCGACCCGGTCGTGCGACGGTCGTCCAGCAGCACCTCGCCCTGCAGGTCCGGGATCATCCGGGTGAGGAAGTCACCGATCCGACCCAGGGGATCGCCGCCGATGTCGGAGGAGAAGAACTGGCTGCGCTGGAACGAGATCAGCAGGATGGCCGAGAACACCAGCAGTCCGGACAGGCTCTCCAGGCGCCGGCGCCGGAGCGTGCGTCGTCGCAGGGCCTCGAACTCGGCGACGGCGTTCACCGGGTGGCCGCCAGGGCCAGCGCCTCGGCAGGCTCGAACTCGGCGGCCTTGGGCGCCCAGGATGAGGCCCAGGCGAAGGCGGCCCTGTTCTCCAGGTGCATCGGCATATGGATTCCGATCAGCCGGTAGCGGGTCTCGTCGGAAATATCCTTGCGCACCACGATCGCCAGGGCGGCCTGGGGACGCGCCTTCAGCAGGATCCTGAGATCGTCGCAGGGCGGTTTGACCTTGGGATCGTCGGGGGTGCACAGCCTCTGCCAGGCGGCGGCGTGCAGGACGATGGCGTCGGCCTTGCCGGCGTTCAGCGCCTCCAGGGCGCCCTCGGCGTTGGCGCTGTCCAACCGCTTGGCGAATACGTTTGCTCCAAACCCCCGATCGGACAGCACTTTCTGCGGCAGGGCTCGCGCCGCGGGCGTCGCGCCGCCAAACGCCAGGACCTTGCCGCGAAGGTCCTCCAGCCGCTTGGCCGGGCCGGCGGCCGGCGTCGCCAAGATCACCGGGATGCGGTTGAGGTCCCCTTCGGGGCGGACCGTCAGGATGGACCGGGTGACGCTCGCAATCGGGGTGAAGCTCGCGGGATCCAGCACAGCCATGTCGAGTTCGCCGGCCGCCAGGGCCTTGGCGGCCGCGGCGCGGTCGGCGACCGGGCAGGTCAGCACCTTCATCCCCAGCCGGGCGGCCAGATGCTCGTAATAGGCCTTCTCGCCCGGCGCGGCGCTGGCGCCCAACGGCGCGCACGGCCCAGCCGCCGGCCCGATGGCCGCGATCCGCAGCGTGTCGGAAGGCCCCTTGGCGGTGGCGGCGACCAGCAGGACGGCGCAGGCCGCCAGCAGCAGCTTTCTCATGGCCGCCCCCCCTGCCCGCGCCGCTGCGCGATGTCAGCGGCGCGCAGGGCGATGATGTCCTTGTAGTGATCCCGGGTGACGGAGGTGTAGGCCGAGCCGTCCAGCTGGCCGATCTCCAGCCACAGGTCCGGCTCGTCATAGGGCAGGGCCCCCATTGCGCCGCGGACGGTGTCGATCATCGGCTGCGGCCGGTCGGTGCGCACCACGAAGGCCTCGCTGGGGATCGGACCGGCGGTCCAGATGATGCGGAAGTCCTTGAGGTCCACCAGCTTGCGCCGGGCCATGGTCTGCAGGGCGCCGCGGCTGAAGCCATGGACCGGGTCGCCGCCGCTGGCCTGCAGGATGGCGGCGTCGAACTGGCCGTTGGCCAGGGCCATCACCGCCTGGGTATGGCCGCCCGCGAAGGAAGTCTTGCTGAAATAGGTGTCGGGATCGATGCCCTGCTCACGGAATTTCGCGCGTGGCACCAGGTAGCCGGAGGTGGAGTTGAAATCGACATAGCCGAGGGAGTGGCCCTTCATGTCCGCCAGTGAGCGGATCGGGCTGTCGGCGCGCACGACCAGAGCCGAGTAGTAGCCGGTCTCCCCCTCCGCCTGGCGAAGGGTCAGGATCGGGGCGGCCAGCTTGCCGATCTGGGCGTCGACATTGGCGTAGCCGCCACCTGCCATCTGGGCCAGGTCGACCTGGCCGGAAGACATGGCCTGGATCACGCCGTTGTAGTCAGAGCTTTCGTACAGCTTGATCGGCAGCCCGATAGCTTGGCTCAGCCGCGCCTGATACGCGCTTCGGCGCTTGACCAGCCGGGGGTCGTCATTGCTCCCGCTGACGGCCATGCGGATTTCCTTGATCCCGTTGCGCCAGTCGCCGGACACCAACTTCTGCTTCTCGCCGCACCCCGACAAGACGGCGAGCAGACCCAAGGCCGCTGCGGCGGAAGTCCATGCTGATCGACCCATCGCACACCATCACACTGGGCTCCGGCGGCGCGGAGCATCGGGGATCAACGTTGCCCCCAAGCAATGTCGTGGCTGTGACGGCCATGTGACAGTCTTCCGTCTAGGTCAGAACTTGTCAGATTCCGGAGGTTGTCCTTGACCGGCGATGGCGGAGGCGACGGGCTATCGGCCCCCGAGGCGGAGACGGGTCGAAAATGCGAGCGCGTCGCAATTTCGTTGATAATGCGAACGCTTCGCAATATAGACCCCGAACTCACCGGCGACGGCGTCGGTGCGAGTGGCACGGGGATATCGAGTATGAGTGGTTTCAAGGGTAGGGCCCTACGTCCGGCGAGCCTGCGTCAGGCCTCCAGGAGCCAGGCGGCCACCGCCGGTCTGGGCGTGGCGGTCAGCCTGTCGGCGATGATGATGATGCCGGCCCACGCCGTCGCCCAGGAGGCCGAGCTGGCGACCGTCAAGGTTCAGGACACCGCCATCGACGCCAACCCCAACGCCGAACCCGGTGTTCCCTACAAGGCCAAGGTGTCGGGCGACGAGCGCCACACCCGGCCCCTGGCCGAGACCCCGCTGACGATCAACGTCCTGACCAAGGCCCAGATCGACGACTCCGGCTACACGGACCTGACGCGGATCCTCGACGCCCAGCCCGGCATCACGCTCGGCACCGGCGAAAACGGCAACGCCTTCGGCGACCGCTATGTGATCCGCGGCCAGGAAGCCAAGAGCGACACCTTCGTCGACGGCCTGCGCGACCCCGGCATGACGATCCGCGAGAGCTTCGCCATCGAGCAACTGGAAATCACCAAGGGCCCGAACTCGACCTTCGCCGGCCGCGGCTCGTCGGGCGGCGCGATCAACGCCATCACCAAGCAGGCGACCCCGTTCCTCGACTTCGCCAACCTGCAGGGCACGGTCGGCTCCGACGACCACCTGCGCCTGACCGCCGACGTCAACAAGGTGGTGAGCGACAGTTTCGCGATCCGCGCCAACGGCCTCTACGCCAAGGAAGATGTGCCGAACCGCAGCCCGGCCTACCGCAAGCGCGAGGGCGCGGCCCTCTCGGCCTACTTCACCCCCACCGACGCCTTCGAAGCGACGCTCGACTATTACGGCCTGCGCGCCAAGGATAACCCCGACGTCGGCAGCTATCTGGTGGCCGGAAAGCCTGCCTCCAACGTCCCGTCCTATGTCCAACAGGAAGACTTCCTGGAATCGGACGTGAACACCTTCACCGCCCGCCTGAAGTACCGCTTCAGCGACAATGTCCGCCTTAGCAGCCTGACGCGCTACGGCTCGGCCGACAACGGCTATGTCATCAGCGGCGGCCGGGCCACCACCACCGGCGTCAACAACCCGGGCGGGGTCTACGCCACCACAACCCTGAGCGCCCACCAGGGCTGGCAGGAGGTCCGCTACTTCGCGAACCAGGAAAACCTGTTCGTGAACACCAACCTGTTCGGCCTGGATCATGAGCTGATCTTCAGCCTCGAATACACCGACAACGCGGTGAAGAACGGGGTCTATGGCGTCACCAACACCGGCGCCTTCAACTGCATCACCGGCACCGGCGCGGTGCTCAACAACTTCTGCCTGGTCGGGTCCAACGGCGCCCTGGTCCCCGGCGGCAACAGCCTGCTGAAGCGCAGCATCGTCAAGGGAACCTGGGACACCGACTGGCAGATCAAGACGGTCTCGGCCTCGGTCATGGACACCGTCGATCTCACCGACAAGCTGACCGTCTTCGCCGGCCTGCGGTACGACACCTTTGACTTCACCCTGGATGTCCAGAACACCACCACCCTGGCGAGGGCCTCCTATCCCTATTCCGACGACCTGTGGAACGGCCACCTGGGGGTGACCTACAAGCTGGGTGAAGGGGTGATCGCCTACGCCACCTACGCCAGCGCCGCCGACATCAACGGCGGCGAGTCCGACGTCGGCACCAGCAGCGGCTATGGCGGGGTGGTGATCTACAACGGCTCGATCGCCGGGGCGAAACCCGAACGGTCCCAGAGCTTCGAGATCGGCGCCAAGTGGAACGTCTTCGACGAGACGCTGCTGCTGACCGGCTCGGTGTTCCAAGTCACCAAGTCCGACGTCATGGAGGGCGCCGACTACAACACGATCGGCACCTTCAACAGCGGCAAGAACCGGGTGACCGGCTTCGAGGTCGGCGCCACGGGCGCGCTCACCGACAAGCTGACGGTCCAGGCCGGCGCGACCTACATGGAAAGCGAAGTGCTGGCCTCGGCCACACCGGCCAATGTCGGCAAGAGCCTGGCCAACTTCGCCAAGAGCTCGGGCGTGGTGCAGCTCAAGTACCAGGCCACCGACAAGCTCTATGTCGGCGGGGCGGTGAAATACGAGGGTAAGCGCTACGGCGGCCAACCCGACACCGCGGCCCCCTTCGACGCCATCACAGGCGCCTATACGCGGCCGGTGCCGTCCTACACGGTGCTCGACCTGTTCGCGAGCTACCGCGTCAACCCGAACTTCGAAGTGCGCCTCAACGTCAGCAACGTGACCGATGAAGAGTACTATCTGGCGGTCTATCGCGGCGGCTTCTTCCTCTATCAGGGCGATGCGCGGGCCACCCGCCTGACCCTGAACTACGACTTCTAACGCCTCTGAAGAGGGGCTAAGGGACCGGGGTCGAGCCGTTCGGGCGCGGCCCCGTTTCCCGTTTTGCGAGGCTGTCAAAATGGCCGATGGCGACGCCCTGCCGGCGAACATCCACTGCGCGCGGGACTACGAGGATCTGGCGCGCCAGGTGCTGGAGGCCGCGACCTTCGCTCATGTCGCGGGCGGCGCCGGGCGGGACACCGCCGTGGCCGCCAATCTCGCCGCCCTGGAGGCCGTCCGGATCACACCGCGCGTGCTGCGTGACCTGTCGGCGGGCGCCACCACCTGCCGCCTGGGCGGGCGCCCCCACCCGATCTGGCTCGCGCCCGTGGCCTTCCAGGAGTTATTCCATGCCGGGGCCGAGCGCGAGACCGCGCGGGCGGCCGCCGCCACCGGCGCCTGCATGGTGGTCAGCACCCTGTCGTCCCTGCCGCTGGAACAGGTCACCGGCCCGGATCGCTGGTTCCAGCTCTATGTCCAGCCCTCTCGGGACGCGACCCTGGACCTGGCGCGCCGCGCCGAGGCGGCCGGTTACGGCGCCATCATGCTGACGGTCGACGCGCCGATTCACGCGCCCGGCCTCACCTCGCTGCGCGCCGGGTTCCGCGGCGGACTGACCCCCGCGAACCTTGCGGGCTACGCCCCGGTGGATCCCGCCGTGGCGCCCGGCGAGAGCCGCGTCTTCCAGGGCTTCCTGCGCCATGCGCCCACCTGGACCGAGGTCGAATGGCTGCAGCGCCAGACCAGTCTGCCGCTGTGGCTCAAAGGTGTCCTGCACCCGGATGACGCCCGCACCGCCCGGGAGGCCGGAGCCGCCGGTGTGGTCGTCTCCAATCACGGCGGCCGCGAACTGGACGCCGCGCCGGCCAGCCTCGCCGCCCTGCCCGCCATCCGCGCGGCGGTAGGGCCCGACTTCCCGCTGCTGTTCGACGGCGGCGTGCGCTCGGGCCAGGACGTGTTCCGGGCCATTGCGCTGGGGGCCGACGGGGTGATGGTCGGCCGGCTGCAGGCCTATGCCCTGTCCGTCGCCGGGGCGCTGGGGGTCGGGCACCTGATCAAGCTGCTGCGCGAGGAGCTGGAGATCTGCATGGCGCTCTCCGGCTGCGCCAGCCTGGCCGACATCGCACAGGCCGATCTGGGCGCCTCGCCCCGGTCGGCGGGAGAGGATTTATGCTGATCGCCATCGAAAGGGTTCTGGACAAGGGCGAGGTGGGCGTCTTCCGCGCGCGTCTCGATGGCTGCGCCTGGCAGGACGGCGCGGCGACGGCGGGTGGCCTGGCGCGCAGCCAGAAGACCAACCAGCAGCTGGCCGAGGACGATCCGGTCGGCGTCGCCCTGGGGGAGGACATCCTGCGCCGGATTGGCGCGAACCCGCTGTTCGTCTCGGCCGCCCTGCCCAACAAGATCTATCCGCCCCGATTTAACCGCTACGCCGGTGGCGGGGCCTACGGCGCCCATGTCGACAGCGCCCTGATGCGGGCGCCGCGCGGCGAGCTGATGCTGCGCAGCGACCTGTCGGCCACCCTGTTCCTGTCGGAGCCCGACGAGTACGACGGCGGCGAGCTGGAGATCGAGGGCCCGTTCGGCGTCCAGTCGGTCAAGCTTCCGGCCGGCGACATGATCCTTTATCCGGCCAGCAGCCTGCATCGGGTGACCCCTGTGACCCGCGGCGCCCGCGTCGCGTCGTTCTTCTGGATCGAGAGCTTCGTCGGCGACGAGGGCCAGCGCACCCTGTTGTTCGACCTCGACCAGGCGATCCAGGGCGTGACCCCCCTGGCCAAGGCCGGCGACGAGAACCTGCTGAAGCTGACGGGGGTTTATCACAACCTGGTTCGCCGCTGGGCGGTCACGTAGCGGCTTGAAAACAAGGCGCGAGAGGCCGTTCGCCGAGCTTTTATTACGACGCATTCTCAGCTAGAGACAGCGCCATGGTTCAAGTGGCGTCGATGACAGGCGGTCCGACCGCCTATCGCGGCGGCCAGGCGACGGTGCGCCATCGCGCGGCGTCGATCGGCATCGTCGTGGCCCTGCATGCGGGCCTGGTCGGCGCCTTCGTGGCCGCCCAGCTCGGCCCGACGATCACGCCGCCGGAGCCGACGCTTTCGGTCAGCTTCATCACCGAGACCCCCGCCAGCACGGCGCCCACGCCGCCGCAGCCCCCGCCCCCCGCGCCGCGGCAGCCGCCCAAGACGCAGATGCTGGCGACCGAGCGCCCGAGCGCGTCACCCATGACCGCGCCACCGATGGAACGCGAGCCTCAGCGGGAGACACCGACCCAACCCGCACCCTCGGCGCCGCCCAGCCTCGCCGCGCCGTCCAACGCCCCGGTCGCGGCGACCACCACGCCGCCGAACTTCACCGCCGCCTACCTGAAGAATCCCGGCGCGGTTTACCCAATCGGCTCCCGCCGCCGGCGCGAGCAAGGCGTCGTGCGCCTGCGTGTCCAGGTGAGCGCCGAGGGCGCCCCGGCCCAGGTGCTGCTGGATCGCTCCAGCGGCTGGCCCGAACTGGACGCCGCGGCGATGGACGTCGTGAAGAAACGCTGGAAATTCGCGCCCGCCAAACAGGGCGACCGCGCCGTCTCCGCATGGGTGATCGTGCCCATGGAATTCTCGCTGAATCGCTGAAAGACCGACATGGAAGACGCCCAAGGCTTTAGCCATTTCCTTTCCCAGGCAGACTGGGTGGCCAAGACGATCCTGGTCCTGATGGCGGGCGCCTCGCTCACCAGCTGGTACCTCATCGTCACCAAATCGATGAGCGGGGCCCAGGCGCGTCGGCGGTCGGAAGAGTTCCTGAAGTTCTTCTGGAACGCGCCGTCCATCGAGGTTGTCGGCCGCGAGCTGGACGGCAAAACGCCTGACAACGCCTTCGCTCACCTCGCCCAGCAGGGCATCGTCGCCGCCCAGCACCATGAGCGCCATGGCGCCCACCGCCTCAACGAGGCCGGGACCCCCACCGAGTTCATCACCCGCGCCCTGCGCCGGACCATCGACGAGGAGACGTCGGAGATGGAGTCGGGCCTGACGGTGCTGGCCTCGATCGGCGCCACCGCGCCCTTCGTCGGACTGCTGGGCACCGTCTGGGGCATCTACCACGCCCTGCTGGCCATCAGCCGGTCGGGCTCGGGGACCCTGGACAAGGTCGCCGGTCCGGTGGGCGAGGCGCTGATCATGACCGCCATCGGCCTGGCCGTCGCGATCCCCGCCGTCCTCGGCTACAACTTCATCGTCCGCAGCAACCGCATCACGCTCGCCCGCCTCGACGGCTTCGCCCACGACCTCTTCACCTTCCTGGTGACCGGGGCGAAGGTCGGCTCCACCGAACCACCCGCCCTACCCCGGCGCGCGCGCGCGACCCAGGACGCCTAGGGATGGCGTTCGGCGGCTTCGATAGCGGGCGCAGGAACGCGCCCATGGCGGAGATCAACGTGATCCCGCTGGTGGACATCATGCTGGTGCTGCTGGTCATCTTCATCGTGACCGCGCCTCTGCTGACCAATTCGGTGAAGATCGACCTGCCCAAGGCCACCAGCGCCCCCGACGAGTCCCGCGAGCCGGCCATCCAGTTCGCCATCGATGCCGCCGGCCAGCTCTACTGGGACGGCGACAAGATCAACCACGACCAGATGCTGCAGCGGTTCGCCGCCGCCGGCGCCAAGGCCAAGCCCCCCGAGCTGCACCTGCGCATCGACCGCCGCACCCAGTACGAGACCCTGGCCGACGTGATGAGCGAGGCCAGCAAGGCCGGCGTCGCCAAGGTGGGCTTCATCACCGATCCTTCGGGCAGGGTGACCACCGACATCCAGGCGCCCGCGCCTGTTCCGCAACCTTGATCCTGGAGCCGATGATGAAGACGCTTCTCTGCCTGACCGTCGCCGCCCTCTCCCTGGCCGCGGCCGACGTCGCCTTTGCCCACGGCGAGGTGTCCTGCGCCGCCGCGCCCCGGGCTGAGCGCAAGCCCACCTCGGAACTCGTGCAACTGCTGAAGAGCAAGGGCTGGGTGGTCCGCAAGCTGCAGATGTTCAACGGCTGCTACGAGGTCTACGGCTTCGATGAGAAGGGCCGCCCGGTGGAGGCGTTCTTCGATCCCAAGACCCTGGCCCGCGTCGCCGTCCAGCCCTGATCAAGCCGCCGTGCGGACCCCATCGGCGACGCCCATCCGGCTCAGCCCGCGCACCAGGCTGACCATCCTCGTGGTGGGATCCGGACTGTGGGCGTCCGGCGGTTTGTGGCTGATTCTCCACTTCTTCTTTCGCCGGGCGGGACCCTGGGGGCCGGAGCCGCATGTGCTGGAGCCCTGGTCTCTGGGGCTGCACGGCCTGTTCGCCTTCGCCGGCCTCTGGCTGATCGGGCTGCTGTGCGGGCTGCACATCGTCGCGGCCTGGCGGATCGGCCGCCGCCGCTGGTCGGGCGCCATCCTCCTGGCCTGGTTGCTGACCCTGACGCTCACCGGCTATCTGCTGATCTATGCCGGCGATGACGGGGCGTGGGGGCTGGTGTCGCCCAGCCACTGGATCGCGGGCCTGGCCTTGCCCCTGCCCTTCGCCGTTCACCGGCTGATCCGGTTTTTGAGGCCGGGAAGCTGAGGGGCTAGGGCCTATATGGAACGGTGCGGATGAACCGCACCCACGTGCGGAGTTTAATCGCTTGGCGAGCCGGTTCGGCCTCGAGATTCGCGCCGCCGACGCTGCCGATGCGCCGGGCGTCGCCGAGTTGATGTTGGCCGCCGGCCTGCCGGGAAGCGCCGCCGCCATCACCGCACGGTTGGACCGCCTGAAGGCCGATCGCGCCACCGTCCTGCTCGCCGTCGAGTGGGGCCCGCCTAGCGGGATCATCGTCTTCCATCCGCGCCATACCCTGCTGGCCGACCTGCCCACCGCCTTCGTCGGCGCGCTGCTGGTCAGCCCGGACGCCCGGCGCCGGGGCATCGGACGCCTGCTGCTGAAAGCCGCCTCCCAGGCCGCGCGCAGCGCCGGGTGCGGCGATCTGGTGCTGTCGGCGGTGGCGGAAGACCCCAGCCTGCAAGCCTTCGCCGAGGCGACGGGATTTTCGGCCGCGGAGAGCAGTTTCGTCCGCCCGCTGCGGAAACAGCGGCCGAGCTAGGTCGCCCCGGGGCGCGGCCCTCCCAGAAGGGGCGCTGACCGTGTCGCCCTAGATCTTGCCCGTTTCCGGCACGGGCGTGCGCAACCTGCCTTTGGGTAGCCGCGGCGCCGCCCGGCAAATCCTGCCCCGGATCAACGGGGCGCCGATCCGCATCAATCCATTGTTTTACATCATGAAATGTCATGGCGAACCGCCAGGCACAGCCTTTGCACATAGGGTTAACGGGCGCGCGTTGAGGCGTTCGGATTGAAGGTCGGCATGGACCACGCGTGCAAGAGCGATGAGCTGACCGCCCCCCGGGGTGCGCGTCGTCTCGCCTTGTCGGCGGGAGCGCCCCATTGACCTCCCCGATCACCTCTTACAGCCCGGCCCAGATCGCCGGCCTGTCGCGGCAGGAATTGGAGTCCCTGACCCGGGCCGACATGGCCGCGCTGAATTTCAGCCAGATCAAGGCCCTGACGGAGACGGGGATCGAGGCCCTGGCCGGCACCCAGCTTCAGGCGCTCTCCACCAAGCAGGTCACCGCGCTGGCGGCCACCCAGATCCGCGCCCTGACCACCAGCCAGATCGTCTTCAGCGCCGCCCAGCTGGCCGCCTTCAACGGCGCCCAGGTGAGGGGCTTCGAGGCGGAGGACATCGCCGCATTCAGCCTCACCCAGATCAAGGGGCTGACCGCCGTCGAGCTGGCGGCGATGACATCGGACCAGATCGACGCCTTCTCGGCGACCCAGATCGCGGCGATGAGCGTCACCCAGGTCAGGGGCTTCACCGCCACCGAGATCGCCGGCCTCGACGACGACCAGTTCGCCGCGCTCAGCGCCAGCCAGGTCGGCGCCCTGACGCCTACCCAGATCAAGGCCCTCAGCTCGACCCAGATCGCGGCGCTCAGCACCACCCAGGTCAAGGGCTTCACCCCGGCCGGACTCGGGGCCATGACCACGACCCAGGTCAGCGCCCTGACGCCTGAGCAGATCCCGGCCCTGTCGGTCGGCGGACTCCTGGGCGTCACAGCCGCCGGTATCGCCAGTCTCAGCAGCGAGCAGCTGGGCGCCCTGACCCCGACCCAGATCGGCCGGCTGTCGTTCCAGCAGGTCCGGGGCCTCACCGCCACCCAAGTCTCGGGCTTGGCCGACACCCAGCTCGCCGCTCTCGCCCCGATCGGCGTCAGCGCCCTGACCGCCAGCCAGCTGGCCGCCCTCTCGCAGGAGCAGGTCGCCGCACTTTCCACCACCCAGATCAAGGGTCTGACACCCGCCGCCCTAGGCGCGCTCTCGGTCGACCAGATCGACGCCCTGTCGGCCACCCAGATGTCGGCCCTGTCTGTCACCCAAATTCGGGGCTTCGACGCCGCCGACACCGCCTCTCTCGACGCCGTTCAGCTTCGGGCCCTCAGCTCACTGCAGATGGGCGCCTTCACCGCCAGCCAGATCCGGGCGCTGAGCGCCGAGCAGATCGGGTCGCTGAGCGCCACCCAGATCAAGGGCCTGACCGCCGCCGAGATGACGGCGATGACCGCCACCCAGGTCGGCGCCCTGACGCCTGAACAGATTCCGGAGCTGACGGTCGCGGGCCTTTCCGGCCTCACCGCCATCAACATGGCGGGCCTGAGCGCCGAGCAACTGGGCGCGCTTACGGTGACCCAGGTGGGCCAGCTCGCGCCGATGCAGGTCCGCGGCCTGAGCGCCACTCAGATACCCGCCCTGGCCGACACTCAGCTCGCCGCCCTGACCGCCACCGGGATGACCGGCCTGACCGCAACCCAGGCGGCGGCGTTCACCGAGAGTCAGATCGCGGCCCTGAGCACCACCCAGATCAAGGGCCTTTCCGCCGCCGCGGTCGGCGCGCTCTCCGACACCCAGATCGAAGCCATGTCGGTGAGCCAGGTCGCGGCGCTGACCGCCACCCAGGTCCGCGGCCTCACCGCCACCGAGGCCGGCGCCCTGAGCCCCGAACAGGTGGCGGCGCTCAGCAACGTGCAGATCGCCAACCTCTCGGCGACGGCGATCACCGGCCTGACCGCCGACGACATCGGCGCCCTGACCACCACCCAGGTTCGCGCCCTGACAGCGGTCCAGCTCGGCGGCCTCACCACCACCCAGGCCGCCAGCCTGCAGACGACCCAGCTATCGGTGCTCAGCGCCCTTCAGATGAAGGGCATCGCCGCCTCCGACCTCGCCGCCCTGAGCGCCGACCAGCTGGCGGCCTTCGCGGCCACCCAGATCGCGGCTCTCGGCGCCGGGCAGATTCAGGCCCTGACCGCCAGCCAGGTGGCCTCCCTGAGCACCACCCAGGTGGGTGGCATGGCGGCCACCCAGATCGCCGCCTTCACCGCCGCCCAGGTCGAGGCCCTGGCCACCACGCAGATCGCCGCCATGACGCCCGGGGCCTTCAATGGCCTGACCGCCACCAACATGGGTCAGCTGCGGACCGATCAGCTCGGGGCGCTGACCACAACTCAGATCGCCAGGCTGTCGGTCTTCCAGCTCCAGGGCCTGGCCGACACCCAGATCGCGAGCCTGGCCGACACACAGCTCACCGCCCTGACGGCGCCGGAACTGGCCACCCTCTCCGGGACCCAGGTTGCGGCCTTCACCCAGCACCAGATTTCGACCCTGACCACCACCCAGGTTCGCGGCCTGACGAGCACCAGTATCGGCTCGCTGACGCCCGAGCAGATCGGGTCACTGTCGACGACCCAGCTTGAGGCGTTGACCACGGTCCAGCTCAAGGGCTTCACCACGACCACGGCGGCCGGACTGACGAGCGCCCAATTCGCCGCCTTCTCGGAAACCCAGGTCGCGGCCCTGCCCGCCAGCGTCATCGGCGCCCTGACCCTCGACGAGGTGAGCGGCCTTACCAGCAGCCAGCTCGCCAGCCTGTCCACCGCCCAGGTCGGTGCCCTGTCGGAGGATCAGGTCGCGGTCCTTTCGACCACCCAGCTCGGCGCCCTGGGCGCGACCCAGATGCGGGGCCTGACCAGCACCGCTCTGGCGGCCCTGACGGCCAGCCAGTTCGCCACCTTCTCCGCGACCCAGGTGGCGGCGCTCACCGCCAATCAGATCAAGGGCTTCGGCGCCGAAGAGGTGGACGACATGACCTCCGATCAGCTCGCGAGCCTCACGGCCGCGCAGCTGACCGGGCTGTCGGCCACGGCCATATCGGCGCTCTCCACCGCCGACGTCGCGGCCCTGAGCACCACCCAGATCAAGGGCCTGGGCGCCACCACCCTGGCGGCCTTCTCCTCCGAGCAGCTCGGCGCCCTTTCCACGACCCAGATCGCGTCGTTGAGCGTCGCCCAGGTGCGGGCGTTCACCGAGGAGCAGGCGCGGGCCCTGACCACCGAGCAGATCGCGGCTCTGCAGGCCACCCAGATGGCGGCGATCAGCCCCACCGCCATCGCCGGCCTCTCGCCCGAGGACATCGCGGGCCTGGCCTCCACCCAGGTCGGCGCCCTGGTGGCGGCTCAGATCCAGGCGCTGTCAGGGGATCAGGTCGAGGCGCTGACCACGACCCAGATCGGCGGCCTGACCGCACCGCAGCTCAAGGGCCTGACGGCCACCTCGCTCGGCGCCCTCAGCATCGCCCAGTTCGCAGCCCTGTCGGCCAGCCAGATCGGCTCCCTGACCTCGGCCGCCATCGGCGGGCTGAGCCTCGACCAGATCGAGGCGCTCACCACCACCCAGCTCGACGCCTTCAAGACCACCGAGATCGCCGGCCTGACAGATATCCAGGTCGCGGCCATGAGCGCCGCCCAGGTCGCCAGCCTTGAGGCCAGCCAGATCGGGGCCCTCACGGCCACCGCGATGGCCGGCTTGAGCGCCACCGAGATCGGCGCCCTGACCAACACCCAGATCGACGCTCTCACCGCCACCCAGCTCGCCGCCCTTTCGGCCGACCAGATCAAGGGCTTCTCCACGGCGCAGCTCGACGGTTTGACCGCCAAGCAGGTGGCGGGCCTCAACGCCACCAGCCTCGGCGCGCTTTCCACCGAGCAGGTCCAGGCCCTGACGCCGTCTCAGGTCGCCGCCCTTTCGGCCACCGCGATGAGCGGCCTGACCGCGACCCAGATCGCCGCCTTCACCGCCACGCAGATCGACGCGCTCAAGGCGCCGGCCATCGCCGGCCTGACCTCCACCCAGATGGCGGCCATGACCGCCGGCCAGATCGCCGGCCTCGAGGCGACCCAGATCGCGGCCCTGAGCGCCAGCGCCATGAACGGTCTGAGCGCCGCCGACATCGGCGGGTTTACCTCGACCCAGGTGGCCGCGCTCAGCGCCACCCAGATGGCCGCTCTGTCGGAGGATCAGGTCGATGGATTCAGCGCCACCCAGCTTGCCGGCCTGACCGCCCAGCAGATCTCAGGCTTCTCGGCCACGGCCATCGCGGGCCTGGCGCCGCAGAACATCGCGGCCTTCACCACGACCCAGGTTGCAGCCTTGGCCGACACCCAGGTCGCCGCCCTGACAGCGGAAAACATCCAGGCGATGACCGCCGCCCAGATCGCGGCCCTGTCGGCCTCCGGCGTCGCGGGCCTGGCCAGCACCCACGTCGCCGTCCTCAGCGCGCCCCAGATAGCGGCCTTCACCCCCACCGAGATCGCCGCGCTGAGCGCCACGGCCGTCTCGGGCCTTACCGCGACTCAGATCGCCGGCCTTTCCAAGCAACAGCTCGGCGCGATGACCTCGAGTCAGATCGCCGCCATCTCCACCGACAGCATCATCGGGCTCACCTCGACGGAGATCGCGAGCCTGAGCCTGACTCAGTTCAGCAGCCTGACCGCCACCCAGGTGGGCGCCTTCGCCCCGACCCAGGTCGTCTCTTTGACGGCCAGCCAGGTGGCGGCCTTGACGCCGGCCGAGGTCAGCGGCCTGACGCCCACTCACGTCGCGGCCCTGACGCCCACCCAGTTCGCCGCGCTGAGCGCCACGCAGTTGGCCGCCATGTCGGCGACCGGCGTCACCGGCCTGACCCCAGCCCAGATCGGGGGCCTGACCCGGACCCAGCTGACCAGCTTCAACGCCACCCAGATCGGCGCCCTGACCGCCACCCAGTTCACGACGCTCAGCCAGACCCAGCTCTCCGACCTGACGGCCACCGAAGTCAGCGGCCTGACCGCCACCCACGTCGCCAGCCTGACGCCCACCCAGATCGCGGCGATGAGCACCACCCATATCGCGGCCCTGTCGGCGAGCGGTGTGTCGGGCCTGACCGCAGACCAGGTCCCGGCCCTGTCGGCGACCCAAATCGCGGCCTTCACCGCCACCGAGGTCGCCGCCCTGTCGGCCGGCGCCATATCGGGCCTATCGACCGAGGACATCGCCGGCCTGACCTCGACCCAGTTCGCGGCCCTGACGCCGGAGCAGGTCCGCGCGCTTTCCACCACCCAGGTGGCGGGGCTGGGGACCACCCAGGTCGGCCTGCTGGACGCCTCTGATGTCGGCAGCCTGACGCCGACCCAGATCGCGGCCCTGACCTCAACCGGCTTCGGCGCCCTGACCCCCACTCAGATCCAGGCCCTCTCGGCCGCCGGCGTCACCGGCCTCACCGAGAGCCAGATCACCCAGATGACCCTGACCCAGCTCGGCGGCCTGACCACCGAGCAGATCGGCGCGCTGACCACCACCGGGATCGGCTATCTCACCGGCGCCGAGTTGGCCGCCATGACCGTCACCCAGCTCAGCGGCCTGGTGCGGATGCAGCTGCGGGCGCTGAGCGAAAGTCAGTTCGACGCCCTGACCGAGACCCAGGTGGCATCGCTAAGCGCGACCCAGATCGCCAACCTGAAGTCCACCGACCTGAACGGTTTCGAGCCCACACAGTTCGAGGCCCTGACCTCGACCCAGGTGGGGTCGCTGACCCCCACCCAGCTCAACAGCCTGAACGCGACGATGATGTCATCCTTCACGGATCGGCAGCTGACAGGCCTGACCGTGACCCAGGTGGCCAGCCTCTCGATCACCAGCATCAGCGCGCTCACGCCCCGCGAGCTGATGGCCTTGAACGGCGCCCAGATCGACGCCTTCACGCCCACCCAGATGGCCAGCATCACGCCGGAACAGCTCGCCGCCATGCAGGCGGGATCGTCCTGATCTAGGTCAACGCGCGGGGCGTAGGGGCCGGCGGGGCGGGGGATGTCCCGGCGCGCGGCCGATGGGCGTTTAGCCTGGCCTCGCCGCAACGGCTTCCTGCTCGATCATCACCAGGGCCTCCAGCATCAGCTCGCGCATCGCCCGGCTGGCGCCCTCGGCGTCGCCGGCCAGGATGGTGTCGGAGACCTTCTGGTGGCCGGCGATGCTGGCCAGGCGGACGCCCTTGCGGCGGTTTGTCAGGCGGATGGAGGTGCGCAGGGCCACGTCGATCAGGTCGCGCATCTGGACCAGGAAACGGTTGCCGCTGGCCCGCAGGATGGCGACGTGGAAGGCGATGTCGGACTCCAGCGGATCGTCCTCGCCCCGCTCGGCGGCCTTCATGCGGTCGAGGGCGACGACGATGGCGGCCTTGGCCTCGTCGCTGGCCAGGCTCGCGGCCATGGAGGCGGCCATGGGCTCGATGGCCAACCGCACCTGGGTGAACTCCAGCAACAGGGTCGGCGAGAACTTGCGCTCCAGGAACCAGCGCAGCACGTCGGGATCCAGCAGGTTCCAGTTGGTCTCCGGCTCCACCCAGGTGCCTTGGCGCGGGCGGGCGTTCAGCAGGCCCTTGGTGGTCAGCATCTTGACCGCCTCGCGCAGCACGCTGCGGCTCACCCCCAGGCGCTTGCACAGCTCGGCCTCGATAGGGAACGGGTTCTGCGCGCCATAGACGCCGCAGACGATCTCCTGGCCCAGGCGCTGGACGATGTCATGGGTGAAGCTGCGGCCGTGGGTGGTCCTCATCGGCGGATCGCCGACGCGCCGCGCGCGACGAGGTCAGCGTGCGAAATGAGACACCTCCAGGCCCGCAGCTTGGGTGCGGTCCGGAAACCATGTTCCCGCTTGGTCCTGACGGTCAAGCTCGCAGGACGTGAAGGATATCCGGCGACTCCTGCGCGAACGTGTCGGCCGCCAAGGCGGTGACCTCCCCCACGACGATCATCACCGGCCCGCCGCCGGTGCGCGCGGCCAGGGCCGCCAGGCCGTCCAAAGACCCGGCCAGGATGCGCGCGCGTGGACTACCGACGCTCTCGATCACCGCCACCGGGGTGGAGGGCGAGCGGCCCGCCGCGATCAGTCGATCGCGAATCTGCTCGGCGGCCGCCCCGCCCATATAGATGGCCAGCGTGGTCTCCGGATCGGCCGCGCCGTCCCAGTCGGACACCAGCCGGCCCGCCGTCAGGGTGGCGGTGGCGAACACCACCCGGCGCGCCAGGCCGCGATGGGTCAGGGGGAAGTCGAATTGAGCCGCCGCCGCGCACGCGGTGGTGACGCCAGGCACGATCTCCACCGGCACGCCGCGAGAATTCAGGAAGGCGCTCTCCTCCCCCACCCGGCCGAAGATCGAGGGGTCGCCGCCCTTCAGGCGCACCACGGTGAGGCCGCGCCGCGCCAAGCGCAGCATCAGGCGGTTGATCGTGTCCTGCGCCATGCTGGTCCGCCCGGCCCGTTTGCCAGTCTGGATGCGGATGCAGGCGGCGGGCGCGAGGTCGAGGATTTCAGGCCCGACCAAGGCGTCATAGAGCAGGGCCTGGGCGCCCTGGACCGCGCGCATGGCGCGGACCGTCATCATGTCGGCGGGACCGGGCCCCGCGCCCACCAGCAGCACCCGACCGGCGACATGGTCATGCGGCATCCTGGGTCTCCTTGACGGTGTTGAGAGCGGCGATGCGCCGGACGATCTCGGGACGGCAGGAACCACAGTTGGTCCCGGCGCCGGTGGCCGCGCCGATCGCCTCGACCGTGGCGGCGCCGCCGCTCACGGCGTCGTCGATGGTGCGCGCGCCCACCTTCAGGCAGGCGCAGACGGTGGGCCCCTTGTCGACCACGGGGCCGGGTGGGCGGCCGAACAGCAGGGTGGCCCGGGCGGCGGAGGGGACATCGTGCTCGAACAGGTCGGCCAGCCACTCGCGGGGCGGCAGGGCGCCGCCGGTGGCCATGAACAGCACCCGCTCCAGCCGGTCGCCGGAGATCCAGGCGTCGCGCCGAGCGCCGGTGGCCGGGTCGCCATAGCTCAGCAACTCGCCCGTGGGCTCGCCGATCCAGCGGCGCAGAGCCTCGCGCTCGTCCTCGTCCCCGCGCCCGGCGAACTCGTGCAGCGTGCAGGCGGTCTGCGGGATGCGCCGCCAGATCAGGTCCGCGCCCGCGGGCGGCGCGAACCCCTTGCGATCGATCAGGAAGCCCTTCCAGGTCTCGCGATAGGCCCGCACCCGAGCCGGCGTGTGCTTGAACTCCGGCTGGCCGGACGTGGGGTCGACACTGGGCGCGATCAGCGGATTGGAGCGGCCCGACGGAGCGTAGGCCTTGGTCCAGTGGATGGGCATGAAGACCCCTCCCCGCCGCTGGCGATCGGTCAGCCGGGCGATGGCCACCGCCTCGCCCCGCACCGTCTGGACTCGGGTCAGGCCGCCCTCGATCACGCCAACGGCGGCGGCGTCCTCGGGGTGGATCTCCACGAAGGGCTCCGGCGCGTGGCGCCAGAGATCGGCGGCCAGGCCGGTGCGGGTCATGGTGTGCCACTGGTCGCGGATGCGGCCGGTGTTCAGCGAAAGCGGGAACGCCGGGTCACAGGCGGTAGCCGGACCCTTGGGCGCCACGGGCAGCATTTTGGCCCGCCCATCGGCCGTTTGAAACTGGCCGTCGGTGAACAGGCGGGGCGTGCCGAGCCGGTCGGCGCCCACCGGCCACTGGACGGGCGCGAGCTCGTCGTAGCCCGCCTGCGACAGCCCGACGAGGCCCGAGATATTGAGGGTGCGGCCGACGTTCTCAAACGCCGTGAGACGCGCCCATTCGCGGAACACGCTGGCCTGGCTGGCCCAGGAGAAGGCGTCGCCGAAACCCATGCCGTCGGCCACCTCGGCGACGATCCGCCAGTCGGCCTTGGCCAGACCGGGCGTCGGGAACAGGGCGCGCTGGCGGGATATCCGCCGCTCGGAATTGGTGACCGTGCCGTCCTTCTCGCCCCAGGCCAGGGCAGGAAGCTTCACGTGAGCAAAGGCCATGGTGTCGGTCTCGGCCATGCAGTCGGAGACGACGACGAAGGGGCACTTGGCCAGCGCCTCCCCCACCCGTCCCGCGTCGGGCATGCTGACCGCCGGATTGGTGGCCATCACCCAGATGGCCTTGATGCGCCCGTCGTGGACGGCCTCGAACATGTCGACGGCCTTGAGGCCGGGCTTGGGGGAAGTCTGCGGCGCGCCCCAGAAGCGGGCCACGCGGGCCACGTCGTCCGGAGCGAAGTCCATATGGCCGGCCAGGGTATTGGCCATGCCGCCAGTCTCACGCCCGCCCATGGCGTTGGGCTGGCCGGTGATCGAGAACGGACAGGCGCCGGGCTTGCCGATCCTCCCGGTCGCCAGGTGCGCGTTGAGGATCGCCAGACCCTTGGCCACGCCTTGCGCGGACTGGTTGGCGCCCATGGAGAACAGGCTGACCGTCTTCGGCGTCTGCGCGAACAGTTGGAAGACGGTCTCCAGATCTTTCAGGGGCAACCCGCAGTCGGCGGCCACGGCGGCCGGCGACTGGTCGGCTTTGGCAAGCTCAGCCTCCACACTGGCTAAGCCGTTGACGTGCTCGGCGATGAAGCTGCGGTCCACCGCCCCGCGCCGGATGAGGTCAGCCAGCAGGCCATTCCACAGCCGCACGTCCATCTGCGGGGCCAGGGGCAGATGCAGGTCGGCCACCTCGGCGGTGTCGGTCCGGCGCGGGTCGATGACCACGTGCTTCTGGCCGCGGGCGCGCTGGGCCTCCATGCGCCGGAACAGCACCGGATGGGTCCAGGCCGCGTTGTGGCCGCTGAACACCACCAGGTCGGCGAGGTCGAGGTCCTCATAGCAGCCGGGCACCAGGTCGGCCCCGAAGGCCTGCTTGTGAGCCGCCACCGCCGAAGCCATGCAGAGCCTGGAATTGGTGTCGATATTGCCCGAGCCAATGAAGCCCTTCATCAGCTTGTTGGCGGCGTAGTAATCCTCGGTGAGCAGTTGGCCCGAGACATAGAAGGCCACCGAGTCCGGGCCGTGCCGCGCGATCGTCTGGGAAAACCGGCGGGCCACCAGGCTGGTGGCTTCCGACCAACTCACCTCCCGATCCCCGATGATGGGGGCGAGCAACCGGCCCTCCAGGCCCACCGTGGCGCCGAGTGTCGAGCCCTTGGAACACAGCCGGCCTTCATTGGCGGGGTGGGCGACGTCACCGCTTACCGCCAGGCTCCGGCCCTGGGCCACCACGCCGGAGACGCCACAGCCCACGCCGCAGTAGGGGCAGGTGGTCTTGACGGCGGGGGTCAGCGAGCCGTCGGCCACGCCTAGCCTCCGACCATGCCCAGCATCAGGCGGCCGTCCACCACCTCGAGCGGGACCACCGGCGCGCAGCCGTGGCCCTTGTCGGCGCCGGTCCCCTCACCCGTGGCGAGGTCAATGACCCGGCCGTGCAGGGGGCAGGTCACCGACTGGCCATGCACGATCCCCTGGCTGAGGGGACCACCCTTGTGCGGACACTTGTCCATCAGGGCGAAGACCGCGCCGTCGCCGGTGCGGAAGATGGCGATGTCGCCCCGCGGACTGGGCACCCGGCGGGCGCCCCGGCGCGGGACGTCGGTCACGGCGCCCACGTCGGTCCAGAGGATGGCGGGTTCCTTCACGAGGGCGTTCATGCGGGTTCGAACTCCAGGCGGCGGCTAAGCGGATTGAACTCTTCGGTATGACGGCCAGCGACACGTTCCGCCCACGGATCGATGCGCGAGAAGCGCTGCGAGTAGGCGAAGCGGTCATAGAGCGCCCTGCGGTCCTCAGGGTCGGCCAGGGCCGCCTTGATGCTGTCGAGGCCGACGCGGTCCATCCACTTGTAGATCCGTTCCAGGTACCAGCCCTCCTCACGGTAGAGCTGCACCAGGGCGCAGATGGTCCACATCGCCTCTTCCTCGGTGGCGACCTTCGTCAGGATTTCCGTGCCGCGGATATGCAGGCCCGCGGCGCCGCCGACATGAATCTCGTAGCCGGAGTCGACGCAGATCACGCCGACGTCCTTGCAGGTGGCCTCGGCGCAGTTGCGCGGACATCCCGACACCGCCAGCTTGACCTTGGCCGGCGTCCAGGACCCCCACATGAACTTCTCCAGCCGCATGCCGAGGCCGGTGGAGTCCTGGGTCCCGAACCGGCACCAGTCGGAGCCGACACAGGTCTTCACCGTGCGCAGCCCCTTGGCGTAAGCGTGGCCCGAGACCATCCCCGCCGCGTTGAGGTCGGCCCAGACCGCCGGCAGGTCGTCCTTCTTGACCCCCAACAGGTCGATCCGCTGGCCGCCGGTGACCTTGACCGCCGGAATAGCGAACTTGTCGGCCACGTCGGCGATGGCGCGCAGCTCGTCGGGGGTGGTCATCCCGCCCCACATGCGCGGGACCACGGAATAGGTCCCGTCCTTCTGGATGTTGGCGTGGACCCGCTCGTTGATGAACCGCGACTGCTTGTCGTCCTGGTAGTCCCCCGGCCAGGCGCAGATCAGGTAGTAGTTCAACGCCGGCCGGCATGAGGCGCAGCCATCCGGCGTCGTCCATTCCAGGGCCTGATGGATGGCCGGCATGGACTTGAGCCCCCCGTCCAGGATCGCCCGGCGGACCACATCATGGGTGTGGCTGGTGCATTTGCACATCGGCGCCGGCCCGGTCTGGACCTGGAAGCCGTCGCCCAGGGTCAGCTTCAGCAGCTTCTCCACCAGCGGCGTGCAGGATCCGCAGGACGCCGAGGCCTTGGTGACCCCGCGGACGGCGTCCAGGGTGGTGAGCCCCTGGGCTGTAATGGCGCCGGTGATCTGCCCCTTGCACACGCCGTTGCAGCCGCAGACCTCCTGGTCATCGGACATCGCCGCAACGGCCGCACTAGGGTCCAGGCCCGACAGACCCTCCGTGATGGCCTGGCCAAAGATCAGGGTCTCGCGGATGCCGCTGACATCGGCCCCCTGGCGCATCAGGTCGAAGTACCAGCCGCCGTCGGCGGCGTCGCCGAACAGCACCGCCCCGGCCACCTTGCCGTTTTCGAGGACCACCCGCTTGTAGACGCCACGACCGGCGTCGCGGAACACGATGTCCTCGCAACCCTCCCCGCCCGCGAAGGCGCCCGCGGAGAAGACATCCACGCCCGATACCTTCAGCCGGGTCGAGAGCATGGAGCCGCCATAGGCGCTGGCATCGTCGCCGGTCAGCGCCGCCGCCAGCGTCTTGCACATGTCCCAGATGGGAGCCACCAGGCCGTAGGCCACGCCCCTGTGCTCGGCGCACTCACCCACCGCATAGATGTCGGGATCGTCAGTGCGCATCTGGTCATCGACCACCACCCCGCGCGCCACGCCAATCCCCGAGGCCTTGGCCAGGGCCGTATTGGGCCGGATACCCACCGCCATCACCAGGATCGAGCAGGGCAGCACCCGGCCGTCGGAGAGCTTCAGACCACTGACCCGGCCATCCTCGCCGAGGATGGCTTCCGACTGGGCCGACAGCACCGTCTCCACCCCGCGCTGCGCCAGGGCCTCGGTGAGCAGGAAGCCGGCCGCCGAGTCGAGCTGGCGCTCCATCAGCACGTCCATGAGGTGGACGACGGTGGCCTTCATGCCACGCTTGGCCAGGCCGTAGGCGGCCTCCAGGCCCAGCAGGCCTCCGCCGATCACCACGGCCGCGCCGCCCGCGTCGGCGGCGGCGACCATCTGGTCCACGTCGTCAAGGTCGCGGAAGGTGACCACGCCGGCGAGATCAGCGCCCGGCAGGGGCAGGCGGACGGGGTCCGAGCCGCTGGCCAGGATCAACCGGTCGTAGGGAACCACGAGGCCACCCTGCGCCGTCACCGTCTTGCTGGCCCGGTCGATGGCGGTGACCGCACGGCCGGAGTGCAGGGTGATGGCGTTGTCGCGGTACCAGGCCTCGTCATTGATGACGATGTCGTCGAAGGCCTTCTCACCAGCCAGGACCGGCGAGAGCATGATGCGGTTGTAGTTCACCCGCGGCTCGGCGCCGAAGATGGTGATCTCGTAGCGGCCGGGGTCGCGCTTGAGGATGTCCTCCACCACCCGGCACCCGGCCATGCCGTTGCCGATGACGACGAGACGCTGCTTGGAAGCTTGCTGGGTCATGGGCTTCAGACCCGGACCGGAGCGGCGTCGGCGGGCGCCAGGGTCGGCCATACCGCGCGCCATTGGTTCTTCAGTCCGGCCAGCGCCAGCAGAGCGAAGACCGCGAGGGCCGCGAAGCCCAGGAAGCCGAGCTGATAGGTGCCGGCCAACTTCTTGGCCAGGCCGAGGGTGGAGGCCAGGTAGAAACCGCCGACCCCGCCGGTCATGCCGATCAGACCGGTCATCACCCCGATCTCCTTGCGGAACCGCTGCGGGGCCAGTTGGAAGACCGCCCCATTGCCCGCGCCCAGCGCCGCCATGGAGGCCAGCAGGACCGCGAACGCCATCCAAACATTGGGCATCTGGAAGCTGGCCACCGCCAGGCCGATGGCGGCGAAGCCCAGCACCACGATCAGGGTCGCCACCCCGCCGAAGCGGTCAGCCAGCGCCCCGCCCACCGGCCTGACGAAAGACCCGGCGAAGACGCAGGCGGCGGTGAAGAAGCCGGCCTTCACCGGATCGATCCCATATTCGGAATTGAAGTAGATCGTCAGGGACGAGGACAGCCCCACGAAGCCGCCGAAGGTCACGCTGTAGAGCAGCATCAGCCACCAGGCGTCGGCGACCTTCAGAACGTCCAGATACTCCGAGAGCTTCTTGGGCTCGGGCTGCTCCGGCGCGTCCTTGGCCATCAGCAGATAGACCACGAAGGCGATGGCCAGCGGGATGATCGCCAGGCCGATGACATTGTTCCAGCCGAAGCTCTTGGCCAGCAGTGGAGCGAACAGGGCCGCCAGCGCGGTGCCGGAATTGCCCGCACCGGCGATGCCGAGCGCCAGGCCCTGATGCTCCTGCGGATACCAGCGGGAGGCCAGCGGGAGGGCCACGGCGAAGGAGGCGCCAGCCACGCCCAGGAGGAGACCCAGCACCAGCACCTGGTGATAGTTGTGAACCCCGAGAAGCCAGGCGGTCGCGAGACCCGTGATCACGATGCTTTGGCCGATCAGGCCGGTGCGCTTGGGGCCGATGCGGTCGACCATGACGCCGGCCACCAATCGCAGCAGGGCGCCCGCCAACACCGGAATGGCCACCATCAGGCCCTTCTGGGCGGGATCGAGGTTGAAGTCCTTGGCGATGGCCACGCCCAACGGGCCCAGCAGGACCCAGACCATGAAGCTGAAGTCGAAATAGAGGAAGGCGGCGAACAGGGTGGGCGTGTGGCCCGACTTGAGGAAGGAGCGGCTCAACATGGACTGAAACCTCGGATGAACGAGAGCGGCGGCATCGCCGTTGGGGTGACCGCATCCGAGCGGTCGTCTCGATCAGCCGCGAACGTCGTTGTCCGTGGGCCTGCGCTCATGACGCACTGCAACATGATCCCTGTCAGCCGTGGCGGGGCGATACTGGACCAGTTGGTCATCAGCGCCTATTTCGCAGGCGCCGCAAAATCGGAGATGATGAAATACGAGGCGCTTAGCCCGCGTCGAAGGACTTGCCGTCGAACAGCGGGCCGGGCGGCGTCAGAGCCTCGGGGCCGAGTCCCGTGGCCTGCAAGGCCGCCAGCGCCAGGTCGGGCCGGTAGACGCGGGCGATGAGGGCGTCGGCGTCCAGCTCCGCGCCGATTTGCTTCCACCGCCGCATCTGGGCGAGGAACCACCGGGCGTGCTCCAGGCGCGGAACGCCTGCGCCGTCACGGTGGAAGATCAGTTCATCCCCAATCGCAGGGGCGATCGCTTCGGCGGCGGCTCCGACATAGTTCGGCTGGGCCAGAAGAGAGGCCAGCTCGTCACGGTGTTCAGCCACGTCGCACCAAGCCTGGGCCTGGACCAACGCCCGCAGCAGCGGCGGCAAGCGATCATCCTCGGCGAAGTGTGCGCCGGCCCCCAGCACCTTGTCGGGTCCGGCCGGCCAGAACTGCGAAGTGCGCAGGGCCACGCGCCCCAGCCCCCCCCGCGTGGCCACCGCGTTCCACGGCGCGCCGACGCAGACCCCGTCCACCTGGCCGGTGCGCAGCTGCTCCACCATGCGCGGCGGGGGCGTCACCACCAGCCGCACATCGCGGTCCAGATCCACCCCGGCCTCCGCCAGCCAGTAGCGCAGGGCGTAGTTGTGCATCGAATAGGGGAAGACGACGGCGAAGGTCAGTGGCGGCTCGCCGCCCGCTCGGCGCTGGTCGATGAAGGCGGCCAATGCCCCGGCGATCTCCTGAAGGCTCTGCGCGCCCATCGGCAGGGCCTGGCTGAGCCGGTTGGAGAGGGTCACGCCCGCCCCGTTCACCGCCAGCGCCAGGGGGGCGATCATCGGCGCCACAGGACCTCCCGCGCCCGCCGTGGCGGCCAGGGCCATGGGAGCCAGCATGTGGGCGGCGTCCAGCGCGCCGACCGTCACCTTGTCGCGGATGGTGGCCCAGGAGGCCTCGCGGCTCAGGGTCACGTCCAGGCCTTCGTCCGCAAAGAAGCCCTTGGCCTCGGCGACCACCAGGGGCGCGCAGTCGGTCAGGGGAATGAACCCCAGGGTCAGGCTGTTCACGACGCGTCCCCCTTCAGCACGCCCGCGAAGGCCAGCAAATCCGTCGCCACCGCGCCGATCGGGCGTCCGGTGTCCATGGCCAGTTTGCGCAGCAACTTGTAGGCGGCGTCCTCGTCCAGGCCTCGCTCCTTCATCAGCAAACCCTTCGCGCGGTCCACCACCTTGCGGGACTCCAGGTTGGCCTTGGCCTTGGCCAGGTCCCCACGCAGCTGCTGCATCAAGGAGAACCGGGTCATCGCCACTTCCAGGATCGGCCGCACCCTGGCCGGCGCCAGGCCGTCGACGATATAGGCCGCCACCCCGGCGCGGATCGCCTGTTCGGCCAGGCCGGGCTCGGAGCGGTCGGCGAACATCACCACCGGGCGCGGATTGGTCTCGCCCGCCTCGCGCAGGCTCTCAAGGGTGTCGCGGTCGGCGCTGTCGCAGGCCACCACGATGATGTCGGGCGAGAAGCTCGCCACCTCGGCGGCGTCGAACTGCGCGGTCTGGCGGACCTCCAGCGGATCGACGCCATCCAGCCCCTCGGCCACCAGCGCCGCGCGGGCGGGGTCGGGATCTATGACTAGGACACGCATGGGGCTCTGCTAACCGCCAAGGCCGGGCAAGACGCCACCACCATGGCGCAAATCGCCTAGGGCGCAGCCTGGGCGCCTGTTTTCAGGGCAAACATCGCAACTCATTTGGGCGCCTTAGGCCCATCCGGCTCACCCGCCAAGCGATCACGCTCCGTCGGAGTATTGGCGCCGCGCAACCTGGGCAGGAGCACCGGGTCCGGCGCCAACTGGATCAAACCCGCCCGCTCCACGAACCTCCGCAGCGGCCAGTCGGCCTGGGCGTCCCCCGGACGCGCCGCCAGATCGAGCACCATCGGCAGGGGTTGGCCCACGAACGCCGCACCCGGAGCCTCGGCCGCCAGCAAGGGCGCCAGATCCTCTGGGCGGATCGTCGGCGCATCCACCGCCAGCACCAGCACCCGGGCGACCTGGCCGCCCAATAGGTCCAGACCCGCCAGCACCCCGGCCACCGGCCCGCTCAGCGGCGCCGGATCGGGCGCCCGGGGCAGGCCGAACTCGCCGTCCCCCGCCGAGACGATGACCGTGGCCCCCAGGGCGCGGGCCAGGTCGGCCACCAGATCGACGGCGCGGCGGCCGTCCCACAGCTGCGCCGCCTTGTCCGTCCCCATCCGACGCGACGCCCCGCCGGTCAGGATGATCGCGCCAAGGGTGGGGGAGTCGCTCATGGGCGGGACAGTTGGAGCGGGCGCGGGCGCAGGTCAACGGCCGAGGCGCAAATCCGGATTGACTGCGGCGAGGGTCAGTCCGACAGAGTTCGCCCATGGCGAACCTGATCCTCAGCGTAACCGGCAGCGACCGGCCCGGCCTCACCCAGGCCCTGGCCGCCGCCGTGCTCTCGGCGGGCGGCAACTGGCTGGAAAGTCATCTCAGCCGGCTCGGCGGGCTCTATGTCGGATCAGTGCTGGTCGAGGCCGACAGCGTCGAGGCGCTGCGGTCGGCCGTGGCGGCGGTGGACGCCGAAGGCCTTGAGGTACGCATCGCTCCAGCGCTCGATGCGCCCGGCGGCGGCGGCGATGAGGTGCTTTTCGCCCTGGTCGGCCAGGATCGGCTGGGCATCGTACACCAGGTGACGGCGATCCTGAGCGGCTTGGACGTCAATATCGAAGCCTTCGAAACCCGTATCAGCGCCGAGCCCCACTCCGGTGGCGCGCTGTTCCACCTGAACGCCCGCCTGCGCCTGCCACCCGCGCTGACCGGAGAGAATGTCCAGGTCGCCTTGGAAGCCATCTCCGCCGAGATCATGGTCGATATCTCGCTGGCGCCCGCGGGCGCCCTCTGAGATTGCGACCTGTCGGCCCGCGATCCGCGCCGCGATGCTTACCGGTTCGAGACCTGACGCCGCGCGAGGAGTAGGGCGCCTTCCAGGCCTGAGTGTTCCAAGATCGGCGGCCGCAGATAGTTCGGACCTGCGACCATCGCCGCGCCGTAGACGCCCAGATTCCGGGTCAGGGCGACGGCCACTTCGGCCAGCAGGCCCGGCGTCGACAGCACCCCGCCGCCCAGCACGATGCAGCGCGGCGACCAGGCTAGCGTGAGACTGGCGCAGAGCTGGCCAAGATAGTCGGCGGCGAGGGCCCGGATGTCGGCGCGGTCGGCCGGGGTTTCGCCATCGGCCAGCCGTCTCCCCAGCGCCGGCCCCGCCGTCAGCCCCTCGGCGCAGTCGTCGTGGAAGGGACAGGCGCTGGGCGTGGCGTCGCCTTCGCGCCGCTTGATCGGCAGATGTCCGATCTCCGGATGCAGAGCGCCCTTCAGTGAATGGCCGTTGATCACCAGCGCGCCGCCGATCCCGGTTCCCACCGTGACATAGGCCACGGCGTCCAGGCCGCACGCGGCGCCCATGGCCTGCTCGGCGATGGCGGCGGCCGCCACGTCGGTCTCCAGGATAACCGGCGCCTCCAGCCGTTCGGCCAGGGACTTGGACAGGTTGAAGCCGCTCCAGTGCGGCTTGGGCGTCGACAGCATCAGGCCACAATCGGGCGAGGCGGGATCGACAACCAGCGGGCCGAAGCTCGCCAGGCCGATGGCGGCGAGGTGGTCGCCCGGCGCAATCGCACCCTTGATGGCCCCTACCAGCTCGGCCATCGCCGCCTGGGGCGTCGTGGTCGTGAACCGCTGGACGGCCGCCCCCCCACCGGCCGCGTCTGGGTCCTTGTGCGCCTCCGTGACCCGGCAGAGAATCTTGGAGCCGCCGGTCTCGATGGCGGCGATCAGGGCGCGGGTCATGAGAGGCTCCTCGACGTGCCCGCAGGGCTCGCGCCCCAACCCGGCTCCCGGCGCCGCGGCGTCTTATCACGGGCGCGGTGACCGGCAATAACAAGCGCATCACCTTACGCCTCATCAGGCGCGGCGAGGACGGCGCCCTTCGTCCGCGGGGTTTTTCCACTAAACCGGGCGCCTTCCACCAGGACCGTTAACGCGGCGCGCGGAGGATAGTCGCGCACCGGTATTCGCCCCATTCTGGGGGGCCGCGACCCAGGCTGACTCCGCCCGTAGCAGTTTTTAGAACCCGTGCCGGTTGAACCCTCCGTTTTGGTCCATTCCACAACTCAAGTTCGATGAGCGATTTCTACCCAAACTGAGTATAGGATTTCGCGTATGGCCATACGCCCGCTCCTGGGCGCCCTTGGAGAAGGTCCACGCCACCGACACTCGAGGCCGGAATTGCGCGCTATCGCGACTGATTTTCAAGTGGAATCCCTCGTATCTCAAAGCCGTGCGCCACGGGTATCGAACGTGATCAGCGGGATTGTCGACTGCGACGCTCATGTAGCTTTGCAAAGCTGTAGTATTCGCCTTTACTCGCCGAATCTTAAAGCGCCGCGCCCGGCCGCCCCCACCGAGCGCGCGCCATGGTTGAGGAGAATCAAACCGTGCCGGAGCCATCCAACAAGACCCCGGATCCGATGGACGTCGCCCTGGGGGCAGCGGTGCGAATCCGCAGACGAACGATCGGCATGTCGCAGGAGGCCTTGGCCGAACAGTGCGGCGTCAGTTTCCAGCAGATTCAGAAATATGAGAACGGCGCGAACCGCATCTCCTTCTCGCGTCTGGTGCAGATCGCCCGCGCCCTGCGCTGCCGCGTGGTGGACTTGATGGACGTGCTCGACACGCCCGGCCACGACGCCGTCGGCGACCTGGACCTGCTGTCGCGTATGCGCACACCCGGCGCCCTGGAACTTCTGGCCGCCTTCGAGAAGCTGCCGCAGGACGCGCGCGCCTCCCTGGTCAGCTTCATGCGCGCCCTGACCGGCCCCGACGGCGCCCTTCGCAGCAAGCAGAAGGAACTGGCTTAGGGCCAGGGGGAAACGGCCAACCCGGATCAGCTCTCGGCCAGCACCTTGTCGATCACCGCCTTGGCCTCGGCGCCGGACCAGTCCGCACCGCCCGAGAGCCGGGCGCGTTCGACGCCGTCCTTGCCGAAGATCACCGTGGTGGGCATCCCGGTCGCCGCCGGCTTGAAGTCGTAGGGCAGCTTCAGCTTGGGATCGCGGTAGAAGACCAGCGGGGCGTGCTTGGCGATGAACAGGCGCGCCTTGTCGGCGTCGCGATCGCCGTCGATGCTGACCACCACCACGGCCACCGGCTGGCCCTGATATTCCGCCGCCAGCTTGGCCAGGGTCGGCATCTCGATGACGCACGGGCCGCACCAGGTGGCCCACAGATTGACCACCGTCACCTTGCCCTGGAAGTCCGCCAGACGCACCGGTTTGCCGTCAGCGTCCTGGAAGCTGGTGACCGGCGCGGGGCCCGCTTCGGCCGGGAAGGTCAGCTTGGCCATCTCGCCCTTGGCCAGACTCTTCAGGCTGGTTGACTGGCGGGGGTTTATGGATGCCTGCGCCATGATGTAGACAACCGCCGCGACGCCCAGCAGGGCGACGCCCCAGAGCGCGCCTTTCAGGAGGCCCGATTTGGGCTTCGACGTCTCATCGGGTGCTTGGCTCATGTCCGACGACTCCACTCACGGTTCTGACGCGCCCGCATCTGGCCAGGCCATGTGGGGCGGAAGGTTCAGCGCGAAACCGGCCGAGCTGATGCAGGCGATCAACGTCTCCATCGGGTTCGACAAGCGCCTGGCGCCGCAGGACCTGGCGGGGTCCCGCGCGCACGCCGCGATGTTGCGCAAGCAGGGCGTCATTACAAGCGCCGACGAACAGGCGATCCAGGGCGGCCTGCAGGCCATCGAGGCCGAGATGGCCGCCGGGACCTTCCCCTATCGCGACGAGTTCGAAGACATCCACATGAACGTGGAGGCCCGGCTGCGCGAGCTGATCGGGCCGGTGGCCGGACGCCTGCACACCGCCCGCTCCCGCAACGACCAGGTGGCCGTCGACTTCCGGCTCTGGGTCCGCGACGCCTGCGACCGCACCATCGCCCAGCTCCGCGCCCTGCAGCAGGCGCTGATCCTCAAGGCCGAGGCCCACGCCGAGACCCTGATGCCGGGCTTCACCCACCTGCAACCAGCCCAGCCGGTCACCTTCGGCCACCACCTGATGGCCTATGTGGAGATGTTCGGCCGCGACGCCGGGCGCTTCTCCGACGCGCGGCGGCGCATGAACGAATGCCCCCTGGGCGCCGCGGCCCTGGCCGGCTCCCCCTTCCCCATCGACCGTGACGCCACGGCCCGCGCGCTCGGGTTCGACCGGCCCACCGCCAATTCCCTCGACAGCGTCTCGGACCGCGACTTCGCCCTGGAGGCCCTGGCCGCCGGCACGCTGACGGCGATCCACCTGTCGCGCCTGGCCGAGGAGATCGTGATCTGGATGACGCCGCAGTTCGGCTTCATCAAGCTGACCGACGCCTTCACCACCGGCTCCTCGATCATGCCGCAGAAGAAGAACCCCGACGCCGCCGAACTGGTGCGCGCCAAGACCGGGCGCCTGATGGGCTCCTTCACCCAGCTCGCCGTGGTGATGAAGGGCCTGCCGCTGGCCTATTCCAAGGACATGCAGGAGGACAAGGTTCCCACCTTCGAGGCCTTCGACGCCCTGGAGCTGTCCTTGGCCGCCATGGCCGGGATGGTGGACGACATGGAGCCGGTCTCGGCGAGGATGGCCGCCGCCGCCGGCGCGGGCTTCTCCACCGCCACCGATCTGGCCGACTGGCTGGTCCGCACCCTCGACATGCCGTTCCGCGACGCCCACCATGTGACGGGCGCGGCGGTGAAACGGGCCGAGCAGCTTGGCTGTGATCTCTCCGACCTGCCCCTGAAGGAGCTTCAGGCCCTGTCCCAGGGGATCACCGCCGAGATCTATGACGTTCTCACCCCACGGGCTTCCGCCGGGAGCCGGAAAAGCTACGGCGGCGCCGCGCCGGACCAGGTTCGCGCCCAAGTCGCGCGTTGGAAGGATATGCTGAAATGACCCTTCGCCCCCTCGCGCTGATCGGCGCGCTTGCCCTCTCCTCCACTGTCCTGTCGGGCTGCGGCAAGATGGGCGAGCTGGAACGCCCCGGCCCCATCGGACAGGCCCGCTCGAACGCCGACGCCGGCGCAAAGCCCGCGCGCTCGATCCGCACCATCGATCCGCGCGACACCAATTCCGATCCGTCGCCCCAGCGGTCCGCGCCGATCGAGAGCACCAACGACCCGATGGCCAGCGGCCCGCAGGGGGCGCTGAACGACCCCTACGCCCGTCCGCGATGAACCACTTCGAGCTTTCGGGGGGCGAGCTCGCCTGCGAGGAGGTCGGCCTGACCGCGATCGCGCAAGCCGTCGGCACGCCGGTCTATGTCTATTCCACCGCCACCCTTGAGCGGCACTACACCGTGCTGCGCGACGCCCTGGTCAATGAGGGCCTAGGCGATCCGCTGATCGCGTTCGCGGTGAAGTCCAACTCCAATGTCGCGGTGCTACGCACCCTGGGTAACCTGGGCGCCGGCGCCGATACGGTGTCGGAGGGCGAAATTCGCCGGGCCCTGGCCGCCGGAATTCCCGGCGAGCGCATCGTGTTCTCCGGCGTCGGCAAGAGCGAGGCCGAGATCGCCTTCGCCCTGAAGAACGGGATCGGCGAGATCAATGTCGAGTCCGAGCCCGAGATGCACATGGCTTCGAAGGTCGCCCAGTCGCTGGGGACCCGGGCGACCATCGCCATTCGCGTAAACCCCGACGTCTCGGCCGGCGGCCACGCCAAGATCTCCACCGGCAAGTCCGACAACAAGTTCGGCGTCTCCTTCTCGGAAGCCGAGCGGCTCTACGCCCAGGCCGCCAACAATGCCGGCCTGAAGCCCGTGGGCGTCACCTGCCATATCGGCAGCCAGATCACCCATCTCGCCCCGCTGGAGGAGGCCTTCGTCAAGATGCGCGGCCTGGTGGAGCGCCTGCGGGGCGAGGGCTTGGCTGTCGAGCGGCTGGACCTGGGCGGCGGCCTGGGCGTGCCCTATTTCAACATGCCGACCCCGGCCACGCCCGCCGACTACGCGGCCATGATCGCGCGCACCATGAAGGGTCTGGACGTCCAGTTCGCCTTCGAGCCCGGCCGAATGATCAGCGCCAACGCCGGCGTCCTGCTGTCCACCGTGCAGCACATCCATGAGCGCCCCGAGGGCAAGAAGTTCGCGGTGCTGGACGCGGCCATGAACGACCTGATCCGCCCGGCCATGTACGACGCCTATCACGACATCCGGCCGGTGAAGCCGCGCGCCGGCGACCCCGTCACCTATGACGTGGTGGGCCCGATCTGCGAGACCGGCGACACCTTCACCCGCGATCGCGACCTGCCGCGCCTGGAGGCCGGAGACCTGGTGGCCTTCATGAGCGCCGGCGCCTACGGGGCGGTGATGTCGAGCGAGTACAACAGCCGTCTGCTGGTCCCCGAGGTGCTGGTGAACGGCGACCGGTTCGCGGTGATCCGGCCCCGGCCGACCTATGAGGACATGCTGGCCCGGGAGGCCATGCCGGACTGGCTGTGACCTTTGGGCGCCCTATGAAGTGGTTCCCGGGGCCCCGGAAACAAGTTCGGATCCCTAACTAGTCCAGCGCGCCGATGTACGGCAGGCCGCGCAGGGCGCCGGCGGCGTCCATGCCGTAGCCCACCAGGTAGCGGGCCGGCGCCTCCCAGGCGACGAAGTCCGGGACGATGGCGCGCGGGGTGGGCCAGGGCTTGGAGGCGAAGACGGCGGTGAAGGTCCGCGCCGCCCCGGCGTCACCGACCAGGCGGCTGGCTTCGGAGAGCGACAGGCCAGTGTCGATGACGTCGTCGATGATCAGGGCGGTGCGGCCAGACAAGGGGCGCTGCAGATCGGCGCGGACCTCGCAACGGCCCAGGCTGGCCCGTTCGTCGCCATAGGAGGCCAGCCAAAGGGCGTCGAAGCGGACGTGCCGGCCCAGCCGCGACAGGGCCCGCGTCAGGTCGGAGGCGAACCACAGGCCGCCGGTCAGCAGGCAGACCGCCACGGTGTCGTCGTCGATCCGGGGGGCGATCTCGGCGGCCAGGGCCGCGACGCGGGCGGCGACCTCGGCTTCGGACAGCAGGACGACGGGATCAGCCATGGGGCTCCAGGGCGTAGGGACTGTCAGAGGACAGCGGCTTGGCCTCCACCGGCGCGGGGGCGTGGGCGGCTTCCGGCACGTCGGGTTCGGCCGCGCCGCGCAGGGAATGTTCCGGCGCCGGGTGGGCGTCTATGGGCGCCTTGGCGTGCATCTTCTTGCCCTTGGACCTGGCGGTGTCGGGCGCGAAGGAGATCTGCAGGTCGTGGGCCGTGGTCGGCGGGTCGAGGATGGCCAGGGCGAAGTGCCGGGTCTCGCCGGGCGGGACCACCGGATCGGCGGGCCGGGCGACCTTGGTGACGATGGTCTTGCCGGCCTTGTCCAGCAGTTCGATCTTCAGGGGCGGGGTGACGATGGCGTGGTCTTCGACGTTGCGGATCATGCCGGAGATGGAGAGCGCGGCGTGGCCATCCTGCAGGGCGGGTTCGGCCCGTGAGCCTTCGATCACCAGACCCAGCGTGTTCACCGGCAGGCCGGCCAGGGCGTAGGCCTTGGCCGAGCCCGGCATGATCTTCACCACATCGACCCGGAAGACCACGGCCAGGCCGACGACGATGGCGATCGTCGCCGCCATGCCGGCCCAGACGATGCCGTGGGTCGCGGCCTCGCGCACCTTGCGGGTGGTCTCCACCTTGGCGCGGATCACCTTGGGCAGCTCGGCGCCCGGCAGGTCGCTGAGCGCGGCCGGTTCCTCGACCTCGGGTTCGAAGGGCTCGCGCGCGACCGCGCCTTCCTCGGCCGAGACGTCCAGTTCCAGCGTCGCCTCGGGATGGGCCGTCCAGCGATGACCGCAGGAGGCGCACTTCACCGCACGGCCCTCCGGGGCGATCTTGCGATCGTCCACGAAATAGCTGGTGGCGCACTCTGGACAGGTCAGGATCATGACAGCGGAAGGGGTCTCGTAACCTGGGCTGTTGTTCTGGAGCGTCGCCGCCCTGGCGCGGTCAGCGGGTCTGGAGGTTCGCCCTCCGGACCCGCACCGAATCCAGCGCGAACTGTTACCGCGATTCCTAACATGCGGGCCTTGCCAAAACCCAAATCCCTGGCAGCGGCGTATCGTCCGGGCAGGAGATTCGCCCGTCAGGCGAGCGGCGCCACAAGCTTGACCCTGGGGCCGCAGGGCCCCGGCCGCCTCCGAACGGGTTCTGCTGGCGCATCGAGCGGGCTTAGGATAGCCGGGAAGGCCGATGCTCAGACAGCCGCATGATGAGGGGGCGCTTGACGCCGAGGGCGCCGTCCTGGCCTTCGACGACGTGTCGATGCGCTATGGCCGAGCGCCCGAGACCTTGAAAGACCTCAACTTTTCCCTGGCTCCGGGCTCCTTCCACTTCCTCACCGGGGCGTCGGGCGCCGGCAAGAGCTCGCTGCTGAAACTGATCTATCTGGCCGCCAAGCCCTCCAAGGGCCTGATACACCTGTTTGGTCAGAACGTGTCGGCCGTGCCGGTGAAGGAGCAGCCGATGCTGCGCCGGCGGATCGGGGTGGTGTTCCAGGAATTTCGCCTGCTGGACCACATGAGCGCCTTCGATAATGTGGCCCTGCCCCTGCGCATCGCCGGCCGCAAGCCCGACAGCTATCGCCAGGACGTGGCCGAGCTGCTGGCCTGGGTGGGGCTGCGCAGCCGGATGCACGCCATGCCGGCCACCCTGGCGGGCGGCGAGAAGCAGCGGCTGGCCATCGCGCGGGCCGTGGTCAACCGGCCCGACATCCTCTTGGCCGACGAGCCCACCGGAAATGTCGACCACGAGATGGGCCTGCGCATCCTGCGCCTGTTCGTGGAGCTGAACCGCCTGGGCACCACCGTGCTGATCGCCACCCACGACCAGGACCTGGTGGCCCGCTCGGGCAAGCCGGTGCTGCACCTGGAGGAGGGCCGGCTGACCCAGCTGGGTCCCGTGGGGGGCGGCGGATGAGCGACTTCGATCCCGGCCGCTGGAAGCCCGCCGCCTTCCTGCCCGAGGCCGACGCCCGCGACGGCTCGCTGATCTTCGTGGTGGCCACCCTCTGTTTCCTGGCCTGCCTGACGGCCCTGACCGTGCTGGCCACCGACCGCGCCGCCCGGGGCTGGAGCGACCAGCTCACCGGCCAGGCCACGGTGATCGTGCGGGCCAAGGGCGCCGAGACCCCCGACAGCGCCGCCGCCCGCGCCGCCGAGGCGCTTTCCGGCCTGCCCGGCGTCGGCGAGGTCCGCGCCCTGGAGAAGGAGAAGGCCGAGGCGCTGATCGCCCCCTGGCTTGGCGACATCGCCGACCTGGACGACCTGCCGGTGCCGCGCCTGGTGGCCGTGGACCTCGATCCCAAGGCGCCGGCCACGCCCCAGAGCCTGGACAAGGCGCTAAAGGCCCAGGGCCTGGACGCCGTGGTCGATGATCACTCCATCTGGCTGAAGGACATTCAGCGCGCCGCCGGTTTCGCCCGCTGGGTCGGGGTGGCGGTCTTCGCCCTGATCGCCGCGGCGGCGGGGGCCGTGGTGGCCTTCGCCACCCGCGCGGGCCTCACCGCGCGCCACGAGGTGGTGGAGGTGCTGCACCTGGCCGGGGCCGAGAACGACTTCATCGCCCGCCTGTTCCAGATGCGCTTTGCGCGCATGGCCGCGCTGGCGGGCTTGTTCGGGGCGGGCGGTGCGGCGATCATGGGGGCGATACTGCGCCTCATGGGAGGGGGACAAGGCTTGACCCCGGTGCTGCCCATCGTCTGGACCGATCTGCTGGCCGTCCTGCCCTGCCCCGTGGCGGCGGGTCTGGTGGCCGCCGTGGCCGCGCGCCTCACCGCCCAGGCCCTGATCGCGAAGATGACATGAGAAGCCTCGTCGCCCTCCTGGTGGCCGCCCTGATCTGGACGGCTGGCCTGCTCTCCTTCACCGCCCGCATCGAAACCTCCACCCCGGTCGCCGAGCCCGCCCGCGCCGACGGCATCGTGGCCCTTACCGGCGCCGGCTCCAACGAGCGCCTGGCGGCCGCCGTGAACCTGCTGGAGGATGGCAAGGCCCAGCGGATGCTGGTGTCCGGGGTCAATCCCGAGGCCAGCCGCGAGGACATCCGCACAGTGAGCAAGGCGGTCCGCCGGCTCTATGACTGCTGCGTGGACCTGGACTTCACCGCCGCCGACACGGTGGGCAATGCGCGCGAGACCGCCGACTGGGCCCGGAACCTGCGCTACAAGAGCCTGATCGTGGTCACCGCCGACTATCACATGCCCCGCGCCATGCTGGAGCTGCGGGCCACCATGCCCGACGTCGACCTGCGGCCCTATCCGGTGGCGACAAGGATCGTGAACGCCAAGCGCTGGTGGCGCACCAGCGGCGGCGCCCGCCTGATGGTCGTGGAATATTCCAAGTATCTGGCGATCCTCGGCCGCGAGGCGGTGCGGAAGCTTGGGCCGAAGGAATGAGGGTCGCGCCGCATTCCCAAGACAACATCCATCATCCCGGGCGACCCGCAGGGGAGACCCGGGACCCAGGTGACGGGGCTGGGCTCCAGGGTGGCTGCTTCGCGCCGCCGCTACGCGGTCCCGGCTCTCCGCTTCGCTGCGGCCGGGATGACGCGGTTGGTTTGCTGGATAAGGGTATCGACCCCTCATCCGACCGGTCGCTGACCGGCCACCTTCTCCCGCAAGGCGAGAAGGATTCTCATTTCCGAAGGGCCTGACCTTGCAGAAGCTTCGCTCCCTGACCTTCGCCGTGGTGTTCTACGCCTGGTCGGTCTTCGTCTCCCTGGTGATCCTCACCCCGATGCTCATCGCGCCGCGCAGCTGGACGGCGGCGACCTTCGGCCTGTGGAGCCGGGGCATCCGTTTGCTGCTGAAGGTGATCGCCGGGATCGAGGTCGAGGTGCGCGGACGCGAATACATGCCCACCACGGCGGCCCTGGTGGCCCCCAAGCACCAGTCGATGTTCGACGTCTTCTCGCAGTTCTCGCTGCTGCCGGACGCCTGTTTCGTCACCAAGAAGGAGCTGTTGATGATCCCCTTCTTCGGCTGGTTCGCGATGAAGGCCACGATGATCAGTGTTGACCGCGCGGGGCATTCCACCGCGCTGCGCAAGCTGGTCCGCGACGCCAAGGACCGCTTCAAGATTCCGCGCCAGCTGGTGATCTTCCCGGAGGGCACTCGTGGCGAACCCGGCGCGCCCGGCGACTACAAGCCCGGCATCGCGGCCCTCTACCGCGAGCTGGATCTGCCGGTCTATCCGATGGCCACCAACGCCGGGGTCCACTGGTCGCGCAAGGGCTTCAACCTGACGCCGGGCGTCATCGTGTTTGAATATCTGGAGCCGATCCCACCGGGCCTGAAGCGGGGCGAGTTCATGCGCACCCTGGAGGAGCGGATTGAGACCGCCACCGAGACGCTGCTCGCCGAGGATCCGGCGTACCGGCCGCCGGTCGCGGCATAGGCTGTTTCTCTTCGCGTGCGGGGTTGCGGCGAAGCTGACGCCGAGGGGCGTGCTCCGCTCTGAAGCAAAATACACGTCATCCCGGTCAAGGCCCGTGAGGGCCGCAGAGCCGGGACCCAGGGGCCTGTGCAGTGCAGTTGCCCCTAGGTCCCGGCTCTCCGCTTCGCTACGGCCGGGATGACGGGAGGGGTTATCTGGATAGGCTGGTGAGACCCTCATCCAACCCTGCTCCGCAGGGGGAGAAGGAATCAGGGTGTCAGCCCAGCTCTCTCTGCTCCACCAGCCCCAGCAATCGCGCCATGACCACGTCGTGGACGCCCTCGGCCCGCAGGTGCTCCACCAGGTCGCGCAGGTAGTCGACGTTCTTGCCTGACAGGCCGGTGGCCCCGGCGATCAATTGCGCCTGGCGCTCCAGGCTGAGCGCACCGGCCCATTGCGGATGGCCGGTGTCGGACAGGAAGACCAGGGTCTCGACCCGGCGACCGTCCCCCAGGCGGACGTGGGCGCTGCTCTCCACATAGGTCTCGGTGGGCTGCTCGCGTTCGCGCAGATAGGCGTAGGTTTCGGCCCAGTCGCTTTCCGCCACCCGGTAGGCGGCGCCGCGCACCGCGCCGCCGGGCGCCAAACCCAAGACCAGTCCCGGGCGTTCATAGGTGCCACGGTGGTGGACGGAATAGATGCAGAAGGCGCGGCGGCGGCCATGTAGGGTGGCGCTCTGGCGTTCGACGTATGCGAAGCCAGGCCGCCACATCAACGACCCGTAACCGAAAACCCAGCGCTCAACAGACATGGCCCGCCGTTCCAAGACCCCCGAAGCTCCCCCTGTGCCCGATCCGGAACCCGCCCGCAAACCGCGAAGGTTCTGGCTCTATGCGCCGTTCGTCGTCCTGCTGCTCGCCGCGGCGGGATGGACGGCCCTGTGGCTGCAGGTGCGCGGCCAGGCCGCCACCCGGATGGACGCCGCCGTCACCGAGCTGCGATCGGCCGGCTACGAGATCTCCTGGAAGGACCGCACGCTGGGGGGCTATCCCTTCCGTCTCGATGTGGTGCTGACCGACGCCCGTATCCGCGAACCCGGCGGCTGGGCCGTCGCCGCGCCCCGGCTGGAGGCCGAGGCCTTCCTGTATTCCCTGGGTCACTGGATCTCGGCGGCGCCCCAGGGCCTGACCCTGACCCGGCCCGTCGGCGGTCCGGTGGAGGTGCGCGGCGAACTGCTGCGCGCCAGCCTCAGCGGTCTCGACAAGCGGCCGCCCGCCTTCTCTTTCGAGGGCCGCAAGCTGACCTTCGCCGCTGGCGCCGGGGCCCAGCCCTTTGGCCTCTCGGCCGCCGAAAAGGTGGAGCTGCACCTGCGGCCCGGTCCCGACGACCAGGGCGCGGTCCTGTTCAAGGTCGATAACGGCAAGGCCCAGCTCAGCGGCCTGTTCGCCCAGCTGGCCGGGGACAAGCCGGTCTCCATCGTCTGGGATAGCCTCGTCACCAAGGCGAGCGGCTTCAAGGGCCAGACCTGGCCCGCCGCCGTCCGGGCCTGGAGCAACAGCGGCGGCCTGATCCAGGTGCGGCAGGCGGGCGTCACCGCCGGCGACGCCCTGATCGGCGCCCAGAGCGGACAACTGGGCGTCGGCTATGACGGCCGGCTGGTGGGGTCCATGGACGTCACCCTGCGCCAGGCGCCGCGCGCCCTGGCCGCCATGGCCGCGACGGGAACCCTGCCGCCGGAGACGGCGCTGGCCGCCGCCGCCGTGGCCGCCGCCCGGCAGGACAGCAGCGACGTGGCCCGCGCGACCCTGACCTTCCAGGCCGGCCGCATGACGCTCGGGCCCGTGGCGGTCGGCGCCTCGCCCCGGATCTACTGATGCTGGGCCAGCCGAGCGCCATTTCGGCCGGCTTCTCAAGGCGGCGGATGTCGCCGGCGTTCGGCCAGGGCGGTATGGTGGCCGCCGCCCATCCGCTCACGGTGGCGGTGGCCCTCGACGTCCTGAAGCGCGGCGGCGACGCGGTGGACGCCGCCTTCGCCGGCGGCGGCGGGGCGGCGCAGGCCATCGCCCGCGATCCGCTCACCGGCCTGCTGGCCGGCGGCTCCGATCCCCGGGCCGAGGATCTGGCCTTGAGGTTCTGATGACCACGCCCGCGATCCTCTTCGAGCCGGACGGCTATGTGGTCACCGGTCCCGGGATCCTGGGACGCCAGTCGGCGGGCGCCGGCTTCCTGCGCGCCGCCGTCCAGGGCCGCGCGGGCCAGCCGGTGTGGGCCTATACCGCGCGGCGGCGCTCGGCCGAGATCTTCGGCGACCTGGTGCGGCAGATCGATCCGGCAGCCCAGATCGGCTGGGTCCAGCCACAGCGATTCGACCAGATGCGCGAGCGCGGCCTGCTCTATACGCCCGGCCCCGGCCTCGATGACGCCGCGCGGCTGCGGCTGCGGGCCGGGATCGATGCCTATGCCATCTGCGGCCTGACCCACACCATCGCCTCCTCCCGGGCCATGGCCGAGATCACCGGCCTGCTGACCGCCCCCATCGCCCCCTGGGACGCCCTGATCTGCACCTCGCGGGTGGCGCGCGACACCGTAGTCGGCCTGCTCGCCGAGCAGGCCGACTACCTGGCTTGGCGGCTGAAGGCGCCGATCGCCCCGGCCCTGCCGCTGCTGCCGGTCATTCCGCTGGGGGTGCATACCGAGGACTTCGCCTTCACGCCCAGCGACCGCATCGTCGCGCGCCACGCCCTGGCCCTGGCCGAGGACGAGATTGCGGTGCTGTTCTGTGGCCGCCTGGCGCCCGCCAGCAAGGCCCACCCCTACGGGATGTGGCGCGGCCTGCAGGCGGTGGCCGAGCGGACCGGCCGGAGGATCGCCTTCGTCCAGGCGGGACAGTTCTCCAACCCCGAAACCGAGGCCATGTACCGCCAGAGCGCGGCCTGGATCTGTCCCGACGTGCGGCAGGTCTTCGTCGATGGCCAGGACAGCGCGGTCTACCGCTTGGCCTGGAGCGCGGCGGACATTTTCCTGTCCCTGGCCGACAGCGTGCAGGAGACCTTCGGCCTGACCCCGGTGGAGGCCATGGCGGCAGGGCTGCCGGCGGTGGTCAGCGACTGGGACGGCTACAAGGACACGGTGCGCGACGGCCTGGATGGGTTCCGAATTCCCACCTGGTCGCCGGGGCCGGGAGAGGCCGGAGCCGAGATGGCCCGTGACTACGAGACCGACGCCACCACCTACGACTTCTACATGTCGCGGCTGAGCACCACCGTCTCGGTGGATTTCCAGATCCTGACCGATCGCCTGAGCGAGCTGGTCTGTCGCCCCGATCTGCGCCGCCGGATGGGCGAGAGCGGCCAGCGGCGGGCCCGGGAGGTGTTCGACTGGCGGGGGGTCTATGGCCAGTACCAGGCGCTCTGGGCGCAGCAGACCGCGCTGCGGCAAGCCCGTGTCCCCGACGGGCCCGCGCCGACGGCCTCCCCCAGCCGCCCCGATCCGTTCGCGAGCTTCGCCACCTATCCGACCCACCACATCACCCCCGCCACGCGCGTCGCGCCGGGTCCTGACCCCGGCGTCGGATGGCACGACCGGCTGGCCTCGGGTCTGTTTGGCCTGTGGCGCACCCCAGAGGCCCTGCTGGCCGCCACCCTGGCCCACCTCGACCAGGGGGAGACCGATGTCGGCGACCTGGCGCGGGCGACCCGTTGCGAGCCCTCGATGATGATCGTGATCGTCGGGCGGCTGGCCAAGATGGGCCTGCTGCGCCTGGCCCCGCCGGCTACTTCACCGCCCGCAGGGTGACCTGAAGCTCGCGCACGACGCCCCAGAGCTGGTCGGCCTGTTCGCGCAGCGCCTCGCGGGTCATCTCGCCGCGTTCCACCTTGGCCATCCAGTGGGGATCATAGACCTGCACGGCGTGGGCGATCTCGAAGTCCACGTCCATCAGCATGGCCAGCATGGTGTAGTTGGCCCGCGCGGCCATCCAGGCGCGGTTCTGCGCCTTGGACATCATCTTGAAGGTCAGCGGCGTGAAGGCCCGCACGTGGGTGGGGTCGGACCAGTAGGTATCGTGGCGCACGTGAGGGACATGGATCTCCACGAGGCCGCCCGGCGCGGTGACCCGGTACAGCTCCCGCATCACCGCGGCGAACACCTTGAAGTCAGCGCCGACGTGCTCCAGGACGTGCTTCATCAGCACATGCCGGAAACCATCGGTGGGCAGGTCCCAGGGGGTGTTCTCGATATCCAGCCGCTGATCGGGCTGGCATTCGGGGAAGTTGTCGACGTTCAGCCAGCCGTCGCGCTTGTCGAACCCGCATCCGAGATTGAGCTTCATGGCCCCGACCATGGCGTGACGGCGGCGGCTCGGCAACCGGCGGACGCGGGCTTTGGGCGGGAACCGGTTTCCCGTGCAACTTTATTGCGGCCGATGGGCCTATTGCGCGGGGGCACGCGATGACTTAAGCGCCGAACCTTCGTTTTCGGGGAACAAAATGGCCGACGTCGATCCCAAGCTCGCCGCGCCGTCGCTGGACGCCGTGCGCGCGCGCCTGGACGAGATCGACGCCGCCCTGCTGGCCCTGGTCGATGAGCGCGCGGGTCTCGCCAAGGACGTGGCGACCGCCAAGGCCGCCGCCGGAGACGGCGACAAGTTCGCCCTGCGCCCCGGCCGCGAGACCGCCCTGCTGCGGCGCCTGCTGGCCAGGCCGCGCACGGCGGCGAGGCCCAGCCTGGTCGTCCGCATCTGGCGCGAACTGATCGGCGACAGCCTCTCGCGCCAGGGGCCCTTCCATATCAACGTCTGGGGGGGCAAGGACCCGGCCCGCGCCGTCGAGTTCGCCCGCCACCGCTTCGGCGCCGCCCCTCCGCTGCGCACGCTGGCCAAGCCCGAGGAGGCGCTGGCCGCGGCCAAGACCCTGGGCGGGGTGGGGGTGCTGGCCCTGGCGGTCGACGCACCCTGGTGGGGCCGGCTGCTGGCCGATCCCAAGCTGCAGGTGTTCGCCGCCCTCCCCTGTCTCGCCGCCTGGGGCCCGATGAGCGCGCTGGCCGTCGCCGAGGTCGAGGTCGAACCGACGGGGGATGACCGCACCTTCTGGGTCACCGACGCACCGGGGTCGGCGGCGTCCATCGAGGAGGCGCTGTCGCGCGACGGCGTGGCCGGGGACCTGATCGCCGAGGCCGGCGGCCTGAAGCTTTTCGCCCTGATGGGCTTCTATCAGGCCGGCGACGAGCGCCTGGCCCGCGCGCCCGGGCGCCTTTCCGGGGTGATCGGGGCTGCACCCGCCCCGCTGGACGTGTAAGAGGCGGGCTTCACTCCCGCTTGAAGCGTCCCATGTCCGACACCGTCCTCGACCGCGCCAAGGCCCAGCGGCCCACGCCGAAGCCCGGCATCCTCGACATCGCCTGCTATGTGCCCGGCAAGGCCAAGGTCGAGGGTATCGAACATCCGCTGAAGCTGTCGGCCAACGAGAACATCCTGGGCTGCAGCCCGGACGCCAAGGCGGCCTTCGCCGGCGCCATCGACCTGCTGCACATGTATCCCGACGGCCGCACCACGATCCTGCGGACCGCCATCGCCGAAAAGTATGGCCTGGAGCCCGAGCGGCTGATCTTCGGCTGCGGCTCCGACGAGATCTTCCAGCTGCTGAACCAGACCTTCCTCGAACCCGGCGACAACATCGTCCAGGGCGAGTTCGGCTTCGGCGCCTACGCCATCGGCGCGCGGGCCTGCGGGGCGAGCGTGAAGTTCGCCAAGGAGATCAACCACCGCATCGACGTCGACGCCCTGCTGGCGGAGGTGGACGACCGCACCCGCCTGGTCTTCGTCGCCAACCCCGGCAACCCCACCGGCACCCGGATCACCGGTGAGGAGATCCGCCGCCTGCATGCGGGTCTGGCCCCCAGCGTCGTGCTGGTGCTGGACGGCGCCTATGCCGAGTTCGTGGCCGACCCGGCCTTCGAGGACGGCATGTCCATGGTGCGGGAGTTCGAGAACGTGGTGGTCACCCGCACCTTCTCCAAGCTGCACGGCCTGGCCGCCCTGCGGGTGGGCTGGGGCTATATGCCCGTCGAGATGGCCGACGCGCTGGACCGCATCCGCCTGCCCTTCAACGTCAACATTCCGGCGCAGCTGGCGGCGGTCGCGGCCTTGGGGGACGACGACTTCCAGGCCCGCTCGCTCGCCCTGGTGGAACAGTGGCGGCCCTATCTGGTCCAGCAGCTGGGCGGCCTGGGGCTCGAGCCGGTGCCCTCGGCGGCCAACTTCGTGCTGGTGGGCTTCCCCAGGACGCCGGGCAAGACCGCCAGGGAGGCCGAGGCCTTCCTGGCCTCGAAGGGAATCATCGTGCGGGGGGTCGGGGGCTATGGCCTGCCCGACCATCTGCGGATCACCATCGGCCTCGAAGAGCACAACCGCGCCGTGGTGGAGGCGCTGGCCGCCTTCGTGAACTCCTGATGGGCGAGATCCTGTTCCCCCGCATGGCGGTGATCGGCTGCGGCCTGATCGGCTCCTCGGTGATCCTGGCGGCCCGCGAGGCCGGCGCCGTGGGCGAGGTGATCGTCGCCGACCTCAGCGAGGCGCACCGCGGCCGCATCGTCGAGCTGGGCTATGCCGACCGCGTCACCGGCGACATCGCCGAAGCGGTCGAGGGCGCCGACCTGGTGGTCTTCGCCGTGCCCGTGCTGGCGATGGGCGAGGCCGCCAAGGCCGCCGCGCCGGCCATGAAGCCCGGCGCCATCGTCACCGACGTGGGCTCGGTGAAGGGCTCGGTGGCCCAGGCCCTGGTCGCCGCCCTGCCCGACAGCGTCTTCATCGTGCCAGGCCACCCCATCGCCGGCACCGAGCACTCCGGCCCCGACGCCGGGTTCGCCGAGCTGTTCCAGAGCCGCTGGGTGATCCTGACGCCGCAGCCCCGGCAGGATGACGCCTATCTGGAGGCGGTCAGCCAGCTCTCGGAATTCTGGCGGGCCCTGGGCGCCAATGTCGAGCTGATGGACGACCGGCACCACGACCTGGTTTTGGCCGTCACCAGCCACCTGCCCCACCTGATCGCCTACAACATCGTCGGCACCGCCGCCGACATGGAGGAGGTCACCCAGGCCGAGGTGATGAAGTACTCCGCCGGGGGCTTCCGCGACTTCACCCGCATCGCGGCGTCGGACCCCACCATGTGGCGCGACGTCTTCGTGGCCAACAAGGAGGCGGTGCTGGAGATCCTGGGCCGCTTCACAGAGGACCTGCAGGCGCTGTCGCGGCAAATCCGCTGGGGGGAGAGCGACAAGCTGTTCGAACTGTTCACCCGCACCCGCGAAATCCGCCGCGGCATCATCGCGGCGGGCCAGGAAAGCGCCGAACCCAACTTCGGCCGGGATCGCGGCAAGCACTAGCAGGTCGCGTGACGGGACCCGGCGATTCGCGCGGACATTTGAAGGACGACGCCCATGAACGGCTACGCCTGGCTCGGCATCGCCATCGTCTGCGAGGTGATCGCCACCACCGCGCTGAAAGCGTCGGACGGGTTCACCAAGACCCTCCCGTCGATCATTTCGGCCGGGGGCTACGGGGTGGCCTTCTATTGCATGGCCCAGTCGATGAAGACGGTGCCCGTCGGGATCAGCTACGCCATCTGGTCGGGGATCGGCATCGTGCTGATCACCCTGCTGGCCTGGGTGGTCTTCAAGCAGAAGCTCGATCTGCCCGCCGTGCTGGGCATGGGGATGATCCTGGCTGGGGTGCTGGTGATCAACCTGTATTCGAAGGCGGCGGTTTAGCCGCCGTCCACCGCGCTGATCAGGACGCCCATGTTCTTGATGAAGGCCGAGGTGGAGATGCCCATCACCGGCTTGTCGGTCGGATAGGGCGAGGTGTCCCAGGCGTCGCCGACATGGGTCTGGGAATAGTCGCCGGGGGTCGGGGTCGCGGGACCCGGGCCTGAATAGGGATGGCTGGCAGCCACCAGGGGGGTGGGCCAGTAGCCCTGCGTGTTCAGGTCGGCCACCAGTCTGGCGACGGTCTCGGGGTTGGCCTTCAGGGGGGCCATCGTTCCGCCGCCGTTGAGGTCGGAGGTGGCGAAGTCCTGGTTGGCGAAGAAGCGCGGCAGCGGGCCCTTGTGGGTCAGCGGCGAATTTGCTGCGACCTTGTCCGGCGGGGTCGCCTTCAGCGCCGCGTAGCGTGCCCGCAGGTCGTCCAGCTTCACCAGGCGGAATGAGCTGTAGTGCGCGAGCGTCTTCTGCGGATCGCCGTCCGCATAGTAGGCGCCGTTGACCACATTGGATCCGCGCCGGTGGATGTAGAGCGGCCGGTCGGTCCCGATCTCCAGGAAGGTCGGATGGGTGCGGCCGTCGGGCCTGGGCTCGGGCAGGGCCACCTTGGCCAGCCAGTCGAGCGCTTCCGGCACGCGGGCCAGGTACTTCGGATCGCCGGTCAGCTCGTAGAAGCTCATCAGCTGGGCGGCGTTGGCCGCCGTCGTGTGGGTGGTCAGGGCCAGGGGCTCATAGCTGCGGGCCGCCGCCGGCTTCAGGTCGTCCACCCGATGCTGCAGCCCCCAGCCGGCCTGGGGCGCGGGTTGCTGGGTGATGACGAAGACGTCCATGGCCCGACGGATCGCCGGCCCGACGCGCGGGTCGCCCAGGGTCTGGGCCACCATGACCAGGAACTTGATGTTCTCGCCCGCCACGTCGTCATTGAAGGTGATGTAGCCGGTGTAGTCGGCGCCGTGCTGGATGAAAGGCCGCCCGGCCGGCCAGCGCTGGGGCCAGCCGCCGTTGGGGTACTGGCTCGCCAGGACGAAATCGAGCGCCCGGTCCAGGGCCGGCTTGAAGCGCGGGTCGCGCTTTTCGAGGTACATGCGCAGCAGGAACTGCATGGCCTCCGAGGACCCGGCGTCGTCGAAGGTGGCGTTGCCCCAGTCGTGCTGGAATTCCTCCATCCGCCAGGCGTTGGCGCCGATGGTCTCGTACCATTTCGCCTTGGCCGCCTCGCCGCCGAAGTCGATCAGATAGTTCCAGCCGCCGCTGGGCAGCTGACCGTCCATCAGGCATTGGGCGGCCTGGGTGGCGGCGGCGTAATAGGCCTCGTCGCCGGTGGCGTGATAGGCGTCGAGGAACAGGTGGCCCACCGTGCCGGTGCCCGGCGGCTGCACCCAGACCTGGGTGGCCGAGGCCTCCAGCTCCCCCCAGCGGCGCGAGAAATCGGGCAGGTAGGACCAGACATAGCCCCCATGCACGGCGGCCTTGTCGGTCATGAAGGCGGTGGCGCGCCGCATGGTGGCCAACACCTCGGCGCGGCTGGCGCGCGGCGTCGCGGCCGAGGCGGGAAGCGCCAGGGCGGCGGCCATGCCGGCTAGGATGACCCGTCGGGTCGTCTGCATCTGGGCCTCCCACTGTTCTTATCGCCATCATGACACCGGTGTCAGGAGAAGCAACCAGGGACGTGACGGCCGCGAAGGGTTGGCCGATCCGGCGGCCGAGGCGACCCGGACAGCCACCGTTGTCACCCTCCACACCCCGCTCCATCCGGCTGATCTGTTCGAGCCGATGCGCGCGGCTTAGTCGACCACCGCGTCGGCCTCCAGCTCCACCAGCCAGTCGGGATCGATGAAACCCGCGACCTGAACGAAAGTGCAGGCGGGCCGCGCCTCACCGAATACCTCGCCGTGGGCCCGGGCGGCCTCACGCCAGGTGGTGATGTCGGTGAGCATGACCCGTGTGCGGATCACATGGCGCGGCGCCGGCGCCGGCCAAGGCCGCGACGATGATCTCCAGGCAGCGCCGGGTCTGTTGATAGACATCGCCGACCCCGTGGGTCCCGCCGGCCGCGCCGATCGGCGCCGTGCCCGCCACGGCGATGATGTTCCCCACCCGCACGGCGCGGGAGAAGCCGATTTCCGGCTCAAGGGGCGATCCCGAACTGACCAACTTCCTCATGGCGCCCCCAGGAACTCCGCCGTCGCCTCGATGGCCTCCACCAGGCCGAGGCGTTCGATCTTCACCCCCTCGGGCAGGCCGGAGAACAGGCGGGTGGGGGCGGCGGCGTCGAGCATGACGAACACCCCCTTGTCGTCGGCGCGGCGGATCAGGCGGCCAAAGGCCTGGCTGATGCGGTTGCGGGCGACGCTGTCGTCATAGGCCTTGCCGCCGAAGCGCACGCGGCGCGCCTTGTGCAGGATGTCGGGGCGGGGCCAGGGGACGCGGTCGAAAACCAGCAGCCGCAGGGAGCGGCCAGGAACATCCACGCCATCCCGGACCGCGTCGGTGCCCAGCAGGCAGCTGTCCTGCTCGGCCCGGAAGATGTCTACCAGGGCGCCGACCTCCAAGGGATCGACGTGCTGGGCATAGAGGGCCAGACCCTTGTCGGAGAGCGGCGCGGCGATCTTCTCGTGGACGGCGCGCAGCCGGCGGATCGCGGTGAACAGGCCCACGCCCCCGCCCCCCGCGGCCAGGAACAGCTCACGCATGGCCGCGGCCACCTGGCGCGGGTCGTCCCGGCCCACATCGGTGACCACGAAGGCGCGGGAATTGGTCTCGTAGTCGAAGGGCGAGGCCAGGCGCAGGGTCTTGGGCCGGTCGGGCAGGCGCGCGGCGCCGGTGCGCATTTCGGCGAGCGCGAAGGGATCGGCCAGGGTGGAGTCGGCAAGCGTTGCGCTGGTCACCAGCACCCCGTGGGCCGGGGCGATGACGGCGTTGGTCAGGGGCTCGGTGGGATCGACCCAGTGGCGGCGGCAGGCGGCGTCCACCACCCGGCCATAGAGGAAGGTGGCGTCGAACCAGTCCACGAAATCGGGATCGTCCTCGGCGTCCTCGTCGATGGCCCGCAGCATGGAGCGCCAGGCCGGCAGGGTCATGCGGGCGCGGCGATCAAGCCCCCTCAAAGCCCCTTCAATACGCGCCCGGTCGCCCGGCGGCAGGGTGGCGGCCTCGTCGTCCAGCACGTCCTCAAGGTGGCGGGCCAGCGCCAGCAAGGGCGCCTCGATGGCGGCCAGCGCCAAGGCGGCGGCGCGTGCGGTCTCGCGCACCAGGTCGAGCGCCGGGCGGGCGGCGCACTCCATGCCGACCTCCGAGGGGGCGGACCGGGCGCGGAGCTGCTCGATGATGGCCACCACGAAGTGCTCGATGGGGCCCATGGGATTGACCTCGCCATTGGGCGAGGCCACGCGGCCCGACCAGCCCTCGCCCGGCAGGGCGGCGGCGGCGCGGGTGGCGTCCACCAGGGCGCGCTTGGCGTCGTCGCGGTCCCCCAGCACCTCCATCAGGCGGGCTTCCAGGCCCCGGCCGCGGCGGCCTCGGCCCTCGGGTCCCCGGATCCAGCGGCGCAGCTCGGCCGACTCCGCGCCGGACAGGGCGGCGGCGAAGGCCGCGTCGGCGGCGTCGAACAGGTGGTGGCCCTCGTCGAAGACGATGCGCTTGAGCTGGGTGGTTTCGCCGTCGGCCTTGGAGCCGCGCGCGGCCCGGGCGCCGTCGAAGGCGGCCTGGGTGAGCACCAGGGCGTGGTTGGCGATGACGATGTCGGCGCGGCGCGAGCCCCGCACCGCCTTTTCCACGAAACAGGTGCGGTAGTGGGCGCAGCCGGCGTGGATGCATTCGCCCCGCCGGTCCACAAGGTTGGCGGCGCTGGCCTGGCCCACCGGCGGGACGGCGAACAGGGTGGGCAGCCAGGCCGGGAAGTCGCCGCCGGTCATGTCGCCGTCGCGGGTGGCGCGCACCCAGCGGGCGGTGAGCGCCAGGCCGATCAGGTCGGCCCCGCCGAGCTGGGCGGTGTTGGCCTGGTCCTGGAAATTCAGCAGGCACAGGTAGTTCTCGCGCCCCTTGCGGACCACGGCCTTTTTCGCCCGCACCTTGGGGTCGGGATAGATGGCGTGGCTCTCGCGCTCGATCTGGCGCTGCAGGGCGCGGGTGTAGGTGGAGATCCACACGGCCGGGCCGTTGGCCTCGGCCCACAGGGAGGCGGGCGCCAGGTAGCCCAGCGTCTTGCCGACGCCGGTGCCGGCCTCGGCCAGCATCATGCGCGGCTCGCCCTCCTTTTCGCGGGGAGAAAAGGCGAAGGCGGCTTCGGCGGCGAACTGCGCCTGGGTGGGCCGCGCCTCGTCCAGGCCGGCCTGGCGCAACAGGTCGGTGAGGCGCTGGGCGGCCGCCTCCGGCGCGATGGGGCGCGAGCCGGCCTCGCCGGGCGGCGCCTGTTCCTCCCACTCCGCCACACGAGTCCAGACGTCCATGCCGGAGCCGCGAAAGGCGTTGCCCACCGGGGCCGAGCGCAGGGCGCCGATGACGGCGGTCCCCCAGGCCCAGCCGGCGCGGGCCAGGGTTTCGCCGATGGCCAGCGCCTCCTCACGGGAGGGCTCCGGGGTCAGGGCCAGTTCGGCCAGCAGGACGTGGCAGGCCTCGCGCAGCGCCTTGGCCTGTTCGGCCGCGCCCTTGGGCTCGGGCAGGCCGAGCGCCAGGGCCAGGCCCGCCGCCGAGGGGGCGCAGAACCGGGCGGGACGGACGAAGGCGAACAGCTCAAGGGCGTCGAACAGCCCCTGCGACCGGGACGGCGCATGCACCCCCAGCCGCTTGGCGGTCATGCCGGCGTGGGCCACCAGGACCGGGCCGTGCTCGAAGAGGTCGCGGGCGTCGGGGGCCCGGATCATCTCCGCCCGCGCGGCGTCCGCCGCCGCGGCGCGGGGGCCGGGCAGGACGACGAGGGCGGGGGCCAGATCGAGACTCGGGGCGAGCGCGTTCACCCTCCGGTGTTAGCCGATCCGCGGACGAAACGGAACGGGAACGGACCATCACAGGCGCACCTTTTCAGAGCCTGCGCCTTGGCCCATGATCGGCGCCGAACCCCGTCATCAGCATGGGGATGAGGGGGCAACATGACGCGCCAGAAGGTGCTGGTTCTCTATCTGGCCAATTCGGCGCTGGATTCGCCCGTGATCGCCTGGGCGGTCTATGACGGGACCGGCGCGACGCGGCCGATGGCCGGCGACAATGACGATCCGCCCTATCGGACCGGGGCCGACGCCCTGCGCGACGGCTGGCGGCTGTTCCAGGCCTCACAGATCCTGCCGCATCCGCGCGGCGAGGAGTTCGACCTGGCCTATCTGAAATACGAGTTCTTCTTCGAGCAGCTGGTGGAGAGCGTGGCATGAGCGAGCAACCTGTCCTGCTGGATTCCCTGCAGATGGCCCGCTTCGTCGCCCGCGGCTTCCTGCGGTTCGACGGCGTGGTCCCCGACGAGATCAACCGGCAGTTTCTGGCCGAGGTGGGCGAGGCCGCCGAGCCGGAGCCCGGCCGCAAGGTGATGCGCGCCTTCGGGGAGTTGCTGGGCCAGGCGGAGATCCCGGAGGTCGCCGCCGGCGTGCCGCTCGCGGCCGCCTATCGGCAAGGCTCGGCCATCCGCCGGCTGCTGGACCTGCCGCTGGTGAAGGGGGCGATCCAGAGCCTGGTGGGAGCCGATCCGGTGTTCGACCACCACTTCCTGCACGTCACCTTCCCGCCCGCCTATTACGAGGCCGGCGGCGGCGAGAACGTCTCCCAGCACACCCACCAGGACTCCACGGTCGACCCGTCCAAGGGCTTCGACCTGCAGGTCATGTACTACCCGCACAAGGTCACCCGGGAGATGGGCGGCACCCGCTTCGTGCCCGGCACCCACCTGCGCAAGGTCAGCGAGGTGGCCCTGGGCCGCTACCAGAACATCAGGGGCCAGCAGCACATGGTGTGCGAGGCCGGGACCCTGCTCTTCCTGCACAACGGCCTGTGGCACGGCGGCGGGGTCAACCACGGCGAGCGCACCCGGACCATGTTCAAGATCCGCATGAACCCCCGTGAGCCCCAGGTGCGGCGGTGGGACATGACGACCCTGCCCGCCGAGCCCAATCCTCGGCCGATCTTCTATGTGAAGAGCCCCCAGCCGGAGACCGTGGAGTCGATCCTGATGACGCCGGAGCCCTGGTTCGAGCAGGACACCGGACGACTGGAGTTCGTCAACCGCATCAAGCTGTGGCGTCACCTGAGCGGCGATCCCGGCTACGACGCGGATCATTGGATGAGCCGCCTGGAGAATCCCGCCCGCGCCTGAACCACGGCGACGGAACGGGCGAAGGTCTGGGGCATTGGGGTCGCGGCCGTCCTTGCGCGTCCGCCCGCCTGTTGCTCTCGTATCGGTCTCATGAAACCCATCCTCATTCTCCCCCTCCTCGGGCTTGTCGCCGCCTGCAGCACACCCACTCAGCCCACCGGGCTGCTGTCGACCTATGACGGCCTGGCCGTGAACCCCAGCGCCGTGCGGGCCAGTGTCTCGGATCGCAGGGACGAGGCGGGCCTGGAGTTGGTTCGCCGGGTGGCGCTGTCGCCGACCGAGGTGGCGGAGACCACGGCGACCTGGATGTCGCCCGGCGAGCGGACCACCCTGCTGCGGGAGATCGACGCCCAGCTCTGTTTCGAGCTGTCCGAGCGCTATGAGATCGCCACGCCCGAGGAAGCGGCCGACGCCAAGGTCCGCGCCGTCCTCAGCCACGTGAAGGCCACGGGCCGGGTCGGATCGGCGGCCGCGGCGGCGGCGGGCTTCTTCATCCCCGGCCCCATTGGGGTCCGCGCGCCCGGCACGCTGGGCGGCCTCGGCGTCGAGGCCGAGATGGTGGCCCCCGACGGCAAGCAACTGGCGGCCATCACCTGGACCCGGCAGGGCATGGCGGTGGGGACCGACGACCCGTCCCTCAGCCGCATCGGTGACGCCCTGCAGTTCGCCGAGCCCTTCGCCGACGACGCCGCCAAGGTGATGACCGCCAAGGAGCGGAAGCCCATCAAGCTCGCCAGTCCCGACCCCTGCGCCAAGTATGGCTCGCGACTGCGGGTCGAGGGCATGGCCGCCAAGTTCGCCACCGGCCTCTATGTGCCGCAGATGAGCGGCGCCAAGGCGGACACGCCCCAGCCCTGACCGCCACGCCTTTGGGCGTGAAACGGAACGGGAACATGCTATAGGGCGAGGGATGGCCGAAGACGCGGGCGCCGCCCCTCCCCTCCTGCCCCCGAGGTTCGCGGACTGGTTTGCGGCCCGCGGCTGGAGCGCGCGCGAACACCAGCTGGAGATGATCGCCAAGGGCCGCGCCGGGCGCGACGCCCTGCTGATCGCGCCGACCGGCGGCGGCAAGACCCTGGCCGGCTTCCTGCCCAGCCTCATTGAACTCGCCGAGCGCGCGCCCGCCAATACGCCGCGGGGCATCCACACCCTCTACATCTCGCCGCTGAAGGCGCTGGCCGTGGACGTCGAGCGAAACCTGATGGCGCCGATCCTCCAGATGGGCCTGCCGATCGTGGCCGAGAGCCGCACTGGCGACACCGGCCAGGCGCGCCGCCAGCGCCAGCGGATCAAGCCGCCGGATATCCTGCTGACCACGCCGGAACAGCTGGCCCTGTTCTGCGCCTGGGAGGGCGCGCGGCTGTATTTCGAGGACCTGGCCTGCGTCATCGTCGACGAGATCCACGCCATCCACGCCTCCAAGCGCGGCGACCTGCTGGCGCTCGATCTGGCGCGGCTGCAGACCTTCGCGCCCGGGATGCGGCGGGTGGGGCTATCGGCGACGGTGGACGATCCCGACGTGATCCGCCGCTGGCTGGGCTGCACCGCGCCGGAGGCGGAGAACCAGGTTGACCTGGTGCGGGGGCCCGGCGGCGCGGCGCCTATCGTCGACATGCTGCTGGCTGAAGGCCGGGTGCCGTGGGCGGGCCACACCGCCCAGCACGCCATGCCGGAGGTCTACGAGGCCATCAAGCAGGCGCGCACGGCGCTGGTTTTCGTCAACACGCGCTTCCAGGCGGAATTTGCGTTCCAGGAACTGTGGAAGCTGAACGACGACGACCTGCCCATCGCCCTGCACCACGGCAGCCTGGCGGCCGAGCAGAGGCGCAAGGTGGAGGCGGCCATGGCGCGGGGCGAGCTGCGCGCGGTGGTCTGCACCTCGACCCTGGATCTCGGCATCGACTGGGGGGACGTGGACCTGGTCATCCAGCTCGCCTCCCCGAAGGGCGCGTCACGGATGGTGCAGCGGATCGGGCGGGCCAACCACCGGCTGGACGAACCCAGCCGCGCCCTCTTCGTACCCGCCAACCGCTTCGAGATGCTGGAGTGCCAGGCCGCTCGCGAGGCCATCGCCGAGAACCGCTTCGACGGCGACGCGGCCCGCACCGGGGCGTTGGACGTCCTGGCCCAGCACGTCATGGGCTGCGCCTGTTCCGAACCCTTCGACCTGCTGAAGCTGTACGACGAACTGGTCACCGCGGGCCCCTACCGCGACCTGACCTGGGAGGACTTCGAACAGGTCGTGGATTTCGTCTCCACCGGCGGCTACGCGCTGAAGACCTATGATCGCTTCCGCCGGATCGTGAAGGGCCAGGACGGCCTGTGGCGGGTGCGCGACCCGGCGACGGCCCAGCGCCACCGGATGAATGTCGGCGCCATCCTGTCGCCGGCCGTGCTGGCCGTGCGCATCGCCATGGGCAAGCGGCTGACGGGCGGGCGCAAGATCGGCGAGGTGGAGGAGGGCTATGTCGAGATGCTGGAGCCCGGCGACACCTTCATCTTCGCCGGCCAGGTCTGGTCGCTCGTCGCGGTGACGGGGCTGGATGTGCTCGTACGCCCGGCCATGGGCAAGGACCCGAAGATGCCCTCCTGGGGTGGGTCCAAGTTCGCCCTGTCCACCTTCCTGGCCAAACGGGTGCGCGAGCTGATGTTCGACGAGACCCACTGGAACGTGCTGCCCAGCGACGTACGCGAATGGCTGGAGATCCAGAAGGACCGTTCGCTGATCGTCAAGGAAGAGGAACTGCTGCTGGAGACCTTCCCGCGCGGGAAGCGCAACTTCATCGTCTGCTATCCCTTCGAAGGGCGTCTGGCCCACACGACGCTGGCCATGCTGCTGACCCGGCGGCTGGAACGGATGGGCGCCGCGCCGCTGGGCTTTGTCTGCAACGACTATGCGGTGGCGGTGTGGGCGCTGAACCCGCTGGACGGACTCGATTTCGACGAGCTGTTCGCGCAGGACATGCTGGGCGACGATCTCGAATCCTGGCTCTCGGAGAGCTTCATGATGAAGCGCGCCTTCAAGGGCTGTGCGATCATCTCGGGCCTGATCGAGCGGCGATTCCCAGGCGAGCAGCAGAAGTCCGGACGGCAAGTGACCTTCTCCACCGACCTCATCTATGACGTGCTGCGCCGCCATCAGCCCGACCACCTGCTGCTGCGCTGCGCCCGCGAGGACGCCGCCACCGGCCTGGTGGACGTGGCGCGGCTGGGTCAGCTGCTGGCCCGCATCAAGGGAAAGATCCGGCACGTGGCGCTCGATCACCTGTCGCCGTTCTCGGTGCCCATCCTGCTGGAGATCGGCAAGGAGCGGACGCCGGGCGCGGCCGGCGAGATGATCCTGGCGGAGGCCGAAAGCGACCTGATCGCCGAGGCCATCGCATGAGCGCGCTGGCGCAGCCCCGCCACGTCTATGCCTGGGGACCCAGCCCTTGCGGAGGCCTGCGCACGACGCTGTCGGGCGCGTCGGTGACCTTACGGCCCAGCGGTGCCCTGTGGATCGAGGCCGAGGCGATGCTGGTGGTGGCCGACCTGCACCTGGAGAAGGGCAGCGCCTATGCCGCCCGCGGCCAGATGCTGCCACCCTATGACACTCGCGATACGCTGCGCCGGCTGACCGCCGAGATCGTGGCGACCCGGCCCGCCGCCGTCGTGCTGCTGGGAGACACCTTCCACGACCGCGCCTCGGAGGACCGGCTGGCGGCGGACGACGCCGAGCAGCTACGGGCCCTGGCAGGGCTCACCCGGCTGATCTGGGTGATCGGCAACCACGACGCCGACGGCCCCCGCGCCCTGCCCGGCGACGTGGCCGATGAGCTGACGGTCGCCGGCCTGCGGCTGCGACACGAGCCTCACGGCGGCCCGCAGCCCGGCGAGGTGGCGGGCCACCTGCACCCCTGCGCCAAGGTCACGGCCTCGCGGGGCACGGTGCGGCGGCGATGCTTCGTCACCGATGGTGAGCGGCTGGTGGTTCCGGCCTTCGGCGCCTATGCCGGGGGGCTGAATATCCGGGACCGCGCCTTCTCCGGACTGTTCGCGCGCGACCCGCTGTGCGGCGCCCTGGGGACCGGACGCGTCCACGCGGTGGGCTGGCGATCGGTGGTGGGGGACTAACCCCTCACATCCGCATCGCCTGTTCGAGCGCCATCGCCAGCGACACCGAGGCGCCGAGGGTCAGGACCGTCATCAGCCGCGGATAGCGGGCCGGGACGTCCGGCGCGGAGTGGTCGAACAGCCACTGGACGATGAAGGCGCCCATCAGGCCGGTGATGATCCAGGAGGTCTCGATGTCCTCCCGGGCCACCAGCAGGCCGAAGCCCACGACAGGCGATATGATGGAGCCGGCCAGCCTTTGCCAGCGGGGCGCTTCCCGGCTGCTCTCCAGGCCCCAGCGGATGCCGCCCAGGAAGCCCAGCATGATCGCCGACCAGGCCAGCAACACATTCAGCGCACGGTCGGACCACTGTGGCGGCCCATAGGCGTAGAGGCCGGCGGAGAGCGGGAAGGCGACCAGGCCGATCAGGGCGATGGCCCACATCGGCTTGGGGGCGGAGGTCTCGGCGTCCATCACAGGCGTCAGTTCCTCCGGAAGGCGAGCGAGGCGGCCCAGCCCGCGCCGAGCGCCAGGGCCATTGAGACCAAGCCGTACAACCATGGGCTACGATGGGCGAAGAGGTAAAGGGTCCGCTCGATCCCGGCCTTCTCAACCGTCAGCGAGCGGACCTTTCGTGAGACGGGCTGGCCGTCCTGGAAGAGAATGATCTCGGCCTGATATCGGCCGGTCGGCGCCTCGGTAGGCAGGTCGATCTCGGCCTTGAACAGGTCCTTGTCGACGAAGGTCACACCCTTGTCGTCGGCGTCATAGAGCCCGGCGTTCTCCTTCAGCCGCACCACGGCGCGTCGCCAGTCGAGATAGTCAGCGCCCAGGCGGCTGACCACCACGTCGCGCACGCCGTAGCGGGTCTCGGTGTGCTGCTCCAAGGGGGCGTTGATGGCCAGGTGGTCGATGCCGGCGCCCAGGCGACGCAGGGTCCCGAACCCCGCGATGTCCGCCAGCGGCCGGGTCGAGGCCGTCATGTAGAAGCCCGGCGCGCCGCGGAACACCACCGGCCGGCTGTTCACCCAGACCCCCGCCACCTTGGTCTTGCGGGCGATGCGGACCGGCAGATCGGGGCCTCGGACGATGACCACCACGTCGCTGGGCGTGGTGCTGGGATCGAAGACCGCGCCGTAGAGCACGATGCGCGCGCCCCGGAAACTGGAGGTCACCCGCACCTGGGTGGTGGTGAGCGCCGCCGAGACCGCGGCCGGCGAGGCCGTGAGCTGGAGCGCCGCGGGGCTGGGGATGTCGAGCGCCATCAGCCCATCCCCGTCATCAGGATGAAGGGTTCGTCGGGGGTGAAGAACAGACCCAAGCCCATCCGCAGGCCCACCAGCAGGACGATCAAGGCCAGCAGGGCGCGCAACTCCTCGGCCCGGAAGCGGGAGGAGGCCTTGGCGCCAAGCTGGGCGCCCAAGACGCCGCCCACCAGCAACAGGGTGGCGAGCACGATGTCGACGGTCTGGTTGCGGCCGGCCTGCAGCACCCCGGTCAGCGAGGTGGTGATGATGATCTGAAAGAGGCTGGTGCCCACCACGACACCGGCCGGCATGCGCAGGATATAGACCATGGCCGGAACCAGGACGAAGCCGCCGCCGACCCCCATGACCGCCGAGAGCACGCCGACGAAGACCCCAAGCAGAACCGGCGGAATGACACTGATATAGAGCCGCGAGCGCGGGAACCGCATCTTCAGCGGCAGGCTGTAGAGCCAGGGCGGACGGCGGTCCTTGCGGGGCTTGGGCGGCTGGCCGCTACGGCGGCGTAGGATCGATTGCAGGGACTCCACCAGCATCAGACCGCCGATGACGCCCAGGAAGACCAGATAGGAAAGCGCCACCACAAGGTCGGCCTGGCCCATCAGCCGCAGCCAGCGGAAGACCTCCACCCCGACGATCGCCCCCGCCACGCCACCGGCCGCCAGCACCCCGCCCATGCGGAAATCCACAGCGCGCTTGCGGGTGTAGGAGATGACGCTGGAGGTCGAGGAGGCCGCCACGTGGTTGGCCATGCTGGCCACAGCGACGGCCGGCGGGATGCCCATCAGCACCAGGACCGGCGTCATGAGGAAGCCGCCGCCGATGCCGAACAGGCCGGAGATGAAGCCGACGAGCGCGCCGAGCGCCACCAGGAGCGGCGCGTTCACCGAGACTTCGGCGATAGGAAGATAGAGGTCCAAGGTCGCCCCTTATGGCGCCGGCGCTGCTACCGCGTGAAGACGGAAAGCTTGGAAACCGTCGTGGGATCAAGCTGTCCGGTCGCCGCCATGCCCTGGTCGCGCTGATAGGCGGCGACGGCCAGTTTCAAGGCGCCCGAGGCGCTGCCGTCCGTCGGACCCTGATAGTAGCCGAGACGCGAGAGCGCGCGCTGGGCGGTGGCCACGGCCGGGGAAGGCGGGCCCGCCGCGATAGCGGTGGCCGGAGCGACCGACGGATTGGGCGTGCTGGCGCGGAACGCCGCGGCGGCGCGCTCGGCCACCGTGCGGGCGTCGGGGGAGAGGCCGGCCGCCACCCTCTGGGCGCTGGAGCGGGCCTCGCCGTCGCCGGTGCGGGCGGCGACCAGATACCACTTGTAGGACTCCGCCGCGTTCTGGCCGACGCCAAGGCCCTGCTCATAGAGGGCCGCGAGATTGTACTGGCTGTCCACCAGGCCGAGGTCGGCGGCGCGGCGGAACCATTGGGCCGCGGTGGTGGAGTTCTTCGGGCCGCCAGCGCCCGAGATGTAGGAGATGCCCAGGTTATGCATCGCCTTGGGATCGCCCCCCTCGGCCGCGCGCTCGGTCCAGCGGCGGGCCTCGATCAGGTCCTTCTTCACCCCGCTCGCGCCATTCTCGTAGAGCTTGGCGAGGTAGAACTGGGCGGGCGCGTGGCCAAGGTTGGCGACGGCCTTGAGCTGCTCCAGGCCGCCGGCCTCTTTGCTCTCAACCGCCGAGGCCGCGGTGGCGAAGCGCTGGGCGAGGTCGGCGGCGGGCGGAGCGCCAGGCGCGATGGGCTGGGGCGAGAGCGCGATGGCCACACGGGGACCGTCGCCGAAGGGGGTGGTGTCGGCCTCCGGCGCCATGATCTCCTCGGAGCTGCCGCCGTTCATGGCGGCCAGGGCATCGGCCACCCGCTTGGGCGGGGCGCCGCCGGGCTTGCCGTCCATCAGCATGAAGCTGGCGGTGGCCAGGCTGAGGCAGGCCGCACCACCCACCACCATCAGGGCGGTCTGCAGTGACGAGCCGGCGCGGCGCTTGGGCCGCGCGCCGAAGCTGGCGAACAGCGAGGTCCCCGGCTCCTTAACGGCCTTGGCGGCCTTTTCGGGCTTGGTCTTCTTCTCCTTGGGCTCCTTGGCCTTGCGGCCCTTGCCATCGTTCTGCACCGAGGCGCGGGCGGCGGCGCGGGCCTGCTCGATCACCTCGCGGGTGGACAGCGGACGGCCGGGCTCCGGCGGGGCGGCGACGGTGTTGGAACCGATCGGGGCCTCGTAGACCTCGTCCAGCGGCTCTTCCTCGTCATGCTCTCCGATGGGCGCAAAGCCGTCGGCGGCCTCGAAGTCCTCGGCGTCGAAGGCCGGGCGTTCAGGTTCGCCGGAGAAGGGCTGGCCGGGGAATCCGTCCGGCGCGTCGGGGCCGGTCTCCGGAGCTGAGAAGGCCTGGCGCGCCAGGGGATCGGCGGCGGATCCCTCGGCGGGGCCGAAGCTCGGGAAGGGGTCGGGGCCGAAGGGTGACAGCAGTTCGGGCGCGGCGACCGGTGCGCGCACGATCGGCGCGGCCGCGACCTGTTCCGACAGCCGGCGGTGGGACTCGCCCAGGCGCGCGTCGATCTTCTCGCGGGCCTCCTCCAGCATGCGGGCGGTGCGCTCCTCGCTCTGGCGGATCCGCTCCACCAGGTCGTCAGAGGCGCGCTCGCTGCGCTGGTTCATGCGCTCGGTGACCCGAGCCACCTGTTCGCCGACATCGTCGATGGCCTGGGCCGAGCGGCGCTCGGCGTTGGCGATGCGTTCGGAGAGCTTTTCGGTGATCCGACCGATCTCGGCGCCCAGACGCTCCAGCGCCTCAGCATGGACACTGTCGGTGCGGCCCAGCTTGCTCTCCATCGCCTGGGCGATACGGGCGACTTCGCCGCCCACCGTTTCGATCGCGTCTGCGCTGCGGTGTTCGGTGGCCTGGACGCGGCGGTTGAGGTTGTCGGCCACGGTCAGCACCTCCCGGCCCATCTTTTCGATCGCCTGGGCTGAGCGCTGCTCGGCCAGGCGGACATGATCGCTCATCTCGGCCAGCTTGCGCTCCATGCGGTCAAAGCGGCCCTCGGCCGAGACCTGGAGCTTCTGGGCGATCTCGCCGCGGGCGGCGTCGACCCGACTGCTGAGATTGGCGGCGAGCTGTTCCAGCCGGCGGTCCAGGGCCGGCGAGGCGCCGCCCTCCACGGCGCGCAGCCGGCCATCGACGCTGGAGAAGGCGTCCTTGAGCCCCTCCATCGCTGCGGCGGTGCGCGCCTCAGCGTCGGCCAGGCGGTCACCGACCCGGCTGACCACCTCCTCGATCACTGCGGCGGGATCGCCGCCGGCGCCGTGAGTTTGCACCTCGTCTACCCGCTCGCGCAGGGCGGTGAGGGTCTCGCGGGTGCGGGCCTCACCTTCGTAGAGATGGTTGGCGACCTTGCCGAGCGCCTGCTCCAGCGCGCGCAGGGCCTCGGCGGAGCGTGGGCCGGCGGCCTCGCTCTCCACACGGCGGACGCGTTCGGCGAGCCTGGCCTGCTCGGTGCGGGCCTCGTCCACCGCGCCCTCGAAGCGGGCGGCGACGGCGACGTTCTCGCGCTCGGCGAGCTCGATGCGAGACAGCGCGTCGCGCACCGAGTGTTCAACGGCGCTGATGGCCAGACCAGCGCGGCCCTCGGAATGCTCGATCCGGTCGGTCAGCCGGTCCAGGGCCAGGGTGACCCGGCCGATCTCGTCGGCGGGATGCTCGGGCGCCTCGTAGCGTTGGGCGGGCTCCGGCGCCCGGGGCGGCGGCATGGGCCGAGGCGTCTCGGCCCGGGGCGCATCGTGACGCAACGGCGCTTCGAAGATCGCCTCCAGGGGCGGCTGGGCGAGGAAGGCTTCGGGCCGGGCGTCCGGCGCCTCGTCAGCGACCGCCCGCTCGGTGAAATAGGTTTCAGAGGTGACTTCCTCAGGACCCTCGTCTTCGAGGATCATGTGGTTCAGCCATTCACCCAGAGTCATGCCGGAGCGCCGGGCGAGGTCCTTGGCGACCTCCCGGGCTTTTGGGTCGATCCCTTTGACGCTCCATGGCGTCCCCGAGCTCATACCGAATCGTTCTCCGCAGGACTAGCTTCGGACGCTAGCCACCGAACCTTGGGGTGTAAACGCGACGTTAACGCTAGATGTAGCGTCTAGGGTGATTGGCTGTGGATGATCTGACGCGCCCGAGAGCCCAGGCGGCGGCGGGATTGGCGCATGGGAGGCCGTCAAGAATCCGATCGGCTTTGCGGGCCGGACGCGCCTGCGCTACGCCGTCACACATGACTCTACCCGTGACCCTGGGCCTGATCGCCGCCTTCCTGGCCATCGCCGTCTTCGCCGGCTGGCGTGGCGCCCAGCCGCCCAACCCGCTGCGAGGGGTGCGCATGGCGCCCCACCGGTTGATCATGGTGACGGCGGCGGCGGCGGTGCTCATCCTGCTGGTTCATGTGGTGAACCTGCTGGGGGTAAACACCGGACGCTAAGTCTGGGGGGACGGGCTCATGGGCGCTTGGGGATTGGCGACGGGAGCTCCGGATTCCTCGGCCTTCTTCGGGCGCTTGGCCAGACCTGCCACCCCGCCGGAGGACAGCAGGCCCACATCGGCCAGCAGCAGGGGGATGGTCCACTTGCGGGGCGCGGCGATGTAGCGGGGCTGCCAGAGCGGATCGTACTTGTCCTTGTAGGTCCGCACGCCCTGGAAATTGTAGAGCTCCTCGGCATGCTCGAAGAACAGGTTGCCGACCCGGGACATCACCGGCGCGAGGGGACGGTCCTCGAGCCCCGCCAGGGGGGCCATGCCGAATTCCACGGCCTGATAGCCTTGGGCGCGGCCCCATTCGATGAGTTCAACGAACAGGTAGTCCATGATGCGCTTGGGCGCCGCCGGACCGTAGCGCATCAGGTCCATGGAGAAGGAGGTCTTGGCCGCCGTGGTCCAGAGCGTCGCGAAGGCGACGACGGCGCCTCCGAACCGGACCACCGCCACCGGAAACTCCGAGACATAGCCGGGGTGGAAGCCGCCCATCGAGAAGCCCTTCTCGCCCCCGGCATGCTCGGCCAGCCAAGCGTCGGAGATCTCCGCCAGGATCGGGACCAGGTCGCTGATCTGGTGGGGCGGAACGACTTCGAAGGTCGCGCCCTCCTCGCCGGCCTTGCGCCAGGCGCGGCGAAGATTGCCCCGCTTGGTGCCTTCTATGCGGAAGGTCTCCAAGGGCACGGCGGCGGACTCGCCCACCTTCTGGATCGAGAAGCCCAGTTCCACCACATCAGGCAGATGGTCGGCGCCGATGCCGTATATGCCGGGCCGCGCGGCGTGGGCGTCGGCCAGTTCCCGGAACCGCCAGAGCAGTTCGAGCTGCTCATCACGACGCCCGACCGGCGCGCCCAGCGCGATCCAGGAGCGCCCGCGCACGCCGAACATCAGGAAACTCTGGCCGCTCGCCGAGAACAGGAACCGCTTATCCCCCAGAAGGGCGACGTTGGAGCCAGGTTCGGCGACCTCGGCATTGGCCAGGATTTGGCGCACGCGTTGGAAGTCGCGATCGGCCTCTCCCACGACTGGCGGGGTGGCCGCCGTCGCCACCATCCGCCACAGGCCAAAGGCGAAGAGGGCGATCGCAGCGCCGGCCCAGGCGCGGATCGCGCGGGCGGCGTCGTCGTCGACCATCATCCGCCAGAACGGACGGTCAGCGTAGTCGGCATGCTGGAAGGACCAGAGACCCAGCAACCCCGCCCCGACGAGGGCGGCGAAGGCCGAGGCCAGCCACCCTGGGGTGATCTCCATGCGAGACAGCCGCGCCGTGCGCGGGAAGGCCTTGCGGAACGGCAGAAGCAGGAAAGCGAGCGCCACCAACAGCGCCGTCTCCTCCCAGACGAACCCCTTCAGCAGGGACAGCGGCGCAGCGAGCAGCAGGGCGCCCATGGTGGCGCCCCAGGCCGCGTCCAGCCGGGAGCGCAGCCCGAAGGCGAGCATGACCAGGGTCAGGCCCAGGATGGACGAGAGGAAGTGGCTGACCTCGATCAGATAGACCGGGGTCACCTGATAGAGCCGCAGGAACCGGTCGGGCACGGACGGCGTGGCGCCCGACGCCACCAGCATCACGCCGGCCGCGAGGGTCAGGACCGCGCCAAGGAAGGGAGCGGCCGCGAAGGCCGCAGGCTTCAGTTCTCGCCAAAATCTCATTCGTGGTCCGGGTGAAGCAAAACGGCAGGCGGACTTATAGCCGCTTTTCGAGCTTTGGGCCGGGTCAAACAAGCGTTTCGTTCCTTGCTCTTGAGGCGCCCAACGCTAATGTGGCGGGCGCGAAAGCTTGAGACCTCGGGAGGATTCCATGGCCGACTTCGGCGCCGGCGACATTGACGCATTCCGTTCGGAGGTCCGCGCCTGGCTGGAGGCCAACTATCCGGCCGAGTTGCGCGACCCCAAGGCCAAGACCGATCCGGAAGCCGTGTGGGGCGGTCGCGCCTTTGCCGGCGGAACCGACCCCCAGGCCGTCTGGACCCAGCGCATGGGCGCGAAGGGCTGGACCACGCCGACCTGGCCCAAGGAATACGGCGCCGCCGGGCTCTCGCCCGCGGAATCCCGCGTGCTCGATCAGGAGCTGGCTGCCGGCCGCTACCGCCCCGGCGTGCTGGCCTTCGGCATCTGGATGCTGGGCCCCGTGCTGCTGGAATACGGCACGGAAGAGCAGAAGAAGACCTTCTTGCCCCCCATCGTCCGCGGCGAAATCCGCTGGTGCCAGGGCTATTCCGAACCCGGCGCCGGCTCCGATCTCGCCAGCCTCGCCACCCGTTGCGAGGACAAGGGCGACCACTGGCTGATCAACGGCCAGAAGATCTGGACGAGCTACGCCGACAAGGCCGATTGGTGCTTCTGTCTGGTGCGTACCGATACTTCGAAGAAGCATGAGGGGATCAGTTTTGTGCTGATCGACATGCGGACCGAGGGGGTCGAGACGCGGCCTATCCAGCTTATCTCCGGCGAAAGTCCGTTCTGCGAGACGTTCTTTACGGACGTGAAGATCCCCAAGGACAACCTGGTGGGCAAGGTCAATGGCGGTTGGGAGATCGCCAAGCGGCTGCTGCAGTACGAGCGCCAGAACATCTCGGGCGGGTTCGGCGGCGGCGGCGGGGCCGGCGGTAGCGCGGCGGACCTGCCGGTGGTGGCCAAGAGCTATAATGGGACCGATGACACCGGTAGACTGGCCGACAGCGACCTGCGCCAGCGGATCACCAAGAACGAAATGGACTTCCGCTCGCTGCGCCTGACCATCGGCCGGACGGCGGCCGAGGCCAGGGCCAGCAACGGGCCGAGCGCGGCGACCTCGATCATCAAGTTCGCGGCGGCCGAGTTCGCCAAGGAACGGTCGGAGCTGATGATCGAGTCCATGGGCCACCAGGGCCTGGGCTGGGAAGGCGACGCCTACACGCCCGGCGAACTGACGGCGACCCATGGCTGGCTGCGCTCGAAGGGCAACTCCATCGAGGGCGGGACCACCGAAGTGAACATCAACGTGGTGGCCAAACGGGTGCTGGGCCTTCCCGATCCGAAGTAAGCGCCTACATCAAAGGGCGCCGTTCAATTTCAGGACGGCGCCGCCAAGACATTTGAAGACTGATTTCGAAAAGGCGATTTCCCCATGGCCGATTTCGGCGGCGAAGACACCACCGCATTCCGCAGCGAGGCCAAGGCTTGGCTGAACGCGAACTTCCCTGAGTCCCTGAAGAAGAACCCGGCCGCCCAGCTGGCCGCCCAGATGGGCGGGACCGAGAGCGCCGACGCCAAGGCGTGGCGCGAGGCCATGGGCGCCAAGGGCTGGGGCACCCCCACCTGGCCGGCCCAGTACGGCGCCGGCGGCCTGAGCCGCGCGGAGGCCCGCGTGCTGGCCGAGGAGATGGCCGCCATCGGCGCCCGCAACCCGATCGGCGGCATGGGCGTGATGATGTTCGGCCCCACCCTGGTGGAGTACGGCACCGAGGAGCTGAAGCGCCAGCACCTGCCCGGCATCATCACCGGCACGGTCCGCTGGTGCCAGGGCTATTCCGAGCCGGGCGCCGGCTCCGACCTGGCGGGTCTTCAAACCCGCGCCGAGGACAAGGGCGACCACTGGCTGGTAAATGGTTCAAAAATTTGGACTTCTGGCGCAAATCTGGCCGACTGGTGCTTCTGTCTGGTCCGTACCGACACCTCAAAGAAGCATGAGGGCATCAGCTTCCTGCTGATCGACATGACCACGCCGGGCGTGGAGGTGAAGCCGATCCGCCTGATCAACGGCACCTCGCCCTTCTGCGAGACCTTCTTCACCGACGTGAAGGTCCCCAAGGACCAGCTGTTCGGCCCGCTGAACGGCGGCTGGACGGTGGCCAAGCGGCTGCTGCAGTTCGAGCGCGACAACATCTCGGCGGGCCTGGGCGGCGGCAACCTGGGCGCGGCCCAGGCGACCATGACCGTCAGCGAGGCGGCCAAGCACTATATGGGCGTCGACGAGGACGGGGTGCTGGCCGACACCGACCTGCGCCGCCGGATCACCGAACACCTGATGGAGACCAAGGCCTTCCAGCTGACGGTCCGCCGCGCGGCCGACGAGGCCAAGTCGAACCAGGGCCCCTCCTCGGCCACCTCGATCATGAAATACGCCGGCGCCAAGATCGCCCAGGACCGCAACGAGCTGATGGTCGAGGCCATGGGCCACAACGGCCTGGGCTGGGACGGCGAGGGCTTCGAGGGCAATGAGCTGGCCACGGTCCGCGCCTGGCTGCGCTCCAAGGGCAACTCCATCGAGGGCGGCACCTCGGAGATCAATCTCAACGTGGTGTCCAAGCGCGTGCTGGCTTTACCGGACCCCAAATAACGGGGACTCCGGTCGGACGTATTTTGTGTTATACTAGTAGCTAAGAATTTGAATTCAGGGAGAATTTTAAATGGCTGATTTCGGAGGCGCTGATCTCGACGCTTTCCGCGCCGATGCGCGCGCGTGGCTCGAGGCGAATTTCCCCAAGTCCCTGGGCAAGGATCCGGAGGCCCTGCAGGCCGCGGCGATGAGCCCCGAGGCCCCCACCGGCGACTACGCCGTGTGGAAGGAGCGCATGGGCGCCAAGGGCTGGGGCGTTCCCACCTGGCCGGCGGCCTATGGCGGCGGCGGCCTGTCGGCGGCCGAGGCCCGCGTGCTGGCGTCGGAGATGGCCAAGATCGGCGCGGTCAACCCGATCGGCGGCATGGGCGTCGGCATGTTCGGCCCGACCCTGCTGGAATATGGTACTGAAGAGCAGAAGCAGAAGTATATCCCCGACATCGTCACCGGTAAGGTGCGGTGGTGCCAAGGTTTCAGTGAGCCGGGCGCCGGGTCTGATCTGGCCTCTCTGCAGACGAAAGCTGAAGACAAGGGTGATCACTTCCTGGTTAACGGGTCGAAGATCTGGACCAGCGGCGGCCAATACGCCGACATGATCTTCTGCCTGGTCCGCACCGACCAGTCCAAGAAGCACGAAGGCATCTCCTTCGTGGTCTTCGAAATGCACCAGCCGGGCGTCGAAGTCCGCCCGATCCGCCTGATCGCCGGCTCCTCGCCGTTCTGCGAAACCTTCTTCACCGACGTGAAGGTGCCCAAGGAAAACCTGGTGGGCCCGCTGAACGGCGGCTGGACCGTGGCCAAGCGCCTGCTGCAGCATGAGCGCTCGGGCATGGGCGGGCGTCAGGGCGAGGGCGGCAACCGCTCCAAGGCCGACATCCTGGGCGTGGTGGCCAAGAAGTATGTGGGCGAGGACGCCAAGGGCCGCCTGGCCGACAGCGACCTGCGCACCCGCATCATCCAGAACGAGATCGACCAGCGCGCCCTGCAACTGACCGTGCGCCGCGCGGCCCTGGAATCCCGCAGCAATTCGGGTCCGTCGGCCGCCACCTCGATCATGAAGAACGCCAACATGAAGGTCGCCCAGGACCGGGCCGAGCTGACCCTGGAGTTCATGGGTCACCAGGGCCTGGGCTGGGAAGGCGGCGACTTCACGCCGGAAGAGCTGACCGCCGTGCGCAGCTGGCTATCGGGTAAGGCGGGTTCGATCTATGGAGGTTCCAACGAGGTGCAGAGCAACATCATCTCCAAGCGGATCCTGGGGCTGCCCGATCACATCCTGCAGCACTAGGGCGTCCCGCGGGCGCCTCTTCTCAGTTTTCGAGTGACCTGAATTTTCAAGGAGACTTTCTAAAATGGCAGACTTTGGCGGCGGCGACCTGGACGCCCTGCGCACGGAGGCCAAGGAGTGGATCGCGGCGAATTTCCCCGCGTCCCTCAAGGGCCGTCCGAACCCGATGATGCGGGAAGAGCGCTCGACGCCCTCCCCGGAACAGGAAGCCTGGCGCAAGGCCATGGGCGAAAAGGGTTGGGGCGTTCCCACCTGGCCCAAGGCCTATGGCGGCGGCGGCCTGTCGGCGGCCGAGGCCCGCGTGGTCCAGCAGGAGCTGGGACGCGCCGGGGCCTATAACCCCATCGGCGGCATGGGCGTGATGATGTTCGGCCCGACCCTGCTGGAATACGGCACGGAAGAGCAGAAGCAGGAACACATCCCGCCGATCGTGCGCGGCGACCTGCAATGGTGCCAGGGCTTCTCCGAGCCGGGCGCCGGGTCCGACCTGGCAAGTCTTCAGTGTAAGGCCGAAGACAAGGGTGACAAGTTTGTCATCAACGGCCAGAAGATCTGGACCTCCGGCGCACAATACGCCGACTGGTGCTTCTGCCTGGTCCGCACGGATACTTCGAAGAAGCATGAGGGTATCTCCTTCGTGCTGTTCACGATGCATCAGCCGGGCGTCGAAGTCCGCCCGATTCCTCTGATCGCCGGCAACTCTCCTTTCTGCGAAACCTTCTTCACTGACGCGATCGCCGACAAGAAGAACCTGGTGGGCCCGCTGAACGGCGGCTGGACCATCGCCAAGCGGCTGCTGCAGCATGAGCGCTCGGGCCTTTCCGGCGCCGGTGGCGGCGGCGGCTTCGGCGGCGGCCGCGGCATCGTGCAGATGGCCAAGGACTATGTGGGCGCCGACGAAGACGGTCGTCTGTCCGACAGCGACCTGCGCACCCGCCTGATCATGAACGAGATGGACGGTCGCGCCTTCCAGCAGACCGCCGTGCGCTCGATGATGGAATCCCGGTCGAACTCCGGCCCCTCGGCCGCGACCTCCATCATGAAGAACGCCGGCACCCGCTGGATGCAGGACCGCGCCGAACTGACGCTCGAGATCATGGGTCACCAGGGTCTGGGCTGGGAAGGCGAGGACTTCTCCGCCGAAGAACTGGGCGCCGTGCGCGGCTGGCTCGGCGGCAAGGCCACCACGATCTACGGCGGCAGCCAGGAAGTGCAGAACAACATCATCTCCAAGCGCATCCTGGGTCTGCCCGACCTGACCAACAACAGCTGATGAGACTCCTCACCACGTCATCCCGGCCGTAGCGTAGCGGAGAGCCGGGACCCAGGGGTCGGAGCAATCCCGCCTGGGTCCCGGATCGGCCTGCGGCCGTCCGGGATGACGGGGTGGTTATTGAACCCAATCACATTTGAGACTTGAGCTAGGGAAACAACGAAAATGGCCGTTCTGAACGAAGAACAGAGCATGCTCCGCGACGCCGCGAAGAGCTGGACCCAGGAAAAGAGCCCGGTGACCGCCTTCCGCAAGATGCGCGATAGCGGTGTGGACGTCGGCTATGACGCCGCCGCCTGGAATGAAATGGCCGAGATGGGCTGGGCCGGGGTGATCATCCCCGAGGAATACGGCGGGTCCGATTTCGGTTACCTGTCCATCGGCCTGATCCTGGAAGAGCTGGGCCGCACGCTGACGGCCTCCCCGCTGCTGGTCTCCGCCGTCGGCGCGGCCTCGGCCCTGGTCCTGGGCGGCACCGACGCCCAGAAGTCCGAGTGGCTGCCGAAGATCGCCGAAGGGACCGCCGTCGGCGCCCTGGCCGTCGACGAAGGCGCCCACCACAACCCGGCCAAGGTCGACACCACCTTCTCGGGCGGCAAGATCACCGGCAAGAAGAGCTTCGTGCTGGAAGGCTTCAAGGCCGACGTGCTGATCGTCTCGGCCAAGGGCCCGGACGGCGTGGGCTTCTACCTGGTCCGTGGCGATGACGCCGGCGTCAGCCGCACCCGTCTGGCCCTGGCCGACAGCCGCGGCGCGGCCAACATCGAGTTCAAGGGCGCGGCCGCCGAGCCCCTGACCGGCGGCGCCGCCGTCGTCGAACAGGTCCTCGACCGCGTTCGCGCCGCCCTGTCGGCCGAGATGCTGGGCGCCGCCGTCCAGGCCTTCGAAGTGACCCTGGACTACCTCAAGGTCCGCGTTCAGTTCGGCCAGGTCATCGGCTCCTTCCAGGCCCTGCAGCACCGCGCGGCCAAGATGTTCACCGATCTGGAACTGGCCCGCTCGGCCGTCGAAGCCGCCCTCCAGGCGATCGACGCCGGCACCCCCGACGTGCCGGAGCTGGTCAGCCTCGCCAAGGCCAAGATGGGCGACACCTTCCACCTGGTCTCCAACGAGATGGTCCAGATGCACGGCGGCATCGGCATGACCGACGCCCACGACGCCGGCTTCTATCTCAAGCGCGCTCGTGCGGCGGAAGCGGCGTTTGGGAACCAAGCGTTCCACCGCGACCGGTACGCCAAGATCCAGGGCTACTAAGACGCTTCGACCCTCGGCTTGCCGAGGGTCGGGTTTAGCTCTGAGCTAGAGATTGAGAGACCCCGTCGGTGTGAGCCGGCGGGGTTTTTCTTTTGGGAGATTTCCTAGATCATGACAACTTAGATCAACAGGTCACGCACTTGGCGTATCAGCTGTTCAATAGATGTGAGCGGCTTCAACGAGGGTCCGGAAAGGACCTGTAGGGGACTGACTTGACTGAAGAAGAGATAGTCCGACGTTCAATTCAAATTTCCTCGATTTGGGAAGGAGATTTGTTTGCTCGTCAGGCTGAGGCTGAACTTCTCATTGGCTACTTAGAAAGTATCTATGAGCGCCCCACGCAGCGAGAAGATGCGCGCGCGTATACAGTTGCAATAGATGCAGGATATGGCGAAGGGAAGACGTTCTTCCTGCGCCGCTTAGCTGAACACATATCCCTCACCCACCCTGTCGCATTTGTTGATGCTTGGGCGGATGACTTAGCAGATCAGCCAATGACCGCTCTTGCCGCAACATTGAAGGAAGCCCTGAAGGACGAATTAGACGCCCCTGAGGTGAGATCGCGCTGGAAGGAGTTCATGTCCAAGTCCGGCAGGGTCGCCAAGATCGCTGGAATCGGCTTGGCCAAGCGCGGCTTGGGGATTCTGCTTACCGCTGGCGCAGTGGACGCTGCGGAAGAAGCTCTAAACCAAGTAGATGACGCGGTAAAAGATGCGGTCAACGAGGGATTGGCAGGAGCGGGGCAAGGTCTAGCTGACGACTCCTTCGCAGGTTCGGGGGCCTCCTCGCGCCTGATGGAAACCCGGATCGCTCAGTTCCAGGAGGGGCAAGCGGCAATTTCGGGGATGAAGCAAAGTCTTAATGCAGTGATTGCGTCTCTCCAAAACGGCTCGACCTCACCCCCCATCATCATAGTAATAGACGAGCTTGATCGATGCAGACCCACCTATGCTATTAAGTTACTTGAGGAAATAAAACATCTATTCGATGTAAAGGGGATCATTTTTGTCTTCGGTTTGCATGGAGAACAACTATCACATTCCGTCTCAGGAGCGTACGGGCCAGGTTTTGATGGAAAAGGTTATTTGCGGCGATTTTTCCGCCGTAGGTATGCTCTAAAAGAGCCCAACCTCATACCTTTGTTAGAAAAAATAGTTGGATCAACAAGCATCACTATGGATCGCCTAAGCTATCCATACGTGAAATTTGAGCGTCGATCTGAGGATATAGAACTCCCGCAACTCATATCTCTGTATATGAAAGCCTATGGATTGCGGCCTAGGGATGCTTTTGAAATTGTGGACATGCTCGAAACTTGCATGGCCTTGTCTAAGCCCGAAACCTTGAACCTCGTGTATTTGTTACCATTGACAATGGGTCATATTCTTGGAAATTCGTCGTCCAAAGTTCCAGATCCAATAAATCCATTTAATTTTGAGTATGAACATTACATTTCACAGACACCCGTTTACTATACACCAATCAATCTAGCTCGGGAATTTGAGGTCTACGGCGCTTATAATTCCTCGGAGTTCAATGCTGCATATGGTAGCGATCCAGACAACTACGCCATACAGTCCATTGCAAATATACAATACCGAAAACCCGTAAACTCTGAATCTCTCTCTCGCGTAAATAACTATCCGAAACTGATAAGCACCGTAAGTCGATTTACATTGCCCGTGGCAACTTCGGAAGTTTGACTTCGAGTTACGGTGACACCCTACGAAATAGGTTGGCGGCCCGGTTCAAAGAGGCGCCTGCCAGCCAGCTTCGGACGGATTACGGTGACATGATATCAATTACATGATTGCGGTTTGATGCTCTTCTCGCATCGCGACTTTTGATCGAGGGCGGCTTTGATGGCGCGGCGCGCGCGCATGATCAACCGCGCTCCAGTGCGGGCGCGACCTGTCGCCGCGAAAGCGCGGCCCCAACGCGAAGGGTGAAAAGGCGGACACGACGACCTTGCCGCCTTGAGGCGGGGCATGATTACGCAACTGATATCATGTCACCGGAATGCACCGGAATGGCCGTGCTTGATAAAGGCATGGACAGTATGTTTCTCATTTGTTCTGGTTGAAGCTCGGGTGGGCGGACGACTGCGAGTCCCGTGAACCCCCTAGGCTTCTATACGGAAATCCCTTATATTGGCGATGAGCACGAGGCGGTCGTTCGAGTGGGATGATAGCAAGGCCCAGAGCAATCTGGCCAAGCACGGCGTCTCGTTCGACTATGCGATCCGCGTGTTCCTTGATCCCTGGCTGATCGACTTCGAGGTTTCTAAGCCAGAGGACCGCGAGGTCAGGCAGAAGGCTGTCGGGGTGATCAAGGGGGAGCTGGTCACGGTGGTTTATACACCCCGTGCTGGCGTCACTCGCATCATCTCGGCGCGCAGAAGCAATGTCACGGAGGCACGGCGCTATGGTCCGCTTCACGCTTGATCCGGAAAACCTACCCGAACTGACGCCCGAGCAGCGTGCGCGGCTGGACGCCATGACCGACGCCGAGATCACGGCGGCGGCGGAGAGCGATCCCGACAACCCGCCGCTGACCGAGGACGAGCTTCGCAAGATGGACGCTGTGCGCCGGGTGCGGGAGGTACGAGCGCGCACGGGCCTGAGCCAGGCGCGGTTCGCACGGGCCTACCGCATCAATGTCGCGCGGCTGCGGGACCTGGAGCAGGGCCGCACCCAGGCCGACAGCGCGCTGATGGCCTATCTGACCGTCATCGAGCGGGAGCCGGAGGCGGTGCGCCGCGCGCTTGAGACCGGGTCGGCGGCTTAACCTCCATCGCCCGGAATCCCCGTTCGTGTGGTTCGTGGGGTTCGTGGACAATCTGATGGGCCGCGCCGCGTCACCGCAGCAAGACTTGGAACCACGAACCCCACGAACCCCACGAACGGGGGCCATCTCCGGGATCGGGGATGACTCTGGGCCCCGGCCTGCGCCGGGGTGAGCGGTGGTTCGGAGCAGATCGGCGGCGATAAATGTTGCTGTTTTGTTCTCTTTAGGCTAGGTTGCCCGCGTGTCCTATCCCTCTGACGATGAAGTCCCCTGGCGGCCGGCCAAGGACCGGTGGGTTCCGGCGATGGACCACACCGGCGGCTGGAAGGAGAGCGCCTATCGGCCGCGGATCGGGGAGATCATCTGCGCGCGGATCGAGTGCGGGGAGAGCGTGCGGCAGGTGTGCGCCGATCCCGACATGCCGTCCTATGCCACCGTGTTCCAGTGGCTGAAAATGCACGAGGACTTCGACGCCCGCTATCAGGCCATGCGCGACCGGATGCGGACCTATGCCGCCGAGCAGGCGGTGCGGCGGCGCGCGGAGGGTCGCCTGGGGCGGGCGCGGATGCGCAAGGTGGACGGCCGGCCGCCCCGCGACTGGGTGAGCGGGCGGCGCTCGACCTATAGCCTCAAGGCCGCCCAGGCGTTCTGCGACCGGCTGGCCGATGGCGAGAGCGGGATGAGCATCTCCGCCGACCCGGCCATGCCCTCGGCGAAATGCGTCTATCGCTGGCTGCGCAACGAGGCCGAGTTCCGGGAGATGTACCAGCAGGCGCGCGCCAGCCAGCAGCGGCGGCTGGAGTTCGAGATGCACTGGGCCTGCGACCTGGCCGAGGTGACCGGGCGGGCGGTGGCCGAGCGGAAGATCGCCGCCCTGGCCGGCAGAATCGGCCGGCTGCGGGCGCGGACCTGGCGGCTGGCGGTGGAGACACGGTGAGCCGGGACGCCCGCGTCGAGCGCCGGGGTGAGCGGGGGATTCGCCCTCGCCGCCGCCAGGGGCTATCATCGAACCGCGTTCTTCGGAGGATCGGCGATGCGAGGCCTTGGGGTGCTGGTGGTGGTGATGGCCCTGGCGGGCGCGGCGCGGGCGGAGACCTGGGTCGACACCGGCCATGTGACCTATGTCGACGTCGACAGCTTGCGGCGCGGCGACGACGGGCTGATCTACTATCTGGAGAAGGCCAAGTACGGCGACGATCACACGCCGCGGCGGGCGGCCGTCGATTGCGTCCGGCGGGTGTCCTATTCTTCCTATGTTCTGCAATACCTCCCCGACTGGCGATCCCGGGGCCAGGGGGTGTCGCCCGGCACCATGGGCCAGGAGTTGCTGGATTTCGTCTGTTCCCGCGTGCGTTAACTCAGAAGATTAGAGCATTTTTCGATCCGATAACCGCGCCACACTTATCGGAAAATGCTCTGGGAGACGGCTCCATGCGTAGAACCGCCTTGTTGTCCCTCGCCCTGGGCGTGGCCCTGGTCTGGCCCGCTTCGGGGGTTCAGGCCGCCGAGACCTTTCCCACCGGGGCCGACTTCGTCGCCGGCTGCGAGGCGACCCCGTCCCATGAGGACTGCACCTGGGCGGTGATGCATGTGGAGGAGGTGGTCAACGACCGCGACCATCCCAACGCCACCTGCGAGGGCGGGATCGACGGCCTGCTGCAGGCCCGCGACAACGCCGAACTGGAGCGGCGGCTCACCCAGCGGGTGGTGGCCGTCGTCGGCTGGCTGAAACAGCATCCGGAATATGCGCGGCAGTCCTATGGCGACGGGATCTGGGCCGGGCTGAAGGGCGTCTACTGCCGCTGAGGGCGCGGGCCGGGGGCCGCGCTCGACGACCGATCCTTAACCGATGGCCTGTAGGGCTGGGGGGATCAGGATTTTCGGAGCGTATTTCCATGTCCCGCCCCTCCCCCTGCGCCGGCTGCCGCGACGGCGAGGCGATGGATTTCGACATCGCCATGGCCTTTCAGCCGATCATGGACCTGCAGACCGGGGCGCCCTTCGCCTATGAGGCCCTGGTGCGTGGTCCGGCCGGGGAATCGGCGGCCAGCGTGCTGGCGCAGGTGACGCCGGAGAACCGCTACGCCTTCGACCAGCAGTGCCGGGTCAAGGCGATCCAGGGGGCGGCGCGGGCCGGACTGCTGGAGGGACCCGCGCGACTGTCCATCAACTTCCTGCCCAACGCGGTCTATTCGCCCCAGGCCTGCATCCAGCTGACCCTGGCCACCGCCGCGGCGCTGGATTTTCCCACCGACCGGCTGATCTTCGAGTTCACCGAGAACGAGGAGATGACCGATCCGGCCCACGTGGCCAACATCGTGGCCAGCTATCAGAAGATGGGCTTCGGCGTGGCCCTGGACGACTTCGGCGCCGGCCATGCGGGGCTGAACCTGCTGGCCCGCTTCCAGCCCGACATCATCAAGCTGGACATGGAGCTGATCCGCGGCCTGGACGCCAGCCTGCCGCGCCGGATCATTGTCGACGGGGTGGTGAAGATGTGCGCGGCCCTGGACATCGAGGTGATCGCCGAGGGCATTAAGACCCGGGCCGAGCTGGAGGCCCTGCGCGAGATCGGGGTGCGGTATATCCAGGGCTATCTGTTCGCCAAGCCGGGCTTCCAGAGCCTGCCGGCGGTGGCGGCCACGGAGGTGCGGGCCGCGCGCGCCGCCTGACACCATCCGTTGAGCCCGGCCCCGCGATGGGCCAGGATGGGCCATGGCCGATCGACACATCACCAAGCGGGGCGGCCTGTTCCGCTCCCGCCTGCCCGCCCCGCCCGCCGGGGCCGGCGCCAGCATGCCGGGCTTCGAGGGCGTGCGGTTCAGCGTCGAGCAGGCCGAGGACAGCCTGAACGCCGCGGCCGACCGGCTGTCGCTGCCGCGCTCGGTGCTGGGGTGGACCGATTTCAACATCCTGGCCATCTCCGGCGGGGCGGCCGGCGGCGCCTTTGGGGCCGGCGTGCTGGTGGGGATGACCAAGGCCGACAGGCGGCCAGACTTCGCCATTGTCACCGGGGTGAGCACCGGGGCGCTGATGGCCCCCTTCGCCTTCCTGGGGCCGAGCTGGGACGACCATCTGACCGACGCCTATACCGGCGGCCACGCCAAGGACCTGCTGTCCCTGCGCCGGCTGGCGCCGGCCTTCGGGGCGGGCGTCTTCCAGGCGGCCAACCTGGAGGAGCTGGTGGACTCCTTCATCACCGCCGAGGTGGTGGAGGCCGTGGCGGAGGAGCACCTGAAGGGGCGCCGCCTGCTGGTGGCCACCACCGACCTGGACAGCCAGCAGACCGCCATCTGGGACATGGGCGAGATCGCCGCGCGCGGCGGCGAGGCGGCGCTCGCCCTGTTCCGCGACATCCTGGTGGCCTCGGCCAGCCTGCCCGGCCTGTTCCCGCCCCGCAGCTTCCCCTGCGAGGCCGACGGGGTGGCCTATGAGGAGATGCACGTGGACGGCGGGGTCAGCGCGCCGCTGTTCATCATGCCCGACGCCATGCTGCGCTGGAAACAGCTGGGACGCCGGCTGAAGGGCGGGCGGATCTATGTGGTGGTCAATACGGTGCTGGAACAGGCGCCGCGCACCACCAGCCCGAACCTGGCCTCGATCCTGGTGCGCAGCTTCGACACCATGCTGCGGTTCTCCTACCGCAATGCGCTCAGCAACGCGGCGAACTTCTGCGCCGGCGTGGGCCTGCCGCTCTCCTTCACCTCGATCCCGGACGCAGCCGAGAACGGCAACATGCTGTCCTTCGACACCGCCAACATGAAGCGCATCTTCGACGAGGGCGTCGCCCTGGCCCAGGGGCCCGGCCTGTGGGTCACCCCGGTGGCCGAGCCGCCGACGCTGGGCCAGTTCATCGAGAACATGACCCGGCCGCGGGCCTAGGGGCGCGACGCGCGGCGGACGGAACGGGGGCGGCCGCCGGGGGTTCTCGTGTCTGCCCCAACACAGAAGGACCATCCCCATGAATGTCAGTGAAGCCATGACGGCCCAGGTTGTCACCGCCGGCCCGACCGACAGCGTCCAGAAGGTGGCCGGCATCATGGCCAGCATCGAAACCGGCGCCGTGCCGATCGTCGAGGACGACAAGGTGGTGGGCCTGATCACCGACCGCGACATCGTCCTGCAGGTGGTGGCCAAGGGCGGCGCGCTCTCGACCCCGGCCTCCGACGTGATGAGCACCGACGTGCAGACCTGCCGCGAGGGCGACAACATGGCCGACGCCGCCGCCCAGATGGCGCATCACCAGATCCGCCGCCTGGTGGTGGTGAGTGACGCCGGCAAGCTGGCGGGCATCCTCAGCCTCGGCGACATCGCCACCGACTACGGCGCCAAGGTGGTGGGCAAGACCCTGGAAGAGATCTCGGTCGACAACGACGCTTGATCGGAATCAAGGCGCGGCCCGCCCGCCGCGCCAGTCTCCCGGGGCATCCGCACCTGGAGACCCGCCATGGGTAACCTCGTCTACCGCATCATCGCCATCGTCACCGTCGTGCTCGGCCTGGGGGTGACGGTGTTCGCCCTGATGGCGGCCTACCGCACAGACGACGATTGGGCCCGGGTGCTGTTCACGCTCGGCCTGCCGAGCAGCCTGCTGCTGCCGGCGATGGGCGCGTTGCTGGCGGTCATCGGGGTGCTGATGTTCGTCCATGCCCTGCGCGGCATGGAGCGCGGGGGCTAGGGCCGATAGGGATGCCGGACCCCGTTCGGGTCCTCGACCTCGCCCTCGCGGGCCAGATAATCCGGGCCCACCGGCACCTTGCCGTGGCCGCCGGGGATATCCAGCACATAGGTCGGCTGGGCCAGGCCCGAGAGCCGGCCGCGCAGGCTGCGCATCACCGCCTGCCCCTCCGCCAGGGTGGTGCGCAGGTGGCTGGTGCCGCGGGCCAGGTCGCCGTGGTGCAGGTAGTAGGGCTTGATCCGGCTCTCCACCATGGCCCGCAGCAGGGCCTCCAGCACCGCCGGGTCGTCATTGATCCCCTTCAGCAGCACCGTCTGGCCCACCATTGGGATGCCCGCGTCGACGAACCGGGCGCAGGCGGCCCGCGCCGCCGGAGTCAGCTCGCTGGCGTGGTTGGCGTGCAGGGCGACATAGACGGCCTTGCCCGGGGCCTTCAGCGCGGCCACCAGCTGGTCGGTGACGGCGGCGGGATCGACGGCCGGGACGCGGGTGTGGAGGCGCAGCACCTTCACATGCTCGATCCTCGCCAGCCGGCCCATGATGGCGCCGAGCCGACGCGGCGACAGCACCAGGGGGTCGCCGCCGGTCAGGATCACTTCCCAGATTTCGGGATGGTCCTCGATATAGCCGACGGCGGCGTCCAGGGCCTTGGCCGACAGGGCCGGGACGTCAGCGGTCGGCCCCACCATCTCGCGGCGGAAGCAGAACCGGCAATAGACCGCGCAGGTGTGGGTGACCTTCAGCAGCACGCGGTCAGGGTAGCGGTGAACGATCCCGTCGGTCGGCATGTGGGTGAGGTCGCCCACCGGATCGGCGTCCTCGCCGGGCAGGACGGTCAGCTCGGCGAGGTCGGGCAGGAACTGGCGGCCGATGGGGTCGTGCGGGTCGCCGATCAGCTCGGCCATGGCCGGCGTGACGGCGACGGCGTACTGCGCCGCCACCCGCTCCAGGGCGGGCAGGCGTTCGGCCTCCAGGAGGCCGGCCTCAACCAAGGCCGAAGGGGTGCGCAGGGTGCCGGTCACAGGCGGGCTATGACGCAAACCCGCCCCGGCGGCAACTTGTGGGAGGCGCTTGGCCGTGCCACCTCTGCTGAATTCTTAGGCGCCCCATTTCAAAGAGACCCCGATGCAGATCATCGACTTCGAGTGCGACACCCCCACCAAGGAGGCCGTGGAGGACACGGTGCGCCTGATCCAGTCGGGGCGCGGCTTCGACAAGGAGGGCTACGCCCAGCAGATGGCGCCCGGCTGGGCCGCCCAGATCGGCATGTCGCTGGAGGAATTCAACGAGGCCAAGGAGACCGTCGGCCTCACCGCCCTGGCCCTGAAGCTATGTGAAGTGGACATGACCAAGGTGATGAGCCACGCGCAGGTCATCGCCATGCTGGACCAGGCCGGCGTGGCCATGGCCTGCATCGGCAATGCGGGCCGCCGGGCCAGCAACGAGGACGTGGCCGCCTTCGCCGCCGAATATCCCGACCGCCTGATCCCCTGGTTCCGCATCTGGGGCGACGAGGGCGAGGCCGGCGTCGCGGCCCTGGAGCAGGGCGTGCGCGAGCGCGGCGTGCGGGGCTTCGAGATCAGCTCCTATCGCGAGCAGCGCTACATCAACGATCCCGTCTACCGGCCCTATCTCGCCAAGTGCGTGGAGTTGAACATCCCGGTACGGATCACCGTCGGGGTCCACCTGCTGTCGGACCGGCCCTATGACTACGCCCACCCGAAATATATCGACGAGCTGGCCATCGCCTTCCCGGACCTGCGGATCGTCTCGGGCCTGGGGGGCTATCCCTGGATCCCCGACATGGTGGCGATCGCCGGCCGCCACCGGAACGTCTTCATCGACTTCGCCTGCCGCCGGGTGAAGTACATGCTGTCGCCGGGGGCGGGTTATGAGGCGCTGATCTATTATGGAGCCCGCGGCCTGCAGGACAAGATCATCTTCGGCTCCGGCTGGGGCACCTCGATGGTCCCCCTGGTTCAGCTGGTGGCCGAGACCGACGACCTGCCGCTGAAGGCCGACGTGCGCGCCAAGTGGATGGGCGGCAATGCGGCGGTGGCCTTGGGGCTGTAGGGGGGCTTTTTCTAGGGCTGAGGCTGTACCTCAAACGAACGGGTTAAACGGCACCTCATGATTATCTCCAATGCCGATTTGAAGTTTGCCCGCGACACGCTGAGATCATTTCTTGATGCAGTTGCCTTGTGCCGTGCGGTCAGCGAATTCAGCGGGAATGGGCATTATTTCCTGACTGTTGTCCGGGGGAACGCATTCGACATTGCGGTGATCTCCTGGTGCATTCTCTTTGGTTCCGATCACACCGAAAACCAAAGACTGCATTGGAAGAATATGTTCGACCCCGATTTTTTTAGGAAGGGCATGTTAGAGGCGGTCGGCTGCTCATTCGACGAGTGGAAAGAGTATCGAACACTCGTGGTGGACTATCGGAACGAGTTGGCCGCCCACCGAGACCTCAACCCCGCGACCCGTTTCAACCCCAATTTCGACCTCGCGCTTTTGGCGGCCAATTTCTATCATCAGCGACTTGGTGATCGCTTCGAAAACGAGGTTGGAAAGAAATTCGAGAACATCACATTCCTCGAAGAATTCGAGCGACGCCGAGAGGCGTTTGCGGCTGACTTGAAGGCCCACTTCTAGTGGCCACCAAGGGCTTTCGAGGAAAGACCTGCGCTTATTGCCGACGAGAGGGGATTGCTTCTACGGCCGATCACGTGGTGGCGCGTGGCGCGTTTTTAGTTAGACACCGGATGAACATTCCCAAGGTCCCCGCTTGCTCGTCTTGCAACGGAGAAAAATCTCGGCTTGAGACTTACTTCCTTGCGCTTGTGCTTGCAGCGTCAAACCATGAGCATGGCGATGAATACCGCCGAAATCATGTTATTCCGAGTCTAAGAAAAAATCGTCGCATTGGAAATATGATTAGAAACTCCAAGCCGATTGTAATTCAACGAAATGGTCGCTTCGAACAAGTATTTCCCATTAATATTGATTCGGAAATGACCACTCGCCTGATGGAATTCATCGCAATCGGGCTCTATTATCATCATGCAAAGGCACCCTTGAACGTCGATTATGACGCTAAGGCCCGCATCTTTGCTCCCGAGCACGAGGCTGAGTACATCAACACCGTCTTCCAAATTTTTCCCGATGACTCACCAAGAGTGTCGCGCGACCTCGGCAATGGCACCTTCGTCTACGACGGCATTCAGAATAGCCAGATGCCCGGCTTTTCCGTCTGGCGCATGAAATGGCATGGAGGCATCGCACTTGCCGGCGAGAACGGCCCTCAAGGTGGGGTGTCGACCTGGATTGTTTCTACAGCACCACGCGACCTGCCTACCTCGGGAGAGCCCCTGCGACTTTGATATTGGCGGACTGAGTGCTGCCCGGGAGGGGGACCACCGATAGGCGGTGGAGGGCGCGCGACCGGGCTCGCGCTTGAGGCTCGCCCCTTCCACCACGCGTGCCGCGCGGACCCCCTCCCCTGCTGCGCAGGGGAGGAAAGTTCACCCGTCGTTGGCCCTCGCCCTCACCACCCGCTCCCCCGCCAGCGCCTCCAAATGCCGCTCGCCGTAGGTCTTGTCGTTCGGGGGCGTGGGCCAGCGGACTTCGCAGGCCCAGTTGGAGGCGCCGCATTTCAGGCAGGGCTTGCTGGTCTTGGTGACCAGCTCGGTGTGGAGGGTGCTGGCGGTTCCGGTCTTGGCGGCGAGCAGTTGCGCGATGGCCTGGCCCGGAGTGACCTGCTTCTCCCATTTGCAGCCGCCGCACCGGAAGAGGATGCGGACCTCGCGGTTGGCGGCCAGGACCGAGAGCGGGAGGCCGGAGCCGGCCTTCTCGTCCTGGAAGGTCATGCGGCAGCCGCCCGGCATGTTGCAGCGGAGCAGGCGCTGGATTTCCGCCATGCGGACATAGGCGTAGCCGCTGCGCAGCAGCAGCTCGAAATCGAGATAGTAGTTCCGCCGACAGTCGCGGGTGTAGCAGGACCCGCGGACGATCTGCTTGCGATGCAGATAGCCCCCGAGGGTCTGGTCGGGGACCAGCTGGCCATTGAAGACGCGCCAGCCCTTGGGTGGGGGAATGTACTCGGTCACGGTGTCTGCGCTCCACGATGGAACAAACGCAGAACATGAAGGGGCGGGCGACTCCGCCCTGGATGTATTTCGGGGGGCGACACAACCGGCGGAGGGGCGTCGAGGCTCGGGCTAGATGCTCCCCTTCTGGGCTACGGGATGCACGGAAGTGATTCCCTGATTTGAGCTGAGCTGATTCAACGGTCCATCGGATGGAGGATCGTATGGACGGCTTTGGCCCTGGGGATGTGCGCACGTCGGCGCGGGGTGCGTG
>JAGNIV010000034.1 GCA_018001015.1 Phenylobacterium sp. | reverse complement strand
TAGAAGGAGCCGTCCTTATGGACAAAAATCTCCTCCCCCTGCGTCCCGGCGTTTTCGGGAAATGCGCGGTCGATGGCGCATTCCGAAACGGGGAAAGGCGAGCCGTCCAGGTGGGTGTGATGGATTACATCGTGGAGCGTGCGCCCCGTCGTTTCATGAAAGGCGTATCCCGTTAGATGTTCCGCCGCCTTATTCATGAAGACGCAATGCTGTCGCTCGTCCATGAGGAAGACCGCCATGGTCGTGTTGTCTAATATTGTATCAAGACGTCGGGCGGTCTCTCGAAGCTCGAATTCGATTTTCCGACTAATTGTCGTATCCTGAATAGCGGCGTAAAAGACAACATCATCGTCTTCGTCAAACACCTGTAGTTTGACCGCGACATTGTAGTCAGTTCCGTCCTTTCGCCTGTGGACGGTGTCGAAATCAAGCCTGGCGACTTCCCGAGATTGAAGCGGTTTTATCAGAACAAGAAATTCTTCCCGGGAAATTTTGGGCTTCAAATCCCAAGGCGTCATCATAGAGAGCTCTTCAATGCTGTATCCGAGATTTTCGCGAGCACCTTTATTAACGAGGCGAAAGCGAAAATCATCCGCCGAGAAGATGTAAACCTCACTCGCGGCTTCTTCTACGATGCGCCCAAGACGTTCGCTTGTCACTCCGATAGACTTAGCCATGCTCGACAATTCCAGTTCGCAGGGAGCGTGTTGTTGAATATCCGTAGATAACCGCTGAACCTGTGACAATGGGGTCTACACGACTATTCATGGTCAAGCTTGTGGCCGAAGATGGTCTGGCAAAACGTGTGCAAGTGGGCGGAAAGTCCCGGGAACCGCGCCAACCCGTTTCCCAGACCCCTGGGATCGTGGCTCTATGGCGCGGCCATCCAGGGGGAATCGTCTCGACCATGCGCCTGAAGTTTGCCTGCCTCGCGGTCGCTTGGGGCCTTGCCGTTTGCGGCCCCGCCCAAGCCGCCGACCTGCTGATTTTCGGGGGCCCGATCTATACCGGCGTGGACGCCCAGCCGAAGGTCGAGGCCCTGCTGGTCAAGGACGGCAGGGTGGCCTTCACGGGTTCGCTCGCCGAGGCCCGTAAACAGGCGGGCAGGGCGCAATCCATCGACCTGAAGGGGGCCGCCGCCTATCCCGGCTTCGTCGACGCCCACGCCCACCTGATGGGCATCGGCCTGCGCGAGATGACCCTGAACCTGGAGGGCACGCTCTCCATCGCTGAGATGACCGGCAAGGTGAAGGCCTGGTCCGCCGCCCATCCGGGCTCCCACGTCCTCTCCGGCCGCGGCTGGATCGAGACCCACTATCCGGAGAAGCGGTTCCCCAACCGCGCCGACCTCGACGCGGTGGTCTCCGACCGGCCGGTGGTGCTGGGTCGCGCCGACGGCCACGCCATTGTGGTCAACTCGAAGATGCTGGCCCTGGCGGGGATCACCCGCGACACGCCTGATCCGGCCGGCGGCCAGATCCTGCGCGACGCGGCGGGCGAACCCACCGGCATGCTGGTGGACAACGCCAAGGCCCTGGTGACCTCCAAGGTGCCGCCGACCTCGGAGGCCCAGATGCGCGAGGCCGCCCAGCGGGCCGTGGACCTCTACGCCTCACGCGGCTGGACGGGGATGCACAGCGTCAGTGTCGCGGCGAAGGACGTGGCGATCCTGGGCGACATGGCCGCCGCCGGGACCCTGCCGATCCGGGTCGACAACTTCATGGACCTGGCCAGCCAGGGGACCCTGCTGACCACCGGGCCGTCCGCCGATCCCACCGGCCTGGTGCGGGTGGACGGCATCAAGATGTACATGGATGGGGCCTTGGGCTCTCGGGGCGCGGCCCTGCTGGCGCCCTATGAGGACGCACCGGGGACGGGCCTGTTGCTCACCCCCGCCGACCTGATCGCCAAGACCCTGCTGGCGGCGCGCAAGTCCAAGGCCCAGATCGCCATCCACGCCATTGGGGACCGCGGCAACCGCCTGGTGCTGGACGCCTTCGAGACCGCCTTCGACGGCGACCCGGCCCAACTGCGCGCCGCCCGCTGGCGCATCGAGCATGCCCAGGTGATCTCGCCCACCGACCTCCCGCGCTTCGCCGACCTTGGCGTCATCGCCTCCATGCAGCCGTCCCACGCCATCGGCGACCTCTACTTCGCCCCGGCCCGCCTGGGGGAGGCGCGGCTGAAGGGCGCCTATGCCTGGGCTGATCTCTGGGCCAGCGGCGCCCACATGGCGACCGGCACCGACGCGCCGGTGGAAAAGGGCGATCCGCTGGTTGAGTTCTATGCGGCGACCTACCGCCACGACCTCAAGGGCTTCGCGGGCTCGAACTGGGGCCTGGACGAGGTGCTGACCAGGCCCCAGGCCCTGGCCATGATCACCAAGGGCGCGGCCTATGCGGTGTTCCGGGAAAAAGACCTCGGCGACCTGGCGGTCGGCAAGGCGGCCGACATATCGGTCTTCTCGGTGGACCTGATGACCGCCCCGTTCCCCGACATCGCCAAGGCCCACGCGGTCATGACGGTGGTGGCGGGCAAGGTGGTCTATCGCGCTCGATAGGATGGCGCGCAGCGACCTATGCCAGGGCCTCGGGCGCCAGGTTGGGGAACACCTTGGCCACCTTGCCGAGCAGATAATCGCCATAGGTCCCGTCGAAGTCGTGCACGCTGGCGCCGTCCCAGCGGCCGTCCGCCCCGGTGGTGACCGCGATGCGGGGCAGAGGGGCCATCTTGGCGGTGAAATCGGGATCGAAGAACAGCGGGAAGGACAGCCGGTCGTGGCCGGAGATGTTCTTCACTCGGTGCGGCGTGGAGCGATAGCGGCCGCCGGTCAATCGCTCCAGCATGTCGCCGATGTTGCAGACCAGGGCGCCTTCCATGGGCGGCGCCTCGATCCAGCCGCCGGGCGCCTTGACCTGCAGGCCGCCGAACCGGTCCTGGGCCAGCAGGGTCAGCAGGCCGTAGTCGATGTGTTCTCCCACGCCCCAGGAGCGGCTCCAGTCGCCATCGCCGGGCCCCTGCGCCGGATAGTGGAAGATGCGGAACAGCACCGTCGGCTCGCGGGTGTAGACGTCGCGGAAATAGTCGTCGTCGAGACCCAGACTGATGGAGAACCCCTCCATCAGCGCCACCGCGGCCCGGGTCGCGCCCGCCATATAGGCCTCGGCGGCGACCTTCAGTTCGGGCAGGCCGGCGGGCCACAGGTTGGAGCCATGCAGGGGCATGTGCGCCTGGACGCGCGGGTGATCGGCCGCGAGGTCGGTCCCGAGATAAAGGCCTTCCTTGAGGTCCGGCACCCCGGAGGTCAGCTCGCCGCCGACGGGGAAGAACCCCCGCCAGGCCCGCCCGCCCTGGGCCATGGCGATCTTGAGCTTTTCGGTCTCGGGGCGTGCGAAGAACCGCCGGCTCTGCGCCTCCAGGTCGGCCAGGACTTCAAGGCCGATCCCGTGCCCCGTCAGGTAGAAGAAGCCGTGCGCCTCGCAGGCCCGGGCGATCTCCCCCGCCACCCGCGCCCGGCCTGCCGCGTCGTCGCGGTCGAACAGGGCGCTCATCTCGATGACGGGCAGGGACTCCATCAGGCGGCCGGCGCCGGTCGGGCCCGCTGGTTGTAGAGCTGCTTGATGCGCCGTTCGCGCTCCTCGGGCGTCACCGTGGCGGGATCCTCCGGCGGGCCCGCGGTGACCGCCATGCCCTTCACGACGGCAGGCCGGGCGGCCATCACATCGAACCAGCGCTTGAAGTACTTGAACTCGCCCATGTCGATGCCCTGCAACTCCCAGGTCACCGTCCACGGATAGCAGATCATGTCGGCGATGGAGTACGCCTCGCCCGCGATCCAGGGGCGGTCATAGAGGCGGTTGTTGAGCACCCCATACATCCGGTGGACCTCATCATTGAAGCGCCGCTGAGCGTAGGACTGGTCGCCGTGCTTGGGATCGACGCGGCTGAAGTGCCCTCGCTCGCCGGTCTTGGGACCCTGGTTGGCCATCTGCCAGACGACCCACTGGTTGACCTCGTACTTGCCGCGCACGTCCTGCGGCCAGAACTTCCCGTACTTCTCGGCCAGGTACATCATGATCGAGCCGCTCTCGAACACGCTGATCGGCTCGCCGCCGCCGGGGGGCTCATGGTCCACCAGGACCGGCATGCGGTTGTTGGGACCAATCTTCAGATAGGCGTCGGTGAACTGGTCGCCGCGGCCGATGTTCACCGGCACGATGTTGTAGGGAACCCCCAGCTCTTCCAGCAGGATGGTGACCTTCTTGCCGTTAGGGGTCGGCCAGTAATGGAGATCGAGCATGGGGCGCCTCGCGGAAATCTGATCCGCCGAGCCTAGGCGCGGGACGGGCCGCCTCAACCCCACAAAATCTGATGCGGTGTGCAGAACGCAGTCGGGCCCCTGACATCGTCAGGGGCCCGGAGCGTCACCCGGCCGGAGCCGGGGTCAGAGGGGTTTAGTAGCCGCGCGCGCGGTCGTTGTTGTCGCGACGGTCCGCACGAATGCCCTTGGCCACCTGTTCCAGCTTCGCCTGGATGATCGCCGTGTCGTTCCTGCCCAGCTGGCCGTTGCGATAGTGGCGCATGCCACGTTCCTGGCGGCCGATCTGGTTCAGCGTCTGCTGCGCCCTTCGGCCCTCGGCGCGGGACAGGCTGCCGTCCCTCATCCCCGACTGGATGCGCTGTTCAAGCCAGGCCATGCGGCCTTGAATGTCCTGGGGAGCGCTGGCCCAGCCGGAATTGGCCTGGTAGCTGGCGTTCTGCCCGTAACCGCCGGCCGCGGGCGCCGTGGCGATCCAGCGGCCTTGGCCGTCGTAATAGCCATAGGCTTGGCCGGCGACCCAGCGGCCGTTGCTGTTGTAGTAGCCCGGCTGCGCGTCGGCGATCCAGGCACCATTGGCGTCGCGGCGGCCGGGGGCGGCGCCGGCGATCCAGCGGCCGTTGGCGTCATAGCGGCCCGTGGCGGGACCGGCGATCCAGCGGCCGTTGCTGTAATAGCCGCTGGCCGAGGCGCCGACCCATTGGCCGTTCACGTCGTAGTAGCCGCCGGCGGAGGCCGGAACGTAGCGGCCGTTGCGGTCATAGTAGCCGCTGGCCGAACTGTTGGTGTTGGCGGCGACCCAGCGGTTCTGGCTGTCGTAGTAGCCGTTCGGCGCGCCTTCGACCCAGCGACCGTCACGGTCGTAGTAGCCGGCCGCGCTGGCCTGATCGACGCTGTTGGCATGCCAGGCGCCATTGCTGTCGTAGTAGCCATAGGCGTTGGCGCTGGCGCAGTTGCTGCGCGACTTGGCGATCTGGTTGCCGGCGATCGCGCCGCCAATGGCGCCGATCACCGAGCCTTCGGTGCGCGCGCCGTTGCCGGAGACCTGGCTGCCGAGCACGGCGCCGAGGCCCGCCCCGATCACCGTGCCGGCGATGCGGTTGTTCTGTTGCTGCTGTTCGCAGGTCTGCTGGGCCAGGGCGAAGGTGGGCAGCAGGGCGGCCGCGGCGATGCCGGCGGCGAGAAGGGTCTTACGCATTAGGGGAGCTCCTGGGGACAAGTGTCCGTCCGTCGGATAGCTCAACGCGGCGGCACGGTGGCGGTTCCGCAAGGCCCATCGGCGGCCTGAAGTGTTTCCACGAAGGCCGCGATCTCCGCGTCGGTGCGTAGCCGCACCACCGGCGTGGCGGCGCCATACTGAAGCCGCAGCGTCTCGATGCGAGGCCGGTTCTGGCGATCAAAGCCCCAGATGAACTTCAGGACGGTGAGCAGGTCGCCGGGGCGGTGCATCTCGCCGGCCCGGAATGTCCGGGTGATCGCCCGCCAGGCGCAGAGGAGGCGAGGGCGGTCCAGCCAGACCACGAGGTCGGTCCTGGGCATTCGCAGGTCAAAGGTGACGGCGGCGAAGTTGCCGTCGCTGATCCAGGCGTCCTGGGCATGCAAGGCCGCCAGCGTCGCCCGGAAGTCGGCGGTTTCCTGGACGCGGCCGCGCCAGATGGCGTCCAGGTCGATCACCGGCGCCCCGGTTTTCTCCGACAGCCGCCGCGCCAGGGTGGTCTTGCCGCTCCCGGCGCAGCCGAGGAGGAGGATGCGGGTCATGCGCCAGGGTCCTAGAGCGGGATTGATGCGAAAGTGTGGATGCCGGCATTTCGCGTCAATCCCGCCGCAAGCGTGCGGGCCTATCGCCGCTCCGCGGCGCTCGCGGGACGCGGCTCCAACAGCCCACCTTCCCCAAGCCGAATTTCGCAGAGCGCGGGTATGCCGAATCGTGAGCACGACACGTCGGCAATGGTGTCGTCACGCAATCAATTGCTGGGCCGGGCGGAATTCAGACTCCTGTGGCCCCTGACCATCCTTGCCCTCGCGGCGATGGGGCTGCTGGTCGCCGGCCTGGTCCTCGGCGCCGGGCAGGTGGATCGCAGCGTCGCCCGTCATGAAGAATATCTGGTCAGGCGCGGCATCGAGGCTCAGGTACGCCAGATCGAGAGCAGCCTGGCCGGCCAGACCGTCTGGGACGAGGCGGTGCTGAACCTCGACAATCACTTCAACCCGGCCTGGGCCCGCGCCAATCTCCCCGTCTACCTGCGTCCGGTCATCGGGAACTGGGACTATCTGGTGGTGGATGGCGACGATCAGGCGATCTGGGCGAGTCGGAACGAACGGCCCCTGCCGCCCGCGACCTGGGGGCCCTTCGCCGATGATGCACGGCTCGTCATCGCCGAGGTTCGTCAGCTGGAATTGCGCCGGGGGCCGTTGCCGGCCGCGCCGGAGGAGGCGTCAAAGAAGGTCGCCACGCCGATTGTGATCACCCGGGTCGAGGCCCGCGACGGCCGGATCTATATGTGGTTGGCCAGCTTGGTTCAGCCCGATTTCGGCAAGGCCCAGCCTCGCTCGGCGACGTCGTCGATCGTCCTGGCCGGGGGATTCATCACCACGGCGAACATGGCCGGTGTGCAGCGTCTCTACGATCTCAAGAACGTGCGGGCGGTGAGCGATGTCCGCGGGGTCTCGCCGGAGGATGGTCGTGTCACCTTCTCCACGATTGGCGGCGGCGCGTCGGTGGGGATGGCCTGGACGCCGCAGCGGCCCGGTCACAGCCTGCTGCTGTCTTCCGCCTGGACCATCCTCGGTGTGACCATCAGTTTCGGGGCCCTGGCGCTGCTGATGTTCAACCGCACCCAAACCGCCGCGCGGAACCTGATCGCGACACAACGTATCCAGGCCGAATTCCTGGCCAATATGAGCCATGAGATCCGCACCCCGCTGAACGGCGTCAACGCCCTGTCGGCCGCCCTCGCCCGGACGCCCCTGTCGCCGGAGCAGAAGGCGATGGCCGACAGCATCCACGGTTCCGGTGTCATGCTGCAGGGGTTCCTGTCGGATATCCTGGACCTGGCGCGGCTTGACGCCGACGGCATGCCCTTCGAGGCCCAGCCCTTCCACCTGAAGTCGGCGGTGACCTCGGTGATCGACCTGCTGGCCGAGCCGGCCCGGGCCCGGGGCCTCGATCTGCGCCTGGACCTGGCCGCGGAGACCGACGCCCTGGTGGTCGGCGACGCCGTCCGTCTGAAGCAGATTCTGATCAACCTGCTCTCCAACGCCATCAAGTTCACCGACCATGGGCATGTCCAGCTCAGCGTCCGCCCCGAGGCGGCGGCCGACGGGGCGACGCCCCGCTGGCGATTCGAGGTGCGTGACACCGGAATCGGCTTTGATCCGGCGACCAAGGCGCGGCTGTTCCAGCGCTTCCAGCAGGGCGACGGCGCCATAGCCCGACGTTTCGGGGGCACGGGTCTGGGTCTGGCCATTTCCCGCGAGATGGCGGTTCGCATGGGCGGCGATCTGGAGGGCGACGGCGCGCCGGGCGTTGGCGCGGTCTTCACCCTGCTGATCGCCCTGCCGCCTGCCGCGGCGCCGGGCTCCGCACCTGCGTCGGAGCCGCCGCCGGCGGTCGATCCGCCGGTCTCGGGGTCGTCCCTGAAGGTGCTGGTGAGCGAGGATCATCCCGTCAACCGGCTGGTGATCGAGACGCTGCTGGACGAGCTGGGGGCCGTAGTCTGCTCGACCGAGAATGGGCGGGAAGCGTGCGAGGCCTTCGAGCGGGACTCCTTTGATCTGGTGCTCATGGATATGCAGATGCCCGTCATGGACGGCCTGACCGCCATCCGTTGGATCCGAGACCTTGAGCTTAGCGGCGCGCGCTCACGCACGCCGATCATCGTGGTGACCGCCAACGCCTTGCCGGAGCACCAGGCGGCGGCGCTCGCGGCGGGGGCGGACGCCTTCATCACCAAGCCTTTGGACGCCGACGCCCTTGGCAGGACCATTGAGACGCTCAGGCCGGCGGCGTGAGCCGATGTCCGTGGCCCCCAACGCCAACCCCTGGTCTACCGCGGGCGCCTGCGACATAACCGTTCCCCCAAGAGGTGAACCCCATGAAGCTCTTCTACTCCCCGGCATCGCCCTACGCTCGCAAGGTCCTCGTGGTCGCCCAGGAGCTGGGGATCGCGCTGGAGGTGGTCCAGGTCGGCGCCAATCCCGCCGGCGCCCCCGACCCGACGCTCGCCGCCGCCAATCCCCTGGCCAAGATCCCGGCCCTGCTGCGCGACGATGGTTCGTCCCTCCATGACAGCCGGGTGATCTGCGAATATCTCGACAGCCTGTCGAGCAAGCCGCTGACGCCCCCCGCCGGCGAGGCCCGCTGGTCGGTGCTGGTGGAGGTCTCGGCCGCCGATGGCCTGCTGGATGCGGCCCTGCTGGCCCGCTACGAGGTGGCCCTGCGCCCCGAGCCCCTGCGTTGGCCCGAGTGGCTGGCCGGCCAGATGGGCAAGATCGAACGCGCCCTGGATTTCTTCGAGACCCATCCCCGCGACGGCGAAAATCCGAGTCTGGCCGACATCGCGGTCGCCTGCGCGCTCGGCTATCTCGACTTCCGCTTCGCCCACCTGGACTGGCGCGCCAGCCGCCCGAAGCTGGCCGCCTTCTTCGCCGCCATCTCCGAGCGCCCCTCACTGAAATCGACCGCCCCGGCCTGACCCAGCGGCAGGCGAAAAGCCTGCTAACATCCGGGCGCGACGGCCGACCCAAGAGCCGCCGATGACCGGAGGACAGACGACCATGGCCCACGACGCCGCCTCGATGAACGCCCTGCTGGCCAAGCAAAAGGCCGCCCACCTGCGCGACGGCGCCCCCACCGCCGAGCAGCGGATCGCGCGGATCGACCGCTGCATCGGCCTGCTGATCGACAACCGCAAGGCCATCGAGGACGCGCTGAACGCCGACTTCGGCTCGCGCTCGCGGGAGGCCACCGCCTTCACCGACATCGCCGGCTCCATCGGCCCGCTGAAGCATGCCCGCGACAGCCTTACCAAGTGGATGAGGCCCGAGAAGCGCAAGACCACGCCCGCCATCCTGGGCCTGTTCGGCGCCAAGGCCGAGGTCCGCTTCCAGCCCAAGGGCGTGGTGGGGATCATCAGTCCGTGGAACTTCCCGGTGAACCTGACCTTCGCGCCTCTGGCGGGCGTCCTGGCCGCCGGCAACCGGGCGATCATCAAGCCGTCGGAATTCACCCCGGCCACCTCGGAGCTGATGGCGGTGATGTTCTCCAGCGTCTTCTCGGAGGAGGAGATCGCGGTGATCACCGGCGGGCCGGAGGTGGGCCAGGCCTTCTCGGAACTGGCCTTCGACCACCTGATCTTCACCGGCGCGACCTCCATCGCCCGGCACGTGATGAAGGCCGCCTCGGCCAACCTGGTGCCGCTCACCCTGGAACTCGGCGGCAAGAGCCCGGTGATCCTGGGTCGGTCGGCTGACATGGCCACCGCCGCGGCCCGCGTCATGAACGGCAAGACCCTGAACGCCGGCCAGATCTGCCTGGCGCCCGACTATGTCATGGCCCCCAAGGACCAGCTGGAGGACTTCATCGGCCATGCCCAGGGCGCGGTGGCCAAGATGTTCCCCACCATCCGCGACAACCCTGACTACACCGCCATCGTCGCCGACCGGCACTATGACCGCATCAAGGGCTATGTGGACGACGCCCGGGCCAAGGGCGCGCGGATCATCGAGATGAAGCCTGAGGGGGAGGATCTCAGCCAGCAGGAACACCGTAAGATCGCGCCCACCCTGATCATCGACCCCACCGACGACATGAAGGTGATGCAGGAGGAGATCTTCGGCCCGCTGCTGCCGGTGAAGACCTATTCCGGAGTCGATGAGGCCATCGCCTACGTCAACGCCCACGACCGCCCGCTCGGCCTCTACTATTTCGGCGACGACGCCGCGGAAAAGGAGAAGGTGCTGAACGGCACCACGGCCGGCGGGGTGACCATCAACGACGTGGTCTTCCACGTGGCCCAGGAGGAACTGCCCTTCGGCGGCGTCGGGCCCTCGGGCATGGGCAGCTATCACGGGGTCGACGGCTTCCGCGAGTTCAGCCACCGCAAGGCCATCTACACCCAGATCAAGAAGGACATCGGCCCCCTGGTGCAGATGCGCCCGCCCTATGGCCCCGGCATCCGCAAGTATCTCGAAGGCGCGATGAAGCGCTAACTCTTCGGCGTCTTCAGCGATTGCAGCGCCCGCTCGTGGGCGTAGGCGGCGACGTCGCTCAGCGCGGCCTGGAGGGCGATGCGAACGCTCTCCAGGCGCACCGCGCCCTGTTGCTCGGCCACCTCGCAGGCGTCGCCCAGCTGAAAGGCCCCGACGCCGCGCGCCGCGCCCTTGATGGTGTGGACCGCGTCCAGCCAGCCTTCGCTGGTGGGATCGAGCATCGCCGACCACAGATTGGCCTGCTCGCGGAACAGGGCGAGCACCTCGTCCACGACGCCGAAGTCCCCCGCCGCGTAGCCTTCGAGGTACGCAAAATCCACCGCGCCGGTGAGGTCTCGCCTGGCCAAAAAATTCGTCCCCTTACCCGCCTTGCTTTCAGCGAGGCTTCAAGTATGTTCCGCGCCCTTGCCGCTAGGCCCTCGCGGGCTTCGAACGGTACGGGTGCATAGCTCAGTTGGTAGAGCAGCTGACTCTTAATCAGCGGGTCGTAGGTTCGAATCCTACTGCACCCACCATTCGCTTGGTGGACGGACTTTTCCAGACCTTCACGACATCGCCATCCCCGCTCGGCGCGTGGGGAAATCGCCCGCATGGCTAGCCTTGGCTCGCGCCATACTCTATCTTCTAACTTACGACGCCAGCCCAGGTGGCTCAGGTGTTTGTTTTCTTTGAATTTAAGACTGAGGCCATTGAAATGACCACTGCGGCTGTGATCGACAAGAAGGCCCTGTTGGCCAAGTACATCGCCGAGCGCGACAAGCGCCTGCGGGCCGACGGCAACGCCCAGTATCTGGAGGTGAAGGGCAACCTGGCTCACTACCTCGAAGATCCCTACACCCCGCGCGTCGAGCGGGCGCCCAAGACCGACCATGTCACCTTCGCCTTCGTGGGCGGCGGGTTCGCAGGATTGGTGACAGGAGCCCGTCTGGTGGAAGCTGGCGTCACCGACGTGCGCATCATCGAGAAGGGCGGCGACTTCGGCGGCACCTGGTACTGGAACCGCTATCCGGGCGCCCAGTGCGACACCGCCTCGATGATCTACATGCCGCTGCTCGAAGAGACCGGCCACATGCCGACCGAGAAGTACGCGCACGCCCCGGAAATCCTCGAGCAGTGCCAGCGCATCGGCAAGCAGTACGGCCTCTATGAGAACGCCCTGTTCCACACCGAGGTCGAGGACCTGCGCTGGGACGCCGCCAAGTCCCGCTGGGTGATCAAGACCAACCGCGGCGACGAATTCACCGCCAGCTTCATCGGCCTGGGCACCGGGCCGCTGCACGTGCCCAAGCTGCCCGGCATTCCGGGGATCGAGACCTTCAAGGGCCATTCGTTCCACACCAGCCGGTGGGACTACGACTACACCGGCGGCGACCCCAAGGGCGCCAAGATGGAGAAGCTGGCCGACAAGCGCGTCGCCATCATCGGCACCGGCGCGACCTCGGTGCAGGCCGTCCCGCACCTGGCCAAGGCTTGCAAGCAGCTGTTCGTGGTCCAACGCACCCCGTCCTCGGTGGACGTCCGCGCCAACAAGCCCATCGACGCCGAGTGGTTCGCCGAGATCGCGACGCCGGGCTGGCAGAAGCGCTGGCTGGAGAACTTCACAGCCAACCAGGCCGGCGGCAACGCCGAGGAAGACCTGGTGATGGACGGCTGGACGGACCTGTCACGCCGCATCCGCGCCAAGATCTCCCAGCTCCCCCGCGAGGGCCTGACTCCGCAGAAGATGCTCGCCGCCTACGAGGACAGCGACTTCGAGAAGATGGAGGAGATCCGCGCCCGGGCCGAGGCCATCGTGCAGGATCGCGACACAGCTGAAAAGCTCAAGGCCTGGTACCGCCAGCTCTGCAAGCGCCCCTGCTTCCACGACGCCTATCTGCAGGCCTTCAACGAACCCAGCACCCAACTGATCGACACCGACGGCAAGGGCGTCGAGGCCATCACCGAGAAGGGCTTCGTGGTGGCCGGCGTCGAGCACGAGGTCGACTGCATCATCTACGCCTCGGGCTTCGAGGTCGGCACCGAGTACAAGCGCCGCGCGGGCTTCGACCTGACGGGCGTCGATGGCCTGAAGCTCTCGGACGCCTGGGCCGAGGGCATGAAGTCCAAGCACGGCATCCACGTGCTGGGCTTCCCCAACGCCTTCTTCGTGCAGCCCACCCAGGGCGCCAACCTGATCTCCAACGTGCCGCACAACCTGACGGAGTCGGGCCGCACCATCGCCATGACGGTCAAGCACGCCCTCGACGTCGGCGCCGAGGAGGTGGAGGTCACGCCCGAGGCCCAGAAGGCCTGGGTCGACCTGCTGCTGACCGGCGCGGGCCGTATGATGGGCGCGCCGGACTGCACCCCCGGCTACTACAACAACGAGGGCCAGAGCCCCGGCCCGGCGGCCAAGTACAATGTCGGCTACCCCCAGGGCGCCACGGCCTTCTTCAAGTACATCGAAGACTGGCGGACCTCTGGCCAGTTCGAGGGGCTGGCGTTCCGGTAGGGACCTCGGCGCAAGGTCGGATGAGGGGGCGATAACCCCTCACGTCATCCCGGCCGCAGCGAAGCGGAGAGCCGGGAGCCAGGGGCGGATGCCGCGCGCTGACCCCTGGATCCCGGCTCTGCGGCCCTCACGGGCCTTGGCCGGGATGACGTGCTGGTTTGCTCGCGAGATCACCGCGACCGGCCACCTTCTCCCGCACAGGAAGAAGGGGAGGCGGAGCTAAATCCCCGCGCCGTTGTCCAACGCCTGCAGCGCCAGTTCGTGGGCCTCGGCCTCGGCGGTGATCCAGTTGATGAAGGCCTTCACCTGGGGCAGGCGGCCCTTGGCCTTGGGGTGGACGACGTAATAGGCGAAGTCCACGGCGGTCGATATCTGCAGCGGCGAGACCAGGCGGCCGGCGTCCAGGTCGGCCTGGGCCAGGGTGCGTTTGGCCAGGGCCACGCCGCGGCCGTTGGCGGCGGCCTCGATCACCATGCTGGACTGGTTGAAGCGGGGCCCTCGGGTGCCGTCGACGCCCTTCACGCCGCGCGCCGCCAGCCACATGGTCCAGTCGGGGCAGCTGTCGTCCGGCTCGGGCGAGCCGTCGTGCAGCAGGATGTGACCCAGCAGGTCGGCGGGCGAGTTCAGCGGATTGTTGGCGTGCAGCTCCGGGCTCAGCACCGGCACCACGGTCTCGCCGATCAGCCGGCGCACCTCCAGGCCCGGATAGCGGCCGGCGCCGTAGCGGATGGCCACGTCCACCTCGCCGGCCGTCAGGTCCACCAGCTCCAGGCCCGCCGACAGCCAGACGTCCACCTGCGGATTCAACTCCTCGAACTTGCCCAGGCGCGGCACCAGCCACTTGGCGGCGAAGGAGGGGGCGGCGGTGAGCGTCAACCGGCGGCCGTCCACGGCGGCGGTCAGCATGGAGGCGGCCTCGGCCAGCCGGTCGAAGGCCTCGCGCAGGGCGGGCAGGGCGGTCTGAGCCGCGTCGGTCAGCAGCAGGCCCTTCGGCGTGCGCTTGAACAGCGCCGCGCCCACATAGTCCTCCAGGTTCTGGATCTGCTGGCTCACGGCGCCTGGCGTCACCGACAACTCGTCGGCGGCGCGTGAGAAGTTGAGGTGGCGGGCGGCGGCCTCGAACGCGCGAAGGGCGTTGAGAGGCGGCAACCTGCGGCGCGGCGCGTCCCGTTCCATGGAGTTTTCCTGACAGCCCCGGCAGAAGACCTTGGCTTGCGAATTGGGCCTTTCGAGACCAGTTTGCAAGCGTCCGGCGGTGTATAGGCCCTTTTCATCGGTGGACATCAGGCGGGGCGGGTGTAGAGCCCGTCGCGCTTCAAAACTCAAGCCTAGTCGTTAGAGAACCTTAAAGCCCATGTCGCATCGCGCGCCCAAGGCCCCCACCGCCAACCGCCTGGTCGTCCTGGGCGGAGAAGGCGTGCGCGCGGCCGGCTCGGTGTGGCTGGTGGGCGCGGGTCCCGGCGACCCGGAACTGCTGACGCTGAAGGCCTTCAAGGTGCTGGCGACCGCTGACGTGGTGGTCCACGACGGCCTGGTGAGCGACGAGATCCTGGACCTGGCCCCGGTCGCCGCGCGCCGCATCTCGGTGGCCAAGCGCAAGTCGCGGCACTCCTATGCGCAAGACGAAATCAACAGGATGCTGGTGGCCTTCGCCCTGGAGGGCCTGACGGTCATCCGGCTGAAGGGCGGCGATCCCTTCATCTTCGGCCGCGGCGGCGAGGAACTGGAAGCCTGCCGCGAGGCTGGCGTCGCCTGCTACGTGGTGCCCGGCGTCACCGCCGCCCTGGCCTCGGCGGCCAGCGCCGGCGCGCCCCTGACCCATCGCGGCGCGGCCCAGGCCGTCACCTTCGTCACCGGCCACGCGGCCACGGGCGAGACGCCGGACCTGGACTGGGCGAGCCTGGCCAAGCCCAACCACACCGTGGTGATCTATATGGGCGTCTCCACCGCCGCCGGGATCGCCCGGCATCTGATGGACGCCGGCCGCGCGGGTTCGACGCCGGCCCTGATCGTCGAGAACGCCAGCCGCGCCGATGAGCGCCGGGTGGTCACCGACCTGACCGGCCTCGCCGAGGCCGCCGCCAATGTTACCGGTCCCGCCCTGCTGATCGTGGGGGAGGCCATGAGCCTCGCCCAGGCCGGGACCGCCCAGTTTGTTCAAAGTATCGAAGCTCGGGGTCTCGAGCGGGGAGTGGGATCATGAAGGCGCTGACCGCCAATCGCCTCGACGACGGCGAGGTCGTGTTCTGGAACAAGGGCGCTTGGGTTGAACGCTTCGCCGACGCCGAGCTGTTCGCCGACGACGCCACCGGCGAGGCCGCCGAGGGCCAGGGCAAGTCCCAGCCGAACACGGTGATCGACGTCTACCTGATCGACCTGATCGAGAGCGAGGGCCTGTGGGCGCCGCTCAGCTTCCGCGAACGTATCCGGGCCCTGGGCCCGCTCAACCACCCGACCCATGGCAAGCAGGCCGAGGGCGGAGCGGCTATCGAGGCCCTGCGGCACGCCGCCGGCGCCTCGCGCTCCACCGGCCGCGTCAACCTGATCAAGCGTAAGTAGGGCCGATGTATCAGTACGACACCATCGACAAGGAATTCCTGGCCGACCGGGCCGCGGAGTTCAAACAACAGGTGGAGCGCCGCCTGGCCGGTGAGATCACCGAAGACCAGTTCAAGATGCTGCGTCTGCGCAACGGTCTCTATCTGCAGCTGCACGCCTACATGCTGCGGGTGGCCATCCCCTATGGCTCGCTGAACGCCACCCAGCTGCGCAAGCTGGCCGACATCGGCCGCCGCTACGACAAGGGCTACGGCCACTTCACCACGCGGACCAACCTGCAGTTCCACTGGATCAAGCTGCGCGAGGCGCCGGCGATCCTGGAAGAGCTGGCCACCGTCGACCTGCACGCCATCCAGACCAGCGGCAACTGCATCCGCAACGTCACCTCCGACCCCTATGCCGGGGCGACGGCCGAGGAGATCGACGACCCGCGCGTCTGGTCCGAGGCCATCCGCCAGTGGTCGATGCTGCACCCCGAGTTCAGCCACCTGCCGCGCAAGTTCAAGTTCGCGGTCACCGCCGCGCCCAAGGACCGCACGGCGGCCCGGGTCCACGACATCGGCCTGGTGGTCCGCCGCGCCCGCGATGGCACGATGGGCTTTGAGGTGATCGTCGGCGGCGGGATGGGGCGCACGCCCTATGTCGGCCCGACCATCAAGGAGTTCCTGCCGGCCAATCGGCTGTTCTCGTACCTGGACGCGACGCTGCGGGTCTACAACCGCCACGGCCGCCGGGACAACGCCTACAAGGCCCGGATCAAGATCCTGGTGGCCGCTCTCGGCGCCGAGGAGTTCCGCCGTCAGGTCGAGGAAGAGTGGGAAAAAGTCGGCCCCGGGGCCGACATGCCCGACACCGAGATCGCCCGCATCCGCGCCGCCTTCTCGGTCAAGGCCTTCGACACCCTGGTGAACCGTTCCGAAGCCTTCGAGACCGCCAAGGCCGCCGATCCCGCCTTCGCGCGCTTCGCCCGCAATAACCTCAAGCCCCACAAGCGGCCGGGCTACACCATCGTCGAGATCTCCCTGAAGGGGATCGGCGACACCCCCGGCGACGCCACCTCCGACCAGATGGACGCCGTCGCCGACCTGGGCGAACGCTACGGCCAGAACGACATCCGCATCACCCACGAGCAGAACCTGGTCCTGCCGCACGTCAAGCTGGACGACGCCCATGCGGTGTTCCAGGGGCTCGCGGCCGCGGGTCTCGCCACGCCCAACATCAACCTGATCAGCGACATCATCGCCTGCCCGGGCCTGGACTACTGCGCGCTCGCCAATGCGCGCGCCATCCCGATCGCCCAGGACATCGCCCACCGCTTCGCCGACCAGGATCGCGCCGAACTGGTGGGGGAGCTGAAGATCAAGATCAGCGGCTGCATCAACGCCTGCGGCCACCACCATGTCGGCCACATCGGCATACTTGGGGTCGATAAGAAGGGCGAGGAGTTCTACCAGCTCACCCTGGGCGGCTCCGGGGCCGAGGACGCCGAGGTCGGCAAGATGCTGGGCCCGGCCCTGCCGGCCGACCGCGTCACCGACGCCATCGACACCATCGTCGAGGTCTATCTGCGCGAGCGGGCCGATGGCGAGCGCTTCCTCGACACCTTCCGCCGCACGGGCGTCGCTCCCTTCAAGGAGGCTGTCTATGCCGAAGCTCATTAGGATCGAGGACGGCCAGTTCGTCTCCGCCGACGACCCCTTCACCCATGTCGCCGACGATGAGGGCATGCCTCCCGGCGACGTGATCATCTCGCTGACCCGGTTCTCCGCCGAGGGCGACGCCCTGATCTCCCAGGGCCGCGCCGTGGGCGTGCGCATCGAGCCGGACGAGGAGGTCGAGGCGCTCGCCTACGACCTGCCCAAGCTGGCGGTTGTGGCCGTCGCCTTCCCCAAATACCGCGACGGCCGCGGCTTCTCCACCTCCCACCTGCTGCGCCAACGCTTCGGCTTCAAGGGCGAGGTCCGCGCGGTGGGGGAGGTGCTGCGCGAGGAGGCCAACTTCCTGACCCGCTGCGGCTGCGACAGTTTTGAAACCGCCGACGGCTCCAGCCCCGAGCAATGGGCCCACGCCGCCAATCGTCATCGTCACGTTTATCAACGCGCCTCTGACGGCCGCATCCCGGCCTTCACCGAGCGTGCGGAGTCCTGAGCATGGCCTTTGATAATCTGGAACGCCCGCAGGTCGCCCTGCGCCTCGACGCCGAACTGCGCCACGCCCACCCGGTGACGGTGCTGGAATCGGCGGTGGAGACCTTCGGCGACAAGCTGGCCCTGGTCTCGTCCTTCGGGGCGGAGTCGGCGGTGCTTCTGCACATGGTCTCCCAGATCAAGCCGGACATGCCGATCATGTTCCTGGATACCGGCATGCTGTTTGGCCAGACGCTGGATTACCGGCGCAACCTGGCCGCCAGGCTGGGCCTCACCGAGGTGCGTGACCTGCGGCCGCTCTATACCGACCTGGCCACCGTCGATCCCAAGGCCAACCTCTGGCAGACCGACACCGACGCCTGCTGCAACATCCGCAAGGTGATCCCGCTGGACACCGCCCTGAAGGACTTCGACGGCTGGATCACCGGCCGCAAGCGCTTCCACGGCGGCGACCGTCTGTCCCTGCCGGTGGTGGAGCAGGCGGACGGCCAGGTGAAGTTCAATCCCCTGGCCAACTGGGGCAAGACCGAGCTCGACGCCTACATGGCGCAGCATGACCTGCCGGCCCACCCCCTGGTGGCCCAGGGCTTCCCCTCCATCGGCTGCTGGCCCTGCACCAAGCCGGTGGAAGAGGGCGAGGATGTGCGCGCCGGACGCTGGGCGGGTTCCGAAAAGACCGAATGCGGCATACATGTCGCCCGCGCGCCCGACGCCGTCACCAATGTCGGCGGCGATATCTAGTCGCGACCTGAACAGCTTCAAGCAGACCGATCATGACCGATGTGACCGCCGCCGCCCCGGCCAAGAAGGCCGGCGCCTTCCTCTATGAGACCGTGACCTGGGTCCAGCACTGGACCGACAGCCTGTTCTCGTTCCGCACCACCCGCGACCCAGCCTTCCGGTTCCAGAGCGGCCAGTTCGTGATGGTGGGCCTGGAGGTGGACGGCAAGCCGCTGCTGCGCGCCTATTCCATCGCCTCGCCGTCCTGGCACGACGAGCTGGAATTCTATTCCATCAAGGTCGAGAGCGGCCCCCTGACCTCGCGCCTGCAGAAGATCCAGGTCGGCGACCAGGTGCTGATCGGCAAGAAGCCCACCGGCACCCTGGTGCTGGACGGCCTGAAGCCCGGCAAGCGCCTCTATATGCTGGGCACCGGCACCGGCCTGGCCCCCTGGCTCAGCCTGGCCCGCGACCCCGAGGTCTATGACCGCTTCGACGAGGTCATCGTCACCCACACAGTGCGCAATGTCGCCGACCTGAACTATCGCGAGCTGTTCGAGACCGACCTGCCCAACGACGAAATCCTCGGCGAGATCGTCGCGCCCAAGCTGCGCTACTATCCCACCGTCACCCGCGAACCCTTCAAGCACCAGGGCCGGATCACCGACCTCATCGCCTCGGGCAAGATCTTCGAGGATCTGGGCCTTCCGCCCCTCGACCCGGCCGTAGATCGGCTGATGCTGTGCGGCGGTCCCTCGGTCCTGGCCGACCTGAAGACCCTGCTGGAAGCCCGAGGCTATGTTGAGGGTTCGCTGGCCAGCCCCGGCGACTACGTCCTGGAACGCGCCTTCGTCGAGACCTGAGGGATTGGATCCTCCCCAGCGGGGAGCATCCGAAAACCCTATTTCGGGGGGCAGCCCTGGAACTGGCCGGCCTTGGTGACCGTCAGCTGCGAAAGGTTCAGCGGCCGCAGGGGCTTCATCGAGCTGGAGCCCGAGCCGGTGAACAGATCGATCCGCTGGCCCTTGATCGCCCCGCCGACGTCGGAGGCGTACCAATAACCGTCATGGGCCGAGCCGTCGGGCATCGATAGCCCCACGGTTTCCTTGATGAACAGGATGGTCCGGCGCGGGATCAGGGTCTTGTCGATCGCCGCGGTGCGCATGGCCACCACCTTGCAGCCCAGCGAATCCAGGCCGCCCACACCCTTGGCGCCGGCATGATAGAGGGTGGCCTTGAGGCGATAGTCGACCGAACCCGGCACGGCGCCCGTCAGGGCGTTCATCAGGAGGTCCCCGATGGGGTCGGAAGGAGCGGCGTGCGCTCCACCTCCGAAAGCCAGAAGGGGAAGGGCGGCCAGGGCGGCGAGGTGGCGTCCCATCGGGGATCCTACGTCGTTGATCTGTCAGCGGGGGTCTGAGTACCGGGACTCTGGCGTCAGGGCAACCCCGGGAATAGCTGGGCCAATAACTCTCCACAGACAGCATCTCTTGCGCAGGTGGACTCTTGGTCTATCAAGTCGCGCGAAGCAACGGGGGCACGGCGCATGCGCATCTTTGGAGACTCGATCTCGGGCAACTGCCTGAAGGTGAAGTGGACGGCCGATCATCTGCGCCTCTCCTATGAGTGGATCGAGACCGACGTCCTGAAAGCCGCCACCCGAACGCCGGAATTCCTGGCCATGAACCCGGCCGGCCAGGTCCCGGCGGTGGTCCTGGACGACGGCCGGCCCCTGGCCCAGTCCAACGCCATCATCCTGCATCTGGCGCAGGGCTCGGCTTTGATCCCCTCCGACGCCTATGATCGGGCCCGCATGCTGGAATGGTTGTTCTGGGAGCAGTACAGCCACGAACCCTATGTCGCCGTGGCCCGTTTCCAGGTGCGGTTCCAGGGCAAGCCGGTGGCCGATCTGGAGCCGCGGATCGTCGAACGCGGCAAGGCCGCCCTGCAGCGGCTGGAGGACGGCCTGGCGGCCTCGCCCTTCCTGGTGGGGGCGGCGGTCAGCCTCGCCGATGTCGCCCTGGTGGCCTACACGCGGGAAGCCGGGGACGGCGGCTTCCGCCTCGCCGACTATCCGAAGGTCCAGGCCTGGATTGCGCGGACGGAAAGGGCGCTGAACATCAGCTGACGGCTCTGCGACGGCCCCATGAAATCGACGGGGCCCGAGCCTCGTGGCGCTTGCCTTCGGTGGTGGCCCGGCTCAAATCGCAGGCATGAAACTCAACGCTGTCCGCCTCGCCGTCCTGCTGCTCGCCGCCGTCCCGGCTCCCGCCCTCGCCTGGAGCAATCCCGGTCACCGGATGATCGGCCAGGAGGCGGCCCGCGCCCTGCCGCCGGCCCTCCCGGCCTTCCTGCGCAGCCCCGCCGGGATCGAGGCGATCGGCGAATTGTCGCGCGAACCGGACCGTTCCAAGGCCTCGGGCCGGGTTCATGGCAGCAATCTCGATCCGGCCCACTTCGTCGACTACGAGGAGGATGGCCGCATCCTCGGCGGCCCGATGCTGTCGGACCTGCCGCCCACCCGCGCGGCCTACGAGACCGCCCTGCGCGCCACCGGCCAGGATAGCTGGAAGGCGGGCTACCTGCCCTACGCCATCATCGAGCGGTATCAGCAGCTCGTGACCGACATGGGCTACTGGCGCATGGGCACGGCCGCCGAGAAGCGGGAGAAGAACAGGGTCCGCCGGGCCTGGCTGCGCGCCGACCGCCTGCGCCGCGAGCAGCTGATGCTGGTGACCATCGGCTACCTGGCCCACTACGTCGGCGACGGCTCCCAGCCCCTGCACGTCAGCGCCCACTACAACGGCTGGGGCGACTACCCGAACCCCAACGGCTACACGACCGCCAAGATCCACGCGCCCTTCGAGGACGTCTTCGCCGTCGAGAACGTGACCCCGGCCATGGTGCGGGCCAACCTCGCGCCGCTGAAGACCGGCGCTGGCTCCATCGAGGCGAGGGTTTCGTCCTACCTGCTGGTGGCCGGCCGTCAGGTGGTCCCGCTCTATGAACTGGAGAAGGCCGGGGCGTTCACCCCGGGTAACGCGCGCGGCGTGGCCTTCGCGACGGAACGGCTGGCCGCGGGCGCCTCGCAACTGCGCGACCTGATCGCCCAGGCCTGGGACGAAAGCCTCACGGTCAAGCTGGGCTGGCCGCCGGCGTCGGTCGCCGACTCCGTCAGCGGCAAGGTCGATCCCTACGACTCGCTGTTCAGCGGGCGTTGACGCGGTTTAGGCCTTCGTCTTCGTCCTGGCCGTGCGCGCCGCCGGCTTCTTGGTGGGCGCGGCTTTCGTCTTGCTGGCGTGAAGCGAGGGCAGGGCGCCGTTGCGGCCGTTCTTCTTGCTCACCAGGCGCAGCTCGGTGGCGTTCTTGTCGCATTCGGCCAGGATCGCCTCCAGTTCCTCGTCGCTCAGATTCTCAATGCCGATGAAGCCGTTCTCACCCTCCGAAACCCGGATCAACTCATCGAGCTTGGCGTGCAGGGCGTTGTTGTCGCGGTTCTGAGTGTTCTGGATCAGGAACACCATCAGGAAGGTGATGATCGTCGTCGAGGTGTTGATCACCAGCTGCCAGGTGTCGGAAAATCCGAACACCGGGCCTGACGCCGCCCAGAGGATCACCAGCACGCAGCAGCAGGCGAACACCAGGGGGCGGCCGGTCCATTTGGACACCGAGGTGGAGAACTTGGTGAAGAACGCCGTGAACCCCGACATGCATCCGCTCCTGGCCACATTGCGCGGCGCAGCGTGAACGGATAGTCGAAGCCCGAGTTCCGGCGACATCAGGACCCTCCATGACCTCAGCCCACACCATCGACGTGAAGTCCCTGGCCGAACTGGTCCGCGCCCAGGCGGCGGGCGAGGTCGCCATGCTCAAGGCCGAGCACGGACTGCAGCCGGGGCTGGCGGTGGTGCTGGTGGGCGAGGACCCGGCCAGCCAGGTCTATGTGAGGTCCAAGGGCGAGCACTCCCTGGCCGCGGGCATGCATTCAGAGACCCACCGGCTGGCCGCCGACACCCGCCAGGATGAGCTGATGGCCCTGGTGGAACAGCTCAACGACGACCCGAAGGTTCACGGCATCTTGGTTCAGATGCCCCTGCCGGGACATCTCGACGAGAAGATGGTCCTGGCGGCCATCGATCCCAACAAGGACGTCGACGGCCTGACGGTGGTCAATGCCGGCCTGCTGGCCAGCGGCATGCCCGCGCTCATTCCCTGCACGCCGCTGGGCTGCATGCTGGTCCTGCGCCAGACCCTGGGGAACCTGGCCGGCAAGCGCGCCGTGGTGGTGGGACGCTCGGTGCTGGTGGGCCGCCCGATCGCCCAGCTGCTGCTGCAGGCCGATTGCACGGTGACCATCGCCCACTCGCGAACGGTCGATCTGCCTTCCGTCTGCCGCGAGGCCGACATCCTGGTGGCCGCCGTCGGTCGGCCTCAGATGATCAAGGGCGACTGGATCAAGCCGGGCGCCACGGTGATCGACGTCGGCATCAACCGCGTGCCGTTCCGCGACCCGGTCAAGGCCGCCGCCGGCAAGACCAAGCTGGTGGGCGACGTGGACTTCAAGTCGGCCGAGAAGGTCGCCGCCAACATCACCCCGGTGCCGGGGGGCATCGGCCTGATGACCGTGGCCTGCCTGCTGTCCAACACCGTCACCGCCGCCAAGCGCATCAACGGCCTGGAAGGCTAGCGGGCGCCAGGTTTAAGTGCACCCCCGCCGGGCGCGCTCTGGTGGGTGGAATCTCACACCTGGCGCCGCCGCTGGCGCGCCCATGCTCCTGCCCGGAAGCGGTCCTCGCCGAAGTCGCAGAAGGGTGGATTGCGGTCGTCAGCATAGGTACGGTTGACCATGACATCGCATCGCTTGGCCTTGGTGCCCATAGTGGCATCTCTGGTCGCTACCTCCGCGCTCGCTGCTGAGGTGGCGAAAGGTGAGGCGCTGGAACTGTCACCTGACATATCCGCCCTCATCGTTCGCGCGCTATCCAAAGAGGCAAAAGAGCCGGTCCAGCTCGTAGTGGCAACTAGAGAGCGGCGGAATGACGGGGAGGTGACCTGCGGTTTCTACGCGCCATCTACAGAGCAGGCTCACAAAACTGCGCGGCCATTCAGCTGGTCCAGCGGGAAGTTGGTTATGACGTGGGGACCGGATTGGAATATCGGCACTCTCTGCCTGATCTCCAACTACGACATGCCGCTCCCGTAAAGCAGACGCTCGCAACTTCCGAGCCGGCTGGAAAAGCTACGTCGCAACGCTAAGCGGACGCTCCCGAGGGCAGAGATGGGTCAATTCTCCCCGTTGGGTTCGGGGCGTGAAGCGGACGTTCGGGTTTTCGTCGGCCGAGTGCGAGCTGCGAGACTCAGCCGAGTGCGTCCTGCGAGACTCAAACGTCAGATTTGGACCACTATGTCTTTGAATATAGAGCCTCGGCGCAGATGACTCCGTCTGACCCGAGGCCCTAGGGGCTACCGCGCCTCCGTATTCGCCGCCGCCCAGGCCACCACATCATCGAGCACGCCCCCGGTCGCCGCGCTGAAGGCGCCGACGATGGCGGCCTGACGGTCGCCGCCGGCGCTCACCTTGCGGGTGAAGGTCTGCTCCGACACCAGGGCGCGGTCCCCCGAGCGGGTCAGGGTTCCGGTCACGCTGATCAACACCTCGGGCGTCGCCTTCGGCGCGGCGTAGGCCACTTCGAACCGGGTGACGTCGAGCTTCATCACATAGTCAGCCTTGCCGACCTCGCCGCGGCTGATCAGCCGGACACCGGGATTGGCCAGGAAGGCGCGGTCCACCGCTTCGTCGAACAGCACCGAGGCCGGCGCGGCCCAGCGAGCCTCGGCGATATAGGCCACGTCGCTGTTGTCCGTGACGGTCATGATGCGATCGCCGCCCGCGGCCTTGGTGAAGCTGCTGTTGAGCTTGAGAATGCCCACCAGGGCCGAGGCCGGCGGGGTCGGCGCCTCGGCGGTCTTGGCGTAGTCGAAGCGGTAGAGCTGGGCGGGCTTGCTCTTCGGAAACAGCGAGATGCAGCCGGACAGCGCGATGGCCGTGACCGCGATCGCCGAGAGGCGGCCGAGGTGCTTCAGACGGGTCATGGCTTCACCTCGATTTCCTTGGCGGGCGGTTTGCCGACCGCGCCTCGGGGATTGGTCTGGAGTTCGTCGGCCAGGCGCTCAAGCGCCTCGGCGGTCTGTTGCAGCTGCACGGTCGCCGCGGTGATCTGCGGCAGGCCGGTGGTGGCGAAGTCGCTGGTGGGGCCCTCCAGCTTGGCCACCATGGCGCGCAGGTCCTTGGCGGTGGCGCGGGCTTCGTCGGCGGCGTCGGCCACGTTCTTCATGGTCCGCTTGCCGTCGCCGTCCAGCAGCGCCTGACCCGACTGGCCAAGCTGGGCGATGGACTGGGCGGCGGTGTCGATGCTCTGCAGCGCCTTCTGCGCGTCGGCGATCACCGCCTTGCGCTCCCGCAGCTCGGCGGTCACCGCCTGGGTGTCGCTCAGCGCCGCGGAGAAGACCTTCACGTTCTGGTCCGACAGCACCTTGTTCACCCGGTCCAAGGCCTCGACGGTGCGGCTCAGCACCGTGCCACCGCCCTCAAGCAGGTCAGAAAGGGTGCTTCGCTGGCTGCGGATCACCGGCACCTTGGCCTCTTCGGTGACGTCCTGCAGCAGCGGCTTGGTGGGGGTGCCGGCGCTGATCTGAATGTAGTTCACGCCGGTGATGCCCTGGGGTTCGAGGGTCGCCACCGAGTCCACCCGGATCGGTACGTCGGAGGTGACGCGGGCGCGGGCGACCACGTTCTTTGGATTGTCCCGGGCAAGCTCGATCTTCGTGACCTCGCCCACCTTGATGCCGTTGAAGCGGACTTCACCGCCCTGGGTCAGGCCGTTGATCGGCCCCTGGAAGACGATGTCATATAGCTGGTAGTCCCGGCTGAACTGGACCTTGGCCAGCCACACGCCAAAGATCACCATGCCCAGGAACAGGATCAGGGTCGAAAGGCCCACCAGGGCGTAGTTGGCGTCTTTTTCCATCAGCCTACCGTCTTGGCTCTCTTCGCCGAGCCCTGCGCGGCGCGGCCGCGGGGTCCCAGGAAATATTCACGAATCCACGGGTGATCGGACTTTTCGAGGTCCGCCACCGAAGCGTTGGCGACCACCTGCTTGTCGGCCAGCACCGCCACGCGATCGGTGATCGCATAGAGGCTGTCGAGGTCGTGGGTGATCATGAAGACCGTCAGATCCAGACTGTCGGACAGGTCCTTGATCAAGTCGTCGAAGGCGGCCGCGCCAATGGGGTCAAGGCCGGCGGTCGGCTCGTCGAGGAACAGCAGTTCGGGGTCCAGGGCCAGGGCTCGGGCCAGGCCCGCGCGCTTGCGCATGCCGCCGGAAAGCTCGGAGGGCTTCAGGTTGGCGGCCTCGGGCTGCAGGCCCACCAGGGCGATCTTCAGCTCGGCCAGCTCCATGACGACGCGCTTGGGCATGTTGGTGTGTTCGTACATCGGCGCGGCGACATTCTCGCGCACCGTGAGGTTCGAGAACAGGGCGCCCTGCTGGAACATCACCCCCCAGCTACGCTCAACGGCCGACCATCTGCGGCGCGAGGCGTTCTGGATATCCTGGCCGAACACCTGGACCGTGCCGCCGTCGGGCGACTTCAGGCCGATGATGGTGTTCAGCAACACCGACTTGCCGGTGCCGGAGCCCCCGACCACGCCCTGCACGTCGCCGCGCTGGACCGTCAGGTCCAGGTTCTTGTGAATCACGTTCTCGCCGAACGCCGACACCAGGCCCTTCACCACGATGGCGGGACCGGTTTCCGGAAGTTCGTCCTCGGTGAGGACGGTCTCGTCTTCGGGCTCGACGGTCAAATGTCGAACTCCATGTAGATCAGCGCGAAGATCGCATCGATGAGGATGATGGCGAAGATCGCGTGCACCACCGCCGCGGTGACGCGACGGCCGAGCGACTCGACATCGCCGCCGACCTCCATGCCCTGCCGGCAGCCGATGCCGGCGATCACCGCGGCCATCACCGGCGCCTTGGAAAGACCGACCCAGAACTGGTTGATGCCCACGCTGTCGAGGATGCGCTGCAGGAAGAAGGAGGGGCCCAGGTCCAGCACGGACCAGGTGACCAGCAGACCGCCCGCCAGACCCGCCAGGGTGGCCACGAAGGTCAGCAGCGGAATGGTGAAGAGCAGGGCGGCGAAACGGGGGAAGACCAGGGCCTCGAAGGGATCGACCCCCATGACCTTCATGGCGTCGATCTCCTGGTTCATCTTCATCGAACCGAGCTCGGCGGCGAAGGATGAGGCCGAGCGGCCGGCCAGCAGCACCGCCGTGATCAGGATGTTGAACTCGCGCAGCACCGCGATGCCGATCAGTTCCACGGCGAACACCTCGGCCCCGAACTGCCGCAGCATGTTGGCGCCCAGCAGGCCCACCACGGCCCCGATGAAGAAGGTCGTGGTGGCGACGATCGGGATGGCGTCCAGCCCGGCGCGCTCTGCGAGCGACACGCAGGCCGCCCAGCGGATGCGGCGGGGATTGAGTATGGCCCGGAACAGCACCACCAGCAGGTGGCCGGCGAACACCAGGGTGTCGAAGATCTCCTTGGCCAGGTCCACCACGCCCTTGCCGATGCGGATGGTCAGTTCGTGAAAGCCGCGGGGCGTGGCCTTGGGCGCCGGCTTGGGCAGGGCCGCATGGCTCACCAGCTCGATCAGGCGCAGGGTTTCGGGCCGGGCCTTCACGCGGGCGGCGTCGTACTTGGCGCCTGAGGCCTGGATGACGGCGTAGGCGCCGGCGGTGTCCATGCGGCCGATCTTGGTGAGATCGAGGTCCACGGCGCTGCGCCCGGCCAGCTCATCGCGCAGGCCGCTGGCCGCCGGCCCGATCTGGGCCGCGGTCCAGTCGCCGGTCAGTTCGATGACGCCCTGGTGGCGGGCGTCCCTGACGGTGAAGTCGGCCGGTCGTTCCATAGGCTGGTCGGTCTGCGCCTTGCTGGAGGAGCTCACTCGGCGATTGAGTCGAGCCCAGGTCGAAGGTCGAGTCTAGCAGAGCCCACCCCACACGCCGAACGCCTTATGGCGCCGGTTGTTCCGTTGATTGGGCCGCTATCATGGCGGCGCTCGCGGTGTGGTGATCGCCCAATGCGCGCGAAGCCTATCTTTCGCCCAATTCGGTCGGGTATCAGGGGGCATGTTCAGTCATCCCACTGCCGGGAGCGTCCCGTTGGCCCGCCAGATCGATTTCGCCGGCAAGTCCGGCTCGGTTTACCGCTACTCCGCCCTCGAAGAGGAGCGGAGCCTGCCGCCGGTGGGCGCCAACTATGTCATCGCCCAGGTGACACCCAAGGGCGCCAGCATCCTGTTCGCCGGCGAGACCGAGTGTCTGTCGGCCCGCGACTGGCAGGCCGCCCTGGACGAGGCTCACGCGCGCTATGGCCCGATCGAGGTCCTCACCCGCCTCAATGTTCGCGGCGCGGTCCGCAAGGCCGAGCGCGAGGACATTATCGAGGAACACAGCCCGCCGATGAACGCGGGCTAGCTCGCGGACCGGCCGCCCGGCATCATGTCCCCATGGCCTGGGCGATCGTGATCTTCGGGGCGGCGGTCTGGCCGGATGGCGGCCCCAGCCCCTCCTTGCGGCGGCGTGTCGCCTATGGCCGGCAGGCGGCGCATGACGACCCCGGCGCGCTGATCTTCTGCTCCGGCGGGGTCGGGCGGCATGGGGCGTCGGAAGCTCGCCTCATGGCCAGGCTGCTGATCGAGGCCGGCGTTGATCCCGCCCGCATCGCGCTGGACGAGCAGAGCCGCGACACCATGGAAAACGTCGCCGCCGCCGTCGCCTTCATCCGGGCCGAGGGCCTGGAGGGCGCCGTGGCCTGCAGCGACGGCTATCACCTGCCTCGCATCCGGATGCTGTTCCGAGCCGCCGGGGTGGCCAGCCGGGCCGGGCCCCTGGGCCATGGCCACGCCGGACCGCGCGCACACAGGCTGCGGATGGTGGTCCGCGAGGGGCTCGCCTATCCCTACGACTGGGCGCTGGCGACAGGTTGGCGCCTGAAGTTCAGGTCTCGAAATTTTACAAAAGTAAATAAAATCAAATAGATAGATAGGGTTTGGCCTCAGATTCAGAGGGCCGAGCACCACTTCACGCGGCGCCTGAACTAGCGGGCGACGGTGGCGATTTCCTGGACCGTGGCGAAGGTCAGCTTGGGATTGTGGGCGATCAGGCTTTCCGGCGTCGAATAGCCCCAGGTCACCGCGCCGAAGTCGATCCCGGCCTTGTCGGCGGCCCGCGCATCCCGGTCCTCGTCGCCGATGCAGATGGTCTGGGCCTTGGACATCGACAGCTTGCGCAGCACCCGGCGAAACTTCCGCGCCTTGCCGAACAGCGAGGCGCCGCAGTCGAAGTGAACGAACAGACCGGCCAGCTCCGGCCCCAGGCCGATCCGCACGCTGGCCTCGGTGTCGGAGGACACCAACGCCAGCACCACGCCCTTGGCATGCAGTTCCCGCAGCATTTCCGGAACGCCGGGGAATAGGGGGATGCCGGACGAGGCCTGCTTCTTCATGGCCCGGAAGTCCTTGGCGATCCGCGCCAGCTTCCAGGTGGAGACGCCCAGGCTCTTCATAATCACACGCGCGCTCGCCCCGCGCAGCGATTCCCGCTCCTCGGCGTCGATGGACCGGAAATTATGCCGGACCGCCATGTGATCGAGGACGCTGGTGAACCACGGATAGGAATCCGCGAGCGTGCCGTCGAAGTCGAAGATTGCGAGTCGATAAGCCACGATGGTTTCGTAGCCCGTGGCGCGTCTGGCTGGAAGGGTCATCGCCCTGAAGCCTGCAATCCGGCCCCGCCGCCGGGCGGCGACCGCCCCAAGCTCGGCGTCTCGGACATGGCGGAAGGAATGGTGGATGCGACAGGGATTGAACCTGTGACCCCCTCGGTGTGAA
>JAGNIV010000012.1 GCA_018001015.1 Phenylobacterium sp. | reverse complement strand
CCGAGCCACGTAGCCGGGAAATCTCGCACCGCTCCTCAAGGCTGAGCTGCTCGTAGAGCCGTCCCATGACAACACCTCCGCCAACGCAAGGTGTTGCACTTCGTTTGAGAACTCAGGGGATCCAGGTGAAGCCCACCACGGGCCGAGGCGGAACCGCAAGTCCGATTGGTGGATCAAATCCTAGGCGCCGGAGGTGAATCTGGGTCCCGGCCTTCGCCGGGATGAGCGGACTATTTAAGCCACAGCCTCTTCCTTGAACTCAGCAGCGGGCCCGCTCAGCCGCGCGATTTCCGTCAGCAAAGCGGTCGGCGAGATGGGCTTGCCCACCACGCCGTCCATGCCGGCTTCCAGGTAGGACTGGTGCTGATGGGAGAGCACGTTGGCCGTGAGGGCCACGATGGGGGTCTGGGCCACCGGGCCGCCGAGCCGGCGGATGCGGCGGCAGGCTTCCAGGCCGTCGATGCCGGGCATCTGCACGTCCATCAGGATCAGGTCGAATCCGCCGCGGGCCGCGGCCTCGACGCCCAGCAGGCCGTCGGCGGCGGTCTCGACGCGGGCGCCCAGGTTCTCCAGCAGCTTGGTGGCGATCATGCGGTTTGTGGGATTGTCCTCCACCACCAGGATGCGCAGCCCCTCCAGCACCGGCTCGCCGATGTCGGCGACGGCGGCCACCGCCTCGGCGCCGGGCGCCGAGACCTCCAGCCAGAAGACCGAGCCCTGTCCCTCGACCGAGGTGAAGCCCACGGCCCCGCCCATCATTTCGGCCAGCTTCTGGGTGATGGCCAGGCCCAGGCCCGAGCCGCCGAACTTGCGGGTGGTCGACGCGTCGCCCTGGTCGAAGCGCTGGAAGATTCGCGCCTGGGCGTCGGCGGGAATGCCGACACCGGTGTCGGCGATCTCGAAGCGCAGCATCTGGCCGGTGGGGCTGTCGCGCAGGGCGGCGCGGACGGTGACCTCTCCCTCCAGGGTGAACTTCACCGCATTGCCCACCAGGTTGAACAGCGCCTGGCGCAGTCGGACCGGATCGGTGCGGACCCAGCCGATGCCGGCCAGACCTTCAAGCTTCAGCTCCAGACCCCGGGCCTCGGCCTGGGGGCGCAGCAGGCGGGTGACGCCCTGCACAAGGGCGGCGGGGTCGATGTCCTCCTCGGCCAGCATCAGGGCGCCGGCCTCGATCTTGGAGAAGTCGATGACGTCGTTGAGCAGCTCGGCCAGCATCTGGCCGCAGGACAGCGCCTCCTCCAGCATGGCCCGGCCTTCCTGGCTCAGGCTCTCGCTCTTCAGAAGGTGCAGGACCCCCATCACCCCGTTCATCGGGGTGCGGATCTCGTGACTCATGTTGGCCAGGAAGGCGGCCTTGGCCTCGGCGCCGGCCTGGGCGGCTTCCTGGGCCTCGATCAGGGCCAGCTCCTGGCGCTTGCGCTGGTCGAAGTCGTGAACCAGGCCGACGCCCTTGATCCAGCGGCCCTTGGCGTCGCGCTTGAGGTGGTGGAAGACCCGCATCCAGCGCGCCTCGCCCGAGGGGGTGACGATGCGGGCCTCGAAGGCCTCGCCCGACTTGCGGCGGTTGGCGTTGATGTCGAGGAAGGCCTGGCGGACGCCGGCCATGTCGTCGGGGTGGAACTTGGGGAAGTGGAGCTTCTGGGCGTCCTTGTAGCTGCGCGAGGATCGCCCGATCAGCTTCTTGAACTCCGGGCTGGCCCAGAAGGTCTTGTTGACGTGATCGATCTCGTAGACGCCGGCGTCGGCAGCGGCGAGCGCAACCTTCAGACGGCGCGCATTGGTCTGGGCCTCGCGCCGGGCGCTGGCCACCGCGGAGATGTCGTCCACATAGGCCAGCATGCCGCCGATCTCGCCGGCCGCGTTCAGCCAGGGCCGCGCCTCCCAGCGCACCCAGTGCTTGCCGCCCTGGCTGTCGGTGAAGCGGTCCTCCTTGCTGGAGACCACCTCGCCCTCCAGCGCCCGACGCTGGGCGGCCAGGAACTTCTTGGGGATGGTGGGGAAGACGTCCTCCAGCCGCAGGCCCACATGGTCGCGGTGACCCAGGCTGAAGGCGTGACGCCAGCGGCTGGAGATCATCAGATAGCGCAGCTCACGGTCGAACATGGCCACCGCGAAGGGGGCGTTCTCGATCAGCTGGCGGATCTGGCGCTCGGCGGCGAGCGCCAGGTCGCGCGCCGCCGCCAGCTCCGTGATGTCCTGGGACATGCCCTTGAGGGCGAAGACCCCACCCTCTCGCGGCTCGCAGTGGAAGGTGGTTCGCCAGGTGGACCAGCGGCCGTCCTTGTTGCGCATGCGGTGCGCGAGGGTCTGAGGGTGGCCCTCCCGGACGCCGCGGCTGAAAGCGGCGCGGACCTCCGCGGCCTCGTCGGGATGCAGAATGTTGCGAAATTGCTCCGCGCTGACCATCTCCTCGCGGCCGTAGCCGGTGATGGCGCGGAAATCGTCAGACCAGTGGAGGCGATCTCCCGCCGGCTCGAAGGTCCAGGTGCCGACCCCGGCGGATTCCGACAGCAGCAGGCGGGTGCGACGCGCCTCCTCCAGCTCGGCCTCGCGCTCGCGCTCGCGGGTGGCGTCACGCAGCAGGCCGATGATGTGGCCGTCTTCGGTGAGCTGACTGCGGCCCTCGAACCAGCGGTAGGAGCCGTCCTTCATCCGCATGCGGGACACGTTCTGGCCCGTGCGGGTTTCGAACAGCCGCTCGGCCAGCTTGCCGAAGTCTTCCAGGTCGTCGGGGTGGATGAAGTCGGCGGCGTATTTGCCGACGATCTCGTCGGCCGCCCAGCCGGTGGCGGCCGTCCAGGCCGGGTTCACCAGCTTGAACCGCGCGTCCGGTCCGATCACGAGCATGAGCTCCTGGCTGTTGGAGAACAGCCACTCGATCATCGGCCCGTGCTCCGTCGGCGTGTTGGTCGCACGCTCTGCCGGCATGGAATTGTCCCCCAGTTCGGGGCGAATTCTTAGGGCGGAAGCGTAAACGCAATGTTCGAAGAACGCGGTTTGATCGCGAAAGTTGGAGCGGGCTCAGTCGGCGTGGACAGCGCGCCAGCCTTACAGAATATTCACTATCGTGCGTCGCCTGCTACCTTGTATGAAGCAGTACCTTGCGGTGTTCGATCGCGGGTTTTGGAGGCAGGCCGCGTGGAAGCCGTGGAAGTTCAACTGAAGAAAGGGGTGCTCGAGCTCTGCGTGCTCGCGCTCCTCTCCCGGGGCGACAACTACGCCTACGAGATCGCCAGCCGTTTGGCCGAAGGGATCGATATGGGGGAAGGCACCATCTATCCGCTGATGCGGCGGATGCAGGCCGATGGCCTGGTGGACACCTACCTGGTGGAGTCCTCGTCGGGCCCGCCGCGCAAATATTACCGTCTGACCGAGGCTGGGAAGACCAGTTTCGCCGGGCAGAAGCTGGCCTGGGGTTCGTTCTCCAAGGCCGTCAACGCCATCCTGGGAGAGGCCCAATGACTCGCCAGGCGTTCCTTGCCCGGCTGCGGGAGGGCCTTGGCGGCCTGCCCGCCCATGCCATCACCGACATCGTCGCCGACTATGAGGCGCACTTCGCCGAAGGTGAGGCCGCCGGCCGCACCGAGGCCGAGGTGGCCGCCGCCCTGGGCGAGCCCGGCCGCCTGGCCCGCGAACTGCGCGCCGAGGCCGGCCTGAAGCGCTGGGAGTCCGAGCGCAATCCCTCGGCGGCCGCCTCGGCGGTCTTCGCGGTGCTGGGACTGGGCGCCATCGACCTGCTGATCCTGCTGCCCATCGTGCTCTCCATCGCCGGGACCCTGCTGGGTCTGTTCGTCGCGGTGATCGCGGTGTTCGGCTCGGGCGGCTTTGTCTTCGCCGCCGGTCCGTTCCTGGACCCGCCGGGCGGGGTGGCCGCGGCCATGCTGGCGGGCATCGGCCTGATGGCCGGCTCAGTGTCCCTGGGCGCCGTCCTCTGCCTGATCACCGTCGGCTTCGTGAACCTGCTCGTCTGGTACGGGCGTCTCCACTACCGGCTGCTCAAGCCGGCCATTGAACCTCAAGCCTGAAGGCCCCTGACATGATCCGCCTTCTCGTCATCATCGCCGTTGTCGGCTTCCTCACCTGTATCGTCACCCTTGGCGGCGCCGTGGCGCTGGGAGGCCGTGATATCGCCGCCCAGGGCTGGGACCGCTGGAGCTGGTCCGACCGCGACTGGAATATCGGCTGGGACGAACACGGCCAGCGCCACGGCAGCTGGCGCAATCACCACAAGGACGATCCCGAATGGGCCACGACCACCCGGGAGATTGCCTGGGACGGCGCGACCGCCCTGATGCTCGACGTCCCCGGCGAGGTCACCTTCACGCAAGCTCCCGAAGGTCCCGGCAAGCTGACCGTGACCGGACCCAAGCGCTCCGTCGACACGCTCACCTTGTCGGGGGGACGTCTGACCGACGGCGTGAGCCACACGGGCGGGCGCCTCAAGATCATCTTGACCGCCCCCAAGGTCACCCGCTTCGAGCTCAAGGGCGTCGATCGCCTGAACATCGAGGCCTACGATCAGGACAGCCTGGAGATCAGCACCACGGGCATGGCCAAGGTCACCGGCCAAGGCAAGACCAAGGCTCTGAAGCTGAACATGACGGGGGCCGGTGACGCCGACCTGGCGGGTCTCGACGCCGAGAGCGCCGAGGTGAGCATCTCCGGCGCGGCGGAGGCCACCATCGCGCCGCGCACCAGCGCCAAGCTCGACATCTCAGGCTCGGGCGAGGTCGATCTGAAGACCCGTCCGCTGAAGCTGGAAAAGAACGTCTCCGGCTCCGGCGAGGTCAGGGAGCTGGAATCCTAGCCATCCGCGAAAGCGGTGTCCTCCCCGGACGCAGGACTGGCCCAGGCGCGGATCTCCGCCCTGGGCCTTTTTGTGTCCCGGCTAGAAGGCGTTCTCGCCGGTGATGGCCCGGCCGAGGATCAGGGCGTGGACGTCGTGGGCGCCTTCATAGGTGTTGACGGTCTCCAGGTTCGCCGCGTGCCGCATCACGTGGTACTCGCCGGATATCCCGTTGCCGCCGTGGATGTCGCGGGCCTCGCGGGCGATGGCCAGCGCCTTGCCGCAGTTGTTGCGCTTCATCAGGCTGATGGCCTCGGGCACCCAGGCGCCCTGGTCCAGCAGACGCCCCAGGGCCAGGGAGCCCTCGAAGCCGAGCGCGATCTCGGTCTGCATGTCGGCCAGCTTCTTCTGCACCAGCTGACGGGCGGCCAGCGGTTTGCCGAACACGCTGCGGGTCTTGGTGTAGTCACGGCTGGCGTGCAGGCAGAACTCCGCGGCGCCCATCGCCCCCCAGCTGATGCCGTAGCGCGCCTTGTTGAGGCACGAGAACGGCCCCCGCAGGCCCGAGACATTGGGCAGCATCTGGTCTTCGGGCACGAAGACGTCGGCCAGGGCGATCTCGCCGGTGATCGAGGCGCGCAGCGACAGCTTGTTCTGGATCTTCGGGGTCTCAAAGCCTTCCGAGCCGCGGTCCACCAGGAAGCCCCGGATCACCCCGTCCAGCTTGGCCCAGACCAGGGCGACGTCGCAGATCGGCGAATTGCTGATCCACATTTTCGAACCGTTGAGCGTGTAGCCGCCCGGCGCCTTGCGGGCCACGGTGCGCATGGAGGCGGGGTCGGAGCCGCCGTCGGCCTCGGTGAGGCCAAAGCAGCCGATGATCTCGCCCTTGGCCATGCCGGGCAGGTACTTGCGCTTCTGCTCTTCCGAACCGAAGGCGTAGATCGGGTACATCACCAGGGACGACTGGACGCTCATGGCCGAGCGGTAGCCAGAGTCGATGGCCTCGATCTCGCGGGCGATCAGGCCATAGGCCACGTGGTTGACGCCGGCGCCGCCGTATTCCTCCGGCAGGGTCGGGCCAAGGAAGCCCAGCGCGCCCATCTCGGTCATGATCTCGCGGTCGAACCGCTCCTCGGCATAGGCCGAGACGACGCGGGGCAGCAGTTTTTCGCGGGCGTAGGCGCGGGCCGCGTCCCAGACCATGGTTTCCTCCTCGGAGAGCCGGGACTTCATGTCCAGGGGGTCTTCCCAGTCGAAGGTCTTGGCGGCGGCGTCCTGAGCCATGGTCTTGTTCCTACGCTAAGTCTGAGGGCCTTATGACGCCAAGTCAGGTCCCTGTGTAGACGCCTTTGCGTTTCTCCAGGAACGAGGCGCGGGACTCCTTCACGTCATTGACGGCGCGGCGGGCGAAGGAAAGGCCGACGGACTCGTATTTCAGGGCGGTGTCGAGGTCGCTCTCGAAGTTGGTCTGCAGCACCTTCTTGGCGGTGCGCACGGCGAGCGGCGGCCAGCGGGTGATCTCCTCGGCATAGGCCAGGGCGGCGTCGAGCAGATCATCGTGGGCCACCAGGCGGTTGAGCAGGCCCAGGGATTTCGCCTCGTCGGCCAGCACCATGCGGCTGGTGAGGATCAGGTCGGCGGCGTCGGCGTAGCCGACGATGCGCGGCAGCAGCCAGCTCATGCCGCTATCGGGGGACAGGCTGCGTTCGACGAAGGTGGTCTTGAAGCGGGCGTGCTCGGAGCCGATGCGGACGTCGCAACCGAGCGCCGCGCTCATGCCGGCCCCGGCGCAGACGCCGTTGATGGCCCCGATCAGCGGCTTGTCGAAGTCGTGGAACAGCTTGGCCCAGCGGCCGACCCAGCTCATCTCGTCGAGGCGGGCGTTCTGGCTGGTCTCAGGCGGAGGAACCTGGCCGGTGAGGTCGGCGCCGGAACAGAAGCCGCGGCCGGCGCCGGTGAGGATCACCGCCCGGATCTCGTCGTCCTCGCGGGCCAGGGCGAAGGCGGCGTGAACATCGGACCGTAGCTCGCCGCTGATGGCGTTCAGCTTCTCGGGGCGGTTCAGGGTGACGATTCCCACGTGGCCGCGGGTCTCATAGTCGATCGTCTGCCAGGTCATGCGCGTTTCCCCTCTTGCCCAAGCCTCGCGTGCAATGGGCCGGGGAGGCAAGGCCAAAGGCGCAAGTCGATCCTGCGACAGTCCGCCCACTCGCCCGCCGCGCGAATCATGTGAGTCTCGGTGTAGAACGTCGCAACCTTCCGCGGCGATCAGTTGTTCCCGTGTCAGGCTTTCAGGACCAAGGAACCCGTCCATGTCGGTTACGCGTACCGAACCCAACCCGTTTGATCTGATCAGGCCGTTCGTGGTGCTGGCGGTGTTGGCGTTTCTCGTGGGCTTTGCGAGCTACCTGGCGGCGGGCGCCGGCAGTGTCGCCACCGCCTATTCCCGCACCCATGCCGCCGCCCCGATCGCCTCGGACTCCATCGACTGGGACAGCCGCAAGGCGATCTAACGCAATTCCGCTGATCCCGGCCTTGGCCGGGACGAGCGGGTCAGAGATCGGGCCTACTTGCCCCGCGCCACGAACCATCCGTTGCGGAACTTCTCGTCGGCCTTGCCGTAGACGAAGGCCTCGCCCTCCGGCGTCAGCACGCTGCCCCCCGCCGCCTCAAGCACCGCGTGACCGGCGGCGATGTCCCACTCCATGGTGGGGCCATGGCGCGGATAGACATCGGCTGAGCCCTCCGCCAGGCGGCAGAACTTGATCGAGGAGTCCATCGCGCTGGTGGCGTCGAAGCCGTACTTCTCGGCCAGGGCCTTGAGGGTGTCTTCCTTCATGGTGTGGCTGACCAGGGCCACGGCCCCGCCCCGCGGCCACAACCGGGCCTGAACCGGCTTGCCGGCCTCGCCCACGCTCCGCTTCATGGCGTGGCCGCCCTGAGTGTACCAGGTCTCGCCCGAGGCCGGCGCGCAGACGGCGCCTGCGACGGGGCGTCGGTGCTCGATCAGGGCGATATTGACCGTGAAGTTGGGATCGCCGCGCACGAAGGCCTTGGTGCCGTCGACGGGGTCCACCAGGAAGAAGCGCTCGCCCACCTCCTCGGGGGCGCCAAACTCGCTGGCGTCCTCCTCGGAAACGACGTGGATGCCGGGAAAGTGGGTTTCCAGCCGTTCCAGGATCAGTTGTTCGCCGCGGCGGTCGGCCTCGGTGACCGGACTGTCGTCAGCCTTGGAAAAGACCTCCAGGCCCGACTTCCACAGGGGCAGGACCAGGCGGCCAGCCTCTTCGACGATATCGGCCAGCAGGGCGCCGACGTCGGTGTTGAAGTCGCTCATCGCCGGGCGCTCCGAGGATCGTTGCTCACGAAAGAGAGGGGCGCGACGGAGGTGTCGATCACCTGCTTGCCCGCATCCTGGAAATTCACCGTCACCTTGCGCCCCGTCACCGACTGCACCTGACCCAAACCCCAGTCTTCGCGGCCCGGATGGCGTACGACGACGCCGGGCTCAAGGAAGGGATCGGAAAGGCTCATGAGACGGTTACCTATCCGCCCGCCCCGGTTTGCCAAAGCGCCAAATCAGGCCAAGTTCAAAGCCTTATGTCAGAGCCCGACCAGAACCCCGCCGCCGACTCCTCCCTTGAGGTCGAGCCCAAACCCGCGCCGCGCACCGCGGAGGTCGCCGCCTATCTGGCGGCGCGCATGTGTCACGACTTCATCAGCCCGGCCAGCGCCATCGTTTCGGGCCTGGATCTGCTGGACGACCCCGGCGCGCAGGACATGCGCGAAGACGCCATGGGCCTGATCGCCGGCAGCGCCCGCAAGCTGGCCGACCTGTTGTCGTTCACCCGGGTGGCCTTCGGCGCCTCGGCCACCGCCGAAACCTTCGACTCCCGCGAACTGGCCAAGCTGGCCCAGGGCGTCTTCGCGCACATGCGGGCCGAGATGGACTGGCAGGTGGAGGCGCCGTCGCTGAACAAGCCCACGTCGCGGGCCATTCTCAACCTGGCCCAGATGGCCGGCGCCGCGCTGCCCACCGGCGGGACCGCCAAGATCCGCGCCGTGCAGGAGGGCGCCACCGTGGTGATCGCCGTCGAGGCCATCGGCCCCCGCGCCCGGCTGCGCCCCGAGGTGCTGGCCGGCCTGCGAGGCGAGGCGATGGGGGAGGGACTGCACGGTCACTGGGTCCAGGCCTATTACGTGCACCTGTTCATGACCGACGCGGGCGGCCGCATCTTCGCCGATGTGGGCGAGGAAAAGGTCACCTTCGCGGCCAGCATTCCGGCTTGAAGCCTCCTGCGACACACCCGCGCGAAATGTGAATTCCCGATCGGTTAATACGGCTCCTTAACCAACCGCGCGCGAGAAGACGGTTGAAGGGTGGAGTATCGCGTTGAAGACCTGCCTCGTCGTTGACGACAGCCGAGTGATCCGCAAGGTCGCCCGCAGAATCCTGGAGGACATCGGCTTCGAAATCGCCGAGGCGTCTGACGGGATGGAGGCGCTCGCCTGGTGCCGGGCGGCTATGCCTGACGCGGTCCTGCTGGACTGGAACATGCCGATGATGACGGGGATCGAATTCCTGCGGCACCTGCGGCTGGAGCCGGGCGGCGACAAGCCCACGGTGGTGTTCTGCACCGTCGAGAACGACATCGAACGCATCCGCGAGGCGCTGGACTGCGGCGCCAACGAGTACATCATGAAGCCCTTCGACGGTGACATCATCGCTTCGAAGTTCGCCGAGGCCGGACTGGTATGAGGCCTGAGGACATCGACCTGGTGGTCCAGCTCTGCGCCGCGCGCGCCGGCCTGCTCGTCGACCCCGGAAAGACCTACCTGCTGGAAAGCCGCCTGGGCCCCGTGGCCCGTCGGGAGAACTTCGGCTCTATCGACGACATGATCGCGGCCCTGCGCGCCAAGCGCGAGGACCGGCTGGCCTGGGCGATCGTCGAATGCATGGCGTCGAGCGAGACCGCCTTCTTCCGCGACCGGACGCCCTTCAACCTGTTCCGCGATGAAATCCTGCCGACCCTCGCCCGTCTGCGGGACGGCGAGCCGATCCGTATCTGGAGCGCGGCCTGCGGCTCGGGTCAGGAAGTCTACTCCCTGGCCATGATCATCGAGGACCAGCGGGCCCTGATGCCGGGCGCCAAGCTGGAGCTCTTCGCCTCGGACCTTTCCGAGCGCGCCTTGGAGAAAGCCCAGAGCGGCCTCTACACCCAGTTCGAGATTCAGCGGGGGCTGCCGATTCGCCAGCTGGTCCGCCACTTCGAGAAGGCCGACGAGATGTGGGCGTTGGCCCCGCGCATCCGGCAGATGGTGCGCTGGCGGCGCATAAACCTGGTGGCCGACCTCTCGGCCGCCGGCCGGTTCGACGTGATCTTCTGCCGCTATGTCCTGGGCTCCCTGGTGGAGCCGATGCGGGTGCGGCTGCTGGAGAATCTGGCCCGGGCGCTAAGCCCTGACGGCTTCCTGTTCCTGGGCCTGGGCGAGACCGCCACGGGCCTTTCCGAAGCCTTCCAGCCGGTCAGCGGCCGCCCCGGGCTCTACGCCCGCAATCCTTCCTTTCGCGCCGCCGCCTGACAAGGCGAGCCACACGACCTAGGATCACCGGCAGACTGGGGAATCCATGATGTCCACGCGCCTGTTGTCCGCTTCCGCCGCCGTGCTGGCCGCGGCCCTGGTCTTGACCAGTTGCAACAAGCCGACCCAGGAGCCCTCCGCGCCGGTCTCGCCGGGACAACCCACGGCCATCGCGCCGCCCCCCGAGCCCGTAGCGCCGGCCGCGCCCGCCGTGCAGCTCACCGGCTTCTTCCACCAGCCGGGCCTCAACCAGTTTGGCTATTATTTCGCCAAGGCGCCCATCCAGTTCGGAAACTTCAAGCTTCGGGGGCTGCATCTGGGCGCGCCCGAGGACTTCGCCAACTACGAAAAAGGCCAGCGAATCTCGCCCAACTACGCGCCGATCATGCTGGAGTTCGACGATGTCACCAGCCCGCTGCGGGAGAATGAACTGGGCCAGCCCTATCATGAGGTCAGCCGCCGGGTTCTTCCCAACGCCTATAAGGTGACGGCCGAGCAGGTGAGCTTCCGCGGTCAGGACGATGTGCTGGGCCAGGTGAGCTTCGAGGGCCAGATCGACGCCAAGGCCCTGGAGCGGGTGCATGCCGGCGAGGCCGAGGAGACGGTGCTGACCGGGGCGCTCACCGCCATGGGCCAGACGCTTAACCGCGCCTTCGTGTGGTTCGGCGGCGACTGAAACCCTTCGCCCACGAAAAATCCCGCCGCAGAGACCGCGGCGGGATTTCCCGGACCTGAGAGGGTCTTAGAAGCCTATTGCTTGGCGTCTTCGGCGGTGTTGGTCACGGCCGAACCGGCGGCCGAAACATCGCGACCGGCGCCTGAAAGCGTGTTGCAGGCGGAAATGGCGAAGGTGGCGGCCACGACGGCCAGCAGAGCGAACTTACGCATAATGGGTATCTCCCCGAGGAGTGGTTGAACTTGCGGGAGACGAACGGTCAGGCTGCCGCCTGGTTCCCTGATTGGGGCTCAGGCTTCACTGTATTTTCCACGCTCGGCGTCGGGAACATCAGGCGGACCGTCACGCCGCCGGTTTCGTCACGCACCAGCTCGGTTCGTCCGCGCAGTTGACGTGCGAAGGCGGTCATCAAGGTGCGGCCGACGCCTGAGGCGTTGAGCACCTCTTCGCCCGAGGTTCCATCGTCGCTGATGTCCAGCACCGCCTCGTCGCCGTGAACCTTGAAGGTCACGGTGAGCGTGCCGCCCCGACCCGAGAAGGCGTGCTTCTGGGCGTTGGTGATGGCTTCGACGGCGAACAGGGCGAGCGGCGCAAGGCGATCAGGGTCGATGACCAGGGCATCGACGTGCATCTCGGTCTTCACGGGGGGGCCGCGCAGGGCGTCCGCGGACAGCAGTTGCGCGGTGAGCTCCTCCAGGAAGGGCCGCAGGTCCACCCGCTTGAGATCCGGGCCCTGGTAGAGGGCGCGGTAGATGAGGGCGAGCGCTGTGATCCGCTGGCGGGTGTCGGACATGGCCGCCTGGGCGGCGGGGTCGGTGAGCGCCCGCTGCTGCATGTTCAGCAGGGAGGAGATGACCTGCAGGTTGTTCTTCACCCGGTGGTGGATCTCGCGCATCAGCGCATCCTTCTGGGCCAGGTTGTCGCGCAGGGTGGCGTCGCGCCCGACGATGGCGTCGGCCATCTGTTCCAGGGTCTCCGCCAGGTCGCGGATTTCCGGCGGCGCCTGCTCGGCCTGGACCGGGCGGACGGTGAGCCGGCCCCGCGCATAGAGGGCCGCGATCCTTTGCAGATAGGCGATCCAGCGGATCACCACGCGCTCGGTCACCACCAGCACCGCCAGCAGGGCCAGGACGAAGGCTAGAATCGGGAACAGCAGGCCGGTGAGGGGATTGAGCCGCGCCCAGGAGAACAGGCTTTCCGCCCTGGCCGACAGGATCACATAGAGATCGTCGCCCACCAGGGGCGCGGCGGAATAGACCCTGGTGTCGCCGCGACGGTCCTTGGCGTACCAGACCACCGAGCCCCTGGCGTCGGCCTTGGCCCGCCAGGCGGAGGGCAGGGCGGGGAAGGCCTGGCCGTCGGTGAAGTTCATGTAGCGGCCCTGATCGTCGGCCAGGGCCACCTCGGCTTCAGCGGGAAGGGAGCGGTCGGCCAGGCGCGGGGCCAGGCTTTGCAGGGAGATCACCGCCACCAGGGCGCCGTCGAAGCCGACCGTGGGATCGGAGGCGCGCACCGCGGCCAGGATCACCGGTTGCTTGGCGTAGATCGCGCCGGGGTCACGGGTGACCACCAGGTTGTCGCCCTTCCGGAGCTGCTGGAACCAGGGCCGCTCGCCGCGAATGAGGTCGATGGGAACATCGTGGGCCGCGCAGGCCACGCGGCCGCGGCGGTCGAAGCGGATCAGATTCGCATAGCCGGGAATGCGCTGGGTCACCTCGGCCAGCCGCTGGGCGCACTGGAAGCCGACGGAGGCGGGCGCCAGGGTCTCCAGCAGGATATCGGCGGCCTCCATCCGCGCCCGCGCCGTGGCGGCGCTGCGCTCGGCCGCAGCGGCGAGGTTCTGCCGCACGATCTCGCCTTCGCGGCGGAAGGCCAGGGAGGACTGGACGGCGCCGAGGATCAGCACCGGCAACAGGGCGGCCGCCAGCGCGGCGGTGAGGCGCACCCGGATTGTCGACAGTGAACCCCATGGGGAATTGATCATGTACCAGCCCGTCGCCTAGAGCGCGTTAGGGTTAAGTGGAAACCGGTTAACCCCTCCGACGCGCTCTACCTCTTTGAATTAGAGCCTTTCTGGACGGATCAGATGATTCCATCTGATCCTAAAAGGCCCTAGCGGGCGCTTGAGAGGCGCTCCGCATCCGCGAGGATGGAGCGCATGGCGTCGCCGGCGGCTCCACCATCGCGCTCATAGGCTCCGTCGTCGAGGATCGCGTGCAGGGCGCGCCGTGCGCGGCTGACCCGGCTCTTCACGGTGCCGACGGCGCAGTTGCAGATCTCGGCGGCTTCCTCGTAGGCGAAGCCCCCGGCCCCCACCAGCACCAAGGCTTCGCGCTGTTCGGCGGGCAGCATGGCCAGAGAAAGGCGCAGTTCATCGAGGGCGACGGGCGCCTCGGGATCGTCCACCGCCACGAGGGTGCGCTCGGCGGCCTCCTGGTCGAGCTGGCTCTGGCGCCAGGAGCGGCGCTTCTCGGAATAGAACTGGTTGCGCAGGATCATGAAGGTCCAGGCCTTCATGTTGGTGCCCATCTGGAAGGAGTTGCGGGCGTCCCAGGCCTTCATCATGGCGTCCTGAGCCAGGTCGTCGGCCCCCGCCGGCTCCCCGGCCAGGGTGCGGGCGAAGGCGCGCAGGTGGGGGATCAGCTTGACCAACTCACGTTTGAACGCCTCCTCCTCCACCGGCGTCCGGCTGGCGTTCTTGGAGTTGTCCCCCGCCATCAGCTGCTCTCCGAGGAACGCTTGTCAGCCTTGCGAAGGATATCGAGAAACTCGTCGGGCACCGGTTCATTGACCACTTCGTCGAACATCTGGCGCAGCCGCGCGCCGATCGCCTGCTGACGCAGCCGGGCTTCGTCGAGGGCGGCGGAGACCTTCCGCCGGTCCTCAGTGGGTGTGTGTTCAATCATGTCCTCGGCGCTCCGCTTACGCGGCGCTTGCCCCCTCGATTGGTCATCGTCGCCCGTCAACGCCCCGCTCCGATTCCGGTTCCCATGCCAGGCCCCGATAGCCCGTCAGGATTGGATGAAATCAACTGGTGTGCTCAAAAAGGCTCTAGCTTCAAAAGCGTAGGGCGCATCAAGTGGGTCAAACGGATTCCACCTAACCCTAATGCGCTCCAGGATGAACAAAACGCAGACTTTAGGGAACCGGTTCCCCACAGCGACGTTTCCGGCGCTATAGGTGAGCGCTGCCGCGGAGGTTTCCCGGAGCGGTCGCGTGTTCCTAAACGGGGAGGGTACCACCTTGAGTCTGCTAGCCCGATTGGCGCCCCATCTGCCCTATGTGCGCCGTTACGCCCGCGCGCTGACGGGGGATCAGACCACTGGCGACCACTACGTCCGGGTCGCGCTGGAAGCGCTGGCCGCGGGCGAGCGGGTTCTGGAGGCCAACTTCACGCCCCGCGTGGCCCTCTATCATGTCTTCCACGCCATCTGGCTGAGCACGGGCGCCAAGCTTGAGCCCCGCGACGGTGGGGTCACCAGCGACGACGCCAGCGGCCGCCTGATGCGGATCGCGCCCCGGTCGCGCCAGGCCTTCCTGCTTACCGCGCTGGAGGGCTTCACGCCGTCGGAGGCCGCCCAGATCCTGGGCGCCGACTTCGCCGAGGTCGAAAACCTGATCAGCGAAGCCCAGCAGGAGATCGACGCCGAACTGGCCACCGACGTCCTGATCATCGAGGACGAGCCGGTGATCGCCGCCGACATCGAGGCCCTGGTCACTGAGCTTGGCCACACGGTGGTCGACATCGCCGCCACTCGCACCGAAGCGGTGGACGCGGTCAACCGCAAGGTCCCCGGCCTGGTCCTGGCCGATATCCAGCTGGCCGACGGGTCTTCCGGCATTGACGCCGTCAAGGACATCCTGGCGCGATACGACGTGCCGGTGATCTTCATCACCGCCTTCCCCGAACGCCTGCTGACCGGCGAGCGCCCGGAGCCGACCTTCCTGATCACCAAGCCCTTCCAGCCGGAAACGGTGAAGGCGGCGATCGGCCAGGCCCTGTTCTTCCATCCCCGGAACGCCAAGCAAGCGGCCTGATCTCCCGAGCCTGAGCTTGAGCGGAACGCCGGCCTCGCGCCGGCGTTTTCGTGTCGAGGCGTCCGCGAACGGGCGCGCAACGTTTCGGGAGTAGATCTGATGCTGGGTTGGGCCCTGACCTTCGCCGTCCTCGCCATCGTGGCGGGTTTTCTGGGCTTCATGAGCCTGGCCGGCCTTGCGGCCACCGTGGCCAAGGTGCTGTTTGCGCTCTTCCTGGTGCTGCTGGTGGCCAGCTTCGTCCTGCGCGCGGTGCGGGGCCAGTCGGTGCTGTAAGCACGCCGGACGCCGGACATGAAAACGGCCGCCCATCGGGCGGCCGTTTTGCATTCAAAGGCGCGCGAGACCTAGCGTGGAGCGTCCGGAGCGGTCTGCAGCGTGCCCTCGGCCGGGGCGCCCATCTTGAAGGCCTGGGCGTCGGCGGGTTGACGAGCGTTGTTCACCTCGGTGGAGGCCAGGTTGTCGGCCTGCCAGGTCCAGGCGCCGAACAGGGCCATGGCGGCCAGCGCGGTGGAGACCAGCAGCACCCAGAAGACGTGCCGGCCAAACCGGCCCTGGCGGGCGCGGGTGGCGTTGAGGATAGGGTGGTCGGAATGGCGGGAGAGGACGGCCATGGGGGTGGCTCCTTGTTACCTAGTGCGGGAAATAACTGAATGGACCAGGGGGAACCGGGCCAGCGGCGTCACGCGCCGTGCTGAGCTGGCCGATCAGACCGCCGGCGAAGGCGATCGCGACGATCACCGCGATGGCGGCCGAGCGGCGGCGCGCCTGACGTTGGTGTGGGCTTGGCGTGGTGAAGAGGACGATCTCATCGGACGCGTCAAAGTTGCGGATCATTGGGGGACCCCCGAGTTCTGGCGCGGACCGGACGCCCGCATCTGGCAAACGCCATAGTCGTTCTGCTGTTCCCGCTCATCGACGGTTCAGGTGCGCCGGCGCAAGATGGTCGCAATGAGGTCACGGCCTCCCCATCTATTGAGCACCATGATCAAGCCCAGACACGTTCTCGCCGCCGGCCTCGCCGCCGGTCTTATGTTCGCCGTCGCGAACCTTGCCTCAGCCCAAGGCTCAGCCCTGGAAGGGCGTGAGGTGCGCGCCGCCGATGGCGCGGTGCTCGGGACGATCGCCAAGGTGATCACCGGCGCCGACGGCCGTCCGCTGCAGGTGCTGGTGCAGCCGAAGGGCGCGCGGGCCGCCGGCCCTCGCAGCCTGCCCTACAAGGCCCTGAGCCCTGAGGGCGACCGCTTCGTTATCCCCCTGAGCAAGGCGGAGTTCGACTCCATGCCGGCGGTGGATCTGGAGGCGAAATAAATTCGGAAAAAACGCGCGCGGAGCGGGAACCAAGGAATCGCGGGTGAGTTTGATAGTTGCGAAGGCGGCGACGCCCCCCCGACTTGAGGCCGGCGCACACGCCGGCCTGCCGCCTTCGCACCCCCCAATCTCGATGTGCATACCTTCAAGGCGGCTCTCCCCGGAGCCGCCCTTCTTTTTGCGTCCTCTGCGCGAGCCCGCGCTATTTTCGGGGCGTCGACAGCTTCAGGGTGACATCGGCGCGACGGCGAAGGGGCCGGTTATCGCCCGCGGCGGTGACGGACCCGGTCTGGCCCGCGGCGCTCAGATCGATGTCGCCGACCGGCAGTCCGATGGCTGTCAGCGTCTTGGTGACCGCTGCGGCGCGCTGCCTGGAAAGCTCCAGGTTGGCGCCCGGCGCGCCGGCGGCGTCGGCCAAGCCCATCACCAGCACCTTGTCCACCTGGCAGCCCTTGGCCTGATCGGCGGCGGCGCGCAGAACGGCGCGGCCTTCCTTGGTGACCTCGGCGGAGTCAGGCTCGAAATAGATGTCGACGGTGACGTCGCCGCAGCTCGCCTCACGCTTGACGATCCGGTCGCGCGCGCTGGTCATTGTCGTGCAGCCCGCCCCCAGGATGGCCACCACCAGAACCGCCGCGCCAAGTCCACGAACCATCGTCATGAGCACACCCTCTTCGAACCAGCCGCCACCATAGCCTAGCGCCGTGGCATAGCCATCCACAGGGGCAACGCATGGCGACGCTTGGCGTTTCCCGGGCTCCCGCCCGGAACCCCTAACAGCCTCCACCGTTTCGTGAGTCCCCATCCGCGACCGAAGGCCACGACCATGCTGTGGAAACGCCGCACCCCGATTTCGAGCCCGAGCCTGGCGACTGACGAGCGCGAGGTCCAGGACGCCTATGCCCGCGGCCGCCGCGACGAGCGCAAGGCGCGCAAGCGTCACCCGATCATGATGACCCTGACCTTCGCCGTCGCCCTGGTGGGCGCCGTGGTCCTGATCCTGGCCGCCAAGGAAGGCTCGTTTGCTCGCGGCGGCGGCATTGTCGATCATGGCCTGGCCGTGGCCACCGAACGCGCCCAGCCCGTGGTGATGGACGCCGGCCGCGACCTAGGGACCAAGACCTTCCGCCAGACGGAAAGCTGAGGCTTTCATGGGGGCGAACATCCGCAGCATCGAACTGATCGCCAACACCGCCTCGGGCAGTGTCGGTCCAGGCGCTCCAGAAGAAGCGCGCGCCATCCTGGCGGAGTTCGGCGGCCAAACGAATGTCTGCGTGCCGGAGAACGGTGAGCTCTCGGCCTGTCTGCAGGCCGCCATCGACCGGGGGCCGGACCTGCTGGTGATCCTGGCCGGGGACGGCACCGCCCGGGCTGCTGCGGAGCTCTGTGGCATGCATGGCCCTCGGATCGCGCCGCTGCCGGGTGGCACCATGAACATGCTGCCCAAGGCGGTCTACGGAACCACCGACTGGAAGGCTGCCCTGCGCGACACCCTGGAGCACGGCGTGGAACGCCCGTTGGGCGGCGGGATCGTGGACGGCCGGCTGTTCCTCGTCGCCGCCATCCTCGGCTCGGGCGCCCTGCTGGCGCCCGCGCGCGAGGCGGTGCGCGAGGGCCGGCCGCTGATCGCCTTCCACCGCGCCCGCCGCGCCTGGCGCCGCGCCTTCTCTGGCCGGCTGCGCTACAGCCTGGACGGGGCCACGCGCGGCAAGGCCGAGGCCATGACCTTCATGTGTCCCATCGCTTCGAGGGCCCTCAAGGATGATGACCAGTTCCTGGAGGCTGCGGCCCTCGATCCGGCCGGCGTGGCTGAGGCGCTGCGAATCGGCCTCGCCAGCGTCATGGGCGACTGGCGTGACGACCCGGCGGTGCAGTCCATCGCCTGCCGCCAGGCGCGGCTCTGGGCGTCGAGCGGCATTCCCGCCGTGCTGGACGGCGAACCCGCGCGGCTGAGGGCCAGTGTCCAGGTGAGCTGGAAGAGCGAGGTCGCCCGCGTGCTGGCCCCGCCGAGGGCGCCAGACCCCAAGGCGGAGCATTGATGCGTATCGCCCATCTGTCGGACATCCACTTCGGCGGCGAGAACGTCGAGGCCGTGGCGGCGGTGCGTGAATGGCTCGCGACCGATCGCCTCGATCTGGTGGTGGTCTCCGGAGATCTCACCCGGTTCGGGGAGAAGGGCGAGTTCGCGTCGGCCGCCGCCTGGCTGAGGCAGCTTCCCGAGCCCCAGCTGGTGACCCCTGGCAATCACGACGCGCCGTATCTCGCCTGGTACGACCGCCTCTTCACCCCCTTCGCCCGCTACGAGCGGGCCATCGGCCGGGCTCGTTTCCAGACCCATCTGGCCCCGGGCCTCGCGGTCTATGGCCTCAACACCGCCCGCGGCGTGCAGCCTCGCGCGAACTGGTCCAAGGGTCAGATCTCGCGGCGTCAGGTGGAGGAGGCGCTGGCCTGGTTCGCCGCGGCTCCGGCCGAGTCGCTGAAGATCGTGGTCTGCCACCATCCCCTGACCGAGATGATCGGCGGGCCGATGACCGGCAAGGTCTGGAACGGGGAGGCCGCCGCCAAGGCCTTCGCCGAGGCGGGGGTCGACCTGGTGCTGTCGGGGCACATCCACGCCCCTTTCACCTGGCCCTATGGCTACGGCGACGGGAAAACCTATGCGGCTGGCTGCGGCACCCTGTCGGTGCGCGAACGCGGCGTGCCCCCCAGCTTCAATCTCGTCGAGACCGACGTCGCCGAGATTCGGGTCACCGCCCTGGCCTGGAGTGGTTCGAAATTCGAGCCGCAGCAAACCTGGTCCCTGACCCGGCGCTAGACCCTCTGCATCGCCACCGATAGCAAAACGCGCCCCCGACCAGGTCGGAGGCGCGGATTTTCGCGATCATCCGGGGCGTGGCTAGATCACGATGCGCTTAGACGAAGTCGTCTGAGCGTTGAATCGTGATCTAATTTCAAAGTTATAGAGCCGGATTCAGGCTTCGAGAGAAGCCATCCGGCTCTAGGCGCTGCGCCCGCGGACGAGGTGCATGACGAGGCTGACCACGAACAGCACCAGGAAGACGAAGAACAGAATCTTGGCGACACCCATCGCGGCGCCCGCGATGGAGGTGAAGCCGAGGAGGCCGGCGATCAAGGCGACCACCAGGAAGGTCAGGGCCCAGCTCAGCATTGGGGGAAACTCCGGTTGGTTTGCGTACCTAGTTCGAACGTGCGCCAACCGCAGCCGTTCCCGAGGCCTCCGCAACCGGCGCGGGGTGGGTCCACGCCTTCCCCTCTCCGCGGGCCGCGGCGTACTGGTGCTCGGCGAAGCTCCAGTTTGGCAGGGCGTCGAACCAGGCGTTCAGGAAGCCTTTGCGGTCGTTCTCATGGTCCAGATAATAGGCGTGCTCCCACAGGTCGCAGACCAGGAGCGGCGTCAGGCCCCGGTGGATCAGCAGGTCCTCGGCGTCGTGGGTGGAGAGCACCTTGAGGGCCTCGCCTTCGGCCGCCAGCCAGACCCAGCCTGACGCGAAGTGGGCGGCGCCTTCCTTGACGAAGGCGGCCTTCAGGGCCTCGACCCCGCCGAAGTCGCGGGCCACGGCCTGGATCAGCGAGCCTTCAAGGCTCTGGCGGCGCGCGCTCATGGCGTTCCAGAAGAAGGTATGGTTCCAGGCCTGGGCGGCGTTGTTGAACAGCTTGCGCTTTTCGTCGTCTGCAAAGGCCTCGCGGACCACCTCTTCCAGGCTCCTGGGCGTGGCGTCGGCCAGCAGCTCATTCAGGGTTTCGACGTACTTCTTGTGATGCTTTCCGTGATGCAGACGCATCGTGGCGCGCGAGATCACCGGCTCAAGCGCGGCGTGATCGTAGGGCAGGGGCGGCAGTTCGAACATGTTGGGTTCCGGATTAGGGGGCGCGATGCGCCCGTCCCTTCCGGAACCCCTCAACCCCGTGTCGGGTTCGCTACTTTTTCTTCGGCGTGGTGGTGGACCGTGTCGCCATGGCGGTGGCCAGGAGGGTGGCGACGATCTTCGGGTTTCTCAGCGCCACCAGGCTGGCGCCGATGATGGCGCTGGCCGCGACGATGGGCTTGTCCTTGGCCAGGTCGATGAGCCGGGTGAGCGTGTCGCGCTCCTGCGGCTGTTTCCCGAACTTCGGCGGATTGACCTTGATCAGCAGGGCCAGGGCGCAGAGCACCATCAACAGGGCCGCGGCGCCGGCCACCGACGCGGCGGCCCAGGCCGGGCCTAGCTGGGGCAGGACGGCGGCATAGAGCGCGAAGGCCAGGGCCACGACGACGACGACCGCCGCCGCGGCAAGCGCGGAGACGGCCGAAACGTAGAGAACCGCCTTCTTGAAGATCAACGGTTACGACCGCTGGCGAGCAGCAGACCCACCAGCAGGCCGACGCCCAGGGCGGTGCCCGCGGCCATCAGCGGCTTCTCGCGGACGCGCTCGACGACATAGCGCTGAGCTTCGTCCAGGTGCTCGCCGGCATTGTCGGCATAGGTGCGGCTCTGGGCGCGAACCTGCTCCAGGCCTTCGGCGACGACCTTTTCAAAGCGCTTGGCGGCTTCGGCGAAGCTACGCTCGGCCTGGCTGGCGATTTGGGTGGCGGCCTCGGCCACGGAGTGGGCGGCGGCCTTGGCTTCCTCGGCAGTCCGTTCGACAGCGTTCGTAGACATTGAAGACTCTCCAGAAATTAGGACTGTCCCCGCAAAGCCGTGCGGGCGTGGGGAAGCACAGCCACAACGTCGCTTATCTTAGGCTGGTTCCCGCGCCAGCGCAAAGCGATCGCACCTGATCAAATCGTGTCCGGAATGAGGAACCTCAACCCACGGTTCCTGTCGCGTCGGCGCAAACCGCGATCTATGATCCCCCCATGAGCGAAAAGGCCACCGGCCTGAACCTGGATCGCAAGCGCCTCGACCTCGCGCTTTAGGCTGCGCGTCTGGGCGAGTTCGAGTGGGACATCGTCCGCGGCGTCTTTGTCGTCAGCGACCGAATGGCGGCCATCACCGGCCTGCCCGCCGGTGAAACGCCGATCCGCGACGTCGAAGCCATCCAGGAACTGGTTCATCCCGACGACCGGGTCGCCCTGCTTGAGACCATCCGGGAGGGTCTGCGCACCCAAGGCCGATATGAGGCCGAATATCGGCTGCGCCCCGGACCGAACGGCGAGATCGTCTGGCTTCGGGCCGCCGGCATCCAGGTGCTGGACTCCAAGGGCGAGCTGACCTCGATCTGCGGTGTCATTCAGAACATCACCGACAGCCGCGTCGAGGAAGATCATCGCCGCACCCTGATGGCCGAGGTGGACCACCGGGTGAAGAATGTGCTCGCCGCGGTTCAGTCCCTGGCCTACCAGACCGCCAAGCGCACCACCTCGCTGGAGAGCTTCCTGTCCAACTTCGCCGGCCGGCTGAAGTCGATGGGCTCGGCCAACGAGCTGCTCACCGCGGCCCGCTGGCGCGGCGCAGCCATCGCCCATCTCGCGGCCGCCGAACTGGGGGGAATCGCGCCCGGCCAGACCCGCTGGGAAGGCCCTGAACTCTTCCTCACGCCGCGCGCCGCCAACGCGCTGTCGCTCGCCCTGCACGAACTGGCCACCAATGCGGTGAAGTTCGGGGCGCTCTCCACCGATACGGGCCGGGTTGATGTCCGCTGGACCAAGACGCCGCGCGGTGGGTTCGAACTGATCTGGAACGAGAGCGGCGGCCCGCCGGTGGGCGTTCCCGCTCACAAGGGCTTTGGCTCCACTCTATTGGCCCAGGTCACCGGCCGTGAACTGAACGGTGAGGTGATCCCCGAATTCCGCGCCGCCGGCGTGCGGGTCCGGGTCACCGCCGGGGCCCAGACGATCGTCGACCGACCCGACAACGTGCCTGACGCCCCGGTGGCGCGGGTGTTCGAAACCTCTCCCAAGGCCAGCCGCCCCACCGACCTGCGCGGCTCCCGCGTGCTGATCGTCGAGGACGCCGTGCTGCTGGCGCTGGAGCTGGAAACGGGACTGTCCGACGCCGGCGCCGAGGTGGTGGGTCCGGCCTATGAACTGGCGGAGGCCATGGCCCTGCTGGACGGCCATATCGACGCGGCGGTGCTGGACGCGAACCTCAACGGCCTTTCGGTGCATCCGGTAGCCGAGGCCCTGGCGGCCCGCGGCATCCCCTTCGTCTTCGCCACCGGCTACGGCGACACCGGCGCGCCGCTCGGCTTCGACGCCCCGATCATTCGCAAACCCTACGACGTGACCCAGGTGGCCGCCGCCGTCTCGGCCTTGCTCAGCGTGGCCGCCTAGATCTCTTCGCCGTTCAGGAACCGGATCATGGTCGCCGTGGCCGTGCGGTCCTGGAGCATGAACAGGTGGCCGCCCTCGAAGAACCGCAAGGTCGAGCCCTTGATCCGGCTGGCCAGGTTCTCCTGCGTCGCCGGCAGGGCGATGCCGTCATAGCGGCCCGCGGCGATCAGGGTCGGCGCCTCGATCTGGTCCAGCCGGTCCCAGGTGTCATGATGGGCGCGGGCCTCAAGCTGACGCCGGGCGCCCATTTCATGGCCGGGTTCCTCGCCATAGGGATCAGCCGAACTCAGGGCGATGATCTGTTTATAGGTGTCGGGGTTGGCTTCCGCCCAGGCGGCGTCGCGGCGGGTGTCGGAGATCGGCGTCAGGTGTCTGGCGCGGGCCTCGCCCTTCAGATGGTCGATCTCATGGAAGGGGAAGGAGGCCCCGCCCGCCCCGCCGGGCGAGGTGCAGGCCAGGACCAGGCGGTCCACCCGGCCCGGATGCCGCAGGACCAGCTCCTGGGCCACCATGCCGCCGAAGGAGACCCCGACGACGTGGGCGCGCTCGATGCCCAGTTCGCCCATCAGGGCGCAGGCGTCGTCGGCATAGTCGGCCATGCTGTAGGCGACGTCGGGCTTCTCCGAACGTCCCAGACCGCGCTGGTCGAAGGAGACCATGTCGAAGGCCTTGGGAAACGGCCCGTCGAACTGGTTGGGCTTGTTGCGCAGATCGCCGCCGGTGCCGGAGATGAACAACAGGGGCGGCCCCGAGCCGGCCTGCTCGTAATAGATCTCGACGCCGTTCACGCGGGCAGTGGGCATTCAACGTCTCCCTTGCGGCGACAACAGCGCAGCATCACCTAGGTTCGGACGAGCACGTCTCAGGGGCAAGCGGAGAAGCGTCATGAAAAGCGTCGTGGTCACGGGAGTCTCCACCGGCATCGGCTGGGGGACTGCCAAGGTGCTGACCGGGCGGGGTGTCCGGGTGTTCGGCAGCGTGCGCAAGGCCGCCGCCGCCGACCGTTTGCGCCAGGAATTCGGCGACCGCTTCGTCCCCCTGATCTTCGACGTCACCGACGAGGTCGCCGTGCGCGCCGCCGCCGAACAGGTGCGGGTCGCCCTGGCCGGCGAGACGCTGATGGGCCTGGTGAACAACGCCGGGGTGGCTGTCGCCGGCCCGCTGCTGCACCTGCCGGTGGCCGACTTCCGCCAGCAGATGGAGGTCAACCTGACCGGGGTGGTGATCGCCACCCAGGCCTTCGCGCCGCTGCTGAACGCCGCCGGCAAGGGGGCCTCGGGCCGGATCGTCAATATCAGCTCGGTGGCGGGCAAGAACGGGTCGCCGTTCATGGCGCCCTATAACGCCTCAAAGTTCGCGGTGGAGGGCCTGTCGGAAGCCCTGCGCCGGGAGCTGATGCTGTTCGGCGTCGACGTGATCGTGGTGGCCCCTGGCGCGGTGGCGACGCCGATCTGGGGCAAGGCGCGTCCGGAGGACATCGAGCCCTATCGCGACACGCCCTTCTATCCGGCCCTGCAGAAGGTCCACGCCTTCATGACCTCCAGCGGCGCCGCAGGCCTGCCCCCGGAAGCCATCGGGGAGGCGGTGGCCAAGGCCCTGACCACCGCCAAACCCAAGGTCCGCTACACCGTCGCTCCCAACCCCCTGACCACCTTCATGATGGCCAACCTCCCCAGGCGCGTCGTGGACAAGATGGTGGGCAAGCGGCTGGGCCTCTCCGCCTAGACCTTCGGCATCAGGATCTGCTGGGCGGCGGCGCGGGCGATCAGCTCGCCGTCCTCGCGGCGGAAGTCGGCCTCCACGGTGATCAGCTGGCGGGTGGACGCCGTGACCCTGCCCTCGATGGTGAGCGGCCGGGCGGCGCCGACCTTCACGAACTGCATCTGCAGATTGATGGTGCGGTAGTGGTTCTCATCGGGCACGACGGTCATGGCGGCGAAGGCCAGGATCTGGTCGGCCAGGGCGGCCAGATAGCCGCCGAACAGCGAGCCGTCGCCGTTGAGGATCTCCGGCGTCGGCTGCCAGGTCTTGCGCACCCAGCCCGGCCCCCAGTCCTCCAGCGTTCCCATCTTCAGGGTGGTCACCACGGGGGGGACGGTCATCTCGCCCGCCTTCAACGCGTCCAGTCGTTCGCTCGCCCAGGTCATTCTTGCATAGCCTCGAAGTTGTTGAGGCGCAGACAATCCGAGCTAAGCTCAGGTTCGGCTACTCGCCTTCCGGAGAGGTCTTCAGCGCATGGCGCAATCCCAACGCCGCCAACCGAGACAGGCCCGCGCCGTGGCCACCCAGGCGGCCATCTTCGAGGCGACGGCTCAGATTCTGGAGGGGCAGGGGGAGGGGGCGCTCACCACCAACGCCATCGCGGAGCGGGCGGGGATCAGCATCGGCACGCTCTACCAATACCATGCCGACAAGGCCTCGATCCTGGTGGCCATGGCGCTGGCCGAGAACGCAAAGGTGCGCGAGGCCCTGATTGCGGCGGCCGGGCCCGACGGGGTCTCGCCCGCGCGCCTGGCGATCCGCGCCCAGATCGCCATCATGGCCGACCGGCCCACCACGCGGCGGGCCTGCCTGAAGGCGATCATGGCCACCGAACACATCGCCGCCGAGGAGAAGACCGCCAACCGCCTCATCGCGCGCCACCCCGGCGACCGCCTCGACCGCTTCGTCATCAGCCGCGCGGTGATCGGGGTGATCCGCGCCGCGGTGCTGGAGGCCTCACCGGTGCTCACCGATCCCGGGCTGGAGGACGCCCTGGTGAAGCTTGTGGAGAGCTACTCGGCCTAGGTCGGCGCCTTATGAATCGGGTCGATCCAGGCCACGCCCTCGGGCTTCTCCACCGGCTCGATGTCCAGGTTGACCACCACCGCGTCGCTGTCGCTGCGCACCAGCAGGCACTCCAGGGTCTCGTCGGCCGAGGCGTTGATCTCCTGGTGCGGCACATAGGGCGGGACATAGATGAAGTCGCCGGGACCCGCCTCGGCGGTGAATTCCAGCTTCTCACCCCAGCGCATCCGCGCCCGGCCCTTCAGCACATAGATCACGCTCTCCAGCGGCCCGTGGTGATGGGCGCCGGTCTTGGCGTCGGCATGGATATGGACGGTGCCGGCCCAGAGCTTTTGGGCGCCAACCCGGGCGAAATTGATGGCGGCGGCCCGGTCCATGCCCGGCGTCTGCGGGGTGTTGGTGTCCAGCTGGTCGCCCGGGACGACGCGCACCCCGGTGTGTTTCCAGGCGTCTTCGGGAATCATGGGCGCGCTCCGACCGTGAGACCTCAGACTATGCCCTTGGCCCGAAGTTGCGCCACCGTCTCGGCGTCCAGGCCCGCCAGGCCGGTCAGCACCTCGTCGGTGTGTTGGCCCAGGGTCGGTCCGGGCCAGCGGACCTTGCCCGGCGTCTCCGACATCTTCGGGAAGGCGCCCTGCATCTTGATCTTGCCGAACACCGGATGGTCGGTCTCCACGATGGTCTCGCGGGCCTTGTACTGTTCGTTCTCCAGCATGTCCGGCGCGCGGAACACCCGGCCCGAGGGGATACCATCGGCCTCCAGCAGGGCCAGCAGGTCGGAGAGCGCGAAGCCCTTGGTCCAGGCGGCGATGATCTCGTCCAGCTCGGCCTGATTGACCCCGCGCGAGGCGTGATCGACGAACTTCGGGTCCTTGGCGAGCTCGGGCATGCCCATGGTCTGGGCCAGGCGGGCGAAGACGGTGTCGCCATTGCCGCCGATCAGGATCATCTCGCCCTGCGCGCAGGGATAGACGTTGGAGGGCGCGATGCCGGGCAGGATGGAGCCCGACCGCTCGCGGACATAGCCGGTGAGGTCGTACTCGGTGACCAGGTTCTCCATCACCGCCAGCACGCTCTCATAGAGAGCGACGTCCAGCATCTGGCCGCGGCCGGTGTTGGCCCGATGATGCAGAGCCATGGTGATCCCCATCACCGCGTGCATGGCCGTCAGGCTGTCGCCGATGGAGATGCCCGCCCGCGCCGGGGGCCGGTCGGGTTCGCCGGTGACGTGGCGCAGGCCGCCCATGGCCTCGCCGATCAGGCCGTAGCCGGCGCGGCTGGCATAGGGTCCGGTCTGGCCGAAGCCGGAGACGCGGGCCATGATCAGCCCCGGATTGAGCGCCGACAGCGCCTCATAGCCCATGCCCCATTTCTCCAAGGTGCCGGGGCGGAAGTTCTCGATCAGGATGTCGGCCTTGGCGATCAGGGACGTGGCGATCTCGCGGCCTTCCTGGGTGCGCAGGTCCAGGCCCACCGACTGCTTGTTGCGCCCGATCACCGGCCACCAGGGCGACAGCCCCTGGGGCAGGCTGCGGCCCCACTGGCGCATGGGGTCGCCGGTCTTGGGGTCCTCGATCTTGATCACTCGGGCGCCGAAGTCGCCGAGGATCTGCCCCGCGAAAGGCCCGGCGATCAGGGTGCCCATCTCGATGACCAGCAGGTCGTTCAACGGACCTTGCGCGGGGGTGTCGGTCATGGGGAGTCTCCGGGCCGGGGCTGGCGTGCGGACCCCTTGGAGCCGCCGGACGCGGGGTCTGTCAATGTCACGGTCGGTCAGCGCCGTCAGGGCGGGGTTCCCTTCGAGGTGGCGCGGGCGTAAGGCGGCTGCATGACCGAATATGTTCTGCCCGCGCCGGCCCAGGCCTGCGTCCCCGTCGAGGGCTCTAGCGCCCTCTTCCCCGTCCGCCGCGTCTATTGCGTGGGCCGCAACTACGCCGCCCACCGCCGCGAGATGGGGGGCGATGACCGTGACCCGCCGTTCTTCTTCGCCAAGCCCGCCGACGCCATCGTCGCGCCCGGCGGCGCCGTGCCCTATCCGCCCCGAACGGCCAACCTGCACCACGAGATCGAGCTGGTGGTGGCGCTGAAGGGCGGCGGTTCGAACATCCCCGTCGAGCGCGCCCTGGACCTGGTCTACGGCTACGCGGTCGGCGTCGACCTGACCCGGCGGGATTTGCAGAACGCCGCCAAGGACAAGGGCCAGCCCTGGGAAGCCGGTAAGTTCTTCGACGCCTCGGCCCCGATCTCCGCCATCAAGCCCTGGACCGGGCCTGCCCCGCAGGGCCGCATCGCCATCTCGGTGAACGGCAGCGTCCGCCAGGAGGGCGTGGTGGCCGACATGATCTGGAACGTCGCCGAGATCATCAGTGAGGCCTCCAAGCTCTGGACCCTGGCCCCCGGCGACCTGATCTTCACCGGCACGCCGGAAGGCGTCGCCGCCATCGTGGCCGGCGACGCGATCGAGGGCGAGGTCGAAGGCGTCGGCGCCCTCAGCTTCACGGTGGTTTGAGATGAGCCTGACCCTCTACTCCCAGTGGCGGGCCACCGCCCCCTATCGCGTGCGTATCGGCCTGGCCCTGAAGGGCCTCGACTACGCCTATGAGCCCGTCGACCTGGTGGCCGGCGCCCAGCACAAGCCGGCCTATCGGGCGGTCAATATCCAGCGCCTGGTGCCGACCCTGGACCTCGGCGACGGGATCGACGTCCTGACCCAGAGCCTGGCGATCCTGGAGTATCTGGACGAGACCCATCCTGAGCCGGCCTTGCTGCCCAAGGACCCGTTGGACCGCGCCCGGGTCCGCGCCATGGCCGGCGTCATCGCCTGCGACATCCACCCGCTGAACAACATGCGGGTGCAGCGGGCGCTGGAAGCCATGGACGTCGCCGCCCCGCGCCGCGCCAAGTGGACCGAGCGCTGGATCGTCGACGGCTTCAACACCCTCGAGCCGATGATCGCCAAGTATGGGCAGGGCTTCTGCTTTGGCGACACGCCGACCCTCGCCGACTGCTGCCTGATCCCGCAGATCTATTCGGCGGCCCGCTACAAGGTGGAGCTAGACGCCTGGCCCGCGATCCAGGCGGTGGGGCAGAGGTCCCGCGAGCACCCGGCCTTCATCGCCGCCCTGCCGGAAAACCAGCCGGACGCGGTTCCGGCCTAGTTCCCCCGCACGCGCACTCGCGCGGTGACCCTGCGGCCCTCGCCGTCGATGACCATCAGGCGGTAGAAGCCCGGGCCCTTGGGGCGCCAGACGACGCGGCCCGAAACCGGGTCGCGGTCCAGCGGTTCGCCTTCGATGTACCAGGACAGGCCCTCGCCGCCGGCGGCGAGGGCCAGGCCGCGCGACTTGGGTCCGAAGCTCTCCACCTGCACCGTCGAACCGTCCGGCGGGAAGATCAGGCGCGGGCCAGACGTGAGGTTCTCCAGCTTCTGCAGGGCCTGAGGCGCGGCGCGCGGCGCGATCGGGCGGGGGGCCGCGGGGGGCGCGTCCAGCAAGTCGGCGACATCGAACAGCAGGGGCAGGGCCGCGTCTCGCCCGGTCAGACCGCCGCGCGCGCCGCCGTCGGCCCGCCCGGTCCAGACCAATATCACGTACTTGCCCACCACGCCGGCGGCGACGGCGTCGCGGAAGCCGTAGGAGGTGCCGGTCTTGAACGCCATCAGCGGCCGGCCCTTTGTGAGCGCCGCAGGGCTGGAGCCGGCCGGCGGCGGGGTCTCGCGCAGGATGTCCAGCACCTGGGTGGCCGCCGCTTGGCGCATCAGCCGGTCGCCGCCCTGGCGAGGGCGCCTGGCCGCCTCGGCCTCCGTCCAGGCCAGGGGCTTGGCCACCCCGCCGTCGCCCAGCGCCGCATAGAGCACCGCCAAGTCTCGCAGGCTGATCCCCACCCCGCCGAGCGCGATGGCCAGACCCGGCGTGCGGAGTTGGCGGCGCGGGCGGACCAGGGTCACATCGACCGCCGCCAGCCGCGCCTCGAAGGAAGACGGCCCGACCTTCTCCAGCAGCTCGACAGCCGGCACGTTCAGGGAGTGGGACAGGGCCTCGCGGGCCGTGACCTTGCCGTGGAACACCCGGTCGAAATTCTCCGGCTGATAGTCGGCGAAGCGGCGCGGGGCGTCGTTGATCTCGGTGTCAGGCGCCGCGACGCCGTCGTCGAAGGCGAAGCCGTAGATGAAGGGCTTCAGGGACGAGCCCGGCGAGCGGATGGCCCGCGTCATGTCGATCCAGCCGCCGGGCCGGTCGAGGCCGCCCGAGCCGACGGCGGCGCGCACGGCGCGGCTCTTGATCTCCACCACCAGGATGGCGGCAGTGTCCTCGGGCCCCTGGGCGCGGGAGACGGCGGCGGCGAGGGGCTCCAGCCGCGATTGCAGGCCGGCGTCGATGGTCGAGACCACCGAGGCCTGGGAGGCGGGCGCGGCGCGGGCCAGTTGTCCCGCCACGTGCCAGGCCAGGGCGGGGAAGGGCGCGCGGCCGGGCAGGGCGTCGCTCTCGGCCTCGCTAGCCTCCACCTCGGTCATCCTCCGGGCGCGGACCAGCTTGTCCAGCACCGCGCGCCGGGCGGCCCGCGCCGCGTCCGGGCGTCGGTCGGGACGGCGGGCTTCGGGGGACTGCGGCAGAGCGATCAGCAGGGCCTGTTCGCTGTTGGTGAGGGTCTCCGGCTCATGGCCGAAATAGGAGAGGCTGGCGGCTCGCACCCCCTCCAGGTTGCCGCCGTAGGGCGCCAGGGTGAGATAGAGGGCGAGGATCTCGCGCTTGGAATAGCGGGCCTCGATCTGCACCGCCCGGACCATCTCGATCAGCTTGGCGCCCAGCGTGCGGGGCCTGGGCTCCAGCAGGCGGGCGGTCTGCATGGTGAGGGTCGAGGCTCCGGAGGTCACCCGGCCCCGGACCAGGGCCGAGCCCCCGGCCCGGACCACCGCGATGGGATCGACGCCGGGGTGCAGCCAGAATCGCGCATCCTCGACGGCCACCAGGCGCCGCTGGAAGGTCTTGTCGGTGCGTTGGAGGTCGGCGCGGATCCGCCACCGCCCGTCCTCCACCGGCAGGGCGCGCAGCCAGGCTCCGCGCTGGTCCAGGGCCACCGGCGACGACCGCTGGGCGCGCGACAGGTCCGGCGGCAGCAGGGCGTCGAGGGCGAACACCGCCGTCTCCACCGCGAGCAGGGCGATGAGGACCAGGGTGAGGCGGCGCACGTCCGAAGCCCTCCCCCTCGATGGGGGAGGGTTGGGTGGGGGTGTGTCTGTGGAGGTGGGGCGAACAGCGCCGCTGGGCGCCGACGCCGACCCTGACCTACGCCTCGTCACCCTGCACGCACCCCCATCCCCGACCCTTCCCCCATCGAGGGGGAAGGGAGGTTCCTACTACGGCCCCGGCGAGATGGTCGTCCGGTCCGCCGCCGTGCGGGCGTTGAGCGCCGGACGGTACATGTCGCGGGCCTGGGCGCCGGGGAGCAGGAAGTCGCCGGCGGTCACGGCGCGGGCCACATAGGCGAAGGAGAAGCTCGCCTTGCCCGCCAGGTCGGTGGCCGCGACATAGCGGTCGTCGCGGCTTTCCTGGACGTCGGCGCCCGTCAGGGTTCCGAGGAACCGGAACGGCCCGCTCTGGGCGTCGTCGGGCCCCAGCACCGTCTCGATCTCGAAGCCCGCCGGCAGCGGATCGTCGATGACCAGGGCCATGGAGCGCGCCTGGCTGGAGCGCCCGGAGACCACCACGATCACCCGGTCGCCCTGGCGCAGGGCCCGAGGATCGACCGCGCCGCCGGTGAAGCCCACCAGCCGCTTGCTGAGGCTGATGCCGCTCTCGCTGGCCGGGGGGGCGGCGATGGGCGTGCCCGTCACCGTCACCGTCCGCCACAGCGCATTGCCGCCGTTGAGGAAGCTCGCGCCGGCCAGCTTGCCCACCGCCCAGCGCGGCGACCCGCCGGCCGAACTCAGCGGGATCGCGCCGGTGGCGGTCACCTTGATCGGCCCCGCCGCCTTGAGCATGAAGTGGGCGGCCTGCAGCAGGCGGGCCTGCTCTTGGGTGTTGAGGCTGTCGGGGTCCTTCACGGCGTTCTCGAGCCGGCCCTGCAGGCCGCGCGCCATGCCGCTTTCCCCGGCCTCGTAGGCCAGGGCGATGACACCGGCCAGATCCCGCAGCGGGCTCTGGTACCAGTCGCTCTCCTCGCGATAGCCGAGACTGGCGATCGCCTGGCGCAGAGCCGAGCGGGCCCGGGCATGGTCGCCCATCAAGGCCAGACCGGCGCCGACCTGGGCCTTGGCCAGGGGCGAGCTCTCGCTCTTCATCTGCACGTCGTGCCACCAGCGAAGGCGGCCGAGGTCGCCGCGTCCGCCCTTGGCCAGGACGTAGAGGGCGTAGGCCGAGGCGCGGCTGCGCATGCTGGCCGTGGCCTTCTTCGAGGCGTCGGGGGAGCCGGCCCACCATTCGGGATATTCCGTGCGGTAGGAGATCGACACCCAACCGTCCGGCCGCGAGATCTGACGCATGGCCGAGAGCGCCCGGTCGACGGCCTGTTGCGGCACCGGAACGCCGGCGCGTTGGGCCTCGATCAGGAAGTCGGTGGCGTAGGCCCCGAGCCACGCGTCAGCCTCCCCGTCGCCGACCCGCCAGAGGCCGAAGGCCCCATCGAGGGTCTGACGGTCCAGCAGGCGTCCCACGGCGCCGGCCAGGGCGGCCGAGGACCGCTTCACCTTCGGATCGCTGCTGACCTCCTGGGCGTAGAGCAGGGGATAGGCCGCCGAGATGGTCTGCTCGGTGCAGCCATAGGGGTAGCGCGACAGGGCCACGGCGATCGGCCCGGGATCGAAGCCGCGGAACGGCGAGTAGCTGACCTGCATCGTCGCATCGCCGGCCGCCAGACCTGCGAGCAGGTTGTAGGTCGGGGTATAGCTGCTTCCCGGACGCTGGAGCTCGATGGTGGTCCGGGTGATCGGGCTCCAGCCCAGGCGGGTCTGGATCGGATAGTCCCGCGCCGTGGTGAAGCCTGGCCCGGTCACCGTGAACCCGACCTTGCCGATGCCCGCGCGGGTGGGGGCGTCGAAGGGTATCCGCTCGGCGACCCGCTGGTTGAGGGCCAGCTGATAGGCCTTCTTGAAGGGCGCCAGGATACCGCCCGACGAGGTGAGCTGGGCGACATACTCGCCGACCTTGCCCTCCAGGTTATGGAGTTCCAGCGTGGCGAAGGCCTTGTCGCCGGGCGCCAGGAAGCGCGGCAGGGACAATTCCGTCACCACCGGCTCGCGCACGGTGAGCGGCTTGGAGGCCGAGCCCACGGCGGTGTCGGTCCAGGCCACGGCCATCAGCCGCAGCTCGCCGTTGAAGTCCGGGGCCGGGAACTTGATCACAGCCTTGCCGTCCAGCCCGGTCTCCACCACGCCCGACCACAGGGCGACGGTCTTGATGGGCGTGACGGTCAGGCCCTCGCCGCCGATCTCGTCGCCGCCGAAGCTGACATTGGCCGGGGCGCCCAGGTTCGGGTCGAGCATGCGGCCGTAGTCGTCGCGATAGTCCAGCGTCAGGGCCTTCTTGCCGAAGTACCACTTCACCGGATCGGGACTGTCGAACCTGGTCAGCCGCAGGATGCCCTCATCCACGGCGGCCAGGGTCACGTGCGCCCGGCTTCCGAGCGCGGCGCCCTTGATGGTGATGGGCACGCTGAGCATGGTCTTGGAGTCCACCTTGACCGGGGTGTTCAGCTCCACGCCCAGCTTGCGGCTCTTGGGATCGAGGGGAACATAGACCAGGCCGAGCGCCCGGCGCGGCTTGGGCGCCGCCACCGGATCGCGGGGCTGCACGACGCTCACCAGCACATAGGCTCCGCCGCCCCAGGCGCCGTTGGTCTTCAGGCGCACGGTGGCGCCCTCCTTGCCGACGGTGACGGTCTTGAAATCGATCAGCCGGTCGGTGGCCACCGCGATCTGGGCCTCCCCGGCATAGGGGGGTTTCAGGGTGATCTCGACGGTGTCGCCCTGGGCGTAGGCCTTGGCCCCGGCGCTGACGCGCACGAAGTCTGGGGCTTCCACGTCCTTGGCGGGCGCGCCCCAGCCCGAGGCGAAGCGGATGACGCTTTTCGCGCCGCCGGGTCCCGTGAGCTCTACACGATAGTCGCCCCACCCGAGACGCCGTGCGATGCGAGCGGGCGCTCCGGCGCCGACATTCAGCGCGCCCTTCTGGACCACCACGTCGCGGCTGGTCCGGCGCCATTGCCAGCGGCCGTCCTGCTGGAACCAGTCATAGTCCCAGTTCTCGGCGATCAGGCTGTAGGCCACGCCATTGGCCGAGGTGCGCTTGCCGGCCGCGTCGGCGGCGATGACGTTCAGCGCGATGGTGGGGTCGCCACTACCGCCGCTGTCGCCCTGGTCGACCTTGACCCCCAGATAGAGGGGCTTGGTGCGGACCTTCAGGTTCAGGCCCTCGCGCACCGGCCGGCCGCCGGGCTCGAAGACGCTGGCGGTCATGATCGCCGAAAGCGGCTGGGGGGTGTCGCCGGCCTCGGCGGCCGACAGCCGCAGGACCGCGCGGCCCTCACCGTCGGTGACGGTCTGGCCGAGGTCGAGATACTTCTCCTCGAAGGGGCTGACCTGGTCGCCCCATTGATAGCCCTCGAACTGCGGGAAGGGATCGGCGTCGACCTTCAGCCGGGCCTCGCCCTGGACCTGCAGGCCGGCGCCCGCCGCGCCGTATAGGAAGCGGGCGTTGATATCGACATTGCGGATCTCGGCGGTCTTCAGCGGAACCGAGTCCTGGCCGACCGTGGTCACCGCCAGGCGTTGCGGGGCGAAGTCCTCGACCGAGAAGCTGAGCGTCCCGGCGGGTTGCTCCAGGCCGTCGATCTCGACCTTGGCGGTCCAGCGGCCACGCGGCGCGCTCCTGGGCAGCACCACATCGGCGCCCACGGAACCCGCCGGCGCGCGGTCGAAGGCGTAGCGCTTGAACTCCACGCCTGATGGGCGGCGCACCACGATGGCGCCCTTGCGGTCCTTCACGGCCTTGACCTCGCGGTCGCGGAGCAGGGCGTTCAGATGGACGGTCTCGCCGGGGCGATAGATGCCGCGGTCGCCATAGATGTAGGCGTCGACGGCGGTGGAGACCGAACGACCGGCCGTGCCGCCGTCCGGGCTCTCGCTGGTGCGGCCGCCGATGCCCTGTTTCGACAGGTCGACGGGCGCGCGGTCGAGATCCAGCACGGCGAGGTCGCCGGCCTGACCATAGGCCATCACCATCTTGGCGTCGGCGGGGCCTTCGCCTTCCAGCAGGGCATGGTCGAAGCGGACGCGGCCCGAGGCGTCGGCATTGGCCACGGCCAGGTCCTCGCCGTTGCGGGCCACCAGGGTGACCTTCACGCCGGGCAGGGTCTTGGCGGTCTTCAGCGAGCGGACCACCACGTCCAGGGCCTCGGAGCCGTCATAGGCCGAGAGCGCCATGTCGGTGAACATCACCCAGCGCCTCGCCTGGGCCGGCGGATTGGGGTCGAGGCTCTCGCCGTCGTCACCCTTGATGGCCCGGCCGCCCGAGGCGTCGCGGGCCTTGATGACATAGCCGCCCGGCTTCATGTCCTTGAGCACGGCGCCCAGGGGGAAGACGGTGGTGGTGCGGTCGCCGGCGTTCTGGACGTTCACCGCCACCTCGCCCTTCCAGACGATGCGGCCCTCGTCGTCGGGGCTGTCGGAGCCGTAGTCGTCGGAATACTGGCCCTCGGGGGTGGGATCGGGCGCGCTGATCGACTTGCGGATCAGGTTGCGGTCCACCACGCGCCAGACCTCGACATAGAGGCGGGAGACATTGACGGTCTCGATGCCGATGCCGTCGGCGTCCTCCCGCGGCAGGATCACGCCCTCGCCGGCGAAACCGACATAGGGGGGCTTGTCGCCGAAGGTGAAGTCGACGTCGGCGTTGGCCGCCAGGACCTCGCCGCCGCGGGCGGGCAGGCCCTTCAGCAGGGTCACCCGCCGGTCGGTGAAGCCGACGCCGGCGACACAGAGTTCCGAGCCCTTCACCGAGACGGCGGGGCTGCTCCCGAGATCGGGCGCCACCAGCACGAAGTCAGCATAGGACTTGGCGGGATCCAGCGGCCGGGTCAGCTCGACGCAGGCCAGGGGCTCGGGCTTGGAGGTGTCGATGCGCGAACGCCAGACCGCGAAGCCCTCGGGCTTGGGGATGCCCCGGCGTGCGGCGTTGGCGTCCCGAGGCTTGCCGAACAGAGACCACCCCTGGGCGCCGGGCTCCAGCTTGGCGGCGGGGCCGGACTTGCCGGCGCCGAACAGGGACAGGCCGTCCATGCCCTTGGCGGCGATGAAACCGCCCCCGAAGGCCGCCACCAGCAGGCCGGCGGCCAGCAGGCCCGGCACGCGGCTGGTCCGTACCCGGTCGCCCCAGCTTTTCAAGCGGCTACGGAAGGCCGAGGCAGGGGGTTGCGGCGCCGGATCGGGCCGGGGCATGGGCTCAGGCGCGCCCTCAGTCGGCGTCTCGTCGCTCGGAGCCATCGCCCCCTCCCCGGATGACTAGAGTGTTGCCGGCAGAGGGGAGGGCAAAGCCAGGCCAGCGTCAATTGGCGTAGCTTGTTGCGGGTGTTTTTGGAGGCCGATTTCGTCGGGCCGCGGCGGGCGGCGGGGAAGGGTTTTCGCCGATCGCGGGAGACGCCTTCTCGCGAATGAATGTTCGCGCGCGCCGAGAACCCACCAAGGATGACTCGCCGACCCCGAAATATCCACAGCCTTGCTGCACCGCATTGTGATCGCAACTGCTTGACTTGGAGGCGCGTTGGAGTCGTGATCAAGCATTCTTGCTGCAACGCACACAACGCGAGGCCGCCCATGACAGACCAACCGTTCGCCTACTCGCTAGCCCATGCCGAGCGCGGTTGGTCGTGGTCTGTCTATGACGAGGATGGCGAGACCGTGGCCACCGGCCTCGACCTCAGCCAGTCCGACGCCCAGGCCGCCGTGGAAGCCACCATCCGTCGCGTCTCCTGGAGATACGCGCCCGGCGCTTGACGGCCAACACGGCTGGACGTCCCATCGCGGTCATGGCGGCGCAATCGCGTCGCGCCCCTCACCGCGCAAGGACACCCCATGCGATCCCAACTTCTGGCGGCCACCGCGGTCGCCCTGCTGGCCTTTGGGCCGGCCGCCGCGCAAGGCGCCAAGCCCACCGCCGCGCAGGCCAAGGCCTTCGTCGACAAGGCCGAGGCCGAGCTCGCGGCCTTCAATGAATACGCCGCGAAGTCCGCCTGGGTTCGGGCCACCTACATCACCGAGGACACCCAATGGCTGGAGGCCAAGGCCAGCGCCGAACAGAACGTCCTGGCCACCGGCTACGCCAAGCAGGCGGCCAAGTACGACGGAGTCGCCGTTGATCCGGTGACCGCCCGCAAGCTGAAACTGCTGAAGCTCTATCTGGTGACCCCGGCCCCCGATCGGCCCGGCGCGGCGGCGGAGCTGGCCAGCCTGCAGTCGAGGCTCGACTCGACCTATTCCACCGGCAAGTTCGACCACCAGGGCAAGACCCTGACCCTGAACGACGCCGAGGACATCCTGGCCAAGAGCCGTGATCCGGCCGAGTTGAAGGCGGTCTGGGAGGGCTGGCATGCGGTCGCCCCGCCGATGAAGGCCGACTACGCCAAGGCCGTCACCCTGACCAATGAGGGCGCCAAGGGGCTGGGGTTCCCCGACACCGGGGCCTTGTGGCGCTCAAACTACGACATGGATCCTGACGCCTTCGCCGCCGAAACCGACCGCCTGTGGACCCAGGTGGAACCCTTCTACCGCAACCTGCACTGCTATGTGCGGGCCCGGCTGAACGACAAGTACGGCGACGCCGTCCAGCCCCGCACCGGCCCGATTCGCGCCGACCTGACCGGCAACATGTGGGCCCAGTCCTGGGGAAACATCTACGACGTGGTGGCGCCCAAGACCGCCGCCTCCAGCTACGATCTCGACAAGCTGCTGGTGAAGAACGGCTACACGCCGGTGAAGATGACCCAGACGGGGGAGGCCTTCTATTCCTCCCTGGGCTTTGATTCCCTGCCCAAGACCTTCTGGGAACGCTCGATGTTGGAGCGCCCCCGGGACCGCGAGGTCACCTGCCACGCCTCGGCCTGGGACGTGAACGACCGCGACGACATCCGCATCAAGGCCTGTTTCAAGGTCAACGGCGAGGACTTCTACACCGTCCACCACGAGCTGGGTCACAACTACTACCAGCGCGCCTATTCGGATCAGCCCTTCCTGTTCAAGGGCTCGGCCAATGACGGCTTCCACGAGGCGGTGGGGGACCTCGCGGGCATGTCGGCCCTGACGCCCACCTATCTCAACCAGATCGGCCTGCTCGAGACGGTCCCCGGGGCGGAGGAGGACATCCCCTATCTGCTGAAGATGGCGTTGGACAAGATCGCCTTCCTGCCCTTCGGCCTGATGATCGACAAATGGCGCTGGCAGGTGTTCTCGGGTCAGGTGGACCCCGCCCACTACAACGAGGCCTGGTGGAAGCTGCGCGGCCAGTACCAGGGCCTGACCCCGCCCGGCCCGCGTCCGGCCGACGCCTTTGATCCGGCCGCCAAGTACCATATCGCCGCCAGCGTGCCCTATGTCCGCTACTTCCTGGCCTTCAACTACGAGTTCCAGTTCCAGCGCGCGGCCTGCAAGCAGATGGGCTGGAAGGGGCCGCTGCACCGCTGTTCGCTCTATGGCCGCAAGGATGTGGGCCAGAAGCTCAACGCCATGCTGGAGCTGGGTAATTCCCAGCCCTGGCAGGACACCCTGAAGGTCTATTCGGGCGAGACCCGCACCGACGGCAGCGCCATCACCGAGTACTTCCAGCCGCTGAACGTCTGGCTGATCAAGCAGAACAAGGGCGAACGCTGCGGCTGGTGATCCCACGGCGCCGTGAGGGCGATCCTTGCGGCGCCGTTTACCCTGCGGGGCGCCTCTTTCGTTTACGCTGATCTGCGAGACTGCCCCGATATTCCTGCGATCGGGAGCGTGGCGTGCGCGCGAAACTGGACCAAGACAACACTCGACGGATGGGCTGGCGCGTGCGCCTGCTGCGCCGCCTCGTGGCCGGCGCCAAGGACGAGAACGGCGCCGCGGCGATCTTCTTCGCCGTCTCCCTGATCCTGTTGGCCCCACTGATGCTGGGCATGTTCGACATCTACCTGGCCTCGACCCAGCGCAACAATCTGCAGGACGCCCTGGACGCCGCGACCCTGTTCGCCGCCCGCTCCACCGGTAACACCACCGAGGCTGTGGACGCCGTGGGCGACGCCGCCCTGACGGCCAACCTGGTCCTGCCGACCGGCTCCACCCTGGTGGCCTCGACCTTCACCCTCGCGGGCGACAAGGTCGTGGGCTACGCCGAGGTCTCCCCGCCGGCCCTGGCGCCCGGCCTGTTCCCCCATGGCAATGTGAAGGCCAATTCCGAGGTTGTCCGCTCGTTGGACAAGCTGGAGATCGCGCTGGTGCTCGACAACACCGGCTCCATGCAGGGGACCAAGCTCACGACCCTCAAGGCGGCCGCGTCGGCCATGGTGGACAAGCTGGTGGAGGCCTCGGCGCGCAGCACCCAGACCGACCCGCTGAAGATCGCGCTGGTGCCCTTCTCCACCACGGTGCGGGTGCAGAACACCACGGCCCTGACCAGCTACAACACCACGACCCGGACCGGCCCGGGCATCCCCAGCTGGCTCGACCCGCTGGGCTCCTCGCACTGGGCCGGGACCACCAACAACGACATCTTCGAGGTAAGCGTCGGCTCGACCACCAAGACCGACCGGTTCGCCATGATGAAGGCCATCGGCCAGTCCTGGTCGGGCTGCGTGGAGGCGCGCGCGCAACCCTATGACATCAAGGAGGACGCAGCGGTTTCGACGACCCCGGCCTCGATGTTCGTCCCCTATTTCTGGCCCGACGAGCCCGACACCAAGAACTACAACAACTACATGGATGACGGCGGCGCCGCGAATCTGACCGCCATGCAGAAGCAGCGCCGCACCGCCAAGTACACGGGCGGCAGCATGAAGCGCACGGGCGCCTTCAGCCTCGATAGCAACGCCTACGGCGCCTATACGCTTGGCCCCAACGCCGGCTGCACCCTGCAGCCCGTGATCCCGCTGACCACCAGCAGCGCCACCATCAAGACCGGCATCGCCAACATGACGGCGGTTGGGGAAACCAACATTCCGCTGGGTCTGGTCTGGGGCTGGCACGCGGTCGCGCCGTCCGGCCCGCTCACCGGCGGCACGCCTTACCAGACGCAGTATGTCCGCAAGATCATCATCCTGATGACCGACGGCGAGAACACCATGAACAATCCGTCGAAGAGCGGAGAGCTGAACGGCTCGTTCTATGGCGGCCTGGGCTACATCTGGCAGAATATGCTGGGCACCACGTCCTCCGACGGCAACGTCCGCGCCGACGCCATCGACGAGCGGCTGAAACTGCTCTGCACGGCGGTGAAGGCCCGGGATATCGTGGTCTATACCGTGCGGGTGGAGGTCAGCAGCGGCTCCTCCAGCCTGCTGCAGAACTGCGCGTCCACCCCCGACAAGTTCTACGATGTGCAGGATGTGTCTGACCTGCAGGCCGCCTTCGACGCCATCGCCGGCTCGATCGACAACCTGCGCCTGGCCAAATAGCGGCTTTCGCGCGCAGCGCTTGAGAACCTGACCCCGTAGGCCTATCTTGGTCTCCGGCGGGTCTGCTGCGGATCTCGTCGAAGGCAACAAATCCCAGAGACCTTAATTCTCTCTACGGGAGCTGTCCCTGTCCGGGCTCGTGGGCCCGGGCATATGGCGCCCACCTGGTATACCAGGTCCGAGGGGGTTTTAACCGTCCTTCACGGCTCTCGCGGCGCCGCCACCCTTTCCTTCTAGGGTGAGACCTTGTCACCGATCTCCAAGACCGAGCAGCGGGCCCGGCTTCGTGTGCTGCGCAAGGCCCTGGCCATCGCGGCGCCCGACGCCGCCGAGCGGGCGGCGGCCCTGTTGCCGCTGGAGCGCCTTCCGGCTTTCGCCACCTTCGCGGGCTACCATGCCCTGGGCTCGGAACTGGACCCCAGCCCGCTGATCCGCAGGCTGGCGGCGGTCGGCGCCATGTTGACCCTGCCCGTCGCCCTGTCGCGCGACGCGCCCCTGGTGTTCCGCGCGTGGGATCCTCGCGACCCCCTGGTTCCGGACGCCCTCGGCGTGCCGGCGCCGCCGCCCTCGGCGCCCGGTCTGCATCCGGATCTGGTGATCACCCCGCTGCTGGCCTTTGATCGCAAGGGCGGCCGCCTGGGTCAGGGCGGCGGCCACTATGACCGGACCCTGGAAAGCCTGCGGGCGGCCCGGCCGGTCTTCGTCCTGGGCCTGGCCTATGCCGGCCAGGAGGTGGAGCCGATGGCGCTCGACCCGCACGATCAGAGGCTGGACGCCATTCTCACGGAAACCGGATATAGGGAGGTCTAGAGGCCTCAAGGATTTTCAATGCGTTTTGCTTTCTTCGGGGATGTGGTGGGCCGCGCCGGGCGCGACGGAATCTCCGACCACCTCCCCGCCCTGCGCCGCCGCCTGGCGCTGGATTTCGTCATCATCAACGCCGAGAACGCCGCGGCGGGCTTCGGCATCACCGAAAACACCGCGCGTGAGCTGTTCGACGCCGGCGCCGACTGCCTGACCCTGGGCAACCACTCCTTCGACCAGAAGGAGGCCCTGACCTATATCGTCCGCGAGCCGCGCCTGATCCGTCCGGTCAACTATCCGCTGTTCGCCGACACGCCCGGCCGCGGCTCCCAGATGTTCGAGACCGACAAGGGTCAGCGCATCCTGGTGATCAACGTCCTGGGCCGCGTTCACATGGACAGCCTGGATGACCCCTTCGCCGCGGTGGACCGCGAACTCGAGGCCTGCCCCCTGGGGATGGCCGTCGACGCCATCGTGGTGGACATGCATGCCGAGATCACCAGCGAGAAGATGGCCATGGGCCATTTCTGCGACGGCCGCGCCAGCCTGGTGGTGGGCACCCACACCCACGTCCCGACCGCCGACTGCCAGATCCTGACCGGCGGCACCGCCTACCAGACCGACGCCGGCGCCTGCGCCGACTATGACAGCGTGATCGGCAATCAGAAGGAAGAGCCCCTGCGGCGCTTCACCACCCGCATCTCGGGCGGCCGCTATAAGCCCGCCGAGGGGCCAGCGACGGTCTGCGGGGTCTATGTGGAGACCGACGACGCCACCGGCCTGGCGCTGCGGGTCGAGCCGATCCGCATCGGCGGGCGGCTGTCGGAAACCGTGCCCCTGCTGGAGGCGGTGGCGGCGGAGTAGCCCGGCCAGGTCGATCTGGTTCAGGCGACCTGCGTCTCGGCAGGAGCCGCGCGCGCCTCACAGGCGTCGAGGATGGCGGCGATCAGGGCCATGGGCTGGATCGGCTTGGGCTGCACGTCGTCGAAGCCGTGGGCCATCAGCTTCTGATCTTCGCCAGGCATGGCGTCGGCGGTGAGCGCGATCACCGGCTGGCGGGCGTCGCCCGTCTCACCGGCTCGGATACGGCGCAGGGCCTCGATGCCGTCCATGCGCGGCATGTGAACGTCCATCAGCACCAGGTCGAAGGTCTCTTCCCGCAGCATGTCCAGGGCCTCGGCCCCATCATTGGCCGTCTCAAGCCGCGCGCCCACGGCCTCCAGCACGGCGCGGACCACGGCCTGGTTGATCGGGTTGTCCTCGGCCACCAGCAGGGTCAGGTGGCTCAGGCCGCCGCTCTCGGCCTCGGGCTCGGCCAGGTCCACCGCCTCGGCCCGAGGCAGCTCCAGGGTGACGCGGAACACCGAAGCCCGGTCCGGCTCGCTCTCCACCGTGATTTCGCCGGCCATCAGATCGGTGAGCTGGCGGCAGATGGCCAGGCCCAGGCCCGTGCCGCCGAACTTGCGCGTGGTGGCGGCGTCGGCCTGGGCGAAGGATTGGAAGAGCCGAGCCTGCTGTTCGGGCGTGATGCCGATGCCGGTGTCTGAGACGGCGATCTCGAAGCGGACAGTGTCCTCACCCCGGGCGATCAGCGGCCGCAGCGTCAGGCGGACCTCGCCGTCTTGCGTGAACTTGAGCGCGTTGGACACCAGGTTCAGCATGATCTGGCGAATCCGGTTGGGGTCGCCGGACAACCAGCGGGGCGCGCCGGGCGCGAGCTCGTAGCTGATCTCCAGGCCCTTCGCGCTGGCGGTCTCCCGCCAAAGGTCGATGACCCGGGCGCCCACCTCGCTGAGGTCGAAGGCGATGTTCTCCAGCTCCAGCTTGCCGGCCTCGATCTTGGAGACGTCGAGGATGTCGTTGAGGATGGCCATCAGGCCGTCACCGGAGCGGATCAGCATCTCCACCTGGGCGGCCTGGCGGTCGTCGAGACGGGTCTGTTTCAGGGCATGCGCCATACCCAGCACACCGTTCATGGGGGTGCGCAACTCGTGGCTCATCATGGCCAGGAAGGCCGACTTGGCCTGGTTGGCCTCGTCGGCGTCGCGCTGGGCGCTCACCAGGGCCTCGGCGTTGCGCATGTTCACGACGGCGCTGTTGAAGACGTAGAGCACCGCCAGGCTGACACTGATCCCCAGGGTCAGCAGGGGTATGCCCTGGAAGCCGCCATCCAGCACGATCAGGCTCACCAGCAGGATCGCCGGGATGCCCGTGAGAATTCCCAGGGCCAGCTTCGAGCGGAACGCGAAGCACTGGCCATGGATCATCTGGCTGGCGGAGATGGCGATACTGACCAGCTGCAGGGCCTGCGAACCGGTCTGCCAGTACATCCAGGCGGCGCCCGACCAGGTGAGACTGACGGCGATCGTGGCGCTGGCATAGAGCAGGCGCGTGGCCGTCGATGGGCGTCGCCCCGCCGCCGCGTCGCGGGTCACCCACCAGGTCCAGGCCTCTCCGGCGAAGACCGCGACGAGCCAGGCGACCGCGGGCCAAAGGCCAAAGTTGAAGCCGAACAACACCGCGCTGATGGCGGTGATGACCAGGCGAATCCAAAGAGTCGAGCGCGACTCCGCGGCGACGATATCAAGCTGTTCGTTGAGCAGGCCGCGCGGCGTCATGGTTCCAGCCGGCCCCCTTCGGCGTGTGTGGAAATGCTCTTGGTTCCAAACTAGCCCGAAAATTGTGAAATCTTTGTTTTTTGACGCCAGTGGACAAAAGTGCGTCTCAGCGCGGGGGGCGGGGTCCCGTGGGCGGACCGGGCAGGGTGGCCAGGATCAGCTTGCCGTCGCCGTCGGTGTCGAGGATCGCGAACCGTTTGCCGGCCGTCTTGGCCCACTCCTCGGCCGTGATCTTCCAGTCAAGGTCGGCGTCGGCGCCCCGCACCGGTTGGGGCTCGTTCAGCAGGCCGTAGCGGGCGGCGCCCTCGCGGGGGGCGCCGCGCTGTGGCCCGCCGCCAGGTCGCCCTCCGCCGCGCGGGATGTGGCTGGCCTGGGAGTCGCCGCCCATGGGGCCGCGGCGGTCGCCGCCGCCCTCGCCGGGGAAGCTCATGCGGGTGATCTCGGGCGCGATCCTGGTCTCGTAGGCCTGGTTTTCGAAACCGTCGATCTTGCCGTCGCCGTTGGCGTCCAGGACCTTGAAGAAGGTCATGGCGTCGGCGCGGAACTCCGCCAGGGTGAGCGCCCCGTCAGGGTCGGTGTCGGCCCGGGCGAACCAGGCCTGGCGGCCCTCGCCGCCTCGGAAGGGCTCGCCGGAGGGGCTGATGAACAACCCGCCCATCCCTTCGTGGGGCGGTCCCGGCTGAGCGGCGGACGGCGTGGCGATGAGGGCGGCGAGAAGCAGCAGATGGCGCATGGAGGTCCCTTCGGTCGGGACCTAATGGCCAAGCTCCTGGGACCAAACTAAGCCGCGACTGTAACGGCGGTGAAACTCAGCCTGTCGCCTTGTCTCGCGCGGCCAGGCTGGCGCCGCCAACACCCCAGTGTTCGCGCTCGACCTCGTCGATCACCACGAAGGTGGTGGCGGGGGCCTTGTTCAGCACCCGGGCCAGCAGCTCGGTGGTCCCGGCGATCAGCTCTTCCTTCTGCGCCTGGGTGGCGCCGGGCGTGATGCGGATGTTGACGTAGGGCATGGAGCGTTCCTGGATGCTGTGGCTTAAGTCGCCTCGTCCATAAGGCCGGAGGTCCCACATGTCCCGTTTCATCGCCCGCGTGCTGATCGCCGCGCTCGGCCTGTGGCTCGCCGCCGCGGTCCTGCCCGGGGTCTCCTACAGCGGCTGGTTGGACCTGTTGCTGGCGGCCCTGCTGCTGGGCCTGGTCAACGCCATCGTCCGGCCCATCGTCTTCCTGCTGACCCTGCCCCTGACCATCCTGACGCTCGGCCTGTTCCTGCTGGTGGTGAACGCCGCCATGATCGGGCTGGTGGCCCTGCTGCTGCCGGGCTTCATGGTCTCGGGCCTGATCGCCGGCGTCCTCGCCTCGATCATCGTGGGGGTGGTGAGCTGGATCGGCGGGGTCGTGCTGGGCGACGGAAAGGCCGACTGATGGCCACCTTCCTGGTCCGTCACAAGGGCGAACTCGGCGTCGAGTGGGCCTTCCTCAAGGCCAAGTCGCCGGGCGCCATCGCCACCGCCTTCCGCGACCTGGAGGTGATCGAACCCTGGCCGGAATGGGCGACGCCGCAGATGGTCGAGGACGTGGGGGTCTATGATCTGAAGGGCGAACTGAGCCCGCTTCTCGAGCGGCTGAAGAAGCCGGCATGAAAAAGGGCGGAGCCTCGCGGCCCCGCCCTTGATCTTGAAGCGCCGTGGTGGGCTTGGACTTAGAAGTCCATGCCGCCCATGCCGCCCATGCCGCCGCCCATGTCCGGGCCGCCTTGGCCGCCCTTCTTCGGGGCCTCGACGATCGCGGCTTCGGTGGTGATCAGCAGGCCGGCCACCGAGGCGGCGTCCTGCAGAGCGGTGCGGACCACCTTGGCCGGGTCGATGACGCCGGCCGCGACCATGTCCACATACTCTTCGGTCTGGGCGTTGAAGCCGAAGGTCGCCGAAGCGTTCTCCATGACCTTGCCGACCACGATCGAGCCTTCGACGCCGGCGTTTTCGGCGATCTGACGGATCGGGGCCTGCAGGGCGCGGCGCACGATGGCGACGCCGGCTTCCTGGTCGGCGTTGTCACCCTTGAAGCCGTCCAGAGCCTTGGAGGCCTTCAGCAGGGCGACGCCGCCGCCGGGGACGATGCCTTCTTCCACGGCCGCGCGGGTCGCGTTGAGGGCGTCGTCGACGCGGTCCTTCTTTTCCTTCACTTCGACTTCGGTCGAACCGCCGACGCGGATCACGGCGACGCCGCCGGCCAGCTTGGCCAGACGTTCCTGCAGCTTTTCCTTGTCGTAGTCGCTGGTGGTGTCTTCGATCTGGCGCTTGATCTGGCCGATGCGGCCTTCGATCGCGTCCTTGGCGCCGACGCCGTCGACGATGGTGGTGTCGTCCTTGGTGATGGAGACCTTCTTGGCCTTGCCCAGCATTTCCAGGCCGACGTTTTCGAGCTTGATGCCCAGGTCTTCGCTGATCAGCTCACCGCCGGTCAGGATGGCGATGTCTTCCAGCATGGCCTTGCGGCGATCGCCGAAGCCCGGCGCCTTGACGGCGGCGACGCGGAGACCGCCGCGCAGCTTGTTGACCACCAGGGTGGCCAGGGCTTCGCCCTCGACGTCCTCGGCGATGATCAGCAGGGGACGGCCCGACTGGACCACGGCTTCCAGAACCGGAAGCAGGGGCTGCAGCGAGGTCAGCTTCTTTTCGTAGAGCAGGATCAGAGGCTCTTCGAGTTCGACCTCCATCTTGTCGGCGTTGGTGATGAAGTACGGCGACAGGTAGCCGCGGTCGAACTGCATGCCTTCGACGACGTCGAGTTCGGTCTCGGCGGTCTTGGCTTCTTCAACCGTGATGACGCCTTCGTTGCCGACCTTGGCCATCGCCTTGGCGATCATCTCACCGACTTCGGTGTCGCCGTTGGCGGAGATGGTGCCGACCTGGGCGATCTCGGCGTTGGTGGTGACCTTCTTGGCCGAAGCCTTGATCTCGGCCAGCACCTTGGTGACGGCCTTGTCGACGCCGCGCTTCAGGTCCATCGGGTTCATGCCGGCGGCGACCGACTTCAGGCCCTCGACGACGATGGCCTGGGCCAGGACGGTGGCGGTGGTGGTGCCGTCGCCGGCCTTGTCGTTGGTCTTGGAGGCGACCTCACGGATCATCTGCGCGCCGAGGTTCTCGAAGCGGTCAGCCAGTTCGATTTCCTTGGCGACCGAGACGCCGTCCTTGGTGGAGCGCGGGGCGCCGAAGGACTTTTCGATGACCACGTTGCGGCCCTTGGGACCCAGGGTCACCTTCACGGCGTTGGCGAGGACATTGACGCCGCGGAGCATGCGGTCACGCGCGTCGGCGGAGAAATAGACGTCTTTAGCGGCCATTTTTGTTCAGCTCTTTCAGAGTGTTGTGGAAGGGAGGAGAGCGGAGGAGGTGGTTATTCGACCACGCCCAGGACGTCGCTTTCCTTCATGATCAGGAGGTCCTGACCGTCGATCTTGATCTCGGTGCCCGACCACTTGCCGAACAGGATCTTGTCGCCCTTCTTGACGTCGAGGGGCTGGATCTTGCCGCTGTCATCGCGGGCGCCGGGACCGACGGCGATGACTTCGCCTTCCTGCGGCTTTTCCTTGGCGGTGTCGGGAATGATGATCCCGCCCTTGGTCTTTTCTTCTTCTTCGACGCGCTTCACGAGCACGCGGTCACCCAGGGGACGAAACGCCATGTTTTTTTCTCTCCGTCGAGACGGTTGAATGGATTGCGTAAGCGTCAGGGGCCAGCCGTTAGCAGCCGTAGCCCCTGAGTGCTAACGACGGGCGGGAGGTAGGGTCGCCAGGGCGCGGAGTCAAGCTCGGCGGGATGCGAAAGGGCCGGCGGGGGCGAATCCGCTTGGCCGCCGCGGGACCGCCCGGATAAGGGTTCTTGCGAGGGAAGAAACCTAGAAGTCCCAGGAGAACACCATGCGCCGCCTCATCGCGCTCGCCGCCCTGTCCGCCATGACGGCGGCGTCCGCCGCCAGCGCCGAGACCTGGACGCCCTACACCACCCCCACCGACAAGGGGCTGCAGTGGTCCTACGACGCCGACTATTCCTATCGTGACGCGGCCTCCGGCAGTGTCGTGGTGCTGCAGGCCATCGGCAAGGCCGGCGTCACGCCGAGGATGGGCCCCAGCGCCCCGGGCGCGGCCGATGGCGTGGGCAGCGTGGTCGCCGTCGATTGCAAGGCCAAGACCATGGTCACGATCGGTTCCTACGCGCCCTCCAAGCCTCTGGTGCTCTCCGAAACCTGGCGCGACGCCACGCCCAAGAAGGCCGACGGCCCCGATAACAAGGCCCTGGTCGCCGCGGTCTGCGAGGGCGCCGACAAGCTGCCCGCCAAGTAGGGATTGCCAAGCCGGCAGGGCGTCCTAGCCTCGAGGAAACTTGAGGAGGGACGCCGATGCTGGACCATGTGAGCCTGAAGGTGGCCGACCACGCCGCCGCCCGGGCCTTCTACGACCAGGCTCTGAAGCCCCTGGGCCTGACCCGCCTGTTCTCGATGGACGACTCCTCCGGCTACGGCGCGGGGCGGCCGTTCTTCTGGATCGGCCAGGGCGAGAAGGCCGGCTATTGTCATGTGGCCTTCGTCGCGCCTGACCGGGCCGCGGTGGACGCCTTCCATGCCGCGTCCCTGGCCGCCGGGGGCCGCGACAACGGCCCGCCCGGCCTGCGCGCGCACTACCACCCCACCTATTACGGCGCCTTCGTCCTGGACCTCGACGGACACAACATTGAGGCGGTGTGCCATGGCGCGGGTCCGGCGCCGCCGGCCTGACGCTGTAAATTGAAACGCTTGTTTGATTTCGGCGCAAAGTGCGCGAAGCTGGCGGCAACCAACACTTCGCAGGAGAAACCCGATGAGCGAGACCCAGGACAAGGCCCAGTCCAGCTTCAAGCTGAACCCGATGGACGAGCTCAACGACCTGCGGATGTCGGCAAAGGCCCTGCCGCTGCTGGAGCACGTCAAGACCTTCATCCGCGAAACCGTGAACCCGATGTCCGAGGAATTCGAACGCCTGGGCGAGGGCAAGGCCGACATCTGGTCCTACGCGCCGGGGCAGCTGGAATGCCTGGAGAAGGCCAAGGACAAGGCCAAGGCCGAGGGTCTGTGGAACTTCTTCCTGCCCAACGCTGAGACCGGCGAGGGCCTGTCCAATCTCGACTACGCCTATATCGCCGTCGAGCTGGGCAAGAACCGCATGGCGTCGGAAACCATGAACTGCGCCGCGCCGGACACCGGCAACATGGAGGTCCTGGAGCGCGTCGGCACCCCTGAGCAGAAGAAGCAGTGGCTGGAGCCGCTGCTGGCCGGCAAGATCCGCTCCGCCTTCGCCATGACCGAGCTGCACTCCGCCTCGTCGGACGCCAAGAACGTCAACACCCGCGCCACCCTGGTGGGCGACGAGTACGTGATCAACGGCGAGAAGCACTACATCTCCGGCGCCGGCGACCCGCGCTGCAAGGTCATGATCACCATGGTCCAGACCAGCCCCGACGGCCCGCCCAACCTGCGCCAGTCGCAGATCCTGGTCCCCACCGACGCCAAGGGCTTCAAGGTCATCGGCCCCCAGCACGTGTTCGGCGATCCTGACGCCCCCCACGGCCACATGCACGTGGTGTTCGACAATGTCCGCGTGCCGGCGTCGAACATGCTGCTGGGCGAGGGCCGCGGCTTCGAGATCAGCCAGCTGCGCCTCGGCCCCGGCCGCATCCACCACTGCATGCGCGCCATCGGTTCGGCCGAAAAGGCCCTGGACCTGATGGTCACCCGTGGCCTCAGCCGCGAAGCCTTCGGCAAGCAGCTGGTGCATCTGGGGGGAAACCTGGAAATCATCTCGCGCGCCCGTATCGACATCGAGGCCATGCGCCTGATGGTGCTCAAGGCGGCCAAGGCCATGGACGTCCTGGGCAACCAGGAAGCCCGGGTCTGGATCCACATGGTGAAGGCCATGATCCCGGTCCGGGTCTGCGAAATCATCGACCAGGCCATCCAGATGCATGGCGCGCTCGGCGTGTCGCAGCACACCCCGCTGGCCCGGATGTACGCCAATACCCGCACCCTGCGGATCGCCGACGGCCCGGACGAAGTCCACCACATGGTGGTGGGCCGCAACGAGCTGCGGCAGTATCGTGACACCCCGCGCGATCCCGGCGAGACCTCGATCTTCCGTCACTAACCTCGGTCTTCCGCCACGCGTGCGGACTGCGAAAAGAAGATGAAGGAGAGGCGGGGGCCGGGCGGTCCCCGCCTCTTTTCTTTCGTCAGTGGCCGGGCTTGGCCGGCGGCGGGCTCAGACGCTTGACGTCGTCAGCGGTCACCGGCTCGGGATAGGCGTTGCCGAAATTGGTGCGCACATAGGTGATCACCGCCGCGGTCTGTTCCGGCGTCAGCATGTCGCTGAACCACGGCATGCCGCCCCGGCCCTTGGTGACCATGACGATGGGATAGGCCGCCATCTTCATCTTCGGATTGCTGGCCAGGGAGGGGAAGCTCCCGGCGCCGACCGCGCCCTTGCCGTCGGCCATGTGACAGGTCTGGCAGACCATCTGATAGACCTGCTGCCCGGTCACCGGCACGGGCGGCTTGCTGCCCCCCGGACCGGGTTCGTCGGCCATGGCGGGTGCGGCGAGGCAGAGGGCCAGGGCCAGGGTGAGCTTAGAGATCATCTTCATGCTCAGGCCTCCAGGGCGCGCTTGTGCAGGCGGGTGATGGCGTCGATGGAGGAGAGCAGCGAGCCCTCCATCCAGCAGCCGACGTAGGAGGCGTGCTCTCCGGCCAGCACCACGCGGCCGTCCATCGCCACCAGGTCCTGGTAGTGGGCGGCGCGGGTCTCCTCGGTCCAGCGGGCGCAGCAGCCCAGGATCCACGGCACGCGGTTCCAGGCCACCGAGGCGCCGTTGGAAAACTCCTTGCGGTAGCTCTCCGGGTGGAAGACCGACCCCTGGGCCAGGGCCGCCTCGATCCGTTCTTCCGGGGTCATGCCGGCCAGGTGATAGCCCCCCATCCCCCCGGCGAAGGCGCCCAGCAGCACGGCGGGACCGTCCTTGAAGAAGTTGTTGTTGGGATAGGAGATCAGGCTGATCTCCTGGTTGGTGAAGGAGTGGCCGCCATAGATGGCCGCGTCGTCCTCCCAGAACCGGCGCTTCATCTCCAGGCCGATCTTGACGGAGTTGGAGTAGGGCACCGCGGCGATGGCCGCGTTCATCTTCTCCGACATGTTGTTTTCGATCTGGCTCAGCACCGTCAGCGGGATGGTGCAGACGCACCAGTCGGCCTTGGCCTGCGTGACCACGCCGGTGCCGGTGTCGGCATAGGTGACGGTGACGCTGTTCTTGCCCTGGTCGATCTTGGTGACCTTGGCGTTGTAGGTGATCAGCGGCTGCACCTGCTTGGCGAAGGCCTTTCCGATCATGCCCATGCCGCCCACCGGCTGGAACATGGTGGTCTGGAATTCTTCGTTCATGAAGAACGACATGTTCCGCCAGATCTTCGAATCCAGCACGTCCTTGAGGGCGAAGACGTCCGAGGGCGAGGGCGCGCCGCCCACCCCGCCGCCGGGATTACGGGCGAACCCGCGGTGCTCCGAGGAGCGCAGGTTCTTGGCGTACTTCATGTCGCCGTCCAGCATGCCCCACTCGCGCAGGGCCTCCTTCAGGCGGTCGCGATCCTCCGGCGTGACGCTGGCGTCCAGGCCCTTCTGGTCGATGGCCTTGCCGAGCAACTCGGCGACATTGCCCTCGAAGTCGGCGGCCAGCGACTTGAACCGCTGCGGCTTGCCGCCGAAGGCTTCGGTATTGTGGACATAGGCGTTGTGATTGAACTGCACGAAGGGCTGCAGCTCGACATTGAAGGCCTTGCAGTAGTGCAGCAGGGTCCGGTGATTGTGCGGGATGCGCCAGGGGCCGGGGTTCAGGTAGTTGCCGTCGGCGAACCCTACCTTCTGGTTCGCCCCGCCCATCTCGGTGATCGTGTCGCCGCCATAGACCGACCAGTTCCGGCCGCCCGCGCGGTTCTGGTATTCCAGGATGGTGACCTTGTAGCCGGCCTTGGTCAGCTCATAGGCCGCCAGCATCCCGGCCAGCCCCGCCCCCAGCACGATCACCGAGGCGCCCTTACGCGCGCCCGACAGCTTGGGCGGCCCCGTGAACTGGCTCTCGGCGGCATAACCCAGCGTGGTCATCATGTTGTACATCAGGGCCGACCCGCCCAGCATCCCGATGGTCGACAGCAGCTGCCGTCTTGTGGTCTTCCCGGTCTCTTCCATTAGCCGCCCCCTGAACGTCAGGCTCCAGGCCTAGGGGACGGCGCCGGGCCAGCGCCAACCGTCAGCGTCGGCCCGGCTCCCTTTTCGCCCACCTGCCTCCGCATTGGGCCGCCCTGGAAAAACTGGCCTCGGATCGGGCAGCGGGTATGCTCGGCCCATGACCGACAAGCCCTTCCTCGACCGCTACCGCGTCCCCGGCGTCTTCACCGGCCTGGAGGGGTTTGAAGCGCAGATCGACGCCCTGTCCGCCGACGCCGGCGCTGTCGCGGCCTTGGTCCACGGCCTGCTGATCCATGAGGGTCTGGCCGGCGCCTATGGCGTCACCCTCGCCCCCGGGCGCGGCGACGAGAAGCAGCTGCACGGGGCCGCCGCCATGCTGCGTCAGGCGATGCGCCTGCATGACCGCCCGATCACCGAGACCCGCGCGCCGGAGCATCGCGTCGTCAGCGTTTGCCGCCACTTCGCCACCCTGTTCACCGCGGTCCTGCGCCGGAAGGGCGTCCCCGCCCGGGTCCGCTGCGGTTTCGCCAACTACTTCCAACCCGGCAAGCACCTCGATCACTGGGTCGGAGAGTACTGGAATGAGGCGCAGGGCCGCTGGGTGCTGGTGGACGCCCAGGTCGACGATCTGCAGCGCAGGCTGTTCAACCTCACCCTCGACCCCCTTGACCTGCCTCGCGACCGCTTCCTCGTGGGCGGCGACGCCTGGCGCGCCTGCCGCCAGGGCGCCGATCCCATGGGCTTCGGCGTCTCGGGCACAGAGATGTGGGGCCTGGTGGAGGTCTATGGCGACATCTTCCAGGACCTGGCGGCCCTGCAGAACATCGAGCTGCTCCCCTGGGGCTGGTACGGCCTTGCCACCGACCAGGCCGGCATGGCCGAGACCGCCCTCATCGACCAGTTGGCCGACATCTCCAGCCGCGCGGACGAGGCGGCGATGGCAGAGCTGGCTGCATTGCTGGCGGCCGACGAACGGCTCCGTCCGCCCCACGACCGCGTGGCGCAAACCGTGAAGGCCGAAGCCGCCGTCTGAGCAGCACCTCTCGACGGCCCCGCTTGTTCAGGTGTAGAGCCTCCCTGCTCCCCAAGAGCCGGGTCGATCCGCCGTTGCGTGATCCCCGGGCTCCGGCCCTGCCGCGACCGGCGGGCGTGCAGGAGCACAGCGCCTTCCTCCGGAGGGTGAGCGGGCGGACCCGCACATTCCGCGCACGATGCGCAGCTGTTCGCGATCGGAGGGGGCCTGTGTCCCGCTCGACGAGGCGGACGCAACCGGAGGACCACCCATGAGCGCGCTTGCAGCCCTCTTCATCCTTGTCCTGTCATTCGTGACCGCCACCCTGTCGGGGGTGTTCGGCATGGCCGGCGGCCTGGTCCTGATGGGCGGGCTGGCCCTGGTCCTTCCCGTCTCGGCGGCCTTCGTCACCCACGGGCTGCTGCAGCTGGTGGCCAATGGCTGGCGGGCGATCCTGCATCGCCAGCATGTGGCCTGGCGTATCGTCGCCCTCTATGCCCTGGGCTCGCTGATCGCCGGCGGGGTGATGTCGCTGATCGCGCTGGCCCCGTCGAAGCCCTACCTCTTCCTGTTCATGGGCCTGCTGCCGGCCCTGCTCTGGCTGCCCCAGGACTGGATCAGGCTGGACGCCGCCAAGCCGGCCCAGGCCCTGGCTTCCGGCGTCCTGGTCACGGCCGTGAACCTGACGGCCGGGGTGGCCGGGCCGCTGCTCGACATCTTCTTCGTCCGCACCACGCTGACCCGCCACGTCATCGTCGCCACCAAGGCCGCCACCCAGGTCTTCGCCCACCTGGCCAAGATCATCGTCTATGGCGGGCTGATGCTGCGCAGCCATGGCGGCGCCGGCATGCCGCCGCTGTGGCTGTTCGCCGTGGCCATTCCGCTTTCCATGCTGGGCACGGTGGTGGGGGGGCGGATCCTCGACCGCATGACCGACATCAACTTCAAGCGCTACACCCGGCTGATCGTGACGGCGGTGGGGATCCTGTACCTGGTCCAGGCCGGCCAGCTGTTCCTGAGCGCCGCATGAGCGGCACCCTTGCGGCCCTGATCCTGGCGGCTGTGCTGGCGACGGCCACGCTCTCGGGCGTGTTCGGCATGGCCGGCGGCCTGATCCTGATGGGGGTGCTGACCGCCCTGCTGCCGGTCCCCGCCGCCCTGGCCATCCACGGCTTGGTGCAGATGGCGTCCAACGCCTCGCGCATCGTCCTGCACCTTCGCCACATCGTCTGGCGGGTAGTGGCCTTCTACGCGGTCGGGGCGGTGGCCACGATGGCGGCCTTCACCCTGGTCTCCTTCGTCCCCAGCAAGGCGGTGGTCTATCTGGCGCTCGGCCTGCTGCCGATCCTGATCTGGGTTCCCGAGCGCTACAGCCCCCTGGACGCCGCCCGGCCCAGCCACGCGGTGCTGGCCGGTGTGCTCTCCACCGCCATGGCGCTGACCTCCGGCATCTCAGGGCCGCTGGCCGACCTCTTCCTGGTGCGCAGCGCGCTGACCCGCCACCAGGTGCTCTCCACCAAGGCCGCCCTGCAGATGTTCAGCCATCTGTCCAAGGTGCTGTTCTACGGCGGGGCGATCCTGCTGGCGGGCGGCGACGGCTTCGCCCCGCCCTGGCTACTGGCGGCCGCCTGCGCCCTGGCTGTCCTGGGCGTCACCCTCGGCGCGCGGGTGCTGGACAGGCTCACCGACCAGGGTTTCCGCGCCTGGCGGCGCTGGATTTTCACCGCCATCGCGGCGATGTACCTCGTCCAGGCCGCAGTCCTGTTTGCGAGGGGCCAATGAACGTCGATCCGACCCGGGTGATGGAGAACCGCTTCGTGCGGCTGGAGCCCTTCACCGAGGCCCACAAGGAAGACCTGCGCGAGGCCTGCGACGCCGACCCGTCGGTCTGGACCGACCTCTATCCCTATTCCATGGCCGGCGAGCACTTCGACCCGCAGTGGTCACGGATGGCCGCCAACCAGGCCAAGGGCGTCTCGATCCACTGGGCCGTGATGGTGGACGGCCACTGCGTCGGCATCACCTGCTACTCCTCCTACGACCTGCCCAATGCCTCGCTCGAGATCGGCGGCACCTACTATCATCCGGCCTACCGCGGCGGCCCGGTGAACCCGGCGGCCAAGCGGCTGATGATGGGCCAGGCCTTCTGCGACGGCGCCCGCCGGGTGGTGTTCCGCGTCGACGCCATCAACGCCCGCAGCCGCGCCGCCGTCACCAAGCTGGGCGGTAAGCTGGAAGGCATCCTGCGCCAGGACCGCGTCACCTGGACCGGCCGGGTGCGCGACACCTGCATCTTCTCTGTGCTGAAGGATGAGTGGCCCGCGGTCCGGGATGGACTGGACGCGAGGCTGGCGGCGTTCGCCTGATCTCCTTCCCCCTCGATGGGGGAAGGGCAGGGATGGGGGTGAGTACAGAGCGCTGCGGGAATTCCAAGGTCGGCGCCGGCGCCACCTCTACCTTCACCTCAACTCAGCAGTCACACCCCCACCCAACCCTCCCCCATCGAGGGGGAGGGCTACGCCTCTTAAGCGCTCGCCGCCGTCTTCTCTTCCGCGGCGGGGAAGAACACTTCCTTGGCGTGCTCGGCGACGTCCTGGGCGGTGTAGGGGCGGCCCGGGTTGAAGCCGTCGGTCTGCACCATCTTGATCTCGCGCACGCCGCGCGAGGAGACCCCCAGCACCTTGCCGGTGTGGTCGGCGGCGAGGTCGGAGACCATGTAGAGCACGCCCGGCGCGATGTTCTCCGGCAGGCTCATGGCGTCCGGCTCCTTGCCCTGACGGCCCGGCAGGTCCGAGGTCATGCGGGTGAAGGCGCCCGGCGCCAGGCCCATGACCCGGATGCCGTACTTGCGGCCCTCGATGGAGAGCACGCGCATGAAGCCGTAGATGCCGGCCTTGGCCGCCCCGTAGTTGGACTGGCCGAAATTGCCGTAGAGGCCCGAGGTGGAGCTGGTCATGACGATGGCGCCGGGCTTGCCGTTGTCCTTCATCCACTTCCACACCGGCATGGTGCAGCAGTAGGTGCCCTTCAGGTGCACCTTCACCACCAGGTCCCAGTCGGCCTCGGAGGTGTTGGCGAAGGTCTTGTCGCGCAGGATGCCGGCGTTGCAGACCAGGATGTCGATCTGGCCGAAGTTATCGAGCGCGGTCTTGGCGATGTTCTCGCCGCCTTCCATGGTCGAGACGTCGTCGCCGTTGGCCACGGCCTTGCCGCCGGCCGCGATGATCTCATCGACCACCTTCTGCGCCGCGGCGCTGGTCCCGTTGCCAGAGCCGTCGCGGCTGCCGCCCAGGTCGTTCACGACGACGCTGGCGCCCTCCTTGGCGAACAGCTTGGCATAGGCCTCGCCCAACCCGCCGCCGGCGCCCGTGACAATCGCCACCTTCCCATCAAGAAGTCCCATGGTCGTTCTCCCTATGAATTTAATTATCCCGCATCATCGAACCGCGCTGGCCACCTGACAAGCATTGACCGCCGCAGGGGCAGGGGGGTTCCTTGCGGCGAACACAAGTTCCTGGGGGGAATGACCATGATCCGCGCCCTGGCCGCCGCCGCCGCGCTGAGCCTTATCGCCACCACAGCCCTGGCCGACGAGCCGCCGGCCCGCATCGCGCCTTCGCTGGCCGCCCACACCGGCGAGTTCGCCCCGGCCAAGGTCTATGAGCCGGCGCCCGGCGTGTTCTCCGCCGTCGGCTACGGCATCGCCAACTCGATCATGGTGGTGGGCAGGTCGGGCGTGGTGATCATCGACACCACCGACAGCCTGGAGGAGGCCAAGAAGGTCTGGGCGGAGTTCGCGCCCCGCGCCGGCGGCAAGCCGGTGGTAGCGATCATCTACACCCACAACCACAACGACCACATCAACGGCGCCTCGGCCTTCCCGCTGGCCAAGGGCGGCAAGGTGATCGCCCAGGCGACCCTGCTGCGCGAGGCGGCCAAGTGGAACGGCGTGGCCGCCCCCTCCATCGCGGCCCGCGCCGCCCGGATGTACGGGGTGTTCCTGCCCAAGGGCACGCCGGACGGCTTCGTCAGCGTCGGCATCGGCCCCTTCCTGTCGGCCTTCGGTGGCGGCGGGGCCGGCGGCTTTGTGGCCCCCAACCTGACCTTCGATCAGACGCTCTCTATCAAGCTCGGCGGCGAGCAGTTCGTGCTCGAGCACGCGCCCGGCGAGACCGAGGACCAGCTGTTCGTCTGGATGCCGGAGCGCCGGGTGCTGTTCCCCGGCGATAACATCTACAAGGCCTTCCCCAACCTCTACACGATCCGCGGCACCAGCTACCGCGACCCGGTGCAGTGGGTGGCCTCCCTGGACCGCATTCGGGCCTTGAACGCCGAGGTCCTGGTTCCCTCCCACACCCGGCCGATCGTCGGCGCGGACGCCATCGCCGCGACCCTGACCGACTACCGCGACGCCATTTCCTTCACCCACGACCAGACGGTCCGCTGGATGAACCAGGGCCTGACGCCGGACGAGATCGTCGAGAAGGTGAAGCTGCCCGCCCATCTGGCCGCCAACCCCTTCCTCATTGAGCACTACGGCACGGTGGAGTGGTCGGTGCGCTCGATCTTCGCCGGCTATATGGGCTGGTTCAGTGGTGACGCCGCCGAGCTGTCGAAGGATGCTCCCGCTGTCCGCGCCAGGCAGATCACCGACCTGGCCGGCGGCCCCGCCGCCGCGCTCGCCAAGGCCGACGAGGCCTATGCCCAGGGCCGGTGGAAGTGGTCGGCGGAGCTGGCGGCCTACGTCCGCCGCGCCGACCCGTCGCTGAAGACCCAGGCCGACGCGCTCGAGGCCAAGGCCCTGCGCCAGCTCGGCTTCGACAGCGTCTCGCCCAATGGCCGCAACTATTACCTGGAACAGGCCGCCGAACTCTCGGCAAAGGCCCCCGGCTGGAAGCAGATCATCGGCGCGCGGCAGGGCGGGTCCCAGGCTCAGGGCCTGCCGGCCAGCGCCATCGTCGCCACCTTCCCGGTGCGTCTCAATGCGGAGAAGGCGGCCGCCGCCAACACCGCGCTGGCCCTGAAACTCACCGGCGAGGGCGACTGGACGATCCGCGTCCGCCGCGGTGTGGCCGAGACCTCCACGGGCGTGGCGCCCGACGCCGGGGTGGTGTTGGCCGGCTCCAAGGCCGATCTCGTCGCCGCCATGGCCTCGCCCGCCGCCCTGCAGGGGGCCCTGACCTCGGGCAAGCTCAAGCTGGAAAAGGGCGGCCCCGCCGACCTGGCCGCCGTCCTGGATCTATTCCGGGACTGAGACCCGCGTGTAGGTCCAGTGCTCGGCCCGCGGCTTGCCGCCGACCACCCCCTCGATCCCGGCGCAGAGGTCGGCGCCGCAGCGGCGGTACATGACGCGCTGGGGGAAGTCGTGGGCCCTGTTCTCGAACACCGCGCTGCCGGGATCGCTGGGGATGGCGACGAAGGGGGTTGGCGGCTGGCCGTCCACATAGGCGGTGAAGGTCAGTCCCGCCGGGGTCGCGGTGATGGTCATGAATTCCGAGCGCGCGGGCTTGCCCGGCCGGTTGGTCTGGCCTGCCCCCGACATCGTGCCGCCCAGGGGACTGAGCCAGGTCTCGCGGGTGACCACGCCGTCCTTCTCGTGGGTCCAGGCGCCGGTCATCCAGCTCAGGTCGGCGGGCGCGGCGATCACGGCCGCGGCAAGCATGGCGAAGATCATGGAACCTCCTTGGTCTTGCGCCGCGCCTTGAAGAAGCCCTTCAGCAGCGCCGAGCTCTCGTCGGCCAGCACCCCGCCGGTGACCTCCGGCCGCCAGTGGCAGGTGGGTTGCTCGAAGAAGCGCGGCCCATGGACCACCGCCCCGCCCTTGGCGTCGTCGGCGCCGAACACCACCCGGCCGATCCGCGCGTGGCTGATGGCCCCGGCGCACATGGCGCAGGGCTCGAGCGTCACCACCAGGGTCAGGCCGGTGAGCCGGTAGTTGCCGAGCTTTTCCGCCGCCGCTCGCAGCGCCACGATCTCGGCATGGGCGGTGGGATCGTGGGCCCCGATGGGCTGGTTGGCGCCCACGGCGATCACCTCGCCTGTGGCCGGATCGACCACCACGGCGCCCACCGGGGTCTCGCCACGGTCGGCTGCGGCTTGCGCGGCTTCGAGCGCGATGCGCATGGTGCGAAAATCATGATCCACGATCCCCAAGACACCCAGGACGACCCCCAAGGTCAAGGCGGCGAACGCATCGCCAAGGCCATGGCGCGGGCCGGCGTCGCCTCCCGCCGCGAGGTGGAGCGGCTGATCGAGGCCGGCCGCGTGTTCGTCAACGGCGTGCGGGTGACGACGCCCGCCACCAAGGTCGAGGCCGACGACATCCTCACCGTAGACGGCGCCCTGGTCCAGGCTGCCGAGCCCGCCCGCCTGTTCCGTTATCACAAGCCCGTCGGCCTGGTGACCACCCACAAGGACACCCAGGAACGCCCCACGGTGTTCGACGCCCTGCCCAAGGCCCTGCCGCGCCTGATCTCGGTCGGCCGCCTTGACCTGAATACCGAGGGCCTGCTGCTGCTGACCAATGACGGGGGCCTGGCCCGCGCCCTCGAACTGCCCTCCAGCGCCATCGTGCGCCGCTACCGGGCCCGCGCCCGGGGCCGGGTCACCCAGGAGAAGCTCGACAGCCTGAAGGACGGGATCACCGTCGAGGGCGTCAACTACGGCGCCATCGAGGCCCATCTGGACAAGGCCAAGGAAGGTTCCCAGGGCGCCAATGTCTGGATCACCCTGACCCTGGCCGAGGGCAAGAACCGCGAGGTCCGCCGCGTGCTGGAGGCCCTGGGCCTCACCGTGAACCGCCTGATCCGCATGTCCTACGGCCCGCTGGCGCTCGGAACCCTGGCGGTCGGCGAGATCGAGGAGGTGGGTCCCCGCGTGATCCGCGAGCAGTTCTCCGACCATATCGCGCCGGGAAACCTGCCCACCGGCGACCGCGCCCAGTTCTCCAAACCCATCGCCACCCACGCCGGCGGCGATGTCCAGCGCCGGGGCCGCACCGCGCCGGGCGCCGGCCACCACACCGGTCCCGACGACGGCATGCCGGCCAAGCCCAAGACCACCTACAAGGCCGGCTGGGCCAAGCCCAAGATCGCACCAAGCCCCCATCCCAAGCGCAAGGCCAAGCCGAAGCCGGCCGGTCCCGCCGCCCAGGTCCGTCCCGCCGCCATTCCGGCCCGGCCCCCCCGCTCCGACGCGCGCCTGGCCGCCCAACGGACCGAGCCGCGCGCGCCGCGCCCTGAGGCGCCCCGCGCGGAAGCCCGGCCTGCGCGACGGGACGGCCCGTCGTCAGACGCCCCGCGTCCGGATCGCGCCAAGGCCCCACGCCCCGACGCGCCGCGTTCGGGGCCGCGCCCCAATACCGCCAAGACCGGCGCCGTTCCCAAGCGCCAGGAGGGCCCCAAGGCCGACTCCCGGCGACCCGACCGCTTCAAGGGCCCCCGCCCGGACGGCGGCAAGTCGCCCAGGTCCGCCGCGCACGATGCGCCCCGAGAGCCTAAGCGTTCCGGATCTCCGCCGGCGGCCGGGCGGCCTTCAGGCCCGCGCGGGCCGAGTCCGTCATCATCACGGCCGCAAAGCTCGCCCGCTCGTCCGCCAGGCCCTGCGCCAAGGGGCGGTCCAAAGCGGCGCGGATGAGCCGCTTGGCGTAGGCGATCCCGTCGGCGCCCCGGCTGTCCCATTCGCCCGCGATCTCCAGGGCGCGCGCCAGGGGATCTGCGGCCAGTTCGTGCACCAGGCCGATCCTCAGGGCCTCGGCGGCGTTCACCACCAGGCCGCGAAGGATCATCTCCAGGGCCTTGGCCTCGCCCACCACGCGCGGCAGGCGCTGAGTGCCGCCGCCGCCGGGGAAGATGCCGACCCGCGTCTCGGGCAGGCCGATGGCGGTCACGGCGGTTCCCGCGATCCGCAGGTCGCAGGCGAGCGACATCTCGAACCCGCCGCCCATGCACAGGCCGTTGATCGCGGCCACCACGGGCTTCTCTGCGGCGGCCAGCAGGTCGATCAATTCCAGGAAGCCTGGGGCAGGCGGGGCGCTGGGCGCAGGCGTGGCCGCCGCGCCGGGCGCCGTGGCGTCGCTGGCGGTGGACAACTCCCCCACATCGTAGGAGCGCACGAAGATCCCCGGCAGGCCGCCGGTCAGCACGATGGAGCGCACGGCGGGATCGTCGGAGGCCGCCTTCACCGCCGCGTACATCTCCCGCGAGCCCTCGGCCGTCATGGTCCCCAATGGCGGGTTGGCATAGGTGATCACGGCGCAACCGCCCCTGCGTTCCACGGTGACGTAGCTCATCAATCTTCTCCATACCTGATTTTCGATTTTCCCCGAGCTTGGAGCGCGCGACGCGAGCAGGCAAGGTCGCGCCGCGATTCTTCGAGGGACTTCATGCGCATCGTATCGGGCGACCTCCGGGGCAAGGCGATCGTCACGCCGGCCGGTGACGCCACCCGCCCCACCTCCGACCGCGCCCGTCAGGCGGTGTTCAACATCCTGGAGCACGCCGCCTGGTCGAAAGGCCTGCGCGACCTGCGGGTCATCGACCTGTTCGCCGGCTCCGGGGCTCTGGGCTTGGAGGCGCTCTCACGCGGCGCGGCCTTCTGCCTGTTCGTGGAGACGGACGAGGCGGCTCGGGGGGCGATCCGCGAGAACATCGATGCGATGAGCCTGTTCGGCCGCAGTCGGGTTCACCGTCGTTCGGCCATCGACCTTGGCCAACGTCCCGGCGCCGATGGCCCGGCCTTCGACCTGGCCTTTCTCGACCCGCCCTACGCCAAGGGCTTGGGCGAGGTGGCGCTGGCCAAGCTGCGCGACGGCGGCTGGCTGGCCCCCGAGGCGCTGATCGTCTTCGAGCGCGGCTCGGCCGAGCCCGCCTTCAGCGTCGAAGGCTTCGAGGTGCTGGACGCGCGCGACTACGGCGCCGCGCGGGTCTGCTTCCTGCGCCTGACGCCGGGCTCGCCCGCCGCGGACTGAGCGCGCGAGGGACGACCGGCTTGCCCGCGGGGCGGTCTTGAGCGAGGCTGCCCGCCGGAAGCGGCGAGGGTGATCCGAATGGCGAGCTACAAGGCTCGGCTTGAGCGCGACCTGGACCGTTGGATCGCCCAGGGTCTGACGCCCGCCGCCTCGCGCCAGCCGATCCTCGACAGCGTGGTCGACAGCCGTCGCCTGGACGCCTCCACCGCCCTGGCGGCGGTGGGCGGGCTGCTGCTGGGCGTGGCGGTCATCGCCTTCGTCGCGGCCAACTGGGGCGTCATTCCCCGCCTGGCGCGCTTTGTGATGATCCTGGTCCTGTTCCTGGGAGTCGGCGCGGGCGCGGCCTGGGCGGCGCGCGGCGCGCGCGCCGTCCTGCGCGACATCCTGCTGCTGGTGGCGGCCCTGATCTATGCCGCGGCCATCGGCCTGACCGGGCAGATCTTCGATCTGGCCGGTGACCCGCAGACCGCCTTGCGGGGCGCGGGTCTGGCGGCGGCGCTGCTGGCGGTCGCCGGGCGTTCGGCCGGGGCTGGGGTGGCGGCCTTGCTGCTGCTGACCCTGGGCGACCTGTCGCCGCGACTTTTCGATGTCGGGGAGCATCCGACGCCCTGGCTCGCCTTCGCCGCGCCGCTGGGTTTGGCGCTGGCCTGGGTCTGGCGCTCACGGTCCGTGGCCCACGCCGCGGCGATCGCCCTGCCCATCGCCGTCCTGCTGCTCATGCTGGTCGACGAACGGGACAATCGGCAGCTGGAATGCCTGGCGGCGGCGGCGGGGTTCGCCGTCCTGGCTGCGACGATGCGCTGGCGCGCGGGCCGTGGTGACGGCCTGGCCGCGATCGTCTACGGCTGGGCGATCTGGAGCGCCCTGATCTATTTCGCCAGCGCCGGGATCGGCGATCACGACCTGGCCCGGCTGGTCCATCGCGGCGTCTGGCTGGTGCTGTCGGGAGGGGTGATCGCGCTCGGTCTGCTTGACCGCCAGGGGGCGATCACCGCGGGGGGGATTGTCTCCCTGGCCGCCGCCGGCGGCGTCATCCTGTTCGACCTGGGCCTGGGCCTGCTCACCGCCGCCGGCGTGTTCGGGGCCTGCGCCCTGGTGGTGCTCGCCGCCGGCTGGCTCCTGCGCCGGAGGGTCACGTCGTGAGCCGCGCCCTGCCGCTTCGTATCCTGGGCGCCTGCCTGCTGCTGGCCGTCGCCCTGGTCGCCCTGGTGATCGCCGAGGATCGGGCGCGCGCCGCCGGCCGCGAGGTGACGATCGCCATGGAGGCGGTGGACCCGCGCGATCTGCTGACGGGCCACTATGTCGCCCTGCAGCTCGTCCAGACCCTACCTCCGGGCGCCCCCTGTCCCCCGGATCTTCCCGTCCCGGGCAAGATGGGCTGGATCGCCCTGAGCCCCGCCGCGGCCGGTGATCGGGTGACCGGCGGCGGCGCCACTCGGGCCGAGGCGCTCAGACACGGGCCCGTCGTCCTGCGGGGCCAGGCCGGTTGCGACGCGCCGTCGCCCGCGACCGAGGAGCAAGCCCGGCCGGCCGTGGTCCGGTTGGAGCTTGGCGTCAACCGCTTCCACACCGACCAGGCTGAGGCTGAGGCGATCGACAAGGCGCTGAGCGCCCGGCGCCCCGGCGCGCCCGCCACGGCCTTCGCGGTGATCTCAGCCGGGGAGGACGGCCGTGGCCGCCTGAAGGGTGTCATCCTGAACGGGCGGCGCACCGACCTGACCTGGTTCTGAGCCGCACGCCATCAGGGGATCGGTGAACGCATCGCGCTGCGCTTAGGGCCGGATGGCTTCTCTCGAAGCCTGAATCCGGCTCTATGACCTTGAAATCAGATCAGCATTCAACGCACAGACGATTCCGTCCAAGCCCATCGTGATCTAGTGCGGGGCGGCCCGCGCCTCCGGCTCGGACTCGGTCGCGGCCCCTGCCCTGTCGTTCCACACCTGCTCCACCACCCGCAGCAGACCGTCGGCGGTGATGGGCTTGGTGATGTGGCCGTCGGCGCCGGCCTCGGTGGAGGCCTGGGCGTGTTCGGGCATGGCGTTGGCGGTCAGGGTGTAGATCGGCGTCGGCGGCGCCTTCTCACGGCTCTCGCGGCGACGGATGGCGCGGATGGCGGTCAGGCCGTCCATCACCGGCATCTGCATGTCCATGAGGATCAGATCGAAGTTGGCGCGCGCGGCCTCGTCCACCGCCTCGGCGCCGTTCTCGACGCAGGTCAGGTCGACCCCTGCCGCGCCTAGGATCAGCTCCACGACCCGCCGGTTGGTGGGATGGTCCTCGGCCAGCAGCACCCGCATGGTGTCGAGGTCGGCCTCCTCATTGGCCGCCGCCTCGTGCTCCCCCCACAGGTCCACCGCGCCATGGCGGCGCTGCAGTTCCAGGTCGAGCGAGAAGGTCGAGCCCTTGCCCGGTTCGGAGGTCGCCGACAGCGTCCCGCCCATGGCCTCGGCCAGGGAGCGGCTGATGGCTAGGCCCAGGCCGGTCCCGCCGAACCTGCGCGTGATGGAGCCGTCGGCCTGCTGGAAACGACCGAACAGCCGCTGGCGGGTTTCCTCGTCGAAGCCGATGCCGGTGTCGGAGACCTCGAAGGTGAGGTGGGTGGAGATCTCGTCGCGCCGCGCCTTGACCGCCAGCTTCACCTCGCCGGCGCTGGTGAACTTCACCGCATTGCCCAGTAGGTTGCTGAGAATCTGGCGGATGCGCGGGGCGTCGCCATCGAAGCTTCCTTGCGCATAGGGATCGACCTCGACGCTCAGCGTCAGGTCCTTGGCCTCGGCGCTGGCCTGGAACAGCGAGGCGCAGGCGTTGACCGAGGTGGCCATGTCGAAGGGCTCGGGACGGATCTCCAGGCGCCCGGCCTCGATGCGGGCCAGGTCCAGGATATCGGTGAGCAGGGCCTCAAGGGTCTGGGCCGAGGTCTCGATCAGGTTGACCATCTCGGCCTGGCCGGTGGTCAGTTCGGTGCGCGCCAAGGCGCCGGCGATGCCCATCACCCCATTCAGCGGGGTGCGGATCTCGTGGCTCATATTGGCCAGGAACTCGCTCTTGGCCTTATTGGCGGTCTCGGCCTCTTCCTTGGCCTTCACCAGCTCCAGCTCGCCGCGCTTTTCCTTGTCGATATTGCGCAGCACCCCCAGCACCCGGACGATGCGGCCGCGCTCGTCGCGGATCGCCTCGCAGGCCGAGTAGTGCCACTGGTGCGGACCGTCCTTCTGGGGCATGCGATAGACCTGCCGGAACGGGGCCCCGCCGTTGATATATTCGTTCCAGGCGCGCATGGCTTCGTCGCGATCGGCCGGGTGGATGCTGCGCCAGATGTCGGCGTTCATCTCCTCATAGGTGGAGCCGCCCGCCTCGCCGGCCAGGGGTGACTGATAGCCGGCGCCGCTCAGTTCACGCCGTTTCCAGTCCATCTCCCACATGCGCAGCTCGCCGATCTCCATGGCGAGCCTCAGCCGCTCTTCGTTGCGCTTGGCCTCTTCCAGGGCGTCGGCGGTGCGGGTGACGTCCACGGACATGATCAACAGGCCGCCGATCTCTCCATCAGCCTCGCGCCAGGGATTGATCTCCACCCGCGCCCACAGATTGCGGCCGTCGGGCAGGTTCACCGGCACGCGATCGTGCTGCACGGTCTCCCCCTTGAGGCAACGATTGTAGATCGGGGCCCAACGCTGGGTGTCGGGATAGGCCTCGTAGAGGTTCAGGCCGGCGACATCCTCGCTCTGTCGCTGGGCGCGCCAGCGGGGGCTGGCCTGGATGACCCGCATGTCCTTGTCGACCATGCACAGCGCCACCGGGGCGGCCTGCACAAAGGCGGAGATCATGTTGCGGGCGGCGGCGACCTCGCCGGCCGCCTTGGCCAGGTCCTCGCGCGCGTTGTGACGCTTCCACTCGTCGGCGGCCAGGGCCGCAAGGTCGATCAGGTAGTCAGCCAGCTCCTGGTCAAAGGCCCTCGGCGCGCTGTCGGTCACGCAGATCGCGCCCACGCCGCGCCCATCGGGCAGGCGTATCGGCGCCGCGGCGCAGAAGACGACGCCGCCGCTGGCGACGCCGCGATGGGTCTTGAACCGCGCGTCTTCGCGCGCGTCGCTGATCCACAACACGCCGTCCGCCTTCACGGCCACCGCGGTGAAGGACGCTTCGTTGGGCACGGTGCTGCGCCAGGCGTCAGGCTGACTGGCGTGCCAGGTCTGATCGCCCTCCAGCAGGACGACGTCGCAGTTCGGCAATCTGGCGTAGGCCTTGGCCAGACGCGCGATGCGGGCCAGGACAGGCCGAAGCGCTGCGATATCCAGTCCGCTGTTGGCGGCCAGGCGTTCAGCTTCGCGATGCGAAGCCCCGTCCTTCTTGGCCATGATGCTTCCCCCGATAGGTCGGCGGGAACGATGGGGGGCACAGAGTTAAATCTCCGTGACCGTCAAAAATCGACTCTTGAACCCCTACCTGGAGGCCGGCTGAGCCTTCCTTCCTCCCCCCATGAATGGGACAGGATAGGGTTCAGGCCTCCTACAGCAGCTTGATTTCGCGCAACCGCTCCTGGAGGAACGCGTGGGCGGTGATTGGCTCGGGGTAACGGTCGGGGTGCTCTGCGTCGACGCAGGACGGCAGGGTCTTGATCTCGTAGTCGGGATTGAAATGCAGGAAAAACGGCGTCGAGTAGCGCGGGAAGCCGCGACGTTCCGGCGCCGGGTTCACCACCCGGTGGGTCGTCGACGGCAGGCGGTGGTTGGTCAGGCGCTGCAGCATGTCGCCGATATTGACCACCACCGAGCCGGCCGGCGGATTGATCGCCAGCCACTGGCCGTCGCGGTCGAGAACCTCCAACCCCGCTTCTTCCGCGCCTAGCAGCAGGGTGATGACGTTGATGTCCTCATGCGCGCCGGCCCGGATGTTGGGGCCGTCCTGGGGCACCGGCGGATAGTGCAGCAGGCGCAGCACCGAATTGCCGTCGTTCACCGTGGCTTCGAAGAAGTGGCGGTCCAGCTTCAGGTAGTTGGCGATCGCCTCCAGCACCTGCACCCCCAGCTCGTCGAGGGAGTCGTAGAGCCAGGCGACGTCGGAGACGAAGGTCGGGGTCTCCACCGGCCAGACATTGGGCGGCATCAGGTCCTGGTAGGGATGGCCGGGGGGCAGGTCGCGCCCCATGTGCCAGAACTCCTTCAGGTCGAAATGGGCCGCGTCCTTGGCGGTCTCGATGCCGAAGGGGGTGTAGCCGCGCTGGCCGCCGGTCCCCACGACATAGCGCCGCTTCACCTCCTCGGGCAGGGCGAAGAAGGCCTTGGTGGCGTCGGTGGCCGCGGCGATCTTCTTGTCGGGCAGGCCGTGGTCGGAGATCACCGCGAAGCCGTAGCGGGCGAAGCTGTCCCCCAGGGCCTGGGAGAAGCCTGCGAAGTCGGCGCCGAAGGCCTTGAACGAAACGGGGATGATGGCGGCTTTGGTCATTTGCGCCCCTTACACCGGCTGGCGATCCTTCTCCACCCGTCTGGCGGCCGGAGGGATATCGGGCTCAAGGTCTTCCTCGGCGCCGACGCGGCGCATCTCGGCGTTCAGCAGCCGCTCCATGGTCTCGGTGGAGTCGCGGCTGGCGAGGATATAGTTCTCCTCCTGGCCATAGGCCGGCGCCAGCTTCTCGAACAGCCTGCGGTCCAGCTTGCGGAAGGCGGCGGCGGCGGCGACGGCGCGGCGCTCGCTGAAACCCAGCCGCATCAGGGCCCGCTTGCCCATGGCCAGGCTGCCTTCGAAGCTCTCGCGCTCCACGTCGTCGGCGCCGTGCGCCAGCAGGTCGTAGGCGTGCCGCCGATCCCAGGCCCGCGACAGGATGGTGAGGTTGGGGAAGGCCAGCTTGGCGGCCTCCACCAGCTCCACGGCCTTGTCCTTGTCGTCGATGGCCACCACCAGCAGGCGGGCTTTCTCGGCGCCGGCGGTGCGCAGCAGGTCGATGCGGCTGGCGTCCCCATAGTGGACCTTGCGCCCGAAGGCCCGCAGCAGCTCGATCTGTTCGATGCTGGAGTCCAGGGTCACCACATTGAAGTCGTTGGCGATCAGCAGGCGGGCGGCGATCTGGCCGAACCGCCCGAAGCCGGCGACGATCACCTCCGGGTCGCCCTCGTCGAAGGGGATGTGCTCGGGCTCGGCGCCGGGGCCCACCTGCCGGTTCAGCACCAGCGTCTCGTAGGCCAGGAAGGCCAAGGGCGTGAAGGCCATGGAGAGCGCCACCACCGCCGACAGCAGCTTGGACAGTTCCGGGTCGATGACGCCGGCCGCCACGGTGAAGCCCAGCAGCACGAAGGCGAACTCGCCGCCCTGGGCTAGCGACACCGCCGAGGCGCCGGCCTCGCGCGGGGGCATGCGGAACAGCGTCCCGATCCCGAACATGGCCACGGCCTTCAGCGCCATCATGCCGATCACCAGCCCGATCAGCGCCACCGGCTGGCGGGCGATCACCGAGAAGTCGAGTCCCGCGCCCACCGTGATGAAGAACAGGCCCAGCAGCAGGCCGCGGAACGGCTCGATATCGGTCTCCAGCTCGCGCCGGAACTCGCTCTCGGCCAGCACCACGCCGGCCAGGAAGGCGCCCAGGGCCGGCGACAGGCCCACGGTCTGCATGAGGGCGGCGACGGCCACCACCAGCAGCAGGGCCGAGGCGGTGAAGATCTCCCTCAGCCGCGCCTGGGCGATGAAGCGGAACACCGGCCGCACCAGGTAGCGCCCACCGCCGATCACCACGGCCACCGAGCCGATGATCGCCAGCGCCCGGGCCCAGCCGGGCAGGTGCATGGCGTCCAGCAAGCTTGCGCCGTGGCCGGCCGCCGCGGCCACGTCGTGGGCGGGCGCCGCGACCGCCAGCAGCGGCAGAAGGGCGAACAATGGGATCACCGCCAGGTCCTGGAACAGCAGCACCCCGAACACCGCCTCGCCGACGGCCCCCTGGCGCAGGCCCTTTTCCTCCAGGTTGGCCAGGACGATGGCCGTCGAGGACAGGGCCAGCACCGCGCCCGCCGCCAGGGCGGTGCGCCAGTCGAGACCCAGCGCCAGGCCGGCTGCGGCCATCACCAGGGTCGTCCCCACCATCTGGCCGCCGCCCAGTCCGAAGATCGCCGTGCGCATCCGCCACAGCAGCGCCGGGCGAACCTCCAGCCCGATCAGGAACAGCAGGATCACCACCCCGAACTCGGCGAACTTCATGACGTCGGTGGGCTCCCCCACCAGGTCCAGCAGGAAGGGGCCGACGATCACCCCGGCGATCAGGTAACCCAGCACCGAGCCCAGGCCGATGCGCTTGGCGATCGGCACCGAGACGACGCCGGCGGTCAGATAGACCAGGGCCTGGATCAGCAGTCCCTGACCGTTCATCGGGCGCGCTTGGTGTCGAGGTGAGACATGGCTGGACTATGCACCGGCGTTCTCGGATTTGTGCACGCGAATTCCGCGTGGACGGTTCCCAAATGTTGCAGTGCGGCGTAATGGGCAGGGATGGCTGACAAGACACAGAAATCCGCCGTCGACGCCCTGGCGGGGCGGCTGTTCGATGGCATGACCATCATGGCCGGGGGCTTTGGCCTCTGCGGCATCCCGGAAAACCTGATCGCGGCGATCCGCGAGAGCGGGACCAAGGGGCTTACCGTGGTCTCCAACAATTGCGGCGTCGACGGCTTTGGCCTTGGCGTGCTGCTGGAGAGCGGCCAGATCAAGAAGATGATCTCGTCCTATGTCGGCGAGAACAAACTCTTCGAGAAGCTCTACCTCTCGGGCGAGCTGGAGCTGGAGTTCAACCCGCAGGGCACCCTGGCCGAGCGCATCCGCGCCGGGGGCGCCGGCATCCCGGCCTTCTTCACCAAAACGGGCGTCGGCACCCTGGTGGCGGAAGGCAAGGAGGTCCGTGAGTTCGACGGCGAGATGTACGTCATGGAGCGCGGCCTGGTGGCCGACCTGGCCATCGTCAAGGCCTGGAAGGGCGACGCCGAGGGCAACCTCGTCTACCGGAAGACCGCGCGGAACTTCAATCCGATGATGGCCACGGCCGGCAAGACCACCGTCGTCGAGGTCGAGCAACTGGTCCCCGTGGGCCGTCTCGACAAGGACAACATCCACACGCCGGGCATCTATGTCGACGCCATCGTCGCCGGCGCCAAATATGAAAAGCGGATCGAGCGCGTCACCACGCGGCCCCGCGAAGAAAAGGCGAGCGCCTGATGGCCTGGACCCGCGAACAGATGGCCGCCCGCGCCGCCCTGGAACTGCGCGACGGCTTCTATGTGAACCTCGGCATCGGCATCCCGACCCTCGTCGCCAACTACATCCCGGATGGGATGAGCGTCACCCTGCAGTCGGAGAACGGCATGCTGGGCATGGGCCCCTTCCCCTACGAGGGTGAGGAGGACGCCGACCTGATCAACGCCGGCAAGCAGACCATCACCGAGCTGGACTCATCCTCCTACTTCTCCAGCGCCGACAGCTTCGCCATGATCCGCGGCGGCCATATCGCGCTGTCGATCCTGGGGGGCATGCAGGTCTCCGGGAAGGGCGACCTGGCCAACTGGATGGTGCCGGGCAAGGTGGTGAAGGGCATGGGCGGGGCCATGGACCTGGTGGCCGGCGTCAAGCGCGTGGTGGTGGTCATGGATCACGTGGAAAAGTCCGGCGCGCCCAAGCTGCTGACCGCCTGCACCCTGCCGCTCACCGGCGCGCGGGTCGTGGACCTGCTGATCACTGACCTGGGCGTCTTCGATATCAATCGCGGCAAGTCGCCCCTGACCCTGACGGCGCTGGCCGACGGCGTCACCCTCGACGAGATCGCCGCCAAGACCGAGGCCCGGTTCGAGGTGGCGCTCTAAACAACCCCGCTCACCCCGGCGAAGGCCGGGGCCCAGGTCGTAGGTCACAGCTTGCGCCAGGAATCCTGAAAGCGGCGGACGTATCTGGTTCCCGGCCTTCGCCGGGATGAGCGGTTGTTGGACCTGTGAAACTTCCGGGCCCGGCCTTGCGTATGTCTGATCAGGACAACCAAGGTAGAGCCATGAACAAGCCCCTCTTCGCCGCCACCGCCGCCGTGGCCCTGTTGCTGGCCAATGCGGCCCCCGCCGCCGGCGCCCTCAAGACCGCGGTCTTCGCCGGCGGCTGCTTCTGGTCGGCCGAGCACGACATCGAGCACGCCCGGGGGGTGAAGTCGGTGGTGGTGGGCTATGCCGGCGGCGCCTCGGCCCGCCCGACCTACGAGAACCACGAGGGCCACCTGGAGGCCATCCAGGTCACCTACGACCCCGCCCAGACCAGTTACTCCCTGCTGGTGGCCAACTTCTTCCACCACATCGACCCCACCGACCCGAACGGCCAGATCTGCGACCAGGGGCCGTCCTATCGCACGGCGGTCTTCGTCGACGGCGCGGCCGAGCGCGCGGCCGCCGAGGCGGTCAAGGCCCAGGTGGCCAAGGAGCTGGGCAAGCCGGTGGCGACGATGATCCTGCCCGCCGCCACCTTCCACATGGGCGAGGGCTATCACCAGGATTACGCGAAAAAGAACCCGATGGCCTACAACGCCTACCGTGTCGGCTGCGGCCGCGAGGCGGCCCTCAAGGCGGTGTGGAAGCGCGGTTGAGGCGCCGCGTCCAAGCTAGCCCGTCGTCCCGGGCGCAGCGTAGCGGAGACCCGGGATGACGTGATTGCCCTTTCTGAGAGATCGGCGGGCCCCCTCCCGCGCGTAGCTGGTCCCTACTCCGCCACCTTCGGCTTCGGCGGCTGCCCGGTCACCGGATCGCGCGGCAGGGGCGCGAAGCCCTCGCCGAGGAACAGCTCGGTCTTCCGTCGCCGCTTCTTGTCCAGCATCACGCTGTGGATTTCCTGGCCGCTGACGCTCTTGAAGTCCTGGGCCAGCTCGTCGCGGTAGATCAGGTCCAGGCTGGCGGCCAGCACTCGGGCGCCCGTCGCCGCCGTCAGCGGATCGGTGACCTCGGCCTGGTTCTGGGCATGGGCCTCGCGCACCCACATCTTCAGGGGCGGGGCGTTCACCGCGCCGAAGAAGGCCCGCCCGTAATAGGCGCTGGCGTTGAACAGGAACCGGTCGTCCACCGCCACGGCGGTCAGGCCGGGCTCGGCCGCCGCCCGCTCGGTGATGGCGCGCACCGTCTGCTCCCAGCCCTTGGCGCGCTTGAAGGCGTTGGCCGCGCCGATCTTTTCGGCCAGGGACGGGCTGATCACGCAGGCCAGGAACAGGGTGGCGATCAGCGCCTGGCTGGCCACCGCCGCCACCAGCCACCCCCTGGCCCGCCAGCGCATCAGCCAGGCGGCCACCAGGATCGATCCGGCCACGTATCCGGCCCCGGACCAATTGGCGTTGGCCCGGCTGATGAAGGCCTGGGTGGTGACGATCAGGAACGGCGGGATGCAGAAGCACAGCAGGGTCAGGTCGGCGGACGTCAGCCGCTTGCGCAAGGCCAGCAGGACCAGGCCCCCCATCAGCACCGCGAAGGGGATCGGTCCGAACACCCCGAACTGCGAGACCAGGAATTCCCCCAGCTCGGGCAGGTTAAACAGCTTGCGCCCGCCCCAGGCGGCGTTGGCGGCGGTGTGCTGCACCGTGGAAAATCCGTGGGCGGCGTTCCAGGCCAGGTTGGGCGACAGGATCAGCAGGAAGGCGCCGAGCGCCGCCGCCGCCGTCCGCCAGTCCCACACCCGGCGCGCCTGCGCGCTGATCAGCAGGTGCAGTGTCAGGCCGATCAGGGCGTAGACCGCCGCGTACTTGGACAGGAAGGCCAGTCCCACCGCCGCCCCGAAGCCGGCCGCCGTCAGCAGGCGCCGGCGACCGTGGGCCAAAGGCAGCTCAACATAGGCCAGAAGCGACAGCGAGAGGTAGAACAGCAGGATGGCGTCGGTGGCGATCACCAGGGACGAGATCTGCACGCCCGGCATCAGGGCATAGAGGGCGCAGGCGGCGAACCCCACGGCGGGCCCGTACAGCCGCCGCCCGATCCCGAACACCGCGAGCGTCACCCCCAGGTGATAGAAGGGCGCGGCCAGCCGCACCCAGGCCTCGCTGTTCCCGCCGACCGTCGTGGTGGCCCAGATCGTCCAGGCGATCATCGGCGGCTTGGAGAAATAACCCCAGTCCAGGGTCCGCGACCAAAGCCAATACTGGGCTTCGTCGGGATAGAGTTCGAGGGGGGTGGCGAACAGGGTCACCAGCCGCGCCGCCGTCAGGCCGAGGGCCAGAAGCAGGGCGCCTTTCCAGTGGGCGTCGGCTCCGGGGGCGGACAAAGCGTTATCAGCCAAGCGATCTATCCCTGTTTCGGCGGCGGACGGTGGCGCGCCGCAGGCGCCCTGTAAAGGATGATGCGTGTCTTTAAAGCAGCAGTTGTGCGGCGCGGTGTCGCCGTAACAAATCCGTCACCCACAGACGGAATTTTAACGCTATAGGGACTCCCAACGCCGGGGGCCCTGGGCTTGGTGACCCCCGCTGATGGATAGGGGACTCCAAATGACCATGATGAAACGGCTCGCCGGTGGCGCAGCTCTGAGCGCGCTCGCGCTCGCCATGTCCAGCGCCGTCTACGCGCAGGAAACCACGGGCTCGCTGCGCGGTCAGGTGACCGACGAGGGCGGCGCGCCGATCGCCGGCGCCGCAGTGACCGTTCTTCACACCGAATCGGGCACCCGCTCCACCACCGTGACGGACGGCAACGGCGTCTACGATGCCCGCGGTCTGCGCATCGGCGGGCCCTTCCGCGTGACGGTCAGCGCGCCCGGTGGCGCCACCAAGACCTTCGACGACGTCTACACCGAGCTGGGCGAGACCGTCCGTGCCGACATCAGCTTCGCCACCCAGGTGGACGAGTTGGTCGTGACCGCCGCCCTGGACCCCACGGCGCGTAACACGTCGGTCAAGACCACCCTGGACTCCACCGACGTGCAGAGCGTCGTGTCCGTGACTCGCGACCTCCGTGACCTGGCGCGCCGCAGTCCGCTGGTGTCCCAGAACAGCCGCGGCGACGGCGGCATCTCCATCGCCGGCTCCAATCCGCGCAACAATCGCATCGCCATCGACGGCGCCCAGGCTCAGGACGACTACGGCCTCAACACCGGCGGCACGCCCGTGCGCCGGGGCCCGATCTCACTGGACGCGGTGGAACAATTCTCCATCGACGCCGTGCCGATCGACGTCGAAAATGGCGACTTCTCGGGCGGCGCCCTTGACGTGGTGCTGAAGTCCGGCGGCAACGACTTCCACGGCACGCTGTTCACCAACTATCTGAACGACGGCATGGTCGGTCGCTCGATCCGTGGCGTCGATGTGCCCTCGCGCGTCAGCCAATCCAACTACGGCGCCTTCCTCTCCGGCCCGATCTGGCAGGACCGCCTGTTCTTCGCGGCCTCCTACGAACTCTATGAGTCCGCCGACCTGACCACCACCGGCCCGACCGGTGCGGGCTATCCGAACTCGGTCACCGGCGTCACCCAATCGACGATCGATCAGGTCGTGGGTATCTTCAACTCCAACTACGCCTCGAAGTTCGACGCTGGCGCCATCGTGCGCACCAAGCCGATCACCGACGAGAAGTACTCCTTCAAGCTCGACGCCAACCTCTCCGATCGTCACCGCGCCTCCTTCACCGCGCGCTACGGCCTGTCGGAGGTCTTCCAGCGCACCAACATCAGCCGCACCTCGGCGGGCCTGGACTCCCAGTGGTACCTCACCGGCGAGGAAGACTACTCCTACGTCGGCGAGCTGAACTCCGACTGGACCGACAACCTGTCGACCCAATTGCGGGTGACTTATCGCGACTATGAGCGCCGTCAGCTGCCGCCCTCGGGTCAGGAATTCGCCGACATCACGGTTTGCAACACCGCCGCCAGCGGCGGTTCGGCCACCACCTGCGATCAGACCGGCGCGGCCAACCCCTCGGTGATCCGCTTCGGTCCTGACGAGTTCCGGCAGGCCAACGAACTGGCCACCGAAAACCTCCAGGTCCAGCTGCGTGGGGTTTACTCCAAGGGCGATCACGTCCTGAAGTTCGGGTTCCAGACCCAGACGAACACCATCGCCAACCTGTTCCTGCCGACGCAGGACGGAGTCTACTACTTCGACTCCATCGCCGACTTCTCCGCCGGGCTCGCCAACCGCCTGCGGTACAACGACGCCGTCGGCGGCGCTTCGCTGGAAACCACCCGCGCGACGCTCGAATATCGCGTGAACTCGCTGTTCGTTCAGGACACCCTGACGGTGACCCCTGACGTCGAGATCACCGCCGGTCTGCGCTATGACTGGTACACCAACGACAGCCCGCCCGCGCTCAACGCCAACTTCCTGGCCCGCAACGGCTTCGGCAACCAGACGACCTATGACGGCCGGACGGTGGTCATGCCCCGCGTGGGCTTCAAGTGGAACGTCAACGACGCCTTCCGTCTGCAGGGCGGTCTGGGTCTCTTCTCCGGCGGCGTCCCCGACGTGCTGGCCACCAACCCCTATGGCGGCGGGGTCGGCACTCTGAGCTCCAGCGTCGATATCCAGCGCACGGCGGCCGGCCTCTTCATCGAGACCACCGGCACGACCGGCTTCTCCCCGGCGGTCGGCGCCAGCGCCCTCAATATCAACCGCACGGACCCGCGCGCCTTCTACGATATCCCCGCGACGGTCCGGGCCTTCCAGGGTGGCGCGGTGGCGTCGCCGCTGAACGAGGTCGCGGCCTTCGCGCCGGGCTTCGTCTTCCCCTCCGACTGGAAGCTTTTCCTGTCGGCTCAATATGAGCTGCCCTGGGCCTGGAGCGAAGGCTGGCGCGCCGGCTTCGACGTCGTCGCCACCAAGGTCAATGACGGTCTCTACGCCCGTGACACCCGCGCCGTTCCGCTCACCATCAACGGCGCCGCGGCTCGTCTTCCCGACGGTCGCCTGCGCTACGATGGGGTGAACGCCACCGCGGCTCAGCGTCTGGCGGCCGGCGTGACCTCGGTCAGCCCCGGCTCTTCGAACCGTGACCTGGTCTTCTACAACACCGACAAGGGCTACGGCCTCGTCGCGGCCGTGTCGCTGACCAAGAAGTTCGACTTCGGCCTCGACCTGACGGCCAGCTACACCTACCAGGACATCAAGGACTACGCCTCGTCGCTGCGCTTCTCCTCAACCCAAAGCTCCAGCTACCAGACCCCGGCCGGTGAAGATCCGAACGCCCCCGCCTACGGCGCCTCCTACGAGGAAATCCAGCATGGCGTGAAACTCGAGGCGTCTTACGCCAAGAAGTTCTTCGGCGACCTGGACACCCGCGCGACCCTCTTCGCCGAGCGCCGTAACGGCCGTCCCACCACCTTTGTCATGGGTGATCTGACCACCGGCCGCGGCCCCGTCTTCGGGGTCAACCGCGGCGCCAACCACCTGCTGTACGTGCCGAACCTGAGCGGGACCGGCGGGGCCTCGGGCCTCGACTACGGTCTGGTGACCTTCGCCGACGCTTCGACCCGCGACAACTTCCTGAAGCTGGTCCGGCAGTTCGGCCTGCCGCAGAACCAGATCGTCGAGAAGGGCTTCTATAAGAACGACGACATCTCCATCGTCGATCTGCAGCTCAGCCAGGAACTGCCCGCCTTCTCCACCGGCCACAAGTTCCGCGTCACCCTTGACGTCTCGAACCTGCTCAACCTGCTCAATGACGAATGGGGCATCGTTGAGGAGTACACCGACGTAAACAACGTGGTCAGCGTCCAGTGCGCCACCGCTGCGGGGGCCGCTGTGCCGACCGGGGACTTCTCCTGCCCTCGCTACCGTTACTCCTCGTTCAACAGTGGCTCCTTGGTCGAGAACATCGACAACAACGGCAAGTCGCTCTGGACCATCCAAGTCGGCCTCCGCTACGAGTTCTAGTCCTCGCAGCAGCTTCGCTTTCGCGGAAAGGGCGGCCCTCCCGGGCCGCCCTTTTTCGTTGGGCAAGCCGCTCGTCCCGGCGAAGGCCGGGACCCAGATTCACCTGCCGCTTTCAGGCTATCTGGCTCCTCAGCGCTCTATGACCTGGATCCCGGCCTTCGCCGGGACGAGCGGAGGGGTGGACCATGACCTCCTTCCCGATCTGACCCGACAAGCGCGAGAGGCGCGCGATGCTGCCGTTCGAGGCGTTCGCGTGGCCCCTCTCTCTTCAGGCCGCTTCGTTGGCTGCTTCCCCCATTTCATGGGGGAAGTGGGCCGACAGCCGCTTGGCTGGAGGGTCGATGGGGGTGCGTATCTGAAGCGCATGGCCTTCCAGACTCTCACCCCCATCGTCACGCGTCTCGCTGCGCGAGCCTTGTGACACTTCCCCCACAGGCGTGGGGGAAGGTGGATGCGCCCGACCTCACTCAGCTTCACCTCGTCTGTTCGTGAGTTTGTGTGGTTCGTGGCCCCTCTCTCTTCAGGCCGCTTGACGAACCGCCCCCCACCGCCCATTTCGCGCAGCCAACACAAGGGCCGCCGATGACTGTTCTCGTTCCCGCCGAGTGGGCGCCGCACAAGGCCATGTGGCTGGGCTTTCCCAGCCATGCGGAGGTCTGGGCCGACGACCTTGACCGGGCCCAGGCCCAGGTGGCCGCGCTCGCCCGCGCCCTGGCCGGTCCCGGCAAGGAGCGCGTGCGCCTGATGACCGGCTCGGCCGAGGGCGAGGCCGCCGCGCGGCGGCTGCTGTCCGATGTCCCCGGGCTTGAGATCTTCCCCGGCCGGTTCGGCGACATCTGGCTGCGCGACACCGGCCCGATCTTCGCCAAGGGCCCGAACGGCGATGAGGCGCGGGCCTTCCGCTTCAACGGCTGGGGCGGCAAGTATGAGATGGAGGGGGACGACACCGTCGCCGCCCAGATCGCTGACGCGTCGGGCACGCCCCTGGTGCAGCAGCAAATCATCATGGAGGGCGGCTCGCTCGACCATGACGGGGAGGGCACGATCCTCACCACCGGCCAGTGCCTGCTCAACCCCAACCGCAACCCCGGCTGGACCAAGGAAGCCGCGCAGGCCGAGCTCGCCGCGTCCCTGGGCGCGCGCAAGGTGCTCTGGCTCGGGGATGGCCTGGCCAATGACCACACCGACGGCCACGTCGACAACCTCGCCCGCTTCGTGGCGCCCGGCGTCGTGGTCTGCCCGGTCGCCTGGGGCCGGGGCGATCTCAATGTCTATGCCTATGACGCCTGCGCCCGCGATCTCGCGGCCATGACCGACGCGCAAGGCCGGCCGCTGAAGGTGGTGCGCATCCCCTCGCCGGGCTGGATCGAGAGCCACGAGGGCGGCGCGGCGCCCGCCAGCCACATGAACTTCATCATCGCCAACGGCGCGGTGGTCATGCCCACCTATGAAGGCGACCCGCGCGCCGCCGAACTGGCCCAGCAGGCCCTGCAGGAACTGTTCCCTGACCGCGAGGTCATCGCCCTGGCCTCCGACGCCATCCTCACCGGCGGCGGATCCTTCCACTGCATCACCCAGCAGGAGCCCGCCTGATGGCCCGCACCCTGAGCGTCGCCGCACTGCAGACCGCCTACGGGATGGATCTGGCCGCCAATATCAAGAAGACCGAGGTCCTGATCCGCCAGGCCGCCGCCGAGGGCGCCCAGGTCATCCTGCCGTCGGAACTGTTCCAGGGCCCCTATTTCTGCGTCACCCAGGAGGAGCACTGGTTCGCCCACGCCCATCCTTGGCGCGAGCACCCCTGTGTCACCGCGCTTGCGCCGCTCGCCGCCGAGCTGGGCGTGGTGCTGCCGGTCTCGATCTTCGAGCGCGAGGGGCCGCACTACTTCAACAGCCTGGTCATGGTGGACGCCGACGGGTCGCTGATGGGCGTCTATCGCAAGAGCCACATCCCCGACGGCCCCGGCTATCAGGAGAAGTACTACTTCCGCCCCGGTGACACCGGTTTCCGGGTCTGGGACACCCGGTTCGGCCGGGTGGGCGTCGGCATCTGCTGGGACCAGTGGTACCCGGAGGCCGCCCGCGCCATGGCCCTGATGGGCGCCGAGGTCCTGCTCTATCCCACCGCCATCGGGTCCGAGCCCCACGATCCCACCCTGGACACCGCCGCCCCCTGGCGCCGCGCCATGCAGGGCCACGCGGTCTCCAACGTCATCCCGGTGGTGGGCGCCAACCGCATCGGCTTCGAGCCGTGGGAGAACTATCCCAACGGCGGCCAGGCCTTCTATGGGGCCTCCTTCATTGCCGACCATCGCGGCGACCTGGTGTCGGCCCTGGGCGACCAGGAGGGGATCGTGGCGGCCAGCTTTGATCTGGACTTCCTGGCCACGCACCGCGCCGCCTGGGGCTTCTTCCGCGACCGCCGCACCGATCTGTACGGCGGCCTGGTGGGCCCGCGGCCCGCCTGACGGTCACATGTCGGCCTAAGTCGGCCAGCGCTCAGGCCCGCAACCCCTTGGCGGGCAAGGCTCTGGCGGCCATGCGCCCGCCTGGGAAGGGGTTTGGTCCCTCCACGGCGGCCAACATGTTGTCAGGTGGGGCAGCTCATCGCCGGCGCCTTGGCCAGTTCCTTGCGCGCCCTGGCCAGGTCCCGCTGGAATTCCGGCTCCCCATGCAGCCGCGCCACCATGGCCGAGGCCAGGGTCCGGCCGGCCTCGATGTCGCTCTGGAAGTGGACCCCGCAGATCACCCGGCTGTCGCCCACCGCCTTGCCCGCCGCCATCAGGCCGTCGGTGCTGCCCGGCGCCAGCTCGCTGAGGATCAGCCCCCAGGACCAGCCCACCATCGAATGCCCCGAGGGGTAGGAGGCGTTGGTCTTCATCCAGTCCTCGCGGGGCACGCAGATCGGCTGGTCGTTGCCGATCATCGGGCGCGGCCGGTTGAAGCGGTCCTTGGCCGGCTTGCCGATGGTCCGCACATCGATCTCGATCCGGTGCAGCAGGCGGTAGAGGGTGGGGGTGGTCTCGACCCCGATCGCCTTGCCCGCGGCGCAGGAATAGGTCTTCAGCGCGCCGCCCGCCCAGATGTCGTTGTCGGCGATGGCCTGTGTCCAGCGGGCCGAGCCGGCCAGGGACCGGGTCTCGTCATAGTGCGCCCGCTCACCCAGGCCGCGCGGGCTGTCAGGCGCGGGCGGCGGCCCCAGCAAGGCCGCGCCGTCGAGGTCGGCGGCGGCCAGGTAGCCGGTGAGGTCCGTGGGAATGGGGTTCAGCGGCGCGGTCAGCGAAGCGTCCGCCGGGGCGGCCTCGTGGCGCATCTGCGGGAGCATGGCGCAGGCGGCCAGCGACAAGGCGGCGACGGCGCCCAGGAGAGGTCGAAGGGTCATGACCCTTCTCTAGAGCGGTTCCCGGCCTTCGGGAACCGCTCCGCAGATGGGGCTTAGGCGCGCAGGACGGTCAGGCCGTTCTTGATCACCGTGGCGCCGCGTTCCTTCACGCGGGCCTCGAAGGAGATGTTCTTGCCGTCCTTCCAGAGGTCCACCGTGATGGTGTCGCCCGGGATGACCGGGGCCGAGAACCGGGCCTGGTGGCTGAGGATCTGGTCGGGATCAAAGCCGGTGATGGCCTGCAACACCGCGCGGCAGGTGATGCCGTAGGTGCACAGCCCGTGCAGGATCGGACGCGGGAAGCCCGAGCGGCGGGCCGATTCCGGGTCGGAGTGCAGCGGGTTGCGGTCGCCGTTCAGGCGGTAGAGCAGGGCCTGGTCCTCGCGGGTGGTGAAGTCCACCGACAGGTCGGCCTTGCGGGTCGGGACCACGTGGGGTTCCGGCGCGCCTTCCGACGGGCCGCCGAAGCCGCCGTCGCCGCGGGCGAAGGTGGAGCCGGTCAGGGTGGCGACCTTCTCACCGGCCGCGTCGCGCCAGACGGTCTCGTTGATGATGACGGCGCCCTTGCCCTCACCCTTGTCGTAGGCGCCGACCGTGCGGCCCTCGGCGGTGAAGGTCCCGGTGGTGGGCAGGGGCTTGTGCAGCTCGACCTTCTGCTCGCCGTGGACGACCATCAGGAAGTTGATCTGGCTCTGGCGGTGGCCCTCGGGCATCACCGGCGCGGGGCCGCCCGCCGAGCGCATGTTCGAGGCCAGCACGGTGGCGGCCGTCGGAATGACCTTGAGGTTCCGCTCATAGACGTAGGCCAGCTCGTCCTCGTTCATGGGGTCCTGCCCCATGCCGACGCCCAGCGCGTAGAGCATCACGTCCTTGTCGCGATAAGTGAATTCGCGCGCCGCCGTCTTCTGTTCAAGAATGTCGGGATAAAAGATCGCCATTGAAAATATTTCCTCCGCTATGCGGTCCGTTTGCTATCCGCAGATTGAAGCGGTTCGGCCCCGGCGAAGCAAGCGGCGAGCGAGCGCATTTGCCGCCCTCCCTTTGATCGGGTAGAAGCGCGGACCCTGCGAAGACGGGTTCATGAAAAGCCCGCTCGCACCTTTCTTTCGCGCCCAGGATCATCGAAGGCATTTCATGGCGACCGACACCCAGCCCGGCACGGGCGGCCAGATCACCGGCAACGTTCTCTTCTATTCCAAGCCGGAACCCCTGACCCCCGACCACCACAAGACCCTCGGCGTCAAGCGCATGGACGGGCCCTTCGGGTTCGCCAAGGCCGGCCACGCGGTGCCGCTCACCGTCACCGAATTCCCGCTCGCCGCCGTCTCCGGCCCGATCATCTTCGTCGGCGACGACAAGATGCCCCTCGCCGTCATGGGCCTGAACGCCGGCGACAACATGTTCATCCAGGACAACGGGATCTTCGAGTCCGGCGTCTACATCCCGGCCTATATCCGCCGCTATCCCTTCGTCTTCGCCAATGACGACAAGGCCCAGCAGATGGTGCTCTGCATCGACCGCGCCGCCGAGTTCATCGTCGAGGGTGGCGAGATGGCCTTCTTCGACGAGAAGGGCGAGCCCACCGAGTACACCCAGAACTGCATCAGCTTCTGCAATGACTACGAGGTCGAGCGTCAGCGGACCCAGAGCTTCATCCAGATCCTCAAGGACAACGACCTCTTCGAGCTGAAGACCGCCATGCACACCCCGGTCAACGCCGATGGCACGCCGGGCGAGCCCCAGAAGATCGCCGAGTACTTCGGTGTGTCGGAAGAGAAGCTGGCCAAGCTGACGCCTGAAAAGCTCGCCGAGCTGCGCGACAACGGCGCGCTCGGCCAGATCTATTCCCACCTGGTGTCGCTGGTGGGCTGGGACCGGCTCATCGCCCTGGCGATGTTCCGCGCCTCGCAACTGCCGCAGGCGGCCAACGCCTGATCCCACGGGTCAGTCGGGTTCTCAAAGACGGCGGGTCCCTCGGGGCCCGCCGTTCTTGTTTCAGCGGGCGAAGACGCTGCGGGTCAGGCAGGAGAACACCAGGCGACCGGCCTCATCCAGCAGGTCGTGCTGGGCGATGATGATGCCCTTGCCGTCGCCCACCGGGTCCTTGCCCATCACGGTCATGCGGCCGCGCAGGGTCTCGCCGGCGGGGGGATTGCGGGCCCAGCGCAGCGCGTCGACTCCCAGGCGCTTGGTCTGGGGCCAGTTGACCACGGAGGCGGAGTCCAGCCGCGTCCAGATGGCGAAGACCATGGCGTCGGGGGCGCCGCGCTCGGCCGGCCAGCCAGGGGCGAAGGCGGCGATGAAGGCCTCCAAGGCGCGGGCGTCGACCCGCACCTCACCGAGATAGACCACCTGACCGATCTCGATCTCGTCGAAGGGGGCGGGCACGTAACTCTCCTGGGGTTCATTGCGAACTGATTCGTCGATGATGGGCCGCGCTCGTGACAAGTCGAGCGCTTTGCGGATCGTCGTCGGCGGCTCATATAGCGGTCTGAGCATGGGATTGGGATAACGGCATGACGCGTTTCGCTGCGAGAGCTCTGGCCGTCCTGGCGGCCGCCGCCGCCGTCTCGCTGCCCGCCGTCGCCGCGCCGGTGCAGACCGGCCACATCGAGGCCGAACTTGTGGCCCGCGACGCGGGTGTGACGCCGGGCGGAACCGTCCATGTCGCCCTGCGTCAGAAGATTCAGAAGGGCTGGCACACCTACTGGCGCAACTCCGGCGACTCCGGCGAGGCGACCCAGATCAGCTGGACCCTACCGGCCGGCTGGACCGCGGGCGAGATCGTCTGGGCGCCGCCGTCGCGGCAGCCCACCGGCCCGCTGATGAACTATGGCTACAAGGGCGAGGTGCTGTTGCCGGTCGCCATCACCGCGCCGAAGTCGGCCAGGCCTGGCGACACCATCACGCTCAAGGCCGCCGCCTCTTTCCTGGTCTGCGAGGACATCTGTGTGCCCGAGGACGCCGTCCTCACCCTGGACCTGCCGGTGGTGGCCGCCGCGCCGCAGCCGGACGCCAGGTGGGGCGCCGCCGTCGCAAAGGCCCTGGACGCCGCCCCCAAGCCCGCCGGCCTCACCGCGACCTTCAGCAAGGCGCAGGGCGGCCTGAAGCTCGCCGTCACCGGCGCGCCCCTGAAGGGCGTCGACCAGAGCCAAGCCTATTTCTATCCCTTCAAGGGCACGGTCATCGATCACGCCAAGCCCCAGGCCATCGAGCGCGGCCCCGAGGGCCTGACGCTCTCCCTGACGCCCGGCTACGACTTCACCCAGGGCACGCCGCCCGCGGCTCTGGACGGGGTGCTGAGCGTAGGTGGCGAGGCCTATGAACTGACCGCCGCCGAGGGCCCGCCTCCCACCGGCAGCTCGGGCCTGGGCGCGCCGCCGGCCAAGGCGCCGGCGCCCGCCGCCGGCGCGAGCCTCGGCTTGGCCCTGGCCTTCCTCTACGCCCTGCTGGGGGGGCTGGTGCTCAACCTGATGCCCTGCGTCTTCCCGATCCTGGCCATGAAGGCGACCTCGCTGGCCGGCCACGCCCATGAGCAGGCCGCCGCCCGCGCCCAGGGTCTCGCGTTCCTGGCAGGTGTGCTGGCCACCTTCCTGGCCCTGGCCGGGGTCCTGATCGCCATCCGCGCCGGCGGCTCGGCCGTGGGCTGGGGCTTCCAGCTCCAGTCGCCCGTGGTGGTCGCGGGCCTGGCGCTGCTGATGCTGGCGGTCGCCCTGAACCTGTCGGGCCTGTTCGAGGTGGGGACCTCCCTGCAGGGCGTGGGCACGGGCCTGGCCTCCAAGCAGGGCCTGGCCGGCGCCTTCTTCACCGGGGCGTTGGCCGTCGTCGTGGCCGCCCCCTGCACGGCGCCCTTCATGGGCCCGGCCCTCGGGTGGGCGCTGACCCAGAGCGCGCCGGTGGCGCTGGCGGTGTTCCTCGGCCTGGGCCTCGGCTTCGCGGCGCCCTTCACCCTGGCGGCCTTCGCGCCGGGCCTGTTGGCCAAGCTGCCTAAGCCCGGTCCCTGGATGGAGACTTTCAAGAAGCTGATGGCCTTCCCAATGTACGGAGCCGCGGCTTGGCTGGTCTGGGTCCTGACCGTTCAGGCCGGCGAGATGGGCCTCGCGCGGGTCCTGGCCGCCGCCGTGGTCCTGGCGCTGGCCGCCTGGGTTCTGGGGCTCGCTCAGCGGCGGCAGGCGACAGGGGGAGAGCCCGTGACACTCGCCGTCACCGGCGCTGTTCTGGCGCTCGGCGCCTTCGTGCTGGCGCTGGTCCCGGCCTACAGCGTCGCCACCTCCGGTTCAGCCGAGGCCGCGCCGGGCTCCATTCCGGAGGCGGTCTACAGTCCCGAGGCCGTGGCTGAAGCTCGCGCGGCGGGCAAGCCGGTGTTCGTCAACTTCACCGCCGCCTGGTGCGTCACCTGCCAGGTCAATGAGAAGGTCGCCTTCGCCACGGCCGAGGCCGCCCAGGCCTTCGAGCGCACGGGCGCAGTCTATCTGAAGGCCGACTGGACGCGGAAGGATGCCGTGATCGCCGCCGAATTGGCGCGCCACGGCCGCGCCGGGGTGCCGCTCTATCTGGTCTATGGGCTGAAGAACCCCGATCCGGTGATCCTGCCCCAGTTCCTGACCCCGGCCATGGTGGCCAAGGCGCTCGACAAGGCCAGGTCCAGCTAGGTCGCGCTCTGGGAGGTGACGGTGGCCGGGGTGGTGATCACCTCGACATTGTCGTTCAGCAGATAGGCCATGTCGCGCAGGGCCAGGTCGCGGTCCTTGGGCGTGGCCGCCGTCGTCACCGCGTCGAGCTTCAGCGGCAGATCCTGGGAGATCCCGCGCAGGATGCACTTCAGATCCCCGTCCGTGCCCCGCTTGGCCAGCAGCAGGTGGCCCTGCATGTCCAGGGCGGCCAGTTCGCCGATCTGGGCCTTAAAGTCGGCCGGCAAGGCCTTGCCGGCGCGCACGCCATCGACATCGGCCTTCAGGGCGCCGGCCCGCTTCACGATGTCAGCGAACAGCGGCTCCTGGGCGACCGCGGCGGGCGGCGTGCTCAGGCCAGGGCCCGGCGTCATGGGACCGGTGGCGGCGAGCCAGAGGACGGCGAGGGAAGCGACGGCGTCGCAGGACATGACGATTCTCGTTGCGCGAACTAAGACGGGGGGCGGTGGGTTTGAATTAGCCCGAACATGGTAAACGCGGTCCTACCGCGCGCCCGAAGGTAAGCCTTGATGACCACCCGTGAGTCCGCCTGGAAGAACCTGAAGAACGCCGCCGTCGCCGCCCGCGACCCGATCGCGGGCCTGTTCGCCATCGAGCCCGAGCGGTTGGGCAGGCTGGTGGTCGAGGCCTGCGGCCTGCGCATCGATCTCTCCAAGCAGCCCTGGTCGCTGGGGGACTTCGACACCGCCCTGACGCTGGCCAAGGCCTGCGACGTGGAGGGCGCCCGCAGCCGCCTGTTCGCTGGGGCGCCGGTCAACGCCTCGGAGGGCCGCGCGGCCCTGCACATGGCCTTGCGCGCGCCCGACGGCGCCGATTTCAGGGCCGATGGCGTCCCGGTGTCCCGCGAGGTGGAAGCCACCCGCGGCGCCATGCGCGCCTTCGCCGAGGCTGTGCGGTCGGGCGCGAAGACAGGCGCTACCGGCAAGCCCTTCAAGGCCATCGTCCACATCGGCATCGGCGGCTCCGACCTGGGCCCCAGGCTCGTCTGGGAGGCCCTGCGGCCGCTCAATCCGGAGATCGAGCTGCGGTTCGCCGCCAATGTCGATCCCTCCGAAACGGCCCTGGCCCTGGCGGGCCTCGACCCCGCCCAGACGCTGGTGGTCGTCGTCTCCAAGACCTTCACCACCCAGGAAACTCTGGCCAATGCCGAGGTGGTCCGTGCCTGGCTGCGGGCGGCCCTGGGTCCGGAGTCTGACGCTCATCTGGTGGCGGTGTCCGCCGCGCCGACCGTGGCCCAGGCCTTTGGGGTTCCGGCCGACCAGGTGTTCGGGTTCTGGGACTGGGTCGGCGGCCGCTATTCGATCTGGTCGGCTGTGGGGCTCTCCTGCGCCATCGCGCTTGGCTATGACGTCTTCCGGCGACTGCTGGACGGTGGCGCGGCCATGGACGAGCACTTCAAGCGCACGCCCCTGCTGCTGAACGCGCCGGTGCTGCTGGCGCTCGCCCATATCTTCAACCGCGACGGTCTGGACCGGCCGCTGCGGGCGGTCATTCCCTACGCGGCGCGGCTGCGCCTGTTCCCCAGCTTCCTGCAGCAGCTGGAGATGGAGTCCAACGGCAAGCGGGTGGACCAGCAGGGCCGCCCCGTCGACCACGCCACGGCGGCCTCGGTGTTCGGTGACGCCGGCACCAACGGCCAGCACGCCTTCTTCCAGATGCTGCACCAGGGGACCGACGTGATCCCGGTGGACTTCGTGGCCGTCGCCAAGGCCGGCGAAGGTGAGCCGGTCAACCACACCATCCTGCTGGCCAATGTCATCGCGCAGGCCCAGGCCCTCATGACCGGCCGCAGCGAGACCGAGGTGCGCGAGGAGCTGGCGGCCAAGGGCATGGCGCCCGCGCAGATCGACGTCCTGGCCCCGCAGCGCACCTTCCCCGGCGACCGCCCCTCCAGCTTCATCATGATGGAGGCGCTGACGCCCGAAAGTCTCGGCGCCCTGATCGCCCTGCACGAGCACAAGGTTTTCGTGGAAGGCGTGCTGTGGGGCGTCAACAGCTTCGACCAGTGGGGGGTGGAGCTGGGCAAGAGCCTCGCCACTCGGATTCTCGCCGAACTGCAGGGCGGCTCCCCCGGCATCCATGATCCGTCCACCGCCGCCCTCGTGGCGCGGCTGAAATAGCTCAAAGGAACCCTCATGCGCGACCTGACCGGCAAGACCGCCTTCATCACCGGCGGGGCCAGCGGCCTGGGCCTGGCCATGGCTCATGCGTTTGGCGAGGCGGGCATGAATGTCATGCTGGCCGATATCGAGGAGGCGCCGCTGGCGGCGGCCGTGAAGGAACTGGAGGAGCGCCAGATCCGGGCCAGCGGCGTGCTCTGCGACGTGGCGATCCGTAACGCCGTCGAGGCCGCCGCGGCCAAGACCATCGAGACCTTCGGCAAGGTCCACCTGGTCTGCAACAACGCCGGCGTCGGCGCCGGGGGCCAGATCGACCAGGTGCGGCACGCCGACTGGGACTGGATCCTGGCGGTGAACCTGATGGGGGTGGTCTACGGCATGGAGACCTTCCTGCCGCTGATCCGCGCGCACGGCGAGGGCGGGACCTTCGTCAACACCGCCTCCATGGCGGGCATGATCTCGCCGCCGGGGATGGAGCCCTACAGCGCCACCAAGTTCGCGGTGGTGGCCATGTCGGAGGGCTGGGCCGGCCAGCTTGCGCCGGAGAACATCAACGTCGCCGTGTTGTGCCCCGGTTTTGTGAAGACCCAGATCAACAAGTCGGGCCGCACCCGCCAGGCGCAGTTCGGCGGACCGGTGGAGAGCCAGGTCACCGCCGACTCGCTGGTGGAAAACGGCATCGATCCCGAGCGGGTCGGCCGCCGGGTGCTGGAGGCGGTGCTTGCCGACGAGCGCTATATCTTCACCCACCCCGACATGCGGCCCTTCGTCGAGGCGCGGTTCGCGGGGTTGATGGCGGCCTTTGACGCCGCGGCCGCGAGCCCGGCCCTGGCGGGCATGGACTACAAGACCCCTGACCTCAGCGGGATGGCGACGCCGTCCTAGAGCCCAAGGTCAATGGAAACCCCGGTGTTCTGGATCGCGAGCCTTTCGGGATTGGCGGTGGCCTATCTCTTCGGGGCGACCCCCACAGGCTATCTCGCCGGGAGGTGGTTGAAGGGGATCGATTTGCGCGACGAGGGCTCCGGGTCCACCGGGGCGACCAACGTCCTGCGCAACTTGGGGCTCGCCCCCTTCGTCGTGGTGCTGTTGATCGATGTGCTGAAAGGGGCGGCGGCGATCCTTTTCGCCCTCTGGTTCTATCCTTGGCTTTACGCGGCGCTCGCTCCGCCGGCGGTCGATGTGCGGGCCCTCGCACCCTGGGCGGTCTGCCTGGCTGGGCTCGCCGCCCTGATCGGCCATAGCCGTTCGATCTGGCTGGGCTTCAAGGGCGGCAAGTCCGTGGCCGCGGGGCTGGGCGTCTTGCTGGCCATGGCTTGGCCGGTGGGGATCGGCGGCCTGGCGGTGTTCGGAGTCGCGGTGGCGATCTCCCGGAGAATCTCCCTGGGCTCGATCCTGGCGGCGGTCACCGCGATCGTTCTGATCTGCGTCCTGCAGCAGCCCCTGGCCTACCGCCTGCTGATCGTCGCCGGCGGCCTCTACGTGATTGTACTCCACCGCGCCAATATCGGGCGGCTGCTGGCGGGGACGGAGCCCCGAGTGGGGCGGACCTAGCCCCTGGTCCCCATCCGCGCGGCCATCTCGGCCTCGTCGAAGATGTGGTCGTGGCCGCCCTGGCGGCCGCGACGCCAGTAGCCTTCGGCGCTGATCTGGCTCTTGTCGAAGCCCCGGGCGATGAGGCTTTGGCGCTGGGTCCGCACGGTGCTGGTCTCGCCAATGACATAGGCGTGACCCCGGCCGGGACGTGGCGCGAACAGGGCCAGGCGGTCGATCAGCCGCCGGCTGCCGGGCTCGGCGGGACCGCCGCGCACCAGCCATTCCAGCTCCACGTCGCAGATGGCGTTCAGCGGCTGCTGGTCGGCCTTGTCGGCCACCTCGAGGAAGGCGAAGGCCTTGGCGGTGGCGGGCAGGCTCTCGATCATCGCGAAGATGCCGGGCAGGCAGGTCTCGTCGCCGACGAACAGGCGCCAATCGGCCCCGGGATAGATGATGGTCCGGCCGCGAGGGCCGCGCGCCTTAAGGGTGTCGCCGGGCTTGGCGGAGAGCGCCCAGCGCTCGGCGGGACCGCCGTGACCGTGCAGCACGAAGTCGATGTCCAGGCTGCCGGCTTCCCTGTCCACGGCGCGGACCGTGTAGTGGCGGCGGCCGGGCTGGCCGTCGTCGCCGGTCATGATCAGCACCAGGTCTTGGCCCGGTTGGTGCTCGAAGCCCTGGGCGTTCTCCAGGGCGAAGCTGACGCGGCGCATATGTGGGGTGACATCGCGGGCCTCCGTCACCGTCAGGGTCCACACCGGCATGGGCGGCTTCATCGGGCGGGCGGCGGGAAAGGCGTCGGGCATCGAAAGGACCTATAGTTGCTATCGAGATATATCGAAACACAGACGATATATCTTTGCAAGCCATTCTCATCTGGTGGTGGGACTCGCCATCGCAGGAGGTGCGCGCTATAGCCCCGCCCGCATGACGACGACCGCGCACCATCACGGCCACCAGCATTCGACCCGCCACGGCGGGCTCGGTCGGGGGCGTTTGGCCTAAACTCCCCGGTCTTGAGCCCCCCGCAGACGCGGATGGGGCTCACGCGAAGATCGCCAGTCCCATCCGTTGAACCCCACGCCTTCAGGGATACAGACGATGGAATTCTCCGCTCTCAATCCGCAACGCCGACGCCCGCGCCTTGCCGCGCGCGCCGCCATCGCTTAAGCGCGCGCCATGACGAATGACTCGACACGTCCGGAAGCCCGCGCGCCGCGCGGCTTCAACGACCGCCGCGCGCGCGATCTCACCGCCGAACGCCAGATCCTGGCCAAGGTCTCGGAGGTCTATGAGCGCTACGGCTTCGAGGCCTTCGACACTGGGGCCCTGGAATATGCCGACGCGCTGGGGAAGTTCCTGCCCGACGCTGACCGCCCCAATGAAGGGGTCTTCGCCCTGCAGGACGACGACGAGCAGTGGATGGCGCTGCGCTACGACCTGACCGCGCCCCTGGCCCGGTTCGTGGCCCAGAATTGGGAGACCCTGCCCAAGCCGTTCCGCCGCTACGCCTTCGGCACGGTCTGGCGCAACGAGAAGCCTGGCCCCGGCCGCTTCCGCGAATTCACCCAGTGCGACGCTGACACCGTGGGCTCGGCCCGGCCGGAGGCGGACGCCGAGATCATCGCCATGGCCGCTGACGGCCTGATGGCGGCGGGCCTGCCGGCCGGCGCTTCGGTCATCAAGATCAACAATCGCAAGCTTCTGAACGGCCTGTTGGCCACGGCCGGGGTCACCACGGAGGGCCAAAAGCTCGCGGTGCTGCGCGCGGTCGACAAGCTGGATCGGCTGGGTCCCGACGGCGTGCGCCTGTTGCTGGGCGAGGGGCGCAAGGACGAGAGCGGCGCCTTCACCAAGGGTGCGGGCCTGAACACGGCGGCCGCCGACGCCGTGCTGGCCTTCACCGCCGCAGGCGCCGAGGGCCGCTCAGAGACCCTGGACCGCATCGCCAATGTCATCGGCGGCTCGGCCGAGGGCGACGCCGGGCTCGAAGAGCTGTCGCGCATCGACAAGGCGCTGATCGGCATGGGGGTCGCCGCCGATCGGGCGATGTTCGACCCGTCCATCGTGCGCGGCCTGGAATATTATACCGGCCCGGTCTTCGAGGCCGAGCTGCTGCTGGCCACCAAGGACGAGAACGGCGCCCCGGTGCGGTTCGGCTCGGTGGGCGGCGGCGGGCGCTATGACGACCTGGTGGCCCGGTTCACCGGTGAGCAGGTCCCCGCCACCGGCTTTTCGTTCGGCGTCTCGCGCCTGGCCTCGGCCCTGCGCGCCGCTGGCCGGGACCTGGGCGGACAGGCGCGTGGGCCGGTGGTGGTCATCGCCTTCAGCGCCGAGGACATGGGCGCCTATTACGGCCTGGTGGGCGAACTGCGCGCCGCCGGTATCGCCGCCGAGGTCTATCTGGGCAGTTCCGGCATGCGGCCGCAGATGAAATACGCCGACCGCCGCATGGCGCCTGCCGCCATCATGCTAGGCGGCGACGAGATCGCCGCCGGCACGGTGACGGTGAAGGACCTGGACCTGGGCCGGGAGCTCTCCGCCGGTGTCACCGAGAACGCCGAGTGGCGCGAGCAGCGGCCCGGCCAGCAGACCATCCCGCGCGCCGAGCTGATCCCGGCCCTGCGCCGCATCCTGGACGCTGCGAAATGAGGGCCGAACCCCGGGTTCCCGCCGAGGCGCTCTCCGCCATCCGGGCGCCGTTGAGCGAGGGCGCCTCAAGCGTCGACGCCCCGATCCTGCAGCCGCTGGGCCTGCTGTTGGAGCTGGCGGGCGAGGCGATGCGCGCACGCCTGTTCGTGGTACAGGCCGAGGGCGGGCAGGAGGCATGCCTGCGGCCCGACTTCACAGTTCCCGTCACCCGCCAGCACCTGGAGAGCGGGGCGGCTTCGGGCCGCTACTACTATGAGGGCAAGGCCTTCCGCGCCTCGCCCGATCATGCGGACCGGGCCGAGGAATTCGTGCAGATCGGTCTGGAATGCTTCGACGCGAAGGGCGCGGCGACCCTGGAAGCCGACGCGGAGATCGCCGCCCTTGCCTGGAAGTCGTCCATCGCTGGCGGCCGGGACGATCTGCTGCTGTGGCTCGGCGACATTGGTCTATTCGCCGCCTTCGTGGATGGACTGGAACTCGCGCCGTCCCTGGCCGCCCGCCTGAAGCGCGCCGCCTCCCGTCCGCGTCTGCTGCAGGCCGAACTGGCGCGTGCGGGCGCGGAAGCCAAGCCGGTGGAGAGCGGGGGGCTTGCCGATCTGCTTGCGGGCCGGTCGCCCGACGAGGCTGCCGTCCTGCTGGAGGAGGTCTGGGCCCTGGCGGGCATCGAACCGGTCGGGGGCCGTGGTCCCGCCGAGATCGCCCAACGCCTCATACGCCGCGCTGAAGCCGCGCGGGCGCCCGCCCTGAGCGTCGAGAAGGCCCAAAGCCTGGCTCGCTTCCTGAGCATCTCCGATACGCCCGGCAAGGCGCTCGCCGCAATTCGCGCCATCCCGGGCGCCAAGGGCGAGACCCTCGGCGCCGCCCTGGCCCAATGGGAGGCCCGCATGACCCTGCTGGTCAAGGCTGGCGTCCCGGAGGGGGCCATGCTGATGGCGACCACCTTGGGCCACGCGTTCGAATACTATGACGGTCTGACCTTCGAGGTTCGCTCCACCGCGCTGGGAGCTGATCGTCCGGTGGCGGTGGGCGGACGTTATGATGGGCTGCCGGCGCGTCTGGACGGTCCGGCGGGCGGGCGCGCGGTGGGCTGCATGGTCCGCCCCTGGCGAGCCTTCAAGGGAGGCGAGGCATGAGCGAGCCCTTGATCATCGCGGTCCCCTCCAAGGGTCGCCTGAAGGAACAGGTCGAGGAATGGCTGGCCGACTGCGGGCTGAAGCTGTCGGTCACCGGCGGCGCGCGCGGCTACATGGCCGAGATCAAGGGGCTGGCCGGCGCCCAGGTTCGCCTGCTGTCGGCCGGCGACATCGCCGAGGCCCTCGATAGCGGCGAGGTCCACCTGGGCGTCACCGGGGAGGACCTGCTGCGCGAGCGCGGCGGCGACCTCGACAGCCGCGCCCTGCTGCTGCGGCCGCTCGGGTTTGGCCGCGCCGATCTGGTGGTGGCCGTGCCCAAGAGCTGGCTCGACGTCGACTCCATGGCCGACCTGGAGGAGGTGGCCCACGACGTGCTGGCCCGCACCGGCCGGCGCATGCGGGTGGCCACCAAGTACCTGATGCAGACCCGGTCCTTCTTCGCCCGCCATGGGGTGGCCGATTACAGGATCACCGAATCCAGCGGCGCCACGGAAGGCGCGCCGGCGGCCGGGGCGGCGGAGTTGATCGTCGATATCACCACTACGGGCGCGACCCTCGTGGCCAACGGCCTGAAGATCCTCGGCGACGGGGTGATCCTGAAGAGCCAGGCCCAGCTTGCCGCTTCGCTGCGGGCCACCTGGTCCGACAGCCAATTGTCGGTGGCCGAGCGCCTGCTGCGGGTGATCGAGGCGCGCGCCACCGCCCATGACAGCGCGACCCTGGTCTGGCCAGACAGCGAGGGCGATGAGGACCTGATCGGTGATCTGGTGGCGGCCGGCGCGACACGCCGTCCGAACGGCGTGCTGGCGCCGGTGGATCGCATCGCGGCGATCTCCACCCTGCTGACCGCCAAGGGCCGTGGCCCGGTCACCGCCTCACGACCTGATTTTGTATTTGAGACAAGTTGTGGGCCGTACGAAGCACTCGCGCAGCGCGTCAAAAACTGACTAGAGAGTCAAAAATGGGCCCGCTCGGTGACTTAATCCACATGATCGCGAAAATCTGATCAGAATTAAGCTGCGAGGCGGGTTGCCCCGCATTGACTCGGGCGAGAAATTGCCGTTTTCTCAGTCCTGCGAGAGACATGGCGACACTAGTTCGACAGTCTCCGGCGTTTCGGGGAGGAAACGCCCGCTCAATAAGAGCTTCGGCTCAAAAATAAGGCCCGTTGCGATTATCCCCCGCAACGGGCCTTATTTTTGTCCAACACAATTTTTGACATATGAGTCAAAAAGAAGGGGCCGGAATTTCCCGGCCCCGCCCTTTCGGCTCATCACCAGATGCGGACGCGCTTGTCCGGCGCCACATACATCTTGTCGCCAGCCTTCACGCCAAACGCCTCGTAGAAGGCGTCGATGTTCCGCACCGGGATGTCGGCGCGGTATTGCTCAGGCGAGTGCGGGTCGGAGACCAGCCGCTGACGGGTCCGATCGTCGCGGGACTTCGAGCGCCAGACCTGGGCCCAGCCGAGGAAGACCCGCTGGTCGCCGGTCAGGCCGTCGATCACCGGGGCGGGCTTGCCCTTGAGGGAAGCGTGGTAGGCGTCCAGCGCCAGCAGCACACCGCCCAGGTCGGCGATGTTCTCGCCCATGGTCAGCTCGGGATTGATATGGACGCCGGGCAGCACCTCGATGGCGGCATACTGAGCGCCGAAGATCTTGGCCTGGGCGTCGAACTTGGCGGCGTCCTCGGCGGTCCACCAGTCGGTCAGCCGACCGTCGCCGTCAGACTTGCGGCCCTGATCGTCGAAGCCGTGGGTGATTTCGTGACCGATCACGCCGCCGATGCCGCCGTAATTGATGGCCGGGTCACCCTCGGGATCGAAGAAAGGCGGCTGCAGGATCGCCGCCGGAAACACGATGCCGTTCTTGGTGGGGGAGTAGTAGGCGTTGATGGTGGGGGGCGTCATGCCCCACTCCTTCTTGTCCACCTTCTGGTCGAGCCGGTTGATGGTGCGGCGCCACTCGAAGGCGTTGGCCCGCTCGACGTTGCCGTAGAGGTCGCCGTCCTTCAGCACCAGGGCCGAATAGTCCCGCCAGGTTTCGGGATAGGCGATCATTACGCTGAACTTCGACAGCTTCTCCAGGGCCTTGGCCTTGGTGGGGGCGCTCATCCAGGTCAGCTGTTCGATACGGCCCTTCATGGCGCCTTTGATATCCGCCACCAGGGCGTCCATCTTGGCCTTGCTGTCGGCCGGGAAATAGGCGTCGACATAGAGCTTGCCCAGGGCCTCGCCGACCTGATTGTCCACCAGGGTCACGCCGCGCTTCCAGCGTTCGGCCTGCACCGGCTGGCCTGACAGGGTCTTGCTGCGGAACTCGTACTGAGCCTGGTCGAAGTCCTTGGAGAGATAGGGGGCGGCCTGGTCGGCCAGATGGAAGGCTTGCCACGCCTTCAGGGTTTCCAGGGGGGTCTTGGCGTAGAGGGCGGCGATCTTCGGGAAGGCGGTGTTCTCGGCCACCACAACCTTCTTCACCTCGGCCAGTTCGGCGCCGGCCAGGAAGGCGGTCCAGTCGAAGCCCGGCGCGTAGGCCGCCAGGTCTTTCACGGCGAAGGCGTTGTAGGTCTTGTCGTCGTCGCGGCGTTCGGCCCGGGTCCAGGAAACCTTGGCGATCTCGGTCTCCAGGGCGACGATGGCCTTGGCGGCGCCGGCCGGATCGGCCCAGCCTGAGAGGGTCAGCAACTTGGCGACATAGACCTCATAGGCGGCCTTCTGAACCGCGAACTTGTCGTCCAGATAATAGTCGCGGTCGGGCAGGCCGAGGCCGCCCTGGATCAGGGTGACCACATAGTGGTCAGGGTCCTTGGCGTCGTCGCCGGGATAGGCGCCGAACACCGAGCCGCCGAACTTCATCTGCGACTTGCCCATCACGCGAGCCACATCGCTGAGGGTCTTGGAAGCCTGGATCTCGGCCAGGTCGGCGGCCATTGGCTTGGCGCCCAGGGCGTTGACGGCGGCCTCGTCCATGAAGCTGCGGTACATGATCCCGATGCGGGCCTGATCCCCGGTGGCGGCCTTGTCGGCCGCGGCGGCTTCCAGCACCGCGCGCATGCGGTTGACCGACAGTTCGTTGAGCTTGTCGAAGGATCCGTACCGCGAGCGGTCGGCCGGGATTTCCAGGTTCTTCAGATAGGTCCCGTTGGCGTAGAGGTAGAGGTCATCGCGCGGGCTGACGCTGAGGTCGCGGCCGGCGGAGTCGAAGCCCCAAGGCCCCATGCGGGGCGCCTTGGAGATGTCGTCGGCCGCGAGGGCGGGGACGGCGCCGAGCGCCAGGGCGGACGCCGCGCAGGCGGCGAGCCAGAAGGTCTTCATCAGGTGTTCAAGCCTCGGATAGGGATTTGGGCGCGACCATGACCCGGTCGCGCCCTCCGTGGCTCGTTACATTTTCGTTACGTTCAAACCTTGGCGGAGAGCGTCTCCACGGCCAGGGCCTTGAGGGTCTTGTAGTCCAGCTTGCCGTTCGGGGCCCGGTTGACCGGGGCCAGGACCAACTCGCGGGGCGCCTTGTAGTCGGCCAGCAAGCTCTTCACGTGGGCGGCCAGTTCGGCCAGGGACGGGGTCTCGCCGCCGGTGGTCTCGACGATAGCGCAGATGCGCTCGCCGAAGCGCGGGTCAGGCACGCCCACCACGGCGGCGTCGCGCACGCCTGGGAAGCGCTTGAGGGCCTCTTCCACTTCCTCCGGGAAGACCTTCTCGCCGCCGGTGTTGATCACCTGCGACCCCCGGCCCAGCAGGGTGATGGAGCCGTCTTCCTCGATGGTCGCCCAGTCGCCGGGCACGCTCCAGCGCCTGCCCTCGAAGGTGCGGAAGGTCTTGGCCGACTTTTCCGGATCCTTGTAATAGCCGCTTGGGGTGAAACCGCCGACCGCCACGAGGCCGCGCACGCCCGACCCCGGCAGGACGCGCTCGCCATCCTCGGTGAAGACCGCGGCGTTGGGACCGGTGGTGAACTTCGCGGTGCCCGCCGCGGCGCCGCCGCCGGACACCGACGAGGCCAGGCCGAGGGCTTCGGAGGAACCGAGGCTGTCCATCAGCATGATGTTCGGCAGGTGCTTCAGCAGACCCTGCTTGTTCTCCGCGCCCCACATCGCGCCCGAGGAGATGATCCGTTTCAGGCTCGGCATGGTCCACTTGCCTGGATTGGCGTCCAGGGTCTCCAGCATGGGGGCGGCGAAGGCCGGCCCCACGATGATCAGACCCGAGACCCCTAGCCGCTCGACCTCGTCGAACAGCTCGGCCGGATTGAACTTGCGCGAGGGCAGGGTGGCGATGGCGCCGCCGGAGACCAGTTGGCCAAAGCCGATGAACTGGCCCGTGGCGTGCATCAGCGGGGCGACGGGAATGGTGATCGGCTGCTCGCCCGAGGCTTCCACCGCCTTGGCGCGCTCACCGGCCTCGGCCACCCGCTCCATGGGCGGCAGGCCCAGCAGCAGGTTGGCACCGCCGCCCAGGGCCTTGAACAGGTCCTCCTGGCGCCACATCACGCCCTTGGGCATGCCGGTGGTGCCGCCGGTGTACATGAGCAGCAGATCGTCGGCCGAGCGGCCCCAGGGGCCTTCAACCCGGTCGGCGCCCCTGGCCACGATCGCGTCGTAGTCGGCGGCCCAGGCCGGGACCGGGAAGCCGGGCTCAGCGACAGCCACCCAGGTCTTCACCTTGGGCAGGTTCCCACGCACCTTGTCGGCCATCTCGGCGAAGGAGGCGTGGAACACCACGGCCTCGGCGTCGGCGTTGTCGAACAGGTAGGTCAGCTCATCGCCGCCGTAGCGGTAGTTGGTGTTGAAGGGGGCGAAACCGCCCTTGAAGGCCGCGAAATACGCCTCGATGTACTCCGGCGCATTATAAAGATAGGCCGCGACTTTCGACTGCTGGGTCAGGCCCGCGTCGATGAAGTGCTGGGCCAGCGCATTGGCGCGGCGGTCGAAGTCGCGCCATTTGACGACGCGGTCGCCATGAAAGAGGGCGGGGCGTTCGGGGATGGCTGACGCCACCGACTCCCACAGGTTGGCGTAATTCCAAACCTCCACGGGCAATCCTCCATACTTAAAATATGGAGCGCATAAACGTTCGGTCGGCGCTGCTGTCAACGCCGACCGAACGGCCGTTTTAGTGCTTTGAGTGGTCCATCGGCATGGCGCCTGTCGGGGCGGCGGTTCCCGTCGGCCCCATCCCCACGGCGAACTCGACCTTCAGCCGCGCGCCGCTCGAAAAGACCAGGGTGGCGGGGACCGCGTCGCCGGCCTTCTGAGACTTGGTCAGGCCGATAAGCATGATGTGGTAGCCGGCCGGGGCGAAGGTGACGGCCTTCCCCGGCGGCAGCAGGATGCTGTCGAGGCGCTGCATCTTCATGAGCCCATCCGACATCGAGGACCGATGGATCTCCACCTTCCGAGCGGCGGGGCTCTCGACGGCGATCAGGGTGTCCGGGTTGGCCCCCCGGTTGGTGAGGGTCATGTAGCCCGCGCCGTTGACCCCCGCGGCGGACGGTCGGCTCCAGGGCTGCCCGACCTCCAGTCCGCCGAGGCGGAAGGTGGCGGCCTGGGCGGCGGTGACGGACAGGGCGGCGGCGAGGCCGAGAATGAGGGTGCGCATGGGCTGCTCCATATCAGTGCTGATGGGTTTCGGCTGCGGCCGGCAGGACGCGGACCGATGGCGCGGGATGGTTGAGGCCGGTCTCCCCGGCGTCGGGGATTTCCGTCCACTGGCTCTCGCCGCCGCCACAGGTCTGGACGGTGGGGAAGTAGAGTACGCCAGGGGCGGCGGGCAGTTTGGCGAGCACCGCGAACTCGTCGAACTGGTCGGCGGGCAGGTCGCCGCGCCAGACCAGGGCCGAGACCCGCTCGCCGTCCCTCTCAATGGTCAGGGTCCAGCCGGGCTTGGGCTGGGGACGGGCGCTGGCCAGGCCAAGCGGCGTTTCGATCCGCAGGGCTGTGGTGGCGGCTGTCCCGCAGCCGTGGCCGACCCGAAAGCGCAGGACCTGATAGGCCCCGGCCTTGGCATCCTGCGGATCGGCGCTGACATGGGCCTGTGCGGGGGCCGCGGCGGCGAGGGCGACGACGGCGGTCAGCAGGAATCTCAGTAGCGCCATGTCAGACCTCCAAACACGGACCGACCCTCGCCGGGAAAGAACACCGCCTGAGACACCAGGCGGGCGTCGGTGATGGCCCCGAAATTCGAGACGTATCGTTGATCGAACAGGTTGCGGACGTCGAGGAACAGGCTGACGCCATGGTCGAGCTTCCAGCCGGCGCCGAGATTGGCGACCGCGTAGCCGGGGGCCTTCAGGGTGTTCTGGTAGTCCACGACCGTGTCTTGGATGGACCATTCCACCGAGGGCGCGACAAACCAGCCCGACGGATGATCGTAGCGCAACTCCGCCCGATAGAAATGCTCGGGAACAACGGGCAGGCGATGGTCGCCATACTGGATGTCGCCTTTGAACCGGAAGTCCGACCAGGCATAGGTCTGGCGCAGCCGCAGGCCCGACAGGATCATCCAGTCCAGGCCTGCTTCCAGGCCCTGGTGGATGGTCCTGTCGGCGTTGAAGGTGGCCGCCGGAATACCTTGAGCGGGATTCACCGTGTAGTTCAGAAGCTCATTCTCGAGCTCGGCGCGGTAAAGGGTGACGTCCCATGTCAGCGTCCCTCGGCGGCCCCGGGTCCCGATCTCGCCGGTCCAGGCCTCCTGCGGCTGCAGGGCGGTGAATCCGCCGACGGTGGGGCTGAGCGCGCTGAAGTTTGGCGGCTCCACCGAGCGTGTCAGGTTGGCATAGATCTGAGCTCCGGCTTCGTCCTCCCAGATCAGGCCGAGGCGCGGCGCGAACCAGTCGTAGTCCTTGCCGGTGGTCAGGTCGAAGGTGGTGGCGACTCCGGTCAGCTTGAAGCTCTGATAGTCCCGCACGGCCCGCCCGTAAGAGCCGCCCGCCACCAGGGCCACCTGGTCGGTGACGAACAGCCGGCCCTCGGCGAAGAGGTCCAGCGCGCGCGCGTTCTGGCGGCTCTTGGCGGTCTGGGCGCGGCGGGAGCCCGCGACGTTGACCCACTGGTTGGCGTCCAGGTCGCCGCTGCGGAAGGACGCGCCATAGAAGACGTCGGCCCGTCGACCTGCCACCTCGCCATCCCAGTCGAAGCGGCCGAAGGCGCCCCAGTTGCGGCTCTCCTGGTCGATCACCTGGAAAATCGGGTGATCCAGGTCCTTCCAGGTGGCGTAGACCCCGCCCTCGAAGACGGTGTTGGGCGTCAGCCGCCAATGGGTCTGCAGGGCGGCGCGCACGGAGCCCATGTCGCGCTGGTAGTTGAGGGTGCGGTTGCCGGGATTGGGCGCCTGCGGCGTATTCAGGGCCTGGGCCAGGGTGACCGAGCCGGGGATCTCCTGATGCGCATAGCCGCCGTTGACCAGCAGGCGGACCTCCTGCTCTTCGCCGAAGCGCCGGCCGATGTTCAGGCTGGCGTGTTGCTCCTGGCCGGCGCTCTGGGCGCGCCAGCCTTCCGCCTGCCCCGCGGTGACGGCCGCGAAACCGTCCCAGTCGCCCCACACCCGGGCGGCCTCGGCGTGGCCGCGCAGCGTCCCGTAGGAGCCGCCCTCGATCCGCAGCAGGTTGTCGGCGCCGGCGTTGCGGCCTGTCGGCGTCACCAGGTTGATGGCGCCGCCCAGCAGGGCGCCGCCGAACCGCAGGGCGTTGCCGCCCTTGTAGACCTCGGTGTAGCGGGCGATCGACGGGTCGATCAGCTGGAAGTCGCCGAAACCGTCGGCCTCGTTGAACGGTACGCCATCCTGCGCCAGCAGAGTTCCGCGATTGTGGACCGCATTGCCGATGCCCGAGCCGCGGATCGACAGCCGGGTGTCGCCGCCCCATTTCTTCTGGGCGTAGACGCCTGGCACGTCGCGCAGAAGGTCGGCGATGCCGGGCGCATAGCGGGCGGCGTAGGACTCCGCGGAGACCACGGAGACCGCGCCGGGGGTTTCAGACAGGCGGGCCCTGGCGTTGGCGACCACCGGCGGATCCTCGGGATTGCGGGCGGCCGTCACGATGACGCTGTCGACGGTGTGCTGATCGGCGAGGGCCAGGCTCGGGGCCGCCAGGGCGCTGGCGGCCAGCAGGAGCGCGCGCAGAGGCGCGCGGGAAAACGTAGGCATGTGAAATTTCCAGAATCAATGACGTCAGAAGGCGCGCGGCCAGGGGCTCGCGCGCGATGATGGAGTCAGAGAGTCTGGGCGGGTGGGCCCTGCCCGGGCGGACGGGGCGGAGCGCGCGCGCCGCGCAGGACGACCTCGACGGTCGGCGTCAGAACGATCCGATCCGCGGCATAGGCGATCGGAACGATGGAGAGGGTTGGCGTGGTGGTGACCGCCAGGGTGGCGCCCAGACAGTCGTGACAGGGGAGTCCGGCGAAGCCCTTCTGGACCTGGCCGTCGTGGTCGAGAACCACGGTCTTGGCGCCTTCGGGCGTGCAGAGTTCGACGCGGACGCCGCCGCTCGATTCTGCCGCCAGGGAGGCCGCCGGCAGCAGGGCCTGGATTAGCAGGGCGGCGACGGCGAACAGCACGGCAAGCGGCGTACGCCGTTGCGACCTGCCCAGATGCGCCCTGATTTGCATGGCGGCGGTCATAGGGCCGCAGATACCAGTTCCGCAAGTCCCCCTGCGCCGGGCATAATGCAACTCATCCACAAGGAGAGCGCATGGAAGGCCACGTTTCGCCCGGCGAGTATAAGGACGTCATTCTCTTTCTCGCGACCGCCGGCGTGATCGTGCCCTTGTTCCGCCGCTGGCGGGTCAGCCCCATCCTGGGGTTCCTCGGTGCGGGGGTTGTCCTCGGCCCGTTCGGCCTCGGCGCGCTCAGTGACGCCTTTCCCTGGGTGGGCTACTTCACCATCGACAATCCGGATGAGGTCGCCCAGCTCGCCGAGTTCGGGGTGGTCTTCCTGCTGTTCATGATCGGCCTGGAGCTCTCCTGGGAGCGCCTCCGCCTTATGCGGCGCTTCGTATTCGGCATGGGCGCCCTACAGGTCGGGCTGTGCGTCGCCGCCATCGCCGGGATCGCCATCAGCTTCGGCGTGGACCCTGTGGCCGCCGTCGCCATCGGCTCGGCCCTGGCGCTTTCCTCGACCGCCGTGGTCATGCCGATTCTCACCGAACAGAAGCGCCAGCACTCCACCGCCGGCCGCGCCACATTCTCCGTCCTGTTGTTCCAGGACCTGGCGGTGGCGCCGATCCTGATCACCCTGGCCCTGCTTGGCCGCAGCGGGGGTGACCAGGCCTTCTCTCCCAAGATGCTCCTGGCCTTCGCCCCGGCGGTGCTGGGGATCCTGGGGCTCGTGGCCTTCGGCCGCCTGCTGCTGCGGCCGATGCTGAAGTCCGTCGCTCGGGCCAAGAGCGAAGAGCTGTTCATGGCCGCCTGCCTTCTGGTGGTGATCGGCGCTGGCCTGGTGAGCGCGCTCACCGGGCTCTCCATGGCGCTGGGCGCCTTCATCGCCGGCCTGCTGCTGGCCGAGACCGAGTACCGCCATGAGGTTGAGGTCACCATCGAGCCCTTCAAGGGCCTGCTGCTAGGGCTGTTCTTCGTCTCGGTGGGGATCGGACTGGACCTTTCCATCCTCGCGGCCAAACCGCTGCTGGTGCTGGGCATGGCGATCGGCATGATCGTCCTGAACGCCTCGGTGGTGTTCGGCTTGGCGAGGCTCTTTGGCCTGCGGTCGCCGCCGGCTATCGAGGCCGGCCTGCTCTTGGCCGGGGGCGGCGAATTCGCCTTCGTCATCCTGGCCGCCGCCATGGGGGATGGGATCGTCGATCGCGCGATCGGACAGACCGTGCTGGTGTCATCGACCCTGTCGATGATGTGCATTCCGCTGCTGGCGGCTCTAGGTTTGAAGCTTGGCGGCCGCAAGACGCAGGGCGAGGGCCTGTCCCCGGACCCCGCTCCCGTGGCCGACGGCGAGAAGCCCCGCGTCTTGGTCGTGGGCTATGGCCGGGTCGGGCGGCTCGTGGGCGAGATGCTCAATCGCCACGACATTCCCTGGGTGGCCGCCGAGCGCGACCCGCGCCTTGTGGAGGCCGCGCGCCGGGCCGGCGAATCGATCTTCTTCGGCGACGCCTCGCGGCCGGAATTCCTCAAGCGTTGCGGCTTGGAAACCGCCCCTTCCTTGGTAGTCACCATGGACGCGCCCGAGGGGGTTGAAGTCATTGTCGCCACCGCCCGCCAGATGCGGCCCGACCTGACGATCGTGGCTCGCGCCCGCGACGCCCGGCATGCCCAACGGCTCTACGAGTTGGGGGCGACCGACGCCGTGCCCGAAACCGTCGAAGCTTCGCTGCAGCTCTCCGAAGCCGTGTTGGTGGAGATCGGGGTCCCCATGGGCCTGATCATCGCCTCGATTCACGAGCGCCGGGACGAATTCCGCAAGTCGCTGAACCGTCCGGAGGCGCTGGGGGGCCGAGCTCGCCGATACCGGCGCAATATGGAAACCTGACCCGTCCAGGGGGCACGCGGTCCATGCCGCCTTGAAATTCCACGGTTGCGCGAACTAATTGTTCGGGCAGAGCTATATGCGCCACAGTATGACTTCAAAGAGACACAGACGCCCCATCTGCACCGTCTGGAGGCCACGTGAAAATTGTCGGGAACCAATCATTGGGGCCGACGTTCTCGGGGTCGGTGCGACAGGGGCGCGCCAGCAGATAAGGGCAAGGAATGTCGTCTGAGGCGTTGGAAACGATCGAAACCTCGACGGTTTCGCTGTTCTGGCAGGCCTGCGACGTTTCCGCTGCTTTACAAGATTACCTTGGAACTCGGCCCGGGCCGACGGGCGCCGCTGGCGACCGTTTGATTCGTCGGGCCAAGGTTCAATGTCAAAATTCGACGCTTCGACGTGCGCCAGGTGCGTCGAATGTGGCTCGGAGGAGGGCTCTGTCCTCCGTCTCTAAGTTGATCGCTTAGGGGTTTATTGTGTAGCGTCCTGGTGTCTAGTTCGCGGGTCGGGCAGATTGGCGGTTGGTGTGGCTTCGGCGACACTTTCGCCGCGCTTCGGCCTTGTTATAAAGGTGCTGGGTCATAAGGCCGCAGCAGAGGGCAATGAGAGGGCTCTGATATGAAATTCAAACTCCTGGCGGGAGCCGCCCTGGCTGCGGTGTTCGCCGCGTCCGGCGCTTCCGCGCAAGAAGGCTGGTACGGCGCCATCGATCTTGGCTACCACTGGCCCGAGGGCATTGAGGCCACCTCGTCGAACAACGCTGCCAACGCGGCTCCCTATTCCTGGACCTTCAACCAGGAAGAAGATTGGGCTGGGTTCGCTCGTCTCGGCTATCAGCTGAACGACCACTGGCGTGTGGAACTCGAAGGCGGTTACCGCCCCGGCGACATCAAGTCGATCCGTGGCGGCGCCGGCAATTCGATCCTCGGCCTCTGCACCCCCGGCGTCCTGCGTACGGCCGCTGCGCCGACCTGCGGTTCTCCGACGGGCGAGATCGAGTCGTGGACCGTCATGGGCAACGTGCTCTATGACTTCGCCCCCGGCGCGATGATCAACCCCTTCGTCGGGGCCGGCGTTGGTATCAACCACGTCAAGCTCAACACGGTTGGCCAGTTCTCCTCCGTGACCGGTGCGATCACCGCCACGAACCCGGCCATCCAGAACCTGACCATCAATGATGATGATACGGCGCTCGCCTATCAACTGATCGCTGGTCTGGCCTGGCAGGCGACCGACAACCTCGACGTCGACCTGACCTATCGTTGGCTCGGCGGCTCGGACCTCGACTTCGCGTCGACCGATTCCAACGCTCTGCAACCCGGCGTGTTC
>JAGNIV010000033.1 GCA_018001015.1 Phenylobacterium sp. | reverse complement strand
GGCCGGAAAGCCCGCAAAGGTCGCCCTCGTCGCCATCGCCAGAAAGATCGTCGTCGCCGCAAACAGCATCATCAAGGCCAACCAACCCTGGCAGAAGACCCCTTGACCCAACACAGTCGCCGGATCGCCTATCGGCGTCCGGGATGACGGGTTCGGTTGATGAGCGTCAGGTCTCGACCTTGAAGGTCAGACCCGCCTTGTCCGAGAGCCGCTTCACCAGTCGGTCGCCGAGCGCCGCGCCGGGGACCCAGATGCCGCCGGCCACGTCGGGGGCGTTCACCAGGGCGATGGCGGTCTCGGCGATGATCTTGGAGGTCGAGCCGTAGCCGGGGTCCTTGTCGCCGTAGACGGAGACCTGAACCTTGCGGCCGTCGGGGGCGATGCCGATGAACAGGCAGTCGTAGAAGCCCGCCTCGCGCTCGGCCTTGCTGGGTCCCTCCCCCGGTTGCGGACCGCCCTCGGCGGGCATGTCGGCGAAGGCGGCCGGGGTCTTGGGATCGATGATCGACATCTCGTCGTAGACGAAGTCGGTCCCGTAGGGGTGGCCCTGCAGCAGGTTCGAGCGGTGGACGTTCTTGGTGTTGATCGCCGCCATCATGAAGGGACCCACGTCGGCGCCCACGTCCGGGTCATGCTCCTGCTTGTTGCCCGGAGGCTGGGCAGGGCCCTCGAAGCCCGGGGTCAGGGCGAAGGGGTTGATCATCAAAGCAAACAGGCTGGGGTCCTTCTGGAGCGCCGCCATGGTGGCGCGGCCCGAGGCCGCGGTGCCGCCCGAGAGCCCGCCCAGCATCTTGCGCATCCGGCCCTTCACGCGCGGGACCATGGCGCCGAGTTTTTCCTTCGCGGTCTTCTGCGCGAAATAGACGCCGAGCTCGAAGGGGATGGAGTCGAAACCGCAGGAGAACAGGATGCGGGCGCCGCTCTGCTTGGCGGCCGCCTCATGCTTGCCGATCATCTCGGCCATCCAGTTGGGCTCGCCCGAGAGGTCGAGATAGTCGGTCCCCTGGGCGGCGCACTCGGCCACCAGGTCCGAGCCATAGAGCTGGTAGGGGCCGACCGTGGTGAGGATCGCCTTGGCGCGGGAGACCATGGTCTTCACCGAGGCTGGGTCGGAAGCGTCGGCCACCACCAGCGGGGTGTCCTTGGGCGCGCCAATCTCGTCGCGGACCGCGGCCAGCTTGTCGGCGCTGCGGCCGGCCATGGCCCATTTCACGTCGCCGCCGACGCCGTATTTCTGGGCGAGGTACTCAGCCACCAGGCGGCCGGTGAAGCCGGTGGCGCCATAGACGATGATGTCGAATTCGGCCTTGGGGTTCATGCGCCCGTTCTCCCGTGTGAATTGGCGCGGACCCTGCCGCGATTGAGGGCGGCGCGCAATTCCAGATGACCTGAGACGCTCAGACCCATTGCGCGCGCGGCCGCCGGACGGCAGAGAACGGACATAGCCTTCTTCATTTCAACGAACCTGAGATCCATTTCCAATGTCCGAGATCATTGTTCCGAGGCAATTCCGCGGCCCGCCCGTCACCGCCAACGGCGGCTATATCTGTGGCGTTCTCTCCAATGCGGTCGGTGGCCGCGGCAGCGCCATGCTGCGCAGCGGGGTTCCGCTGGACGTTCCCGTCACCCTGACGCCCAGTGAAGACGGCGGGGTCGTGCTGACCAACGCCGAGGGCCAGCCGCTCGGTTCGGCCAAGCCTGCCGCCGACGACGCCATCCCCATGCCGCCGACGCCGCCGACCATCGAGGAGGCCCGGCGCTATCAGGCCGCCTCGCGGTTCGCCCAGAAGTCCCTGCACCGCGGCTGCTTCTCCTGCTGCATCGAGCGGGAAGCCGGCGAGGGCCTGGGGGTTCACGTCGGCCAGATCGACGGTGCGCCCGAGGGCGTCTGCGCCGGCCTCTGGACGCCGCACGCCAACTTCGCCAACCCTGACGGAACCATGCCCGACGAGATCACCTGGGCGGCGCTGGACTGCTCGGGCTCGATGGCCTGGTGGGTGAAGACCGAAAATCCCGTGGGCCTGCTGGGCACCATGGCCGGCGAGGTCCTGGTGAAGCCCAAGGCCGGCGAGACCTATGTCGTGGTGGCCTGGGCCGACCGCGTCGAGGGCCGCAAGCACTTCGCCGGGGTCGCGCTGTTCGACGGCGCGGGTCAGGTGATGGCCCGGACCGGCCAGATCTGGATCGGCCGCCCGCCCGGCGCGCCGCCCTACCAGATGCCGCCGGTGACGGCGAACGCGTAACTGACAACGTCATCCCGGACGGCCGGCAAGGCGGATCCGGGATGACGATTGTATTGTAAGGGGTTCAGCCCTTCACCGCCCGAGTCGCCATGCAGGTGGGGAAGTAGGCGGAGCGTCCGGTATCGGGCGCGCCGCCATCCCGGTCCTCGAACATGTGGGTCAGGACGAAGCCCGCGCGGAGCTGGCCGCCGATCTGGGTCTCCAGGGTGTGGCTGAATTCCACGGTGTGGTCGCGGTCGATACGGCGTTGCAGCTCGTCGGCCGGCAGGTGGGTGATGTCGGCATAGGGCAAGGCGTGCCTGACGATCAGTTCGCCGCGATCCTCGGCGGCGGCGTCGAAGACATAGACCATGGGGTTCATGAAGCCGGCCAGCAGCACCCCGCCCGGCCGCAGCACACGGTAGGCCTCGCGCCAGACCGGCAGGATCTCCGGCGCGAAGCAGTTCGACACCGGGTGGAAGACAAGGTCGAAGCTGGCGTCGGTGAAGGCCGACAGGTCGTGCATGAAGCCCTGGCGGGTATTGAGCGCCAGGCCGTCGCGAGCCGCCACCGCCTGGTCCTGGGCCAGTTGCCGTTCCGAGGCGTCGAACACGGTCACCCGCGCACCCGCCGCCGCCAGAATCGGCCCCTGCTGGCCGCCGCCCGAAGCCAGGCACAGGATGTCCCGCCCCTGAATTTCGCCGAACCAGTCGCGGGGAACCGGGATGTGCGGCGTCAGCACCACCGCCCAGTCGCCGCGGCGGGCGCGAGCCACCTCGTCTCGCGATACCGGCCGGGTCCAGATGTCCTGTTCTTCGACGCGGCGGTCCCAACCGGCCTGGTTATTTCGAGAAACCTCATCAGCCCGCACTCTGGTCTTCCCCCTACTGGGCCGCCGTTATAGACGATCCTTCCCTCGACACAGTCCCCTGACGGCATGTTCGTCGCGAAACGGCGGCCAGGGAGGGGATGGGGCCACGCCGCGAACGGCTGGAACTGTCCCAATTTGGCGCAGGCGGCGCCAGATCACGCAAAACAACGGCCAAGCTTTCGCGCCTCGCCTGACGGGCGAGTTAACCATTGACGGCCAAATAATGCATTGAATTCCGTAGTCTAGCGTGATATTCCTTAAATCTATTAACAACTTCGCACTAACGCGGAGTGGGGGATGGTCGCGAAGTTAAGCCGCGATCAAGCAGTGGGGTGTCAGGTAGCCATGCCTCTCGATACTGGCGGGGTTACAAATCTGCATTTGCGAGCGGACGGGGAGCGCGATCCCGGTCTGCCGGACTCCTACATGCCCACCATGGACACCGGACCTGACATTGGCGCGGCTCTGAAGTCGGCTCGCGAGTTCCGCGGGCTGACGCTGCAGGACGTCGCCGACTGCACGCGCATCCGCCGCGCCTATCTCGCGGCGATCGAGGACATGCGCCTGGACGAGCTGCCCTCGCGCCCCTTCACCATCGGCTACGTCCGCGCCTACGCCAATGCGCTGGGCATGGACGGCGAGGCCGCCGTCGAACGCTTCAAGTTGGACGAACCGGCGCCGGACGAACCCCTGCGCGCGCCGGTCGGCGTGCGCCGCGATGGTGACCCGCGGGTCATGGCGATCGTCGTCGCCGGTTTGTTGATCGTCGGCGCCATCATCATGTGGAACATCGCGCAGCGCGCCATGAGCGAACAGGCCCCGCCAGCCGCGAATGCGCCGGAGGCTTCCGCCGTCGGCCTGCCCGCGCCAGCGCCTCCCGTCGGCCCGGTGGCGCTCGGCGCGCCCCTGCCCGCGCCGGTGGAATCCACCACGCCCACCCCTTACGAGACCCCAGGTCTGGAAGCCGCCACCGCCGGCGACGGCTCCAGCAAGGCCGCAGACGACGCGGCGAAGCTGGCCAAGGCCCATCCCGAGGATGTGGTGGCCGCACCGAGCGCGCCGCTGGCCTCCACTTTCGTCGCCAACGGCACGATCCATGGCGCGCCGGCGGCGGGCTCCGTCGTGACCCTGCAGGCGCGCAAGCCCACCTCGCTGATCGTGCGCGGGGCCGACGGTTCGGTCTATTTCGCCCGCCAGCTCGCGGCCGGCGAAGCCTATCGGGCGCCCATGCTCAAGGGGCTGACGGTGGACGTCGCCGAACCCTCCTCGGTCCAGGTGTTCGTGGGCGGCCAAAGCAGGGGCCTGCTGCCCTCGGCCCAGACCCTGGTCTCCAAGCTCGCCGCGTCGGCGCAGTAAGCCGCGCCGGGAAGCTGCTTGGGATTTCGGGGCGAGGCGCTTATTTTACCCCGCATGACCGCTCACGATCACACCCATCTCCGTCCGTGGCGCACCATCACGCGCCGGCCATCGCGCAAGATTCGAGTGGGCGATGTGGAGGTCGGCGGCGACGCCCCCATCACCGTGCAGTCGATGACCAATACGCTGACGGCCGACGCCAACGCGACCATCGGCCAGATCCGCCAGTTGGAAGAGGCCGGGGCCGATATCGTGCGGGTCTCCTGCCCCGACGTGGAATCCACGGCGGCGCTCTCGACCATCGTGAAGGCCTCCAAGGTCCCGATCGTGGCCGACATCCATTTCCACTACAAACGCGGCATCGAGGCGGCTAAGGCGGGCGCGGCCTGCCTGCGGATCAATCCCGGCAACATCGGCCGGCCCGACCGGGTGCGCGACGTGATCCAGGCGGCCCGCGACCACGGCTGCTCCATGCGCATCGGCGTCAACGCCGGGAGCCTGGAGCCTCACCTGCTGGAGAAGTACGGCGAGCCCTGCCCCGAGGCGATGGTGGAAAGCGCGCTGGACCATGCCCGCATCCTGCAGGACCACGACTTCCACGAGTTCAAGATCAGCGTGAAGGCTTCGGACATCTTCATGACCGTGGCGGCCTACCAGATGCTGGCGGACGCCATCGACTGCCCGCTGCACGTCGGCGTCACCGAGGCCGGCGGCCTGCGTTCGGGCACCATCAAGTCCTCCATCGGCATGGGCAACCTGCTGTGGGCCGGGATCGGCGACACCATCCGGGTCAGCCTGGCCGCTGACCCCGTGGAAGAGATCAAGGTCGGCTTCGACATGCTGAAGTCGCTGGGCCTGCGCCACCGCGGGATCAACATCATCGCCTGCCCGTCCTGCGCTCGACAGGGCTTCAACGTCATCAAGACCGTGGAGACGCTGGAGGCGCGGCTGGCGCACATCGCCACCCCGATGAGCCTGTCGATCATCGGCTGCGTCGTGAACGGGCCGGGTGAGGCGCTGATGACCGACATCGGGTTCACCGGCGGCGGCAAGGGCGCGGGCATGGTCTATGTGGCCGGAAAGCCCGACCATAAGATGGACAACGATCAGATGATCGAACACATCGTGCAGCTGGTGGAGGCCAAGGCCGCCGAGCTGGACGCCAGGACCCTGGAAGCCGCCGAGTAAGAGCTGGGCCGGGGCGGGCCGGCTCGGCGACGGTTGAATTCGTTTACCCGAGCGTCATGAACTTCTGAGCAAGCTCGTTCATTGAACATGCTCGGCTCATGACAGACCATACCCCCAACCTCGACAACCGCCGCGCCACGGCGCGCGTGATGACCCACGAGGTCCTGCGTGGCCTGGCCGCCATGGCGCGCCTCGCCCAATGGGACATGATCCAGTTTCTGGTGTTCAGCGGCGTCTGGAGCGCCAATACCCAGCACCTGATGGGCCCCAAGGTCCGCTACGCCGAGTTGAACGATATCCCGCCCGACAGCCAGCGCCGGCCGGTCTCGCAGGCCGCCCTGGCCGACATGCTGTGCCTGCCCGACGACATCATCGCGCGCTATGTGGAGGCCTTGATCGCCCAGGGCATCGTCGAGCGGGTCGGAGACGGGCTGGTGGTGCCCTCGGCGGTGTTCACCCGACCGGAGATGATGGACGGTAACAACGAACTTTACGCCCGGGTGATAAGCTTGGTGAGCGCCCTGCGCGGCGCAGGCTTCAGCTTCGGCGACGGGGACTAGCGAACGGGTTCGCCGACATTTCCAAAGTTGACGCCTGCGTCACCACTTGCGCCCCGACGATAGCCTTGATTAGGTGCCGGCCACCATAAGGGAGCGACACCATGTCCGCGGACGGCAACTGGAAGATCACCATCAACTCGCCCATGGGCGCGCAAACGGTCACCGCCTCGATCACCACGAGCGGCGACACCTTCACCGGCACCACCCAGACCCCGGCCGGTGAGCAGGCTATCGAAGGCAAGGTCGCCGGCGACAAGCTGACCTGGTCCACCTCCATCACCTCGCCCATGCCGATGACGCTGGAATTCGAAGCCACCGTCGCCGGGGACAGCATGTCGGGCAATGTGAAGCTCGGCGCCTTCGGCAACGCGCCGCTGACCGGCGTCCGCGCCTAAGGTTATCCGCGCTCACGAGCGACGGAATTTCGAGGGGCGGGTCGACCGGTAGGTCGACCCGCCCCTTTCCGTTGCGCCTCAGGCCGAATGTAAACCATTGTCAAATAACCCCATTTTGGGGGTTGAGGGCATCGCCCTCCATCCGAGCTTCACCATAATGGGTTCGACAGCGGCTCTCGCCGCTCCGAACACCGGGGTTGAATCGTGGACAGTGAACTCAAGGAACGCGTCGCCGTACGCATGGCGATCGGGGCGATCCTCCGGGCCGTCGAGATGGTCAACCGTGAGTATGCCGGCGACATCACCGCGGCCCTGGTCTTCGCCTGCGTGGTGGAGGCGAATGTCGGCCATCTCGCCACCAGTCCGGACGCCACGGCCCAGCTCGCCACCCTGGTGCGCCTGCCGCCAGACGAGATGCGTCGGCCGGTCACGGGGGTCGCGCTCGCCACGACCCTGGGTATCCCCAACGAGACCGTGCGGCGCAAGATCAAGGGCCTGATCGATCAGGGCCTGCTGGTGCGTGTGGACGGCGGCCTGATCGTGCCCACCGAGGTCATGGCCAGCGACAGGATGACCCGGCTAACCCGGGCAAGCTTCCTGAACCTGCGCCGACTGTTCATCCAAATCCGGAGAATCGGGGTCGATTTGAGCGATAATGGGGTCGCGCTGGCCTGACCGTCGGCTAATCCCCGGGAAGTCCCGGATGAGCGGGATTTCAGAGGCTCGCCGAGGCCTGGACATCGCGCGCCGCGCCACCGGCGCGCAGGAAGGCTTCAGCTTCGGCGGTCAGGGCCCAGCGGTGCGAGCCGGGGCCGAAAGGCCTGCGGAACAGCGGGCGGACACCGCGGCTGTCGCGGTCCGAGCCTGAGTGGGCGTCGAAGGCGGCCACGGCGCGCGCCCGCAGGCTGAGCTTCACCTCGCCCTCGGCCGAGCGGTTCATGGCCAGGAACTCGAGCACGCGGTCACGATGCGCCGAGCCGCCGAGCTGCAGCAGGGCCTCGGCGATCTCGCCAACCAGCGGGTCCACGCCCTTGCGGGAAATGGTCCGGCGCGGCCTGCGTTTCTCGGGCTCTAGGATCGACGGCATGGGCTGACCATACGTGCGGCTTTTGCGTCGGGGAACCCGGCAACTCTCAGTAGGCGAACCTTAGGCGCACAGACTGGGTGAGAGGCGAACATCTCCCTCAATGACCGTCCTTGGCGTCGGGAACCACACGTAGGGGGGCCTCTCCGGTGCGGCTCCAGCGGTCCTGTTCGAATCCCTGGTCGGCCACCTGCCAGATGAGATTCATATAGTCGCGGGCCTGGGCCGGATCGCCCATGGGATAGAGCGCATTGACCTCCGACCCTGGATCCAGCTGGGAAATGCGCTTGGCGAGGTCAGCGACGCCCTTCAGCAGGACGTGCCGGGCCACCAGCGAATCGATCTTGGCCTTCATGCCCGACTGCGGGGCGGCGCCGAACCAGCCACGACTTGGCGCCGAGACACCGGCGCGACGTTCCAGTTCGGTGAGCAGGACCGCCAGCAGCATGCGGCAGTCGGCGATAAGGCCCACCGGCGAGCGGCCCGCGGCGACGCCGGCCCAGACATCCTTGAACCCCCTGGCGAAGGCCTCGGGCACCTGGTCGCTGAAGGTCGGCGGGGCTGGCTTCTTGGGGCCTTCGGGCTTTGCCGGCGTCGGCGGCGCAGGACAGGCGCAGATCATCACCGGCTGGGCGACGCCACCGAAGCCGCAGCGGCAGATGGTGGCGACCTGCGGGTGCGCGCCGGCCGGCGGCGAGGCAGGGTGATCACTCACCGTTCCTCTCCCCGCGCATACCGGAGCGAAGCCCAAACCAACCTGTACGACATGCCCCCATGATCATGGTTAACGACCACCAAAGCGTCAGCTTGGCAAGATCAGGTCGCGTGTCGGGCGAGTGCGCGCCCATCGGATATTTGGCAAGGCGGCGGCGGGGCGTTAGAGGAAGCCTCCGTTTTCTCCCGGTGAACCGATCGTGCGCCTCCCCCAAGCCAGACTCGACCAGGTCCTCGACCGCTTCCGCGAGATCGAGGCCCGCATGGGCGCGGCCACCGACGGCCAGGAGATCGTGCGCCTTTCCAAGGAACACGCCGAGCTCAAGCCCGTGGCTGACGCGGTCATGACCCTCGCCCGCGTGCGGGCCGAGGCGCCCGAACTGGAAGAGATGGCGGCCGCCGGGGATCCGGAGATGGCGGCCATGGCCCGCGACGAACTGCAGATCCTCAGCGATAAGCTGCCGGCCCTGGAGCACGAGGTGGCGCTGCTGCTGGCTCCCAAGGACAAGGACGAAAACGCCTCGGCGATTCTCGAGGTGCGCGCCGGCACCGGCGGCGATGAGGCGGCGCTGTTCGCCGGCGACCTGTTCCGCATGTACCAGCGCTACGCGACCCTGCACGGCTGGCGCGTCGAGATCGACAGCGTCTCGGAGGGCGAGGTCGGCGGCTACAAGGAAATCATCGCCTCGGTCACCGGCGACGGCGTGTTCGGCCGGCTGAAGTTCGAGAGCGGTGTGCACCGCGTGCAGCGGGTGCCCGACACCGAGGCCGGCGGCCGCATCCACACCTCGGCCGCCACGGTCGCCGTCCTGCCCGAGGTGGAGGACGTGGAGATCGACATCAATCCGTCCGACCTGCGGATCGACACCTATCGGTCGTCGGGGGCCGGCGGCCAGCACGTCAACAAGACCGACTCCGCCGTGCGCATCACCCACCTGCCTACCGGCATCGTGGTGACGTCCTCGGAGAAATCGCAGCACCAGAACCGGGCGCGGGCCCTGAAGGTGTTGCAGGCCCGCCTCTACGATCAGCAGCGGGAGGCTCTGGACACGGCGCGGGCCGACGCCCGCAAGAGCCAGGTGGGCTCGGGTGACCGCTCAGAACGCATCCGCACCTACAACTTCCCGCAAGGGAGGGTCACCGACCACCGCATCAACCTGACCCTCTACAACCTGGCCCGAGTGATCGCCGGCGACGAGCTGGACGACGTGATCAATCCTTTGATCGCCGAGGATCAGGCGGCCCGGTTGTCGGCCTTGGAAGACGAATTCGGCTGAGGTTTGCGCAGCCTAGCCGCGGTGAGCACGCGCTCGGCCTGATCGGCGCCGTCCACCCAGACCTTGGACAGCACCTTCCCGACGTCGAAATGGAAGGCCAGGCCCACGGTGTCGGCCATGGCCGCGCCGCGCTCCCCCATGGGCTGGGCGGGGCCTGTTGTGGAATCCAGGGCCGTCTGGTGCTCGATCTCGGCGTTCAGCTCCGCGCCGATCAGCACCACCATCACCGAGAACCAGATCCACAGCATGAAGCCGATGACCGCGCCCAGCGAGCCATAGGTGACGTCGAAGTGGGCGACGTTATTGACGTACCAGGAGAAGCCCAGGGACCCCACCAGCCACATGGCGGCGGCGAAGACGCCTCCCGGGCTGACCCAGCGCCAGCGCGCCCGCGCACGGCAGGGGCCGTAGCGATAGACCAGGGAAAAGGCCGCGGCTGCGAGGGCCAGGATCGCCAGCCAGCGCAGGGGCAGCCAGACGAGGGCGACATCGGCGAAACCCGCGCCCTCCAGGTAGAGCGGCACAGCCACCAGGATGACGCTCACCAGGGTCAGGAAGATCAGCAAACCCAGGGTGAAACCGTAGGTGAGCGCGGTTCTGACCAGGTAATTTCGTTTTTCAGCCTCATCATAGGCGATGTTCAGGCCGTCAAAGAGGGCCTTCATCCCGGCGTTGGCGCTCCAGACCGAGAGCAGCAGGCTGATAACGAAGGCCACGCTGAGGGAGGCGCTGGGCCGGTCAGCCAGAAGCAGCATCTGGTCGCCGACGATCCCGATGACCGACCCGGGGATGACCGCCGCGAACTGACTGAGTTGGGCCTGGACCGCGGTGACGTCATTGAACAGGCCGTAGAGCGAGACAAAGACCCCTATGGCCGGGAACATGGCCAGCAGAGTGTAGAAGGTCACGCCGCCGGCCACCGCGGTGAGCCGGTCGCAGGTGATCTCGCGATAGGTGCGCCAAAGCACATCCTTCCAGCCGCGCAGGGGAATGTGGTGCGGGGCGGCGGCGAGCCGGCCACGACCGGGTTCGGCGACGTCGAAGGATTCCGGTTCGGCGTGGACCTGGACACTGAGCCCCGGCTTGGGCTCGCCCCGCTTGCGGGGCCAGAAGGCGGCCATGGCGGCGAGCACGACCCAGGGCGCGGCCTGGAGCGCCATCGGACCCAGCCGTTCCTTCGTCCACTTCCCTGAGAGTAGCCTGCGCACGCTCACCCCCCCTCCAGACGCCAAGCCACAGCCTGAACACCCATTGACGACAGCCGTTCCGTATCACCGCCGCTGTCTGGGCGGCAGGTTGATCGCAAGCGCCGCCATGATTGTGGCGCGGCGATGGTTGCGCGCGGCGAGGGCTTGCGGCAACAGGGCGTCATGACCGGTCACGTCGCCGCCCTCTATCGCCACCCCATCAAGGGGTTCACGCCCGAGCGTCTGAGCCAGGCGATGCTCAGCGTGGACCAGCCCTTCCCCTGCGACCGCATGTGGGCGGTTGAGAACGGCCCCTCAGGCTTCGATCCGCTGGCCCCGGCCTATATTCCCAAGCAGAAATTCACGGTCCTGATGGCCATCGCCCGGGTGGCCAAGGCCCGCACCGCCTATGACGACGCCACAGGGACGCTGCGGGCCACCGCCGACGGGCAACCCGACTACGAGGGCTCGATGGCCGATGAGGCCGGCCGCGCCGCCTTCGCAGCCTGGCTGACAGCCTTGCTGGGCGACGAGGTGCGCGGCGAGCTTAAGGTGATCCAGGTGCCCGGCCATCGGTTCATGGACCACCCTCTAGGCCACGTCTCGATCATCAACCTGGCCAGCCTGCGCGACCTGGAACAGAAGATCGGCCGCCCGCTGGATCCGCTGCGTTTCCGCGCCAACCTCTATGTCGAGGGCTGGGAGCCCTGGGCGGAGATGGACTGGGTGGGACGCGAGCTGATGCTGGGTTTCGCGCGGGCCAAGGTGTTCAAGCCCATCGTCCGCTGCGCCGCCACCCACGTGGACCCGGAGACCGCCGAGCGCGACATGGATGTGGTGAAGGCTCTCTTCGACAACTACGGCCACATGTTCTGCGGCATCTACGTGCACGTCACCGACACAGGCCAGATCACGGTGGGCGACGCCTGCACCGCGCCGCAGACGGAGCCCGTCCGATGAGCATGACCCTGCTGCAGGCCTGGCAGGGCGCCAAGAAGCGCCTGGAGGCCGCCAACCTGGATGGCCCGGTCATCGAGGCGCGCCTGCTGGTGGAGGCCGCCGCCGACGCCACCCGCGCCGACATCGTCGCCGACCCCTACCGCGAATTGACGCCGGCCCAGGAGGCGACCCTGGCCGACTACCTGCAGCGCCGGGAGAACCGCGAGCCGGTGAGCCACATCCTGGGCCGCAAGGGCTTCTGGAAGATCATGCTGTCGGTGACGCCCGACGTGCTGACCCCGCGCCCCGACACCGAGACCATCATGGACGCCGTCCTGCCCGCCTTCCCGGAAGAGATGGCGTTCTCCGTCCTTGACCTTGGCGTTGGGTCGGGGGCGATCATCCTGGCGATCCTCTCCGAGCGGCCGGCGGCCAAGGGCCTGGGCATCGACGTCTCCGAGGAGGCCCTGGCCGTCGCCCGCGAGAACGCAGCCAATCTGGGACTGGCCGGCCGCCTGGCCCTGCTGCGGGGCGACTGGACGGCGGGCCTGGGGGACGCGAGCTTCGACCTGGTGGTCTCCAACCCGCCCTATATCGCCACCGCGGTGATCGAGACCCTGGAGCCCGAGGTGCGCGACCACGAACCGCGCCTTGCTCTCGACGGCGGGGCCGATGGCCTGGACCACTACCGTCTGCTGGCGCCGGAAATCCTGCGGGTGCTGAAGCCCGGGGGCATGTTCGCCGTGGAGATCGGCTTTGACCAGAAAGCCGCCGTCGAGGACCTGTTCAGGTTGGCCGGCGCACAGGGGGTGGCGACCATCCCGGATCTCTCCACACGCGATCGCGTTGTCATCGGCACGAAAAACCCCTTGGAAACTCGGGGCTGAATCGCTAGATCAGGTACCTGTCTCCACCCAATTCGTCGGTGCCCGGGGTTCGGCCTCCTGAAAAGCAGGAATCGAGCACCACACCGACAGGCGCGGCTTTAAGTGGCGCTCGCCTCAAGTCAGGGCGGAAGACGGGGAACACTTACGTCTTCAACACGAATTCTCGGACCCTCGGGCCCTGAGCAAGACGAAAAGGCAAGCCCGCGCAATCCCGGCATGAGCCGGAGCGCCGGCGGAACGGTTAGCGAATAATGAGAGATTTCAAAGGCATGAAGCGTCAGCGCGGTCGCAATCGCGGTGGCGGCGGCGGCGGCGGCGGTGGAAAACCGCAGCAGCAGAACGCCAATCGGGCGTTCGATTCCAACGGGCCGGAAGGCTCGAAGGTCCGCGGCAACGCCCAGCACGTCTTCGAGAAATACCAACAGTTGGCGCGCGACGCCTCCACGGCCGGGGACCGGGTCCTCGCCGAGAACTACCTGCAGCACGCAGAACACTATTTCCGGGTCGTGCGCGCCATGCAGCCGACTAGGGCGGCCAGCGAGATTCTGGGCCGCGATCAATTTTCCTCCGGTTTCGACATCGACTTCGAGGACGAGAGCGGCGCCCAGGCGGCGGCCCAGGCCGACGCCGACGCCGCCGAGAAGGCTGACAAGGAAGAGGCCGGCGGCGAGGGCGGCGAGGCTGTCGAGGCCCGCAGCAACAATGGCTATCGCGACGACCGGCCCCAGAACGAGACTCGCAACCGCGACGACCGTCCCCGGGACCAGGACCGCAACCGTGACGACCGCCCGCGCGGCGACCGTCAGGACCGCAACGACCGCCCCCGTGACGATCGCCCCCGGGATGACCGGCCGCGTGACGATCGTCCTCGTGACGAGAACCGCAATCGCGACGACCGCCCGCGCGAAGACCGCCCGCGGGATGATCGTCCCCGCGAGGACCGCCCGCAGGGTGAGAACCGCAACCGCGATGACCGGCCTCGTGACGACCGTCCGCGCCGCGACCGCTGGCGTGACCGCGACGACCGTCCGCCGCGCGAGGACCGCCCCGAGCGCGATCCGCTGGCGGTGGTCGAACCGCAGGCCGCCCCGCTTGTCGCGCCTGAGACCCGCAGCTCCCCGGTGCTTCGCGGCGACGACGGCGGTGAGAGCCACGCGCCCGCCTTCCTGAAGGCCCCGACCACGACGCGGGCGCCGCGCGCGCCCAAGGCCGAGACGCCCGCGCCCGCCGCCTCGGCGGATGACGCCCCCGCCAAGCCCAAGCGTCGCCGCGCCCCGCGCAGCTTCGAAGGCGGCGAAGGCGGACCGCCTTCAGAGACCGAAGACGCATAAGACCAGGGCTTGGGCCGGGATCGATGATCCCGGCCTTCGCATTTGGGCCTCACCTCCCCATATCCCACTGGTTGCGGGAAACCGCGCGGACAGGTAGCCAGAACGCATGGGAACCGAGTGCCACCACGAGGACGGCGCGCATCCAGGCATCAAGGGCGTGGACCTGCGCCATGCCCTGACAGCCGCAGAGAGCCGCTGCGCCGAAATCCAGGAGCGCCTGACCACCCCGCGTCGCCGGGTGCTGGAGTTGCTGCTGGAGGCCAACGGCCCGCTGAAGGCCTATGACCTGATCGCCGCGTTCGGGGCGCACGGGGAGCCGGCCAAGCCCCCGACCGTCTACCGCGCGCTGGAGTTCCTCGAGCGCCTGGGTTTCGCCCATCGCATCGAGAGCCTGAACGCCTATGTCCCCTGCCGTCGCGACGACCGGGGGCATCGGGCGGCCTTCCTGATCTGCGAGTGCTGCGGCGCGGCCGAGGAGTTTGAACCCGACCTCGACGCCCAGGTCGCCGCCGCCGCCCCGCCTGGATACGTGGTCCGCGCGGTGACGCTGGAGGCCAGGGGCCTTTGCCTGGCCTGCCAGTAGGTCACGGCCGCAGCCGGGCCATCGCCACCGAGTCGGCATAGGCGCCGTCGCGCCAGGCATAGTTCCGGAATACCCCTTCCCGCTCGAAGCCGAAGCGTTCGTAGAGGGCCATGGCGCGGGTGTTGTCGGACCAGACGTTCAGTTCCAGCCGCTTCAGGTTCAGCCAGTTGTCGGCCTGACCGACGAGGGCCGCCATCAGGGCCGAGCCCGCCCCGCGCCCGGCATAGGCGTCGTGCACCGCCATGCCGATGGAGCCGGCATGGGCCCGGCGGTTCTCGAAACGGTTGAGGCTGGCGGAGCCCACGGCCTTGCCGTCGATCACCGCCACCAGGTGCAGGTCGCCCGCGGGCGAGGCCACGGCGCGCTTCTGGCGAGCGTCGAGGCTGACAAGGGGCATCTGCAGCGTGCCCCAGATGGCGCGCGGCTGGTTCAGCAGCTCGGTGATGTCGGCCATGTCCGCGGGCTCTCGCGCCCGGATCAGGATGTCGCTCATGGTCTCTCTCCAAAGGCGGCGGCGGAGAGGAGCCCAAGAAAAAGCCCCGTCCGTCGCCGGCGGGGCTGGTGGTCTGCGGTGTGTCCTGGAAGATCCTAGCGCACAGCAGCTCTCACCAGCCCGGTCGGGGCGGTGCAAATCTGCATATGGGTCGCTAGGTTGCGCATGATGTGAGACTAGCGACTGGCAAGCGCTGCTGGAACCCATGATCGAAGTCACCCCCGACATCTCCTTGAACGACGACGAGGTCACCGAGCGGTTCATCCGCGCCGCGGGCCCCGGCGGGCAGAACGTCAACAAGGTGTCGACGGCCGTGGAACTGCGCTTCGACGTGCGCGGCTCGCCGTCCCTGCCCAATGACGTGGCCATCCGGCTGATGAAGCTGGGCGGGCGGAAGATCACCCTGGACGGCGTGCTGGTGCTGGTGGCCATGACTCATCGGACCCAGGAGCGGAACCGGGCCGATGCGCTCGCCCGCCTGCTGGAGTTGATCCGCGAGGCGGCCAAGCCGCCGCCGCCGCCCCGCAAGAAGACCAAGGTCAGCAAGGCGGCGAAGGCCCGGCGCGTGGACTCCAAGGTCAAGCGCGGCGGGGTCAAGGCGACGCGAGGGAAGGTGCGCGGCGACGACTAGGTCGACGGACGACCCGAAAGCCCCTTGGCGCGCGCCCCTCCCCTTGCCTATGGTGCGCGGGACATGACCCCCGCTCGTCTTTTCCTGATTTCCGCCGCCCTCGTTGGGCTCTCGGCCTGCGCCACCACAGCTCCGCTGGGTCCGCCGCCGCCGCCGCCGCCAGGTACGGGCGGTCCGCCGTCGGCCGGTGTGTTCCGGCCCGGCGATTTCGCCTGGTCGGCCGTGCCCGGCCGGGGCCGGATCGACGGACGCATGACCTTCCGCAGCGGCGTGGCGCGCTACACCTGCGCCGGCGCCGGGGTGGTCCTGACGCCCGAGACGCTGTGGACCCGTCGGCGGATGACGATCCTCTACAACTCGCCCGACCGCTCGGCCCTGCCGGCTGAACAGGTGCGAGCCCGCACGCCCTCGGCCCCCAGCGGCGACTATTCGGCCTTCGTGCGCCGCACCACCTGCGACGCCTCCGACCAGTTCAGCTTCCAGGGCCTGGCCAACGGGGCATGGTACGTGATCACGGTCGCCAAGCCGGTGGGCGGTAATGGCCCCGACATGGCGATCATGCGCCGCGTCGAGATTCGCGCGGGCAGGCCGGTGTCGATCGAGCTTTAAAACGCCGATCGTCCCGGCGAAGGCCGGGATTCAAATACATCCGCCGCTTTCTGGATTCCGGGCTCAGGCCGTGACCTAAGACCTGGGTCCCTGCCTTCGCCGGGATGAGCGGGCTTCTGAAAGCCGCACGCGGCTTTAGAACCGCGCGGCGCCGCGCTTCTCGGGTTCGGCCAGCTCGGAGTCCAGCATATCGGCCACGCGCACCAGGAACTCCTGGCGCCGCGCCGCCGCGGCGATCGGATCGGGGGTGTTCTTCACCGCCTGGGATGCGTCCTTCTTGGCTTCCGAACGCAGGCGCTCAATGACGGCGGCCAGGTGGCCCTCGGCCTTGCGGGCGTCCATCAGGGCGGCGTGCGACCGGGTTTCCGAGATGCGCTTGTTGAGCTGGGCCTCGATGTCCGAGCCGGCCTCGACCCGCGACGCCATGGTGGCGAAATCGCGGACGTACATCTGGATGAATTGTTCCTCGGGCATAGCGCCGACTCCTTACTGGTCTAGGAAAACGCGCGAACGTTCGCAGACGCGAACAGCCGGGGCGCGATCAGTCATGGCCCCCTATAGCACAGACCGGCGGGTTTTGCCGAACTAACCCACTACCAAGGCGTTAACCCCAGCGGGACGGATACCGCAAGGGAGACACTTGATGCGTAAACTCATCACTATCGGCCTGGCCGCCATAACCTTGGCCGCCTCTGCCGGCGTTGGCGCGGCGTCCGCCCAGCCCCGACCGTACGGCGACCTCGACCGTGACGGGGTTCCCAACCGTTATGACCGCGACCGGGACGGAGACGGCGTCCGCAACCGCAATGACCGCTACGACAATGGGTATGGCCGCTGGGACAACCGGTGGGGCCGCCATCCGGCCCCGCCGCCGCGCCACTGGCGTCACAACAACAGCTGGTACGGGCATGTCCGCGCCTGCCAGATTCGCTATCGCAGCTACAACCCGGCCCGGGACATGTACTTCACGGGTCGCGTCTGGACCCGCTGCCGGCTCTAGGCTGGTCTGACCCTGGATAAAATCGGGCCCCGCTCAGCGATGAGCGGGGCCTTCTTGCGTTAGTGCACCTTGGCCTTGCCGATCTGCAGGCCTTCGTCGGTGGCGCCGACCTCGATCACCGATCCGTCCTGGAAGTCACCGGCCAGCAGCTTCTTGGCGATCGGGTCGATCAGCTCCTTTTGGATCACCCGCTTCAGCGGCCGGGCCCCGTAGACCGGGTCATAGCCGCGTTCGGCGATCCAGTGGTTGGCGGCGGCGTCGAGGGTGATGGACATCCGGCGGGCGGCCAGCAGCTTCTCCACCCGCTGCATCTGGATGCCGACGATGTTGTCCATCTCCGAGCGGCCGAGCCGCTTGAAGAGGATGATCTCGTCGATCCGGTTCAGGAACTCGGGCCGGAAGTGACGGCGCACGACGTCCATGACCATCGGCCGGACCTCATCGACATCCTCGCCATCCGCCTGCCCGGCCAGGAACTCCGACCCAAGGTTGGAGGTCATGATCAGGATGGTGTTGCGGAAGTCGACCGTGCGCCCCTGACCATCGGTCAGGCGACCGTCGTCCAGCACCTGCAGCAGGATGTTGAAGACGTCGGGGTGGGCCTTCTCCACCTCGTCGAACAGCACGACCTGGTAGGGCCGGCGGCGCACCGCCTCGGTCAGCGCCCCGCCCTCGTCGTAGCCGACATAGCCGGGGGGGGCGCCGATCATGCGGCTGACCGAGTGCTTCTCCATGTACTCGCTCATGTCCATCCGGGTGATGGCGGCCTCGTCGTCGAACATGAATTCGGCGAGCGCCTTCGTAAGCTCGGTCTTGCCGACCCCAGTCGGGCCGAGGAATAGGAACGAACCGATGGGGCGGGCCGGATCCTGCAGGCCCGCGCGCGCGCGGCGCACGGCGTCGGAGACGGCCACCAGGGCCTCCTCCTGACCCACCACGCGGTTGCGCAGAGAGTCTTCCATTTTCAGCAGCTTCTCGCGCTCGCCCTCGAGCATCTTCTCGACGGGAACCCCGGTCCAGCGGCTGACCACGGCGGCGATCTGTTCGGCGTCGACCACCTCGGGGCTGACCGCGTCGGCGGGCTCCTTGGCCTCTTCCTCGGCCAGACGGCGCTCAAGACCGGGGATTTCGCCATAGGCGATCTCCGAGGCGCGCTGCAGGTCGCCGCGGCGCTGGGCGGCGACAAGTTCGGCCCGCAGGCGGTCGACAGCTTCGCGGAGCTGGGCGGACTGACCGACCTTCTCCTTCTCGGCGCGCCACTTGGCGGTCATTTCCTCGGACTCGGCTTCGAGTTCGGAGAGTTCCTCCTCGAGCTTTTCGAGGCGGTGCTTGGAGGCCGCGTCGGTCTCCTTGGTCAGGGCCTCGCGCTCGATCTTCAGCTGCACGACGCGGCGGTCGATCTCGTCGAGTTCTTCCGGCTTGGAGTCGACGGCCATCCGCACCCGGCTGCCGGCCTCGTCGATGAGGTCGATGGCCTTGTCGGGCAGGAAGCGGTCGGTGATGTAGCGATGCGACAAGGTCGCGGCGGCCACGATGGCGCTGTCGGAAATCCGCACCCCGTGGTGCAGTTCGTACTTCTCCTTCAGGCCGCGCAGGATGGACACGGTGTCCTCCACCGTCGGCTCGTCGACGAAGACGGGCTGGAAGCGGCGGGCGAGCGCCGGGTCCTTCTCCACGTGCTTGCGGTACTCATCCAGCGTGGTGGCGCCGACGCAGTGCAGTTCGCCTCGCGCCAGGGCGGGCTTGAGCAGGTTGGAGGCGTCCATGGCCCCGTCGCTCTTGCCCGCGCCCACCAGGGTGTGCATCTCGTCGATGAACAGGATGATCGAGCCTTCGGCCGCGATCACCTCGTTGAGCACCGCCTTCAGACGCTCCTCGAACTCGCCGCGGTACTTCGCCCCGGCGATCAGGGCGCCCATGTCGAGGGACAGCAGCTTCTTGTCCTTCAGGCCCTCGGGCACGTCGCCATTGATGATCCGCAGGGCCAGGCCCTCGACGATGGCGGTCTTGCCGACGCCGGGCTCACCGATCAGGACGGGGTTGTTCTTGGTGCGGCGCTGCAGGACCTGGATGGTGCGGCGGATTTCCTCGTCGCGGCCGATGACCGGGTCGAGCTTGCCGTCGCGGGCGGCCTGGGTCAGGTCGCGGGCGTAGCGCTTCAGCGCGTCATAGCCTTCCTCGGCCGAGGCGCTATCGGCGGTGCGGCCCTTGCGGACGGCCTTGGCGGCGTCCTCCAGGCCCGAGTTCGTGGCGCCGGCGGCCGACAAGGCCTTGCCCGCCTCGCCGCCTTCCTTGGCGATGGCGATCAGTAGACGCTCTGTGGTGACGAAGGCGTCGCCCGCGCCCTTGGCGCCGGTCTCGGCTTCGTTGAAGACGCGCGCGGTTTCGGGGGCCATGTAGATCTGCCCCGAACCGCCCTCGACGCGGGGGCGCTTGGACAGCAGGGCGTCGGTGGCCTGTTCCACCACGTCGGGCCGACCGCCGGCGCTCTCGATGAGGGCGCGGGACAGGCCGTCCTTCTCCTCAAGCAGAACCTTGAGCAGGTGTTCGGGCGCCAGTTGCTGATGGCCGCGAGCCATGGCCAGGCTCTGGGCAGACTGGATCGCTTGCTTGGCGCGATCTGAGTAGAGGTCGATATTCATGAGGTCCCCTCGTAAGGCGGATTAGCGGGGTCGCCTTGATTAAGCGCAACCTCCACGGCCTCGATGTAGGTGTGACCTTTGAGCCACACAAGGTGATCGCGCCTGCTTTTTACGCGCAGGCGCCTCAGAGACCCAGTTGCGTGAGGCCAGGGTGATCGCGCGGTCGCGCGCCGCCCAAGGGCCAGTGAAACCTCCGGTCCGCCGCGGCGATCGCCACGTCATTGATGCTGGCGTGACGATCCGTCATCAGGCCGTCAGCGTCGAAGGCCCAGTTCTCATTGCCATGGGCGCGGAACCAAGCGCCCTGCGCATCACGCCATTCATATACAAAACGGACGGCGATCCTGGCCCCGGCGAAGGCCCAGAGTTCCTTGATCAGTCGGTATTCCTGCTCGGCGGCCCACTTCTCGGTGAGGAAGTCGATGATCGCCGGCCGACCCTGCAGGAAGCTGCTGCGGTTCCGCCAGCGGCTGTCGGGGGTGTAGGCCAGGGCGACCTTTTCCGGATCGCGGCTGTTCCAGGCGTCCTCGGCCCGACGGACTTTCTCGGTCGCGGACGCCAGGTCGAAGGGCGGCAGGGGTGGCCGGGGCGCATCGGGGGTGGTCATCGGCGGGTCTCCGTCAGGGCGGCGATCTGCGTTCGCAGGGCCTGGTTCTGGATCTCAAGCGCGGCAAGCTCGCGCCGCAGCGGGGAGAGCACGGTCTCGATCTCCGGGCCGGTGAACCGCCGGGTGATATGCTGGGGGCAGTTCCAGTCGAAGGCCTCCAGCTTCAGCACGAAGCCCCGCTCCGGCCGGCCCTTGTACCCCGGGTCCACCAGGCGCGCGGCGAGGTCGGGATCGGCCGTCAGGTCCCGAGCCTGCATATGGGCCAGGATCTTCAGCCGGGTCTGATTGGGATAGTCCATCAGGATCAGGGAGACCCGGTCGTCGGCGGCCGTATTGCCCAGGCTGATGTACTGGCGGTTGCCGCGATAGTCGGCGAAGCCCAGCGTGGTTTCGTCCAGCACCTTGAGGAAGCCGGCCGGCCCGCCGCGATGCTGCACATAGGGCCAGCCACTCTGCGAGACGCTGGCCAGGTAGAAGCTGTCGCGCTCGGCGATAAAGCCGGCCTCCGAGGGCGTGAACCGATCCGACGGACGGTCGCCGTCGAAACGCTCCCAGATTTGGCGCGCGCCATTGGCGGTCTGGGCGGCCTGGACGCTAGGGGTCGAGAGCCGGTCGAGAAATCCATAGGCCATGGGGTCGGGCTCCGGATTTGGTCCGTCGACGGAGACCGCCGACGGACCGTTGGATCAGGCGGCTTGGGCGGCTTCGTCGGCGAGCACGACGGGGAAGTCGATCGGGGTCCGAGCGACATTGTTGAGCAGGTTGGTCAGGACGTTCTCGGCCACCAGGGCGACGATCTCCACGATTTGGGCGTCGGAGACCCCCGCCAGGCGGATCTCGGCGAGGTCGGCGTCGGCCACCTTGCCACGGACCTGGGCGACCTTGGCGGCGAAGGCGACGATAGCGCCGGCCTTGGGATCGGCAGAGCCGCCCCGGCGGTTGAGGGCGATCTCGGCGGCGTCCAGCTTGGCCAGGTTGAGGCCGAGATAGGTGTGGGCCGAGAGGCAGTAGTCGCAACCGTTCACCTGGGCCACGGCCAGGGCGATCCGCTCGCGGGTCTTGACGTCCAGGGTCTTGGCCAGGGCGCCGCTGAGGCCAAGCATGCCTTGCAGGACAGCGGGGCTGAGGGCCGCCAGGCGGAACAGGTTGGGCACGACGCCGAGTTGCTTCTCCACACCGTCGAGGAAGGGTTGGGCGGCGGCGGGGGCGGCTTCACGGGCGGGGATGGCGACGCGAGACATGGGTTTCTCCAGGGTTCTGGCCGGGCTGTCCCGGCGACCCCTGAAATCTGCACCCCTTCTGAAAGGGCGATAATATATTCATTTGACAAGTCATTATTGCAGTTTACGCAATTATTCATGGACCATCTCGACGCCATGAAGGCCTTCGTCGCGGTCGCGACCCTGGGCAGTTTCGCCGAGGCGGCGCGGCGGCTGCGGATCTCGCCGTCCGCCGTGACCCGGTCGGTGGCGCAGCTGGAGGACCGTCTGGGCCTGACCCTGTTCAACCGCACGACCCGGTCGGTGCGCCTGACCGAGCGGGGCCAGATCTATCTGGAGAGCAGCCGCCGGATTCTGGAGGACCTGGATGCCGCCGAGCGGCAGGCCCTTGGCGAGGACGCCGAGCCGCGGGGCGTCCTGCATGTCGCAGCCCCAATCGTGTTTGGCAGGCTGCACGTCCTGCCGATGGTTCTCCCCCTCTTGACCGACCACCCTGCCCTGACCGTCCGCCTGACCCTCTCCGACAGAAATGTCCACCTTGTGGACGAGGGCGTCCACGTCGCCCTGCGGATCGGAGACCTGGCAGACAGCAGCCTGACCGCCGTGAAGCTGGGCGCGGTGAGCCGCGTGCTGGTGGCCAGCCCGGCCTACCTGGCGGCCCACGGATCGCCTTCGCGCCCCGCGGACCTGGAGGATCACGCCCTCATCGCCTTCGAAGGCCTGGAGGCCACCGACGAGTGGCGCTTCAGTGCGACGGGCGTGCGGGTGGCGCCCCGTCTGGCGGTGAACAGCGCCGACACCGCCATCGCCGCGGCCGAGGCCGGGCTGGGGATCACCCGCGCCCTCTCCTACCAGGTCAGTGCGGCCGTCCAGGCGGGACGCCTTGTTCCCCTGCTGCAGGCCTTCGCCCCCCCGGCCATGCCGGTGAGTGTGGTGTTTCCGGCGCGGCGGGTGAGCTCGGCCAATGTGGCGGCCTTCGTCACCGCGGCGCGGGATCATCTACGGACCCATCCCCTGACGCCGATCTAGCTCTTCAAGCCGTCCGTGGCCGGCTTCGGCCGTCCAGCGCTACTGCCGCGCCATCTCCGCCTCGCCCAGCAGGTCGCCGTCCAGGTCCTGGTCGGCGTCCATGGTGACGATCACCCGCCGCAGCTTGCCGGTGAAGGTGAAGGGGGCGGCATAGGGGGCCACGGGACTACCCCGATCGCGGCCGATATCCAGGCCCGACCAGGAGATGAAGGTAGCGAAACCGATATGGGTCTTCACCTCACCCACCACGCGGCCATCCACCGCCAGGGTGAAGGTGCGACCCTCCGAGGTCTGGCGGCAGCGCAGGGCGAGCTTGCGCAGGCCCGGTGGAATAGCGTCGCCTGAACTGACGGTCGCCAAGGCGCCGCCGACGTTCAGGGTGTGATGCAGCCGGCCGTCCTGGACATAGAAGCTGTAGCCGCAGGTGGCGTCGCCGTGGGCCAGCAGCACCCCCTCCGCCGCGCCCGGCGGAATGATCGCCTCGGCCTCGATGATGTAGGAGCGGCTGCGGACGTCCGGCGCCACGTCGGCAGGCAGATGACCCATGCCGGGGTGGAAGACGAAGCGCTTGCGGGCGCCGTGATAGCGCAGGGCGTTCTCGGCGAAGCGCGGGCCGAAGCGGTCGTCCAGGGGCAGGACCTTGTAGGCCTCGGCCGCCTTCCACCACTCGGCCACCAGGGCGGCCAGCCTTTCCGGCTCGGCGGCGGCGAGGTCATTGGTCTCCGAGAAGTCGGCGTCCAGGTGGTAGAGCTCCCAGACGTCGGTGTCGAAGGGTGTGCCTGGAGGATGAAAGGCCACGGCTTTCCAGCCGTCCTTCCAGAGCCCGCGATGGCCGAACATCTCGAAGTGTTGGGCCTTGGCCTTGTTGGGGGCGGTGGGATCCTTGAGAGAGGCGGCGAAGCTGACCCCCTCCAGCGGCATCTGCGGAACGCCAGCGATCACCGTCGGGGGCTCAACGCCCAGGATGTCCAGCAGGGTCGGGGTGAAGTCGCTGACGTGGGCGAACTGGGTACGCAGCTCGCCGCGCGCGGCCAGGCCGTTCTTCCAGGAGATCACCAGGGGATCGCGGATACCGCCCCCATGGGTGTTCTGCTTGTAGCGCCGCAGCGGGGTGTTGGACGCCATGGCCCAACCCTGCGGGAAGTTGGAGTGGCTGTCGGGCCCGCCGATGTCATCCAGCCGGGCCAGCTTCTCGGCCATGGGCTCGAACTTCAGATTGTAAGGGCCCATGGCGTTGACCATGCCCAGCGGCCCACCCTCCTGGCTGGCGCCGTTGTCGGACATGACGACGATCAGGGTGTCGTCCTTGATGCCCGCCTCTTCCAGGAAGCCGATCAACCGGGCCAGGTGGCGGTCGGCGTGGTCGAGCATGCCAGCATAGGCGCTCTGCAGGCGGGTGAAGACCTGTTTGTCGTCGGGCAGACAGTCATCCCAAGCACGAATGCCGTCATTGCGGTCGGGCATGACGGTGTCGGCGGGCACGATGCCCATGGCCTTCTGGCGGGCCAGGCGCTGTTCGCGCTCCACGTCCCAGCCGTGTTCGAAGACCGGATCATACTGGCGGATGATGTGCTGCGGCGCCTGATGCGGCGCGTGGCAGGCGCCCGGCGCCAGCCAGAGTAGCCAGGGCTTGTCGGGGGCGTCGGCCTCATGGTCGGCGATGAAGCGGATCGACTGGTCCACCAGGTCGGCGGTCAGGTGATAGCCCTCGGCGTAGCTTGTGGGCTGCTCGATGGGGGTGTTGTCGCGCACCAGCTCCGGCGCGAACTGGTCGGTCTCGGCGTCCATGAAGCCGTAGAAGCGGTCGAAGCCGCGCCCCAGGGGCCAGCCGTCGAAGGGCCCGCTGGGGCCGGTCTCGGTCAGCGGCGTCGCGTGCCACTTGCCCACCATGTAGGTGGAATAGCCGTGGGGCTTGAGCATCTCCGGCAGGGTCCCGGCCTCGCGGGCGATCTTGCCGCGATAGCCTGGGAAGCCGGAATCGAAGTTCGACAGGCAACCCATTCCCACCGAGTGGTGATTGCGCCCGGTCAGCAGCGCCGCCCGCGTGGTGGAGCACATGGCCGTGGTGTGGAAGCCGGTATAGCGCAGGCCCTCGGCGGCCAGGGCGTCGATGGTCGGCGTCTTGATCGGCGAGCCGTAGCAGCCGAAGTCGGAGAACCCGACATCGTCGAACAGCACCACCAGGATGTTCGGCGCCCCTTTAGGCGGGGTCGGGGCGGGCGGCCAATAGGGCGTCGAATCCGCCAGGGTCGCCCCGATCTTCGCCGCCATCCCATCCTCCCGAAACTATTGGCAGAAGGAATGCCACTTATTCGGGAAGACGGGAAGAGGGCTTCCGTCCGCCTACCGCTGGTTCGCGTAGAGCTTCACCACCGAATGCAGGAAGTCGCGGCCCTCATAGAGCGAGCGGACCCGGATGCGCTCGTTCAGGCCGTGGGTGCCGCCACCGTCCGGATCGCCGAACATGCCCGACAGGCCGTAGCTGGGAATGCCGGCGGCGTTGGTGAAGCGGCTGTCGGTGGCGCCGGTGGACATGGCGGGCACCAGGGGCACGCCCGGCCACATCGACTTGGAGACCTGCTCGATCGGACCGAGGATCGCCTTGGTCAGCGGCGGCGGCGGCGAGACCGGGCTGGGCACACCCACCATGGAGACGGCGACCTTGTCGTCGGCGAACACCTTCACCAGCTGGGCCTTCACCGAGTCCAGGCTCTCGCCGGGCAGGATGCGGCAGTTCACATTGGCCTGCGCCCGTTGCGGCAGGGCGTTGGGCGCATGGCCGGCGTTGACCATGGTGGCCACGCAGGTGGTGCGCATCATGGAGTTGCGGCTGGCGTCCTTGATCACCTCGGCCACCGCCGCGGCGTTGGTGGGATCCTTGGCCACGGCGGCCATGGCCGCGCCCGAGGCGCCGCCCTCGATCACCGCCATCTTCTCGAAGTGGTTTCGGGTGGCCTCATTCAGCTTGATGGGGAAGTCGTAGGCGGCCAGCCGGTCGATGGCGGCGGCCAGGTGATAGATGGCGTTGTCCTTGGACGGCCGCGAGGAGTGGCCGCCGGGGTTGGTCGTGACCAGGGTGAAGTCCTGATAGACCTTCTCGCCGGCCTGGACGCCGAGGAACTGGCGATTGCCCTGAGCGTCCAGCCGCCCGCCGGCCCCTTCGTTCAGCGCGAACTCGGCGTCCATCAGCGGACGGTGGTTCTTCAACAGCCACTCGACCCCGTCGAAGGTGTCCGACGTCTCCTCGCCGCAGGTGAGCACCAGACGCAGGCCCCGGCGGGGTTTGAAGCCCTCGGTCTTGTAGCGGATCATCGAGTCGGTGAAGACCGAGGCCATGGCCTTATCGTCGCTGGCCCCGCGGGCGTAGAAGTAGCCGCCCTCCTCGATCAGGGTGAAGGGATCACGCTCCCAGTCGGCCCGGTTGGCCTCCACCACGTCGACGTGCGCCAGCAGCATGATCGGCTTCAGCTTGGGGTCGCTGCCCGCCAGCGTCGCCACCAGGGCGCCGTCCTTGGGCCGCTCTGCGGGAACCAGGACCTGGACGTCCTTGTCGGCATACCCGGCCGCCTTCAGGCGCGCGCCCATCTTCTCGGCGGCGGCGGTGCAGCTGCCCACCGACAGGGTGGTGTTGGTCTCCACCAGCTCCTTGTAGAGCGCCCGGAAGGCGACCTGGTCGGGACGCGTCTGGGCCTGGGCCGTGGAGGCCAGGGTCGCGGCGCCGAGCGCGGCGAGAAGGACGGTGCGGATCATGAACGGGCCCCAATGAACTGTTGGACCGACCCTAGGCCCCCGCTTAGGCAAGCGGCAAGGCATGTAGGTCCCAGGCCGCAAGGCGCGCTCTGTCGCCTAATTCAGTTGCGGCTTCTTGATCGAATCGCCGGGCATCGGGGCGACCGGGACGCCGTCGTCCACCAGCTTGCGGACCTCGGCCGGTGTGGCCTCACCATAGATGCCGCGCTCTTCTGACTTGCCGTCGTGGATGGCGCGGGCCTCGGTAGCGAAGGCGTCGCCGACATAGTCGAAGTTGTCCTCGACGTGCTGACGAACCTGGGCCATCGCGGCCATCATCACCTCGCGGGCCTGGGCCGGCAGGGCCGGCGTGTTGCGCTTCGTGCCGGCCACCATGGGAGCCATGATCTGTTTGGTCACTGCCGTGGAACCGCAGGTGGGGCAGCCGATCTGGCCGGCGTCGGCCTGGGCGTCATAGTCGTCCGAGGAACCGAACCAGCCCTCGAATTCGTGGGCGTGGTCGCAGGCGAGCGCGTAGCGGATCATGACAGCGGTGTCGGGGCGGCGAAGGAACGCGCATTGGCGAGCGCCGGGATCGCCGTGCGAGCCTTGGCGACGGCGGCGAGATCCAGGTCCACCACCAGGACGCCGGGTTCGTCGTGGGCCAGTTCGCCGACGATCTCGCCCCAGGGGGCGATGGCGATCGTGTGACCCCAGGTGCCGCGGCGGTCCTCGTGGAAGCCGCCCTGGGCCGGTGCAAGCACGAAGCTGCCGGTCTCGATGGCCCGGGCGCGCAGCAATATCTCCCAGTGCGCTTCGCCGGTGGGCCGGGTGAAGGCGGCCGGGACCATCATCACCTTGGCGCCGGCCAGGGCCAGGGCCCGATAGACCGCCGGAAAGCGCATGTCGTAGCAGATGGTCAGGCCGAGCGGGATGTCCCCGGCCGAGGCGGTCACCGCCCGATCACCGGGCTCATAGGTCTCGCTTTCGCGGGCGGTCTCGCCGGTGGGAAGGTCGACGTCGAACATGTGCAGCTTGTCGTAGGTGGCGGTGATCTCACCGGCCGGCGAGATGAGGGCGGCGCGGTTGGCGGCCTTGCCGTCCTCGCGCAGCACCAGGGCCGAGCCGATCAGCAGCCAGACGCCGAGTTCCTTGGCCAAGGCCTGCATGCAGAGAACAACAGGATCCTCCGCCAACAGCTTGAGCTGCGGCAGCAGGACAGCCTTGTCCTTCTGCAGGATGTTGCTGCCCTCAGGCGTGGCGATGAAGGTGGCGCCCTGGGCCGCGGCCTCGCGCACCAGCGGCGCCAGATGTTCAAGTGCCGCGGCGTGGCTGGCGGGGGTCCGGGTCTGGATCAGTCCGACGCGCAGGGTCATGGCTTCTCTACAAGCCTTTCAGCCCAGGCTTGGCAAGGCTCAAGCCGCCAGCAGGGGGTCCAGTTTGCCGTCCCGCTCCAGGGCCATCATGTCGTCGCAGCCGCCAATGTGTTCGTCGCCGATGAATATCTGCGGGAAGGTGGCACGGCCGTTCGAGCGCCGCATCATCTCTTGGCGCTTCTCCGGATCGAAGGCGGCCTCGATCTCGGTGAACTCGACGCCCTTCTTCTCCAGCAGGGAGAGGGCGCGGACGCAGTAGGGGCAGAACGGCTTGGTGTAGATGGTGACTTGGGTCATGTCTCAACTAACGCCGAAGGAGGTTTAAGGATCTCATATGGGGGTGTTCGTCGTTTCTTTCACCCTCGCCACCACCGCCACATCGACGCAGGCGGCGCCGGCCTTCAGCAGGGCGCGCGCGCAGCCTTCAAGGGTGGCCCCGGTGGTCATGACGTCATCAATCAGCAGGATTCGCCGCCCCGCCACCTGTTTCGCCCGCGAGGCGGGCACGGCGAACGCCGCCGCCACATTTCTACGTCGGCCGGAGCCGGACTTGCCGCCCTGTGTCTCGGTGGCGCGCACGCGAGTGAGCGCGTCGGGCAGATAGGGCACGCCCGACAGCCGGCTCAGCGGCCGGGCGATCTCGGCGGCCTGGTTATAGCGGCGTGCCAACAGACGGGTCGGATGCAGGGGTACAGGCGCGATGGCGTGGGCCTCGGCAATCAGGTCGCGGGCCGAGCGGCTGATCCAGCGCGCGAACAACGGAGCGAGGTCGGTGCGGTCGGCGTGCTTCAGCTGCAGGATCGGACCACGCGAGGCGTCGTCATAGAGACAGGCGGCGCGCGCCCGGTCGAAGGCGCGGGGCTTGGCCATGCAGGCGGCGCAGCGCACCCCCGCCCCCAGCGGATACTCGAAGGGCGCGCCGCAGCCGTCACAGACCGGATCGTCGAGGAAGGTGATCTGGCTCCAGCCCGTCGCCGTGAGACCGGTGGCCAGGGGCCGGGGCCCGTCATCCAGGGACTGGGGCGGGAATAAGAGGTCCAGCGCGGTGCGCGCGGCGGATTTCATGCGTGGCCCTGGTTTCCACCAGGCCTCCGACAGGCCATCTTGCAGGCTCATGTCCGCCCCGCCCCTGCTCTTCGACCGCGCCCAGCTGCGCGCCCGCCTGACCCGCGCCGCGCCGGGCTACGGAAACGCCGACTTCCTCAAGCGCCGCGCGGCGGAGGACGCCGTGGTGCGCCTGGAGGCGATCCTGCGGGAGTTTCCTCGCGCCGTCGACCTCGGGGCCCGCAATGGGGCCTTCCGGGAGGCCCTGGCCGCCAGCGATGCAGCGAGCCGGGTGGGCCTGCTGGTGGAGGCTGATCTCGCGCCCGCCATGCTGGCCGGCCGCGGCGGTCCCCGCGTCGTCGCCGATGAGGAGCGCCTGCCCTTCGCCTTCGGGTCGCTGGACCTGGTGGTCTCGACGCTGGCCCTGCACTGGACCAATGACGTGGTGGGCGCCCTGATCCAGATCCGCCGGGCCTTGAAGCCGGACGGCCTGTTCATCGGTTCGATGTTCGGCGGGGCGACCCTGACCGAGCTGCGGGCGTCCTTGCTCTCGGCGGAGATCGAGCTGACCGGGGGCGCGGCCAGCCGCATCTCCCCCTTCGCCGACGCCTATGATGCGGCCGGCCTGCTGCAGCGCTCGGGGTTCGCCCTGCCGGTGGCCGACGTGGACAAGGTGACTGTGCGCTACGCCCATCCCATCAAGCTGCTGGCCGATCTGAGGGCCATGGGGGAGACCAGCGTCCTGGCCGACCGACACCCCCGGGCCCTGACCAGGACCGTGCTGGCCCGGGCCATGGAGCTCTATGTCGAGCGCTTCGCCGAGCCGGACGGCCGGGTGCCCGCCACCTTCGAGATCCTGACCCTGACCGGCTGGACCCCGGACGCCAGCCAGCAGCAGCCCCTGAAGCCCGGCAGCGCCAAGATGCGGCTGGCCGACGCCCTGGGCGCCGTCGAACAGCCGCTGCCAAGGGACGAGGACTGAACTTTGGGCGCCCCCTGAAGTTGTTCCAGCGACCCCCCAAAACTGGTTAGGTCACCTAACCAGTTTTGGGGGTGATCGTTTTCCGCGGTTGCCTTGATCCCGGTTCTACTGCCATCCTGCCGCCATCCAGGATGGCGAAGGTGGAGCTTTGGTCCGATGCGACGCGCTGACCGCCTGTTCCAGATCATCCAGATCCTGCGCCGCTCCCGGCGGCCGGTGACCGCCGACGCCCTGGCCGAGGAGCTGGAGACCTCCAAGCGCACGGTCTATCGCGACGTCGCCGACCTGATGGCGCAGAGGGTGCCCGTGCGGGGCGAGGCCGGCGTCGGCTATGTGCTGGACCAGGGCTACGACCTGCCGCCGCTGATGCTGACCCCCGACGAGATCGAGGCCTGCGTGCTGGGCGCCCAGTGGGTGGCGGGCCGCGGCGATCCGGCCCTGGCGCTCGCCGCCCAGGACCTGATCGCCAAGATCAGCGCCGCCATCCCCGAGCGCCTGCGGCCCTATATCGACGCCCCGTCCCTGGGCGCGGCCAAGTCCTGGAAGCTCCAGCCGGACGCCATCGACATGGCCCAGGTCCGCGCCCAGATCCATGCCGGCCGCAAGATCGCCATCCACTACAAGGACGAGCAGGGCCGCGACAGCCAGCGGGTGATCTGGCCGGTGACCATCGGCTATCACGACACGGTCCGGATGCTGATGGCCTGGTGCGAGATGCGCCAGGACTTCCGCTCCTTCCGCGCCGACCGGGTGACCGGGGCGGAGTTCCTGGAGGACCGCTACCCCGACCGCCCCGCCGTCCTGCGCGCCAAGTGGCGCCGCGCGATGGATGAAAAGCACCATCGGGACATGGCCGAGTGGAAGAAGGACCCGCGCTAGGTCTTTGGACGCCGCGCCGCGTTCAGGTCCACCACCAGGTCCGCCCGCCCCGGCATCTCGGCCAGGATGTGGCGCGTGAGACGTTCGTAATGGGCGACGAAGTCAGCGACCTCGGCGTCGGTCATGGCGCGCTTGAGGTCGCCCCCCTCGCGGGCGAGGCGAGCGCGCAGCTTGGCCTCCTGTTCCTGACGCCAGGATAGAACCAGCTCGAAGCTGGGCGCCTTGAGCAGGACCAGCAGGCCGATACGGGCGAACAGCGCCTGGTAGGGCCCGGCCAGGGCGGCGTTGACGAAGGTCCGCCAGCGGCCGTCAGGGTCGCGCTCCCGCTCCAGGGCGTTGATGGGAGCCGAGACATCACCCTGGGGGACGGCTCCGACGCACCAGCCCTCAAACAGCACCACGTCCACGGGCCCGGCGACCGCGACACCTTGCGGCTTACGATCATCCGTCGCCTTGTCGAAGACCGGCAGCACGGTCTCGCCGTCGCGGCCCAGACTCTCGAGAACCGCCAGGCCCAGGGCGACGTCGTGGGTGCCCGGAACCCCCCGGGTCGCCAGCAGCGGGTGGACCTCACGGGCGAGGACCAGGCGGTCGGCGCGCTGCAGATAGAGGTCGTCCAGGGAGAGGGAGGCGACGGTCAGGCCGGCGTCCTCCAGGACATGACGAAGCACGGCGGTGAGGGTGGACTTGCCGCTGGCCTGGCTGCCGCAGACGCCCACGACCTGACCGGGAGGCCCTCGGTCGGCGACGATCCTTGCGGCCAGCGGACCGCAGATCGCCAGGGCGGTCTCGGCGAAGTCCGCGGGCAAGCCCTCGGCGGCGATGAAATCGGAAAGCCAGGCGTCCATAATGAAGGGTTTAGAGCAACCGCCGCGCAAATTCCCCCTCTCCGCTCCTCCCGGCGAAGGCCGGGATCCAGGTCGGAGGTCAGAACTCAGGGTCAAGCATCCTGAACCCGGTGGATGCATCTGGGCCCCCTGAGTTCTCAAACGAAGTGCAACACCTTGCGTTGGCGGAGGTGTTGTCATGGGACGGCTCTACGAGCAGCTCAGCCTTGAGGAGCGGTGCGAGATTTCCCGGCTACGTGG